>NZ_FZNO01000034.1 GCF_900188025.1 Blastococcus mobilis
ACCGATCCGCTCGAGCACCTTCTCCAGACCCACGGCCCAGTCCTCGACCTCGGCCACGGTCACATCTTCGACCATCCCGAGACAGTCGTGACCTCGAAGCCCTCAACCCAGTAGACACACCGCAGCCGACAAGACAGGTGCGGCTGTAGTACTAGTTGCCCCGGGCTGGGAGGATCGGACACGAGAACGCACGGGGTGGGGCCGCCGACCGGCGGCCCTGCCCCCGCTCGCGAGACGACGGAAGGCTCCGAAGCCCAGTGGCTCAGTACATCTACACGATGGTCCGTGCGCGCAAGGCACACGGCGACAAGGTGATCCTGGACGACGTCACCCTGTCGTTCCTGCCCGGCGCCAAGATCGGCGTGGTCGGTCCCAACGGCGCCGGCAAGTCGACCGTGCTGCAGATCATGGCCGGCATGCAGCAGCCCTCCAACGGAGACGCGGCCCTGGCGCCCGAGGCGACGGTCGGCATCCTGCTCCAGGAGCCGCCGCTGAACGAGGCGCTCGACGTGCGGGGCAACGTCGAGGAGGCGGTCAAGCCCCTCCGGGACGCGCTGCGCCGCTTCGAGGAGGTCAGCGCGGCGATGGGGGAGCCCGACGCCGACTTCGACGCCCTCCTCGCCGAGCAGGGCGAGCTCATGGAGACGATCGAGAACCACGACGGCTGGGAGCTCGACGCCCGCATCGAGCAGGCCATGGACGCGCTGCGCTGCCCGCCCGGCGACGCCGACGTCACCGTGCTCTCCGGTGGTGAGCGCCGCCGCGTCGCGCTGTGCAAGCTGCTGCTCGAGGCGCCGGACCTGCTGCTCCTCGACGAGCCCACCAACCACCTCGACGCCGAGAGCGTGGCGTGGCTGGAGCAGCACCTGGAGAAGTACGCCGGCACCGTCGTCGCCGTCACCCACGACCGGTACTTCCTCGACAACGTCGCCCAGTGGATCCTCGAGCTCGACCGGGGCCGGGCCTACCCCTACGAGGGCAACTACTCCACCTACCTGGAGACCAAGGCGGCCCGGCTCAAGGTCGAGGGCGCCAAGGACGCCAAGCGCGCCAAGCGGCTCAAGGACGAGCTCGAGTGGGTGCGCTCGGGCGCGAAGGCCCGCCAGGCCAAGAGCAAGGCCCGGCTGGCCCGGTACGAGGAGATGGCCGCGGAGGCCGACAAGTTCCGCAAGCTCGACTTCGAGGAGATCCAGATCCCGCCCGGGCCGCGACTGGGCAGCGTCGTGGTCGAGACCAAGAACCTCACCAAGGGCTTCGGCGACCGCGTGCTGATCGACGACCTGTCCTTCACGCTGCCGCGCAACGGCATCGTCGGCGTCGTCGGCCCCAACGGTGCCGGCAAGACCACGCTGTTCAAGATGCTGGTCGGCGAGGAGAAGCCGGACGACGGCGAGATCAAGGTCGGCGAGACGGTCAAGCTCTCCTACGTCGAGCAGAACCGCAGCGGCATCGACCCCAAGAAGACGCTGTGGGACGTCGTCTCCGACGGTCTGGACCACATCAAGGTCGGCAACGTCGAGATGCCCTCGCGCGCCTACGTCGCGGCGTTCGGGTTCAAGGGCCCCGACCAGCAGAAGCCGGCTGGCGTGCTGTCCGGTGGCGAGCGGAACCGCCTCAACCTCGCCTTGACGCTCAAGCAGGGTGGCAACCTGCTGCTGCTCGACGAGCCCACCAACGACCTGGACGTCGAGACGCTCACCAGCCTGGAGAGCGCGCTGCTGGAGTTCCCCGGCTGCGCCGTCGTCGTCAGCCACGACCGCTGGTTCCTGGACCGGGTGGCGACGCACATCCTCGCCTACGAGGGCGAGTCCAAGTGGTTCTGGTTCGAGGGCAACTTCGCCGACTACGAGAAGAACAAGGTCGAGCGGCTCGGCCAGGAGGCCACCCGCCCGCACCGCGCCACGTACCGGAAGCTCACCCGCGACTGACCCGTCGGGTTGCCGGGGGGCGTGCGCGCCCCCCGGCAGCCGTGCGGCAGGGTGTCGCCCGTGAGACACACGGTGCACGTCCCCATGCGCTGGTCGGACATGGACGCCTACCAGCACATCAACAACGTGGCCTTCCTCGACTACTTCGAGATGGCCCGCGTCAACCTCTTCTTCGAGCACCCCACGCACGACGAGCAGACCGGCATGCGCCGCGGCCTCGTCGTCCACTCGCACGAGATCGCCTACAAGCGTTCGGTCCTCTACGACGCCGAGCCCCTGGAGATCCAGATCTGGGTGTCCGGCATCCGGGCCGCGTCCTTCACGTGCCACTACGAGCTCTTCGACCACGGCCGGCTCGCCGTCACCGGCAGCACGGTCCTCGTCCCGTTCGACTTCGCCCTCGAGCGCCCGCGGCGCATCACGCCGGAGGAGAAGGAGTTCCTCGCCCGCTACACCGACGAAGCGGCGGCCTGACGCGGCCATGCCACGAGCGCACCGGCCAGCGCGTCGTCCGCCCGGACCCCGGAACGAGAGTCCCCTGGCCACCCCCGGACGGAGTGGAGGGCAGGACATGCCCCCCGTCCGGGAGATCGCGTCGGCGCCGGACCCCGTGGCGGCGGTCCTGAACGCGCACGAGCACGGCGAGCTCATCTCACTGCCGACGTCCGGGACGACGAGCCGACCACGGTCGGTCGTCCGCACCACCGCGTCCTGGGTCGACTCCTTCGCTCACGTCTCGCGCCTGACCGAGATCGACGGGTGCTCACGGGTATGGGTGCCCGGGCCGCTGGCGGCGACGATGAACCTCTTCGCCGCCGTCCACGCCCGCATGGTCGGCGCGATCCTGGTGGATACACCGGAGGAGGCCACACATGCACACCTCACCCCGGCGACTCTGCTGACCGCCCTTGGCGGCGGCGCCGACCTGCGGGGTGTCCACGTCGTCGTCGCCGGCGATCGGCTCTCGCGCGACACGGCCGCGCGCGCCCGCGCGAGCGGTGCTCGCACCAGCCACTACTACGGGGCAGCGGAGCTGTCCTTCGTCGCCTGGGGAACCCACGAGGAGGACCTGCAGCCTTTCCCCGGCGTCGAGATCGAGATCCGCACCGACACCATCTGGGTGCGCTCGCCCTATCTCTCCCTGGGATACGACCGTTCCCTGGAATACGACCATGGCGCTGACGGCCCGTTCGCCGTGGACGACGCCGGGTTCGCCACCGTGGGCGACCGCGGCAGTCTCGAGCAGGGGCTCCTCACCGTCGCCGGCCGCGGAACCGCGATGGTCCTGACCGGCGGGGTCACCGTGCTGGTGGCGGACGTGGAGCAGGCGCTGCGGCGCGCCACCGGGAGCGATGTCGTCATCGTCGGCGTACCGCATCGCCGTCTCGGCCAGGTGGTCGGCGCAGTCGTGACCGAACCGGCGGCTGCGGCGCGGATCCGGTCGGTGGCGCGGGCCGAACTGGCGTCGGCGCAGCAGCCCCGGCTGTGGTTCGCCGTGCCATCGTTTCCCGTGACCCCGAGCGGCAAAGTCGACCGCATCGCCCTGTCGGCCATGGCGGCGAACGGGCAGCTGACAGCTGTCACCTCGTCGAGCCGGAGCAAGTCGTGAGCCGCTTCGACGACATGCCCGTACTGATAGCGGCCCGGCGGACACCCATCGGGACGGCGGGCCGCTCCCTGGCGGCGCTCACCGCCGCCGACCTCGCCGCACCGGTCATCAGGGCTCTCGCCGATGAACTCCAGCCCGCTGCGCGGGCCAACCTCCGCGACGTCGTGCTCGGGAACTGCATGGGACCCGGCGGCGACGTCGCGCGGGTCGCGGCGCTGCAGGCCGGGCTCCCGGTCGGCGTCCCAGGCCTCACGGTCGACCGGCAGTGCGGCAGCGGTCTGGCCGCCGTCGTGCTCGCCATCTCGATGCTGCGAGCGGAGCCGGGAGTCGTGCTGGCCGGGGGAGTGGAGTCCGCCTCCACCGCGCCGTGGCGCTCCTGGCCGCCGGTCGACGGCGGTCCGCCGACCCGCTTCCAGCGCGCCCCGTTCGCGCCGGCCGGCTGGGCCGATCCGGACATGGGACCGGCCGCCGACCTGCTCGCCCGCGAGCACGGCGTCCACCGCCGCGCCCAGGACGAGTACGCCGCGCGCTCGCACGCCCGCGCCGTCGCCACCCAGCAGGCCGGCGGGTTCGACGCAGAGATCGTGCCTCTCGGCGCCGTCAGCACCGACGACCGGCCCCGCTCGGGCCTGTCGGCGGAGCGGCTCGCCCGCCTGCGCCCGGCCTTCCTGCCCGACGGCACCGTCACCGCCGGCAACTCCTGCGGTGTGAACGACGGCGCCGCCGTGGTCACCGCTGTCGACGCCGCCACGCATCGCCGCCTGGGAGTGCCCGGCCTGCGGGTGCTCGCCACCGCGACCGCCGGTGTCGCCCCCGATCGACCCGGCCTGGGCATCGTCCCGGCCACTCGGCTCGCTCTGGACCGAGCCGGCCTGACGCTCGACGACATCGACGTGATCGAGTTCAACGAGGCCTTCGCCGGGCAGGTGCTGGCCTGCTGCGCCGCGCTCGGCCTCGACCCCGCACGCGTGTGTCCCGAGGGCGGAGCCCTGGCGCTCGGTCATCCGTGGGGTGCCTCCGGCGCGGTCCTCGCTGTCCGGCTCTTCGCGCAACTGGCCGGCCGTCCCGGCGGCTACGGCCTCGCCGCGATCGCCGTCGGCGGAGGCCAGGGCGTCGCGATGGTGGTGCAGCGCTGCGGTTGAGCGTTCGTTCGGAGCCGCGGTGCGGTCAGACCCGCCGGGGAACGGGGGCGTCGGCTCCGACCGGCGCCCCGCGCCGGGCCGCCTCGCCGTCGGAGAGCGGCCGGATGACGGCCCCCTCGGCGATCTCCGCGCCGGCGAACACGGCTGCGTTGATCCCGCCGCGATGCAGCATCGCTTTCACCAGCCGCGCGCCGATCAGCCGTTCGAGGTGAGTGCACGGCGGACAGCGCTTCATCCCGAACAGCAGCGCATCCCCGACGGCGAACCACCGTCCCACCAGCGCGGGCAGGTCCACACCCACGGTCACGAGGTTGCGCCGGGTGTCGCCGGGCAGCAGATCCACCCCCACGTCCGCGGCGACGGCGGCCACGTCGTCCCGGTCGATCAGCGTCAGCTGCTTCTCCAGGTCCGGGTACTGGGCCCAGGTGCCCCCGCCGAGCGCGTAACGGTCGCCGTCCAGTCCCGCGCCGGCCACCAACTGCCCGGTGGGCACGCGGCGCATCGGCGCGGCCGCGGTCCCGGTCAGCCAGATCTCCGTGAGGACGCCCCCGGTCACGTCGTCCGCACGCTGTCGACCGCCGCGCGCCGACCGGGTCGGCGGGCGGTGACGTCGCCCGCTCCCCGGGCGTCGAGCGCCTCGCCGACCGTGGTCGCCATCCGCAGCACCTGCACGAGCAGCGGCACGACCATGGCCGGCCGCACCCGGTCGGCGCCCCGTGCCGCCTGGGCCTCCCTGATGCGGGCCGCCCGGTCCGCGACCAGCGGGATGAACCGCAGTGTCATCGCGATGACCAGCCCGATCCGCCCGGGGCGCACCCCGAACACCCGCAGCGGCGACGTCAGCCACTCGATGACCGCCACCAGCGCCGTCACCCGCGTCGTCGCGGTCACCACGGCGGCGGCGATCACCAAGGTCAACAGTCGGAGCACGGCGACCGCGCCGACGAGCGGGCCGGTCACCAGCAGGTGGAAGCCGAACAGTGCGACCAGCCAGATCCACACCGGTCGCACCTGCGAGAGCAGTGCCCGGCGCGGCAGCCGCGCCCAGAGGAGCCCGGCAGCGAGCACGAGCACGAACGCGGCGGCCACCACCACGAGGCGCGCGGTCGCGAACAGCGCCAGCCCGAGCAACGCCAGCACGGCGAGCTTCACCCCCGCGGGCGCCCGGTGCACGTGGGTGGTCCCCGGCACGTACAGCGACTGCATCAGCTCATCCTCGCCGCGTACCAGGGCACCGTCTCGGCCGGCGGGCCGTCCGCGACCACGCGGCCGTCCTCGAACACCAGGACGCGGTCGAACCCGTCCAGCAGGTCGAGGTGGTGGGTGACCACGACGGCGTCCTGTTCCAGCGCGTCGATGACCCGGGACACCCGCCGGGTGTTGGCCAGGTCCAGCAGCGTCGTCGGCTCGTCGAACACGATCCGCTGGGGCTGCATGACCAGGACGCCGGCGATCGCCAGCAACTGCTTCTGCCCGCCGCTGAGCAGGTGCGCGGGGTGGTCCCGGTGCCCCGCCAGGCCGTAGCGAACGAGCATCTCGTCGACCCGCCGCGCGGTCTCCTCGGCAGGCAGGCCCTGGTTGTGCGGCCCGAACGCCAGGTCCTCCTCGACCGTCGGGTGCACGATCTGCGCGTCCGGGTCCTGGAAGACGAAGCCGACCCTGCGGCGCACCTCCCGGCCCTGCGTGCGGGTGTTCAGGCCGTCGACCAGCACGGTGCCCGTGGAGGGCACCACCAGCCCGTTGAGCAGACGGGCGAACGTGCTCTTGCCCGACCCGTTCCCACCGATGACGCCGATCCGGCGCTCGGTCAGGGTCAGCGAGACATCCGTGAGAACGGGGCGGTCGCCATAGAAGTGGGCGACGTCGCGCAGTTCGATCGCCGTCCGCGGGAGGGTGGCCGCCGAGGCCGCGGTCGCGGCCTCAGCACGCCGTCCCCACCGCACCGAGAACCTCAGGGTCGTCAGCCGGCCGTCGCGCGCCGGGTAGGCAGATCGATGACCGGATAGGCCTTGTGGACGGCCACGGCGACCAGGGACGCCGCCACCGCCTTGACCACGTCACCCGGGATGAAGGCGAACGCTCCGGTGAACGACGTCCAGAGTGGGATGTCCGCGTAGAGGCTGGTGAACGGGATGCCGATCGCGTAGATGACCAGCAGGCCGCCGATCAGATTGGCCACCAGGGCCCAGGCGAGGTTGTACCGCCGCCAGAACAGCTGGGTGAGCAGGCCGATGACGAAGGCCGCGATCGGCCAGCTGTACAGGTATCCGGCGGACGGCCCGACGAAGACGCCGAGCCCTCCACGGCCGCCGGAGAGAACCGGCAGCCCGACCGCGACCACCGCGAGGAACGCCAGCAGCGCCAATCCGCCCCGGCGCGCACCGAGCACCGAGCCGGCCAGCATCACGCCCAGGGTCTGCGCGGTGATCGGCACCGGGATCCCTGGCACGGGCACGGGCGGCAGCAGCCCCAGCACCGCCACGATCGCGGCGAAGAGTGCGATGTAGGCGAGGTCCTTGGTCTTCACGGCAGATCTCCTGGTGGCAGGCCCGCGTCAGCGTCCGGGCGTCGTCGTCGCCCGGAAACTACCGGAGCCCCCGGGATCGGATTCGGCGTGATCCCGTGATCGACCGTTTCAGGCCTGCAGCCACACCGCCGTGTCGTCCGGGAGGGTCCCGCCGCCGACGGCGGAGCTGGCCAGCAGCACCCGGCCCTCCGGCAGTGGCACCGCGGTTCCGGAGAGGTTGACCAGGCACACCAGCCCGCTGGGACGGCGGAACGCGAGGCAGCCCTCGGGCGCCGGCAGCCACTCCAGCTCCTCGCCCCCGAAGGCCGCGGACGACCGCCGCAACGCCAGGGCACTCCGGTACAGCGACTGTATCGACGAGGGATCCGCCGCCTGGGCCTCCGCGGTGAGCCCGCCCCAGCCCTCCGGCATCGGCAGCCAGGTGTCGGGTCGCGACGAGAACCCGTACGCGGGTTCGGTGCCCGACCACGGCAGCGGGATGCGGCAGGCGTCGCGGCCCCGTTCGGCGTGGCCCGACCGCTCCCACATCGGGTCCTGCAGCGCCTCGTCGGGCAGGTCGACGTCGGGCATCCCGAGCTCGTCCCCGTTGTAGAGGTAGGCGGCTCCGGGCAGGGCCAGCTGCAGCAGGGCGGCCGCCCGGGCGCGCCGCAGGCCGAGCTCACCACCGCCGTACCGGGTCACGTGCCGGGGCCGGTCGTGGTTGGAGAGCACCCAGCACGCCGGTGCCGGCGTCCCGGCCACCGTGGCCAGGGAGTGGCTGACCGCCTGGCGCAGCGCGTCGGCGGTCCAGTCCGCGGTGAGCAGCTTGAAGTTGAACGCGAGCTGGAGCTCGTCCTCGCGGAGGTACTGGGCGAGCCGGTCGTCGTCGGAGACCCAGACCTCGCCGACCGCCATGGTCCCCGGGTACTGGTCGAGCACCGCGCGGATGCGGCGGTGCACGACGTGCACGCCGTCCTGGTCGAAGCGCAGGTCACCGGGGCCGTGGTCGTCGAGCAGCCCGGTGTCCTCCATCGGCACCATGTCCGGCAGGCCGTCCGGCTTCGCCATGCCGTGGGCGACGTCGATGCGGAAGCCGTCGACGCCGCGGTCCAGCCAGAACCGCATCGTCTTCTCGAGGTCGGCGACCACCTCCGGGTCGGCGAAGTTCAGGTCGGGTTGCTCCGGAGCGAAGATGTGCAGGTACCACTGGCCGTCGGGCACCCGGGTCCACGCCGGGCCGCCGAAGACCGAGGGCCAGTTGTTCGGCGGCTCGCTGCCGTCGGGGCCCCGGCCCGCCCGGAACAGGTAGCGGGCGCGCTCCGGCGATCCCGGCGCCGCCGCCAGTGCCGCCCGGAACCACTCGTGGTCGTGCGAGCTGTGGTTGGGGACCAGGTCGATGGTCACTCGCAAGCCCAGCCCGTGGGCGTCGGCCAGCAGGGCGTCGAACTCGTCGAGGTCGCCGAACACCGGCTCGACGTCCCGCGGGTCGGCGACGTCGTAGCCGTGGTCGGCCATGGGCGACGGGTAGAACGGCGTCATCCAGAGGGCGTCGACGCCGAGGTCGGCGAGGTACGGCAGCCGGCTACGGATGCCGGCGAGGTCGCCGACGCCGTCACCGTTCCCGTCGGCGAAGCTGCGGACGTAGATCTGGTAGAAGACCGCGTCCCGCCACCAGTCGGCGGACTCTGGCAGGACGGCGTTCGGGCGCGCGTGCACCGGGCTCCTCAGCGTGTCGTGTGGTCATGCGCGGGCCCCCTGCAGGGTCCCGCCGCGAGCCTGCGAGCGGTGGGGGGCAGGGGGTGTTTTCTCAGGCGGGGGAGAGGTCGCCGCCGGCGTCGTCCGGAAAGCGGTTCTGCATGCTGCGAGCAGCCATCTCCAGGTAACCCCAGAGCGTCGCGTCTTGCTCGGCGGTGAGGCCGAGGGAGTCCACCGCCGCCCGCATGTGGGTCAGCCAGGCGTCGCGCTCGACCGGGCCGATCGCGAACGGCGCGTGCCGCATCCGCAGCCGCGGGTGGCCGCGCTGCTGGGAATAGGTGGTGGGCCCGCCCCAGTACTGCTCGAGGAAGGACCGCAGCCGGACCTCCGCGCCCTGCCAGTCGTCCTGCGGGTACAGCGGGCCGATCACCGGATCGGTGCGGACCGCGGCGTAGAAGTGCGCGATCAGCCGGGTGAAGGTCGGGGCGCCGCCGACCTCGTCGTAGAAGGTGCGCGCCGAGGGCAGGGATCGACTCGACTCGCTCATGACTCCGATGGTCCCTCACCGGGCGCGGCTGCCGCCACGGAACCCCGGGTCCGGTGGAAGGCGACCAGCATCGGGACGACCGCGACCAGCCCCAGGGCACCGGACAGGGCGACGGCGCCGCTGGGCGAGACGCCCTCGGCGGCGAGCCCGGCGCCGAGGGCCCCGAGGCCCTGGACGCCGTAGAGGCCGGTCACTGCCACCCCGAACGCGCGGCCACGGAAGGCGCTCGGCACCGCCTGCACGAACGAGACGTTCAGCGGGATGAGCCAGGCCGCGCCGATCCCGGACAGGAACAGCAAGCCCACGACGAGCCCGAACGGCAGGCTGCCCGGGCCGAGGACGAGCCCGACCGCCCCCGCGAGGAGGACCGGCACCAGCGAGAGCACGACGAGGGGGACCACGAGCGGCTCCCGCCGGGCCGGGGGAACCAACCGGGCGATCACCAGCCCGCCGAGCGTCACCCCGAGCGGGTTGGCCGCCAGCAGCACCCCGAGCGCCGTCGCACCCTTACCCAGCTCGTCCACCCACGGTGCGGCCACGCCTTCGGCCGCGTAGGTGAAGAGCGTGGCGGTCCAGAGGAGACCCACGATGGCCAGCAGCCGCGTCGACCGGCGGATGAGCCGCAACCCGTCGGCGGTGTCCTGCAACAGGGTCCGGCGTTCCTCGCCGGACTCGCTCGCCGGAGCCGGGCGAGGCTGGAGGCCCTTCCACAGCCACAGCGCCGACACCGCGAACGTCGCGGCGTCGATGAGCAGGGCGGCCGAGGGGTTCAGGGCGGCGACGAGCGCTCCGGCCAGGACGAAGCCCACCACCTGCGCCAGTTGCAGGGTGATGTTGGTCAGGGAGCTGGCGACGGCGTAGCGGTCGCCGTCCAGCACGTCGGCCATGAGCGCGGAGCGGGCGGACTCGAACGGCGGCGAGCCCAGCGAGACCAGGAACAGCAGCGCCAGCATCACCGGCAGCGGAATCCCGGGGATCGCCATGCCGGCCAGGAGCACCGCACGCCCGGCGTCGGTGGCGATGAGCACCCGATGGCGGGGGAGGCGGTCGGCGAGGGCCGCCAGCAGGGGGCCGCCCAGCAGCCACGGCAGGTAACCGATCGCGAAGGTCAGCGCCGACAGCAGGGGTGAGGAGGTGCGCTGGTAGACCAGCACCGTGAGGGCCACCCGGGCCAGCTCGTCGCCGGCGGTGGACAGCAGGAACGTCCCGAACAGCGGCCGGAACTCACGGACCGCGAAGACCTCGCGGAAGGTCGCCTGCCGCAGCGGGTCGCCGGGGGCCGGCGTCCCCTCCGGCGCGGACGCGGTCAGCGGATCCCCGCCGAGACGCCGGTGGTCCCGGCCAGCAGCGGCAGCGGCGTGCGGATGCCCTCGGCGACGAAGCGCTCCTTGAGCCGCATCCGGAGCTCGCGGCCGACCCGCCACTGATCGGCGTTCGTGGCGCGGACCACCAGCCGCAGGAAGACGCCCTCCGCGGTGATCTGCTCCACGCCGAGGGACTCCGGCTCGGCCAGCAGGACGGCGGCCCAGTCCTCCTCGCGGTACATCGCGTCCGCGACCTCCTGCATGATCGCGCGGGCCTTCTCCAGGTCGGTGTCGTGGGCCACCGGCATGTCGATGACGACCTGGGCGAATCCCTGGCTCTTGTTCCCCACCCGCAGCACCTCGCCGTTCCGGACGTACCAGACGACCCCGTTGACGTCCCGCAGTCGGGTGATCCGCAGGCCGACCGCCTCCACCGTGCCGCTGGCCTCACCGAGGTCCACGACGTCACCGACCCCGTACTGGTCCTCGAGGATGATGCCGATCCCGGCGACGAAGTCCTTGATGAGGTTCTGCGCGCCGAAGCCGAGGGCCACGCCGACCACGCCGGCACTGGCCACGATCGGCGCGAGGTTGATGCCCAGCTCGCCGAGTACCAGGACCACGGCGATGCCCAGCACCACGATGGAGGCGAAGCTGCGCAGGACCGAGCCGATGGCCTCCGCCCGCTGGGTGCGGCGTTCGGTGATCTGGTCGCCGGCGTCGCTCTGCGCCACCCGGTTGCGCAGCGGCCGCAGGATCGTGGGCACCGCTCCGGTGGAGGTGCGGTCGGTCAGCCGGCGGATGCCCCGGTGGGCCAGCGCCCGGACCACGACGGCCAGGACGACGACCAGCACGATGCGTGCGGGCGTGGCGACGAGCACCTGGGCGTTCTCCGCCAGCCAGTCCAGGCCGAACCAGTCGTAGAGCTGCTGGCAGAGCCAGTACTCCGCGCAGTCGGGCACGCCCGGGGACCCGTCGTCCGCGGCAAGCACTGTTAGTGATCGACTCATCACCGGAAATCCTTCCAGGTGAACGGTCCCCTGTCATGGATTCGAGGTCGCGTTCGACCGAAAGGCGTCCCGCCGAAGGGCTTCTCGCCGAAGAATCCCTACCGAACGGCGAGGCCCGTGTGCTCGGCCAGGAAGGCGAGCTGGTCGGCGGCGAGCCCGACCGTGCGACTGACCGCCCGCGCCCCGTGCCCCACGGACGTCTCCCGGCGCAGCACGATGGGCGCCTCCGACGTCGTGGCGTGCTGGAGGGCGGCAGTCAGCTTGCGGCCGTGCAGCGGGTGCACGCGGGTGTCGGACTCGAAGGTGGTGAACAGCACCGCCGGGTACGCCGTCCCCTCCCGGACCGCGTGGTACGGCGAGTAGCCCAGCAGCCAGCCCAGCTCGGTCGGGTCCTCGGCGCTGCCGTACTCGTCGTTCCAGGTGCGGCCCAGGCCGAACAGCTCGTAGCGGACCATGTCCAGCAGCGGCGCACTGCAGACCACCGCGGCGGCGAGGTCGGGGCGCTGGGTCAGCGTCGCGCCCACCAGCAGCCCGCCGTTGGAGCCGCCCATGACGCCCAGTTGCCCGTGCGTCGTCCAGCCCTCGGCCACCAGCTGCTCGGCAGCGGCGGCGAAGTCGTCGAACACGTTCTGCTTGCGCTCGCGCATCCCCGCCCGGTGCCACTCCTCGCCGTGCTCGGAGCCACCCCGCAGGTTCGCCACCGCCCACACCCCGCCGGCGGCCACCCAGGCGAGGGCCTGCGCGCTGTAGGCGGGGCTGACCGAGACGTTGAAGCCGCCGTAGCCGTACAGCACGGCCGGGCGGGGCGTGTCCGGGCTGCCCGAGCCCGACAGCACGAACAGGTGCACCGGTGTCCCGTCGGCGGAGGTCGCGTGCGTCTCGACGACCGTCAGCGCCGGCACGTCCCCGGCCACGGGCGCCTGCTCCCAGCTCGCCAGGGCGGTGGGGGAACCGGCGTCCCAGCGCAGGACCGACGGCGGCGTCGCGTAGTCGGTGTAGCCGACCCAGGCCGTGCTGCCCCCTTCGGGTGGTGAGCTGACGCCGGAGATGCTGCCCGCACCCAGACCCTCGACATCGGCCAGCCGGCCGGACCCGTCCCCGGCCCAGACCGAGAGGCGGTCGGTGGCGTCCACGGCATGGACCGCCAGCACCTGCAGCGAGCCGTCCGGGGCGTCGACGAGGGCGACGTCGGACAGCACGGCGTCCGGCAGCTCGGGGACCACGTCCCGCCAGGCCGAGGGCGCCCAGGTGGCCCGGTCCGCCGGATCGGCGACGGCCAGCCGCCAGCGCGGGGCGTCCCGGTCGGACATGAGCCACAGCCGGCCGTCGCGGGCGACCCAGGCGGCGGTCTGCGCGTCGACGCCCACCTGGAACTCGCCGAGTTCTCCGTCGCCGGCCAGGTCGGCGATCCACACGTCGTCCCGGGGCGCGGTGCCGGCCGCACCCGAGACGACCAGCCAGCGGCCGTCGGGGCTGGTGTGCACGCCGAAGTAGGTGGTGGGGTCGCTGCCCTCGCCGTGCACCAGCACGTCGGAGTCGGCGGGGGCCCCGACCCGGTGGCGCCAGACCCGCCGGTGGAACTGCTCCTCGCCCGCTGGGACGAGGTCCGGCGGGAGGCGGCGCACGTAGAACAGCTCCTCCCCGCCGGGCAGCCAGGCGATGGGGGAGTAGCGGCACCGGTCGATCGGACCGTCCACGACCTCGCCGGTGGTCACGTCGAGGACGTAGAGCCGGGACTCCTCGTCGCCGCCCGTGGAGAGCTGGTAGGCCAGCCGGTCGCCCTCCCACGAGGGGGACCAGGCGTCCAGCGTCGTCGTCCCCTCGGGGTCGAGGGCGGTCGGGTCGACCAGCACCCGGACGGTGCCGTCGGCCTCGCGCACCCGGAGCACCGCGTGCTCCTGGCCGGGGTCGCGGCGGGTCGAGAAGGCCCGCCCGCCGCGCCAGACCGGGACGCCGACGGCGCCGGCGTGCACCAGCTCCTCCAGGCGGGCGGCGAAGCCCAGGCGCATCGGGAGGGCGGTGAGCAGCTCTCCGGCGAGCGCGTCCTGCGCCTCGCTCCACTCCCTCGTGCGCGGGTCGGCGTCGTCCTCGAGCCAGCGGTAGGGGTCGGCGACGTGGTGTCCGTGCAGGTCCTCGACGAGGTCGAGCCGGGGGGCATCGGGGTAGCGCATCGCACCCACGGTAGTTCGCCCGGCGAAGCGGGGAGTTGCTTGACTGCGCCGATCGCCGTCGCGCGGGTCAGAATGGGGCAGCCCGCGGGTCTCGGAGCCACCGGCGGTCCGGGGCATCCGGAGGTGATCCGTGCCGCGTCCCGCGTCCGGGTCGTCGTCGGCGGGTCACCCAGGCCCGCGCCGCGACCCGCGCCATCCATCGTTCCTACCTGTGCCGTCGCCGGGTACGACGAGCGCCACGTTGCTGCTGAACGCCACGTACGAACCCTTGTGCGTGGTGTCCAGCCGGCGAGCGATCGTCCTCGTGCTGGCGCAGAAGGCAGAGCCGGTCGACTCCGCGGCGGACGTCGTGCACGCGGAGACGGTGAGTCTCCCGGTGCCGATCGTGGTCCGCCTGACCCGTTTCGTGCGCGTGCCCTATCCGGCGTCGGTGCCGCTGTCCCGGCGCGCCGTCTTCACCCGGGACGGGCAGACCTGCGTCTACTGCGGCGGGTCGGCGACGAGCATCGACCACGTCGTTCCGCGGAGCCGCGGGGGGACCCACACCTGGGACAACGTCGTCGCCGCCTGCCGACGGTGCAACCACGCCAAGGCCGACCGCTCGCTGGCCGAGATGGGCTGGGTGCTGCCCCACCCCCCGCGCACGCCCAGCGGCGCCGCGTGGCGCCTGCTGGGCACCAGGACGGTCGATCCGCGCTGGCGGGACTGGCTCGGCATGCCCGATAGCGTGAGCGCATGAAAGAGGACCCCTGGAAGGACCCCGTCCTCCTCACCGCTCGCTCGCTCGCGGTGAGCCTCTGGACGGGGCCGAACCGATGACTTCTGCGGGGACGGCCCGCCGTCTGTGGGCTCTTGCCGAACCGTTCCACGCGCTCACGTACTTCGCGCAGGAGAGCCGCGACGCCGCCGAGGGAACCGGGCTCCGCGGCTTTTGGAACGGCTACTTCGCGCTCCGCGCCGCGCCGCTGGGCGCCGTCGGGCCGGAGGTGGTGACGGCGGTCTTCTACAACTTCGCGCCGTCCTTCGTGGCCCGCCGGGTCCCGGGGGTGTGGGACCAGGTCACCCCTGCCGCGGCGCTCGAGGCCCGCCTCGCCGGGATCGATGCAGCGGTGCGGCGGGTGCTCGGGCCGGACTGGCCGGCATCGCCCGAGGTGGCCGAGGCGGCGGACCTGACCACGACGGCGGCGGCCGCGGTGGATGCACCCGGCCGGCCACTGGCGGCCGCGAACTCGGGCGTCGCAGTCCCCGACGAGCCGCACCTGCGCCTGTGGCAGTCGCTCACCACCCTGCGCGAGCACCGCGGAGACGGACACTCGGTCGCCCTCGTGCAGCGCGAGGTGGACGGCGTCACCGCCCACGTGCTCGCGGCCGCCGCCGGCCGCTCGGACCGGGAATGGCTCATGCGCGCCCGCGGCTGGGACGACGCCGCCTGGGACGACGCGGTCGCCCGGCTGGTCGAGCGGCGCTGGCTGGACGAGGGCGAGCTGACCGCCGAGGGCCTGGCGATGGTCGCCGCGATCGAGGCCGACACCGACCGCCTGGCGTTGGGGCCGTGGCAGGCACTCGGCGACGCCGCGTGCGACCGGCTGGCCGAGCTGCTGACGCCGGTCCGGCGGGCCGTCATCGCGGCGGGGGACTGGCCCGCGGGCAACCCGATCGGTGTCCCGGACCCGGACTGACACCGGGGCGGGTTAGCGTCCCGCCCGTGACCCGGTTGCACGACCTCACCGCCCTGGAGCAGGCCGCCGCCGTACGGGCGGGGGAGGTGAGCCCGACCGAACTGGTCGAGCACTCGCTGGCGCGCATCGACGCCCTCGATGCCCGGCTCGGCGCCTTCATCACCGTCACCCCCGACCGGGCCCTCGCCGCTGCCGCCCGGGCGGAGGCGCTGCTCCGGACCGGCGGCCGGTTGCCCCCCCTGCTCGGCGTCCCGACCGCCATCAAGGACCTCAACAACACCGCGGGAGTCCGGACGACGTTCGGATCGCGGGTGCTGGCCGACTTCGTCCCCGAGGTGGACGACGCCGTGGTCACCAGGCTCGCCGCCGCCGGCACCATCAGCCTCGGCAAGACCAACACCCCCGAGTTCGGCTATCCCTGCTACACCGACAACGACCTCGCCGGGCCGGCCCGTTGCCCGTGGGACCCCTCGCTGCTGGCCGGCGGCTCCAGCGGCGGGGCTGCCGTCGCCGTGGCGGCCGGGATGGTCCCGTTCGCCCAGGGCAGTGACGGGGGCGGGTCGATCCGCATCCCGGCGAGCATCAACGGGATCGTCGGCCTCAAGCCCAGCCGGGGCCGGATCAGCAACGCGCCCCTGGGTGCCGACATCACCGGCCTGGGCACCAACGGGCCGCTGGCGCGGACCGTCCGGGACGCCGCCGCCATGCTCGACGCCATGGCCGGGCCGGTCCTGGGCGACCACGCGTGGGCACCGCCGCTCCCGGCCGGGCAGAGCTTCCTCGGCGCGGTGGAGCGCCCTCCGGGGCGGCTGAGGGTCGGCCGGTGGCTGGCCACGCCGATTCCCGACGTCCAGCTGGAGCCCGAGGTCGCCGACGCCTTCGAGGACGCGTCGGCGCTGCTTGAGAGCCTCGGTCACCAGGTCGAGGACGTGCCCACCGGTCTGCTCGGGCCGGAGGTGCTCCCGTCCTTCGAGCGCGTGTGGGCGCTGTCGGGCGCCACGCTGCCGGTACCGCCCTCGAGGGCGGGGGAGCTGCGGCCCCTGACCCGGGAGCTGCGGGCACGCGGCCTGGCGATGTCGGCCCAGGTGGCCATGGAGTCGATGATGGCGCTGCGCCTGTTCACCCGACGGTTCCTGCAGGCCACCGCCGCCTACGACGTCCTGCTGGCCCCGGTCTGCACGATGACCCCGCGGCCGCTGGGCTGGTTCGACGCCGACGGGGACGGCGCCGAGGACTTCGAGCGGAACAAGCGGTACGCGGCGTTCACCGCGGTCTTCAACGTGACCGGCCAGCCGGCGGTGAGCCTGCCGCTGTACTGGACCCAGGCCATGCTGCCGATCGGCAGCATGCTCGTGGGCCGGCCGGCCGACGAGGCGACGCTGCTCGCCCTGTCCGCGCAGGTGGAGGAGGCACGCCCGTGGCGACACCGGCACCCCGAGCCGTGGGAGCGGACCGGCTGAACCAGAGGCCTGCCGGTAAGTTGTCGAGCGTGACCGTCGCCGAGACCATCCTCGTCTTCGTCGGCATCCCGCTGGCCGTCTACGTGCTGCTGGCGCTGCTGATCTTCCTGCCGGGTGGGCGCAAGCGCACCCGGTACAAGCCCGGTCAGCCGTGGGACCACGCGCCGATCTGGTACGAGCCGCATCCCGAGAACGTCGGCGCCGGCGGGCACGAACCCGCGCCCGGCGCGGCCGCGGTCCCCGGCAGCTCGTCGGCGGCTCTGGGCTCGTCGATGTATCCGGAGCAGCCCGAGGAGAGGAACACCGACACGTCCCGGGCCTCTGACGCGCACGGTGCCGGCGGTCACGGGGCGCACGTGGCCCCCCGGCCGGTGAACGCGGGACCGCTCGGCGGCGCCCGCGGGACCTGGTGACGGGAACCGGCGCAGCCATGACCCACTCCATGACCACCGCTCCGGGAGGACGGCGATGACCCGCGCGTTGGAAGCCGAGTCCCACGACACGGCCACGACCCACACCGCGCCCGCGCGGACCGACGAGATCGAGGGTTCGCCGCTCGACGAGATCTTCAGCTTCCAGGAGCTCGCGCGGCTGGACGAGGCGCTGACCATGTCCTCCCGGGAGACGGGTCTGCGCTTCACCCTCTACATCGGCGACCTCGGTGCGCGCACGCGTGCCCAGGCCGAGGAACTGCACGCCCGCTCCGGGGGCAACCCCACGGATTCGGTGCTGATCGCGGTCTCGCCCGGCCAGAAGGTGGTCGAGGTCGTCACCGGGGCCGGCGCCTCACGCCGGCTGCCCGACCGCGCCTGCGCGCTGGCGGTCCTGTCGATGACGACGTCATTCGCCGCGGGGGACCTGGTCGGCGGCATCGTCAACGGGCTCCGGCAGCTGTCGGACCAGGCCGGTCACCCGGCTGCGCTCCGCCATCCGCACTGAGCACCCGCTGAGCGCGGCACGCCCCGCGAGGCGGCCCGACGCGTGGGGGCCGGAGGTCTTCGCGCAGAGGAGCGGGTAGCGCTCAGCGTCGGCCGGCCCTGCTGCAGGGTCCCGCCGCGGGCTTGCGAGCGGTGGGGGGCAGCGGGGTCCTTGTACTGGCCGCGGTGTCGGCCGGAGGTCGACGGATCACATGGCGTCCCGTTCCCGGGCTCGCAGCGCCCGGGCGATCCCGTCGCGGCCTTCGGAGACCAGCCGGCGGAGCGGTGCCGGCTGCTCGGTGTCGGCCAGCCAGGCGTCGGCGGCCGCGATCGTCCGCGGCTCGACGATCTGCGGGAACAGGTACTGCACCGCGTTCTTGGCGATCTCCCCTGGCCGGCGATCCCACAGCGGGCGGATCTCGTCGAAGTACCGCTCGACGTAGCCGGACGTGAGCTCCTGCTGAGCCGGGTGCCAGAAGCCGAGCAAGGTCGCCTCGTGCACGGCGTTGGGGATCTCGTCGTCGTGGAAGACCTTCTGCCAGGTCTCCTCCTTCGACTCCTTCGTCGGGCGCAGGGCCCGGGCCGTGGCGGCCTTGCGGACGCCGGTCGCGGTCGCGTCGCGCTCGGCCTCGGCGTCGATCTCGGCGTCACCGGCGGCCCCGATGGCCACGAGTCCGGAGAGGAAGGCCCAGCGGGCGTCGGTGTCCACCTCCAGGCCCTCCACCGTCCGCGAGCCGTCGAGGAGACCACGCAGCACGGCCGCGTGCTCCTCGGTCCGGGCGGCGCTGGCCAGGGTCCGCGACCACTGCAGCTGCATGTCGCTGCCGGCCGGGGCCGCCTCCAGGGCGCTCATGGCGTGGTCGGCGAGAGCGGCCCACCCCGTCGGCGCCCACGACGGGTCGGCGTAGGACCGGAGCGCGGTCTGGACCCGGGCCAGCAGCGCCTGGACGACGCTGATCTCGCTCTCCGCGTCGACCCCGGCCAGCACCAGTTGCACCCACTCGCGGGCCGGCAGCTCGGCGTCCCGGGTCATGTCCCAGGCCGCCGACCAGCACAGCGCGCGGGCCAGCGGGTCCGGCATGGCTCCGATGCGAGTGCGCAGTGTGCCCAGTGACCGCTGGTCCAGCCGCAGCTTGGTGTAGGTGAGGTCGTCGTCGTTGACCAGCACCAGGTCGGCGACCGGGTGCCCGACGAGCTCGGTGACCTCGGTCTGGGCACCGGCGACGTCCAGCTCCACGCGGGCGGTGCGGGTCAGCCCGTCCGGGCCCTCGCTGTAGAGGCCGACGGCCAGCCGGTGGTTGCGCAGCACCGGGTGCTCCTCGACCGCCGTCTGCTCGATCGCGAAGCTCTTGTACCGGCCGTCGTTGGTCAGCTCGAAGACCGGGCGCAGGGTGTTCACCTGGCTGGTCTTCAGCCACTGTTCGACCCATTCACCGAGGTCGCGGCCCGAGCTCTCCTCGAGCGGCGCGAGCAGGTCGGCCAGGGTGGTGTTGCCGAACTCGTGCTTGCGGAAGTAGCGGCGCACCCCGGCGAGGAACTCGTCGCGGCCGACGTAGGCCACCAGCTGCTTGAGCACCGAGGCGCCCTTGGCGTAGGTGATGCCGTCGAAGTTGACCTCGACCGCGGCGACGTCGGGGATGTCCGCGGCGATCGGGTGGGTGGAGGGCAGCTGGTCCTGCGCGTAGGCCCAGGCCTTCTCGGTGTTGGCGAAGGTGGTCCACGCCGTCGTGTACTCGGTGGCCTCGGCCTGGCAGAGCGTGCTGATGTAGGTCGCGAAGGACTCGTTGAGCCAGAGGTCGTCCCACCACCGCATCGTCACCAGGTCGCCGAACCACATGTGGCCGAGCTCGTGGAGGATCGTCTCCGCGCGGCGCTCGTAGGTGGCGCGGCTGACCTTCGACCGGAAGACGTAGTCCTCCAGGAAGGTCACCGCGCCGGCGTTCTCCATGGCCCCCGCGTTGAACTCGGGCACGAAGAGCTGGTCGTACTTGTCGAACGGGTACGGGTAGTCGAAGACCCGGTGGTAGAAGTCGAAGCCTTGCTTGGTGACGCGGAAGAGCTCGTCGGCGTCGAGGTGCTGGGCCAGCGAGGCGCGGCAGTACAGCCCGAGCGGGATGCCCTCGTGGAGATCGGTGACCTTGGCGTACGGCCCGGCGATCAACGCCACCAGGTAGGTGGAGATGCGCTTCGTGGGCTCGAAGTGCGCCAGCTGCGAGCCGGCGGGCCCCGCCTCGATCGTGCGGCCACCGCTGTTGGAGATGACCTGCCAGTCGAACGGCGCTACGACGTGCAGCGTGAACGTGGCCTTGAGGTCGGGCTGGTCGAAGCAGGCGAACATGCGCTTGGCGTCGGCCGGCTCGAACTGCGTGTAGAGGTAGACCTGCCCGTCGACCGGGTCGGCGAAGCGGTGCAGCCCCTCCCCGGAGTTGGAGTACTGGCAGTCGGCCGTGACCACCAGGGTGTTCTGCTCGGCCAGCCCGGGCAGAGGCAGTCCGCCCTCCTCGGTGTAGCTGCTCACGTCCAGCTCGACGCCGTTGAGCGTGGCGGAGTGCACGGTCTCCGCGACCAGGTCGATGAACGTCTCGGCCCCGGCCTGCCGGGAGGCGAACTCGACGGTCGTGACCGAGCGGAAGGTGCGCTCGCCGGGGTGCCCGTCGCCGTCGGTGACGTCGAGCTGGAGGTCGTAGCTCTGCACGGCGAGGAGTTCGGCGCGGGCAGCGGCATCGGTGCGGGTCAGGTTGGGTACGGCCACACCTGGCAGCTTCCCATGTGCGGGCGACACCTTTTCTCCCGCTCTGCAGCGGATCGGTCCCACCCCCGGGAACAAGACGACAGCGATCCGGATTGGCAGTGGAGCAGCACGCCCGGCCGATCGGCCGGGCAACGGACCGTGAGGAGCCGGACGATGACCGACGCAGTGCAGAGCGCCCCCACGAAGGCCCGGGTCGACTTCTGGTTCGACCCGCTGTGCCCCTGGGCCTGGCTGACCAGCCGGTGGGTGCTCGAGGCCACCAAGGTGCGCGACATCGACCTGCACTGGCACGTCATGTCCCTCGCCGTGCTCAACCGGGGCCGCGACCTCCCGGAGGACTACCAGGACACGATGAAGAAGGCGATCGGCCCCGTCCGGGTCGCGATCGCCGCCGCCCAGCAGCACGGGGACGGCGTCCTGGGTGACCTCTACACCGCGATGGGGACGCTGCGGCACCACGAGGGGCTCGAGCTCGACGAGATCATCGCCCCCGCGCTCGAGCGGGTCGGGCTCCCGGCCGAGCTCGCTGCCGCCGCCGACTCCACCGAGTACGACGAGTCGCTGGAGAAGAGCCACCACGAGGGCATGGACCCGGTCGGCGACGACGTCGGCACGCCGGTCATGCACATCGACGGCGTCGCATTCTTCGGCCCGGTGATCAGCAAGGTCCCCACCGGCGAGGACGCCGGCAAGGCGTTCGACGGCGCCGTCCTCCTGGCCAACCTCCCCGACTTCTGGGAGCTCAAGCGCACCCGGCTCTCCGGCCCCGACATGGACTCCGTCCCCGCCGACGCCCTCGAGCTCACCCGCCGCTGAAGAAGGACCCCGCTGCCCCCCGCCATGGGAGGACCCCGTCCTCCTCACGCCGCGCAAGTTCGGCGCGAGCCTCGGGACGGGGCCGGCGGCGGGCCCCTGCAGGGCCCGTGACGGGGTTGGGCATGCTGTCGCGGTGCCGCACCCCACTCGCCAGCGCATCCTCATCACCGGTGCCAGCTCCGGACTCGGCGAGGGCATGGCCCGCCGCTTCGCCGCCATGGGTCGCGATCTGGCGCTCGTCGCCCGGCGCGCCGAGCTGCTCGATGCGCTGGAGAAGGACCTGCTGGCGGGCCACCCCGGCATCCGGGTGACGACGGCGGCGCTCGACGTCGACGACCCGGAGGCCGTGGCCCGGGTCGTTCCCGCGCTGGCCGACGAGCTCGGCGGCCTCGATCGCGTCGTCGTCAACGCCGGGATCGGCAAGGGCGCCTCGATCGGCACCGGCAAGGCGTGGGCGAACCGGGCGACGCTGCTCACCAACGTCCTGGGCTCGCACGCCCAGTGCGAGGCGGCGATGGAGCTGTTCCGCGCGCAGGGCGCCGGCCATCTGGTGCTGATCTCCTCGGTCGCTTCCATCCGCGGCATGCGCGGCACCCGCACGGCGTACGGGGCGAGCAAGGCGGCGCTGAATGCGCTGGCCGAGGGCATGCGGTCGGACGTGTACGGCTCGCAGATCAGGATCTCGACCATCCTGCCCGGCTACATCGAGACCGACATCAACGTCGGCCGCCGCGGCCCCTTCACGGTGGGCCTCGACAAGGGCGTGCAGGCGCTCACCGAGGTCATCGAGCGGGAGCCGGTGCGCGGTTACGTGCCGGAGTGGCCGTGGCGTGCCGTGGCCGGGCTGCTCCGCGTGCTTCCCCTCCCGGTCGTCCGCCGCCTCACCTGAAGGGCGTCGGGTGGGTCCACCGGCGCGGTCCGCATCAACTCCGCTCCGGCTCGTCCCCGTCCGCGCGGAGTTCGGCCAGGACGGCGGCGTGCTGGTCCTCCGCCGTCGCCACCAGTGCTGAGGCGCAGCCCCCCGAGCCCCGGACCGTCGCGGGACGGAAGGCGGCGTTGCCGAAGCAGTGGTCGTAGTGCGCGGAGGTGTTGACCACGGTCCACGGGTGCGGGGTGACCGGCCGGACCGCGGCGATCAGGTCGGCCGACTCGCCCAGCTGGGGTCGGGTGTCGACGACCAGGCAGGCGCCGTCGCCCGCGACCAGCCCGCAGTTGACATCCAGCTCGGGGTGGCGCCGCACGAGAACGCCCTGCGCCACCTCCTGCCAGACGGCGCTCACCAGCAGATCCGCATCGGACGTCCGCGGCGGTCGGTCGTGCCGTCCCCGACGCACTCGCCCCGCCCCTGCGCCAGCCGCTGGGCCGACCATGCCGCGGCGCAGGCATCCAGGGCGTCGATGAGGGGGATGCCCACCGGCGCCCGGGCCAAGGCCTCCTCGACGTCCATCACGGCGCGGAGGGCGCGCAGCCGCTGGACGGTCCCGCGCGCGCTGCCCTTCCGTTCCCTGACGCCCGCGTCCAGCGCTCGGAACGCCAGCTCCGGGTGCACCTCGACCACCCGGTCGGTCGGCGGCTCGCCCAGTGCGTCGTCGAGCTCCCGGATGGCCTTCACGAGCTGGAAGGCCTGTGCCGACGGGGCACGTGGGGGATCGGTCGCCGCCCGGGAGAGGGCCCGGGCCTCGGCGTAGTCGTCAGTACCGAGCACGGTCCGCACGGGCGCGGGGAAGACCGAGCCGGCGGCACCGAGCCCGCGGAGGCGTCGCGCCGCCGCCACGTCGCAGGCCCGGACGCCGGTCTCGGACAGCCCGATGGGCATGTCGATCGCGACGAGCTCGACGGCCGGCACCGCGAGGACGGCGGCCACGTCCGGCAGGTCCAGGAGGGTGACGGTCCCCTCGTCGAGCAGGGCCCCGGCCCACCGCCCGCGCCAGCCGTCGACCCCGAGCACCGCCATGCCGGGAGCCTGACAGACTCGCGGCCGTGCGCGTCTTCATCGGTACCGACCACGCAGGCCTCGAGTTCAAGGAGCACCTGAAGCAGGCGCTCGCCGACGCCGGCCACGAGCCGGTCGACTGCGGCGCGTTCGAGTACGACGCCCAGGACGACTACCCGCCCTTCTGCTTCGAGGTGGGGGAGCGCACGGTGACCGAGCCCGGCTCGCTCGGCGTCGTCATCGGGGGCTCGGGCAACGGCGAGCAGATGGCGGCCAACAAGGTGCCCGGCGTGCGTGCCGCGCTCGTCTGGAACGTCGCCACCGCGCAGCTGGCCCGCCAGCACAACGACGCGAACGTCGTCTCCATCGGCGCCCGGCAGCACAGCCCGGAGGAGGCGACGGAGCTCGTCCTCGAGTTCCTCCGGACGCCGTTCAGCGAGGACGAGCGGCACGTCCGCCGGATCGGCCTGATCAGCGACTACGAGCGCGACCGCCACCGCCCGTCCGGAGGGTTGCCCACGCGCCCCGAGCACCCGTGACGCCCGTGGGCGGCGGCGCCCTCCTGGCCCCGGTGGACCGCTCCGCGGAGGCCCGGTTCCCGGAGGGGTAGCGCGCGCCGACGGGAGAACCCGACGGGCGCGGAACGCCGACCGGCGGGCACTACTTCTCATTCGCGCGTCACCCGTCGGTCACCGGGAGCACGCGCTCCGGTCACCTCCCTGGACAGGATCGGTGGAGGGCCGGACGTCGGCCCGCCGACGTCCCAGAGGAGCGCCTCTTGTCCGGTCGCCACGACCACCCGCACGGCCATCACCACCACGACCACGGTCACGACGACCACGGGGGCGCCGACTACAGCGACCTGACGATCCCCGACACCGAACTGCGACCGGCCGACGTGTCCCGCCGCCGGTTCCTCCAGGCGGCCGGCGTCGTCGGCGCCGGCCTGGCCATCGGCGGTTTCGCCGGGCCCAGGCCCGCCACCGCGGCGCCCGGTGGCGGGCGGGGGCGGCTGGAGGGCCTCGTCTGGCTCAACGGTGATCACCACATCCACACCCAGTACAGCTCGGACGGGCTCTACACCGTGCGCACGCAGGTCGAGGAGGCCCGTCGCCACGGTGTGAACTGGCTGGTCATCACCGACCACGGCTCGAACGCCCACGCCCGCATCGGCGTGGACAAGGTCAACCCCGACATCGTCGCGGCCCGGTCGGAGCTCCGCGACATGCTCGTCTTCCAGGGCCTGGAGTGGAACATCCCCGCCGCCGAGCACGGCACGGTGTTCGTGGCGCCGAACAGCAACGAGCTCACGGTGCTCAAGGAGTTCGAGCAGCAGTTCGACGGAACCGTGAACGGGTGGGGTGCCGGTACGCCCGCCAACGAGCAGCACGCCGTCGATGCCATCCGGTGGCTGGGGCAGCAGATGCTCTCCGGGCGTACCCCCAGCGCGCTGTTCCTCGCCAACCACCCTGCCCGCCGCGGCATCGACTCCCCGCACGAGATCCGGCAGTGGCAGGAGGCCGATCCGCGCGTGGCCATCGGCATGGAGGGGGCCCCGGGGCACCAGGCCGCGTCCATCCCCACCCCGAACGGCCCCGGCTCGGGCCGCGGTTTCTACACCGGCTCGCCGAGCGCCGCCAGCTTCCCCGGCTACCCGCTGGAGTCCTATCGCACGTTCGGGGGCTTCGACTGGATGACGGCGAAGGTCGGGGGACTGTGGGACTCCCTGCTGGCCGAGGGCCGCCCCTGGTTCATCACCGCCAACTCCGACGCCCACTCCGTCTGGGCCGACGACCGCATCCGCCCGCCCGGGCAGGACAACTCCGCGTACTTCAACGCCAACGGCAGGTACGGCGACCCGGTGTCCACCGGCACACCCCGGTACGACCGGGGCGACTTCTGGCCCGGCTACTACTCCCGGACCTGGGTCGGGGCGGCCGACCGTTCCTACATGGGCGTGATGGACGCGCTCCGCGCCGGCCGGGTCTGGGTGGGGCACGGCGACCTCATCGACGGCCTCGTGGTGACCGTCCGCGGCAGCGGCGGGAGCAACCCGCCCGGGACCCTGGGCGAGAAGGTGACCGTGGGCAGGGGTGAGGACGTGCACCTGCAGGTGCGCATCACCCCACGCCGCACTCCGAACGCCCACGGCGACGTCCCCCGGCTGGCCAGGGTGGACCTCATCTCCGGCCCCGTCACCGGTCCCACGGGCGACCGCGACGCCATGAGCGCGCCCGCCACCGGGGTGACGAAGTCCTTCGAGGTCCGGGGCGGCGGCGAGATGGTGATCAACCACGTCTTCCGCGCGGTCGACCGGTCGTTCTACCTGCGTCTGCGGGGAACCGACGGGAACGTCAGTGCCCCGGGGAGCATCGAGCCCCGGCAGGACCCCGTCGGCAACAGCGACCCGTGGCAGGACCTCTGGTTCTACGCCAACCCCGTCTTCGTCGACGTGGTCTGAGCCCGCATGGACTGCTGGATCGCCATGTGCGTTCCCGGCGGTGCCTCACTGGCCGCACTCGCCGAGGTCGAGCACCGGGTGCTCGGCCTCGGCGAGGCGCTGGGCGGGGCCCCGTGGGTGGTCACGCACCAGGTTCGCGCGGCCGAGGGAGGTCACTACGCGGGTTCCCTCCAGACGCAGCGCGGGGAGCAGGCCGTCGTGCAGTTCGCCGAACTGGCCGATGCGTCGGGGGGTGGCTGGGGGCTGGTGGACGGGACCGGGCTGGTGCGTGGTGGCGGTGAGGAGACGCACATGGCGCACGCGCTGGCCTCGGCCATCGCTCACCGCGACCGCACCGAGGGCCGGGTCGTCCGGTTCCCGGGGCAGGCCGACCTGCCGGAGCAGCTGTCCCTGGAGGAGCTGGTCGAGCGAACCGTCGTGGAGGACGTGGTCCGGGTCGGGGTGGCCGAGGACGCGTCGCCGCTGCTCCGCACCAACGGGTACGTGCGCCTGGAGCTGGCCGACGGGCGGGTACGGCTCCCGGTGATCCCCTGGGACGACGGCGAAGTGTGCCCGTTCGAGCAGCGGGATCAGCATCCGTGCTGCGACGGCCATTGACGGCCGCGGAGACGGCTGGGCTCAGAACTCGTCCGGGCACCAGGGGGTGACCGGCCAGCCGAACGCCGTGGCCGCCAGCGTCACCGCACCCGGGCTCACCTCCGTCACGCGCCCGGCCCCCTGCAGAGCGGCCAGGGAGGTCCCGCCGAGGTAGGCGGCGGAGAGCTCCTCGACGCCGAGCACCAGGTCGGGATCGAGGTCGGTGCGCCCGCAGTAGCCACCGGCGGGATGTCCCGCCAGCCGCCAGCGGCCGGCGTTCCACGGACAGAACTCGTCCCTGACCTCGATGACCAGATCGATCGGCGCCGGGTAGCGGCGGGCCGCCAGGGCGCGGTCCACGTCGACCAGCCGCACCCACAGCGCGTCCAGCGGAACACCGGTCAGGGCCCGGCCGTCGGTGACCAGATGGCGGAGCGGGTCGTCGGGGGAGGCCCGGAGCACCCGCACGGTGCGGACCAGATCGATCGAGAGCAGGACCTGCCACAGCGAGGCGTACGCCGCGGTGCTGGTGGCGCGCACCTCCTCGACGGTCAGCGTGGCATCCGGTTCGCCGGTCTCGGCCCATCGCGGCGTCACCCGGTAGGAGGCGTAGCCGGTCACCGTCCCGTCGGTCTCGGTGTGCAGCAGGTACCGGCGCGCCGTCGCCCCGTGACGGTCCTCGGGTTCGTCGCGCATGAGGCGGTCCCACCAGCGGTCGTCGCGGGCCAGGTTGCCGGGCACGGACCGGCGCACCGACTCGTGCAGGGCGGCCGCCGCCGGGCGGTAGGCGTCCTCCTCGACGACATCGACCCGGCCGGAGCCGAGGTCGACGTCCGGCCGGAGGTGCAGCCGTTCCGTTCGCCCGGTCAGCTCGGCGCGTGCGGTCGCCGGCGCATAGCCGAACCGCCCGTAGATGGGGAACTCCGAGGCCCAGAGCGCCGCGACCGGCTCACGTTGCTGCTCGTGGAGTTCGGTGAGCTGGCGGCGCATGATCGACGTCAGGACGCCCCGGCGGCGGTGGGTGGGGGCGACGCTGACCCACGTGACGCCGGCACAGGGAACGACGCCTCCGGGAACGGTCAGCGAGCGGCTGTAGATGCCGGAGGTGGCCACGATGCGGTCGCCGTCCCAGAGGCCCAGCGATCGGTCCAGCTCGGCCACCGGCGGCGGCGTGTCCTGGTAGGGCCCCGTCGGGGTCATGCCCAGGGCCGCGGCCATGTGCTGCCGGAACGCGGGCCACTCCGCGGGAGTCGCCGGGCGCAGTCGGGAATCGAGATCGTCGGCCACGGGAGGTGTCTACCGGGCCGGTCCGACGCGGCGCCATCGAGTTCCCTGCCGAGGACGCTGCCAGGATGCCCGACATGGAGGCGCAGCGGCCGATCGGCTGGTGGGTGAGGCGTCTGGACGCCCTGCTGGAGCAGGCCGTCGACTCCGCTGTCGCCGGTGAGGAGCTGACCCGCCGGCACTGGCAGGTCCTGCACTCGCTGGCGGAGGGAGCGAGCGGCGACCTGCGGGCCACGCTCGCCGACTTCCCCGGGGACGTCGGCGCCGTGGTCACCGACCTCGTCGAGCGCGGCTGGGTGGAGCGCTCGACCGACGACGGCCTCACCCTCACTGCGGAGGGGCGGGCCGGTCACGACCGGGTCGCCGCGGCGGTCGGCCGGGTCCGGAAGCACGTCGCGGACGGACTGTCCGCCCAGGAGTACGAGCACGCGATCCTCGTGCTCGGCCGGATGGTCGAGAACGTGCAGCGCGCTCTCGAGCGCCCCGAGGACTGAGCGCGGCCCCCGACGCACGCTCGTGGGGTGGCAGCCGGCCGCCGGCCCAGGTTCGCTGCCGGGCCGGCGCCGGGCCTCACGTGCGATATCGGCCCGTAAGGTCTCGGCACGGCCGCGCCGTCATCGTCCAGCCCGTGCCACCGGCGTGCCGAGGAGGGGGAGGTACCCGTGCGCGTCCGCGTGCTCCTGATCGCCCTGGTTCTGGCGCTCTGCGCCGGCGGTTGCACCGCCTTCTCCGACGAGGCCGAACCCGAGCGTAGGGAGCCGCGTCGTGCGGTGTCGGCGTCCGCCCCGGACCACCGCCTCACCATGATCGCGGACGCCGATCCGGTGGCCGCGGCGGCGACCATGAGCCGGACGCTCTTCGACCGCTCGCCGGTCGTCGTGGTGGCCCGCGACGGCGACCGCGCCGGTCTGCTCCTGGCCGCCTCGGCGGCGGTCGGCCTGGGCGTGCCGTTGCTCCTCGAGCCGAAGGGCGACGGGGCGCACGACGTCCTGGCAGAGGAGATCGGCCGGCTGGGCAGCGGAACGGTGCTCGCCGTGGGAGAGGCCGACGGCCGGGCAGCCGACCGTGCCACCGGGGCGAGCGACGGGCGGGCCGGCCACGACGTCCTCGCCGTTCCGGCCGACGCCGGGGCGGTGGCGGCCGCGACCGGGCTCGACTTCCAGCCGGCGGAGCCGGTGACCTCCCGCAACGACCCGGCCAGTGTGGCCGCGCTGGATCCCGCCGCCCCCGTGGCCCTGCGGCTCCCGGAGGCGCCGGCCTCGTCCTCCGCAGATGCGGACGCCGCGAGGCTGCCCGGAGTGGACCGGGCCGAACCACTGACCGGGACGGTGGTCCTGGCCACCGGCGAGTCCGCATCGACGGCGGCTCTGGCCACCGCGCGCGCCGCCGGGGCGACCGTGTCGCTGACCAGCGGCGAGGCCGACCCGCGGAGGTCCGAGGACGCACTGGACGCCCTGGCGGAGGCGGCGCCCGAGGCCGTCGTGGCCATCGGCGCCGGCTTCGCCGCGGAGGACGGCCTGGACTGGAAGGTCGAGACGGCGGTGAAAGGCATGCAGCTCCCCGGTGGTGGCCAGGTGCTGTTCCCGGGGCGGCTGCTGGTCGCGCTGTACGGCCATCCCGGTACCGGAGCGCTGGGTGTGCTGGGTGAGCAGGACCTGGAGGGCAGCATCGAGCGGGCGCGCGCCCACGCCGCACCGTACGAAACTCTCGTGGAGGGCCCCGTCGTCCCGGCGTTCGAGATCATCGCGACGGTCGCGTCCACGGCGCCCGGCGCGGACGGCGACTACTCCACCGAGGCCGATGTGGAGCAGTTGCGGCCGTGGGTCGAGGCGGCGGGGGAGGCGGGCGTGTACGTCGTCCTGGACCTGCAGCCCGGCCGAACCGACTTCCTCACCCAGGCCCAGCGCTATCAAGCGCTGCTGGAGTTGCCACACGTCGGCCTGGCCCTGGACCCGGAGTGGCGGCTGAGCCCGAACGGGGTCCACCTGAGGGAGGTCGGCTCCGTGGGCGTGGACGAGGTCAACCGGCTGATCGGCTGGCTGGCCGACCTGACGCGGGAGCACGTGCTGCCGCAGAAACTGCTGGTCCTGCACCAGTTCCAGCTGCGGATGATCGACGGCCGCGAGCGACTGGACACCTCCCGCGACGAGCTGGCGGTCATGGTGCACGCCGACGGGCAGGGCTCCCAGGGCGACAAGCAGGCCACGTGGCGCGCGCTGCACGCGAACCCGCCGGCCGGGCTGTTCTGGGGCTGGAAGAACTTCTACGACGAGGACAAGCCGATGCTCACGCCCGAGCAGACGATGGCCGACGTGAGCCCCCGGCCGGACCTGATCAGCTACCAGTGAGCTCCCGCGCGCTGCGCCGTCGGTGTGTGACAGGTGAGGCGGGGCACCGGAACTTCGCGTGTACTTCATCCGGGGACACCGACGTCGTCGTTGCTGTCGGTTAGCTTCCAGCGACCGTGCAGCGACATGTCAGGAGGAACGCCCGGAGGAGAAGGCGTGGAACGTGGGCGGTGGGCGCGGTGGCGCTCGCCATGACCGTGGGGACGGCGGCACCGGCGTCGGCGGCGCCGAAGGGCGGCGACACCCTCCGGCTGACGATGCTGGCGACGACCGACCTCCATGGCCGGGCGCAGAACTGGGACTACTTCGCGAACCGCACCTACTCGGAGCGGTCCGGGGACACCACGGGACTGGCCAAGGTCGCCTCCGTGGTGGACTCGGTGCGCCAGGCGAGGGGCGAGGACAGCGTCTTCGTCGTCGACAACGGCGACTTCCTGCAGGGCACGCCGCTGGCCTACTACTACGCCCGGCAGGAGCCGATCACCGAGACCGGCGTCGAGCACCCGATGGCGGCCGCCTACGACGCCATCGGCTACGACGCCCAGGTCGTCGGCAACCACGAGTTCAACTACGGGCTGGACCTGCTGGACGCCTACACCGAGGACGTCGACCACCCGGTGCTCGGCGCCAACGTGGTCGACGAGGCCACCGGCCGGCCGTACCAGCAGCCCTACACGCTGCACCGGATGCAGGTCCCCGGGCACAAGCCGGTGACCGTCGGCATCCTGGGTCTGACGACTCCGGGCTCGGCCATCTGGGACAAGGGCAACGTCGAGGGCCGCGTGCGGTTCGAGGACATGGTCGAGTCGGCGGAGAAGTGGGTCCCGGTCGTCGACGCCCAGGCCGACGTCGTCGTCGTGCTGTCGCACGCCGGTGTGGGGTCGACGTCGTCCTACGGCCCGGACGTGCCGACCGAGAACCCGAGCGACGTCATCGCCCGCACGGTGCCCGGCATCGACGCCATGGTCGTGGGACACACCCACCGCGACGCGCCCTCGCAGGTCGTCCGCAACGAGGTGACCGGCCAGGACGTGCTGCTCACCCAGCCCTACCGCTGGGGCGCGACGGTCTCCCAGGTCGACTTCGACCTGCGGAAGGTCCGCGGGCAGTGGGACGTCGTCGGCACGGCGGCGACCGCGCTGCGCACCAAGGCGGCCCCCGAGTCGCCCGAGGTGCTGGCGGCCACCGCCGAGGCACACGCGCGCACGGTGGAGTACGTCAACCAGGTCGTGGCCACGTCGGCGCAGGAGCTCTCGGCGCGCACCAGCCGGTACGAGGACACGGCGATCCTCGACTTCATCCAGGACGTGCAGACCGACACGGTGGATGCCGCCCTGGCGGGCACCGACCGCGCCGACCTGCCGGTGCTCTCGATCGCCGCTCCGTTCAGCCGGGACGCCGTCTTCCCGAGGGGCGACGTCACGGTGCGGGACATCGCGGGGCTCTACATCTACGACAACACGCTCGAGGCCGTCGAGCTCACCGGCGCCCAGGTCAGGACCTACCTCGAGCACTCGGCCCGGTACTTCGAGCAGGTGCCGGCCACCGGGGACGTCGACCCCGAGACCATCACCAACGCCGTGGTGCCCGAGGCTCCCAACGGGATCCCGGACTACAACTACGACGTCCTCTCCGGCGTCGACTACGACGTCGACGTCTCGCAGCCGATCGGCCAGCGGATCGTCGGGCTGTCGCACGCCGGCGCGCCCGTGGCCGACGACGACCGGTTCGTCGTGGCCGTGAACAACTACCGGCGCAGCGGCGGTGGTGGCTTCCCGGGCATCTCCACCGCGCCGGTCGTCTACAACGAGCAGCAGGAGATCCGCCAGCTGCTCATCGACCGCGCGCAGGCCGACGGCGTCATCGACCCGGCGGACTTCTTCCGCGCCAACTGGCGGCTGGTCCGGAACGGCGTGCCGCTCATCGGCTGACCTCCCTCATCGCACACACCGCCCCCGCGGGACCTCCGTCCGGCCGGGGCGGTGGTGCGTGGAGGAGCGAGGCACCCGCGATGTCGGTCCCCTGTGCTGTGCTGACGCGCACATCGATCCGGAGGGGTGGTCTCCAGTGACCAGCGTGGCACTCGGTCCTACCGACCAGCTCGACCCCCGGCTGCTCGAGCACCGGCGCGAGCTGACCGGCTACTGCTACCGCATGCTCGGCTCCGCCTTCGACGCCGACGACGCGGTGCAGGAGACCCTCGTGCGGGCCTGGCGAGGGCTCGCCGACTTCGAGGGCCGCTCCGCGCTGCGGTCCTGGCTGTACCGGATCGCCACCAACGTCTGCCTGGACCAGCTGTCCGGCCGGCAGCGTCGGGCCCTTCCGATGGATCTGTCGGGGTCGCCGTGGCAGCCGGTCGAGGCGTCGCTCGCCGCCCGCCGACCCGGGACGGCATGGGTCGAGCCCGTGCTCGACCGTCAGGTGCTCCCGGAGGATGCCGACCCGGCGGAACGGGCGGTCATCAGGGAGTCGATCCGGCTGGCCTTCATCGCCGCGCTGCAGCACCTGCCGCCACGTCAGCGCGCCGTCCTCATCCTCCGCGAGGTGCTGCGGTGGAAGGCCGACGAGGTGGCCCAGCTGCTCGACAGCACGGTGGCCTCGGTGAACAGCGCGCTGCAGCGGGCCCGCGCCACGCTGGCCGCCGCCGGGGGTGTCCTGGACCCCCGTCCCCTGGACCCCGACGACCAGGACCTGCTGGACCGGTACGTCGAAGCCTTCGAGCGGTACGACATCGACGCGTTCGTCCGGCTGCTGCACGAGGACGCGACCCAGCACATGCCGCCGTTCGAGATGTGGCTGCGGGGCGCCTCCGACATCGGCGCGTGGATGGTCGGGCCCGGCAGCGCCTGCCGCGATTCGGTGCTGATCCGCGTCGACGCCAACGGATCGCCGGCCTTCGCCCAGTACAAGCCCAGCCAGGACGGCGGCCGCCTGCCGTGGGCGCTGCACGAGCTCGAGGTGTCGGGCGGGCGGATCGCGCACATCACCAGCTTCCTGGACCTCGACAACGGCCTGTTCCGTCAGCTCGGCCTGCCGGCCCGCGTGGACTGACCCCGCGACCTCGACGCCGATGAGTTGGTCGCCGCCGGCCGGTCCAACCTCCAGGCCCGAACGAAAGGGGACGACCGTGCTCACCGACAGCCCGGCCTTCAGCGGTTTCTCCGTGGACGATCTGGAGAAGGCTCGCCGCTTCTACGAGGAGACGCTCGGACTCCGGGTGTCCGACGTGCCGGAGATGGGCGGGCTGCTGCGCCTGCACCTCGGGAGCGGCGCCGACGTGCTCGTCTACGCCAAGTCAGGGCACACGCCGGCCACCTTCACCGTGCTCAACTTTCCGGTGCCCGACGTCGAGAAGGCCGTCGACGAACTGGTCGCGCGCGGCGTCGCCTTCGAGCACTACGACGACCCGCCCACCGACGAGGGGGGCATCATGCGGGCCGGCGGCCCGCTGATCGCATGGTTCACCGATCCGGCCGGCAACGTCCTCTCGGTGCTGCAGCAGGACTGAGGGGGCCTGCGGGCCGTCGTCTCCGAGGACGCCTCTTCCCGGCTGATCGCAGCCAGCACGGGTACCGGCGGTCACGACTCCGTGGCAGGGGCTGCGGTCGATCCCGGCGGCGGTGGGGGAGCGGCCGACGGAGACGATCGCGTGCCCCTGCTCCGGTGGTAGGTCGTGGCGGCGGCCACGATCGCGCCGACCACGGGAACGGCCAGGAACAGCCCCGCGATGCCGAAGGCGAGCCCCGCTGTGGTGGTCAGCAGCAGCGTCACCAGGGGCGGGAAGTCGACCGCCCGGGACATCAGCAGGGGGGACAACACGTTGCCCTCGAGCTGTTGGACGGCGAGGACGATGACCAGCGCCCAGATCGCGGTCCCCCATCCTCCGGCGACGAAGGCGACGCCCACCGCGGCGACGCCCGCGAGCGTGGCACCGACCAGCGGGATGTAACCCAGGACGAAGGTCAGGGCTGCGATCGGAACGGCCAGGGGCACCCCCAGTACGAGCAGTCCGGCCCCGATGAGGACGCCGTCGATCAAGCCGGTGAGCGTGGAGGCGTAGAACCACCCGCCGGTCGTGGTCATGACGGCTCGAAAGGAATCGGTGGCCGGCTTCCGGGTGTCCTCGGGGAGCAGCCCGCAGAACTGCCGCCACAGCTTGTCCCCGCCGGTGAGCGCGAAGATGGCGAAGAAGATGGCCACGCCGAGCACCGTGGCGAAATCGCCGAGAGCGCCCAGGCCGGCGAAGAGACCCGAACCCAGCCCGCTGAGGACAGCGCCGACCGTGGCCTCCAGCTGGGCGAGGGCCTCCCGGGCCAGCGGAGAGTCATCGGTCAGCGGCAGGTCCGCCGCCCAGGTGGTGAACGAGTCCACCAGTGAAGCGCCGGCGTCCACGAGCGCGGGGATGTTGGCGACTATCTGGGAGACCACGAAGTAGCAGAGGACGGCGAAGGCGCCGAGCAGGAGCAGCACACAGACGATGGCGGCCAGCACGGGCGGTACCCGGAGGTTGCGCAGCCACCGAACCATCGGCCACAGCATCGAGACCACCGCGAACCCCAGCACCGCAGCGGTGACGACGAGCGTGACCTGGAGTGCCATCCACACCACCGCGCCGACCGCGATGAGGATCACCAGGAAGCGGACCGCGACGCCCGCACCGAATTCCAGCCAGCGCGGATAGGGACGGCGGTCGCGTGCCGGCGTCGTCACCCGGTCAACCTAGGACCGTCGCGCACCAGGTGCCCCGGCAAGGACGACTGTCGTGGCAACTCCGACATCGACGGGATCACGACCGGTGCGGAGTCCTTGATCCATGCGCCGGCCTCGTGGCGGTTCTGGAGTCAGGTCTCACCTGTCGTCGTCGGTGTCGGGACCGTCGAGCCAGGTCCGGGCGTCCCGTACCGCCTCGCGCAGCGAGGATCCGAGCACGTTCGTGCCCGGCACGAGGACGACCTCGTCACCGAGCGCGAACCGGTCGGCTCGGCGCATCGTGTCGGCGAGGTCGTCGGTCATGCCGCACAGGTACAGCCGTCCGCCGCGTTTCCCCAGCTCCTGCGCGTAGTCGTTCATCTCCTCGATGAACGTGGCACCGATCTGGCTGTTGCCACGGATGCGGAGCACGACAGCGGACCGGTCGGCCGACCCCGCGGCCGGCAGGCGCTCGCGCAGGGTGCGGGAGGCCGCGAAGTACAGCGGCCCGTAGACGTCGAGCACGGTGACGTCACGCGGCGGGAGCGTCTCAGGCGCGTCACCGATGTGGATCTCCCCGTCGTCGGTCAGGGTGAGCTGGTGGACCTCGACCGTCTGCCCCGCCCGGTAGATGAACAGCAGCATGGTCATGACCACGCCGACGGCGATGGCGGCGGGGATCGACAGCAGCAGCGTGGCGAAGAAGGTGACGCCCAGCGCCCAGCGCGCCGTGCCGCCGACGGACCAGGTGGAACGTATGGCGGAGTACCGGATCGCGGAGAACCCGGCGACGATCGCGATCGCGGCGAGCACGGGCATCGGTACCTGGCCGACCAGTTGGGCCGCCACCAGGATGACGAGCAGCATGGCCAGGCCGTGGAAGACCATCGCGAACCGGCTCCGGGCGCCCGCCTGGTGGTTGAGCGCGGTCTGGCTCACCGAGGCGCCGGTGGGTATGCCGGAGAAGAAGCTGGCCGCGGTGTTGCCCGCCCCCTCGGCGAGCATGTCCCGGGAGACGTCGGCGCGGGAACCGTCCGGGTTGCGCGCGCTCTGGCTGACCCCGGCGCCCTGCACCGCGATGACCACGGCCACGGCGAAGGCGGAGAGCACCAGGTCGACGCTGAGCAGGCTCAGGTCGGGCAGGGCGAAGGGAGGCAGTCCCGACGGGATTGCGCTCACGTCGTCGACGATCCGCACGTTCGCCGGCTGCCAGAGGTAGACGACGACGCTGGGCACCACGAGGGCCACCAGGGAGGAGATGTTCGACAGCTTCGTCCTGCCCAGCGCGATCATGATCGCCAGGGCGATGCTGCCGACCAGGACCGATCGCCAGCTCCACTCGCCGACGTGCAGCAGCAGCTGCACGAAGGAGCCCAGGCTCGTGCTGCGGTCGGTCTGGTAACCCGCGAACTGGGCGGCCTGGTCCATGACGAGCACCGCGGCGACGCCGGAGAGGAACGCGGTCGTCACCGGATAGGAGATGTACCGCACCAGCCTGCCTGCGCGCAGGAGGCCGAACGCCAGCAGCAAGACCCCCGCGATGAGCACGAGCAGGAACAGCGCCGGGCCGCGCTCCTCGGCCGGGTACGCGGAGATGGCCTGCCCCGCCGCCAGCGCCGAGGCACTCGTGGTGGCGATCTGCATCAGCTGGGAACTGGCGAACAGGCCGCCTACCGGAGGTGAGACCACGGTGGCGTAGAGGCCGTACACCGGGTTGACACCCGCGATGGTCGCCGTCGCCATGGCCGAGGGAACGCTCATGACCGCGTTGACCACCCCGGCGAGGGCATCGCGCGGTAGGTCCTTGAGCCGCCGGCGGATTGTGTCCTTCCGCGCCGTCCCCGTCTTCTCCTCGCCCATCCCCGCGCTCCTAGCCCAGCTCGGCAGCCCGCGTCCTCAGCTCGGACCCACGTCGTCCACGTCTCTCATGCACGCCGGCCCGGCTGGACGTCGGAGCGCCGCGCGGTGTGGCACCACCCCGGCGAGTACCCGGCGCCGAGGCCCCACGCCGAGGACGTACCGGGCACCTCGCCACGAGCCGGTGTGGTCGGTGCCAGCCATCGACCACCGTAGTTCCGCGTCAGGAAGCCCGTTCGTCCGCCTGGGGCGCCGGCTGCCCGCCGCGGAATTGCCGACCTGCGGACCCCTCCTTAGGTTGAGGGCACCCCTGAGACAGAGGGTCAGCGAGTGGAGCGGGGTGCCGCTTGTTCGAGACCTTCCAGACCGTCGGCTCGTGGGGCGTCACCGTCTTCGTCGTCAGCTCGATGCTGAACATGGGCCTGACGCAGAACCCGTCGCGGCTCCTGGAGCACCTGGACAACCGCGCGTTCCTGCTCCGCATGCTGGTGATCAACCTGGTGGTCGTCCCCGCGCTGATGATCGCGGCCACCGACGTCGTCTCGCTGGAGCCGGTCTACGCCGCGGGCCTCCTGCTGTTCTCCCTGACCGCCGGGGCGCCGTTCCTGATCAAGCTGGCGAACGTCTCGGACGCCGACATGGCCTTGGCGGCGACCGTGCTGCTGGTGCTCATGGTGGCCACGGTGGTGGTGCTGCCGGTCGCGCTGCCGCTGGTCGTCGAGGGTCTGACGGTGGACACCGGGACGGTGGTCGGCAGCCTCCTGCAGCAGATGATCCTGCCGCTGGTCATCGGCATGATCGCCCGGCAGTTCGCCGAGGACCTCGTGGCCGCCGTCCAGCCCTGGGTCGCCATGATCTCCAACGTCGCCCTGTACGTGCTGATCATCGCGATCACCGTCGGCTACCTGCCCAGCATGACCGACCCCGAGCTGTGGAAGGCCATCGCCGTGGGCACGGTGGTGCTGGCGCTCGCGCTGTTCCTGGGCTGGATGATGGGCGACGGCCACGACCACCTGCAGGACGTCGTCGGACTGGCCACGGCCCAGCGGGGCACCGCCGCCGCCCTGATCGTCGCCAAGAGCAACTTCGACGACCCGCGCGTCCTGGTGGTCATCACGCTGGTCAATACGCTCGGTGTCGTGCTGCTCATCGCCGCCGCCAAGGTCATGAACGACGAGAACGACTTCTCCGTCCTGATCCCCGCCGCCGTCGCCGACCCACCCCACCGCCGATCCGAGAGGCAGAGCGCATGACCGAGGACACTGCGAGAGCCGGCCAGCGACGCCCCAACATCCTGGTGCTCTGCATGGACCAGTGGGACGTGCACATGGATCTGCCCCCCGGTGTGGACCTGCCGGCCATCCAGCGACTCGTGGGGGCGGGGGTGAGCCTCGGCAACCAGTACTGCACGGTGCCGCAGTGCACCCCGTCCCGCGCCACGATGTGGACCGGCCAGCACGCCAAGAAGGTGGGTCTCTGGGACAACACCAACTTCGCGTGGATCGACGTGCTCGACGAGGCGATCCCCACGGTCGGCACGATGCTGCGGGAGCAGGGGTACTACACCGCATTCAAGGGGAAGTGGCACCTGTCCCACCCCGAGCGCTCGTCGGAGGCGCTGGAGGGCTACGGCTTCTCCGACTACCAGGCCTGGGGCGACAACTGGGGCGCGCCGTTGCACGGCGCGCAACTCGACGGCACCGTCGCCTTCGAGACCGTCGACTGGTTGCGCCACAAGCGCCCGAAGGACCGGCCCTGGTTCCTCGTCTCGTCGATGGTCAACCCCCACGACGTCATGTTCCTGCGGGCCGGCGAGGACGAACGCGCCCACCCCAACGGCACGATGGCCCCGCTGACCCATCCGCCGCAGGACCTCGGGTTCTTCCGGGACTTCGACGTCGAACTGCCCGACAACTTCTCCGACGACCTGGAGGGGCAGCCCTACGGGGTGCACTCCTACAAGCGCAACACCGAGTGGAACTACGGCCGCATCCCCGACGGCCGCGAGGACCTGTGGAAGGTCCGGCGGAACTACCTGATCAACTGCCTCCGGCTGGTCGACCAGGCGTTCAAGGAGATCCTCGACGAGCTCGACGCCCAGGACCTGTGGCGCGACACCGTCGTGGTCTTCACCTCCGACCACGGCGAGATGAACGGCGCCCACCGCATGACCCAGAAGGGAGCCATCCCCTTCCAGGAGGCCTCGGTCGTCAACATGACGGTGGTCACCCCGGACGGGCCCAGTGGTGTGCAGTCCGACGCCGTGGGCTCGCACCTGGATCTCGCCACGACCTTCCTGTCCTGGGCCGGGCTCGACGAGGCCGCGATCCGCGAGCGCTACCCGGCGCTGAAGGGGCGGGACCTGCGACCCGTCTTCGAAGCCCCCGAGCGGGTGGTCCCGCCGCGCGGTTCCACCTCCGATCCGGGTGACGGCGCGCTGGTGAGCTGGGACGGCATCAACTCCCTCGACCCCGAGTGGGCCATCCAGGGCGCCCTGGGTGAGCTGGCCCAGCTCGGTCACGGTCCGGACAGGACGCTCGAGGACTGCCGGAGGGTCGGGGAGACGTACGGCGCGCCGGACATGGACAAGCGCACCTTCTTCCGCGCGGTGTCCGACGGGCGGTACAAGCTCGTCCGCTGGTTCTCGCCCACCCAGTACGACACCCCGCGGACGGTCGAGGAGCTGCACGCCACCTCCGACGTGGCTCTCTACGACCTGGTCGACGACCCCGGCGAGATGCGCAACATCGGGGACCCGTCCCACCCCGACTACGACGAGAAGCTGGTCGCGTCGATGCTCGAGAAACTCGTCGCCCTCATCGACACCGAGCTGGGGGAGGACGAGCCCCCCTTCGACCTGGACCTCTTCGGCACCCGGAACGTGCGCTACCGGCAGGAGGACGTCGCAGCCGACGACTCGGCCGGCGGGCAGCAGGCCGAGCCCGGCCCCCCGACCGCGGAGAATTCGGAGGACTCGGCCCCCGGCACCACGGAGCGTCCGGAGGACGAGTTCTGAGCCGGGCGGCACCCGGGACGGAGATCCCAGCCGGGATGATCCTGGTCCCGGGCGGGACCTTCACCATGGGCTCGGACGACTTCTACCCGGAGGAGCGGCCTGCCCACCGGGTGCGGGTGTCGGCGTTCCTGCTGGACCGCGCGCCGGTGACCGTGGCGGCCTTCGCGCGCTTCGTCGAGGCCACCGGCTACGTCACGGTGGCCGAGCGCACGCCCGACCCGCGCGACTACCCGGGCGTGGATCCGCGGGCACTCGTGCCGGGTGGGCTCGTGTTCACCGGCTCCGCCGGTCCGGTCCCGCTGCGGGACCCGTCGCGGTGGTGGTCCTGGGTGCCGGGGGCCTCGTGGCGATCTCCCGAGGGGCCCGGCGGACAGGTGCTCGACGACCGCTCCGACCACCCGGTCACCCAGGTGTCGTGGGAGGACGCGCAGGCCTACGCGGACTGGGCTGGACGGCGGTTGCCGACGGAGGCCGAGCACGAGTTCGCGTCCCGTGGGGGCGTGGGGGAGACGGTCTACGCCTGGGGCGACGAGCGGTGCCCGGAGGGCCGCCACCTGGCGAACACGTGGCAGGGGCCGTTCCCCTACTGGAACACCGGAGACGACGGGTGGCCGACCACCTCTCCAGTGGGCGCCTATCCGCCCAATCCCTACGGTGCGGTGGACCTGATCGGCAACGTCTGGGAGTGGACGGCCGATCGGTGGACCTCCTCCCACCCCGAGGCGGCCGGCTCTGCGTGCTGCGTTCCCGTCGACCCTCGGAGCCTCCACACGGGCCCCGAGCACCCGCGCGATGCCTTCGTGGTCAAGGGCGGATCCCACCTCTGCGCTCCCGAGTACTGCCTGCGCTACCGACCCGCCGCACGGCAACCCCAGGATCGTGACTCCGCGACGAGCCACATCGGCTTCCGGTGCGCGCTGGACGTCGGGTAGGACGGCTCCGGGACGATCTCGACGATTTCCTCGGGGCCGACGTCTGACGTTGGCCGAGGGCGTGACGTCCACATGTGCTGCTCGGTGCGTGGGCGGTGACCGGGAGCGAATCGGCATCCAGCTTGGAAAACGGGACGTTGTCGACGTGTCTGTGCTGGTCAGCGGCTCGTTGTGGCGTCCGACAGGGCTCGCGTGACCGCCGACCACCCACCGCCCGCCGACGCGCCGGACCGAGCGCTCGACGCGCAGCCGGCCGCCGGGCAGGACGTCGGACCGGCGCAGCGCAGTGGCTTCACCGAACCGGAGTCTGAGCACGTCGGCCGACTGCCAGCGACCGGCGAGCGCGGCGAGACACTGGTCGGTGAGCAGCTGGCACTGAAGCCCGACGGCCTCGCGCTGGGTCGGGGACCGTTGGTCTGCTCGCGCCTGGCCAGGATGATCACGTCCCTCGACTCGGGTGGCCGACCTTCTCCGGGTGGTCGGCGGGCAATACCGTCGGGCCATGGAGACGCTGCGTACGCCCGACGAGCGGTTCGCCGATCTGCCCGACTTTCCGTACGCGCCGCGGTACGTCGAGGTCGACGACCTCGATGGCGGCCGGCTGCGCGTCGCCTATGTCGAGGAGGGGCCCGACGATGGCGAGACGGTGCTGTTGCTGCACGGCGAGCCGTCCTGGTCCTTCCTCTACCGGCGGATGATCCCGGTGCTGGTCGCCGCGGGCCTGCGCGTCGTCGTCCCGGACCTGGTCGGTTTCGGCCGGTCGGACAAGCCGGCGCAGCAGGGGGATCACAGCTACGCCCGCCACGTCGAGTGGCTGCGGCAAGCTCTGTTCGACCGCCTGGACCTGCGCGAGGTCACCCTCGTGTGCCAGGACTGGGGCGGCCTCCTGGGCCTGCGCCTGGTGGGCGAGCACCCCGACCGGTTCGTCCGCGTGGTAGCAGCCAACACCGGCCTGCCGACCGGCGACCACCCCATGAGCGAGGCGTTTCTGGCCTGGCAGCGCTTTGCCGCGACCGCCGAGCGGTTCGACGTCGGCCGGGTGGTCCAGAACGGCACGGTCACCGAGCTGCCCGTCGACGTCGTCGCTGCCTACGACGCGCCGTTTCCCGACGACTCTTACAAGGCGGCCGCCCGGGTCTTCCCCAGCCTGGTGCCCACGCGGCCGGACGACCCGGCCTCGGCGGCCAACCGCGCTGCCTGGGAGGAGCTGACCCGCTTCGGCAAGCCGTTCCTCACCGCGTTCTCCGATGGCGACCCGATCACCGGCGGCGGCGACCGGGTGTTCCAGAAGCTGGTTCCGGGCGCGCACGGGATGCCGCACACCACGCTCGCCGGGGGAGGGCACTTCCTGCAGGAGGACGTCGGCCCGGAGCTCGCCCGGGTTGTCGTCGACCTGATCGCCGCAACCCCCTCGAAGCCTGTCGCATGAGCGCTGTTCTGTCTTGCGGCTCGCACTCTGGGCCTGACTCCGGCCGGAGGTGCCCACTACCAGGACATCGGGCACGACCGACTGACCGTCGTCGTCACCCCTGGCCGTCCCTGGGCATGGTCGGGTCGCCCCGTGACCGCTCGTCATCTGGCAGTGCCGCGCTGGTCACAGGTCCCCGATCCGGCACCCGGCGCGCGCTCGACACGGCCCTGCGGAAGGTGCTCGGTCCGGGGACGCCGGCGAGCGTCACGTCACGATGGGTCATGGCCCACGTGACCTCGGACCTGTTCAGCGCGCTGCTGGATTCGCGGGCGGGTGGGACGGCG
>NZ_FZNO01000018.1 GCF_900188025.1 Blastococcus mobilis
ACCGATCCGCTCGAGCACCTTCTCCAGACCCACGGCCCAGTCCTCGACCTCGGCCACGGTCACATCTTCGACCATCCCGAGACAGTCGTGACCTCGAAGCCCTCAACCCAGTAGACACACCGCAGCCGACAAGACAGGTGCGGCTGTAGTACTAGCCATCATTGCCGTCGGCTCGGCCCAGTCATCGCGCCGATCGGCAGCGTCCGGTCGGAGATCTAGCCTGCTACCCGTGACCCTGAGGCCGCCCTCTCGGCGGGCCCGCGCAAGCCGGCGCTGGTGTCCCTGAGCGACCACTGCGGGCGGCCGGACCTGGCGGAGGGGCTGGCCGCGCCGGCGTTCCGCGAGCTCCTCCGCCTGGGCCGCGCCGGCCGCGCGGTGGTAAAGCTTTCGGGGCTGGTCAAGTTCTCCCGGCGGCCACCGCCGCACGAGGACACCTGGTCCTTCGTCCGGGCGCTGGTGGACGCGTTCGGGCCCGACCGCTGTGTCTGGGCTTCGGACTGGCCGTTCCTTCGCGCGCCTGTCCGCGTGAACTACGGCCCGTTGCTCACGCTGCTGGAGGACTTGGTCCACGAGCGTGCCGCACGGCGCCAGATCCTTTGGGACACGCCCTGCCGCAAGTTCGGATTCCCCGGGGGACCCAGTCGCCCCCAGGGTCGGCGCGCCCCGCGAGGCTGGATCGCGGTGGCAATCCGTTGCCGAGCATGAAGGCGACGAGGGTCGGGCGGGTCTTGCCGACCGTTGTGGGGTCGTCGGCCAACCACCCTCGCAGTTGATGCGCTTCGTCGATGGTGGGCGCTCGAGGACGGCGGGAGTCACGCGGCGCTCGGCGGGCTGGCGCCTCCCACGGCTGGGACAGCGTCCGGGGACGGGCATTCCGGCGCCGGGCCGCGCCTCGGAATGCCTTGTCGGCCCTGGCCGGTGGTGTCATGATCGAGAGACGAGAAGGAGCAGAGATGGCTACGGACACGCCTGCGGATCTGTGGAATTATCGCGACTCGTACCACATCCCTTCGGGCGATCTCGATCTTTCCGGCTTCGAGGTCGTGGGTCGGGACGGCTCCATCGGGACGGTCGACAAGGCGACCAACCGGGTGAGCGCGAGCTACCTGATCGTGGACACCGGTGACTGGCATGCGGGCCACCAGGTCCTGCTGCCGGCGGCCACGGTCGAGCGCATCGACGGCGACCGCAGGCTGGTCCACGTCGACCGCAGCCGCAAGGAGATCGAGGAGGCGCCGGACCTCACGAAGAAGGACATGCGGACGGCGGCCTTCCAGGACCGGCTGCAGGGCTACTACCACGGCCTGTACGACACCGGGCTCTGAGGCCGCGCGAAGGGGGCGCCGGCCTCCTGGCCGCCACCGAGCGGGGTGAGCGTGGTTCCCGCGGGGTGCCCCCGACGTGACCGCAGCAGATCCTGAGCGCCTCAACGTGTCCCTGAAGCCGCCTTCAGGGACAGGTCCGCCGCCTCGGTCCGCCGTCACCACGCGGGGGACGCCAACCGGCAACCCGGCAGGACAGATCCGCGCCCCTCAGTCGCCGTCCCGTAAGGCCCGCCTGGTGAACCTTCCCGCATGGGGAGGACAACCAGGCCACCCTGCTGGCCTGCATGGCAGCGTCGTCCGCGAGCTGATCGACACCCACGTCACCGTGTCGCAGGAGGGCTGCTGCGTGACGCGAACCGGTACATCGCGGAGCGCCTCATCAGCCGCCAGTAGCCGGGCGGACGAGATATGCATTGCAACCAACAATCGCCATAAGCGACAAGCGGAATCGGGCCTGCAACGACTGACTGCCCGCAATTTCTAAGGTCTCTCGCGCATGCCCAAGGCTTCACTAAAGAGCGGCACGCATGCTACCAATAGGGGTAGCTCGGGCCCCGCTTTGCGGGGCCTACCGTCGTTTCTAGGGGTGGCGCATTGGTTATTGTTGGGTGGCGTTGAAATTGCACGGCGGAATGAAGGTGTACGCCGGCGCGCCGGCGGCTGCCCGGGCGTACCTGGAGGCGGATCGGGGACGGGCTGATGACTACTACCTGGCCGAAGGGACGGGCGTGGCCCGCCGCTTACGGCCACCGCCGGACGGGTGGAGGAGCTTGCGCCCTTGACGGGGGAGACCTACGAGAGCTGGGTGGCCGGCCGGGACCCGGACACCGGGCAGCCGCGGGGGCGGCTGCGTACCAATGAGCGGGCTGTGCGGTTCGTCGAAGTCGTGGTAAACGGCTCGAAGACCTGGTCGCTGGCCGCCGCGGTGCACCCGGACGTCGCCGCCGCCTACGACACCGCCCAGGACCGCGCCGCGGCCGAGATCATCGGCTGGCTGGCTGGGCATGCCACCACCCGGGTCGGCCCGCGCGGCGGGCAGGTGCAGGTGCCGGCCGAGGTGCTGGAGGCGGTGACGGTGCGGCACGACACGTCCCGCGCCGGAGATCCGCACCGGCATCTGCACCTGCACCTGCAGATCAACGCCCGGGTGTTCGCCGCGGGAAAGTGGCGCGGGCTGCACACCGTCGGCGTGCGCGATTTCCTCGCCGCGATCAACGGGATCGGGCATGCCACGGTCGCCTGCGACCCGCAGTTCCGCACCGCGCTGGCCGCCCACGGCTACACCCTCGACGCGACTGGAGAAATACTGGAGCTCGCCGCCTACGTCGGTCCGTTCAGCGCCCGGGCGGCGCAGATCGGGCGCAATCTGGACCGCTACGAACGCGACTGGATGGCCGCCCACCCCGGCGAGTTCCCGGGGCCGGCGCTGCGGCGGGCCTGGGACGCCCGAGCGTGGGCCGACGGCCGCCCGGACAAGATCACCCCCCGCTCGAGGGCGGACCTCACCGTGCGGTGGCGGGCCGAGCTGGCCGCCCTCGGCTACCGCGACCCCGACCGACCGGTCCAGCTGAGCCCCACCCCGATCGGCGTCCTGGACCGCGACCACGTCGTGGACCAGATGCTCACCCGGCTGGCCGCCGGCCGCTCCGCGTGGAACGCCGCCGACCTGCGCGGCGAGGCCGAACGGCTGCTTGCCGCCGCGGGCGTTGTCGCCGGGGCCGCGGTGCGCGGCGAGCTGGCCGAGGACCTCACCGCCCGCGCTCTGGCCCGCTGCCTTCCGCTGCTGGCGCGCGACGGAGTGCCCGAGCACGTCCGGGCCTGGACCTCTCCGGCGGTGCTTGAGGTCGAGGCCGACCTGGCCGCCCGCTCGCCGCCCGCGGCGGCCACCACGGTGCAGATGCCGACCTCCGGCCGGACCGGGCGGCCGGCCTGGAGGGGCTGGATGCCGGGCAGGGCGCCACCGCGGCCGCGCTCGCCGGGAACCGGTCGCTGGTGGTGGTGGAGGGCGCGGCCGGTGCCGGCAAGACCACCACCTTGGGAGCGGCTCGTCGACTGATGGGGGAACAGGGGCGGCGGCTGGTGGTTGTCACCCCCACCTTGAAGGCGGCCAAGGTCGCCTCCGCCGAGGTCGGTGCCACCGCCGGCTCGGCGGCCTGGCTGGCCTTCCAGCACGGCTGGCGCTGGACCGACGACGGCGCCTGGACCAGGTTGACCCCCGGTGAGGCCGACCCGGCCACCGGCCAGCTCTATGCCGGACCCGGGGAGAACGCCTGGCTGCGGCCGGGGGGACATCCTGGTCGTCGACGAGGCCGGGATGCTCGACCAGGACACCGCCCGAGCCCTGCTGGTCGTCGCCGACGAGCACGACGTCCGGGTGGCGCTGCTCGGTGATCGTCACCAGCTCGCCGCCGTCGGCCGCGGCGGGGTACTGGACCTCGCCGTCCGCCGGGTCGACCCGGCCGCGCACATGACCCTCGACCGGGTGCACCGCTTCACCCGCACCGACCAGGCCGGGCAGACGGTGCCCGACAGGGAGTACGCCGACCTGACCCTGGCCATGCGCGACGGCGCGGATCCCGGCGGGGTGTTCGACGCGCTGGCCGCCCGCGGCCAGGTCCGCCTGCACGCCGACGCCGCTGCGCTGCGGGAGGCACTGGCCGCCCTGGCCGCAGAGCTTCACCGCCGGGGCGAGCAGACAGCAATCGTGGTGGACACCCGCGAGCAGGCCGCCGAGCTGGGCGCCGCGATCCGGGAGCGGCTGGTCGCCGACGGCCGCGTCGACGACACGCGGGTCGCGGTCACCGGGACGGGGCAGCGGATCGGCGCCGGGGACCGGATCGCCACCCGCCGCAACGACCGAGCAATGGGCGTGGCCAACCGCGACATCTGGACCGTCACCGCCGTCAGTCCCTCCGGGGCGCTAACCGTCGCCCCGGCCGACGTCACCCCGACCCGCGCCGTCCCGCCCGGTGTCACCCCGGGTGTCACCCCTTCGGGAGTGGGGGAGCGGGTACTGCCCGCCGGCTACGTGACTCCCCACGTCGAGCTGGCCTACGCCAGCACCGCGCACGGGGTGCAGGGCGACACCGTCACCTCGGCGCACGTGGTGCTCGGCGAGCACACCGGCGCCGCCTCGGCCTACGTCGGCATGACCCGCGGCCGCACTGCGAACACCGCGCACCTGGTCGCTGCTGACCTGGCCGAGGCGCGGCAGCAGTGGATGGCGGTGTTCGTCCGCGACCGCGCCGACCTGGGACCCGGCCACGCCGCGCACCTGGCCGCCGCCGAGGCCGCCCGCTATGCCCAGCCCCGCCCGCTCGACCAGGTGCTCGCCGAACTGCACGAAGCGTGGACGGTCGAGCAGCGCTGCCTGGACCGGCTGACCGTCCTGCACGCGCAGCACAACACGCTGCGCGCCGTCGCCGCACTCCAGGCCGCCCGGGAGCCCACCGCGGTCGGTGCGCTCGGCCGCGCCCCGGGCCCCACCGAGCGGCTGGTCGACGTCGACCGGGGCATCGCGGCCGCCGAACACGAGCTGGCCGGCGCGCGGGAACGCATCGCCGCGCTGGTGGCCGACCCGGCCCTGCTCGACCGGCCCGCCGACCGGCTCAGCGGAGAACGCAACGCGTGGCGGGCGGGAGACGCCGACCGCTCCCAGTTCCCGACATTCCCTCGACCGGCCGCCGTCGACCCCGGCGTACCGCGGCCGGAGTCCGAGCGCCGCGGCCCCTCCCTCGCCCGGGGCGGCGCGGCCCCCGGCCTCGGGCGATGAGCCGCGCCTCAGAGAACTGCAGGCCAACTGGAGAATCCCGGCAGGATCTTGCGGTCGGCTGTCACCAATGGCCTTCATTTGGCGCCTTCTACAGGTGACGGGGCCCAGCCCATACGACCACCACCGGAGCCGACCATGACCGACCACACCGCCAGCCGCGAACCAGAGCTGCTCACGATCACCGAAGCCGCCGACCTCCTGCGCGCCCCTGTCGCCACCCTGCGCTACTGGCGCCACCTCGGCACCGGCCCGCGCAGCTTCCGCCTCGGCCGCCGCGTCCTGTACCGCACTGACGACCTCCACGCCTGGATCGCGCAACAGCACGCCCAGGCCCTCGACCGTCGATGAGCGGGCGTCGTCCACAGGCGTGCCGGCCTCCCCAGAGACTCGAGGCGGCATTGACCCGGGAGCCGTCGTCGGCACGGTCATCTGATGGCCGGCAGCATCAACGTGGACGTGCTCAGCGACGGCAGTAAGCGGTACCGGTCGCGGTACCGCGATGCTCGTGGGCGGCAGCACGAGAAGCGATTCATGCGCAAGGTCGACGCGCAACGATGGCTCGACGAGCAGACGTCGGCGATCGTCACGCAGACCTGGACGGCGCCGGAGCGTGGCCGGGTCACCGTCGATGTCTGGGCAGAGCAGTGGCTCGCCGCACAGACCGGGCTGAAGCCCAGCACGCTCTACCGCTACCGGTCGCTGCTGCGCGTCCAGATCCTGCCGCGCTGGGGTCAGCACCGGCTGGCCGACGTCACCCATGCCGAGGTCGCCGCGTGGGTGGCCCAACTGGTCGCCGGCGGCCTCGCGCCGGCGACAGTGCGGCAGGCGCACCGCGTCCTCGCGCTCGTCCTGACCCTCGCCGTCCGTGACGGGCGTATCCCGCGCAACCCGGCATCCGGCGTGCCACTGCCCAGGGCCCGGCGCGCCGATCCCCGGTTCCTCACCCGCACGGAGGTGGAGCGGCTGGCGAACGCAGCGGGGGAGTACGGCGCCGTCGTCCGCCTGCTGGCGTACACCGGCCTCCGGTTCGGCGAGATGGCCGCCCTACGGGTCCGCCGGGTCGATTTCCTCCGCAAGCGGCTCACCGTCGCCGAGAGCGCCACGGAGGTCGGCGGCGCCGTCGAGTACGGCGCCCCCAAGTCGCACCAGCAGCGCACCGTGCCGCTCCCGAGCGTCCTCGTCGAGCCGATGTCCCGCCGCTGCCAGGGCAAGGGCCCGGACGACCTCGTCCTGACTTCGCCGGGTGGCGCGGTGCTGCGCTCGGGCAACTTCCGGCGGCGGTTCTTCGACCCGGCGGCCACGGCCGCCGGGCTGGAGGACCTCAGCCCGCACGACCTCCGGCACACCGCCGCGAGCCTGCTGGTGGCCAGCGGGGCGAACGTCACGGCGGTCCAGCGGATGCTCGGTCACGCCTCCGCAGCGATGACCCTCGACGTCTACTCCGGGCTCTTCGACGACGACCTCGGCGCCCTCGCTGACCGCATGGATCTCGCCCACGAGGCGTCAGTCACGAGACGTCACGGTGCGTAGTGTGGGCACCGTGTGGGCACGGGACCCCGTCGTCAAGATCGACGATCAAGCTCCAACCCCCTGACCTGCACGTATATCGGTGGGGCGGGTGGGGCTCGAACCCACGACCCAGGGATTATGAGTCCCATGCTCTGACCGGCTGAGCTACCGCCCCGACGCGGGACAGCCTGCCAGACGCCGACCGGCGAGCGGAGCGTCCCGCCTGTCGCGGGGGCCGTCGGCCGGCCCAGGCAGGCTCGAGTGTGGCGTGATGTGCGCTTCGTTATCTTCCCGTGACATCTGCTTGCGCGGCACGTACCGTCGTCCGCGGCCTTGACGAGCTCCGCCCCTCGAACCGAGGGCATCGGACGGGCCCCGCCGAACCATGCGACCGGACGGTCGCACGGGCCGGGGAACCACCGCAGTACTGGGGTGAATCACGCCCGCGTTCCTGGACGCGGGCGGGTAGGGCACTTCCGGCCCGAACCCGTCAGCTAACTCGGTAGGCGGTCGCGAGGAACAGGAGAAGCGTCGCCTTGGCGACCCCGCACCACACCGCAAGCTCCACAGCTCCAGACCAGCAGCTCCGCCCGCGCCGCCTCCGGCGAGGCACCCGTCGAGCCATCCTCGTGGTCGGGGCGCTCGCCGCGCTGGTGAGCACCTCCACGGCCCACGCCGCCCCCGGCGACCGCGGCTCGGTCGCCGAGGCGCGCACCGCCCATGAGGCGGCCGCCGCGGAGGTCGCCGCGATCGGCGCGCGCGTCACCGAGGCCGAGCAGACGCTGCAGCGGATGACCATCGAGGCCGAGGCGGCCAGCGGCCAGGCCCTCGCCGCGCAGGCTGCGCTCGCCGCCGCTCAGGCCGAGGCCACGGCGACGGCCGCCAAGCTGGCAGAGGCGCAGGGCGCCGTCGCCGAGACGCAGGACGACGTCTCGACGATCGGCCGCGAGGCCTACATGGGCAGTGACGAAACCTTCGGCGACGTCGCGATCCTGCTCGCCGCGGAGAGCCCCACCGAGGTGCTGCAGCAGGCCGCCACCCTCGAGGTGCTCGGCGAGGAGCGCACCCGGGTGCTGAAGGAGATGGAGCGGGTCGAGGCACTGGAGGCTCGCGCCGACCAGGCCGCCCGCACCGCCGTCGCCGAGCGGGACCAGCTCGCCCGAGCTGCCGCGGAGGCGGAGGCCGCTGCCAACCAGCAGCTCGCCGCCGCCCAGGGCACCTACGACAGCATCGCTGCCGAGAAGGCGGCGCTCGACGCGCAGCTCCGCGAGGCCGAGATCCACCTGCTGAACCTGCAGGGGGCCGCGGACGCCGAGGCTGCCTGGAACGCGCAGCAGGCGGCCGCCGCAGCCCCCACCACCCTGACCTCCGCCGGAGGCGCCGTCGCCCCGGCCACGGGGCGGGTCACCTCCTGCTACGGCGCCCGCTGGGGCACCCTGCACGCCGGCATCGACATCGCCGCTCCCATCGGCACGCCGGTCTACACGCCCGAGGACGGCATCGTCCTCCAGGCCGGCCCCGCCAGCGGGTTCGGACTGGCCGTGGCGGTCCAGCACCGCGACGGCACCATCACGCTCTACGGCCACGTCAACCAGATGTTCGTGTCCGCCGGCGAGGTCGTCTCGGCCGGTCAGCAGATCGCCGAGGTCGGCAACCGGGGCCAGTCCACCGGACCCCACCTGCACTTCGAGGTGCACACCGGCGGGCTGTACAAGAACCGCAGCAACCCGGCGCCGTGGCTGGACGCCCGAGGCATCTCCCTCGGTGGGGGCTGCTGAGCACTGCCCTGTGCCCGGGTGAAGATGGGCGAATGCGGACGGCGGTGGACAGCGCGTGGGTCCGTGCCGCCGTGCTGGGCCTGGTCCTCGCCGTCGGAGGAGTCCTCGCCCTCACCGTCGACCTGCCGACCGTCGACGTCGTCCGCACCTGGGTGGACGGCGCCGGGGGAGCCGCGTGGGCCGGCATGGTCCTGGGGCTCGCGGTCCTGCTGCTGGCGCCGATCCCGCGGTCGGCGCTCTCCGTCCTGCTGGGCGTCGTCGCGGGGTTCGGCGCCGGGCTCGCGGTCGCGCTGGCCGGTGGTCTGCTCGGCGGCCTCGCCGCATTCGGGCTCGCGCGGGCGCTGGGTCGGCCCGCCGTCACCCGGCTCGTCGGCCCGCGCCTGGGCCGGGTGGACCGCCTGATGGTCGACCGCGGCTTCTGGCCGCTGCTTGCGGGCCGGTTGCTCCCCGTCGTCCCGTTCGTCGTCCTCAGCTACGGCGCGGGTCTCACCGCCGTCCGGGTGACCCCGTACGCGCTCTCCACCGCGCTCGGGCTGGTGCCGAGCACCGTCGTCCAGGTCGGCGTCGGCGCCTCGGCGGGAGCGCTCGCCACCTGGATGACGCCGGCCACCGTCGTGCCCGTGGCGGCCGCTGTTCTCGTCGCGGCAGGCCTGGGGGCGCTCGCCTGGCGCCGGTGGCGCCGGACCCGGGACGGACAGTCGGTCGCGGTCTCCTAGCCCTTCCGGAAGAGGCGCCCGAGCATCCCCCCGGCTCCGCCGACTGTTCGCGCCGCCAGTTGGAGGATCGGCCCGCCCGGGATACCGGGGACGGCCTGGACGATGGGCGCCAGCGCCAGCAGGCCGCCCACGTCGTGGACCTTCAACCTCCGCCGCGCTACCGCGGGCACCGGGTTGATCCGCCCTGACGCGGCCTCCAGCAGCAGGTCCGCCGGCGCCTCCACCGCGGGACCGTCGACCCGGCCCGGCGGCACCTGGCGCACGGTCCATCCGCCGCCGTCGGAATCGAAGGCCCAACCGCCCTCCGGCGTCGCGAGAGTGACCCCGCCGGTGATGTCCATCGACGCGGCCAGGCCACCGGTGACGTCGGCCAGGGCCGCCAGACCGGACTGCAGGACGTCCGCCGACGGGGGAGCGGCACCGCAGGACACCAGGTCCAGCCCGTGGACGGCGAGCTCGTAGGCCTGCCCCAGGACGACGCTGAGCAACGGGATCCGGCCGACGACGGAAACGGTGAGGGCGGTGTCGAGCTCGGCGGGCTCCTCGGCCAGGTAGCGGGCGGTCGCCTCCCGGTTGCGTCGCAGGGCGACCAGGACCTCGTCCCGAGTCGCGTCACGGTGCGCGGAGGTCACCCGGGCGTTGACGGCGTCGACGTCGGGGGGCGTGCCGGTGCCACCCGCCCGGGCGGAGGCGATGAGGTCCGCCATGGCGGTGTGGTCGTCCCAGCAGCCCAGGTGGACGCAGATCTCCTGCGCCCGCCAGCCGCTCAACCGAGACGGTCGGGTCAGGTCCACCGTCTCCGCGCGGTCGATGAACGCGTCCCACGCGCTCAGCACCCGGTCGGCGACCTCGTCGCGCCCGGCATCCGCCATGCCCTGGTGTCGTCCCACGGAAGCCGCCCTACCCGGCCAGGGCCGGGGCAGGCATCGACGGGGCAGGTGGAGAGGTGGCGCGCGCCACGTCCCCGCGGCACCGGGTCTCCCCCGGAGGGAGGAGACCCGCGTCAAGGAACGGTGCAAGCCGGTCGATCGCAGGACTGTGACCGACCGAGCGGCTACCGATCGCCGCGCCTCCCGTGCGCGCCTGAGCGTGCCGTCCCGGCGGGGACGGCTGTCCCGGCTGTCCGCCGCCCTGCGCGCGGGCCTGTCCCGCCCCCTCGCCGAGGACGGCGACCGGGTCGCCTACTGGATCCGCCACGTCCGGATCGGCGTGCTGCTCAGCGAGGTCGCCGCGCTCACCGTCGTCGGCTACGTCCTGCTCACCGACGACCCCGGCCGGCAGTCGCCCCTCATCCTCGGGCTCGCGGGTCTGGTCGTCCTGGCCGTCCCGGGCCTGCTCCTGCTGCCCCTGCCGGCGATGATGCGCGATTCCCGCGGGCCCATGCTGTTCTACGCCTGGGCGCTCGGCGCCACCGCGTTGGTGGTCATCGGCACGCGGGCGGACGGCGGGCCCTCGAGCCCGCTGGACGCGCTGCTGTTCCTCACCCTCGCGTACATGGCCGTGGCCTGCCCCCCGTACGGCGTGGTCGCCGTCGGCAGCGTCATGACGCTCGGCTACTTCGTCGTCGTGGAACTTCCGGGGATCACGCCGTCGGGCTTGTTCTTCCTGGCGATCCTGGTCGCCTTCACGGTGGTCTGTGCGCTCGCCTCGTCGAGCTCCTGGGCAGCCCACGACCGTCAGGTGCTGCTGGTCCGCACGCAGGAGACGCTGGCCTCCACCGATCCGCTCACCGGGATCCCCAACCGGAGTGCCTTCCTCCGGCGGGTCAGCGGTGCGGTGAGTGACGCGGCCTGGGGTCACCCGAGCGTCGTCTGCCTCGTGGACCTCGACGGTTTCAAGGCCGTCAACGACGCCCGCGGGCACGCGGCCGGTGACGCGATGCTCAAGGCCGTGGGGGTCGCGCTCGGTGGCGCGGTCCGCGAGACCGACACCGTGGCCCGGCTGGGGGGCGACGAGTTCGCCGTCCTGGCCGACATCACGGTCGGCTTCTCGAGCGAGGTGCTCGCCGAGCGGCTCCGCGCCGCCGTCGCCGAGGTGGGACGCGCCCACGGGGTGACCGCCAGCGTCGGGGTCGCCGAGGTCGAGCCGGGTGACGACGTCGAGGACCTGATGCACCGCGCCGACGCCGCCATGTACCGGTCGAAGACCGCCGGCGGCGACCAGGTGACGGCGCTCGGCTGCTGAGCCGACCGGATCGGTCCGCGCGTCGCCCACCTCCTGGGACGCTCCGCCGTTACCCACCGTCATCGAGAACGAGACGTTGCTCACGCAGTCGTCGCGGGTACCCGAGAACCCATCATCGCTGGCTCGCGTGCCTCCGGAGGACGCGCCACGGTGGCTGGACGCCGTGCCGGCGCGCGTGGTAATGGCGCTTGACCAGCGGTAAGACACATCACACGTGACCATCAGTCACATTCGTCCCAACTGGAACAGCCGGGCTGGCGCGATGGGCACTCCATCGTGCAGACTGTTCCCGGAAGTCCTGCTCCGTCACTGCCGAACACAGCGCGTCACCGAATCGATGGTCCGTAGGGGAAGACGAGACCAATCGAGTCGATGGAGGTGCCTCGTGCAGCGACGGTCTACCCAGGGTGTCGTCTTCGTGCACGCGTGCCCGAAGGCGCTCTGCCAGCATGTCGAGTGGGCGCTGGAACGCGTCGTCGGCGCGCCGGTCTCCCTGTCGTGGGCTGAGCAGCCCGCGGCGCACGGTTCCTACCGTGCCGAGGTCGCCTGGACCGGTTCGCCGGGTACCGGCGCCCGGCTGGTTGCTGCCCTCCGGGCGTGGCCGATGCTGCGCTTCGAGGTCACCGAGGAGGCCAGCCACGGCAACGACGGCGAGCGCATGTCGTACGTCCCCGGCCACGGAGTCTTCCGCGCGCCGACGAGCGCCAACGGCGACATCATGATCAGCGAGCAGCAGCTGCGACACCTCGCTGCCACGGCGTCGTCGGCCGAGGCCTTCCGTCACGGTGTCGACGAGCTGCTCGGGGCGGCCTGGGACTCCGATCTCGAGGTCTACCGCCACGCCGGCGACGGCAGCCCGGTCACCTGGCTGCACCAGGTCGTCTGAGGGAAAGGACCCCGCTGCCCTCCGCCGTAGAAGGACCCCGTCCCCCTCATCCCTCGCACGCTCGGAAGGAGCCTCTGGACGGGGCCGGCGGCGGGACCCCGCAGCGGGCCGCAGGTCACAGATTCGCCACGTCGACCCGGACGACTCGCCGGATCGTCGTAGCCTGAACGAGGTCGTCCGGGCGCCGTCGGGGAAGCGGCGTCCGGACGGCCTTCCGCTGTCTCGGCGCAACGGCTACCGGCGTGCTGTGGCGACTACCGCACCGCAGCGCGGTACCGGGCACCACAGCGCGGTATCGCCACGACGTCACAGGGCCGGCACGGGGAACCGATGGCCGGGCCCTGTTGCGCTCCTCAGAGGGGGATGTTGCCGTGCGCCCCGCGGCCGGGCGGTGCCGCGGCGAGCGCCTCGACCAACCGGCGCCTGGTCTTCGCGGGCTCCACGACCTCGTCCACGACGCCGATCTGCAGGGCCCGGTTGACCCCGCCGGCGATGCGCTCGTGCTCCTCGGCCAGCTGCGCGTGCAGGGCCTCCCGCTCACCGGGCGGGACGGCAGCCAGCTTCTTGCGGTGCAGGATGCCGACCGCGGCCTTCGCGCCCATGACGGCGACCTCGGCCCCCGGCCAGGCGAACACGGCGGTGGCGCCCAGCGCGCGGGCGTTCATCGCGATGTAGGCGCCGCCGTAGGACTTGCGGGTCACGAGCGTCACCCGCGGCACCACCGCCTCGGCGAAGGCGTGCAGCAGCTTCGCCCCCCGCCGCACGACACCGTCCCACTCCTGGCCGACCCCCGGGAGGTAGCCGGGCACGTCGACCAGCACGACCAGGGGCACCCCGAAGGCGTCGCACATCCGCACGAAGCGGGCGGCCTTCTCCGCGGAGGCGGAGTCGAGGCACCCGCCCAGCCGCAGCGGGTTGTTGGCGATGACGCCCACGGTCCGCCCGGCCAGCCGACCGAGAGTGGTGACGATGTTGGGCGCGAAACGCGGATGCAGCTCGAGGCCCGGCCCGTCGAGGACGCCGGAGATCAGCGGCTTCACGTCGTAGGCGCGCTGCTTCTGCTCGGGCAGCAGCGCGCTGAGGTCGACGTCGGCCTCGTCCCCGGCCGGCGCGAACGTGCCCTGGGCCGCGAGCAGGTCGACGGCCATGCGGGCGGTCTCGAGGGCGGCCGGCTCCGAGTCGGTGACCACGTGCACGACGCCGCTGCGCCGGCCATGGGTGTCGGGCCCGCCCAGCTGCTCCTGGTCGACGACCTCGCCCGTGACCGAGCGGACGACGTCCGGGCCCGTGACGAAGACGCGGCCGGCCGGGCCCATGATCACCAGGTCGGTCAGGGCCGGTCCGTAGGCGGCGCCACCAGCGGCCGGGCCGAGCACCACCGAGATCTGCGGGATCCGGCCGGAGGCCCGGACCATCGCCGCGAAGACCTCGCCGACCGCGTGCAGGGCCGTGACGCCCTCGGCCAGGCGCGCGCCGCCGGAATGCCAGATGCCGATGACCGGCACCCGCTCCCGCAGCGCGGTGTCGATGGCGTCCACGATGTGCCGGCAGCCGTCGACACCCATCGCGCCACCCATGACGGTCGCGTCGGTGCAGAACGCCACCGCGGGGGTGCCGTTCACGGTGCCCCGCGCGGCCAGCACGCCGGAGGTGTCCCGGGCGGCCAGCTCCTGCATCGACCCGGGGTCGAAGAACCGCTGGAGGCGGTCCTCCGGATCGCGCGGGTCGCAAGCGGGCAGCGTGGGCGGGGCCTGGACGGCTGTCACGAGGTCTCCGGGGGCCGAGGGGATGGGCGGCGAGGGCAGGGCTGGGCCTCAGGCGGTGGTGAAGACCAGCGCGATGTTGTGGCCACCGAAGCCGAAGGAGTCGTTGACGGCGGCCGTGAGGGTGGTGCGGCGGGGCTCGTGGCGCACGATGTCGAGGGCCTGGACGGCCGCGTCGTCGTCCGGGTCCTCCAGGTTGGCCGTCGCCGGCACGATCTGCTCGCGGAGCGCGAGGATCGTGAAGACGGACTCAAGCGCTCCGGCGGCACCGAGCAGGTGGCCGGTCTGGCTCTTGGTGGCGCTCACCAGGACGTGGTCCCCGAGCGACGAGCGGATGGCCGCCGCCTCGGCGGTGTCCCCGACCGGGGTCGAGGTGGCGTGGGCGTTGACGTGCCCGACGTCGGTCCGGCTCAGGCCGGCGTCGCGGAGGGCCGCCGCGATCGCACGGGCGGCTCCCTCGCCGTCGGGGTGCGGGGCGACGAGGTCATAGCCGTCGGCGGTCGCGCCGGCACCGGCGAGGCGGGCGTGGATGCGGGCCCCCCGCGCCTTGGCGACGTCGGCCCGCTCCAGGACGATGGCCGCCGCGCCCTCGCCCAGGACGAACCCGTCCCGGGCCTTGTCGAACGGGCGGGAGGCGCGCTCCGGCTCGTCGTTGCGGGTCGACATCGCCCGCATCGCGGCGAACCCGGCCATGGGCAGCGGGTGCACGCAGGCCTCGGCGCCACCGACGAGGACGACGTCGGCGCGGTCGAAACGCAGCAGGTCCAGGCCCCAGCGGATCGCCTCGGCTCCGGACGCGCAGGCGCTGACCGGCGCGTGCACCCCGCCCTTGGCGCCGATCGCCAGACCGACGGCGGCAGCCGGGCCGTTGGGCATGAGCATCGGGATGGTGAAGGGGGAGACCCGCTTGGGGCCCTTCTGCTCCAGCACGTCGTCCTGACCGAGCAGGGTCAGCGCGCCACCGATCCCGGTGCCGAGGACGACCGCGACCCGCTCGGCCGGGACGCCGGCGTCGGCGGCGCCGGCGTCGCGCCAGGCCTCCTCGGCGGCGACGACGGCGACCTGCTGACTGCGGTCGAGGCGGCGGGCGCGGACCCGGTCGATCTGCTCGGCCGGGTCGGTGGCCAGCCGCGCGACGAGCTGGGCGGGGTAGTCCTTGACCCAGTCGTCGGTGATCCGGCTGACCCCCGACCGCCCGGCCAGCAGCGCGTCCCAGGTGCTGGCGACGTCGCCGCCCAGGGGCGTGGTGGCACCCAGTCCGGTGACGACGACGTCGGTGACGGGCGTGCTCATGACGATTCCTCCTGGATTGGTGGCCGGGCGGCCGGGGTGAGGCCCCCCTGCAGGGTCCCGCCGCCGGCCCCGTCCAGAGGCTCATTCCGGGCGTGCGAGGGATGAGGGGACGGGGTCCTTCTACGGTGGGGGCAGGGGGCCCTTTGTCAGCCCTGGTTCTTCTCGATGTAGCTGATCGCGTCGCCGACGGTCTTGATGTTGCCGAGCTCGTCGTCGGGGATGGCCACGCCGAACTTGTCCTCGACGGCGGTGGCGATCTCGACCATCGACAGGGAGTCGACGTCGAGGTCGTCGGTGAACGACTTCTCGGGGGTGGCGTCGGCGGGGGTCACACCGGCGACCTCCTCCAGGATCTCGGCCAAACCGGACTGGATCTCCTGGCTGCTCGTCACGCGGGTCCTCTCTCTCGGATGGGGCGGTAGAAGGACCCCGTCCTGCCCACCACTCGCAAGCTCGCGGCGGTGCCCTGGACGGGGCCGTTCGACGTCCGGGACGCGGTGTCCCGGGGATCTGGGGTGGGCCGGCTCACGGCAGGACGACGACCTGGCCGGCGAAGGTGAGGCCGGCGCCGTAGCCGAGCAGCAGGGCGACGTCGCCGCTTCTGGCCTCGCCGCTCTCCAGCAGCGCCGACAGCGCCAGGGGCACCGACGCCGAGGAGGTGTTGCCCGACCGGACGATGTCGCGGGCGATGACCGTGCGCTCTGGCAGCTTCAGGCGCTTGGCCATGAGCTCGATGATGCGGAGGTTGGCCTGGTGCGGCGCGAACACGTCGATGTCGTCTGGGCCGACGCCGGCCCGCCGCATGGCCTCCACGAGGGTGTCGGTGAGCTTGGTCGTGGCCCAGCGGTACACCGCCTGGCCGGCCATGCTCATGCCCGTCTCGTTCTCGGGGATGGCGATGGCCTCGTGCAGGTCGCCGTCGCTGCCCCACACCACCGGGCCGACCGCGGGCTCGTCGGAGGGGCCCACGACCGCCGCGCCCGCGCCGTCGGCGAAGATCACCGCCGTCGCCCGGTCGTCGAGGTTCGTGTAGTCGGTGAGCCGTTCACCGCCGATGACCAGGGCGTTGCGCGCCGAGCCGCTGCGGATCGCGTCGGCGGCCGCGCTCAGCGCGTAGCACCAGCCGGCGCAGCCGGCGTTGACGTCGAAGGCCCCCGGGCGCGGCACGCCGAGCTGGTGGGCGACGCGTGGCGCGAGACCGGGGATTGCCTTCGGCGGGCTCGTGGTCGCCAGCAGCACCAGGTCGATCTCGCCGGCGTCGAGGCCGCTGGCAGCCAGGGCCTTGCCGCCGGCCGCGACGGACATCTCCACGAGGGTCTCGTCCGGCTCGGCCCACCGGCGCTCGGCGATCCCGACCCGCGACTGGATCCACTCGTCGTTGGTCTCCATCCGCTGGGCGAGCTCGTCGTTGGTGACCCGACGGCGGGGCCGGTAGCTCCCGAAGCCGAGGATCCGGGCGCCGGGCGCGCCCGTCGGCAGCTGCAGGCGGGTCATTCCGACACCTCCGGGTAGAGACGGGCGATCGGGTCCCCGGCATCCACGAGGTCGCCGTCGTGTACGAGCCACTCGGCCAGTACCCCGTCGTAGCCGGCGGAGACATTGACCTCCTCGCGGCGGCTGCGGATGGAGCCCAGCGGCGTGCCGGCGGGCAGGCGGCTGCCCTCGGCCACCTCGGCCGGCTGCACCGTGCCGCGGACCGGGGAGACGACGACGCGCCAGTCGGGGAGGTGCTGGGCCTCGGCGCGACCGCGTTCGGCGTCGATGAGCTCGCGCGCCCGGTCGAGGTCGCCGGGGGTGGTCAGCGCCAGGACCTCGATCCCGGCACCCTTCCACTCGCGCTTGGCCAGCCCGGCGAGCGCGCCGGCCGGCGGCAGCTCGAGAACGGCTGTGACGCCGAGCTCGCGCATGGTGGCCAGGCAGGCGTCGAAGCGCACCGGGCTGGTGACCTGGCTGACCAGCCGGGCGAGCGTCTCGGCGCCGGTCGAGACGCCGTGGCCATCGGCGTTGGAGAGCAGGAGGCGGCTGGGGTCGGCCGGCGCCAGCCCACCGATCAGGCCCTCGAGCTCGGCGCGGGCCGAGGCCATGTACTCGGTGTGGAAGGCCCCGGCGACCGAGAGCGGCATGATCCGGGCCTTGGCCGGCGGGTCCGCCTTGAGCGCCTCCAGCCCCTCCAGTGCGCCGGCCGCCACGATCTGCCCGGCGCCGTTCATGTTCGCCGGGGTCAGGCCGTGCTTGTCGATGGCGGCCAGCACCTCGTCGGGGTCGCCACCGAGGACGGCGGACATGCCGGTCGGCGTCTGCGCGCACGCCGCAGCCATCGCCCGCCCCCGGACGGCGGTCAGCGCGATCGCCGCCTCGACCGACAACACCCCGGCCAGGGCCGCGGCGGTCAGCTCGCCGACGCTGTGCCCGGCGATGACGACGTCGCGACCGGCGTGCGGCGTGTGGCTCACCGGACCGGGGAGCCCGCCGAGCTCGCGGGCCACGAACAGGCTCATCGCGACGACGAGGGGCTGGGTGACCGCGGTGTCCTTGATCGCCTCGGCGTCGCCGCTCGTGCCGAGCGTCAGGAGGTCGGCATCGGCGATGGCACCGGCCCAGCGGAAGAACGACTCCGCGCCGGGGAGGTCGAGCCAGTCGGTGAGCATTCCGGGTTTCTGGGCACCCTGTCCGGGGGCGAGGACGGCCAGCACCCCTTCACCGTGCCAGTGATCAACGAGGCGCGTGGCTTACTTCGGCACGAAAGCACACGGGTGATCTTTGTGGGAACCCTCCAAAAAGCCCGTGCCGTAACGGCCCATTGGCGCGCTCCACTGGTGGACATCACCCCATCAGTGCCAGAGGGAGCGGTCCCGATCCAGCTCGGCGAGGGCCAGTGCCACCTGCAGCGTCCAGCTCCCCCGTGCGTCGGTCACCGAGATGCCGGTCAGGTCGGCGGCGCGTTTGAGCCGGTACCGGACGGTGTTCGGATGCACGAAGATCGCGCGGGCGCTCGCCTCGAGGTTGCCGCCGCTGTTCAGCACCGCGCGGACGGTCTCGAGCACCTCACCGCCCGCCGCGTGCAGCGGAGCGGCGACACGTTCGTTCAGTGCGGCCCGGGCCAGTGGGTCACCGTCGAGCGCCCGCTCGGCCAGCAGCGCGTCGGCTGCCACGGGCCGCGGAGCCTCCGGCCAGGCGCGCGCCGCCCGCAGCCCGGCGAGCGCCGCTGCCGCGGACTCGCCGGCGCGCCCAAGCCCGTCCACCACCGGGCCGGTCACCACCGGGCCGTCCCCGAACTCGTCGCTGACCCGCTCCGCGACCTCGTCGAGGCGCTCCATCCGCCCGAGCACCACGACCAGTTGCTCGGCGTGGACGCCGACGAGGACCTCGCTTCCCAGAGACCGGGCCGCGCGGCGGACGTCGGCATGGGGATCGTCCACGCCCCTGGGGGTCGCCCCGACCAGGACGACGACCGGCGTGCTCGTGGCCCAGCCGAGGGCTGCGGCGCGCCCCGAGAGCTCCGCCGACCGCTCGCCGCGGACCAGTGCGTCGACGACCAGGGCCTCCAGCCGGGCGTCCCAGGCGCCCCGGTTCTCGGCGAAGCTGGCGTAGACGTGGGCGGTGGCGAAGGCGACCTCGCGGCTGAACTGCAGCACGGCCAGGTGCAGGGCGTCCTCGTCGCCCGGCTCGGCGACCGACGCGACGTGGTCCTCCAGGACGTCGACGGTCACCTGGATCAGGTCCACGGTCTGCTTCAGCGCGACCACGCGGACGAGCTCGCGCGGCGCGGCACCGAACACCTCGCCGGTGAGGCGGGGCGGGCGCCCCGGGTTGCGGCACCACTCCACGAGCGAGGCGATCCCGGCCTGAGCCACCAGCGTCACCCAGGACCGGCGGTCGGCCGGCATGGCGCGGAACCAGGGCAGCTCGTCGTCCATCCGGGCGACGGCGCGGGTCGCGAGCGCGCCCGAGGAACGCTCCAGCCGCCGGATCGTCGCTTCGGTCGGCGGGCGGTTGCTCACCCGGCTCCTCACGTCGCCAGCGTGTCACGCCCGACGCCGTCGGGGAGAGTGGGGCGGTGAAGCTTCCTCCGGACGGTGACGCGGCCGTGGCCCGGACGCGCGCCGCTCCCGCGACCCGCGCGGCCGTCGTCGCCACCGCCACCTGCCTGGTCGTGCTGGCGCTGCTGGGGGCCGGGATCAGCGCCGGGTTCGGGCCGCAGCTGCGGCTGGATGCCGCCGTCAGCGAGGCGCTCTATGCCGGGGACAGCCGGGTCGGAGCCCTGGACGGGCTGCTCGAGGTGCTGACGGCGCCGGGGCTGTCCTGGGTGCGCTTCCTGGTCTTCCTCCCGGTGCTCGTCTCGCTGGCGCGGCGTCGCATGTGGTGGACGGCGGGCTGGGTGCTCACCGCCGTCGTCCTCGTGGCACCGCTGACGACCGCCCTGAAGGAGTACTTCGGGCGGATCCGGCCGCCCTTCGGCGAGGGCGGCGCCCGGTACGAGTCGCTGAGCTTCCCCAGCGGCCACTCGTCGGGGATCGCGACCCTGGTGGCCGTCGCGCTCGTGCTCGCGTGGCCGCTCCTGAGCGCCCGTGCCCGGCGCTGGGCGCTCGCGGTCGGGATCGCGCTGGTCGTGCTCGTCGGCCTGACCCGGCTCTGGCTCGGCGTCCACTACCTGTCCGACGTCGTCGGTGGCTGGTCGCTCGGGCTGGCGTGGACCCTGGGCACGGCGCTCCTCTTCGGCGCCCTGCCCGGCGGCCGGGCGGCACTCCGGTGAGCGGGCTCGACCAGCGGATCGTCCTCGCGCCGGAGGACGGCTCGCTCGGACCACTGCTGCGCATCGCCGACGACCGGCTGGGCCCGCACTCGGGGTACGGCCGGCACGGGCACCGCGCCGTCGACGTCGTCGCCGTCGTCCTGGCCGGCTCGCTGCGGCACCGGTGGGGGGTCGGCGCGGAGCTGACGGCCGGGGACGTCGCGGTCCTGCGAGCCGGCGCGGGTCTGGAGCACGACGAGGTCGCCGGGGACGACGGCGCGCGGGTGCTGCAGTGCTACCTGCGCAGCGCCGCCCCGGCTGCGGAGCCGGAGCACCAGGTGCACCGTGCCGCGGCGGGCTGGCTGGACCTGGGCCGGGCGGACGCCCGGTTGTGGCTGGCGCGGGTGGCCCCCGGTGAGTCGGTTCCCGTACCGGCCGGGCTGCTCGTCGTCCGCGGCGTGGACGGCGTGCTCGTCGAGCAGCAGCCCGGCCGTCGGGTGCAGGGCCCGGGCGCGGTCCTGGTCTGGCAGCTCGACACCGCCGTACCGGAGTGGGCCAGGGGCTGGTGAAGGACGCCCTGCCCCCGCAGTGAAGGACCCCCGTCGTCCTCACCGCTCGCGACCTCGCGGCGAGCCTCTGGACGGGGCCACGGGACGGGGCCGTGGGCGACGCTGCGGGGCGCCGGGCGTGTGTGAGAGTGGCGCGCATGCCGACCAGTGCCGCGGGCCTGCTCTCCGCCGCCTACAACGACGCCGACCGGACCATCGACCTGCGTCGTCGGTTGCACCGCGAGCCGGAGATCGGCCTGCACCTGCCGCGCACGCAGGAGATGGTGCTGGAGGCGTTCGCCGACCTCCCCGTCGAGATCACCACCGGGACGAGGACGAGCTCGGTCGTCGCCGTCCTGCGGGGCGCGCGGCCGGGGCCGACCTACCTGCTGCGCGGCGACATGGACGCCCTGCCGGTGCACGAGGACACCGGGCTGCCGTTCGCCTCGCAGCACCCCGGTGCCATGCATGCCTGCGGCCACGACACCCACGTGGCGATGCTGCTGGGGGCCGCCCGGCTGCTGGCCGAGCGCCGCGACGAGCTGACCGGCCAGGTGGTCTTCATGGTGCAGCCGGGGGAGGAGGGCTTCCACGGCGCGCGCTACATGCTGGAGGAAGGGCTGCTGGACGTCGTGCCGGGGGCACCGGTCAGCGGAGCGTTCGCCCTGCACATCTCCTCGACGCTGGAGAGCGGGAGCGTCAACGTCCGCCCGGGCCCGATGATGGCGGCCGCCGACCAGTGGCGGATGGTCGTCCGCGGCCGGGGTGGGCACGCCTCCGAGCCGCATGCCGCGGCCGACCCCATCCCGGTGGCCGCGGAGATCGTGCTGGCCCTGCAGTCGATGGTGACCCGGCGGGTCGACGTCTTCGACCCGGCGGTGGTCACGGTGGCGCACATCGAGGCCGGCTCCACCAACAACGTCATCCCCGACACGGCGTTCCTCGAGGGAACCATCCGCACGCTGTCGGCGGACCGGCGCGCGGACGTCGTGGCGGCCGTCCGGAGGGTGGCGACCCACATCGGTGCGGCCCACGGGCTGGAGGTCGAGTTCGAGCACGAGGAGGGCTACCCGGTGACGGTCAACGCCCCCGATGCCGCCGCCGCGGTGCTCGAGGCCGCCACCGAGCTGCTGGGCACGGGGGCCGGCCAGCTGGCGCCGGCGCCGCTCATGGGTGCCGAGGACTTCTCCTACGTGCTGCAGCGGGTCCCCGGGGCCATGGCCTGGCTCGGTGCGTGCCCGCCCGGGATGGAACCGGCGACCGCGCCCCCGAACCACTCCAACCTCGTCGTCTTCGACGAGGAGCCGCTGCCGGCCGGGGTGGCGCTCTACGCCCGGATGGCACTGGACGCCCTACGCGACTGAAGGTCAGCGCGTAGGGCGTCCAGCTACGGGGCCCTCTTTCAGGTGGCGGGGCTGGGGTCCGAGCGCTCGTCCACCGGCGCGGCCTGCACGTCCCGGACCTGGTACTTCTCCACCGCCTCGCGAACCCGGGCCCGGTCCACGTGGCCCTCGTCGGCCAGTGACGCGAGCGTCCGGACGACGATCGACTCGGCGTCGACGTGGAAGTGGCGCCGCAGCGCCGGGCGGGTGTCGGAGAGCCCGAACCCGTCGGTGCCGAGGCTCGACAGCCCGCCGGGGACGTACGGCGCGATCAGGTCGGGGACGGCGCGCATCCAGTCCGACACCGCCACCACCGGACCGGTCGTCTCCTGCAGCCGGGAGGTGACGTAGGGGACCTGCGGCTCGTCCTCCGGGTGCAGGAGGTTGTGCTCGACGACCTCGTCGGCCTGCCGTCGCAGCTCGGTCCAGGACGTCACCGACCACACGTCGGCCGAGACGCCCCAGTCCTGCGCCAGCAGCTCCTGGGCCCGCAGTGCCCACGGCACCGCGACCCCGGACGCCAGCACCTGCGCCTTGGGTCCCTCCACCTGGGGGCCCTCGGCGTACCGGTACATGCCGGCCAGCACGCCCTGGAGGTCCAGGTTCTCCGGCTCGGCCGGCTGGTTGAACGGCTCGTTGTAGACCGTCAGGTAGTACATGACGTCGGGGGAGCGGTGCCCGCCCAGCGGGGCGCCCGGGTCGTCGCCGTACATGCGCAGCAGCGCGTCCCTGGTGATGTGCGCGACCTCGAAGGAGAACGCCGGGTCGTAGGACACCACCGCCGGGTTGGTGTGCGCGAGCAGCAGCGAGTGACCGTCCTCGTGCTGCAGGCCCTCGCCGTTGAGCGTGGTCCGACCGGCCGTGGCGCCCAGGAGGAAGCCGCGCGTCATCTGGTCCGCAGCCGCCCAGAACGAGTCACCGGTCCGCTGGAACCCGAACATCGAGTAGAAGATGTAGATCGGGATCATCGGCTCGCCGTGGGTGGCGTAGGACGTGCCTACCGCGGTGAAGGAGGCCGCGGAGCCGGCCTCGTTGATCCCCTCGTGCAGGATCACGCCCTGCTCGGACTCCTTGTAGGCCAGCATCAGCTCGCGGTCCACGGACGTGTAGCGCTGGCCGTGCGGCGAGTAGATCTTGTGGGACGAGAACAGGGAGTCCAGCCCGAACGTGCGGGCCTCGTCGGGGATGATCGGCACGAAGCGCGGGCCGAGCTCGGGGTCCTTGAGCAGCTCCTTGAGCAGGCGGACGAACGCCATCGTCGTCGCCACGTCCTGCTTGCCCGAGCCTCGGCGCAGGACCTCGAGCGCCTTGTCCTCCGGGGCCTTGAGCGGCTTGTGCTCCGACCGCCGCCGCGGCACGGCCCCACCCAGCTGCTGCCGGCGCTCGAGCATGTACTGCATCTCGTCGGACTTCGGGTCCGGCCGGTAGTAGGGCGGCAGGGTCTTGTCCAGCGCCGAGTCGGGGATGTCCAGGTACAGCCGGTCGCGGAAGAGCTTGAGGTCCTCGGCGGTCAGCTTCTTCATCTGGTGGGTGGAGTTGCGCCCCTCGAAGTGGCTGCCGAGCGTCCAGCCCTTGATCGTCTTGGCGAGGATGACCGTCGGCTGGCCCTTGTGCTGCTGGGCCGCCTTGAACGCCGAGTAGACCTTGCGGTAGTCGTGCCCACCGCGGGACAGCCCCCAGATCTCCTTGTCGCTCATCGACTCGACGAGCTTGCGGGTGCGCGGGTCACGGCCGAAGAAGTGCTCGCGGACGTAGGCGCCGTCCTCGGCCTTGTAGGTCTGGTAGTCACCGTCGGGCGTCTGGTTCATCAGGTTGACCAGCGCGCCGTCGCGGTCGGCGGCCAGCAGCGCGTCCCACTCCCGCCCCCAGATCACCTTGATGACGTTCCAGCCGGCGCCGCGGAAGAACGACTCGAGCTCCTGGATGACCTTGCCGTTGCCCCGGACCGGGCCGTCGAGCCGCTGCAGGTTGCAGTTCACGACGAACGTGAGGTTGTCCAGCTCCTCGCGGGCGGCCAGGCCGATCGCGCCGAGCGACTCCGGCTCGTCCATCTCGCCGTCACCCAGGAAGGCCCACACGTGCTGGTCGGAGGTGTCCTTGAAACCGCGGGCGTGCAGGTAGCGGTTGAACCGCGCCTGGTAGACCGCGTTCAGCGGGCCCAGACCCATCGAGACCGTCGGGAACTCCCAGAAGTCCGGCATGAGCCGCGGGTGCGGGTAGGAGGAGAGACCACCGCCGGGGTGGCTGACCTCCTGGCGGAACCCGTCGAGCTGCTCCTCGGTGAGCCGGCCCTCCAGGAAGGCGCGGGCGTAGATGCCGGGGGAGGCGTGCCCCTGGAACCAGATCTGGTCGCCACCGCCGGGGTGGTCCTTGCCGCGGAAGAAGTGGTTGAAGCCCACCTCGTAGAGCGAGGCCGAGCTGGCGTAGGAGGAGATGTGGCCGCCGACGGCGATCCCGGGCCGTTGTGCGCGGTGCACCATGATCGCGGCATTCCAGCGGATGTAGGCGCGGATCCGGCGCTCGACGTGCTCGTCGCCGGGGAACCACGGCTCCCGCTCCGGCGGGATGGTGTTGATGTAGTCGGTACTGCGCAGCGCGGGGACGCCGACCTGCTGCTCCCGGCTGCGCTCGAGCAGCCGCAGCATCAGATAGCGGGCGCGCTCCCGCCCCGCGTGATCGACGACCGCGTCCAGGGAGTCCATCCACTCCTGCGTCTCGTCGGGATCGATGTCGGGAAGCTGGCTCGGCAGCCCGTCGGTGATGACCGCGCGGGGGGCGCCTGATTCGCGGGCGGGGTCGCCGTCCGTCTGCTGCGGTGCGCTCATGTCTCCATCGTCTCCCGCCGGTCGTGGATCGTCACGCCTACCCACCGGTTCTGCGTCGAGTTGCGTGTGTCCCAGGATCGTCCCCCACAGGAGTCGCCGCCGCGTGAGGCTTGCGCCTGCCATTCCATGCCCTACGCTTCCGCCTGCGTGGCTCGCCGTGACGAGCCCGTACCGCATGCCCGCCGATGTCGGCCGGGCGGCGGGACGTCGGATAGACCGAGAGGGGTGACATGACCAGGCTGCGGGGGAGTCTCCCGCCGGTCGTGTCCGTCGTATGCTCCCTGTCCCCCGACGCCGCCTGCGGGGCCTTGCTCCGTGGAGCGCCCACCTTTCCGGATCGCGCGGACCGGTGACTGTGACGCGTCCGCGCGCGTTCGGCGCCCCGACAGGGCACCATCCACCCCACGACCGGTCAGTAGCAGGCCACTCCATGGAGGATCAGCAGGGATGAGCGTCGACAGCACCGGCATGGCGGCCCGGTTGGGCATCAAGCCGGGCATGGTCGTGCAGGAGCTCGGGTGGGACGAGGACGCCGACGAGGACCTGCGCGACGCCGTCATCGACCTCTCCGGCAGCGAGATGGTCGACGAGGACACCGACGAGGTGGCCGACGTCGTCCTGCTCTGGTGGCGTGAGGACGACGGCGATCTCGTCGACGCCCTCGTCGACGCCATCGCCTCACTGGCCGACGACGGTGTGGTGTGGCTCCTGGTCCCCAAGTCCGGCCGCCCCGGCCACGTGGAGCCGGGAGACGTCACCGAGGCCGCGCCGACCGCCGGGCTCGCGCAGACCAGCAGCATCTCCGCAGCCAAGGACTGGTCGGGCATCCGCCTGGTGACCCCGAAGGCCGCCCGTTCCCGTCGCTGAAGAAGGACGCCCTCACCCCGCACCGCTCGCGAGCTCGCGGCGGGCCCCTGCGGGGGCCCGTCCGAACGTATGGGGCAGCATGGGGCGCCATGAGCCTCTCCGTCGGCGATCGCGCCCCCGAGTTCAGCCTCCCCGACCAGGACAAGCAGGTCGTCTCCCTGGCCGACCTGCGGGGCACCCCCGTCCTCGTGGTCTTCTATCCGTTCGCGTTCTCCGGGATCTGCACCGGTGAGCTGTGCCAGCTCCGCGACGAGCTGACCACCTACACCGACGCCGGGGTGAAGGTGCTCGCCATCAGCACCGACCCCGTCTTCAGCCTCAAGGCCTACAAGGAGAAGGAAGGGTTCGAGTTCCCGCTGCTCAGCGACTTCTGGCCACACGGCGCCACGGCCCAGGCCTACGGCGTCTTCAACGAGAAGGCCGGCATGGCGCTGCGCGGCACCTTCCTCGTCGACGCCGAGGGGACGATCGCCTTCGCCGAGGTCAACGCGCCCGGTGACGCCCGCGAGCAGTCGGGCTGGAAGGACGCCGTGGCGCAGCTGGGCGAAGCCGCCTGAGGAAGGACCCCTCCTGGGTCCCTCGCACGCTCGGGGACGCCCTGGAGGGGGCCGCCCGCCCGGGGCACCTACCCTGGGCGCGCGGGGCGCGTAGCTCAGCGGTAGAGCTCTCGCCTTACAAGCGAGCGGTCGCAGGTTCGAACCCTGTCGCGCCCACCCCGTTCCCTCGTCTGCAGTCGCACCGAGACCCGACCGGCAACGACTGCCTACTCGCGGACGACCCACACCTCGGCCGGCCCCAGAGGGGTGTCCTGCGTCTGCACGGGCTCGAAGCGTTGGTAGACGCCGAACCATCGAGGACCGTCGTAGACGAGGACGGAGGACGCGAGCTGGTCGGCCGGCACCTCGTCGACGTCACCGTGCCGGGGCCCGCCCCAGTGCGAGATCAGCGGCATGCGGACCACCGTAGCCGCGTTCTCTGACTCGAGATCATCGTGGCCCCCTCACGGCACCGCCCCGAGCGTGCGAGGGGAGGGGAGGAGGGGGTCCTCCGTCAGGCGGCGGTGCCGTGCGCGGCGGCCGGATCGCCGGCCTTCGGCCGGGCCGGCCTCGGGAACGCCGGGCGCAGGAACAGCGGCGCCTTGAACGGCGTCCAGGTGCCCTCGCGCTGGGCCAGCCGGTCGGCCACGGCCCAGATCGAGGCGGGGTGGTGACCCAGGCCCAGGTGGCTGGCCATGACCGCGATGTTCTCGCAGCGCTCGCCCGGTGTGTTCAGGCACGTCTGCCAGTGCACGATGCCGTCGTAGTGCGAGTAGATCGACGTCGTGGGCACGGCGAGCGGGGTGGTCTCCGACTCCAGGGGCAGCGTGCGGTGCTCCACGTGCAGGTGTGAGTAGCGGTCGAACACCTTCGCCGCCCGGCTCTGGCTGTGCCGCGTCAGACGGAACGGGCTGCCGAGGGTGACGACCTGGCGTACCGACTCCGGGTCCCGGCGGGCGAGGTCGCGGGCGAAGATGCCGCCGAGGCTCCAGCCGATCAGGGAGACGGGCCGCTGGTGCTTGTCCCTCAGGTGGTGCAGGAGGTCACGGGTGCCCTTCACGCAGCCTGCGGTGGGGCCGATGTTGCGGCCCAGGCCCCAGCCATGGGCGTCGTAGCCCAGCTTGCGCAGCACGGCGCGGAGCACCCGGGTGGAGATGTCGTCGGCCAGCAGACCCGGGAGCACCAGGACGGGGTGGCCGTCACCGCGGGGGAGGCGGGACATCAGGGGGCGCGCGGCGAGGTAGAGGCCGTAGTCGCCTACTGCCCGACCCGGTTCGGTCAGATACAGGGGGAGCGCGGGCCCGTCGTCCTGCTGCCGTGCTGCCACTTCGTCCTCCTGCGTCGACCGCCGTTGGTACCGACCTGTACCAAGATGAGGCCTGCGTCATACTCCGTCGACCCCACTCGCCCGGCACATGTTGCCGAAATGCGTCCTGCGTCATATCAGTCGTTCACGTTCCGCCGATAAGGGCGTCGCCACGTGACCCCCGCGAGGAGCAGGGATGTCGCGCGTGTCACCGTACGAACGACTGGACCTGCGCAGGCGGAAGGACCGACGGGTGACCGAGCGGAGCGAGATGTACGGGGAGAGCTGCACTGTCGATCTCGGCGGTCCGGTCCACTACGTCGATTTCGGCGGCCCGACGGGCGCGCCGACGGTGGTCCTGGTGCACGGGCTGGGCGGCTCGCACCTGAACTGGGACCTGTTCGCGCCCCTGCTCCGCTCGCGCGCCCGCGTGCTGGCTCTCGACCTGCCCGGCTTCGGCCGGAGCGAGCCGGGCGACCGCCGCACCACCGTGCAGGACAACGTCAAGGTTCTCGACCGGTTCCTCACCGAGGTCGCCGGCGCCCCCGCCGTGCTGGTGGGCAACTCCATGGGCGGGATGATCTCGATCCTGCAGACCGCCGCTGCGCCGTGGACGGTCAACGGGCTGGTCCTCCTCGACGCAGCCGTCCCCGGGCCCCGCCGGGCGCTGGACCCGCTGGTCGCCGTGACCTTCGCCGTCTACGCGCTTCCCATGCTGGGGGAGCGGTTCCTGGCGCTGCGCCGCAAGCGGTCGACCCCGCTGCGTCAGGTCCGCGACATGCTCCGGCTCTGCGGCGTGGACCCCGACGCCCTGCCCGCGCACACGATCGACCGGTCGGTCGCGCTCATCGAGCAGCGCCAGGACGTCCCGGCGATGGACAAGGCGTTCCTGTCCGCGGCTCGATCGCTGCTGCGCCTGCTGGTCGACCCGCGCGGCTACCGGACGGCGATGGCCTCGATCCGCGTGCCCGTGCTCATGGTGCAGGGCGCCAAGGACCGCCTGGTCCCCGTGGCCGCTGCCCGGGACATCGCCCGCCGGCATCCGCACTGGCGCTACCTGGAGCTGCCCGGCGTCGGCCACGTGCCGCAGCTGCAGGTGCCCGAGAAGGTGGCGACAGAGGTCCTCGCCTGGCTCGACGCGACCGCGGCGGCCCGGACCGCCGGCTGAACCGCGTCAGGGCCGGTCGCGCAAGGTGTCCCGCAGGGCTTCCAGGCCGCTGTAGCGAGGCCGCCAGCCGAGCTGCTCGCGGGCCTTGGTGGTGTCCATGATCACCGGTCGGCTGGCCGCCTCCACCCACTGCGCCACGGGCGGCAGGAACGGCAGCCGGGAGAACGCCCGTGCCGCGGCCTGGGCCGGTGCCGCGGGCAGCGGGATGGGCACGGCGCCGAACTCCCGCGCCACGTCGGGAGCGGTCAGGACGCCGTCGCCGGCGATGTTGTAGGCGCCCGGGGGCCCCGCCGCCACGATGCACTGCACGAGCGCGCGCCCGACGTCCTCCTCGTGGACGAACTGCATCGGGAGGGAGGGCACGAGCATCAGGAGCGGGACGGGAAGCCGGCGGGGCCGGCTGAACAGTGCCCGGCCCAGTGGCGCGAGCGGTCCGGGGAGGACGTCCTTCCCGCCGACGGCGTTGGGCCCCAGGACGACCGGCGGGCGGAGCAGGAACAGTGCCAGGTCCGGATGCTTCCGGGCCTCCTCGCCCAGCAGCTCCTCCAGTTCGGCCTTCTCCTGGGCGTAGAACAGCCGCGCGGCGGGCCGCGTCGGCCACTGCTCGTCGATCGTCTCCGGGTTGTCGGGGTGGAAGCCGTAGGCCGCGACCGACGAGGCGTAGACGAAGCGGCGGGCACCTGCGTCAGCCGCCGCGCGGAAGACGTTGAGGGTGCCGTCGACGTTGATCGACCGGGTCGTCTCCCGGGAGGCGTTGCCGGTGATGAGGAACGCCAGGTGCACGACCACGTCGGCGCCGTCGAACGCTGCCCGCAGCGCGTCGGGGTCGCGGACGTCGCCCTGCCGGTACTCCATCTTCGTCCAACCCCGCTCGGCCGGATCGAAGGGGCGGCGGGCGATCCCGATGATCCGCCCGATGCGGTCGTCGTCCTGGAGGAGCGGGATCAGCCCGGACCCGAAGGTGCCCGTCGGCCCGGTGACCGCAACGGTGAGGTTCCGCTCGGCGGACCCGGACGGCTCGTCCAGGCCGCGTGGACCCTCGCCGAGCGCCCCTGCCCCGCGTCGTTGCCGCGGGCTCACCGGGCGGCCGCCGTGGTCGTCTTCTTCGCCGTCCGGGATCCCGGCTCGCTCTCCGGCTCGGCCTTCCGCGCGGCCTCGGGCGCGGCATCCTTCGTGGCCACGGCCAGCAGCTCCTCGATGCCGCGCCGGATGCCACCGGAGAGGACGTCGACGTCCGGGTAGCCGTCGAAGTCGGCGTTGATCCCGAACGTCATCGTGTTCAGGTAGGAGAAGATCCCGATCGAGCACCGCGTGCCGCCGGCGATGGGGACGTAGGCCGTCGCGCTGCACATGCGCTTCCCCAGCACGTAGAGCGGGACCCGCGGGCCCGGCACGTTGGTGGTCACCGCCTGGCACCACATCTGCCCGGCCTGGAGGGTGGCGCGGACGCCGAGGGACAGCAGCGTCGGAGCGACGAAATCGCCCATGGAGATGATCGACCGGGCGTCGACCGCCTGCAGGGCCCGCTTGTGCTCGTCCATCTGCCCGCGGACGGCGGTCAGACGCGCGACCGGGTCCGCCTGCCCGACGGGCAGGTCGACGAAGACGGCAGAGATCTGGTTGTTCAACGAGCCGCGCTCGTCGGCCCGCCGGACCGAGACCGGCACCAACGTGCGCACGACCAGCCGGTCCGAGGACAGCTCGCCGCGGCGCTCGAGCAGGTCACGGAACCCCGTGCTGATCGCGGTGAGCACGACGTCGTTGACCGTGCCGCCGAGAGCTCTCCGGACCGCCTTGAACTCCTCGAACTTGCCCTCCGTCCACGCCCAGCGACGGTGCGGGCCGATCGGGCCGTTGAGTGATCGCGCGGTGGGGGTGACGGCCTGCCGGGCCAGCGACGGGACCGTCTGAGCGAGGGTCCTGCTGGACTGCGCCACGCCCTTGGCCGCCCGCACCGCACCGCCGACGTTGGGCATCGACATCAGTTGCTGGAGCGGGTGGGTCATGTTCTCGGTGAGGGCGCCGGCCACCAGCGACAGGTCGGAGGGATTGCGCCGCGGCGTCCAGTCCTGCGGTTCGTCGTGCGTGGCGTCGGGGGTGAGGTCGAACATCAGCTGCATCAGGTCGGTCCCGGCGATGCCGTCGACCATGCAGTGGTGCACCTTCGAGATGATGGCCCAGCGGTTGTCGGCCAAGCCCTCGACCAGCCACAGCTCCCACAGCGGCTTGGCCATGTCCAGACGCTGGCCGAGCACGCGGCCGGCCAGGTTGCGCAGCTGCTCGTCGCTGCCCGGGCTGGGGACGGCGGTGTGCCGCACGTGGTACAGGATCTGGAAGTGCGGGTCGTCCACCCACATGGGGCGGCCCAGCTGCATCGGCACGGGGCGGACCCGCTGCCGGTACCGCGGCACGAGGGGCAGCTTGCTCAGCAGCAGTCGCACGAGGTCGCCGTAGGTGGGAGCGGGTCCCTCGAAGCCGGCGACCGACCCCACGTGCATGGGGGTGTTCTCGCTCTCCGCGTAGAAGAAGCCCGCATCAAGGGCGCTCATCCGGTCCACGTTCTGCTCCTCGCTGCCCTGCTCGCGCTGCTCGGACCAGGGCCGTCACGCGGCGCGGGTGGCCGCTGAACTCGGGCGTGTCGTCGGGTAACCGCTACAAGACCTCTGTGGTGGTCGCCACACTCCGATGCCCCGCGGGAGGGCGGGTCAACCGGCTTTCCGGAGTCCGGCCTCCACGCGGTCCATCAGGGCGTTCAACGCGTCGTCGACGATGTGGGTACGGGTCAGGTTCACGCTGTGCCCGGCACCCGGGACGACGACCAGCTCGGCGCCCTCGCCGATCGTCTCGGCGATCCGGCGCCCGTGCGCGGCAGGGGTGAGCCGATCGTGCGTGGCCGCGACGACGGTCACCGGCACGCGCCGCAGCACCTCGAGGGACGCGGTCTCGTCGTGGTCGAGGAAGGTCGCGTAGAAGGCCATGGTGACGGTGAGTGGTGTCTCCTCCAGCAGATCCTGCACGAGCCGCACGTAGTGCGGATGGGCGTCGTCGCGACCGAACAGCAGGCGCCGGGTGACGTGGCGGCCGATCGCCGTCCCGCGCGGGCGGAAGCGTTCCAGGACCGGCGCGATCAGCTGCAGGAAGCGCAGGTAGAGCGGCAGCAGACCGAGCCGGCGCACCAGCTTGAGGGCGAACCCGAGGACGCCCGTCTCCACCAGGCCGCCGGCGGAGGTCGCGAGCAGGAAGACCCCCACCACGCGGGTGCCGAAGAGGTCGGGGCGCTGGCGGGCGAGGGCCATGATGCTCATGCCGCCCATCGAGTGCCCGGCGAGCACCACCGGCCCGGCCGGGGCGGTGGCGTCGAGCACCTGCCCCAGGTCGCGACCGGTGCGGTCGATGGTCGCCCTGGTCAGCGGGGTCCAGCCCGACCGGCCGTGCCCCCGCTGATCCCAGAACACCAGCCGGGCGCGGTGCCGCAGGGCCCGGCGCTGCAGCTCCCACTCGGCCAGCCGTGCGGTGAAACCGTGGGAGAAGACGACGGTCACCGGGGCGTCCGGTCTGCCGTCCACCTCGACGTGCAGCGGGACGCCGTCGTCGGTGGTGACGGTCCGGGAGCCCGGCGGGGGAGGGTCGGACAGCGCGGGGAGGGACAGGGGCGGCGGATCGATCCACACCCCGCTCATCCCAGGGCGGCGTCCACGCCGCCGCAACCTCGGGGACGCCGCAACCTCGGGACGCCGCACCGTCAGGGACCGTCGCGACGGCCCGGTGCGTTCTCGCGGATCAGCCGCCGGGCGGCGTCCACCTCGCGGGCCACGGGAGCGAGCACGCCGTCGGCGTGGATCTCGGCGTCGTCGGTGATGCCGTGGGCCCGGGCGTCCTCCTCGAGGCGACGGATCGCCCGCCGCAGCACCGCGACCTGCGCGAGGTCCGGGGCCGGCTCGCCCCCGCGCTGGGCGATGACCGCCTCCGTGACGGCGTCCGATGTGCGCTCGAGCTGCACGATGACCGGCCACCAGGCGGCCGCCCAGGTGCTGATCGGTGGCGGTTCGGCGAGCCGGCGCTGGAGCTGCGTCTGCAGCTCGGTCAGTGCCCGGTAGTTGTGCCGGCGAGCGCGACGGCGCTCGATGGGGGTGCCCGTGAACGCCGCCTCGACGAAGGCGTCGAGGGCCAGCGCGGCGTCCCGCAGCGCCTCGTCCAGGGGCGCCCGCCAGGTCTGGGGCCACAGCAGGTAGCCGAAGACCAGGACGATCGCGCAGCCGATGAGCGTGTCGATGAGCCGGGCGCCGACCACGCCCGGGCCGCTGGGCAGGGCGACGTCCAGCAGCAGGATGATGACCGGCGTCTGGAACACCGAGAACAGCCCGAAGTTGGCGTTGCGGGCCCAGGGGAGCGGGGCCGCGGCGACGGCCATGGCGAGGAGCACCCACGGGCCCCGGGGGAGGACCGCCAGCAGCGCGGAGCCCAGCAGCACGCCGAGCAGCGTGCCGGCGCCGCGCTGGACGGCGCGGGTGAAGACCGAGCCGAAGTCCGGCTTGAGGATGATCGCCACGGTGAGCAGCACCCAGTAGGGCCGCTGGATCGGCAGGTACTGCCGCGCGATCTCGGCGATGGTCATGCACAGCGCCAGGCGGACGGCGAACGCGCGGCTGTCGGGGCTGGCCAGCGTGCGGTCGGCGAGCTCGCGCAGCCGCGTGCGGAGGGCGACCTCCGGATGTGGGGCCGCGGCCCCGGCTCGTTCCTCGGGGTCGCCGACGACGTTCCAGACCAACCGGACCCCGTGGCGGACCGCCCGGTGGACGGGCGGGGCGTCGTCCAGCGGCGGTGGTCGTTCGTCGGTCAACTCCTCGTCGTCCCGGAGCGCGGTGGCCAGCGCACGCACCGCGGCGACGTCGGCGGGGTCGGCCGGCACTCCCGCCCGGGCCGCGGCCACGGCGCCCTCGACGAGGGGGGCCGCCGCGTTGAGCACCCCCGCGAGCTCGGACAGCTCCTTGATCCGGCCTGCGGAGTGGCTGCGACTGCGGATGACCCGGTCGTAGGCGGCGTTGAGAGCCGTGGTCAGGGCACGCCGGCTCTCCTCGGACTCCGGGGTGCCGCTGGCGGTGAGGAGGTCGGCGATGGCGGTGAAGACGGCGGCCACGGACGAGCGATCGGGATCGAGCGCCTCGGTCCGGGCCTGGATCAGCGTCGTCAGGGTCGCCCAGGCGGCGCCGCAGCAGAAGAAGGCCACTTCCACGGGCAGCGACAGCGGCGTGACGAGCCCGGAGGACAGGGCGGCGTAGATCAGCAGCTGCAGCGAGCCGAGGGACATGGCCGCGTTCACGGAGCTGATGAGGGCCGCGACGGCCGAGAGCGCGGCGATCAGGAGGACGGGGCCCCAACCGCCGCCGGTGGCGTACTGGCCGACGATCAACCCAACGGCGCCGAAGCCGATCGAGGCGGCGATCCGACGCAGCCGGTCACGCAGCGGCCCGGACTGGGGGGCGAGGCTGGCGGCGAGCGCGCCGGTGGTCGCGAAGACGCCGGCGCCCAGGGCGGCACCGGGCCGGACCCCGCCCTCGACGGCGACGGCGACGGCCAGCGGCGCGGGGACGGTGACCGCGAACCGGACGACGTCACGCCAGGGGACCGGGGGCGGCGAGGTGCGGACCAGTTCCTCCAGCCAGGCGGGCGCCCGGAACACGCGTTCGCGGAACCCGCGGTCGGTCACGCCGGAAGCTTGTCACCGACCCCTCCGCCGGCGAGGGAGCAGGCAGGTGTCGCTGACCTACAGTCCGGAGCCGTGCCCGTACCCCTGCGCCAGGTGATCGCCGCGCTCGACGCCCGCTACGACCCCGCGCTGGCCGAGAGCTGGGACGCCGTCGGGCTCGTGTGCGGCGACCCGGACGAACCGGTGGGCCGGGTGCTGTTCGCCGTCGACCCGACGACCGCCGTCGTGGACGAGGTGATCGAGAGCGGCGCCGACCTGCTCGTCACCCACCATCCGCTCCTGCTCACCCCGGTGCACGGGGTGCCGGCGGACGACCCGAAGGGCCGTCTGGTCCATCGCCTCGTCCGAGCGGGCGCGGGCCTGTTCGTCGCGCACACCAACGCCGACCGGGCGCCTGCTTCCGGTGTCAACGACGCGCTGGCCGCCGTCCTGGGGCTGACCGGGACGGTGCCGCTGGAGCCGTGCGCCGCGGACCCGCGTGCCGGGCTCGGGCGGGTGGGGCAGCTGCCGGAGCCGCTGACCCTCCGGGCGTTCGCGGACCGGGCGGCCGCAGCTCTACCGGAGACCGTCGGTGGGGTCCGCACCGCCGGGGACCCCGAGCGCGTCGTCCACCGCGTGGCGGTGTGTGGCGGCAGCGGGGGCTCGCTGCTCGCCGCGGCCGCGGCGGCCGGCGCCGACGTCCTTCTCACCAGCGATCTCAAGCACCACCCGGCGTCGGACGCGGGGGAGGTGGCGGGGCCGGCGCTCTGCGACGTCGCGCACTACGCCAGCGAGTGGCCCTGGCTGCCGGTGGCGGCAGAGGCGCTGGCGGCGGACCTGTCCGGCCGGGTCGAGGTGGCGGTGTCCCGTCGGCGGACCGACCCGTGGACGCACCGGGCCGGGCGGGGAGCGTGAGCGGTCGGGGGCGTCTCGCCGCGCAGGTAGCAGAAGGACCCCCGTGCCCCCCACCGTAGAAGGACCCCGTCCTCCTCATCCCTCGCAGGCTCGGGACGAGCCTCTGGACGGGGCCGGCGGCGGGACCCTGCACGGGGGTCGGGGACAGGTGGCTGCACGGGTAGGTTGGCCGGGTGAAGGCCGATCACTTCGAGCAGCAGAAGCTGCTGCACCTCGCCGCTGAAGACGTCGCGCTGACCCAGCTGGCCCACCGGCAGCGGAACCTGCCCGAGGTCACCGCCGTGGAGGCCGCGGCCGAGGCCGAGCGGAGCCTCTCCGGCGACGTCGTCCGCGCCGAGACCGAGGTGCGCGACCTGGGCCGCGAGGTGAAGCGGCTGGAGTCCGACGTCGAGACGGTCCGGGCGCGGGAGGCCAAGGACCAGCGGCTGCTGGACTCCGGGAACGTCTCCCCGAAGGAGATGACCAATCTCCAGCACGAGCTGGACTCGCTGAAGCGGCGCCGGTCCGACCTGGAGGACCAGGAGCTCGAGCTCATGCAGCGCCTGGAGGACGCCGAGTCCGCGCTCGCCTCGGCCCAGCAGCGCCTGGAGCAGGCGCGCGCCGAACGGGAGCGGGCCGAGCAGCTGCGCGACGACGCCCTGGCCGACATCGCCGACGGCAGGAAGCGGCACGAGGAGGCCCGGGCCGAGGTGGCCGCCGGGATCGCGGCGCCGCTGCTCTCCCTCTACGACCGGATCCGCACGCAGACCGGCACCACGGGTGCGGCGATGCTGCGGGCGCGGGCCTGCCAGGGGTGCCGGCTCGAGCTGTACGGCAACGAGCTGGCCGCGGTGCGCAACGCCGATCCGCACGAGGTGGTGCGGTGCGAGAACTGTGGCCGGATCCTGGTGCGTACCGCCGAGTCCGGGCTGTGACGCGTCCGGGGACGACGGTGTCGGGAGCATCGCAGGGAGCGCCAGCGACCGAGGAGCGGACCGAGACCGGAGTCGAGCAGTGAGAAGGCTCGTCGTCGAGGCCGACGGGGGATCGCGGGGCAACCCGGGGCCGGCCGGCTACGGCGCGCTGGTGCGGGACGCCGACACCGGCCGGGTGCTGGCCGAGCGGGCCGCGTCGGTCGGGCGGGCCACGAACAACGTGGCCGAGTACGGCGGCCTGGTCGCCGGGCTGCAGGCCGCCCTCGACCTCGACCCGACGGCCAGCGTCGAGGTCCGCATGGACTCCAAGCTGGTCGTCGAGCAGATGTCGGGCCGCTGGAAGATCAAGCACCCCGACATGCAGCAGCTGGCCCTGCAGGCTCAGAAGATCGCCCGTCAGCTCGCCGACGTCCGCTACACGTGGGTGCCGCGTGCGCAGAACGGCGCCGCCGATGCGCTGGCCAACAGTGCGATGGACGGTCGGCCGGTGCACCGGGACCCAGCCGCAGAGGCCGTCGTCCTGGAGGACGACGTCCAGCCGACCGCCGAGCCGGCGCCCGTGGTCACCACGGTGACGCACCTGCTGCGGCACGGGCAGACCGAGCACACCCCGGAGCGTCGGTTCAGCGGCCGTAACGACCTGCCGCTGTCGCGGACCGGGCGCGCCGAGGCGGCGGCTGCCGGCGTGCGCGCCAAGGGGCTCGGCATCGAGGTCGTCGTCGCCTCCCCGCTGCGCCGTACGCGGGAGACGGCGGAGCTGGTCGCGGGGGCGCTGGACCTGCCGGTCACCTTCGACGAGGACCTGGTCGAGCTGGACTTCGGAGATCTCGAGGGCCTCACCTTCGACGAGGGCCGGGCCAAGCACCCGCTGGCCGCCCGGCGCTTCCTCGACGACGTCACCGTCGCCGCTCCGGGCGGGGAGTCCGTCGCCGACGTGAGCGCCCGCGTCGCGCGCGCCCGCCGCCGGATGCTGTCCCAGCACGAGGGCCGCACGGTGCTGGTCGTCAGCCACGTGACGCCGATCAAGCTGCTGCTCGCGGCGGGACTGGGCGTCGGTGACGAGGTGGTGCACCGGATGTTCCTGGACGCCGCGTCGCTGTGCACGGTGGCGTGGTCCTCGGACGGTCGCGCCTCGGTGCGCCTGGTGAACGACACCTCGCACCTGCGATGACACCGCCACCCTCCGGGCGGCACCGCGTCCAGGTGTCGTCCCCCGTTGCGATGAGCCGCTGCGTCGTCCCGTCGGGGAGCCTCCGGCCCCCGCTCCGGAACGACCTGGCTCACACGCGCAGGAACAGGTAGATGGCGACGGCGACGCCGAAGACGACGATGAAGGCCCGCAGCGGCGTCGTCGGGATGCGGGTGGCGACGCGAGCGCCCAGGTAGCCGCCGACCAGGCTGGCCGGCGCGGCGACGGCCACCACGACCCAGTGCACCGGCCCGAACAGGGCGAAGATGACGAGGCTGACGCTCGCGGTCACCGAGGAGAGCACCGACTTCAGTGCGTTGGCCAGCTTGAGCCGGTGCAGGGCGACCCCGAGGACGCCGACCAGGATCACGCCCAGTGCTCCGCCGAAGTAGCCCCCGTACGCGGTGGCGAAGAAGAGCACGACGTAGAGCCAGCCCGGGTCCCGGTGTGGCCGGTCGTCCTCCTCGCGCTTGAGCCGCTTGGTCAGCAGCGGCTGGAAGGCGAGCAGCGTGCTCGCCAGGAGCACGAGGACGGGGACGACGATGTCGAAGGCCTCGGACGGCGTGGTCAGCAGCAGCACGCTGCCGGCCGTTCCGCCCAGGACGGCGACCACGCCCAGCCGGATGATGCGGCTGCGCTGCCCGCCGTATTCGTTGCGGAAGCCGGCCACACCGCCCAGGTAGCCCGGCCACTGGGCCACCGAGTTGGTCACGTTGGCCTCGACGGTGCCCATGCCCAGCGCGACGAGGGTGGGGAAGAGGATGAGCGAGCCGCCACCGGCGATCGAGTTGATGCCACCGGCGATCAACGCGACCCCGGCGGCGATCAGCAGGTCGACGGCGGACACGACCGGCGACCCTACGGCGGGATTGCGGTCAGGCCTGGTGGAACCGCCGGTGCAGCTCGTGGACCTCGTCGTCGAGCCCGGGGACGGGACCCTCCACGGTGAGCCCCGGGGCGACCTCGGTGATCGGCAGCGGCCGGACGGGGGCGGGGGGAGCGCCCAGCTCGGCGAGCCACGCGCCGGTCTGCGCCGCCGAGCTGGCGAAGACGATGCGGCCGAGACCCACCCAGGCGTGCGCTGCCGCGCACATCGGGCAGTGCTCGCCGGACGTGTAGACCGTCGCCGCGGCCCGCTGTTCCGGAGTCAGGTGCGCCGCCGACCAGCGGGCGATGGCGAACTCGGGGTGCTGCGTGGCGTCGCCGCCGGCCACGTGGTTGTGGTCCTCGAACAGCACCTGCCCGTCGGCGTCGACCAGCACGGAGCCGAACGGCTCGTCGCCCGCGTCGAGCGCCGTGCGCGCGAGTTCCACGCAGCGGCGGAGGTGGATGCGATCAACGTCGTCGACCATGTCCCCATCCTGCGACAGACTGCGGCCATGGCATCCAGGCCCATGCCCGACGACTGGCAGCGCGCGCTCGTCGTGGCCGCCCACCCCGACGACATCGAGTACGGCATGGCGGCTGCCGTGGCCGCGTGGACGACGGCCGGCAAAGAGGTGCACTACCTGCTGGCCACCCGCGGCGAGGCCGGTATGGCCGGAGTGCCGCCGGAGACCGCCGGGCCGCTGCGGGAAGAGGAGGAGCGGCGGTCGGCGGCCGTCGCAGGTGTGACCGAGGTGGAGTTCCTCGACCACCGGGACGGCACCCTGGTGGCGGGGCCCGGGCTGCGGCGGGACCTGGCCGCGGCGATCCGGCGGCACCAGCCGCAGCTCGTCGTCACCGGGTACTTCGGTGCGATGTGGACGCCGCCGGGGGTGTCACCGGCCTACGTGAACTCCGCCGACCACCGGGCCCTCGGGCAGTGCGTCCTGGACGCCGTCGCCGATGCCGGGAACGAATGGATCTTCCCGGACATCGCCGAGCCCCGGTGGTCGGGGGTGCAGTACATCGCGGTGCAGGAGATGTCCGACCCTCCACATGAGGTGGACGTCGAGGCTCACGCGGCTACCGCCGTCGCCTCGTTGAGCGAGCACCGCCGGTACCTCGAACTGCTGTCGGACGTCCCTGTCGAGGAGCAGGCGCAGCAGGTCATCGACATGTCGACACTGACCGAGGACGGCGGCCGCCGCGTGGGCTTCCGGCTCTACTGGGGCTGATCACCGGCCCTCGGCGCACACACCCGCGAGTGATCACCGCCTAGACTGTTCGGCACGACGGACGAGTCGGCTGGGCGGTCGCGTCGGCGGGGGCGACCCCGTCGCCGAGGAACGTCCGGGCTCCACAGGGCAGGGTGGTCGCCAACAGCGACCCGGGGTGACCCGCGGGACAGTGCCACAGAGAACAGACCGCCAGTGCTCGCACTGGTAAGGGTGAAACGGCGGTGTAAGAGACCACCGCACACCGGGTGACCGGTGTGGCTCGGTAAACCCCACCCGGAGCAAGGTCAAGAAGGGACGGCGGTCCGCCGTCGTCCTGCGCAGGCGTTCGAGGGCTGCCCGCCCGATGCCTGCGGGTAGACCGCTCGAGCCTGCCGGCAACGGCAGGCCTAGATGGATGACCGCCCATCGGGAGGCCGCAAGGCACCCGTGGACAGAACCCGGCGTACAGGCCGACTCGTCCGTCGTCCTCCGTGCCCGCCCCCCGACGTCGGACGACGTGGAAGCGAAACGTCTGTCGGCGGCCACGCGACTCCGCTAGTTTGCGCCAGCGTCGCGGGTCGGGACCGGCGGTGGGCCTGCCGCGCTCGCGCTGGCACAGACAGGGATGAGCAATGACGCTCGCCGGAGTCAACGTCCCCTCGGTCCCGACCCCCGATCGTCGGCGCCTGCGGACCTTCGCGTTCGACCCCATGTCCACGCGGCTGTCCGGTCGCTACCTGGTGCTCGACGTGCCCTTCGAGACGAACCTGCAGCCGGGCCCGTGCGGCTCGCTGCTGCAGGTGGTGGACTTCGACGCCACGCGTGACCAGTGGTACGAGCCCGTCGACCTCGACGCGGGCGCCGTGCTGGCGCAGGACGGTCTGCGCCCGTCCGAGAGGGACCCCCGGACGCACCAGCAGGTCGTCTACGCCGTCGCCATGAGCGTCATCGAGCGCTTCGAGCGCTTCGTCGGGCGGCGCTTCCGGTGGCGCGCCAACCACCAGTTGCGGCTGGTGCCGCATGCCTTCGAGGGACGCAACGCCTTCTTCGACCCGAGACGTCGTGCGGTCCTGTTCGGCTACTACCGGGCCGACCAGCGTGACCCCGGGCCCAACCTGCCCGGGCAGGTGATCTTCACCTGCCTGTCCTCGGACATCATCGCCCACGAGATCACGCACGCCATCGTCCATCGGTTGCGGCGCTACTTCGCCCAGGCCACGAACTCCGACGTCTTCGCGCTGCACGAGGCCTTCGCCGACCTCGTCGCCCTGTTCCAGCACTTCGTCCACCGGGACGTCGTCATCCAGGCGGTGGCTGCGACCTCCGGTGATCTCCGCAGGAACAGCGGTCTGCTGGACCTCGCCGAGGAGTTCGGCCGCTCGTCCGGCCGCGGCCGGGCGCTGCGCTCGGCCATCGGGACCGAGCGGACACCTGATCGGTTCCGTAGGGCCACCGAGCCGCACGAGCGGGGCGCCTGTTTCGTCGCCGCCGTCTTCGACGCCTACCTGGACGTCTACCAGGCATCCATCGCCGACCTGCTCCGCATCGCCACCGGCGGGTCCGGGGTGCTCCCGCCGGGGCGGCTGCACCCCGACCTGGTCAACCGGGTCGCTGACGAGGCCGTCAAGAACGCCGACCGGCTGCTCGGCATGGTCGTCCGCGCATTCGACTACCTGCCGGTCGTCGACGTGACCTTCGGTGACGTCGTGCGCGCGATCGTCACCGCCGACCGGGTGCTGTTCCCCGATGACAGCGGAAATCTGCGCGGCACCCTCGTCGAGGCCATGCGCCGGCGCGGCATCTACCCGCCACGCGTGACGTCCCTGGCCGATGCCGCCCTGACCTGGCCTGCGCCGGAACAACCGCTCAGCCTGGCCGACCCCGCCGCTCCGGTCGACCTGCAGCCCCTCATCCTGTCGGCCACCAGGGACCTGGACCTCACGGGCGAGGCCGGGCCGGTCATCTCGGCCGCGCCGGCCGCGGGCGGCCGGGCCGGCGAACGGCGGATCGACCAGCAGGTCGGCGCATGGGCACGGCGGCACGCGCACGCGCTGGGCCTCGAACCGTCCGTGGACATCGACCTGGCCGGGATCCATGTGGCCTACCGGCAGGCGGCGGACCGGCAGCCCCGGCCCGAGATCGTCGTGCAACTGACGCAGCGTCGTCCGGACCTCGAGGACCCGGGCCTCGACGAGAACAAACGACCGGTGTTCCGCGCGGGCACGACGCTCATCGCCGGGGTCGACGGCCGCGTCGAGTTCGTGATCGCCAAGCCGTTCCCCTTCCTGGACGAGGGCGCCGTGGCCGCGCTGCCACCCGGCCATGCTGCGCACGGCCACCACCGGGCCGGAACCGACCGGCTGGCCGCGCTGCGGCGGTGGCTCGCGGGCCTGGAGGAGGACGACGCGCTCAGCGCCTGGACCCTCGAGCCGGCGATCGACCGCCTCGACTTCGCGGCCATGCACAACGACGTCGGAGGGGAGGCAGCCGATGTCCGGGTCCACCGTCGCGGTGCGCATGTACAACGTCGGGTTCGGTGACGCCTTCCTGATCACGGTCGAGGGGACGGCGAAGCCGTGGCGCATGCTGATCGACTGCGGCGTCCACAGCCAGGGGCAGGCACGGAAGATCAGCGAGACGGTGGACGCGATCATCAGCGATCTCGCGGCCACCAGCCCCGACGGCACACCGCATCTCGACGTCGTCGCGGCCACACACCACCACGCCGACCACATCTCCGGTTTCTCGGTGGACGCCTGGCAGGACGTGCGGGTCGACGAGGTGTGGCTGCCGTTCGTGGAGGACGAGACCGACGCCGACGCGGCCGCGCTCCGCCGCGCTCAGACCGAGACGGCCCGTCGCCTGCTCGGCCTCATCGAGGCACGCACCCTGGGCCTGGACCCGGGGTCGGGGCCGGCGGACGTGCGGGAGGCCCACTGGTTCGCCCTGAACTCCTTCGGCAACGCCGACGCCACCGACCGGCTGCTCGGTCGGAACGGTCAGCACTTCGCCGGCGCGCACCGGGTGCGGTACTTCCCGCACCCGGACGAAGCGGAGAACACCGTGGCGGTGGCGGGAGGGGACGCGGTGGTCCACGTGGTGGGCCCGTCGCGGGATCCCGAGCAGCTCAAGCGCATGGACCCGCCGAAGAGCGCCGGGTGGCTGCGTCTCGACCTCGACGACCCCGAGGGCGTCGAGGACCTGACCGACGTCCCGCTCTTCGATCCCGACTACGTGGTCAGCGACCGCGACCGGCTGCCCGAGAGCCTCGTGGACGCCAAGCGCTCGCTGAACCTCGTCAGGGTGACCAACGACGCCGGTCTGCTCGGAGCCGCGTCGATCCTGGAGCGGGCCGTCAACAACACCAGCCTGTTCATGGTGCTCGACGTCGGCGGCACGCGGCTGATCTTCCCGGGCGACGCGCAGGAGGGCGCCTGGCAGCACGTCCTGCAGAACCCGGCGAAGACCGACCTGCTCCGGGACGCCGTCTTCTACAAGGTGGGACACCACGGCTCGCACAACGCCACCCCGAAGGACTTCGTCGAGAAGGTGTGGCAGGACGGCGGCTACGCCATGCTGCCGTGGGGCCTGGTCAAGCGCTGGCAGGACGCGATCCCCAAGCGCGAGCTGCTCGCCGCCCTGCACGACCACCAGCACACGGTGATCCGGGCGGATGCCCCGCAGACGCTGCCCGGGGTGGTGACGGTGAACGGCGACCTGTGGAGCGAAGTCGTGTTCACCGTCAACGGGTGAGCGCCGCTCGGGGTGGAACAACCCGGGGGGCGCTCGCCCCGCGGGCCGTCGACGTCGAGGAGAGCGCGTGGCCGAGACCTGGCCGGACCGCAGCGTGGAGTACGAGTACCCGGCATCCACGGAGCCCAACACGAGGAGATGGCAGGCGGGTATCGACGCCGCCCTCGCCGACGGGACGCTGCAGCTGTCGAAGAAGGGGCGGGGGCTGTACGACCTGCACGGCGCCTGTCCGCGCTGCGGCCACGACATGAGCGTGGAGATCGAGTTCGACGTCGGCATGGGCATCGACGTCCAGCCGTCCGGTCGCTACAACGTCGACTGCAACTGCGACGGGTCACACGACGACGAGGACGACGAGCGCGACGGCTGCGGCTGGGGCGGTCCGCTGATCGTCACGATCGCGAAGCCGTAGGGGTGCGGCGTCATGGCGAAGGAGGACGACGACTACTGGAAGGGCGAGGTCACCAAGGCCCGCCGCACGCAGCTCGACGTCGTACGGAAGTCGGCGACGGGGTGGTCCGCTCTCTTCGCGGCCGTCCTCGGCGTCTTCGGGTCGGTCACGTTCGTGGGCGGCCTGACCGGGGTCGACGAGCTGCCCGAGTCACTTGCCGGGGACGTCCGGGTGGCGATCGTCGTGGCCGCGGGCCTGGCGTTGCTCGCCACCGTGCTGGCCGGTCTGGCGGCGAACTCCCTCCCCTCCGTGACGAGCGATCTCACGTTCCAGAAGCTGCGCGACGACACCAAGAACAAGGCGACGAGCGCGCGAAGGCTGCTCAGGTGGGCGCTGCTGTGCGCGGCCGGCGCCGCTGTCATCGTCACCGTGGGGTCGGCCGTCGTGGTGCTCTCGGAGAAGGAGCAGGACGCGGTGACGGCGCCGTCCGCGGTCGTGGTCGTCGACGGCAAGGCGGTCTGCGGCCCGCTGACGGAGGACGCGGACGGTCAGCTGTCGGTCGACGGGATCGCTCTCGGCGACGCCGGGGCCTCGTTCACCGTGGTGAGCTCCTGCCCTTAGCGGCCCGACCAGGAGTTCCCACCTCGGTACGCTCCCATCACATGACCAGCGTGCGGCGGGTGCGACGGTGATCGCGCGTCGGCCGCGGCGGGTCCTCGTGCTCGGCGGCGCACGCTCCGGGAAGTCGTCCTACGCCGAGCAGCTGCTCGGTCGCGAGCGCTCCGTCGAGTACGTCGCCTGTGGCTCCACCCCGGGTCCGGACGACGCCGAGTGGGCCCGACGGGTCGCCCTGCACCGGGTCCGGCGCCCCGCGTCCTGGAGCACCGTCGAGACGATCGACCTGCCGAGCGTCCTGGGCAGCACCGGACCGCCCGTCCTGATCGACTGCCTGACCACCTGGCTGTCCCGCGTCATGGACGACTGCGGGGTCTGGACCGAGGAACCCGGCGCGGACGAGCGCCTGGCCGCCGCGGTCGACGAGGCCGTCGACGCCTGGACCCGCTGCCGTCGCCGGGTGGTGGCGGTGAGCAACGAGGTCGGGTCGGGCATCGTCCCGGCCACGCCGTCCGGCCGGCGCTTCCGCGACGAGCTCGGCATCCTCAACGCCCGCATCGCCGCCGCGTCCGACCGGGTGTGGCTCGTGACCGCCGGGCTGCCCCAGCGGCTGCGCTGACGATTCACAGGCTGACGATCAGAGGCTGACGACGACGCCCTCGGTCGCGCTGCGGCGCGCGGCGTCCAGCACGGTCGCCGAGGCGATGGCGTCCCGCGGGTCCACCGGCAACGGGCCGAGCCCGCGGACGGCGCGGGCGAACGACGGGTAGAAGGTGTCCCACGCGCCGTTCTCCGTGGGCACCGTCTCGCCGGCGCCCCCGCGGTACAGCCGGCCCCACCGCTCGGCCGGCTCGGCGCCCCACTCCGCGCCGAGCGTCGCGGGCGTGTGCCCGGCGAGCAGCACATCTTCCTGGACGTCCATGAGCGTGCGGTGGACGTAGCCCGCGGCGGTCCCGGTGACCCGGAACCGCGGCCCCGGCGCCCCCTGGCTCCAGCTGCCCCACAGGTGGGACCGAGCGCCGTTCGCGTGGGCGAGTGCGACGAAGACGTCGTCGTCCAGACCGTTCTCGCGCAACCGCCACTCGGCGTAGACGGAGTCCACCGGCCCCAGCAGGACGAGGGACTGGTCGACGAGGTGGCTGCCGAAGTCGAGCAGGGTTCCGCCGCCGGAGGCGCCGGGTCCGGCGTCGGGAGCCAGCCGTTCGAAGCGCGACTCGAACCGGACGACGTCGCCCAGCGTTCCGTCGGCGACCAGCCTGCGCACGGTCAGGAAGTCGGAGTCCCATCGCCGGTTCTGGTACGGCGACAGCGCCAGTCCGAGCCGCTCGGCGAGCTCCACCGACCTGGTCGCGGCGGCGGCATCCAGGGCGAACGGCTTGTCGCACACCACCGCGAGCCCCAGTTCCAGCGCACGGTCGGTCAGCTCGCTGTGCGTCGCGGCGGGGGTGGAGATCGCCACCGCCTCGGCGCCGGCCGCCGCCAGTTCCTCCAACGAGCCGAACGTCGACCGGCCGGGGGAGTCTTCGTCGACCAGCGCCCGGCGGTCGGGCGAGGACGTGACGACTCCGAGGAACTCGCACTCCGGGGCGGCACCCAGCAACGGCGCGTGGAAGTACCGGCCGCCGAAGCCGTAGCCCACCAGGCCGAAGCGGACGGGGGGCGGCACCGCGGACGGCGGCCGGCTCGTGGTCACGGGGCGATCATGCCCGGCGGACGTTCCGCGTCGTGTCGAGCGTCGTGATCTGCGCTGCGCAGTGCTCCCAGGTGCGGCGGAACGGGTGCCCCCTGGTTCGATGGACACGTCGCGCCCGCGCCCCGGTACCAGGAGAGCCCGTGACCAGCGAGACCGAGCCGATGCCGCAGGCCGGCCCGTCCGCACCCGTCGTCCCCTTCCGGACGGCGGTGCGCGCCTGGTTCGCCATCTCGCTGCAGACCTTCGGCGGCCCGGCCGGGCAGATCGCCGTCATGCAGCGGACGTTGGTCGACGACAAGCGGTGGATCGGCCAGCGTCGGTTCCTGCATGCCATGAACTACTGCATGCTGCTGCCCGGACCGGAGGCCCAGCAGCTGGCCACCTACGTCGGCTGGCTGCTGCACGGCACCCGCGGCGGTCTCGTCGCCGGAGGCCTCTTCGTCCTCCCGGGTGTGATCGCCCTGCTGGTCCTGTCGGCGGTGTACGTGGCCTTCGGCTCGACCGTGGCGGTCAGCGCGCTGTTCGCGGGGCTCGCGCCCGCCGTGCTCGCGATCGTCGTCCAGGCGGTCCTCCGGGTGGCCAAGCGAGCCCTGAGCAACCCGGCCCTCCTCACCATCGCCGTCCTCTCCTTCCTGGCGCTCGCGCTGTTCGCCGTGCCGTTCCCGGTGGTGGTCCTGGCGGCCGGGCTGGTCGGATGGGCGCTGGCGCGGTGGCGCCCGTCGGCGCTCCCCGAACGGGGCGCGGCCGAGGTCGTCGACGCCGGCCCGCCGCCGGTCGTCCCGGACGACGTCCTGCACACCGAACGGCCGTCGTCCCGGCGCACGCTCCGGATGCTGCTGGTCGGGCTGCTCGTGTGGGGTGTCCCGGTGGGCGCCTTCGCACTGCTGACCGGCGGCGACAGCGTCTTCACCCAGCAGGGCCTGTTCTTCTCCGGGGCCGCGGTGGTCACCTTCGGCGGCGCCTACGCGGTGCTCGCCTACGTGGCGCAGCAGGCGGTGCAGGTCTACGGCTGGCTGGCACCGGGGGAGATGGTGCGTGGTCTTGCCCTGGCCGAGACGACGCCCGGGCCGCTGATCATGGTCGTCCAGTTCGTGGCGTTCCTCGGGGCCTACCGTGCCCCGGGGGAGCTGGACCCCTGGGTGGCGGCAGTGCTCGCCTCGTTGCTGGTCACCTGGGTGACCTTCGTGCCCAGCTTCCTCTTCGTGCTGCTCGGCGCTCCCTACGTGGAACGGCTGCGTGGCAACCGGTCGCTGTCGGCCGCCCTGACCGGCATCACCGCCGCGGTCGTGGGCGTGATCGCGAACCTCGGGGTCTACTTCGCCGTGCACACCCTGTTCCGGGAGACGCACGCCGTCGACGGATTCGGGCTGGCGATCGAGTTACCGGACCTCGGGACCGTCCGCCCGGTGGCCGTCGCCATCGCCGTCGTCGCCGCCGTGCTGATCTTCCGGCTCAAGTGGTCGGTGCTCCGGACCCTCGGTGGCTGCGCTCTTCTCGGCCTCGTCGCCGGACTGTCCGGTCTCCCGGTGCACTGACGTACGTCGCCGCCCAGAAGTACCCGGAGGGCTACTGCAACTGACCTCCCGGGCGGCGGGCGCGCGCTGTGTCAAGGTGAGCGCCGTGCCCGCCGCCCCCCGCCTCGCCCCGTGGTGACCGCACTCGTCGTCGTGGCGGGGGCGCTGGGCCTGGTGGTCGGGCACCTGCTGAACCACGCGGCGGGCCGGTTCCCCTGGCCGGATCAGAAACGGGCCGGGAGCCGCGGAGCGGCCACGCCGACGACCGGGCGCCTGCCGGTACGCCCCCTGCACGATTGCGTCGGTGTCGCCGTGCGTGGGCCCGCCGTCGATGTCGGGGCGGCGCTGCTGTTCGTGCTCGCGACGCTCCGGTTCGGTCCCTCCTGGGAACTACCCGCTTTCCTCTTCCTCGCGGCCGCGGGCGTACTGCTCGCGGTGATCGACTTCCAGCACCACCTCCTGCCCAACCGCGTCGTCGTCCCCTCCATCGGGATCGGCGCCGTCCTCCTGCTCGTCGCCGCGGTCGCGGGGCAGGAGTGGGCCGCCCTGCTGAGGGCCGTGCTCGGCGCCGTCATCCTGTTCGCCGTCTTCCTGGTCCTGGCGCTCATCTCGCCCCACAGCCTGGGCATGGGGGACGTGAAGCTCTCCGGCCTGCTCGGCCTCTACCTCGGCTGGCTGGGGTGGGGCGCCCTCGTCGTCGGCGCCGCTGCGGGCTTCGTGATCCAGGCGCTATTCGCCCTCGTGCTGCTGGCCGGATGGCGGATCGGGCTGCGCGGTGAGCTGCCGTTCGGACCCGCGATGCTCGCCGGCGCGGTGTTGGCCATCGGATGGAGTGACGCGCTCCTCAGCTGAAAGGGCCCGGGGTCACTCTTTCGGGTGAGGATGCTCAAGCCGCGGCGTGTCCAGGACGACATAGCTCCCAGAAGCCGCAAGGACGGGTCAACCGACCCGGTCTGGCCGGCAGACACCACTCTGGAGTACTCGTGCTGAACACGTACGCCACCCTGGTCAGCCTGGTCGCCTTCGCCCAGGACCGCCTCAAGCGCGACGAGAAGGGCGCCACCGCCGTCGAGTACGGCCTCATGGTCGGCCTGATCGCCGTCGTCATCATCGGCGCCGTGACGTTGCTGGGCGGCGAGCTCAACGGCCTCTTCACGGCCATCGTGAACGCCCTTCCCTGACGGTCGTCCGAGTCGCTCCGGCGCAGCGGCCTCCACCAGGGGGCCGCTGCGCCGTTGCACATGTCGGGCGCAGGACACAGCCGTTCAGGTCGGGAGGAGGTGAGCGGTGATGCGCGAAGGACTACGGACGGAGCGCGGTGCGACGGCGGTGGAGTTCGCCCTCATCGTGCCGCTGCTCATCGTGCTCGTGATCGGTATCGCCGAGTTCGGTCGCGCCTTCCAGGTGCAGGGCACGCTCTCGGCGGCCGCTCGCGAGGGGGTGCGGCTGATGGCGCTGCAGAACGACCCCGCCGCGGCCCGCGCCGCGGTGCGCAACGCTGCGGCCTCCCTCGACCCCGGGATCACCGACGGTCAGATCACGATCAGCCCCGCGTCCTGCCCGGTGCTCAACGGCGGCAGCACGTCGGTGCGTCTCACCATCGACTACCCCATGCCCTACCTCACCGGCTTCTTCGGGACCGGCGTCGACCTGACCGGAACGGGAGTCATGCGATGCAACGGCTGACCTCCCGGCTCCGCCGTCGGCTGGACGGCGAGCGCGGCGCCACAGCGGTGATGTTCGCCCTGCTGCTGGTGCCGATGCTCGGCTTCGCCGCCATCGCCGTCGACGTCGGTGCGCTCTACGCCGAGCGCGCCCGCCTGCAGGTCGGCGCGGACGCCGCGGCGATCGCCGTCGCCCAGGACTGCTCCCGTGGGAACTGCGGCGACATGCTGGCCACCGCGCAGGCCCTCATCGCCGCCAACGACACCGAGGGCACGGCCGCGCAGCCGGTCCTGAGCAGCGACCCGCTGAGCGTCACCGTCACCGGGGGCACCCCCCAGGAGCACTGGTTCGCGCCCGTGATCGGGCACGACTCCACGCGAGTCTCGGCGACGGCCACCGTCGGCTGGGGGGGCCCCAGCCAGGGCACCGCCGTGCTCCCCCTCACCTTCTCCTGGTGCTCGTTCAAGGCCCAGACCGGCGGTGGCCTGCCCTCGGGCACCACCGTCCGGACGATCTACCTGACCAAGTCGGCCAGTGCCGAGGCCAGCTGCACGGGTCCCTCCGGCAACGTCGTGCCGGGTGGCTTCGGCTACGTGCAGAGCGACCCGGGCACGTGCGAGGTGACCAGCGCGATCGACGGCCAGATGTACAGCTCCACCGGGAACACGCCCCCGTCGGACTGCTCCCCGGCGAACTTCGCCGAGTGGACCGGCCAGACCGTGCTGCTGCCGATCTTCGACGAGTTCGGGGAGGGCGGCGCCAACGGCTGGTACCGCGTCTACGGCTACGCGGCGTTCCGGCTGACCGGCTACCACTTCGGCGGCCAGTACAGCTCCAACCCGAAGCCGTGCGGCGGCAACGAGCGCTGCGTGACCGGTTACTTCACCCGCTTCGTCGAGCTGTCCGACGCCTGGAACTACAGCCCGGACGCCCCGCAACTGGGGTCCTCGATCCTCCGACTGATCCGATAGGGGCGACCACTCGTGAGACGTCGACTTCTCGCCGCGTTCGTGGCCCTCGTCCTCCTCGTCGCCGGCACGCTGGTCCTGCTGGCCTACGTGCGCGGCGCGGACGCGCGCGCCCTCGCCGGCACGCGCACCGTCGAGGTTCTGGTGGCCGACGAGCTCATCCCGCAGGGGACGCCGGGCGGTGAGCTGGCCGGCCTCGTCCGCACCGAGCTGCTGCCCGCCAAGGCGGCCCTGCCGGGGCGGGTCACCGATCTGTCCTCGCTCGCCGGCCGGGTGTCCACGGTGGACCTCCAGCCGGGGGAGCAGCTGCTCGCCGGCCGGTTCGAAGACCCTGACGACCTCCAGGCGGTCGGAACGGTCGCGGTGCCCGAGGGGCTCCAGGAGGTCAGCGTCCTGCTGGAGCCGCAGCGGGTGATCGGCGGCCGTATCGCGGCCGGCGACACCGTGGGTGTGTACCTGTCCCAGGTCCTTCCGAGCGGCACGAGGCAGACCTCCGACGTCCTCCACCACGTCCTGGTCACCCAGGTTCAGGGTGCCCCGGCGGCACCTGATCCGGACGCCGAGACGGAGGCGGAGCCGGCGGCGACGCCGTCCGCCAGTCTCATGATCACGCTGGCCCTCGTCGCCAAGGACGCCGAGACCGTCGTCTTCGGCATGGAGCACGCGACGCTGTGGCTGTCCCTGGAGACCGAAGGCGACGACACGAGCGGCACGCGCGTCGTCGACGAGACCAACATCTACGTGGGGGTACCCCGATGAGCCGCGTCGTGCTGGCCGGAGCCGGCGAGGAGCTGATCCTCCGGGTGAAGGAGGCGGCCGACGGGGACGTCGCCGTCCTGCCGCCGGGCCGTCTGCCCAGCGAGCCCGCCCGGCTGTTCGAGCAGCTCCTCGACGGTGAGCTGCCCGACGTGCTGCTGGTGGGTCCGCACGCGCCGGCGCCGGAGGTGCTGACGCTGGCCTCGCGGCTGGACGTGCAGAGCCCCGGTATCAGCGTCGTCCTCATGGCCGAGCCGTCACCGGAGATGTGGCAGGCCGCGATGCGTGCCGGCATCCGGGACCTGCTCCCGCCGAGCGCCGACGTGGCCGACATCCGGGCCGCCGTGGAGCGGGCCGGCCACGCCGCTGCCAGCCGGCGGCGGGTGCTGCGCCCGGTGAGCGAGACCGAGCGCTACGCCGGCCGGGTCATCACCATCGCCTCGCCCAAGGGCGGGGTGGGCAAGACGACGGTCTCCACGAACCTCGCCATCGGGCTGACCGCGGCGGCGCCGCAGTCCACCGTGCTGGTCGATCTCGACGTCCAGTTCGGTGACGTGGCGTCGGCATTGAGCCTGGTGCCCGAGTACACGCTGCCCGACGCGGTCCGTGGCCCGGCCAGCGAGGACACGATGGTCCTCAAGACCTTCCTCACCCAGCACCCCAGCGGCCTGTACGCGGTCTGTGGTGCGGAATCGCCGGCCGCCGGGGACACGGTCACGGGCGAGGACGTCACCCGGCTGCTCGCGTCGCTGGCCCGGGAGTTCCGCTACGTCGTGGTCGACACCGCGCCCGGCCTCTCCGAGCAGACGCTGGCCGCCCTGGACCGCGCCACCGACGTGATCATGCTGACCAGCATGGACGTGCCCGGTGTCCGCGGACTGCGCAAGGAGCTCGATGTTCTCCGCGAGCTGGCCATGATCCCGGCCGGCCGGCACATCGTCATGAACTTCGCCGACCCCAAGGGCGGTCTCACGGTGCGCGACGTCGAGACGACGATCGGCGCGGGTGTGGACGTCGTCCTGCCGCGTTCCAAGGCCGTGCCCGCCTCCACCAACCAGGGTGTTCCCATCCTGCAGAGCAACCGGCGCGACCCCATGGCCAAGGAGATGCGGCGCCTGGTGTCCCGCTTCGCCGCCACCCCTCTCATGAAGCCCGGCAAGTACCGGGCCAGGCACCGGGCGGCCAGCTGATGAACCTGACCTCCCGCCTCGAGGCGGCGCGCGGAGTCCCGGCGGCGGTCCCTGCTTCGCCCGTCCCAGGCGCGGCCGCGACCACCGGCGTCCCGACCACGCGGTCGGCCGTGACGCCGGCGCCGCCGCCCCCGACCGATGCGCTCAGCCGCCTGAAGGACCGCGTCGGCAAGGCGCTGTTCGAGCGCATGGGCAGTCGGATGAACGATCCGAGTCTGAGCGAGAGTCAGCTCCGCGCCATCGTGCTCGGTGAGCTCGACGAGGTCGTCGAGGAGGAGAACGTCCCGCTCAGCACCGAGGAGCGGCAGCGGCTGACGGCCGAGCTCGCCGACGACGTGCTGGGCTACGGCCCGCTGCAGCGCCTGCTCGACGACTCCGCGGTCAGCGAGATCATGGTCAACGGCCCGGACGCGATCTACGTCGAGCGCAACGGCAAGCTGGAGCGCACCGCCACGCGGTTCACCTCCGAGGAGCACCTGCGCCGGGTGATCGACCGGATCGTCTCCCGCGTGGGACGGCGGATCGACGAGTCGTCGCCGCTGGTGGACGCACGTCTGGCCGACGGTTCTCGCGTGAACGCGATCATCCCGCCGCTGGCCTTCAGCGGCTCGACGCTGACCATCCGCAAGTTCTCCAAGGACCCGTTCACCGTCGACGACCTGATCAGTTTCGGCACGCTCTCCCCGGAGATGGCGGAGCTGCTCAACGCCTGCGTCGACGCGCGGCTCAACGTCATCGTCTCCGGCGGTACCGGCACCGGTAAGACGACCCTGCTCAACGTGCTCTCCTCGTTCATCCCCGAGGGGGAGCGGATCGTCACCATCGAGGACGCCGTCGAGCTGCAGCTGCAGCAGGAGCACGTCGTCCGGCTGGAGTCCCGGCCGCCCAACATCGAGGGCAAGGGCGCGATCACCATCCGCGACCTGGTCCGCAACTCCCTCCGCATGCGGCCCGACCGGATCGTGGTCGGGGAGTGCCGTGGCGGGGAGAGCCTCGACATGCTGCAGGCGATGAACACCGGTCACGACGGCTCGCTGTCCACGGTGCACGCCAACTCGCCGCGGGATGCGATCGCGCGCCTCGAGACCCTGGTCCTCATGGCGGGGATGGACCTGCCCCTGCGGGCCATCCGCGAGCAGATCGCCTCCGCCGTCGACGTCGTCGTCCAGCTCACCCGCCTCCGGGACGGCACCCGGCGGGTCACGCACGTGACCGAGGTGCAGGGCATGGAGGGGGAGACCGTCACCCTCCAGGACGCCTTCCTCTTCGACTACTCCGCGGGCGTCGACGCCCACGGCAAGTTCCTCGGCAAGCCGGTGCCGACCGGCGTCCGCCCGCGGTTCACCGAGAAGTTCGACGACCTGGGGATCAAGCTCTCGCCGCGCGTGTTCGGGGTGGCCGAGCCGGCCGGCGCACGGGGCTGGTGACCATGTCCGCGCTGGTGCTGGTCATCGGGGTGGCCGCGGTTGCGGCCGCCCTGCTCGTGATCGCCCTCGTCGTCCTGCCGCCGGGGCCGTCCCGGGTGCCGCTGAGCCGGCTCGATCCGTCGGTGGCGCCGTCGGCCTCCGCCCTCGCGGGCGCGGGCGCCGCGGCCGGGGCCGCGGTGGAGAAGGTACTGGTCAAGCGCGGCCGGGCCGCTGCCGGCGCGGCCGCCCTGGAGCGGGCCGGCATGGCGATGCGCCTCCCGGACTTCGTGCTCGTGGTCGGCGTGGCCACGGTCGTGCTGGGGGCGCTCGGCCTCGTGCTCGGCGGGCTCGTGTTCGGTCTGCTGCTCCTGGTGGCGGTGCCCTTCGGCGCCAAGCTGTTCCTGAACTTCCGGGCCTCGCGGCGACAGGCGGTCTTCGCCGACCAGCTCGACGACTCGCTTCAGCTCATGGCCGGAAGTCTTCGGGCCGGCCACAGCCTCCTCCGCGCGGTCGACTCCGTCGCCCAGGAGGCCGACTCCCCGACCTCGGAGGAGTTCTCGCGCATCGTCAACGAGACCCGCGTCGGCCGTGACCTCAACGACGCCCTCGACGAGGTCGCCGAGCGGATGGGCAGCGACGACTTCACCTGGGTCGCCCAGGCCATCGCCATCCACCGCGAGGTGGGCGGCAACCTGGCCGAGGTGCTCGACGCGGTCGGTCACACGATCCGGGAGCGCAACGCCATCCGCCGACAGGTGAAGGCGCTGTCGGCCGAGGGCAAGTTGTCGGCGATCGTGCTGATGGCCCTGCCCTTCGGGGTCACCGGGTTCATCTCCATGACCAACCCCTCCTACATTGCGAAGTTCACCCAGAGCCTGACGGGCTACGCGATGCTGGCGGCGGCGGTGGTCATGCTGCTGGTCGGTGGCGTGTGGCTCAAGAGCACAGTCAAGATCAAGTTCTGATGAGCACCCTGCCCGCCTCCGTGCTCGTCGCGGCCGCAGCGGTCGGACTGGCCGTGCCGGTGCTCGGCTGGTCGCTGTTCGCCCGGCCCGATGCCGCCACGGTCCAGGCCCGGGACAACCTGCTCCGCGGCGTCGAGGCGGTAGGTCCCGGCACCGCCGCGGCGGAACGCAGTCGACCGGGTCTGCTCGCCCGGCTGGCGGGGGGGCTCACCCCGCGCGGGACCGTCGCCCGGCTCGACCGGCTGGCCGGTGCCGCCGGTCGCCCCGCCGCCTGGCCGGTGCCCAAGCTCGTCGCCGCCAAGCTGGTGCTCGCCGTCGTCGCCGGCGGGTTCGGGCTGCTCCTGGTGAGCGGCGGCGCGAGCCCCCTGGTCGTGCTCACTGCGGTCGTCGCCACCGTCGTGGCCTACTTCCTGCCCGAGCTGTTGCTCCACAGCCGCGGCCAGGAGCGGCAGCAAGCGATCCAGCTGGAGCTGCCCGACACCCTCGACCAGATGACGATCGCCGTGGAGGCCGGGCTGGGCTTCGAGTCGGCGATGGCGCGGGCCGGCAGCAACGGCAAGGGCCCGCTGGCCGAGGAACTGGTGCGCACGCTCCAGGACATCGCCGTCGGCCAGCCGCGCCGCGAGGCCTACCTCGCACTCGCGGAGCGGACCCGCGTCACCGATCTGCGCCGCTTCATCCGCGCCGTCGTGCAGGCCGACCAGTACGGCGTCTCGATCGCCGACGTGCTGCGCACGCAGGCGCAGGAGATGCGGCTCAAGCGCCGGCAGCGGGCCGAGGAGAAGGCGATGCAGATCCCGGTGAAGGTGATCTTCCCGCTGATCCTCTGCATCCTGCCGACCCTGTTCATCGTGCTGCTGGGCCCCGCCGTCATGGACATCGTCGCGACCTTCAGCAAGTAGGGACGACACGGCGACCCTCCGGGTCGCGGTGTCGTCCTGAGGACGACAGTGTTATCGCGGCTGGGCCGGGTTCGTCGGGTCGCCGTGGGACGGCGGGTTGATCGGCGGGCCGGACGTCGCCTCGGAGACCTTGGAGCCCCCGGCCGCCGCCCCAGCCGCCTCCGGCGTCGCCGCGGCCCGATCGCCTCCGGACGGCTGGGCACCCTCCCGCAGACCGGACAGCCGGCTCTCCATGACGGCCACCACCTGTACCCGGTTGGCGTGCGCCCGCTCGTAGTCGAGCAGGGTGGTCAGGTCCCCGGCGTCCAGCGTGCGGATCCGGGAGGTCAACGAACCCACGGGCAGGTGGTCGTAGTCGGGCAGCGGCAGGTCGTCGCGCTCGGTCATGGTTCCTCCTCGTGAGTTTCTCAGGTCGAGGTCGGCCTACCCGGGGTCCCTAGATCCGACACAGGGTGTGAGCGGACCGACGGTGGGTAGGCGGCGACGGCGGGATTGTCCACCGCAGGACACCTGACCGATCGACCAAGGAGTTGCCGCACCGTCATGGACGCGTCCTTCCTGGAACCCGTCTTCGCTGCCACCGGGCCCTTCGCCACGGTGTGCGCCGACGTCACGCACACGACCGAGAACGCCGACACCGAACTGGACCTGCGCGTGCGTGCGGTCGCCGAGCGGCTGACCGAGCAGGGTGCACCGGAGCCCGTCGTCGAGGCCGTCCGCAGTCGGTTGCTGGAGAGCAACGAGGGAGGCGCGGCCGGCACGTTGAAGGGCCGCGCCGTGGTCGTCGCCTCGGACGGGTCCGTCGTCCTCGACCAGGCCCTGGTGGACGCGCCGCGGCGCGAGATCGCCGAGTGGGGACCGCACCCGGATGTCCTGCCCGTCCTGCGTCAGTTGCCCGGGCGGGTGCCGCACGTCGTCGTGCTGATCGATCGCACCGGGGCCGACATCACCTACGTGGGCGCGCCTGGCCAGATCGGCGAGGACACGGAGGAGAAGACGGTCCAGGGCGAGACCTTCCACCTGCGCAAGGTGAAGGTGGGCGGTTGGGCGCACGACCACTGGCAGAACAGCGCGGAGAACCAGTGGGAGGCCAACGCCGGCCAGGTCGCCGAGGAGATCGCCTCCTATGCACGCCGGCTCTCGCCGGAGTTCGTGCTGATCGCCGGGGACGTCCGGGCCCGCAACATCCTCGCCGACTCGGCCGGCGACCTCTGGAAGGACCTCGTCGTCACCATGGACGAGGGCGGCCGTGCGGCCGGCGCGGACCGGGAGCCGGTCGCCCGGCGGGCGGACGAACTCGTCGCCGAACACGAGGCACGGGCCTGCGCCGAGGTCCTCGAGCAGATCCAGGCCGCCGGGGCCCACGGCCTGTCCGCCACCGGCAAGGAGGCCGTCGTCGACGCGCTCCGCAAGGGGCAGGTCGAGACACTGGTCCTCGCCGACGACCCGGGCGAGGACACGCTCCTGGTGGGCAACGGGCCTCTCGAGCTGGGCGTGAACCAGCACGACATGGATGCGCTCGGCATCCACGGCGAGGTCGTGCCGACCGATCGTGCGCTGCTCGCGGCCGCCGTGGCCAGCAGTGCCGGCGTGGTGATCGTGCCGCGCTCGGCGATGCCGGACGAGGTCCCCGTGGCCGCCGTCCTCCGATACACCGACGCCTCGACGTCGGCTTCCTGACCAGCCCGTTCGACCGAAGGAGAACGTTCCCGTGACCGACCCGCACCAGCCCGCCACCGCGCCCGGCACCGACCAGGGCGACATCGAGCGGCGGGCCGCGCTCGCCGAGGCCCTGGGCAAGGAGGTGTGGCCGGCCGATCGCGACACCCTGGTCGCCAAGGCCCAGGAGGGCAACGCCCGGGACGACGTCCTGAGCCAGCTGCGACGCCTGCCCGAAGGCCGGCAGTTCGAGAACGTCCAGGACGTCGCCCAGGCCCTGGGGCTGGGCACCGAGCAGCAGCGGTTCTGACATGCCCTCGATGAAGGACCCCTCACCCGAGGCCGTCGCCAACGTCACCGAGCAGAACGTGCAGACCCGGGCGCAGCTGCTGCCCGAGGAGCAGTCGGTCGAGGGTCACCCCGACCCGGCGCAGGGCGACCTCGATCCGAAGATCCAGGCCGCGGTGATCCTCGCCGAGTCGGAGGAACGCACGATCCACGCCGATCCGGACGACGCCCAGGGAGGTCACCGCCAGTCGGCGGAGACCGCCGACCAGCCCTGACCGTGCGCCACGAGCATCCGGTCCAGTTGCGCTGGTCGGATCCCGATTCCCTCGGGCACGTCAACCACGCCCGCGCGTTGAGCCTCATCGAGGACGCGCGACTGGCGATGGTCGCAGAGCTGCCGGGGGAGTCGATGATCCTGGCCCGGCTGGAGGTCGACTACCTCCGGCAGCTCTACTACCGCGTCGGTGAGCGGCCGTGCGTCTCCAGCTGGGTGACCCGGATGGGTACGAAGTCGGTGACCGTGCGCCAGGAGCTCGTCCAGGACGGGCAGGTCGCCATCCGCGCCGACGTCGTCATGGTGACGTTCGACTTCGACACCGACGCCAGCCGGCCGCTCACCGACGACGAGCGGCGGCACTGGTCGAAGTACCTGCAGATCTAGCGGCTCAGGCGCGGATCTCCAGGGTGCAGCACTTGACGCTGCCGCCGGCCTTCAACAGCTCCGACAGGTCCACGCCGACCGGGGTGTAGCCGTGGGCGCGCAGCTGATCGGCCAGGTCGGTGGCGGTCGAGGGCAGGACGACGTTGCGGCCGTCGGAGACGGCGTTGAGCCCGAGGACCGTCGCGTCCTGCTCCCCGGCCAGGATCGCGTCGGGGAACAGGCGCTGCAGAACCGCCCGGCTGCCCGGACTGAACGCCTCGGGGTAGTAGGCGATGTCGTGGTCGCCCAGGACCGCGAGGGCGGTGTCCAGGTGGTAGAAGCGCGGGTCGACCAGGTGCAACGACACGACCGGGACGCCGAAGAGCTCCTGCACCTCGCCGTGCGCCCCCGGGTCGGTGCGGAATCCGGTGCCGGCCAGCACCAGGTCGCCGACGACGAGGAAGTCGCCCTCACCCTCGTTGACGTGCACGGGTTCGGTGACCGTCTTCAGGCCGGCGGCTCGCAGCCATCGCAGGTAGGCAGGGCCTTCCGCGTGCCGCTCGGGGTGGGTGAAGCGGGCACCGAGGGCCTCCCCCTCGAACACCAGGCCACCGTTCGCGGCGAACACCATGTCGGGCAGGCCGGGCTCGGGATCGATGAGCTGTACCTCGTGGCCGAGTGCCAGGTAGGTCTGGCGCAGGCTTTCCCACTGCCGGATCGCGAGCGCCCGGTCCGCGCCTCGCGTGACGTCCATCCACGGGTTGATCGCGTAGTCGACCGCGAAGTGGTCCGGGCGGCACATGAGATAGCGGCGCGGGGTGGCGATCCGCTCGGCGTGCTCGGCGGCACGGGGACGGGGCAGGACGACGGTCACCAGGACTCCTCAGCGGGGCGGGCGCCGGCGCCATCTGCCGGACAGCCGGAACGCTAGGGAGGGGGAACATGCACCGCAACGTTGTTTCCTTGCGTGTTCCTCGCCGGTACGTTGCGTCTGTATTGCACGGACAGCGATCTGTTGCGTGGAGGCGGCATGGACACGATCGACGAGCAGGTGATCGGTTGCCTGTTGCAAACGCACGGGCGACCTTCGCCGAGATAGGAACGGAGGTGGGCCTCTCGGCGCCGGCCGTGAAGCGGCGGGTCGACCGACTGGTGGCGTCCGGTGCGATCCGGGGCTTCACCGCGCTGATCGACCCCGACGTGCTGGGCTGGCAGACCGAGGCCTACGTGGAGCTGTACTGCAAGGGCACCGTCGCCCCGGAGGACCTCCGGCGCAGCCTGGAGCGGGTGCCGGAGGTGGTCGGCGCGGCCACCGTCTCCGGAACCGCGGACGCGCTGGTCCACATGCTCGCCTCGGACGTGAAACAGCTGGAGCGGGCCCTCGAGCGCATCCGCGACGAGCCCAACGTCGATCACACCCGCAGCGTCATCGTCCTGTCTCGACTGATCGACCGCCCGCGCACGTGAGCGCACGGCAGGATGCCGACGTGACCGGGGGCTTCTTCGAGGGCTTCACCGAAGGCCGGATCGACGTCGGCGACGGCGTCGTCCTGCGCGTGCGGCATGCCGGCGACGGGCCGCCGGTCGTCCTCCTGCACGGCCACCCCCGCACGCACACCACCTGGCACCGTGTCGCCCCGCGCCTGGTGGCGGCGGGACACACCGTCGTCTGCCCGGACCTCCGGGGGTACGGGCGCTCGTCGAAGCCGCCCACGACCGAGGAACACGCGCCGTACTCGAAGCGGGCGATGGCCGGCGACGTCGTGGCGCTCATGGCAGCCCTGGGACACGACCGGTTCGCCGTCGTCGGGCACGACCGGGGCAGCTACGTGGCCATGCGGACGGCGCTCGACCATCCGGCCGCGGTGACGCACCTCGCCGTCCTCGACTGCATCCCCATCGTCGAGCACCTCGATCGCGCCGACGCCCGCTTCGCGGCCGCCTGGTGGCACTGGTTCTTCTTCGCTCAGCCGGAGAAGCCCGAACGGGCGATCAACGCCGACCCCGCGGCCTGGTACGGCTCCCATGCACCCGGGAAGGCCGATGCACCCGGGAAGGCCGAGGCCATGGGAGCGGAGAACCACGCCGACCACCTGGCGGCGATCTCCGACCCGGAGACGGTGCGGGCGATGCTCGAGGACTACCGGGCCGGCCTGACCGTCGACCGGGCAGCCGAGGAAGCCGATCGCGCCGCGGGGCGGCGGGTCACCTGCCCGACGTTGGTGTTGTGGTCGGCCCGGGACGACCTGGCGGAGCTCCACGGCGACCCGCGGGAGATCTGGACCGGTTGGACCACCGACCTTCGCGGGGGCGGCCCATCGACAGCGGTCACCACATGGCCGAGGAGGCCCCGGACGAGCTGGTCGGCGCGCTGGCTGCGTTCCTGCGGATGTGATCATCCCGTCCCTCCGGGTAAGGGTCGGCCAGCGATTCGAGAGGAGAAGGCATGCCGAAGACGACGAAGAGCGGCGCCGCCAAGCTGTCGGAGCTGCCCAGCACGCTGAAGCGTTCGCCGAAGAAGGCGCAGCGCACGTTCGCGAAGGCGCACGACTCCGCCGCCGAGGAGTACGGGGACGAGAAGCGGGCCAATCAGGTCGCGTGGGCCGCGGTGAAGCACAGCTTCGAGAAGGTCGGCGACCACTGGGAGAAGAAGGCGGGCGGAAAGAAGGGCCCCTCCGACGCCCAGGCTGCGGGTGGGAGGGACACGAACCGGAAGACCGCGGGTGGCGTCGACGCCAATGCGACGAAGGACCACCTGCTCAAGCTCGCGAAGAAGCTGGACATCTCCGGCCGGTCGACGATGAAGAAGAAGCAGCTGGTCGAGGCCATCCAGAAGGCGAACGACAAGAAGACGGCCGACGCCCGCAAGAAGTGATTCCGGGGCGCCGTCCCGGTTCCCCCGAACGGCGAGGGGTACGAGGCGATTCATGACCCAGCCGCGACCGCTGTCCGAGCAGGCCGTCGTCGTCCTCGGTGCCTCCAGCGGCATCGGCCGGGCGGCCGCCCTGGAGTTCGCCGGGCGTGGCGCCCGGAAGATCGCCGTGGCCTCGCGCGGGACCGAGGCGCTGGACACGCTCGTCGCGGACCTGACGGCCGCGGGTGCCGAGGCGGTGGCCGTTCCGACCGACATCACCGACGAGGCGGCGGTCACCGCGCTGGCGCGTGCCGCGGAGGAGCGCTTCGGCCGCATCGACACCTGGGTGACCGTCCCGGGGGTCGGCATCTGGGGCGCCGTCCAGGACATCTCGCTCGACGAGTTCCGCCGCGTGATGGAGGTGAACTTCCTCGGCCACGTCGCCGCCGCGCAGATCGCCGTCCCGGCGCTGCAGCGCGCCGGAGCCGGTGTGCTCATCGGCATCGGCTCGGTGGAGGGCTACCGCTCGATGCCCTTCCACGCGCCCTACTCCGCGAGCAAGTTCGCCTTGCGAGCCTTCTACGACGCGCTGCGCATGGAGCTGGCCGACGCGGGCTCGCCGGTGTCGGTGACCTCGATCCTGCCGGCGGGCATCGGCACACCGTTCTTCGAGCACGCCCGCACCAAGCTCGGTTCCATGCCGAAGCCTCCTCCGCCCGTCTACGCTCCCGAGCTCGTGGCCGAGGCGATCGTGCGGGCCGCCGAGCACCCACGTCGTGAGGTCCCCGTGGGCGACGCCGCGCTGGGCTTCCTCGCCGGTCAACGGTTCAGTCCCGCCCTGACCGACGCCTTCCTGTCCCTCACCGGGCGGCGGCTCCAGACGACCGACCGTCCCGACGACGGCACGGACATCCTGGACTCGCCGACGCCGGGCCCCGGTGCCGTGCGCGGCGCCTTCGCCGACCAGCTGCGCACCACCAGCCCGGTCACCCGGGCGGCGGGTGCGATGGTGCGCCCGGGAGAGCTGCTCCTGAAGGCGCGCCGGCGCCTGGCCAACCGCTGACGGCGGTCAGCCGCCCGGGATGAGGATCAGCTCGGTCTGGCGTCCGTCGAGGTACTCGACGCCGTCGCCGGTCAGCGCGATGCCCTGCTCGAGCCCCATCCGGACGCACTGACCGCCCCACTCCGGCACCGGCCGGCGCACCGCGAGCTCGAGGGCATAGACGGTGTCGGCGTGGACGGGGTAGTCCCCCGCACCGGGGACGCCGTCCTGCTCGTCCCACAGCCCGATCGCCGGACCGGCTCCGTGGCCGTGGAAGCCGACGGGGTGGGAGTAGACGTCGGCGTCGATGCCTTCGGCAGCGGCCGCGGACCGCGCCGTCGCGAGCACCTCGTTCCCGGTCCGGCCGACCGCGAGGGCGGCGGTGGTGAGGTCCTGCATCCGGTTGCCGACGTGCAGCGCCTCACGCAGGCCGGCCGGGGCGTCGGCCTCACCCGGCCGCAGCACGTAGCCGTTGCGCTGGGTGTCGGTCCGCAGGCCCAGGCTGGACAGGCCGACGTCGCAGTGCACCAGGTCGCCCGGCTCGATCACCGCGTCGTACGGAACGGCGGGCAGCAGGATGCCGCGCTCCTCGACCAGCGGCACCCCGGCCCGCTGCAGCGAGACGGTCGGCTGGAACCACGGCTCGACGCCGAGGTCGTGGAAGCGCTGACGGATCCACCAGGCGAGATCGAGCGCCGTCGTCGTCCCGGGGGTGAGGGCGGCGGGGGAGTAGGCCTCGGCGATCACGGCGTGGACGAGCCGGTTGAGGGCGTGCAGGGCCCGGATCTCCTCCGGCAGGCGCGTCTCCAGCCAGCCGACGACCAGGTCCTCGGCGGAGACGAGGCGGTCGGCGTACGGGCCGAGCGCGTCGACCAGCAGCCGGTGTTCGGTGTGGGAGAGCCCGTCGGCCAGGGCGAAGGCCTCGGAGACGTCGATGCCGATGCTGCGGGGTTCGGCCTGCGCCACGATCCGGCGCACCACCGCCCACTGCGCGTCCTCGGACGGGAGCTCCGGAGCGTCGTCGGGTGACCAGGCCGGCAGGAACTGACCCACCGGGTAGCGGGAGGCCGCGGCGGCGGTGACCCCGTCGTCGCTGCGATGCAGCACCAGGATCGTCCGGCGACGGGCCGACAGCCAGGTCGCCGGGAGCAGGGTGGCCAGGACCGGGTCCTCGTTGTACTCCCGCCCGATGACCAACCACAGGTCGATCCCGGCGCGGTCCATCAGCCCGGGCAGCACGTCGAGCAGCCGTTGGGTGAGCCAGCGATCACGGACGTCGGCCTGCTCGCGCAGCGGCAACGGAACCGACCTCGTGGGGTCGGGCGCCGCCAGCGTCATACGCACAGGGAAGCAGAGAACCGCCGCGCCCACCGCTCGAACGGGTGACCTCCCTGCAGGGCCCCGCTGCGAGCTCGCGAGCGGCAGGGGCAGGGGGGGTCCTCCGTCAGGCGACCCCGCTGCCGGTGGGGTCGGCCACCCCCGGGACCTCCTCGGGGAGCGGGGTCCGGGCAGGTGGGACGGACAGCGCGACGACCCGGTCGCGGCCCTGCTGCTTGGCCGCGTACATCGCGGCATCGGCACGGTCGACCAGCCGCCACAGCGCGTCGGTCGGGTCCTCACCGTCGACCGGTCGGGCCAGCGCGATACCGATCGAGGCGGTCACCGCGTGCCCGTGGGCGGTCCGGCTGCCGGCTACCGCGCAGCGGAGCCGCTCCGCGAGGTGGGTCGCCTCGTCCGGATCGCCGACCAGCCCGAGCACGACCAGCTCCTCGCCGCCGGTGCGGGCCACGATGTCGGGGGGGCGGACCGCAGCAGTGAGCGAAGCGGCCACCGCCTGCAGGACGGCGTCCCCGGCGGCGTGCCCGTGCGCGTCGTTGAGCCGCTTGAAGTGGTCGAGATCGAGCACCAACGCCGTCAGGCGGGTGCCGTCGCGGCGGGCCTGGCGCCACAGCCGAGGTGCCTGCTCGACGAGGAACCGGCGGTTGTACAGGCCGGTGAGGGGATCGAGCCGGGTGAGGTTCTGAGTGGCGACCAGCAGTCGCTGCACCCGCCGGCGCAGGAGGAAGATCCCCAGGGCGCAGGCGTTGAGCATGCCGGCGCTGACGCCCACCTGCACCCCGAGTCCGACGGCGTTGTCATAGCTCGGCCAGAGCGCGACGAGGCAGGCGACCGTCGTGGCGACCATGTTCGCGACGAGTTGCCACGGCCCCAGGAACCAGGCCGCGACGAAGGCCGGGAACAGCAGCATGAGCGGGGTGGCATAGCGGACCGGGTCCTCGATGGACAGCACGATCACGACGTAGATGAGGTCGCCGAGCAGTACCAGGCCGAACATGTGCCGGGGACCAGCTCGTTGCCGCACCACCAGGCACGCCGCCATGACGACCAGCGCCCCCATGGTGACGGCGTAGACCCACCGCTTGGTGCCCGGACGCAGGACGCCGTCCACGAACAGGGTGGCGGTCCCCATCAGTGCGCCGAGGAGGAGCAGTGCGGCCAGGGTGACGGCGGCGACCCGGTGCTCGGGCCCCCGGCCGACCGCGGGGGGATCCGACACGACGTCGTCGTCCGGATCGCGGTACCACCGGCCGGTCATGACCGAAGGATGCCGCACCGAAGCCGTTCTGTAACCGCCTTGCGGCACCGCTCTATCTCGAAACCCACGGGACGCCGTCCTGGCGACGCACGGGTGACGGCCCTGCCCCGGGCTGTCAGGGTGATCGCATGTCGCATGTCGATCCCGCGCTCGTCGACGTCCGCACGCTCGCCGACCACCCCCTGGTCCCCAACGGCGAGACCAGCAAGCTGCGCATGGTCGCGCCCGGGTCGGCCACTGCCGGTCGCTACGGCCTCGTCGAGTACCACGTCGCACCGCACAGCCCCGGGGCCATGCCGCACGTCCACCGGACGTTCTCCGAGTCCTTCTACGTCCTGACGGGTGAGCTGACGATCTACGCCGCCGGGTCGTGGCAGGCCCACGGTCCCGGCGACTACGCCCTCGTCCACGAGGGCGGGGCCCACGGCTTCCGGAACGACGGGGACGAATGGGCGTCCTTCCTCATCCTCTTCGCACCGGGGATCGCACGGGAGCTGTTCTTCACCGAACTGGCCGAGCTCTGGCGCAGCGGCCGCACGCTGACGCCGGAGGAGATGACCGCGTTCTACGCGCGGCACGACCAGGTGATGGTGGACCCCTGAGCACGGTCGCCGGGCCGGTGACAGGCTGGGCATCGGCGGAGACGACCGCCACCCGATGCCGACCGAGGAGGCCGCATGGCCGGAGGGCCCTGGTTCTTCTGTCTCAAGCACCACATCGTCGAGCCGCGCGACGGCTGCGCGGAGCGCCACCGGCTGGGTCCCTACGAGACCCGGGAAGCGGCGGAGCGGGCGCTGGAGTCCGTCGCCGAGCGCAACGAGAAGCTGGACGCGGAGGATCGCGCCTGGAAGGACGACTGACCTCTCGCGGCCGGATCCTCGGCCACGTGATCGGCTGTCGGAGGCGCCGGGCATGATCGGGTGCGTGGCGCCGGGCAGTCCGGCGCCGGCGGAGGGAGCAACGTGACCGACGGGCGTGCGGTGGAGGATCTGGTCGTCGGGGTGCTGGGTGGCACCGGCCCACAGGGGCGTGGTCTGGCCGTCCGGCTGGCCGCCGCGGGGCAGCAGATCCTCCTGGGCTCCCGCGACGCCGAGCGGGCGTCCGAGGTCGCCGTCGAGGTCGCCGGCCGGGCCACGACCGCCGCGGGCGGGACGGACGTGTCGGTCAAGGGAGGCTCGAACGTCGACGTCGCCGGCGCCGCGGATCTGGTGATCGTCGCCGTCCCGTACGGCGGGCACGCCGCCACGCTGGCCGGGCTCGCGGCTCCGCTGGCCGGGAAGGTCGTCGTCGACTGCGTGGTCCCGATGGGCTTCGACGAGCTCGGCGCCTACGTCCTCGACGTCGAGGAGGGCAGCGTCGCTCAGCAGGCCGCCGCCCTGCTGCCCGACAGTTCCGTCGTCGGTGCGTTCCACCACCTCTCCGCCGTCCTGCTCGAGGACCTCTCCCGACCCACGCTCGACGGCGACGTCATGGTCGTGGGCGACGTGCGGGAGGCCACCGACCTGGTGCAGGCGCTGGCCGGCCGGCTTCCCGGCATGCGTGGCGTCTACGCCGGCCGGCTGCGCAACGCCCGCCAGGTCGAGGCCCTGACGATCAATCTGGTGTCGGTCAACCGCCGGTACAAGGCGCACGCCGGCATCCGGGTCACCGACGTCTGACAGAGGACCCCGTGCTCCCCAGCCCTCGCGCGCTCGGGCCGGGGCCCGGCACGGGACCTGAAGTGCGGAACCGGTGACTTCGTCCGACGACCGTGGGACGGCGTACGCCGGTCCGCCACCTCGCCGGGTCGTCTCGCTCGTCCCCTCGTTGACCGAGGCGATCGCGGCCACCGACAGCGGCCTGCTCGTGGGCGCCACCGACTGGTGCACGCGCCCCGGCGACCTGGACGTGGCCCGGGTCGGGGGCACCAAGTGGCCCGACATCGCCCGGGTGCTGGCGCTGCGGCCCGACCTCGTCGTGGCGAATGCCGAGGAGAACCGGGACGAGGACGTCGACGCGCTCCGGGCCGCCGGGATCCCGGTGTGGGTCACCGCGCCGGCCACGGTCGACCAGGCGCTGGACTCCCTCGGCCGGCTGTGCGCCGTCCTCGACCGGCCGGGCCCGGCATGGCTGGTGCGGGCTCGTGCGGTCTGGTCCCACCCACCGCGGCTGCCGGAGGTGCGCGCCGTCGTCCCGATCTGGCGCAGGCCGTGGATGGTGCTGGGCCGGGACACCTTCGCCGGCGACCTGCTGGGGCGGCTGGGCGTCGGCAACGTCTTCGCCGACTCGCCGCATCGTTACCCACGGCTGGCGAAGGACGATCCGGCGTCCGTGGACGCCGACCTGGTCGTGTTCCCCGACGAGCCCTATGCCTTCACACCCGACGACGGCCCGGAGGCCTGGCCCCAGGCGCGGGCGGCGTTCGTCAGTGGCCGGCGCCTCACCTGGTACGGACCCTCGCTGGTCGAGGCGCCGGAGATCCTCATCGCGCAGCTGCGCCGCTGATCCTCGCGGCCTCCGGTGCCACACTGCAGTCGTGGTCCTCGCGAACGCGGTGGCCGTCCTGCACGCGGCCGCCGTCCTGTTCATGGTCATCGGCTCGCTGCTCGCGCTGCGGTGGCCCCGCCTGCTGTGGCTGCACGTGCCGGTCGCCCTCGGCATCCTCGTCGTCCAGCTGGCCGGATCCGGCTGCCCGCTGACGACCTGGGAGCTGGCACTGCGGGAGGGCGCGGGCGGCTCCGGCTACCGTGGCGGCTTCATCGCCCACTACATCACCGAGCCGATGGGCTTCCCGATCGCGGCGACGACCACCCAGGTCGGCATCCACGTCGTGGCGGTCCTGCCCAACGTGGTCGGCTACGCCCTGCAGGCCCGTAGGGCGACGCGATCGCGGTCACTCGTGGAGCGTTTCTCGTACTCCACGGGGTCTGCAGGACCCGAGATGCACGGGACACGCCCCTGAACCGGGGAGACGATCAGTCGAAGGAGTGCTCGGGCCCCGGGAAGACGCCGCTGTGCACGTCGTCGGCGTACGCACGGGCCGCCTGCAGCAGCTCGCCGCGCAGGTCGGCGTACTTCTTCACGAACTTCGGGACCCGGCCGCCGTTGAGGCCGGCCATGTCGGGCCACACCAGCACCTGGGCGTCGCAGTCGACGCCGGCGCCGATGCCGATCGTGGGGATCGACAGCTCCTTGGTGACCTGACCGGCGATCTCGGCCGGCACCATCTCCAGGACGACGGCGAAGGCGCCGGCCTCCTGGACGGCGTGCGCGTCGGCGAGCAGTTGCTCGGCACCGGCACCGCGGCCCTGCACCCGGAAGCCCCCGAGCGCGTGCTCGCTCTGCGGTGTGAAGCCGATGTGTGCCATCACGGGGATGCCCGAGTCGTGCAGCAACCTGATCTGCGGGGCGACCCGCACGCCACCCTCGAGCTTGACCGCCTGGGCGCCGCCGTCCTTCATCATGCGGACGGCGGTGTCGAACGCCTGCTGCGGGCCCGACTCGTAGCTGCCGAACGGCAGGTCGGCGACGATCAGCGCCCGCTTGGTCGATCGCGTCACCGCCCGGGTCATCAGCAGGATGTCGTCGACGGTGACCGGCACGGTGCTGGTGTACCCGAGGACGACGTTGCCCGAGGAGTCGCCGACGAGGAGCACCGGGATGCCGGCCTCCTCGAAGATCGCCGCGCTGTAGGTGTCGTAGGCGGTGAGCATCGCCCACTTCTCGCCCCGCTCCTTGGCCTGCTGGAGGTGGTGCACGCGCACCCGAGCGGAGGACTGCCCGCCGTAGACGACCGACTCGGTCATGCTGTGTCCTTTGCTGGATCCACGAGCTCGATCACGACGCTCCTTCGCGGACGCTGGGCAGGCTCTCCCGCCAGCGATTGGTGATCGGCAGCCGCCGATCTCGGCCGAACGCCTTGAGGCTGATCTTCGTTCCCGGGGCCGACTGCCGGCGCTTGAACTCCGCGGTGTCCACCAGACGAAGGACCCGGGCCACCACCTCGGCGTCGTGGCCACGCTCGAGCAGCTGCGCCATCCCGAGGTCACGGTCGACGTAGTCGGCGATGACTGCGTCGAGCTCCTCGTAGGACGGCAGCGAGTCGCTGTCCTGCTGGCCGGGGGCGAGCTCGGCGGACGGCGGCTTCAGGATGCAGTTCTCCGGGATCGGCTCGGTCTGACCGCGGTCGCGGGCATGGGCGTTGCGCCAGCGGGCCAGCTCCCACACCAGCGTCTTGGGCACGTCCTTGATCGGCGCGAACCCGCCCGCCGCATCGCCGTAGAGCGTGGAGTAGCCGACGGCGACCTCGCTCTTGTTGCTGGTGGCCAGCAGCAGGTGCCCGTGCTGGTTGGACAACCCCATGAGGAGCGTGCCGCGCACCCGCGCCTGCAGGTTCTCGGCCGCGACCCCGGAGAGCTCCACCGAGCTCTCGAAGGCATCGACCATGGGCGCGATCGGCACGACGGAGTAGTGCATCCCCAGCCGCGCGGCGCTGTCCTGGGCGTCGCTGAGCGAGTGGTCGCTGGACCACTTCGAGGGCAACCCCACCCCGTGCACGCGGTCGGCCCCCAGGGCGTCGACGGCGAGCGCGGCGACCAGTGCCGAGTCGATCCCGCCCGACATCCCGAGGATCACCGAGGGCAGGCCGTTCTTGTCGATGAAGTCGCGCAGGCCCACGACCAGTGCCCGCCAGACCTCCTCGCAGTCGCTCAACGGTGACACGACCTGACCTGGCCGTGGCTCGAAGCCCGGGACCGGTCCGTCGGACACGACGTGGCGGCTGACGGTCATCGGGCCGAGGCGACCCTCCCTGCGCTCGGGTGCCGCGGACGGATCGACGGTCAGGTCGACGGTGAGCAGGTGCTCCACCAACTGCGGCGCGCGGGCCAGCAGCGTGCCGTCGGCTGCCACCACCATCGAGTCGCCGTCGAAGACCAGCTCGTCCTGTCCGCCGATCTGGTTGCAGTAGACGATCGGCGCGCGGGCCTCGGCCGCCCGTCGGCGCACCATGGGCAGCCGCAGGTCGTCCTTGGCCCGCTCGTAGGGGGAGGCGTTGGGGGAGACGACCAGGTCGACGCCGGCCTGCCCGGCGACGCCGCACGGACCGCCCTCCACCCACAGGTCCTCGCAGATGGTCAGGGCGACGTCCACGCCGTGCAGTCGTACGATCACCAGCTCCGTGCCGGGCACGAAGTACCGCGCCTCGTCGAAGACGCCGTAGTTGGGCAGGTGCCGCTTGTAGTAACGGGCCACGACCTCCCCGCCGTGCAGCAGGGCCGCAGCGTTGCGAGGGGTGCCGGTCCGGGGGTTGGCGTCTCCCGGCAGGTCGGCGGCGTCCTCGCGCTCGACCTCGGGTCCGGCCGGTCCGGGAGCGCCGTCCCCGCTGTGCGCCAGGTAGCCGACGACGACCGCGACGTCCCCGTACCCCTGGTCGGCGAGGGTCCGGGCCAGCTCGGCCACCGCCTGCTCGCTCGCGTGCGCGAAGGACTCCCGCAGCACGAGGTCCTCCGGTGGGTAGCCGGTCAGCGTCATCTCGGGGAACACGACGAGGTGGACGCCGTCCCCCGCCGCCTTGGCCGTCCAGGTGGTCACCAGCTCGGCGTTGCCCGCGAGGTCGCCGACGCGGGTGTCGACCTGGGCCAGGCCCACCCGCAACTGCACCGGCTGCTGATCGCTCACGGGGTCAGTCTGGTCGCCCGCCGGGGCGTTCGGCCAGACGGGCCGGCTGTCTGGATGATCACCCCGCGAACGAGGTCCCTAGGCGTCGGACCGCTGCAGGGGAACGCCGTTCGGTGCGCCGACGGCGGGCGGCGGGGTCGCGGGGACGCCGGACGCTGCGGGCGGCGCGGGGGCGGTGGCCCGCTCGAGGAAGCGCAGCAGCTCGACGGGGAAGGGCAGCACGAGGGTCGAGTTCTTCTCGGCGGCGACCTCGACGACCGTCTGCAGCAGACGCAGTTGGAGCGCGGCCGGCTGAGCGGCCATCACCTCGGCGGCCTGGGCGAGCTTCTCCGAGGCCTGCAGTTCGCCCTCGGCCGTGATGACGCGTGACCTCCGTTCCCGTTCTGCCTCCGCCTGGCGGGACATGGACCGCTTCATCGACTCCGGCAGTGCGACGTCCTTGATGTCGACCCGGTCGATGTGCACACCCCAGTCCACGGCGGGGTTGTCCAGCATGAGCTCCAGTCCCTGGTTGAGCCGCTCGCGGTTGGACAGCAGGTCGTCCAGGTCGCTCTTGCCGATGATCGACCGCAACGACGCCTGGGCGACCTGGGCGATGGCGGCCTGGTAGTTCTGCACGTCGACGACGACCCGGACCGGGTCGAACACGCGGTAGTACACGACGGCGTCGACCTTGACGGTCACGTTGTCGCGGGTGATGCCCTCCTGCGCGGGGACCGGCATTGTGACGACCTGCATGTTGACCTTGTGCAGCCGGTCGGCGACCGGCGCGATCAGGGTCAGTCCGGGCCCGCGCGGTTGGCCGCGCAGTTGCCCGAAGCGCAGGACGACGCCCCGCTCGAACTGGGTGACGACGCGGACACTGGCTCCGATCAGCAGGAGCAGACCCACGACCAGGACAGCGAGTACAACCAGGACGGCTTCCATCTCGGCCTCCGGTGTCGTCGTGACTCCCGCGTTGCCCGCGGGTGAAGACGATGTGATCAGCGTAGGACGGTCCGGCCCGGCGGAGGCCGGATCGATCGTTGCTTCCGCTCGGCCCGCCCGGGATCACCCGCGGGCCAGGCGGCGCCGCCGTCCCGGGGCCGTCGACGACGGCATCGGCGCGTCACCGGACCACGGGCTCGCCCCGCACGACGGCGACCGGGCAGGGGGCGCCGTCCAGCACGGCTCGGGTCACCCGTCCCAAGGCGGCGTTGCGCAGGTGTCCGCGTCCGCGGCAGGCGAGCACCACCATCGCCGCGTCGTCGCAGCCGGCGATCACGGCCGTTCCAGCGTCCTGCCGTACCACCTCGGCCGTGAGGGGTACGTCGGGGAAGTCGGCCCGGAAGGGGGCGAGCGCGCGGTCGAGCAGCTGGCGCGCGGTGGCCTCGGTGGCGGCGGGAGCGGCAGCCACCCCCTCCAGGTCGGCGGGGCGGTCAGGGGTCCACGCGTGCACGGCTGTGATGCCCAGCCCTCTCCGGTGAGCCGCCCGGAAGGCGAAGGCGATCGCTGCTCCGTCATGTCCCGGGTCGTCGAGGCCGACCACGATCCGGGTCGGGGACGGAGGGGGCCGGTCGCTCCGGAGACCGTGGACGACGGCGACCGGGCACCCGGAGGACCCGGCGAGGGTGATGGGCAGAGGGGCGTGCAGGAGGCGGTGGATGGCCGAGTGGGAGCGGCTGGACGGACGACCGCCGAGGACGAGCAGCCACGCCTGCCGGCTCTCTTCGTGCAGCACCCGAGCGGGGTTCCCCCGCACCAGACGGCCGTCCACCGGGATGCCGGGGGAGATCGCACCGGCACGCCCCACGGCGTCGTCCAGTACCTGCGCGGCGTCGGTCTGCGCTTCGACCAGCTCGTCCAGGGACGGCACCAGGCCGAGGGGATCGACGAGGAACGGGGTCCGGAACGCATGCACGATGCGCAGCGGGCACTCCTGGCCGGCCGCCTCGGCCGCGGCCCACTCCACTGCCTGGGCGCTGCCACTGGTGTCGACGCCCACGACCACGGAGCCGGCGGCGGACCTCAGGCGCGCCACGAGCGGGCTCGCCGCCCGCACGAACGAGGTGTCCGACAGGAGTGCCGCTTCCAGGTCTCGTGCCGCGCGTTCTTCCCGGTCACTGAGCACGAGCCCTCCTCGGGGTGAACCCGTATCCCGGGAAACATCGTAACGCGATATTTTCGGCTCGTGTTCGTGCCCGTGCCCGTGCCCGCGTGGTCTGATGGGCGCGTGCCGGGACCGGACGATGCGCCCACCGGCGCGCCCCTCAGCAAGCAGGAGTTCGAGGCGCTCGCCCGCTTCCGATTCGGCATCCGCCGGTATCTGCGCTTCAGCGAGGAGACCGTGCGCCGGCACGGGGTGACCCCGCAGCAGTACCAGTTGCTGCTGGCGCTGAAGGGTTTTCCCGAGCGGGACTGGGCCACGGTCGGAGAGCTGGCCGAGCGACTGCAACTGCGTCATCACAGCGTCGTGGAGCTGATCGATCGTGCTCAGGCAGAGGGCCTGGTGGAGCGGGTGGCGAATCCCGAGGACGGCCGCTCCGTCCGGGTTCTGCTGACGCGCCAGGGGGAGCGGATCCTCGGTCGACTCAGCGCCCTGCACCGGGACGAGCTCCGGCGCCTCGACACGACGCTCGCTCCGCCGAACTGGGATGCACTCGGCTGAGTTCGCGAGCGGCCCGGCTCGCCGGCCCGGACACCTCCTGGAGTGGCCGGCCGGTCAGGACTGCGCCCGACCATGGCGTGCCAGGTGCAGTAGGACCCCCGGAAGAGGCAGGCTGGGGAGACGTCACACCCCGGAAACGAGCGGACTGGATCATGGCGAGCATGGACCGACAGCAGGAATTCGTCCTGCGAACCCTGGAAGAGCGCGACATCCGCTTCGTGCGGTTGTGGTTCACCGACGTCTCGGGCTACCTGAAGGCCGTCGCCGTGGCTCCGGCCGAGATCGAGGCGGCATTCGCCGAGGGCATCGGCTTCGACGGCTCGGCGATCGAGGGCTTCGCCCGCGTCTACGAGTCCGACATGCTCGCCAAGCCCGACCCGGGCACCTTCCAGGTCATGCCCGCGACCAAGGGTGGCCCCAGCGACACCGCGCGGATGTTCTGCGACATCACGCTCCCCGACGGCTCCCCGGCCTGGGCCGACCCGCGCCACGTGCTGCGCCGGGCGCTGGCCAAGGCCGCCGACATGGGCTTCACCTTCTACACCCACCCCGAGATCGAGTTCTTCCTGCTGAAGGACCTGCCGACCGACGGGAGCGCGCCGCAACCGGCCGACACCGGCGGTTACTTCGACCTCTCCACGCACAACGTCGCGCACGACTTCCGCCGCGAGGCGGTCTTCGCCCTGGAGGCCATGGGCATCTCGGTGGAGTTCAGCCACCACGAGGTCGCGCCCGGGCAGCAGGAGATCGACCTGCGCTACGCCGACGCGTTGTCGATGGCGGACAACATCATGACGCTGCGGCACGTGGTCCGGGAGGTGGCGCTCGCCCAGGACGTGCACGCCACCTTCATGCCCAAGCCGTTCACCGACCTGGCCGGCTCGGCGATGCACACCCACGTGTCGCTGTTCGAGGGCGACCGCAACGCCTTCCACGACGCCGCCGACCCGATGCGGCTGTCCACGACGGGCAAGCAGTTCATCGCGGGCCTCCTCACCCACGCCCGCGAGTACACCGCCGTCACCAACCAGACGGTGAACTCCTACCGGCGGCTGCTGGCCGGCACCGAGGCGCCGACAGCGGCCACCTGGGGCCGGGCCAACCGGTCGGCGCTGGTGCGGCTGCCCTCCTACAAGCCGAGCAAGGCGCAGTCGGCGCGGGTCGAGATCCGGTCGCCGGACTCCGCCTGCAACCCGTACCTGACCTTCGCCGTCCTGCTGGCCGCCGGGCTGCGCGGGGTCGAGAAGGGGTACGAGCTGCCGCCCGAGGCCGAGGACGACGTCTGGTCGCTCACCGACACCGAGCGGCGGGCGGCCGGCTACGAGGACCTGCCGGTCTCCCTCGGCGAGGCGCTGACCGCGATGCAGGGCAGCGAGCTGGTCGCCGAGACCCTCGGCGAGCACGTGTTCGAATTCTTCCTCCGCAACAAGTGGGAGGAGTTCAACTCCTACCGGCAGAACGTCACGCCGTTCGAGCTGCGTCGCTACCTGCCCGGCCTGTAAAGGGTGAAACGGCCTCGTCGCAGGGGCCCGTGCCGAGCCTGCGAGGCGCGGGGGGCGACGAGGTCCTTCTACTAACCTCGACGGCGTGGCCCGCCTGCTCGTCGTCGTGCTCAGCGAGACCGATCCGCCGGCCCGGCTGGGCGACTGGCTGCGCGAGGCCGAGTTGGAGCTCGACGAGCGGCACATCGAGGCCGGTGACGTGCTGCCGGACGGCCTGGACGGGTACGACGGGCTGCTCGTCCTGGGCGGCCCCCAGTCGGCGATGGACGACGCCGACACCAGTCCGGAGCTGGTCGGCGCCCGGGCGCTGCTGAGCCAGGCGCTCGCGGCTGACCTGCCCACGCTCGCCATCTGCCTGGGCGCGCAGCTGCTGGCCCAGGTCGGCGGAGGCCGGGTGCGCGTCGGCGTGGAGGGGCCCGAGGTGGGCGCGACGCTCGTCGCCAAGCGGGACGTCGCCGACGCCGACCCGCTGTTCGGGCCGCTGCCGCTCTCGCCGGACGTGATCCAGTTCCACCACGACGAGATCGCCGAGCTCCCGGCCGGCGCGACGCTGCTGGCGAGCAGCCCGATGTACGCGCACCAGGCCTTCCGCGTCGGGCGGCACGTCTACGGCCTGCAGTTCCACATCGAGACGACGCCGGAGATCGTCCGCGAGTGGGCCGAGCGCGACGAGGTCGGCGTCGCGGCCAGCCCGTACGACCGGGAGACCATCTGCCTGATGTCCGATGCCGCCCACCCCGACATCGAAGAGGTCTGGGCGCCGTTCGCCGGCCGGTTCGCCGAGCTGGTCCGCACGCGCGCGCGGCAGGCAGCGTGACCGCCGCCGAGGCGGAGGTCCCGCGGCGGGCGGTCGTCCGGCTGATCCGCTTCGGGTTCGAGGACGGCGCCCGCGCGGCGCTGCTCCTGTCCGACCCGGCACTCGGTCTCTGGGACCTCGAGCGCAACGAGCCCGCCGACCCCGAGGCGGGGCCGGTCGTGGCCGCGCTGGCCCGGGCCGGTGACCCCGACCTGGCGCTGCGGTCGCTGCACCGGTTGGTGGAGGCGCTGGACTCCGCCGACGCCTCCGGGGAGGCGGCCGCCGCCCTGCTGGCGCACCTGCGCGGGTCGGGCCTGCTGCGCAGCCGCCTGCTGTCGGTCCTGGGCGCCAGCTCGGGGCTGGCCGATCATCTCGCCGCCCACCCCGCGGACTGGACCGTCCTCGAGGACGACGGCGACGGCATCTTCCGGGGGTCCTCCGGCCCGTCGGCCCAGGAACTGCAGCGGCGGATGCTGGCCGCCGTCGGTGCCGATCCCGACGACCCGCCGTGGGGGGTGCGGTTGGGCAGGGCGGCGCCGGACGCCGGACCGGAGCGCATCCGGGAGCTCCGGCTGGCCCACCGCCGGGCCCTCCTGTCCCTGGCCGGCCGCGACCTGGGGGAGGGGCTGCCGGCGGAGGAGGCCGCCGCCGAGCTCGCCGACATCGCCGGCGCCGTCCTGACCGCCGGCCTCGCCCTCGCCGTCGCCGAGCAGCCGGAATCGGCCGCCCCCTGCCGGCTGTCGGTCATCGCGCTGGGCAAGACCGGCGGCCGGGAGCTGAACTACGTCAGCGACGTGGACGTGGTGTTCGTGGCCGAGCCGGTCGATCCCAGCGAGCCGGAGAGCGCCGCCCTGTCGAGCGCGACCCGCGTCGCCGCGGCGCTCATGCGGATCTGCCACGAGGCCGCCTGGGAGGTCGACGCCGCCCTGCGCCCCGAGGGCAAGGCCGGGGCCCTGGTCCGGACGGTCGCCGGGCACGAGGCCTACTACCAGCAGTGGGCCAGCACCTGGGAGTTCCAGGCGCTGCTGAAGATGCGGCCGGTCGCGGGCGACCCCCATCTCGGCCGGGCCTACGTCGAGGCGCTGTGGCCGCTGGTGTGGAAGGCGGGGGACCGGCCGGGCTTCGTGGCCGAGGTGCAGGCCATGCGACGCCGGGTGGAGGCCAACATCCCGCCCGCCCAGGCCGAGCGCGAGCTCAAGCTCGGTCGCGGCGGCCTGCGCGATGTCGAGTTCGCCGTCCAGCTCCTGCAGATGGTCCACGGCCGGGCCGACGCGTCGTTGCGCGTGGGCGGCACGCTGCCGGCGCTGCAGGCGCTGTCGGCGGGCGGGTACGTGGGCCGGGAGGACGCCGCGACGCTCATCGCCTCCTACCGGTTCCTGCGCACCGTCGAGCACCGGCTGCAGCTGCTGCGACTGCGGCGGACCCACCTGCTGCCCACCGACGAGCAGCAGCTGCGCTGGCTGGCCCGGTCGCTCGGCTACAAGCCCGACCACCGTGGGGAGGCCGTCGACGTCCTCGACGCCGAACTCGGCCTGCACACCCGCGAGGTGCGGCGGCTGCACGAGAAGCTCTTCTACCGCCCGCTGCTGTCGGCGGTGGCCCGGGTCCCGGGAGAGCATCTGCAGCTGAACTCGAAGGCTGCGGGGGACTGGCTGCGCGCGCTCGGCTTCGCCGATCCCGAGGGGGCGCTGCGGCACCTGGCCGCGCTCACCGGCGGGGTGTCCCGTTCGGCGTCGATGCAGAAGTACCTGCTGCCGGTCCTGCTGCAGACGTTCGCGTCGTGCCCGAACCCCGACGCCGGCCTGCTGGCCTACCGGCAGGTGAGCGAGGCGCTCGGGGGCAACCAGTGGTACCTCCGGTTGCTGCGCGACGAAGGCCAGGTGGCCGAGCGGTTGGCCCACCTGCTCGGCTCCAGCCAGTACGTGGCGGGGTTGCTCACCCGCACCCCGGAGGCGCTGCGGCTGCTCGCCGATGACGCCGAGCTCGAGCCGCGCAGCGCCGCCACGCTCGTCGGCGCCTGGCGGGCGGCGGCCCGGCGCGCGCCCGGCCCGCAGGCCGGCATCCGGGTCGTCCGAGGGTTGCGACGCCACGAGCTGCTCCGGGTGGCGTCGGCCGATCTGCTGGGGAGGCTGGACGTCGTCCGCCTGGGGCAGGCGCTCACCGACGTCGCGGCCGCGACCTTGCAGGTCGGCCTGGACGTGGCGGTGCGGGCGCACGCGACCGAGAGTGGCGTCGATGTCGCGGACATGCCGATGGACCTCGCCGTCATCGGCATGGGCCGGCTCGGCGGGCGCGAGATGGGCTTCGGATCCGACGCCGACGTGCTCTTCGTCCACCGCCCCCGGGAGGGCGCGGACGAGGCGAAGGCCGCCGCGGCGGCCAACGCCGTCGCCCACACGCTGCGCCGCCTGCTCGCGGAGCCGGCGCCGGACCCGGCGTTCGAGGTCGACGCCGACCTGCGGCCCGAGGGGCGGCAGGGCGCGCTGGTGCGCAGCCTGTCGGCCTTCCGCGAGTACTACCAGCGCTGGGTGTCGGTCTGGGAGGTTCAGGCGCTGCTGCGCGCGGCGCCGGTTGCCGGCGACGAGCAGCTCGGGGCCGACTTCGTGGCGATGATCGATCCCATCCGCTACCCGGGGGCCGGTCTCACCGACGAGCAGGTGGCCGAGATCCGCCGGATCAAGGCGCGGGTGGAACGGGAGCGGCTGCCCCGTGGTGCCGACCCGGCGACGCACACCAAGCTCGGCCGGGGGGGCCTGGCCGACGTCGAATGGGCCGTGCAGCTGCTCCAGCTGCAGCACGCCGCCGAGGTGCCGGCTCTGCGGGTCCAGCCGACGGTCGACGCCCTCGCCACCCTCGAGGACGCCGGCCTGCTCGAGCACGAGCAGGCGGAGGCGCTGCGCTCGGCCTGGGAGCTGGCCACCCGCGCCCGCAATGCGATCTTCCTGGTGCGCGGCCGGCCGAGCGACCAGCTGCCGCGCCCCGGCCCGGAGCTTGCCGGAGTCGCCCGGGCGTGCGGCTACGGGGCGGACGCCGACCCCGGGCAGTTCCTCGACGACTACCGGCGCACCTCCCGGCACGCCCGCAACGTGGTGGAGGACGTCTTCTACGGCCGGCCCGCCGGCGGCTGAGGTCTAACGGGTGAGCGGGTGTGTGCCGAACGGTCCGGCAGGGCAGGGGAGGGACGTGGCGCGATCACTGTCGGTGGAGCCGGACCTGCCGGAAGACGTCGATGCCGCGGCCGAGCCCGACGGCGAGCGGGCGGAGGGCGTGACGATCACGCCCTACCGGGACGGGCCGCTCATCGTGCGCGGGGACTTCCGGCTCCTCGACCAGGACGGCAACGAGATCGACCCGGGGCGGGACACGATCGCGCTCTGCCGGTGCGGGAAGTCCGGCATCAAGCCCTTCTGCGACGGGTCGCACAAGCGGTCCGGCTTCTCCGCGCCGAGCGCACCGAGCAGGCCCCGCCCCGCAGCCCAGATCCTGCGCGAGTCCCGTCTCCCGGGGACCTGACGGAGAACTCCGGTCACCCATGCGTGTGCCGGCGTGGGACATGTGACCTCCATGCCCCACGATGCTCGGCACGTCCCGCCGGACGTCCCTGGTGGGGCCGCCGGCGCCTGATCGGGAGGTCCCATGTGGTCAGCGCTGACCACCGTCCTGCTGCCGCTCGCTCTCGCCATCGTCATGCTGGGGCTCGGTCTGTCCCTGACCCCAGGCGATTTCGTGCGGGTCGGGCGGCAGCCGAAGGCGGTGCTGATCGCCCTGGCGCTCCAGCTGCTGGTCCTCCCGGGGCTCTGCTTCGGCCTGGTGGTCCTCTTCGACCTGCCGCCGTTGCTCGCCGTCGGCATGCTGCTGCTCGCGGCGTCGCCGGGTGGCACCACGGCCAACCTGTTCAGCCACCTCTTCCGCGGTGACGTGGCCCTGAACATCAGCCTGACGGCGGTGAACTCGCTGATCGCCGTGGTGACGCTGCCGGTGGTCACCAACCTCGCCATCGACTGGTTCGACCCCGCCGACGCCGGCACGCTGGGCCTGCAGTTCGGGAAGACGGCCCAGGTCTTCGCGGTGGTGCTCGTCCCGGTCGGGATCGGGATGCTGATCCGGCGGCGGCGGCCGGCGTTCGCCGAGCACATGGACAAGCCGGTGCGGATCCTCTCCGCCGTCGTCCTCGCGCTGGTCATCGTCGGCACCATGCTCGCCGAGCGCGAGAACATCGGCGGCTACCTGCGCGACGCGGGGCTGCCCGTGCTGCTGTTCTGCCTGGCCAGTCTCACCCTGGGCTTCGTCGTCCCCAGGGCGCTGGGTGTCGCTGAGCACCAGGCGATCGCCAGCGCCTTCGAGATCGGCGTCCACAACGCCACGCTGGCGATCGCGGTCGCCGTCAGCGTGCTCGGCAGCGTCGAGCTGGCCGTCCCCGCCGCGGTCTACGGGGTGCTGATGTTCCCGGTCGCCGCCGGATTCGGGTGGGTGATCACCCGGGTCACCACGCGCGACTCCGCCCAGCTCACCGTGGGCTGAGCCGGTCCGGCACCACCGAGCGTCACGGCGCGTCGCCGAGGAGGTCAGGCGGCCAGGGCATCGTGGCGGCGCAGCGCGGAGCGACCGATCTCCCAGGCGCCCAGGAGGTGGGCCGCCGCCACGCCGTCCATGGCCAGCGAGCAGGCGGCGCCGAACAGGACGTCGGGCGCCAGGTCCGGCTGCTCGGCCACCAGGGAGCCGCACATGTCCACCGATGCGATCTGCTCGTGGACGGCGTCGGCCTCGACGTGCTCGTCGTAGAAGACGGTGACCCGCTCGTCGAAGCCCAGCCGGCGCAGCCCGGCCGAGTAGCGCCGGCTCGGCTCCGACGACGTCATCTCGACGGCCGCCAGGTGACCGAGCGCGGCCCCTCGCCAGCGGCGGTGCAGGCCGAACAGCGACATCGTGTTCACCGACGCGAAGGCCGCCGCCGGCGCCTCGTTCCACAGCGCGCCGTACGCGGCGTCGAGCCCGAGGGAGGCCATCAGGCCGGCGAACAGCTCGCTGTGCATCCGCGCCGCTGAGCCGCCGCCGTACTCGTCGGCCTGGATCTCGACCATGGCCGCCTTCGCCCGGCCCGACAGCCGCGGAATGGCGAAGGTGTGCGGATCGGCCTCCTTCAGGTGGTAGACCGACCGCAGCGTCAGGTACTCACGCCACTGCTCGAGCGTGCCCTGCTTGGCCATGAACGACGACAGCGAGGGGCCGTCGTCGGCTGCGATGAGCGCGATGAGCTGGCGGTCGATGGACTCGTCGGTGACCTCGAGGGGGCCGGTGAGCGTGCGCAGCGCGGCAAGGTGCCGGCGCTCCAGCCCAGCCCTCAGCCGCAGCAGGGCCGGGTCCCACTCCCAGTCCTCGGAGATGCCGTCGAAGCCGCGGTAGTGCAGCTCGTAGAGGACGGCGAGGCTGATCTGCAGGTCCTCGTCGGTCAGGGCGTAGGGCCCTCCGGCCGCCAGCCGGTCCGCCCGCTCGATCGCCGCCGCCGAGAGCGCAGTGCGGGTGCCGAGGTCGCGGCAGAGGGCATCGCTGAGGGGACCGCGGGGCTCGGGCAGGCGCATGGTCCCGATCATGCCCATCGACCCGGAAACGATGCACCGGGGCATGTGATGTCCCCCGCGGGTAGTAGGCGGGCATGACACGTCCGCGGGATGCCGTCGTTCTCGTCACCGGGGGTAGTGCCGGGATCGGCCGTGCGACGGTGAACCGGTTCGCCGAAGAGGGGCGCAGGGTGGTCACCTGCGCCCGGGGCGGGGAACGACTGGACGAGGCGATCGCGGGCCTTCCCGGCGTCACGGGAGTGGTCGCCGACGTCGCGGACGCGGCCGACCGGGCGCGGCTCCTGGACCGGGTCCTCGAGGAGCACGGTCGGCTGGACGCCGTCGTCCTCAATGCCGGGCTCGGCTGGGCAGGGCTGCTCGAGGACATGCCCGGCGAGGTGGTCGAGGGCATCGTCGCCCTGAACCTCACCGGGGTGGTGGAGCTGACCCGGCTGGCCCTGCCGCACCTGCTGGCCGCCGCCCGGGAGAACGGGCGGGCCGACGTCGTCGCGGTCTCCTCGGTGGCCGCGTGGTCGCAGGTCCCGCCGCTGACGGTCTACTCCGCGACGAAGGCGGGGGTCGACGGATTCGTCACGGGGCTGCGCCGGGAGGTCACCGCGCGCGGGGTGCGGGTGCACACCGTGAACCCGTTCTTCGTCCGGACCGAGTGGCTGGCCCGGGGGCACGGTCACGCACCGCAGTCGGACGCCGACGCGCACGGCCGTCTCTCCCGGGGGATCCCGCCCGAGCGGGTGGCCGACCAGATCGCCGGGTGCCTGACGGCAACGCGGTCACGCACGGTCGCCGTCCCCCGGTGGGCCGGGCTGGTCCGCCTGGGCGAGGTGCCCCCCGTCAACCGGACGCTCGACCGGCTTCTGTCGAGGCGGGTCGAGGGCATCCGCCGGCTCGCCGCCCGCGCGGTGCGCAACCGGGTGGGTTGACCGTGGAAACCGCTCAGCCCGCCGAGGCTTGGACGAATCCGACCGCCCCGCTGTCCACGCAGACGGCGAGGCCCGGCGTGGCGCTACGCAGACGCAGGGTCTCGCCCCCGCCGATCACGCGGACGAAGACGGAGTTGGGCCCTTCGACCACGGGCGCTCGGACGCCGCTTCGGCGACGCTCGCGGCCTCGATGCTCACGGAAAGTGATGCTTGGGGGACGCCGATACGGCATGGTGCAGTTCACCTGAGCGGGTGTCGCGGCGCGGTGCCCGCGCCAGATGATCTTGGGCGGGTAGTGGGCGGCTCCACGTCCACTACCGGAGGAACCATGACAGTCGCTCGCGAGGCATCGACGCCCGGAGCCATTCGCAGCCTCATCCCCGCCCGCATCGACCGGTTGCCGTGGTCGCCGTTCCACACACGGATGGTTGCCGCGCTGGGGACGGCGTGGATCCTGGACGGCCTGGAGATCACGGTCGCCGGTGCTGTCGTCGCGACGCTGACGCAGGAAGAGACCCTGGGGCTCTCGGGTACGCAGGTCGGCCTGATGGCCACCGTGTACCTGCTGGGCGAGGTGGTCGGTGCCCTGTTCTTCGGCCGGCTCTCCGACCGGCTCGGCCGCCGCAACCTTTTCATGATCACGCTGGCCGTCTACCTGGTCGGGAGCGGGCTCACCGCGCTGACCCTGAGCAACGGCCCGGGATGGGTGGCCTTCCTCTATCTCACCCGCTTCATCGCCGGCATGGGCATCGGCGGCGAGTACGCGGCGATCCATTCCGCGATCGACGAGCTGATCCCGGCGAAGTACCGCGGCCGCGTCGACATCATGATCAGCGGCACCTACTGGGCCGGCGCCGTCCTGGGCACGATCGGCACGTTCATCTTCCTGAACGTGCTCGACCCCTCGATCGGCTGGCGGATCGCCTTCCTGATCGGCCCGGTGCTCGGCCTGGTCATCCTCGTCATCCGCCGGCACCTGCCGGAAAGCCCGCGCTGGCAGGTCATGAACGGCCACGAGGCGAAGGCCGAGGAGACGATTGCCTTCATCGAGCAGGAGGTGGAGGCCGGTGGCAAGACGCTGCCGAGGCTGGACGAGAGCAAGGCGATCGAGCTGACCCCGACCCCGGACATCGGCTACCTGGCCCTGACCCGGATGCTGTTCAAGGAGTACCCGCAGCGCGCGATCTACGGCGCCACGCTGATGATCACGCAGTCGTTCCTCTACAACGCGATCTTCTTCACCTACGTCCTGGTGCTCACGGAGTTCTACGGTGTCGCGTCCGAGACCGCGCCGCTGTACCTCATCGCGTTCGCGATCGGCAATCTGGCCGGGCCGTTCGCCCTCGGGCATCTGTTCGACACCGTGGGCCGCAAGCAGATGATCGCCGGTACCTACGTCATCTCGGGGTTGCTGCTGGCGATCACCGCATTCCTGTTCAACGCGGGAGCCCTCGACGCCTTCACCCAGACCGTCGCCTGGTGCCTCATCTTCTTCTTCGCCTCGGCAGGGGCCAGCGCGGCCTACCTCACCGTCAGCGAGATCTTCCCGCTGGAGGTGCGGGCCAAGGCGATCGCGGTGTTCTTCGCCATCGCGCAGTGCTTCGGTGCGCTCGGCCCGGTCATCTACGGGTCGCTGATCGGCGATGGCTCCGAGCCGTCCCGGCTGTTCCTCGGCTACCTCCTGGGAGCCGCCGTCATGGTCGTCGGTGGGATCGCCGCCGCGGTCCTGGGCGTGGCCGCGGAGGGCAGGTCGCTGGAGGACGTCGCCACCCCGCTGGCCGCTCGGCACCCGGGCACCCGCGCGGAAGGCGCGGCCCGGCCCCGGGCCTGACACCCGCACGACACTGCGCGACCCACCGGAGGCCCGGGATCTGGACGATCCCGGGCCTCCGGTCCATGCGGTTGCCGACGTCGCCCGGCCGCGCCCGCCGGCGGCGTTGCGCAGAGGGAACGATCAGGACGCGGAACGTCGCGGCACCCTTGCCAGCTTCACCGCCGGCCTGTTTCCTCCATGAGCATCCAGGGGGGACAGCGAGGAGCGCCGATGGACTTCCTGCAACCGACCTCGTGGACCGATGCCCTTGCCGCTCGGGCCGAACGCCCTGACGCGGTGGCGATCGCCGGGGGCACCGACGTCATGGTCGACCTCAACTTCGACCGCCGTCGTCCGGGGGCGCTGCTCGACCTGGGGCGGGTGCCGGAGCTGCGGGAGTGGGCGGCCGAGGACGGCTGGGTCCGGCTGGGCGCGGGCGTGCCCTACTCCCGCATCATCGAGGAGCTCGCAATCCAGCTGCCCGGCCTGGCGATGGCCTCCCGGACCGTCGGTTCGCCGCAGATCCGCATCCGCGCGACGGTGGGTGGGAACCTCGGCTCGGCTTCCCCGGCCGGCGACGCGCACCCACCTCTCCTGGCCGCAGGGGCGGTGGTGGAGGTGCAGTCGGCCGCCCGCGGGGCGCGGCGGATCCCGGCGGAGGAGTTCTACACCGGGGTCAAGCGCAACGCGCTCGCGCCGGACGAGCTGATCGCGGCCGTGCTGGTGCCGACGGCAGCCGGCCCACAGCAGTTCTGCAAGGTGGGGACGCGCAACGCCATGGTCATCGCGGTGTCGGCGTTCGCCTGTGCGCTGCACCCCGACCGCAAGACCGTCGGCACGGGGATCGGCTCGGCCGCCCCCACGCCCCGTCGCGCTCCGGACGCCGAGGACTTCCTCGCCGGCGAGCTCCAGGCCGCCGGGCTGTGGGACTCCCGCGGCCGGCTGCCCGAGGAGCTGGCCCGCGCGTTCGGGGAACGGGTCGCCGCGGCGGCGTCCCCCATCGACGACGTCCGGGGGAGTGCGGCCTACCGGCGGCACTCCCTGTCGGTGATGGCCCGGCGCGCCGTCACCTGGGCATGGAACGATCTGCGAGAGGCGGCCTGAGCATGCGCATCACGACCACCGTCAACGGGGCCGTGCACGAGGTCGACGACGTCTGGCCCGGCGAGAGCCTGCTCTACATGCTGCGCGAGCGCATGGGGCTGCCCGGGTCGAAGAACGCCTGCGAGCAGGGCGAGTGCGGCTCCTGCACCGTCTATCTGGACGGCGAGCCGGTCTGCTCCTGCCTGGTCGCGGCCGGTCAGGCGATCGGCCGGGAAGTGACCACCGTGGAGGGGCTCGCCACGGAGGGGCAGCTGCACCCGGTGCAGGAGGCGTTCCTCGAGTGCGGTGCGGTGCAGTGCGGCTTCTGCACACCGGGCCTGCTCGTGGCCGCGCACGACCTGCTCGCCCGCGTGCCGGACCCGTCCGACCTGGAGATCCGCGAGGCGCTGGCCGGGAACCTGTGCCGCTGCACCGGTTACGAGAAGATCCTGGACGCGGTCCGGTCGGCCGCGCGGCGGCAGGCCGAGGCATGAGCACCGAGGCCGGTACCCGGACGACGACCACCACCCAGCCGTCGGGACGAGTGGGGGACAGTCCGCTGCGGCCCGACGGGACGCTGAAGGTCACCGGCGAGTTCGCCTACGCCAGCGACCTGTGGCACGACGACATGGTCTGGGGGGTGACCCTGCGCAGCCCCCACCCCCACGCCCGGATCCGCGGGATCGACATCGCCGAGGCGCTGACCGTGCCCGGTGTGATCGCGGTGCTCACGGCCGACGACGTCCCGGGGGAGAACGCCGTCGGCCTCGAGCACGCCGACCAGCCGGTCCTGGCGTCGGAGTTCGTCCGGTACGAGGGGGAGCCGGTCGCGCTCGTGGCGGCCGACCATCCCGAGACCGCCCGCCGCGCCGCCCAGCGGATCCACGTCGAGTACGAGGTCCTGCCCGCGGTCACCGACCCCCGGCGGGCCATGGACGACGACGCGCCGGCTGTCCACCAGCCGGGGAACCTCGTGCGCCACCTGACGTTGCGCCGCGGCGACCCGGACGCCACCGCGCCGGTCGTCGTCTCCCTCGACTTCGAGGTCGGGATGCAGGACCAGGCGTTCCTGGGGCCGGAGTCCGGTCTCGCCGTCCCCGCCGAGGACGGCGGTGTCGACCTGTACGTGGCCACCCAGTGGCTGCACGTCGACCAGCGGCAGATGTGCCTCGCTCTGGGCATGCCGAAGGAGCTGGTGCGGCTGCACCTGGCCGGCGTCGGCGGCGCGTTCGGCGGGCGGGAGGACCTGTCGGTCCACGTCCACGCGTCGATGCTGGCCCTGCGCACCGGCCGGCCGGTGAAGATGTCCTACGGCCGGGAGGAGTCCTTCTTCGGCCACGTGCACCGGCACCCGGCGTGGATGACCTACGAGTTCGGCGCCGAACGCGACGGCACCCTGGTCTACGCCCGGGCCCGGACGGTGCTCGACGGCGGGGCGTACGCGTCCTCGACCGCGGCCGTGGTGGGCAACGCCGGCACGCTGGGGCTCGGCCCCTACCGGATCCCGAACGTGGCCGTCGACGCCTACGGGGTGTTCACCAACAATCCGCCGTGCGGGGCGATGCGCGGGTTCGGCTGCGTCCAGGCGGCGTACGCGCACGAGGCGCTGATGGACGAGCTCGCCGAGGCCGTCGGACTGGACCCGGTGGCGATCCGGCAGCTCAACGGCATGCGCGAGGGCGACACCAACATCACCGGCCAGGTCATCGACTCCGCGGCTCCGGTCGCCGAACTGTTGCAGATCGTCCGGGACATGCCGATGCCGCCGCCGGCGGACACCTCGGACATCCGCTCGCGCCCGGGGGCGGTCGGCAACACCACCCACGGCGAGGGCGTCGTCCGGGGCGTCGGCTACGCGGTCACGTACAAGAACGTCGGCTTCTCCGAGGGGTTCGACGACTACTCGACCGCCCGTGTCCGCCTGGAGATGACCGGTGGCGAGGCGGTCGCGACGGTGCACACCGCGGCCGCGGAGGTCGGTCAGGGGCTGATCACCGTCGAGCAGCAGATCTGCCGGACCGAGCTGGGAGTCGAGCGCGTCGTCGTCCACCCGAAGAACACCGCCGTCGGATCCGGCGGTTCGACCTCGGCGTCCCGGCAGACCTACGTGACCGGGGGAGCGGTGAAGGCCGCCTGCGAGGCCGTACGGGCCGTCGTGCTGGAACGGGCCGCGCTGTCCCTCGGGCGCCCGGCCAACGAGCTGCGCCTGGACGGCGGAAAGATCGTCGGATCCTCGGGTGAGGTGCTGGTCGGCCTCGGCGAGGTGCTGGGCGAGGACGCGGTCGAGGAAACGGTCGAGTACCGGCATCGGCCCACCCACGCCATCGACCCGGAGACGGGGCAGGGTGACGCGCACGTGCAGTTCGCCTTCTCCGCCCACCGGGCCGTCGTGGACGTGGACGTGGAGCTCGGCCTGGTGAAGGTCGTCGCGCTGGACACCGCGCAGGACGTCGGCAAGGCCATCAACCCCGACGCCGTCGTGGGTCAGATCCAGGGCGGGTCGGCGCAGGGGATGGGCCTGGCGCTGATGGAGGAGATCGTGGTGACCGACGGCCACGTGCGCAATCCGTCGTTCACCGACTACCTCATCCCGACGATCCTCGACATGCCGCCGATGCAGGTGAAGGTCCTGGAGTACGCCGACCCGCACGCGCCCTACGGCGTCCGCGGGGTGGGGGAGCCACCGACCATCTCGTCCGGGCCGGCCGTCGCGGCCGCCGTCCGTGCTGCCGCGGGCAAGCCGCTGCGGCGGGTACCGATCCGGCCGGAGCACATCACCGGCACCTGACGCTGCGGGTGGCCCGCGCCTGACGCAGAGTGAGGTGTGCCTTTCGAACCGGGGTCGCTGACCGTCAGCAGGGTCGACGCGGACACATGGGCGCTCGTCGACGAACTGGTGTACCAGGGGTGCCGGGAACGGTTCGTCGTCCCGGCCGGGTACTGCACCGACTTCGCGACGGTGCCCCGGGTGGTCTCGTGGCTGTTCCCCCGATTCGGCGCGTACACGCTCGCGGCGATCCTGCACGACTGGCTGTGCACCGAGGGCATCCGCTCGGGGGCTGTCACCTCGCGCGAGGCCGACGGCATCTTCCGGCGGGTGATGCGGGAGAGCGGCGTCCCGGTGCTGCGTCGCTGGCTGATGTGGACGGGTGTGCGCTGGCGGGCACTGTTCGACGCCGAGCGGCGGCCGGGCTGGCTGGCCAGCGCCCCCGGGGTGCTGGCCATCTCGGCGCTGGCCGCCCCCTTGGTGATTCCTCCCGCGATCGTCATCGCGCCGGCTCTCCTGGCCTTCGCCGTCGCCGAGCGGCTGGTGGCCCTGGTGGCGCCGACACGGGGGGAGGAGCTCGTCGTCCGGACGCCCTCGAGGTGACGACGAGGAGGCCGCCGGAGAGGTCCCGGACCGGTCCATCGCGCCGTTGCCCGTGTGACGGAGGTGCCCTGCGCGATCGTCCGGTTCCTTTCTGTCAGATCGCTCTACCGGAATCGAGGAGCCGGAGTTAGCCTCCCGGTGCCTCGTCGTTCACTTGCAGCCCCGCCTCCGGACCACTGGGCCAGGGTGAATGGGCGTCGTTCCGGTGAAGGCATCTGTCAGGAGAATCGATGAACCACACTGCCCTGCGCCGCTTCGCCGCGGGAGCGGCGCTCAGTGCGCTGACCGTCGCCGGCCTCACCGGGGTCGCGCACGCGGTGCCCGGCACCCCTCCCGGCGGACATCCCGGGGGCGGCCCGATCGACGTCCAGCTGCTGGCCCTCAACGACTTCCACGGCAACCTGGAGGCGCCGAGCGGTTCGAGCGGCCGCATCCAGACCGGTCCCGACGCCGGTGTCAACCGGGTCGACGCCGGTGGCGCCGAGTACCTTGCCACCCAGCTGCAGCAGCTCGGTGCGCAGCAGAAGCAGGCAAACACCATCACGGTCGCCGCTGGTGATCTGATCGGCGCCTCGCCGCTGCTGTCGGCGGCCTTCCACGACGAGCCGACCATCGAGTCGCTCGGCCTGGCCGGCCTGGACTACGCGAGCGTCGGCAACCACGAGTTCGACGAGGGTCCCGAGGAGCTGCTCCGCATCCAGAACGGCGGCTGCCACCCGGTCGACGGCTGTCTCGACGGCACGCCCTTCGCGGGCGCCGACTTCCAGTACCTCTCGGCCAACGCATTCGTCACCGAGACCGGCGCGCCGCTCCTCGAGCCGTATGCCATTCACGAGGTGCAAGGCGAGAAGATCGGGTTCATCGGCATGACCCTGGAGGGCACGCCGAGCATCGTCAGCGCCGAGGGCACAGCCGGACTCACCTTCGCCGACGAGGTGGCAACCGCAAACCGGTACGCCGCCGATCTCCAGGCACAGGGGGTCCAGGCCATCGTCGTGCTGCTGCACGAAGGCGGTAACCAGACCGGCGCGAACGCGTGGGACGTCAACGGCTGCAACGGCCTCACCGGCCCGATCGTCGACATCGCCAACGGCATGAGCGACGCAATCGATGTGGTCATCAGCGGCCACACCCACCAGGCCTACAACTGCGAGATCGACAAGAAGCTCGTCACCAGTGCGAGCTCCTTCGGGCGCCTGGTGACCGACATCGACCTGCGCCTCAACAGGGCAACCGGCGACGTTATCCAGGCGAAGGCGAAGAACGTCATCGTCACCCGGGACGTGGCCAAGGACGCAGCGCAGACCGAGCTGATCAGCCGCTACCGTGCGGCCCTCGGCCCGGTCGCCAGCAGGGTCGTCGGCTCGACGACGTCGGCGATCACCAGGACTGCCGACGAGTCGGGCGAGTCGCCGCTCGGCAACCTCATCGCCGACTCGCAGCTTGCTGCGACGGATGACGAGGAGAGGGCGGTCGCCGCGTTCATGAACCCGGGCGGCGTCCGAGCCGATCTGCCTGCCGGGTCGGTCACCTACGAGCAGGCGTTCACCGTGCAGCCGTTCGCCAACAGCCTGGTGACGCTGGACCTCACGGGCGCACAGCTGTATTGCATGCTGGAGCAGCAGTACACGGTCGCCAAGATCCTGCAGCCGTCGGGTTCGGTGTCCTACTCCGTCTCCGCCAGCGGTACGACGGCACCGGTGAGCGACCCGTGTGCCGGCACGCGGATCGTCGACGGCAGCCTCCTGATCGGCGGCGTCCCCGTCGTGGAGGGTCAGACCTACCGGGTCACCGTGAACAATTTCCTCGCCGGCGGCGGGGACGGCTTCACCGTGCTGCAGGGTGGCACCAACCCGGTCACCGGACCCATCGACCTGGACGCGCTCACCGCGTACCTCGGCGCCAACTCGCCGGTGTCCCCCCCGGCGCTCGACCGGATCACGACCGTGAGCTGAACGGTCCGCGGTGGCACAGCCACCGCCGAGCGCGCTGCGGCCCCCGACCTCACCCGAGGTCCGGGGCCGCAGCCGTCCGCAGACCTAGAATCCGGCCGTGCGGCCGTTCCTCCTGCTGTCCTCCCGCGCGGAGGACGTGGCCGCCGACGGCGAGTACGCCGCCTTCCTCCGGTTCACCGGCCTGCCTCCCGAGCGGCTGCGGCGCATCCGCATGGAGGCCGCCCCCCTGCCCGAGCTGGAGCTCGACGACTACGCGGGGGTGTTCGTCGGCGGGGGACCGTTCAACTCCAGCGACCCCCCGGAGGTCAAGTCCGAGGTCCAGCACCGGGTCGAGCGCGAGCTGTCCTCGCTCCTCGACGAGATCGTGGCGCGGGACTTCCCCTTCTTCGGAGCCTGCTACGGGGTCGGGACGCTCGGTGTGCACCAGGGCGGCGTCATCGACCGCACCTACTCCGAGCCGATCTCCGCGGTGCGGATCCGGCTCACCGACGCCGGGCGCGCCGACCCCGTGCTCACCGGCATGGCGCCGGAGTTCGACGCGTTCGTCGGGCACAAGGAGGCCTGCAGCGTGCTGCCGCGCGACGCCGTCCTGCTGGCCAGCTCAGCCGGGTGCCCGGTGCAGATGTTCCGGGTCCAGGAGAACCTCTACGCGACCCAGTTCCACCCCGAGCTGGACGTCGACGGGATCGTGACCCGGGTCCACGTCTACCAGCACGCGGGCTACTTCCCACCCTCGGAGATGGAGGCGTTGATAGCCCGCCTGAGACCGGCACTGGTGTCCGAGCCCGGCCGGATGCTGGCCAACTTCGTGGCGCGCTACGGCTGAGGGCCGAGTCCGAGGTTCCGGGGGCCCTGACGGTGTAGGCCGACTCCTCCGTCGGGTGGGCTCAGGGTCTGGCGCCCGCGGGCCACGGATCGGCCGGCTCCACCTGGATCCAGCTGGTGGTGTTCTGCGGGCGGTCCTTGGTCTCGGGCAGATGGAGCAGTCGCAATCGGCGACCGCGCACCAGCTCGACGGCATCGGCGCTCCACAGCCGGCGCATGGCCTCCGGGATCCGCCCCCGGTTCAGCCAGTGCACGAGCTGCTCGATTGCCAGGAAGGAGCCGACCTCGCTGCCCACCGAGTCGATGAGGATCGACGACGAGGGCGCCATCCTGGGGAGGAAGTGGGTGAGCAGCCACTGCAGATGATCGGGGCCGTGCAGGAAGTCGGAGAACAGCAGACCGATCGGCCGCTTGGCGAAGGGGTACCCGTCGAAGTGCCCGGGCTCGTCGAGCCGCATCCGTCGCTCGACGACGATGAGTCGCTGTTCCACGCCGATCATCCTGGCCATGGCACTGAAGTACTCGTCCGGTGACGACGCCTGCAGGTTCCCGACCCCGGCTCGTGCCACGACGGACAGCACTGTGGACAACATGCGGTCGTCCCCACGCCAGAGGTCGAGGTCGTCGACGGTGTACACCTCGCCGAGCCCGTTGCACTCGGCGGCATGCGCCATCCAGAGTGCAGAAACCCCCAGTCCCGTTCCAAGTTCGACGACCGTTTCCGGCTTCTGCATGCGGATGATCGAGTAGAGCAGGACCGCCAGGTCCTCCGTCCCGTAGTACGGACCCAGCGCGTCGGCCAGGCGCAGCAGTCGCAGGTGGGCCTCTATCCGGGTCGGCCGGGCGTCCTGGTTCTCCACGGCTACCGGATCGGACCGACGGCGCTGGCCAGATCGGCAGCCAGCGCGGTCAGCACGTCGTCGGCCTCGGCTTGGATCACGGCGTCGGCATCGATGCCGGGCGGGGGCCCGGCCGGGTCCACGACGGTGACCCATGCGCCCTGCCGGCGTGCGTGGGCTATGGCCCCGTGCTCGTCCTCGGAGACACCGACGACCACGAGGCCCCAACCGGAGAGACCTCCGGTCCCGGGGTGCTCCCGGAGCCAAGCGGCCGGGCTCACGACCCGTCGACTTCCGGCGAGCTGGTGGAGCCGGTCGTGGTTAGTGGTCACCACGGCGCTGATGAACCCTGCCTTCTCGAGATCGGCGAGCGCGCGGTGTGCCGCTGCGGGCCGGGCCGCCAGGAACCGACGGTGGATCTCCCCGAAATGGGCCGCGGCGGCATACGGCCGATCGATGATCCAGTCGAGTGCGGCGCCCGGGAACGGTTCGTAGAGCGGAACGGGTGCCAGCGGATCTCCCTCGGACAGCGCCGGCAGACCGGCCGCCACGGAGATGCCTGCACCGGTCAGCACGATGACCCCCCTCGCCGCCCGCACCATGTCCACGAGCAGGGCCGTGTCATCGGTGATCACCGGTGTCGACTGACTCCTGCCCCCACCGGTCGGGGTGTCCGAGACGTCGACGACGGGTGCCCGACGCGCCGCCTCGGTGACCGCGGGCCACCAGTGATCGGTCAGGAGGACGGCATCCGCCCCGTGGGTGATGACCACGTGCAGCGTGGGTTCCGCGCCGAGGGTCACCGACCAGACGATCGTCTGGAACTGGTGCCCGGAATCGACCCGCGACCATGTCGACTCGCCGGTCGGGCGCCAGCCGCAGGCCCGGAGCATGACGTCCACCGCCGAGGTGCGGTCCGCGAGCCGCTCGCGAGCCGGGACCAACGAGCAGCTGGCCACCCAGCCCGCCAGCCGCAGCTGCCCCGCGCGACTCACCGGCGCATACCCGCAGAACGAGAGAACCCGGTCCCGGCTGCGGAACGTCCAGCCCATGTGCGCGAGATCCCGGGCGTAGCGCATGCTCGCCTCGTCGGTGGGGACCCCGCTGAGGGCGATCACGAGCCTCCCGTGGGCGCGGCGGGGGAGAAGGCGTCGAGAACCCGGGTCAGCATGTCCTCCAGGCGCGGCAGGGCCACCTCCCAGAACTCCGACGGGAAGAATCCCGGCGACAGGGCCAGCGTGACGACCGCGATCCGCTCGCTCAGTGCCCGGTTGGCGGTGAGGACCTCCCCCAGCTGGTCGATCACCGAGCAGACATCAGGCAGCGTCGTCGCGGCGCCGTGATTCGCCGCGTCGCCGACCCCGAAGCGGTTGCAGAAGAAATCCATGTCGATGTCGAGCAGCACGGGGCCGTCGGGGGCCAGACCGGCGATGCCGTCCAGTTCTCCACGGGTGTACGTCCCGACGATCCTGGCGCGCTCCCCTGATCCGTTCGGCGAGATGACCGGCCGGCAGCCGGACAGGGGGGCGCGCAACGGCTCTTCGTCGAGCCACATCGGGAAGGCACTGGCCCCCGCGTGGTCAGAGTGCCAGGCGTGGTAGACGTCGCAGTGGCGCAGCCCGTGCAAGAAGGGAGCAATGAAGCTCCCGATGCCGATTCGTCCTGCCGTGATGGCGGCTGACACCGTTCCCGGCGCAGCGATGTCCACCCGGTCCTGGCCGAGCGGGAGGTCGAAGACCCCGGGCGTCGGTGTGACCGCCAGCGGCGGGGAACCGAGGTCGTCGTGCGAGTCCAGGTGGACCAGCAGGGTCGGCTGCGACCCCGGATTGGCCGCCAGCCACTTCGACCACGCCCACAGGGCCCAGTGATGGTCGAGCGACCGCAAGAAGAAGCGGCCGTTGCTGTGCTGCCGGAGAACGCGGTACTCGGCGCGCAGGGCCGGCGTGATGCCGGTGACCGAGCGCAGCGCCTCGCTGAGGCCCGCATCCAGGTTGGCTCCCGGCGTCACGGACGGTCGCAACGTGAAGGTCCGGTCCTCGCCTGTCTCCTCCGTGGCGACCGGGTACCTCTCCGGGAACATCTCGAACACGAGCGCGGTCGCCACGTCTTCGCTGTCAGCCAGGCGCCGTGAGACGGTGATCGAGGGATGCCGGTCACCGGGAGCCGGCGGCTGATCGGGGTTCTTGCGTTCCCAGAACGAGAACACGACCGAGTACCTGACTCGAGAGCGAACCGTGCTCACCGCATGGAAGGAGGCATCGGACATCGCGAAGCCGACCGCGGTGTTGTGCAGCGGCCGGAATATTCGGTGGAGATCGGTTCCGTCGGGGCCGTTGAGAAAAACCAGGTGTCCGCCATGACGGTCGTCGTACTCGTGCCCCAGGTGCAGGACCACCCGGTGCGTCTCATCGCCTGGTCGCGGTGCGTCGTTGTGGACCCCGATACCCTGCCCCGGCTCGAGACGATGAGCGACGACCTTGACCCGGTGCTCGAGGTCGCAGTCGAAGAGTCGCGCGACGGTGCGTCTGAGCTCGTCCAGAACCACCGGGTCGAACAAGCGCCGCATGTCGCCGGACGGTGCAGAGCGGGCGAGATCCCACTCGTACTGCTCGAAGAAGTCGCCGGAATGCAGGATCCACTCGGTGGTGGTCTCCATCGCGCGCAACAGTGCATCCGCGAGCTGTGGTTGCACGAAGGCGTCGGCCACGCAGTAGAGGAAGGGGGTGCCCCGGATCTCGACGTCGCCGTTGGCGAATCGGTCGCCGGAGAGCTGATCGGGCGCGCCGGTGGTCATGCCTGCAGCAAGGGAATCTGCTCACGATCTGTCTCGACGTACAGATCAGGCGCCATCCTGTCCCAGCAGTGGCCCAGAATCTTCTTGAAGTCCTCGCAGTAGACGCTGGGGTTGTCGAACCCTCGCTCGGCGGACCATCTCGACGCCACGTGCCCGCCCCCGCAAGCTCGGAAGTACGGGCACTTCTGGCACGCGGGCGCCAGGTTGAGCGAGGCCTCGAGGATCTCCCGCCACCGAGGATCGGTCTGGATGTCCATCAGGGCGTTCGACCGGACGTTCAACTCTGTCTTCGTGATGTTGAACCGCGCCGTGCGAAGAACGTCGAGAGGCTCGAGGCTGCCGTCGGTCAGCATGGTCGTGGTCGTGACGGGCCCGTAGCCGATGGACTCGGAACCACTGGGGTGCCCGAGCAGCCCCTTGACGATGCTGTCCAGAAAGCGGATCCGGACCTTGCGGTCGGCATAGTCGTCGTACCAGAGGTCGAAGAGACGCGTGTAGTACGGCGCGATCGACGCCGGTTGGTCCGCGTGATTGGCGTCAGGGACGAGCACGTCGAAACCGACGTTCAGTTCCTCCACGAACAGGTGCAGCAGGTCCCCGGGATCGGTGGCCGGATCGCAGACGGCGAGCACGCCGGGCTCGACCCCAGCAGCGCGCAGCGTGCCGAGGGCTGCGACGACACGGTCGTAGGTGCCGGCTCCTCGATGATCGATGCGCCGGGCATCGTGCACCTCGCGATCGCCGTCGATGCTCAGCGTCACGCCGATCCGGTACTGCCGGAATATTCTCGCCCATTCGTCGTCGACGAGTGTGCCATTGGTGGTGATTGCGAGTTTGAGGGCAAAACCAAGCTCGGACTCCAGGGCACGCAGACCGGCAACCAGCCGACCGAATCGACGCTTGCCGATCAACATCGGCTCTCCGCCGTGGAAGAGGATCATGAACCGGTCGAGGTCATAGCGCTCCACGTGCTCACGTAGCCGGACGAGCAGCCAGCTCTCCGCCTCGTCGGTCAACACGGTCGGCTTCGTGTACACGCTCGGGTCGCGGAACCAGTAGCAGTAGGTGCAGGCCATGTTGCAGCGCTGGGCGAGTTTCAGCAGGAGGTATCTGCTGACGTGCTCTGTCTCACCGTCCGTGCCGCGGGTCGGGCCTCGATCGGTCATGACGGCCACCAGTCGTTCTCCGGGGGTAGCGCCGGGCCGACCGGTTACCTGCCTCCGCCGACATCCCGAACGGGATTGATGACCTCGGCCGGGTTGATGACCTCCTGGGCCAGCTGCTCGAGCGTCGACACTTCTCGGTCGTAACTCCGGCTGTATCCGGGGTCGGTGCGGTCGAAGCCTCGTTCGTGCCCCTTCTCCGCTGCCAGCCCAGCCCGGCCCAGGGAATTCAATATCTCGGACACGCCCGAGGACGTGGAGCGGATCTCGATGTCCAGGCCGTGCTTCTCCCGCAGCTCGTTGAGCTTCGCCGGATCAAGGGCCTGAAATTCATCGGGGCTGATTCGCACAATGCGGGGTTCATCGGCCATGACGCCCTCCATGGGCAGACCCTCGATCGGGATGAGGACGCTATTGCCGGCGCGATCGACGGGTCAAGACCCGCCGCTCGATGCGGACAATTCGCTCCGCAAGCCGTCACCGAGTGAACTCGCGGCGAACCCTCCTGTTCACGGGTATGGGAGGGCGCGGACGACGGTCGCCACGTGTGACCCGGATGGTCCGCGGCGCGCGGCGATCACCACGCCGATGAACGGGGCGACCCCGCCGTGCGGCGCGCGAGGATCTCGCTCCCGGGGGTGCCCGCTGCTCCTGGCCCGAGCCGCGTGGCGGTGGCGCCGATCCGTCGGCCCGCCGAGTGTCCTCGGTCGGAGAGCCGCCATGAGGGTCGTCAACGCCCGGCGGCGCGGCCCGGTTCGGGCGCAGCGCGCAGCCGGTCGAGGAGGGCGTCGAGCATGTCGCGCTCCTCGTCGCTGAAGGCGGCGAAGACCGAGCACAGGTTGGCAGCGTGCACCGGGGCCGCCTCGTCCAGCTTCGCCCGGCCGGTGTCGGTGAGGGCGGCGTAGGAGACCCTCCGGTCCGTCGGGCAGGGGACGCGCTGCACGTATCCGGCGGACTCCATGCGGTCGATCAGCCGGGTGACGCCGCCCGTTGTCAGGCTGATCTGCTCCGCGAGGCTGCCCATCGTGAGCCGGCAGTCCTCGGACCGCCCGAGTCGCACGAGTACCTCGAACCACGCGTGCGGAAGCTGGCACCGGGTCTCGAGATCAGCGCCCAGCCGTCGTTCGAGCCGGCTCTGGACCTCGAGGAGACGGCCGAAAGTCGTGATGAGGGCGTCGTCGCGCCTGGAGATCGGGGGCACGAGAACAATCTAACGCATCAGTAGTTGACGCATCAACTACCAACCCGTAGCGTTTGCTTCGCGCTCAACATCTGAGCGATCAGCCATCAGGGGAGGGGTCCGTGGGTATCACCAGCGACGATGCGACCGCTGAGAAAGCGGAGCTGGCCGCATCCCTGGGCTTCCCCCCGGTGGCTGCCGGAGGCCTGCGGCCGGCCCGCGTCGTGGTGGAGCTGGCCCTCCTCGACATCACCCTGGACGCGACCAACGGCTGCGCCAGGCGGAGCCCCTTCCAGCTCATTGGTCCGACCGCCTGAAGCACTTCTCGAAGGAGCACTCATGACCATCGCCGCTGTTCGGCTCAATCACGCCGTTCTCTTCGTCAGCGACCTCGAGCGGTCGCTGCGGTTCTGGACCGGCGCCTTCGGCATGGAGGTGGTGGCGCGTGAGCCCCGGGCCAACGCCGCCTTCCTCCGGTTGCCGCGCTCGGGCAACCACCACGACCTCGGGCTCTTCGGCATCGGTACCGGTGCCCCGCCGCGGGCCCGCGGCACCGTGGGGCTCTACCACCTGGCCTGGCAGGTGGACACCATCGACGAGCTGGAGGAGGCGCGTCTGACGCTGGCCCAGCTCGGCGCCTTCACCGGCGAGTCCAGCCACGGCGCGACCAAGAGCGTGTACGGCATCGACCCCGACGGCAACGAGTTCGAGGTCATGTGGATGCTCCCGCGCGAGGACTGGGGCGAGTACGAGCACGCCGCGCCGGTCGACCGGCTCGACATGGGTGCCGAGGTCGCCCGCTGGTCCGGTGTCGGGACCGCCGGCCGGCTCGTCGCCGGTCCGGCCGACGTGGCATCGGGGGGACGGGCGTGAGCGTCGTGATCGACTCCGCGCCGGTCGCGGTGATGGTCGGGAACCCCGATCCGGCCGCTCCGCTCGTCGTGCTGCTGCACGGGCGGGGGTCCCACGAGCAGGAGATCATCGCCCTGGCCGAGCACCTGCCCGCCGGCCCGGCGTACGCCGCCGTGCGTGCGCCGATCGCCGAGGGCGGCGGCTTCGCCTGGTTCGCCAACCGCGGCATCGGACGGCCGGTCGCCGAGTCGCTGCGCTCCACCATGGACTGGTTCCGGGGCTGGCTCGACCAGGTCGCCCCGCCGGCACGGCCGGTGGTCCTGATCGGGTTCAGCGGCGGCGCGGCGTTCGCCGGCGGGCTGGTGCTCGACGACCCTGGCCGGTATGCCGGCGCGGCGATCCTCTACGGCACGCTGCCCTTCGACGCCGGTGTCCCGACCACCCCCGCCCGGCTCGCCGGGGTGCCCGTCGTCGTCGCGCAGGGTGAACACGACACCGTCATCCCGCGGGAACTGCTGGACCGCACGTGGAACTACTTGCTCGGCGAGTCCGGCGCCCCGACGATCGCCCGCCGCGACCCTGTCGGGCACGGCATCTCCAGCGAGGCACTGGCCACGCTCGCCAGCTGGCTGCAGGAGCGCCTGGCGTTCCTCGCGCATCGGGGCCGGCCTCAGTCGGGTCCGAGCAGGTGGACGGCGCTGCCCGGTGGCGACCTTCCGGTCCGGGAGGGGCACCGACCGGCGGTCAGCTCCGGCATCCCACAGGAGCAGCGGAGCGACACCGCTCCCGTCGAGCTGCAGGAAGAGGTGTTCGCCCGGATCGCGGCGCTGCCCGGTGTGAGCACGCGTCAGTCGGCGATCTCGGTGCCGGGCGCGCGCGGCTTCATGCTCGCTCCGCCGCGGCTGGGTCCGATGGACGCGTTCATCGTCCCGTCCGCCGGCGAGTTCGCCCACGTCCACCCCGGCTACGACGGCTCGCTGCACATCGCCCTGCCGGCGGCCCTCGCGGCCGACGTGGTCGCGAAGGGATGGGGTGTCGCGCACCCGCTGGCCGGTGTCCGGCTCACCCCCGGCATGGTCATGCTGTTCGGCCCGCGCGACGCCGCCGAGCTGGAGACGGTCGTCGGCGTCGTCACCACCAGCCATGCGTGGGCCTCGGGGCAGATCGCGTGATGGACGACGCGCCGGCGCAGCGTCTCGCGCACGAGCTCGCTGCCGAGCACGTGCAGCCGGTGGAGCCCCACACCGCCCGCACGCCCGGCCTCGACCTCGCCGGGGTCAGTCGCGACGAGGTGGCTGCGGCGATCGCCTCCGTGGCGGTCGCCGTGGAGGTCATCGACAGCCGGATCGCCGACTGGCGCATCGCCGTCCAGGGCACCGTGGCCGACACCGCCTCCTCGGCCTACGCCGTCGATCCGGTGCTCGCACTCACCCGGCTGGCCGGGCCCCTCGCCGAGCAGGGCGAGGCCGCATGACCACCGCATCCCACGCCGCGCGGTCGCTGCGAGAGGCACGGCTCGCCCGTGTCCCGCGCCGGCCGTTCACCGACACGGACTCCGCGCTCGACGAGGATTGGGGCTATCAGGTCCAGGACCTCGACCGGGCCGAGCGCCTCGCTGCCGGCGAGCGCCTGGTCGGCGCCAAGCTCGGCCTCACCAGCCGGGCCAAGCAGCGCACGATGGGCGTGGCGCAGCCGATCGTCGGCTTCCTCACCGACGCGATGCAGCTCGGCATCGGCGAGGACGAGCAGGTGCTCGCGCGTACCGCGCAGCCCCGGGTCGAGCCCGAGATCGCCTTCCGGCTGGCCCGGGACCTCGACCGTCCGCTCTCCCCGTCGACGGCCGAGCAGGCGATCGACGCGGTCGCCGTCGCCGTCGAGGTCATCGACTCCCGGTACGCCGCGTTCGGGTTCCGGCTGCCCGACGTCGTCGCGGACAACACCAGCGCGGCCGGCTTCCTCATCGGCCCCTGGACGCATCCGCGACAAGCGGGGGACCTCGCCGCGGCCGGCTGCGTCCTGTCCGTCGACGGCACGGTGGCGCACACGGCGACCGGGGCCGCGATCCTCGGTCACCCGTTCCGAGCGCTCGTGCACCTGTCGGAGCACCTGGCACGGCGCGGCGACGGCCTGCCGGCAGGCGCGGTCGTGCTGGCCGGAGCCCTCACCGACGCCGTCCCGGTACGGCCCGCGGCGGTGCACCGGGCGGAGATCCGCGGGCTCGGTGCGGTCGAACTCGTCACGGGAGCCCCGTAGCAGACGGCAGCCGGGCGCGCAGGCGAGCCTCGTCGACGGCCAGCGCGGCCGTGAGGGACACGAACTCGTCCTGCGCACCTGGGGTGTGAGCCGCTCCTGGATCTGCGGGTGCGGGCCGGCGAGGGTGTCGGGGCCGCGCCCGCCCCGGAACTCTTCCTGTCTGGCCTGTGTCTGCGTCAACACACCGCTCGGGTCTCCGCAGAGTTGGGGTCCGCGCCGACTCGGCGGCTGGTACGACCCGGATGGGGCTGGCGGCGACTCGCGGAGGTCAGCGGGACCGGGGCGAGGAGAAGAAGTGGTCCAGCGGCCCGTGTCCCTGGCCGAGCCGCCAGGCGGCACCGGCGGCCAATGCGTCTGAGACGAAGTTCTTGGCGCCGGCCAGGGCGCCGTGCACATCCCTGCCCATGGCCAGTGCGGCTGCCGTGGCGGCGGCGAAGGTGCAGCCGGTGCCGTGGTTGTTCCCCGTGTCGATCCGTGGACCGCGGAGTTCGTAGACCGATCCGTCGTTCCACACGACGTCGACCGCCGCGTCGGCCGAGTCGGTGACGGGGTGGCCGCCCTTGACCACGACCGTGGAGGGGCCGAGGGCGCCGAGGGCGCGAGCTGCCTCCCGTTGCTCGGTGAGCGTGCGGATCGAGGTGTCGAGCAGGACCTCGGCCTCGCGCACGTTGGGTGTGATCACTGTCGCCTGGGGCAGGAGGGCCTCCAGGTACAGGCGCTCTGCCTGGGGCTCGAGCAGGGGGTCACCGCTGGAGGCGACCATGACCGGGTCGACGACGAGCCCGGGCAGCCGGCCGGCCGCCGCAAGGTCTGCGACGGCGCGGACGACGTCGGCCGTCGCGAGCATGCCGGTTTTCACCGCCGTGACGGGGAGGTCGTCGAGCACGGCGTCGACCTGCGCGATGACGAACTCGGCGGGTACCGGGTGGACGCCGCGGACCCCCGAGGTGTTCTGGGCGGTCAGTGCGGTGACAGCGGAGGTGCCGAAGACGCCGAGCGCGGCGAAGGTCTTGAGATCGGCCTGGATGCCGGCGCCGCCGCTGGAGTCGGAGCCGGCGATGGTGAGCGCGACGGGTGGGGTCATGCGGCTGTGTCCTCCAGTGCTGCCAGGTAGGCGGGAACGATCGACGGGGTGCGCATGATCGGGCCCATGACCGCGATCCCGCGCGCTCCGGCGGCCAGGCAGCCGGGGACGTCGGCGGGTCGGATGCCCCCGAGTGCGTAGGCCGGTGGTGCCAGGGCGGCCAGCGAGGCGAGCCCGGCCAGACCCAGGGGAGGCCCGTATCCGGGCTTGGAGGGCGTAGGGAACACCGGGGAGATCATCACGTAGTCGCAGCCCTCGGCCCGCGCCCGCATCAGCTCGTCCGAGGAGTGGCAGGAGCGCCCGACCAGCACCGGCCGGGGCTGCGGAAAGGGATCCCTGGCCGCGAGATGGACGGCGGCGGCGCCCCCTGCACCGGCCCGTACCAGCACGCCGCCGACCGGGGCCAGCAGGGCCCGCAGCTCCTCGGCCAGGCAGTTCCGCTCACCCTCGGGCAGGTCCTTCTCCCGCAGCACGACGGCGCGGGCGCCGCCGTCGACGGCCGCGGCGACCGTGTCGACCAGCGGCCCGGTGCACTGCGACCGATCGGTGAGCACCAGCAGCGGCGGCAGCCTCACAGCTCGGGCAGGCCTTCCATCGGGGTGGAGGCCTGGGCGTGCCACCGGCGTGGGATGCGGCCCGCGCCCCGGGCGAGCCGGCCGGCCTCGACCGCATGGCGCATCGCCAGCGCCATCCGCTCGGGGTCGCGGGCCCGGGTCACCGCGGAGGCGAGCAGCACGGCGTCGCAGCCGAGCTCCATGGCCAGCGCCGCGTCCGAGGCGGTCCCGATGCCGGCGTCGAGCACCACCGGCACGTCCACCGCGTCCCGGAGCAGGGCGATGTTGTGCGGGTTGCGGATGCCCAGGCCGCTGCCGATGGGGGAGCCCAGCGGCATGACGGCGGCGCATCCGGCGTCGGCGAGCCGGCGACCGAGGATCGGGTCGTCGTTGGTGTAGGCGAGCACGATGAAGCCGTCGGCCACCAGATGCTCGGCGGCGTCGAGGAGCTCGACCGCGTCGGGCAGCAGGGTGGTCTCGTCCCCGATGACCTCCAGCTTCACCCAGGAGGTGTCGAAGGCCTCGCGCGCCAGCTGGGCGGTGAGGAGCGCTTCCCGGGCGGTTCGGCAGCCGGCCGTGTTGGGCAGCAGCCGGACGCCGCAGCGGTCCAGCACCTCGAGCAGCGCTCCGCTGGTGGAGGCCTCCACCCGACGCAGCGCCACCGTGACCAGCTGCGAGCCGGAGGCCACGACCGCCCGCTCGAGCGCTTCGAGGCTGGGGACGCCGCCGGTGCCGAGCAGCAGCCGGGAGGTGAACGTCTCTCCAGCGATCACGAGCGGGTCGGTGGCCTCCTCCCGTTCCAGCGCCGGGAGCACGTCGTGAGTCGTCATCCGTGTCAGCCTCCTGCGGTCGGAACGAGCACCTCGATGCTGTCGCCGGTGGCGAGCCCGGTCGTCTCCCACCTGCTGCGCGGGACGACCTGGCCGTTGACGGCCACCGCGACGCGGCGGTGCTCACCGCCGTGCATCGCGACGAGGCTCGCCACTGTGGCGGTCTGCTCGAGGTCGGCGGGGACGCCGTTGAGGGTCACCTGCACGTCGATCACCTCCGGAACCGGTTGACGGTGAAGGGCTTGGCGAGCGCGGGCACGTTGCCCGAGGCGAGCAGCTCGGCGATCAGATCCCCGGTCACGGGGGTCAGCAGCACGCCGTTGCGGTAGTGACCGGTGGCCAGGACGAGGCCGGGCAGGTCCGACGGCCCGAGCAGCGGCGCGTTGTCGTCGCTGCCGGGACGCCACCGGGCCAGCGTCTCCACCAGCTCCAGTTCGGTGATCCCGGGGACCACGTCGATGGCGTCGTGCAGCAGGTCGTGCACGCCGCCGGCGGTGACCGCCGCGTCGAAGCCCCGCTCCTCGACGGTCGCGCCGACGACCAGGCCGTCGCCCGCGTAGGGCACCAGGTAGACCTGCCGCCCCCGCACCAGCGCGCGCACGGTGCCAGCCAGCAGCCCGGCCGCGCCGCGCAGGCGCAGGATCTGACCCTTGACCGGCCTGACGGGCAGTCGCGGCATCCCCGGCAGCGACGCGCTCCATGCGCCGAGCGCCAGCACGACGGCGTCACCCGACAGGTCCGCGCCGCCGGCCAGCCGCAGCCCGGTGGCCCGGCCGGCCTCGACCCGCACCGCGTCGATCCGCGAGCGGATCATCCGGACGCCGGCGGCCGCGGCGGCGGCCAGCAGCGCCCGGTGCAGCACCCGGGGATCGACGGCGTGGTCGCCCGGCACGTGCAGCCCACCCCGCACCCGCGGGGTCAGCGACGGCTCCCGGCGGCGCGCTTCCCGCCCGGTGAGCGGCTCGACCTCCAGGCCGAGCTCCTGCTGGAAGGCGTGCAGCGCGTGCAGGGCACGCACGTCGTCCTCGTCGAAGCCCACCACCAGGGTCCCGACGGTCCGGAGGGCTACCTCGACACCGCCGGCCTGGGCGAGTTCGGCGACGAAGCCGGGGTAGCGCTGCAGCGAGGCCAGGCAGAGCCGCAGCAGCGGCTCCTCGCCGTAGCCCGCCTCGGTCACCGGCGCCAGCATCCCGGCCGCGGCGTAGGAGGCCCCGGTGCCCGGAGCGTCGTCGACGACCGTCACCGACAGGCCGCGCTGCGCCGATCGCCACGCCACCGACAACCCGATGAGCCCACCACCGGCGACCACGACGTCGGTCATCTCGCGCGGTCCAGTTGCTGCAGCAGCCGCTCGGTGGCGGCGGCCGGATCGGCCGCCTCGGACACCGCCGCCGTGACCGCGACACCCCAGGCGCCGACGGCGAGCAGCTCGGGGACCCGCTCGGCGGTCACCCCGCCGATGGCGATCACCGGCACGTCTACCGCGGCGGCCACGGCGGCAACCCCGGCCGGGCCGATGGGATCGGGCAGGCCGAGCTTGGTCGTCGTCGCGTAGGCGGGGCCGACGCCCAGGTAGTCCGCCCCCGCGGCAACCAGCTCGCGGGCCTGCCGAGGGTTGCGCGCCGTCCCACCCACGAGGTGATCGGGGCCGGCCATCTTCCGGACGGCGGCGACCGGCAGGTCGTGGGCGCCCAGGTGGGTACCGGCGGCACCCACGGCCAGCGCCACGTCGAGGCGGTCGTTGACGATGCAGGTAGCGCCGGCGGCCGCGCAGAAGTCGGCCACCACCTCGGCGAAGTCGTACAGCTCACGGTCGGTGCAGTGCTTGCGCCGGACCTGCACCACGGGCGCGCCGGCGGCCACGGCGGCGGCGAGTGTCGCCAGCGCGGCGCGGCCGCCCCGGGGGTCGGTGAGGACGTGCAGCCGCCCGATCATCCCGCTCACCGCACCGCAGCCCGACGCGCCCGCACGGCGCCGGGCGACGAGAGCAGCGCGGTGAGCCCGGCGGCGACACCGAGGCTGACCAGCGACGCCGACCACCCGCTGGCCGGGTCGATGCCCAGTTCGGCCTGGCGCGCGGCCCACCACGCCGTCCAGCCGGCGCCCGGCCCGGTGAAGAAGGTCGGCAGGGTGAGCTGGTAGGCCACGAAACCGGCGGCCCAGGCCATCAGGAGCAGCGGTCGCGCGGGCGCGGTCTCGGACACGTCCCACGCTCCCCGCGGCAGCAGCCAGTAGGCGACGACGAAGACGCCGACCAGCGGCACGAACACCGCGCCGATCAGGAAGAGGAACGGCTCGTAGGCGATCAGGTCGACGCTGAGGGCGATTCCGGTGGCGACCACCCCGACCACCACGGCCAGGACCCGGCGGTCGAGCCGGGGTACCACGTTCTGCGCCGACACCGCGGTGGAGTAGACGTTGGCGAACGCCTCGTCCACCTCCACCACCAGCAGCACCAGCACGGCGATCAGCCCGAACGGAACGGCCAGCAGCGCGTCCATGACGTCCAGACCCGCCCGGCCGTAGGCGGCCAGCGCCAGCACACCAAGGGTGAACAGGGCGACAGTGGCCGCGCCGTAGCCGACGGCAGCGCCGGCGAACGCCGTCCGCCCACCCCGGACATGCCTGGTGTAGTCGGCTGCCAGTGGAAACCACGAGACCGGCAACGCGATCACGATGTCGGCCGCCGTCCAGAACGACGCGGCCCCGCCCTCCGCGACCGGCCGCAGCGGCTCGGACAGCACCTCGACGAAGAGGTAGACGATCGCGGCCAGCGCCGCCCAGACGGCGTAGCGGGCGAGCACGCGGACCGCGCGCAACGGGCGCAGCGCCATCAGGGTGGCCAGCACGCCCGCGGCAACGACGAACGGCCAGCGCGGCGCCCCCAGGACCCGGGACGCGGCCTCGGCGATGATGAACACCTCGAAGGCAGCCCAGCCGACGCACTGCAGCAGATTCAGCGCGGTGGGCAGGTACGACGTCCGCCGGCCCAGCAACCCCCGCATCAGCACCATCGCCGGCACGCCCTCCCGGGCACCGGCCGCGGCTCCCAGTCCCAGCAGCACCGAGCCGACGACGGCGCCCACGACGATGGCGCCGATCGTCACCGACAGTGGCCGGTCGGCGAGGACGACGTAGGTGGCCGCCACCGGCAGCAGGAGACTGACCCCCAGGTTCCCCCACAAGCCCGTCGTGTCCCGCAGGTCCAGCGTCCGTGGCGGCGGCTCGGACAGGGTGATCGGTGCGTCCGTGGAGGACGCCGTCGCACGGTCGGCGCCGAGCATGCTCATGATCGCTCCCTACGCCGGCATTACCCGGTCAGGTTCGAGCGGTCGGCGGCCCATCAGCCGCCCTCTCAGCCCGGTAGGTCCGAGCTCCCGCACATGGCCACCCCAGCCTATGAGAAAGACGTCAGCTTGTGCACCCGGCACCCGGCACCCTGGGCACGCAGGCCACAGGGCTGACTCCGCGTCCCTCGACGGATGCGACCGCCGATGGCGTGGCTGGGAACGGGGGATCCGCTGGTCGTCGTGGAGGCCGGCAGTTCTCGGCAGCCGTGGCCCGGTGGGGCGGCGAGTACGTCCCCACCGACGGGACCGGCCGGCAGACCTCGACATGGGCAATCGAGCGGGCGATCCGCTCGGCGCGGCCGAAGGTGGCCGGGTTGGCCGAGGCGGTCCGCTTCCACGACCTGCGCCACTACCTGGCGTCACTGCGCATCGGCAGCGGCCTCGGCGTGAAGGTCGTCCAGCACCGCCTCCGGCACGGCAGCGCCACGACGACGCTCGACACCTACGGGCACCTCTGTCAGACAGCGACGGGTCCGCACGGGCCGCCGTTGGTGCTGTGCTGGCGACGCGTGCGGACTCGTCGGGGGCGAGGCGGTCCACGTCTCCGCGTTGTCCGGCACCGGCAGCGAGGAGCTGACCGTCGCGCTCGACCTCGACGGCGTGTTGCAGTTGGAGCACGTGGGTTCCGAGCGCAACGTCGTCGCGTCCGACCACTTGCCGGATCCCGGTTCGGGTGACCCGGCCTGCTTCCAGGACGCCAACTCCCGCACCGCATCGCGGGAGGCGACGGCCGCAGCCGTTGCTCGCGGAGGGTGTGCATCGGGGCCGGTCAGCGACGTACTGGGACATCACGTCCACCCGGTCGCGCGATAGCCGAGGGCTGGCTCCCTCACGCGCTCGCCCTGGAAAGTCAACGCAGCAGTCCCTTCCGCGCGTCTTACAGGTGGTAAGACACTTTCGGGGTGGCTGAGACGATCACCTTCCGTCCCGATGACGACGCCCGACGAGCGTTGGCCGTCCTGACGCAAGACGGCACCCCGGTCTCCACCGCCGTGCGCCGGGCTCTGATCGAAGCCGCCAAGACGGCCGCGCAGGACCGACTCCGCGCAGAGGCGGCCGCGCTGGCCGACGACGACGCCGACCGGGCCGAGGCGGCTCAGGTCCTTCGGGACATGGAGACGCTGCGTGCGTGGTGAGGTCTACCCCCTGCGCTCTCCGCGTGGCGCCCGGGGTCATGAGCAGGCCGGTGTCCGCTACGCCGTCGTCGTCCAGTCCGACCTGCTGCCCCTCTCGACCTGTCTGGTCGCGCCTACGTCCACCTCGGCACGCGCGGCCACCTTCCGTCCCGAGGTGAGCATCGACGGCCGTCCCACCAGGGTGCTGGCTGAGCAGACCAGCGCGGTCGATCCACAGCGTTTGGGAGAGCCGGCCGGGCACCTCAGCTTCGATGAGCTGCGCCAGGTCGACGCCGCTCTGCGCCTCGTCCTCGGCCTGTGACGACCACCCTGCACCTGTCTCGCCAGTGGACCGCCGAGAACGAGCCGTCTACCGGCAGTGCCTTCTCGTGATCGTCGTCCACGGCACCCGGGCGTTCCGGGACCGAGTGCGGGGACCGGCTGTCACGCCGGGCGAGACGTCGACGACAGTGCTCGGGGCCTGGTACGCCACGGTGGTGCGGTGGCGCCGCCCGGCCGCGCTGTTGGTCAACGAGTCGACGCTGCTGCCTCTCGTCATGCCGCTGGCCCCGGCCAAGACGCTGCTGGACCGACTGCCGGACGCGCTCGCCGAGCTGCTTTACGAGCACCGAGTTCCTGACTGACCGCCGCGTCGGTCTCCACTCCAGGTATGGCTTGCACCTCGTACCGCGTAGCCCCTGGCTCGGCTTTTGCGCTCAAGGGGGTCTCCGTGCGTGCCGATGGGTGTTCGACGTCCATCCGCGGAAGAGGTGCGTGTTGTCGGTGGGACTGCCGTTCCCCCAGGTGCTGGCCGCAGCCCAGGCCGGCGCGGGGTGGGCGTTCGAGCACCTCTACCGGGAGCTGGCCCCCTCGGTGACCGGGTACCTGCGCCTGCACGGGGCACTGGAGCCCGAAGACCTGGCCAGTGAGACCTTCATCAGCGTCTTCACCGGCCTGGCCTCGTTCTCCGGCGACGAGGGCGCCCTGCGCGCCTGGGTGTTCACCATCGCCCACCGCCGTCTGGTCGACGACTGGCGGAGGCGCGACCGCCGGCCGCAGCACGCCGAGGTGGGTGCGGACGTCCTCGAGAGCCGCCCGGGTGGCGACGCCGAGGAGGACGCCCTCGCGCAGCTGGGGTCGGCCACCGTGCAGGAGATGTGCGCGATCCTGCCGGCCGACCAGCGGGCCGTGATCCTGCTGCGCATCCTCGCCGATCTGACCGTCGAACAGGTCGCCTCGGTCATGGGCCGGTCGGTGTCTGCGGTCAAGGCGTTGCAACAGCGGGGGCTGGCCACCCTTCGGAGTGAGTTTGGCCGCCCCGGCGACACCCTGGGCGCCGGGCCAGCGATGTCGGGGATGAGATGACCACCAACCAGCTCGACGACGCGTTCGAGAACCTCCTCGCGGGACGCCCCGTCCCTTTGGGGGACGCGGTTCTCGGCATGTTCGCCGACGCGGTCCGGGAGTTCGCCGCCCGTCCCGGGCGGCCCAGTCCGCAGCTCGCCGAGTTGCTGGCGACCGGTCTCCTCACCGCCTCCGTCGGCCCCTCGACGCAGGCGCTTCCCCCCGCCCCGGGGCCCGCGCATTCCGCGGCGCCGGGGCGACCCACAAGGAGACGCCACACCATGTTCACCATCCTCGCCGCCGCAGCGGCCAAGTTCGCCTCCGCCGGAGCCGTCGCGCAGGCCGCGACCGGTGTCGGGCTCACCCTGGTGAGCGTGACCGGCGCGGGCGCCGCCGGCGTCCTGCCCACCGCGGTCCAGGACGGCGTCGCCGGCGCCGTGGAGGCCGTGAGCCCCTTCGATCTGCCGGACTCCGCCGACCTCCCGGTCCTGCCCGAGGAGGCCCGCGTGCCGGCCGAGACGGGCGCGCCCGAGAACCAGGTCCGGCCGGACGCGATCCCGGACGGCGAGCAGTTCGGCACCTCGATCAGCGGCGACGCGCAGGACGGCGGTGTCGACGGCGCCGAGGTCAGCACTGGCGCTCGTGAGACCTACCAGCCGGAGCAGCCGGTGAGCCCCGAGACCCAGGCTCCGCAGCAGCGCGTCGAGCAGCCCGCCCCGGCCCCCGCGCCGAAGCCGGCCCCGGCCCCGGCCCCCGCGCCGAAGCCGGCCCCGGCCCCCGCGCCGGCTCCCGCCCCTGCTCCCGCGGCGGCGGAGGCCTCGACCGCCGGATCGGCCGGGGAAGGCTCCTCGGACCGGTCCGCGCAGGGCACCACCGGCCGCCCCTGAGGCTCCACCCCCGATCCGCACTCCCGGATCGACAGCCGCGACGTCGTGGCCATCCCGGTGATGGCCACGACGGGGCGGCCGCGAGGACAGGAACCGCGTCGCAGGTCGACCCTGGCGCGTGCAGGGACGCCCAACGCTCTTATATGGAGACGGCCCCATGTGCTTCGCCGTTACCTCGCTCCCGTTCGCAGGGGGAACCCTTGGCGGCCACACGGTCACCCTCGCGAGACGGCTGGCTGTCCCGCAGGGGTCTGGCTTGCCAGACAACCCGGCGACCGCGCGACAGCGGAAGTCAGGCCCGCATGTCCGCGCCCCCCGCTGCCGTGCGCCGACTGGCCACGCCTTGGACCTGGTCTCGTTGCAGGCGCGGTAGACGGTGGAGCGGGCGACGCCGAACAGGTCGGCCAGCTCGGCGGTGCTGTGCTCACCTGCCCGGTACAGGGACCCCAGGTGGGCTTCCTGTCGTGGGTTGAGCTTGGGCTGTTTGCCGCGCAGCTTCCCCTTGGCCTTGGCGAGCCGCATGCCCTCGCGCGTGCGCAGGCGGATCAGGTCGGACTCGAACTCGGCGACCATGGCCAGCACGTTGAACAGCAGCCGGCCGACCGGGTCGTTCGGGTCGTACACCGAGCCGCCGAGGCTCAGCCGGACCTGGCGCAGGGTGAGCTCCTCGGCGATCGCCCGGGCGTCGGGCAGCGAGCGGGCCAGCCGGTCGAGCTTGGTCACCACCAGGGTGTCGCCCTCGTGGCAGGCGGCCAGCGCCTCCCGCAGCCCGGGACGCTCCCGGTTGGTGCCGGTCAGGCCGTGATCGACGTAGATGCGTCCCCGGGTCGACCCCGAGCGCGAGCAGTCCGTCGCGTTGGGCGGTCAGGTCCTGGGCCACGTACACGCCCGGTCTGTCTCCCAGGACACTGATCACCCGAGCAGGTGACAACACCGACACCCGCGAGGGATCGGTGACGGGCATTGACCTGGTCGTCTTCACGAACGTGAGCGGACGGCGAAGAGTGGATGTGCTCGCGTGACGTGCCGCGGGCGGGCCTACCGGGGCCATCGCCCCGGCAGACCCCGATCCTGGGGCCGGTCAGGCGGCCTTCCGCTCTCGTGGGTCGTGGGCGAGCAGGAACGCTTGGAGACCGGCGAGATCGTCGGTGTTGACGTGGTCGACGCCTGCCGCGATCAGCTCGCTCCACACCGCGTCGCGCTCGGCGCCGGGCGTGTCCGGGGTAGCCCAGAACCGCAGTCGGTATCCGTGGGCGTGCGCGGTCGCCACGATGGAGTGCAGCTTCTCCCGCTCCGCCTCGGGCATTGGGCCGACCCCAGTCCAGGTGAAGTGCCGCGTCCAGTTGTCGCTGACCAGCGGCATGAGCTCCGACGGGAGACCGGAGTGCAGGTCGGTCAGCCGCCCGTCGTAGCCGGCGAACCTCGTCCGCTGGACGGCCATGTCTGCCAGGGGGCGGTTGCCGCTGATCACCGCGGTGACCGCCCGCTCCTTCATCCGCCCGTCCGTCCAGCGGGTCATCAGCTGCGGATATGCGCGCAGAGCCTCGTCGATCGCGGCGTACGTGGACGGTCCGTCACTCTTGATGTCAATGAGCAGCTGCAGCGACCCGTCCCAGCCCCGGTAGATCGAGCCGCCGTTCGCGGCGAAGCGGTCGGCCAGCGGGTCGAGATACAGCGACTGCAGGGTCGCCCCGGCGCGGGTGTCCTCGAGGTCGTGCGCGACCCGCAGCTCGCCGTCCACCAGCCACACGTCGGCTTCCACGCTGGTGAATCCGTGGTCCAGCGCGTCCGCTAGTGGCCGGTCGTGCTCATAGTCGTTATGCGCGTGGGCACGTTCGAGGGGCTCGACGGCGGAGGTCGGCGGTGCGGCGGCGGCTGGGGTGATGGTCGGGGCCGTGAGGGCGGCCGCGGCGGCGGCGACCAGGGTCAGTGTTCGGCGAGTGAATCCCATGGCCGAGCACGGTTTCTCCGCCCGGCGAAGGGCTCGCGAACCGCCGTCGGCGTCGGGTTGAACTCTCGCTGTCCGCTGGAGACGCCGGCCACCGGTCTTCCCCAGGTGGCGCACCCGCCTGCGGTCTGTGCCAGCGGGGTGCTGGGATGGCGTCATGACATACGCGCCTGAACTGTGGGCGCCGGTAGCGCAACGTCTGGTGAACGCTTCCGGGCATGTCCTCGGTGGTCGTGGAGGCCTCGGTCCGCGTCCTCACGCGGCTCGCCCGCGCCCGCGTCGAATGCTTCGAGTCGGTGCTCGTCGAGCGGGCCGCCGCTGACTCTCTGCGGCAGCTGTCGGATCCCGACTGGTCGAGGGAGCCGTTCCCGAGCGATCTGACCACGCGCTCCGCCTGTTCATCCCGAGGGCAGCCCGTGGCGGCTGTGTCCGGTCGGTGTCCCTTCATCCCGTAGGCCGAACCCGCTACGGCCAGGTCCGCCTGGTCGAGGAGACCGGCGCATGCCGTCCCCCACGGAGTGCCTCGCACGAGGACGAGCGGCGGTCGGTCACCAGTCGGCCATCCTGAGCCGTCGTAGGGACTCAGCGGCCGCACGCTCGGGCAGGACCGGAACGAAGTGCTCGACCCGTGCACCGGCCAGCCGTGCGTGCGCAACCCGGACCTATGCCTGGATCGACACGGGGAACTCGTGCGGGAACTGGTCCTCCAGGCGTCCCGACACCGTGTCCGGCAGCTCCGCCTGTGGTGCCACCGGGCCGTCCCACCACTGTCTCGAGCCGCCACCGCGAGGGGAGCTCTGGGGTCGCTCACCCCGCACGACCGGTTCAGCGCCCGCCCACCAGACAGCCGCCATCCCCGCGGTCGGACGAGGTCCGCTGCCGCACCGTGGGCGGCCGCCAAGTGGGGCGTGGCGTCACCCGCCGTGAACGCAGAGTAATCACTCCGCGTTCACGGGTGCGCCGACCGCCCTCGGTGTACTCGCCACCCGGGCGTTCTTCGGTCAGCAGGTTCGCCACGTCCCCTCACCTTCAGGAGACCGTTTCATGCCCTCCACACTGCGCCGGGCGTTGCGCCTGGCGACGATCGCCGCTCTCACAGCTGTCCTGGCCACGACGACGTCCGCAACGGCCCACGCCGAGCCGGCGGCACCCGACCGGCCGGTCCGGGTGATGTCGTACAACATCCACCACGGCGCGGGCGTCGACGGTCGTCTGGACTTGAAACGCATCGCGGGCGAGATCCGCGACTTCGGCGCCGAGGTCGTCGGTCTTCAGGAGGTCGACCGGCACTGGAGCGAGCGCAGCGACTTCGTCGACCAGGCCGCCGAGCTGGCCCGCATGCTCCGGATGCACGTCGTGTACGGCGCCAACCTGGACAACGACCCGCTCAACCGGGGCGAGCCGCGGCGCCAGTACGGCACCGCGATTCTCTCCGACGCTCCCATCCACGAGTGGCGCAACACCCTGTTGCCCCGGACGGGGAACCTCGAGCAGCGCGGCCTGTTGGAGGCACTCGTCACCGTGCGCGGCGTGCCGGTCAGGGTCTTCACCACCCACCTGCAGCACAACAGTCAGCAGGAGCGCATCGCCCAGATCGCCGCCGTCCGCGAGGTGATCGGGGTCCCGCAGGAGTCCGTCGTCCTCACCGGGGACCTGAACGCCCGCCCGGACACCCCCGAGATCGAGGCGATCACCGAGGACCTGGTGGACGCATGGGCCGAGGCCGGCGTGGGTGACGGCTACACCCTGTCCGCCGAGAACCCCTACGCGCGGATCGACTACGTCATGCACACCGATGACGTCGTGGCCCGGACCGCCGCGGTCTTGAGCACCGATGGCTCCGACCACCTGCCGGTGGTCGCCGCTCTCGCCCTGCCCGGCGACCGCGTGGGTGCCGGCGCTTCGGTGCGCTCCGCCGACCACTGACCCGACCCACGTCACGGTGACCCGCCGCCCCGGGCGGCGGGTCACCGTGCCCGCCGGTCCGAGGACGGCCGGAGGTGTTCGTCGAGTCGGCCGGACGGGCGTCATCACGCGGTCTTCCTGGGTACATCGGAGGACGCGACCGATCGTCCACGGCCGTCCGACTAGGGCGTGTCTCGCGGATCTTGGCGGGCGGGTCCGGTAGGCCTGGGTTGTGTTCGATCGTCATGACCTGACCGATGCGCAGTGGGCGCGGCTTGAGCCGCTTCTTCCGGACCGGACACCGCGCCGGGGTGGGCGGTGGCTTGATCACCGCCCGGTGATTGACGGGATCCTCTGGCGGACTCGTACCGGATCGCCGTGGCGGGACGCGCCGGCCTGCTATGGAGATTTCCGGACCCTGCACGGGCGGCATCGCCGCTGGTCAGCCGATGGCACCTGGGCGGCGATCCTGGCGGCGTTGCAAGCCGACAGCGATGCCGACGTGGGCGACGAGTGGGCGGTGGCGATCGACTCGACTGTGGTCCGGGCGCACCGGCATGCGGCCGGTGCCCGTCATGAGCCGCCCAAAGACGTGCCGGCTGAGCAACTGGCACCACTGCTGCCGGCCCCGGCGGAGTTGGCGCGTCCCACAGGGGGCTGGGTCGAATGACAAGAATCCGCCCGCGACGGTCCCTCGGCGCCGGGACCGGGAGGCGCTGGGCCGCTCCCGCGGCGGACTGACGACAAAGATCCACCTACTGGCCGACACCGGCTGCCGGCCGCTGGTACACGTGACCACCGCCGGGCAGAGACACGACTCGCTGGCCTTCGAGCCCCTCATGCAACGCCTCGCGGTGGCCCGCCGTCGACGACCGAGCCGCCCGCGAACCCGACCGGCTCGGGTGCTGGCCGACAAGGCCTACTCCAATCGAAAAATCCGTGTTGAGCTGCGCAGACGACGGATCATGGCAACCATCCCGGAGAAGACCGATCAACAGAAGGCTCGCGCCGCCAAGGGCTCAGCTGGTGGCCGGCCACCAGCGTTCGACGCCGAGGCCTACAAGGAGCGCAACAGCGTGGAGCGCGCGATCAACAAGCTCAAGGACTTCCGGGCGGTCGCGATGCGGACCGACAAGCGCGAGTTCGTCTTCCGGGGAACAATCGCTGTCGCCTCAATCAAGATCTGGCTCCGCCACCCCGCGAAGCAAGATCCAGGAGACACGCCCTAGTACTACAGCCGCACGTACCTGGCCTCTCGGGTTGCGTAGTGGCAGCGGCGGGCGCGGGCCTGGTGTCTGCGACGCCAGTGTGACCAGTGCAGGACCTGGTTGGGGTCGGGGTCGGGACGCCAGACCAGGCAGATGACGAGGTGACGGATCTCCGGGAGGGACAGCTCGGTCAGCTCGCCACGGAGATCGAGGTCCCCCCCTTTTCGCCGCT
>NZ_FZNO01000036.1 GCF_900188025.1 Blastococcus mobilis
GGCAGGGGCTCCTACCTGGCAACCCACGAACCTGTGTGAGTGGGGCCCCGACCCGCAACCCCTCCTCACGGGAGCGGTCGAGTCATACCGTCTGACCGCCGTCCCGCCTGGCACGATCCGGACGTGACCGTCCGATCCGTCTCCTCTCCGGAGCCGACGCTCCGGCCCGACGCGGTCGGCTTCGTCGACGGTCTCGTGATCGGCCTGGCCTCGACGTCGCCGGCCTACTCGCTGGCCGCCGTCCTCGGGCCGGTCGTCGCGCTGGTCGGCGTCCACGCGCCCGGGGTGCTGCTGGCGTCGTTCGTGCCCATGCTGCTCATCGCCGGCGCGTTCGCCGCCCTCAACCGCGCCGACCCCGACTGCGGGACGACGTTCTCCTGGGTCACCCGGGCGATGGGCCCGTCGGCCGGCTGGATCGGCGGCTGGGCGATCACGATGACCGGCGTCCTGGTGCTGGGGTCCCTGGCCGAGGTCGGTGTCCGGTTCACCCTGCTGGCCGTCGGGCTCGACGGCTGGACGGAATCGACCCCCGTGGTCATGGGGCTGACCGTCGCGCTCATCGTGCTGATGGCGTGGATCTGCGTGCGGGGCACCGAACTCTCGGCCCGGCTGCAGAACGGCCTGATCGTGGCCCAGACCGTGGCACTGGGCGTCTTCGCCGTCGTCGCCGTCACCCGGGGCATCCGCGGGGACAGCCCCTTCGGCGCGCTGACGCCGTCGTGGAGCTGGCTGGACCCCTTCGGGGCCGGTGGCGCGGCGCTGACCAGCGGACTGCTGCTGGGGGTCTTCGCCTACTGGGGCTGGGAGTCCGCGGTCAACCTCACCGAGGAGACGACCGACTCGCGCACCGCGCCCGGGAAGGCGGCGGTGCTCTCGACCGTCGTCCTGCTGCTCACCTACCTCGCCGTGGCCACTGCAGTCGTCTCCTTCGCCGGAACGGAGTGGCTTGGCGCCAACGCCGACGAGGAAGAGGCGGTGTTCGCGCTGCTGTCGTCGGAGGCGCTGGGCGGCTGGGACTGGGTCGTGCTGCTGGCGGTGGCCACCTCGGCCATCGCCTCCACCCAGACGACGATCATCCCGGCCTCGCGCACCGGCCTGTCGATGGCCCGGAGGGGGGCGCTGCCGCGACGGTTCGCCTCCATCGCGCCTGCGCACCGCACCCCCGACGTCTCCACGTGGTGGGTCGCGGCGATCGGCGTCGCCTGGTACGTGGTCGTCGGGTCGATCAGCGAGAACGCGCTCTACGACTCGATCACCGGACTGTCGCTGCTCATCGCGCTGTACTACGCGCTGACCGGTCTCGCCTGCGCGGTGTACTTCCGCCGCCGGCTCCGGCGCAGCGTGCGGAACCTCCTGCTGCTCGGCGTCGGGCCGCTCGTGGGCGCGGCCATGCTCGCCTGGCTGCTGGTGCTCTCGGTCCGCGACCTGGCGGACGCGGAGAACTCCTACACCGGGCAGGCCTGGATGGGTGTCGGGCCGCCGCTGGTGATCGGCGTCGGGGTGATGGTCGTGGGCGCCGTCCTGATGATGTGGTGGCGGTGGCAGGACGCCTCGTTCTGGCGCGAACGGCCGAGCACGTACGACGGGTGATCAGTGCAGCCGTCGGTCCTCGGCGAGCATCTGCACGAGGGCCGCGATCCGTTTCGCCCGCGTCGCCGGGGTGCCGGCGGTGTGCACCCGCCACAGGGCGGCGTAGCGATTGGTGCCGTCCAGCGCGTCGAACGCCGCGCGGGCCGCGGGCTCGGCTCGCAGGGCCGCGGTCAGGTCGTCGGGGACCGTGATGGTGGCCGGGCCGGCGTAGGCGCGCTCCCACCGCCCGTCGGCTCTCGCTGCCTCGACCGCGGCCAGGCCGGCCGGACGCATCCGGCCTTCGGCGATCAGCCGCTCCACCGTCGCGACGTTCTTCTGCGACCAGACGCTGCGGGGACGCCGTGGTGTGATCCGCTGCAGATAGAACCGGTCGTCGAGCCGGTTGGCCCGGCCGTCGATCCAGCCGAAGCAGAGCAGGACCTCGACCATCTGCTCCCAGTTGATCGACGGGACGCCCGAGCCCTTCTTCGCGAGCTTCACGTAGAGCCCCGGTGCGGTCAGGTGCTCGGCCTCCAGCCACGTCTCGAGCGCGGCCTGGTCGGCGAACGCGAGGACCGGCAGGTCGGTGGGGAGCGTCACGCCGCCATCCTGCTCCGGGGGCCGACGGTTTCGACGTCCTCCCGCGCGGCTACCGGCGTCCGGGTGGCCGCGGTCAGCGGCCGGGACGCCGGACGGCGGGGGTGGGGAGTGAGCGAGCTGGCGAGCTCACCATGGGCACAGCAGCCCTCGCGAACGCGGCCGACGAGCGCCAGCGAGGAGGACTCGTGAGCGACCGGGGACGGGGCCCGTCGGTGGTGTGGCTGGTGCGGCACGGCGAGAGCGTGGGCAACGTGGCCGACGCGCACGCCCAGCAGTCCGGTGCGGGCCGGCTGGAGCTGGACGTGCGCGACCCCGACGTCCCGCTGTCCGGCACCGGCCGGGCGCAGGCGGAGGCACTGGGCCGCCACCTCGCCGGCCTGCCGGAGGACGAGCGGCCGACGGCGGTGCTCAGCTCGCCGTTCGCGCGGGCGCTGACGACGGCCCAGCTGGCCACTGCCGGGCTGGGCGTCCGGGTGCGCACCGACGAACGGCTCCGCGAGCGGGACTTCGGCGCCTTCGACGGCATGACCCGAGCCGGCATCCGGGAGCAGTTTCCCGACGAGGCACAGCGCCGGGACCTCCTGGGCAAGTTCTACTACCGACCGCCCGGCGGGGAGAGCTGGGCCGACGTCGCCCTGCGGCTCCGCAGCCTGCTGGCGACCGAGGCGCTGCGGCACGACTGCGAACGGCTGCTGGTCGTCGCCCACCAGGCCGTGATCATGGTCTTCCGGTACGTCCTGGAGGAGCTGACCGAGCAGGAGCTGCTCACGGTCGACCGCACCGAGCAGGTCGCCAACGCCTCCCTGACCCGCTACGAGATGAACGCCGCCGGCGACCTGGTGCTGGCGGAGTTCAACGCCGTCGACCATCTGGTCGACGAGGACGAGGACGTCACAGAGGAGCCCGATGTCGCCCAGCAGGCCTGATCCGACGCTCGTCACGCCGGAGGTGCTGCGGAACTGGCCGCTCCCCGAGCCCACCGGCGGCAAGAACGCCCGCGGCTCCATCCTGGTGATCGGCGGCAGCACCGAGACGCTCGGCGCGGTGCTCCTGGCCGCAGAGGCGGCCATGCGCGCCGGCGCCGGCAAGCTCCAGGTCGCGACGGTCGCGTCGCTGGCACCGTTCGCGGCCGCGGCCCTGCCCGAGGCGCTGGTCCGCGGCCTGCCGGAGACCGACGGCGGAGCCATCAGCGCCGGCGCCGCCGATGTCATCCGGGACCTCGCCGAGTCCGCCGACGCGGTCCTGATCGGACCGGGGATGGCGGACAAGGAGGAGACGCAGGCGTTCGAGCAGCGGCTGCTACCGCACCTGGCGGCTCCACTCGCGCTGGACGCGCTGGGCCTCGCCTGCGTCACCGCGGACCCCGCCTGCCTGCACCATCTGACCGGCCGGGTGGTGCTCACACCCAACCCGACCGAGATCGCCTACGCCCTGCACGAGGACGACGGCGTGATCGAGGACGACCCCGCCGGCGCCGCGGCCGACCTCGCCGGGCGGGCGAAGGCCGTGGTCGGCCTCGGCGGCGCGACGTCCTGGATCGCCACGCCGGACGAGCGGATCTGGCAGGACGAGAGCGGCAACGCCGGCCTGGGTGTCTCGGGCTCCGGCGACGTGCGCGCCGGCATCACCGGCGGGCTGCTCGCCCGCGGCGCGGATCCCGCCCAGGCGGCGGTCTGGGCGGCCTATCTGCACGGCCGCGCCGGCGAGCGGCTGGCGTCGTCGGTGGGCCGGCTGGGCTTCCTCGCCCGGGAGCTGCCGGGGGAGATCCCCGGGGCTCTGGCGGAGGTCGTTCCCTGAGCGGATTCTCCGCACGCGTACGTTGGCCTCCCAGCAACGATCGGCAGTAGTGGAGGACCGGGTGCACGTGGACGTCCCTGCAAAGGTGCACGAGATCTACGCGGAGGTGCTGCGGCGCAACCCCGGTGAGACGGAGTTCCACCAGGCCGTCCGCGAGGTGCTCGAGTCCCTCGCCGTCGTCCTGGGGCGGCACAGCGAGTACGCCGAGATGAAGACCATCGAACGGATCTGCGAACCCGAGCGCCAGATCATCTTCCGCGTCCCGTGGCAGGACGACTCCGGCGAGGTGCAGATCAACCGTGGGTTCCGGGTCGAGTTCAACTCTGCCCTCGGGCCCTACAAGGGTGGCCTCCGCTTCCACCCGTCGGTGAACCTGGGCATCGTCAAGTTCCTCGGCTTCGAGCAGGTCTTCAAGAACGCGCTCACCGGGATGCCGATCGGCGGCGGGAAGGGTGGCTCCGACTTCGACCCCAAGGGCCGGTCCAATGCCGAGGTGATGCGCTTCTGCCAGTCGTTCATGACCGAGCTGTACCGGCACATCGGCGAGTACACCGACGTCCCGGCCGGTGACATCGGTGTGGGCGCCCGCGAGATCGGCTACCTGTTCGGTCAGTACAAGCGGATCACCAACCGGTACGAGTCCGGCGTCCTGACCGGCAAGGGGCTGGGCTGGGGCGGCGCGCTGGTGCGGACCGAGGCCACCGGCTACGGCGCCGCGTTCTTCGCCGAGGCGATGATGGAAGCCCGCGGCGACTCCTACGCGGGCAAGCGGGTCGTCATCAGCGGCTCGGGCAACGTCGCGGTCTACGGCATCGAGAAGGTGCACCAGCTCGGTGGCACCGTCGTGGCCTGCTCGGACTCCAGCGGGTACGTCGTCGACGAGAAGGGCATCGACCTCGAGGTGCTCAAGCGGGTCAAGGAAGGCGAGCGGGGCCGGGTGAGCGACTACGCCGACCGGGTCGGAACGGCCTCCTTCGTGCCCGGCGGGAGCATCTGGGACGTCCCGTGCGACGTCGCCATGCCCAGCGCCACCCAGAACGAGCTGGACGACAAGGCCGCGGCGGTCCTGGCGCGCAACGGCTGCCGGTACGTCGTCGAGGGCGCGAACATGCCGACGACGCCCGAGGCCGTGCGCGTGCTCAAGGAGGCGGGGGTCGCCTTCGCGCCGGGAAAGGCTGCCAACGCCGGCGGAGTGGCGACCTCCGCGCTGGAGATGCAGCAGAACGCCTCGCGCGACCGCTGGACGTTCGAGCACAGCGAGGCCCGGCTGAACGAGATCATGCGCAGCATCCACACCCGGTGCCACGAGACCGCCGAGGAGTACGGGGCGCCCGGCGACCTGGTGCTCGGTGCCAACGTGGCCGGCTTCCTGGAGGTGGCCGAGGCCGTGCACGCGCACGGCCTCATCTGAGCCCGGATCCCGCTCGGTGCGGTAAGCAGGACCCGAACCACGGGACCGGCTCGTGGCCCTTGTCGAAGGAGCGCTCGGCGTGGCCGACAACTACATCGCGGAACTGCCCTTCGGGGCCCCGAAGATCGACGACGACGCCTTCGTGGCGCCGACCGCGGTCGTCGTGGGCGCCGTGACGATGGGACCCCGTTCGAGCCTCTGGTACGGGGCCGTCGCCCGCGCCGACGGCGAGACCATCGAGATCGGTGAGGGCTCCAACGTCCAGGACGGCTGCACCCTGCACTCCGACCCGGGCTTCCCCCTGGTGCTGGGCCGGGGCGTCACCGTCGGCCACCGCGTCGTCCTGCACGGCGCCCGGATCGAGGACGAGGTCCTGGTCGGCATGGGGAGCGTCGTCATGAACGGCGCACACATCGGTACCGGGTCGATCGTGGCCGCCGGCGCCGTCGTCACCCAGGGCAAGCAGTTCCCCGCGCGCTCGGTCATCGCGGGGGTCCCGGCCAAGGTCGTCCGCGAGGCCACCGACGACGACCTGCTGCACATCCGCGGGAACGCGGCCAGCTACACCGAGAGGCTGCCGTCGGCCCGCAAGGTGCGGCCGGTCGTGCGCCGTCCCCTTCCCCCGGCGGGACAGGTGCCGGGCGACGACATGTCCTGATCAAGGACCCCGCCTACCCCCCACCGGGAAAGGGCCCCCGTCCTCCTCATCCCTCGCCCGCTCGGGACGAGCCTCCGGACGGGGCCGGCGACGGGCCCTGCCGGTCGGCCGCTTGCGCCAGCCACTCCCGCAGGCCGGTGAGCAGGCGCTCGACGTCGTCCCGGTCGCTGTAGGGCGCGAGCCCGACGCGCAGGCCGCCGGTGTCCCCGAGACCGAGCCAGCGGCTGGCCTCGACGGCGTAGAACGATCCGGCCGGTGCGTTGACGCCGCGCTCGGCGAGGAACCGGTGGGCGTCGGCCGCGTTCCGCCCGTCGAACGTGAGCAGCAGGGTCGGGGTGCGGTGCGCGGCCGTCGACCACAGCCGGACGCCCGGCAGCGCCGCCAGCTCGGCCTCGAGGTGCACGCGGAGGCCGTCTTCGTACTCCTCGAGGGCGGTCATGGCGGCGACCAGCCGCTCGCGCCGGGTGCCACCGGTGGGCGCCAGGCCGGCCAGGAAGTCGATGGCGGCCGTCGTCCCGGCCATGAGCTCGTAGGGCAGGGTGCCCAGCTCGAACCGCTCCGGGACGTCGTCCGACGACGGGAGCAGCTTCGCCGGCGCCAGCGACTCCAGCAGCGTCGGGTCGGCGGCCAGCACGCCGCAGTGCGGGCCCAGGAACTTGTACGGCGAGCAGGTGAAGAAGTCGGCGCCGAGCGCGCGGACGTCCACCGGCGCGTGGGCGGTCAGGTGGACGCCGTCAACCGCGAGCAGCGCCCCGGCCGCGTGCACCCGCGCGGCGATCTCGGCCACCGGCGGCCGGGTGCCGATCAGGTTCGACGCACCGGTGACGGCGACGAGCCGGGTCCGGTCGGTGAGCACCTCGGCGACGTCATCGGGCGTGAGCTCGCCGGTCGCCGGGTCGAATGCCGCCCAGCGCACGGTTGCGCCGGCTGCTTCGGCGGCGATCACCCAGGGCCGGATGTTGGCGTCGTGGTCGAGGCGGGAGACGACGACCTCGTCGCCCGGCCCCCACCCGGCGGCCAGCGCCCGGGAGACGTCGAAGGTGAGCTGCGTGGCGCTCCGGCCGAAGACGACCCCCCGCGGATCGGCGCCGAGGAGGTCGGCGAGGGCGTGCCGGGCGTCGCGGACGACGTCGTCGGCGAGCCGTTCCGCCGCGGTGACCCGGCCCCGGTTGGCGATCGGGGAGGTGAGCGTCCGGGCGACCGCCTCGGCGACGACGTCGGGTACCTGGGTGCCGCCCGGGCCGTCGAAGTGGGCGGTGCCCGCCCGCAGCGCCGGGAAGTGCGCGCGGAGCGCGGCCACGTCGTAGCTCATGCGCCCGACGCTACCGACGGAGGTCAGGCGAGGAGGTCGCGGAGCAGGGCGCCGACGGCCCGGGTCTCGATGAGGAAGCCGTCGTGCCCGAAGGGGGAGGAGATCACCTGCAGCGGGACGCCGAGCCCGTCGGCGACCTGCTGCTGCTGCGTGATCGGGTACAGCCGGTCGCCGTCCACACCCGCGACGACCGACCGCGCCGTCACCCGGGCCAGCGCCGCCTCGATCCCGCCCCGGTCGCGGCCGACGTCCCAGCTGTTCATCGCCTCGGTCAGCAGCACGTAGCTGCCGGCCTCGAACCGGCCCGCCAGCTTGTCGGCGTGGTGGTCCAGGTAGGAGGCGACGGCGAACCGGCCGTCGTCCTGCACGCGGGTGCCGAACCGCGCATCGAGTTCGAGCGCGCTGCGGTAGGTCAGGTGGGCGATCCGCCGCGCCACGCCCAGGCCGGCCACCGGCGGGTCGGCCGGGTCGTAGTCGCCGCCGGCCCAGCGCGGGTCGGCACGGATCGCGGCCTGCTGGGTGGTCTGGGTGCCGATCTGGTCGGCAGTGGCCACCGCGCCCGAGGCCAGGAACAGCAGCCTCGCCACGCGGTCGGGCACTGCCACCGCCCACTCCAGCGCCCGCATGCCGCCCATCGAGCCGCCGACCACGCAGGCCCACCGCGAGATGCCGAGCGCGTCGGCGAGCGCCGCCTCCACCCGCACCTGGTCGCCGACGGTGATCTCCGGGAACCGTGACCCCCACCGCCCGCCGTCCGGGGTCAGGGACGACGGCCCCGTCGTCCCCTGGCAGCCGCCGAGCACGTTGGCGCAGACGACGAAGAACCGGTCGGTGTCCAGGGGCGCGCCCGGGCCGACCAGCCCGTCCCACCACCCGGGGGTCGGATGCCCCGGTCCGGCCGGCCCGGCCACGTGGCTGTCCCCGGTCAGCGCGTGCTCGACGAGGACGGCGTTCGAGGCGTCCGGCGCGAGCGTTCCCCACGTCTCGTACGCGACCCGCACCGACGGCAGGACCCCGCCGCGCTCGGGGCGGAAGGCGGGCAGGTCGAGGAAGACCCGGTCACCCACCGGATCCCCCTCGGCCCACCCGCCCATGTCAGGCGCTCTTGGCGGCGCGGAAGCCGGCCTCGAGGTCGGCGAGGATGTCCTCGATGCCCTCCAGGCCGACGGCCAGGCGCACCAGACCGGGCGTGACGCCGGTGGTGCGCTGTTCCTCGGCCGTCAGCTGCGAGTGCGTCGTCGAGGCCGGGTGGATCACCAGGCTGCGCACGTCCCCGATGTTGGCCACGTGGCTGTGCAGCTCGAGGGCCTCGACGAAGCGCTTGCCCGCTTCGTGGCCACCGTGCAGCTCGAAGGTCAGCACCGCACCGGCGCCCTTGGGGGCGTACTTCTGCTGCGCCGCGTGCCAGCGCGAGGACGCCAGCCCCGGGTAGTTGACGTGGTCCACCTCGTCGTGGGCCTCGAGGAACTCGGCGACCCGCTGGGCGTTGGCGACGTGCCGCTCCATGCGCAGCGACAGCGTCTCGATCCCCTGCACGACGAGGAACGCGTTGAACGGCGAGATCGCCGGCCCGAGGTCGCGGAGCAGCTGCACGCGGGCCTTCAGCGCGTACGCCGGCGCGCCGAGGTCGGCGTAGACGACACCGTGGTAGGTCGGGTCCGGCGTGGTGAAGCCGGGGAACCTGCCGCTGGTCCAGTCGAACCTCCCGGAGTCCACGATCAGCCCGGCGATGACCGTCCCGTGCCCGCCCAGGTACTTGGTGGCCGAGTGGACGACGATGTCGGCGCCGAACTCGAAGGGCCGGATCAGGAACGGCGTGGCGATCGTGTTGTCCACGATCAGCGGGACGCCGTTCTCGTGCGCCACGCCGGCGACGGTCTCGATGTCGAGGATGTCGCCCTTGGGGTTGCCGATGGACTCGGCGAAGAACGCCTTGGTGTTCTCCCGCACCAGCGATCGCCAGTTGGCGGGGTCGTCGGGGTCCTCGACGAAGGAGACGGTGATGCCCAGCTTGGGCAGCGAGTGGTGCAGCAGGTTGTAGGTGCCGCCGTAGAGCGAGGCGGAGGCGACGACGTGGTCACCGGCCTCGGCCACGTTGAGGATGGCGAGGGTCTCGGCGGCCTGGCCGCTCGACACCGCCAGCGCCGCCACGCCGCCCTCCAGGGAGGCCACGCGCTGCTCGAGCGCGTCCTGCGTCGGGTTCATGATCCGCGTGTAGATGTTGCCCAGCTCGGCCAGGGCGAACAGGTCCGCGGCATGCTGGCTGTCGCGGAACTGGTAGGCGGTCGTGGCGTAGATCGGCAGCGCGCGGGCGCCGGTCGTGGGGTCGGGGCTCGTGCCGGCGTGGATCTGCCGGGTCTCGAAGCTCCAGCTCTGTGGGTCGCTCATGCGCCGTCTCCTCTTCGCTCGCGGAGAGCCCGCGGCGCGCAGGAACTCCGTCCTTGCCGGGCGACGGCCGTCGCCCAGCCGGCTCTTCCCCTGGAGCACCTCAGACGGAGTAGAGGTTGCCGGGCAGCCAGCCAGGTGCTTGTCGCTGCCTCTCGTGAGCCAGTGGCGATCTTAGGACGCCCGATGTCCCACGTGAAACACCCGCCCGTCCGGGGGGACGGAAAGGCCACGGCGGCCGCCCTGACCGCGGTCGCCCGTGCCCTCGGCGTCCGCCCTGCCGCGGTCACCTTGGTGCGCGACGTCGCGCACCAAGGTGGTCGACGTCGACGGTGGCACGGACGACGCCCTCCGGGCCCTCCTGGCGCGCTGGCCACCCGGACCGGTCGCCCGCATGCGCGTCCGGGCGGGTCGCGCCGGACGCCGCGGTGCGCCCGGGCAGGCTGGGGCCCGTGCGTGCGCTCGTCTTCAGCTCCTTCGGTGGCCCACTCTCCGTCCAGGAGGTGCCCGTGCCGGAGCCGGCGCCGGGCGGGGTCGTCGTCCGGGTCGCGGCGAGCGGCGTCTGCCGCAGCGACTGGCACGCCTGGCAGGGGCACGACCCCGACGTCGTCCTGCCGCACGTCCCGGGCCACGAGCTGGCCGGGACCGTGGCCGCGGTGGGCGAGGGCGTCCGGCGCTGGCGCCCCGGTGATCGGGTGACCGTGCCGTTCGTCAACGCCTGCGGCCGCTGCCCGCAGTGCGCGGCGGGGGAGCACCAGGTGTGCACCCGCCAGACCCAGCCCGGCTTCACCCACTGGGGCTCGCTGGCCGAGTTCGTCGCCCTCGACGCGGCCGACGTCAACCTGGTCGCCGTTCCGGAGGCCCTCGACCTGGCCACCGCCGCCGCCCTCGGCTGCCGCTACGCCACCGCCTTCCGGGCCGTCGCGCACGTCGGCCGGGTGCGGCCGGGGGAGTGGGTCGCGGTGCACGGCTGCGGCGGCGTCGGCCTGTCCGCCGTCCAGATCGCGGCGGCTGCCGGCGCCCGCGTCGTCGCCGTGGACGTCGCGCCCGGCGCGCTCGACCTCGCCCGGGAGCTGGGTGCCGAGCACACCGTGGACGGCGGTGGTGACGTGCCGGCCGCGGTCGGCGAGCTGACCGGCGGAGGCGCGCACGTCTCCCTCGACGCCCTCGGCGCCCCGGTCACCTGCGCCAACTCGGTCCGCAGCCTGCGTCCGCGGGGCCGGCACGTCCAGGTGGGGCTGCTGCCGCCGGAGCAGGGCCGGGCCGAGGTGCCGATGGAGCGGGTCATCGCCCTGGAGCTGCAGGTCCTGGGCAGCCACGGCATGGCCGCCCACGCCTATCCCGAGCTGCTGGGGCTGATCGCGGCCGGCCGGCTCGACCCCCACCGCCTGGTGACGCGGGAGCTGCCGCTCGACGACGCCCCGGCCGCCCTCGCCCAAGTAGGCCGGCAGCCCGGGATCGCCGTCGTCACGTCGTTCTCGAGGGTCAGCCCGGCGGGCTGACCCCGGTGGGCGAGGTGGCCGGGCTCGACGGCCTCGACGGCGACGAGAACGTCGGCGGCGACGTCTCCGGGCTCTCCTCCGGTGTCGTCGTCTCCGTGGGCTCCTCGGTGGGCGTCGGCTCGGCGGTGGTCCTCGGCGTGTCCTCGGTCTCCGTCTCGGGCGCCGTGGTCGTCGGCGCCGTGGTCGTCGGCGCCGTGGTCGGCGTGGGGGTCGGCTCCGTCGTGGTGGGGACCGGCTGCACGGTGTCGGTGTCGGCGGGGGTCGTCGCCGTCGCCGGGGCCTCGGGGCGGATGTTGAGGTAGAGCGCCCCGATCGCGAGGAAGAGCACGGAGAGCACGAGCGTCGAGGTGCGCGCGCGGCCCACGTGCGACGGGATCCGGGAGAGCCGCCAGGGGCCGCGGCCGGGGTCGGTGCTGACCGACGGCGAGACGACCGGCTGCTCCGCGGTCTCCTTCTGCGGGTCGCTCATCGCTCTCCCCCCGGCGCGTTGCCGTCGACGGACAGGGCGGCCGTCGTCGCCGCGGCCACGCTCATCCCCTGGTGCCGGAACGCCTGGACGACGCGGGCGCGCAGGTCACGGCCCACGTCGAACTGCTTGCCGGGCAGCGTGCGGGCCACCATCCGGACGTTGACCTGCTCCAGGTCCAGGCTCTCCACGCCCATGAGGCTGGGCGGGTCGAGCAGCAACGGCCGCAGGGCCGGGTCGCGGAAGGCCTCGCGCCCCACCTCGCGCAGGATCTCGTTGACCCGGTTGACGTCCACGCTGGTCGGGACGGGGACGTCGACGACCGCTCGTGCCCAGTCGCGGGACAGGTTGACCACCTTCACGATCTGCCCGTTCGGGATCGTGACGACCTCCCCGTTGGGGGAGCGCATCCGGGTCACGCGCAGCGTCACGTCCTCGACGGTGCCGTTCGCGGCGTCCGGCGCGCCCACCACGTTGATCGCGACGACGTCGCCGAAGCCGTACTGCCGCTCGGTGATGATGAAGAAGCCGGCCAGGACGTCGCCGACGATCCGCTGCGCGCCGAAGCCGAGCCCGACGCCCAGCACCGTCGCGGGCGCGACGAGGCCGGTCACCGGCACGCCGAGCCGCTCGAGGACGAAGAACACCGCGATCGAGTAGATGAGGACGACGGCGGCCCAGGTGAGCACCTGGGTCAACGAGTGGCGGTGCTTGGCCGCCTCGGAGCGGACGAGGGCGTCACCGCCCGTGGCGCGCGCGTCGATCCGGGTGGTGACCCGATCGCCGGCCCACGACACGAACCGCGCCAGCAGCACGGAGCCGAGGATGATCAGCACGACCTCGAGGCCCCGCCCGGAGAGCCAGTCCCGGAGCTCGGTCAGCGCGTCCATGCCGCTCCCCTCGATCGATCCGACATCGGGTCCACCTTGCTCGGTCCGACAGGGCCGCAGCAAACGCCCTGGTGGGTCAGCGTGGCTCCACGAACAGGGACTGCGCCGACCGGCCGATCGCGCCGTCGGCGTCGAAGAGGACCGCGCTGCACTGGGCCGCGCCGGTCCCACCCAGGGTGGTGACGGCGTCCATGCCCAGCCAGTCCCCGCGCGGCGGGCGGTGGAGGGAGACGAGCAGGTCGACGTTGGCGAACGTGGCCTTCGCCCAGTCCAGCTCCGCGGAGATCCCGCTCGCGGCATCGGTCATGACCAGCAGGTGCTGCAGTGGGGTCATCGGCTCGCCGGCCACCAGGGCGCAGCGGGGGGCGGTCCAGGCCGAGGCCGGGCCGGGGGCGTTGAAACTGCCGGTCGCGAACCGCCAGTCCAGCGCGCGGTGGTAGGCGACCTCCTCGCTGAAGAAGGCGGCGTCCTCCGGCCGGCTCTGTTCCGGACCGGCCGCGGCGGGGTGCTCCGCCGCCATCTCCGGCGACGGCCCGTCGGTCCGGGTCCGCATCCGCCAGGCCGACAGCCGCATCAGCGGACGCTCGTCCGCGGCCGTCAGCACCGCCTCGAGCAGCTCGATCCGCCGTCCCGGGCGGACGACGGAGCTGCGCAGGTGGACCGGGCCGACCGGTACCGGCGCGAAGATGTCGAAGGCCATCCGCACGGTCTGCCCGTCGTCGATCCCGCTCGCGCGCTCGGCCTCCCGGAGCAGCAACGCCGCCGGCGGACCGGCGTGCTGCAGGCCTGGATCCCAGGGGCCGATGGTCAGCGCGGTGGCCAGGTAGCCGTCGTCCGTCGGCTCGTAGAGGGCGGCTGGCAGTTCCATGCCCGCAGTCTGTCGTCCCCCTCAGACGTCGCTGCGCCGGGTCTGCCAGCCCGCGGTGGCCGTCCACACGGCGGACGCGCCGGTCGCCGTCCACCAGAGCCACCGGAGGTCCTCCGGCGCCGACAGCAGCAGGAGGACGGCGACGACGAGCGCGGCGCCGGCCAGCGGCAGTGACCGCAGGAGCGTGCCGAGCGTGCCCGGGCCGGGGACCGCGAGGAACATCACGGTGGCCGCGACGAGCAGGAAGGCGCACAGCAGGGCCAGCAGGCCGGAGGTCACGCCGTACTGGGCCGGCAGCGCGGCCGCTCCCAGGCCGCACGCCACGATGCCGAGGGCCAGCCCGAGCAGGGTCCGCCGCCGGCGATCGGACCATGGTGGTCGGCTCTGCACCTGAGCCCGCCTCCCTCCGGTCGTACGCGGGTACCGTTCCAGGGAACCTGACCGACCTGTGAACCCGCTGAGCGTGACCGCCGCGGCCCGCCCGTGGCCCACGTCACCCGCGTGGGACATCACCCGTTCGGGCTCGGGCGTTTCGCGGCCTCCCGCCGGGGTCACGCGTCACGTGCGCCGAGCCCGGGCGTGAACAACCCTGGCCGTGCGGCCGGCACCGTCCTCCTGGGCCGTCGCCGCCGCGCTGCCGTCGACCCTGAACGGAGAGGCGCCGATGACGGCGCCGCACACGCCTGTGACGAGCACACCCACCAGCGCGCCCGCCGACGACACGGGGAGCGGCGTGGCGGACACCGCCCCGCATCCCGCGGTCGCTCCGCCGCCGCGCGCCATCGCCGACCACTCAGGCTCCCTCGACCGGGTCGTCTTCGGCATCTCGGCCGTGGTCGCCCTCGCCTTCCTGGTGTGGGGTTTCGTGACCCCCTCCGGTCTCGGGTCGACCAGCGGCACCGCCCTGGCGTGGGTGGAGGAGAACCTCGGCTGGCTCTTCGTGCTCCTGGCCTCGGCCTTCGTCGTCTTCGTCATCTGGCTGGCGGCCAGCCGCTACGGCACCATCCCGCTGGGCCGGGACGACGAGGAGCCGGAGTTCCGCACGGTCTCGTGGATCGCGATGATGTTCAGCGCCGGCATGGGCATCGGACTGATGTTCTTCGGCGTCAGCGAGCCGCTCTCGCACTACGTCTCCCCGCCGCCGCGCACCGTGGAAGCCGAGACGCCCGAGGCGCTGTCCACCGCGATGAGCACCACGCTCTTCCACTGGACGCTGCACCCGTGGGCGATCTACGCCGTGGTCGGGCTCGCCATCGCCTACGGCACCTTCCGCCGTGGCCGGCCGCAGCTGATCAGCGCCGCTTTCGCGCCGCTGTTCGGCACCCGCCGCACCGAGGGGCCCGCCGGCAAGCTGATCGACGTCCTCGCGATCTTCGCGACCCTGTTCGGCTCCGCGGCGTCGCTGGGGCTGGGCGCGCTCCAGATCGGCAGCGGCATGGAGATCCTCGGCTGGGCGGGTGACGTCGGCAACGGGCTGCTGGTCGGCATCATCGCCATCCTGACCGGCGCCTTCGTGGCTTCGGCCGTCTCCGGCATCGCCAACGGCATCCAGTGGCTGTCCAACATCAACATGGTGCTGGCCGTGGTCCTCGCGCTGTTCGTCTTCGTGCTCGGACCGACGGTCCTCATCCTCAACCTGATCCCCGGGGCGATCGGCAACTACTTCGCCGACCTCGGCGAGATGGCCGCCCGTACCGAGGCCAGCGGTGGTGACGCGATGGCCGAATGGCTGCGCGGGTGGACGGTCTTCTACTGGGCCTGGTGGATCAGCTGGACGCCGTTCGTCGGGGTCTTCATCGCCCGCATCAGCCGCGGCCGCACGATCCGCCAGTTCGTATCCGGTGTCCTGCTCGCCCCGAGCCTGGTCAGCCTGGCCTGGTTCGCGATCTTCGGCGGGGCCGGGATCGCCGCGCAGCGGGACGGCGCCGACGTGGCCGGTCAGTCGACCGCCGAGGGCCAGCTGTTCGGGCTGCTCGCGGAATATCCCCTCGCCACCCTGGCGACGGTGCTGGTGATGGTGCTCGTGGCGATCTTCTTCGTCTCGGGGGCGGACGCCGCCTCGATCGTCATGGGCTCGCTGTCCGAGGGGGGGACCCTGGCGCCCAGCCGCCGTACCGTCGTCTTCTGGGGCCTGGTCATGGGCGCCGTCGCGGCGATCATGCTGCTCGTCGGCGGGGACGAGGCCCTCACGGGTCTGCAGAACCTGACGATCATCGCCGCGCTCCCGTTCGCCCTGGTGATGGTCGGGCTGGCGGTGTCCCTCGCCAAGGACGTCCGGACCGACCCCCTGGTGCTGCGTCGCACCGCGGCGGTCGAGGCGGTCGAGCAGGCCGTCGTCGAGGGCATCACCCGGCACGGTGACGACTTCGTCCTGGTCGTGGAGCCCGGCCCGGACAAGCCTTCCGTCGCCACCACGCCGCCCCGGTAGGCGGCTCGGGGGACGCCGGGCACCGGGCTCCCGGCGTCCCCCGCCCGTCTCCTCACCCCTTCTCGGCCCCGGCGGTCAGACCACCGGTGAGCAGCCGTTCGCCGGCGAAGATCGAGGGCCACCGTCCACACGATCGGCAGCACGACGAGCGTCAGGACGATGACCACCGTCGGTGTGATCAGCGCCAGCCCGGCTCGCGCCTCTCGCCACCGCAGGGTGCCGCGGCCGCGGGGTCCTGGCTCGCGGCTCTGTCCAGGGCCCTGTCCAGGGCCCTGTCCAGGGCCATGTCCAGAGCCGGGGGCCGGAGCCAGGGCCAGGGCCCCGCCGGCGTCCGGCCGGCACCGGTCCCCCGGTCATTCCAGGGACTGGGCGATCTCGCGGAGGGCGTCGGCCGCCTGCTGCGCCGCCTCGCCCGGCTCCATCTCGTCGGCGGTCATCGCCGCGATCGCCTGGGGCACCGGGAGCTCACCGAGGGAGGCGCCGACCAGGGCGCCCTGCCCCTGGGGGATGCCCCACGGGGAGATCGTGTCAGGGCTGGTGCGCAGGTCTTCCAGGACCTCCGCCGGGTAGAAGTCGCCCAGCGGCGCCTTGGTGTCCACGCCCGCCGGGAGGGTCGACCAGGCGTCGATGAACCGGGTCGGCTCGTCCGCCGTGCCCTGCCGGGTCGGCACCTTGCCCTCGGGTGAGAAGTCGATCCACTCCTCGTACCCGTCTTCCATCATGTACGTGACGAATCGGGTCGCGGCGTCGGACCGGGCCCCGACGGTCACGACCCAGGAGACGATCTCGCCGAACTGCGCTCCCTCGTCGCTGTCCGGCCCCGCGATCGCCGTCACCACGCCGCTGTTCCTGGCCAGGTAGGCCGGGTCGTCCGTGCACTCCGGGCACGTCGGCAGCGCGTCGGCCCGCAGGCCGGCCATCTCGTCCAGGATGAACGACGACCACACCACCATGGCCGCCTGGCCCGCGAAGTAGGCGGCGCGGGTGGTGTCGACGTCCTGGGCGCCGGACAGCGAGTAGTCGGTGATCAGCTGGTCGTAGAACTCGAACGCGGCGACGCACTCGTCGCTGTCGAGGGCGACCTCTCCCTCGTCGTCCACCAGCTGGCGGGCGTTGCCCAGCGCCAGGTGCTCGAAGGTCTGCTGCGTGAACGCGTCGTTCGGCACGGTGGCCCCGGTGAAGCCCGCGACCTCCGGGCTGTCCAGCGTCTCGGCCGCCGCGAGGATGTCGTAGGTCTCGGGAGCCGCCAGTCCGGCGGCATCGAAGAGGTCCTTGCGGTACACGAGGAGCTGCGCCCATCCATCGCTCGGGACGGCCAGTTGCGTGTCCCCGTCCCGGGTCAGCTCCAGCGCCTGCTCGGAGAACGTGTCGGCACCGAGCTCCTCCACGACGGCGGCGGCGACGTCGGTGTCGATCAACTCGTTGGTCGCCAGCGCCTGCACCCCGGACAGCGACAGCGCACCGACGACGTCGGGCAGTTCGTCCGCGGCCGCCGACGAGGTGAGCAGCTGGTCGAACTGGTCCTCGTCGATGGCGACCAGGTCGACCGCTATCCCGCTCTCCTCGGTGAAGGCGGCCGCGATCTGCTCCTGGGCCGCCACGCGGTCGGGCAGGTTCTCCAGGGTCCACACGACCAGCGGCCCATCCGCGTCACCGCCCTCGTCGCCACCGCCGTCGTCCCCACCGCAGGCGGCGAGTGCTGTCGCCCCGACCGCCGCCACCACCAGGCGGGCCCGTCGCTTCGTTCCGCCCATCAGGCTCTCCTCGGAGTGGCCGTCGTCCTCGCCGGGCCCGGACGGTAGCGGGCCACATGCGTTCTGGATCACTTGTCCGTCCCGGCCAGGTGGTCGACCGGTCCGCGCCGAGGCGGCCGACGCGCCCGCCGGCAGCCGGCGATGTAGGTGGCACGGGCCCGGACGGCGACTACGGTGCACGGGTGTCCCGCGTCGTCCACCCCGCCCGCGGCTACCTGCTGACGCTCTCCGCGGCGGGGTTCTTCGCCGTGAACGGCACGGTCTCCACGCTCGCACTCGACGCCGGCATACCTGCGACGAACCTGACCGCGCTGCGCTGCACGGGCGCGGCCCTGGCGCTGGTGGTGTTCCTCGCCGTCGCGGCGCCGCAGCGGCTGCGCGTCACCTGGCGGGAGGTGCCCTTCCTCGCCGTGTTCGGTGTGGTCGGGGTGGCGCTGACCCAGTTCCTCTACTACGTGGCGATCGGACGGATGCCGGTCGGGATCGCGCTGGTCTTCGAGATGACCGCGCCGGTGTTCATCGCGCTCTACGTCCGGCTCGTGCGCCGCGAGAAGGTGCGCAGCCGGCTGTGGCTGGCCCTGCTGCTCTCGCTATCGGGCCTGGTGCTCGTCGCTGAGGTCTGGCGGGACGGCGGCTCGCTGGACCCGGTCGGGGTGGCGGCGGCGCTGCTGGCGGCGATCTGCCTGGCCACGTACTACCTGATGGGAGAGCGGGGCACCGTCACTCGCGACCCGGTGGTGCTGACCTGCTGGAGTTTCGTGGCCGCCGCGGTCTTCTGGGCTCTCGCGGCACCCTGGTGGGCGTTCGACGCGGGTGTGCTCATCGAGCCGGTCCCCGTCTCCATCGCCTCGGTCGAGCTGCCGCTCTGGCTGCTGGTCGCGTGGATCGTCGTCCTGGGCGCCGTGGTGCCGTTCTGGCTGTCCATCGCCGCCCTGCGGCACCTGCCACCCACCGCGGCCGGACTGGTGGCGACGGTGGAGCCGGTCTTCGCCTCCGTCGTCGCGTGGTTGTGGGTCGAGCAGGTGCTCAGCGGCTGGCAGGTCGCCGGCGGCGTCGTCGTCCTGGCCGGAATCGTGCTGGCGCAGACCGCCCGCTCCGCACCGGCGCCGTCCCCGCTGCCCGAGACCCCGGCTGCCCTCTCCAGCTGAGCGGGGGTTCGCGCTCCTTGTTCAGCCGGTGACCTGCTGCGCCTCGGTCAGGTAGCCGGCCAGCTCCGCCATGTAGGCGGCCTGCGCGACGTAGTCGGGGCCGATGTACTTCCACGGGTGGAGCTGGCCGGCCTGGACCGCGGGCAGCAGCGCCGCAGTCGGCTGAGCGGCGATCTCCTCGGGCGACATGCTGAACCGCAGCGAGTACAGCAGCACGTCGCTGGGGTGGTTCGGCACCTCTTCCCAGCCCACGGAGTGCCAGAAGTAGTCCTCGCCGCCCGGGTCGACGAAGTTCACGCCGAGGTCCTGGTAGAGCTTCAGCTGTGGGTCGTCGGCCGCCTTGGCCATCCACCAGCCGTCGGCCTCGGTGGCGAAGACCGGCAACACGCTGACGCCGCCGGCGGCCGCCTCGGTGAGCTTCTCGGACGCCGCCTCGAAGTCGGCGCGGGCCTCGGCCACGTCGCCGCCCTCGGTGTCGACCCCGAGCGCGCCGGCCAGGTCGACGACACGCTCGATCACGTCGGCGGCCGAACCGCGGTAGGCGATGGTGACGATCGGCGCGATCTCGGCGACCTGCTCCTGCTGGGTCATGTCGTTGAAGCCGTACCCCGCCTTGTCCGCCGGGATCTCGCCCGAGGAGTCGTCGGGGTAGATGGTGGTCACGATGAGGTCGGGGTCGGCGGCGGCGAGCGCCTCCAGGTCGATCTCGCCGTACGCCGAGCCGACGATCGCGACGTCGGAGAGGTCCCTGCCCTCGAAGGCGACGTCGTCCTCGGCGGACGTCTGCCCGAAGGTCGCGACCGGCTCGATGCCGTAGTTCCAGAGCGAGGCAGCGAGGTCGTTCAGCCCCGCGATGCGGGTGGGCGCCTCGTCCAGCTGGACCGTGGTGCCCAGGTCGTCGGTGAACGACCAGCCGCCCGAGGCGGCGGGCTCGGTGCCGGCGCTGTCGGAGCCGCAGGCGCCGGCGCCAACGGTCACGCCCAGGGCCAGGAGACCGCCGAGGAGGCGGCGAGAGGTGCGGTGCAACGGAACTCCCTCGGGTGAGGGGATGCATGACCATCCCCGGGCGCGAGGAAGGTTAGCCTGCCCTAAGTCCCACTTGGAAGAGGGTCCGTGACGGGACGGTCAGCGCAGCCGCCGGACCGGGACGACCATCGGGGTGCCGGCGACCGGGTCGGGCAGGACCCGCGCCTCCAGGTCGAAGACGTCGGCGAGGAGCTGCTCGGTCAGCACCTCCTCGGGCCGGCCGGAGGCCATGAGCGCGCCGTCCTTCATGGCGACCAGCCGCTGCGCGTAGCGGGCGGCGAGATTGAGGTCGTGCAGCACGACGACGACGGTGCACCCGCGCTCGGCGTGCAGCCGGCTCACCAGCTCCAGGACGTCGATCTGGTGCGAGAGGTCCAGGTAGGTCGTCGGCTCGTCCAGCAGCAGCAGGTCCGTGCCCTGCGCCAGCGCCATCGAGATCCACGCGCGCTGCCGCTGCCCGCCGGAGAGCTCGTCGACGGGCCGGTCGGCCAGTCGGACCATGTCGGTCCAGCTCAGCGCCTCGGCGACCACGGCCTCGTCGTCCCGGGACCACTGGCGCAGCCAGCTCTGGTGCGGGTGCCGGCCGCGCGCCACCAGGTCGGCGACGGTCAGGCCCTCCGGCGCGACGGGCGCCTGAGGCAGCAGGCCGAGCACCCTGGCGACCTCACGCGTGGGCGTCCTGGCGATCGACCGCCCGTCGAGCAGCACCTGGCCCCCGCTCGGCCGCATCAGCCGACCCAGGGCGCGCAGCAGGGTGGACTTGCCGCAGCCGTTCGGACCGACGATCGCGGTGAACGACCCCTCGGTGAGCTGCAGGTCGAGGTCCCGGACGACGACGTGCTCGTCGTAGGCCAGGGTGACGCCGTCGGCGGCGAGACGGACCCGTCCGCTCGCAGTCCCGGGGTCGCGCAGCTGGGTCGCGCTGTCGATCGTCACAGTCTCGATCGTCACAGTGTCGATCGCCGCCTTCCGCGGACGAGGAGCCAGAGCAGGTACGGGGCGCCGAGGACGGCGGTGAGGATGCCGACCGGGAGCGCCTCGGGCAGGACGGTGCGGGTCACGAGGTCGGCGCCCACGACCAGCACCGCGCCGAGCAGGCCCGAGGCCAGCAGCGGTGGCCGGGAACCGCCGGCCAGGCGGACGGCGATCTGTGGGACGACCAGCGCCACGAACGTGATCGGCCCGGCAGCCGACACGGCGAACGCCACACAGCCGACCGCGATCAGGACGACGGCGGCCTGGGCGCCCTGGAGCCGGATCCCCAGCCCCCGGGCGGTGTCGTCGCCGAACTGGAGGACGCCGAGGACGCGGCTGGCCGCCAGGGCGAGGGGCAGGAGCACCGCCAGCGCGACGGCCAGCGGGACGGCGTGGTCCCAGGTGCGCGCGTTGAGCGAGCCGGTGATCCACACGTAGGCCGAGGCGGCGTCGTGGATCTCGGCGTCGGTGAGCAGCCAGTCGACCAGCGCGGTGCCGATCGACCAGAGCGCGATGCCGATGAGAACCAGCCGGTAGCCGTCGATGCCGGCCCGCCAGGTGAGGGCGAACAGCAGGACGCCGGTCAGCAGGGCCCCGAGCAGCGCGGCCAGCGGGATGCCCAGGCCGGGAAGCACGCCGCCGGAGCTGAGCACGATCGCGCCGACGGCGCCAACCGAGGCGCCCGTCGTGATGCCCAGGGTGTCCGGGGAGGCCAGCGGATTGCGGGCGAAGGTCTGGAACAGCGCACCGGCCACGCCGAGGGCGAGGCCCACCAGCAGGCCGACGGCGACCCGAGGGGCCCGCAGTTCCAGGATGATGAACGGCTCCGCACCCTCGCCGAGCCCGGCCAGGGTGCGGAGCACGTCGGGGACAGCGATCGGGAAGTCGCCGCGCCCGAGGCTCACCGCCGACAGCAGGACGAGCACGGCGAAGGTGGCCAGGGGCACCGCGACCTGGCGCCAGCGCACGATGCCGGACGCGGGACCGATGCGGATGGTGGTCCCGGGTCGCGGGCTCGCCTCGATGCTCACAGCGCCGCCGTTCCGCGGCGGCGGACGAGCGCGATGAAGAACGGTGCGCCGATCAGCGCCAGCACGATGCCCACCTGCAGCTCGCCGGGGCGGGCGACGACGCGGCCGATCACGTCGGCGGCCAGCAGCAGGACCGCCCCGGCGAGGCCGGAACAGGGGATGAGCCAGCGGTGGTCGGGCCCGGTGACCGCGCGAACCGCATGCGGGACGACCAGCCCGACGAAGGCGATCGGCCCGCAGGCGGCGGTCGCGGCACCCGCCAGCAGGGTGATCGCGGCCAGCCCGACCAGACGGGCCGGCCAGATCCGCTGCCCCAGCCCCCGGGCGACGTCCTCGCCGAGACCGAGCAGGTCGAGCGCCGGTGCGTTGATCAGGGCGAGCACGAGGCCGAGCACGATGAACGGCCCCACCTGCCAGGCCACGTCGGCCCCGCGGCCGGCCAGGGCGCCGACCACCCAGAAGCGGAAGGCGTCCAGCGTCTGCTGGTCGCTGACCAGGACGGCGCGGACCAGTCCGTAGAGGAGGGCCGACAGCGCGGCGCCGGCCAGCGCCAGGGTGACCGGGGTGGCACCGCCGCGGCCGCCCGAGCCGATCGCGTAGACGAGCACCGTCCCGGCCAGGGCGCCGAGGAAGGCGAACCAGACGTAGCCCGACGGGCTGGTGACGCCCAGCAGGGCGATCGAGAGGACGACGGCGAAGGAGGCGCCCGCCGTCACCCCGAGCAGGCCGGGGTCGCCGAGCGGGTTGCGGGTGTGCCCCTGCATGAGCGCGCCGGCGATCCCCAGCGCCAGGCCGACCATCAGACCGAGGGCGGTGCGCGGCACCCGGAGCTGCCGGACGATCACCGCTTCCTCGCTGGTGAGGTCGCTGTCGAGCAGGGCCCGCCAGACCTCGCCGAGCCCCATCGACCGGGTGCCGACGGCGATGCTGGTGACGCAGGCGGCGGCGAGGACCGCCAGGAGGATCAGCAGCCCGATCAGTCGTCGGTTCCTGCCGCGCCGTCCGGCCGGGGCGGCGCGGCCCCGGGCCGGGGCAGCGGTCGCGGCGGTCACGAGCGGCTCCCGGGGACGGACAGGCGAGGTAAGGAAGGCTTACCTTACCTATCCGCGCGGCACCCGTCCGCCGCGATCATGAAGTCGGCGGGGCGACACCCCGGCGAACGACGGCGTGTCGTCGCCGGAGCTTCATGATCGCGGAAGGTTCCGGTCAGGCGGGGAGGACGGACTCGATCGCGGCGCGGACCTCGGGGGCGTCGGGCTGCGTCATCGGGCGGAAGCGGGCGACGACCGAGCCGTCTCCCGCGACGAGGAACTTCTCGAAGTTCCACTGGACGTCACCGGCCTGCCCCGCGAGGTCGGGTACCGCCGTCAGCTCTCGGTAGAGCGGATGCGCGCCCGGGCCGTTCACCTCGACCTTCTCGGTCATCGGGAACGTCACGCCGTAGGTGGCAGAGCAGAACTCCGCGATCTCCGCGGCGGTGCCGGGCTCCTGCCCCTTGAACTGGTTGCACGGCACCCCGACGACCGTGAAGCCCCGGGCCCCGTACTCCTCCTGCAGCGCCTCGAGCTGGGCGTACTGCGGGGTCAGCCCACACCGGCTGGCCACGTTCACCACGAGGGCGGGGCCACCGCCGGTCAGGCCCCGCAGCGTCGTCGGCTCGCCCTGCAGGGTGGTCAGCGGAACGTCGAGGAGGTCGCTCATTCCCCCGGCAGCGCCGCCGGCCGGTGCTTCATTCCGGGCTCAGCGCTTCAGCCGCCGGCTCCCGCCGTGCCAGTCCTCCTCGACACCCCGCTCACCCGACCGGACGCCGAAGGCAGGCAGCTGGGGCCGCTCGCGCAGGCTCCGCTTGAGCTCGGCGAACCCGGGGAAGCCGGCCAGTGCCACGACGTGGTCCCAGAGTTCGACCGCCTCCGCGTCACTGGGCCGGCGGCTGATCACCGGCCCGAAGAAGGCGACGCCCTCCGGCGGCCGGAAGTGCAGGATCGGCGTGCCGACGTCCCTGCCGGTCAGGGCCAGCGCCTCGTCGGTCTCCGCCTGGATCTCGGCGTCGGCCGATTCGTCGTCGACGGCGTCGGCGAGGGCTGCGGGCAGGCCCACCTCGGCCAGGATCGCCACCGCGTACTCCCGGCTGCCGCGCACGGCGGGGTCGGGCTGTTCCTCCGTCTCGAAGATGTGCCGGCCGAACGCCTCGTACAGCGGGCCGACCGCCGCACGCCCGTGCTCGGCGCGGACGCGGCCGGCCACCCGGAGGAGACGCAGCCCGGCGGTGTGCCCGGCCTCGTAGTCGGGCGGGAAGTGGGCGTCGTAGTCGATGTGCGCGTTGAGCAGCCGCAGCGAGATGAACCGCCAGTCCACGGCATAGTCGCGCTGCGCCGCGACCTGGCGCACCCACGTGCTGGTCAGCCACGCGAACGGGCAGACCGGGTCGAAGTAGAAGTTCAGGTCGGCGTCGGTCATGCGTCGGAACGTAACCCGGAGCCGGGTCACCTACTCCAGGCCGCTGATGTCGTCCGGGACGTCGACCGCGTGCTGCCGCAGCGCCTCGATCGGCACGATCTCCAGCGCGCGAGCGTTCGTGGCGGCCAGGACGACGCCGGCCGCCGCTCCCGCCTGGTACGCCTGCAGCCACCGCACCGCCACGACGCACCACCGGTCGCCGGGCTTCAGGCCGGGGAACCCGTACTCCGGCCGCGGGGTGGACAGGTCGTTGCCGAGGTCACGCTGCATCTGCAGGAAGTCGGCGGAGACGACGGCGCAGACGGTGTGCGAGCCGAGATCCTCGGGTCCGCTGGTGCAGGACCCGTCCCGGTAGAAGCCGGTCAGCGGTTCCGTGCCGCAGGGCTGCAACGGGCCGCCGAGCACGTTGCGCTCGTCCGCGGGGTCGGGCTGCACGGAGCTCCTCGGCGATCAGTGGGCGCGCATGGTCGGCGCGCGCTCAGGATGGCATGGTGCGGGCGTGAGTGAGCTGCCTCAGGCACTGTGGACTCCCACGCCCGAGAGCGTGCGGCGGACCCGGATCGCCGCCTTCGCCTCCTGGGTGGCGCGCCGGCGCGGTTTGGACTTCGGCGACCCCACCGACTACGACGCCCTGTGGCGCTGGTCGGTCGAGCACATCGACCAGTTCTGGAGCGACCTCGCAGACTGGACGGGCGTGCTGCCCGGCGTCCCCGAGGACCGGGTCCTCCCCGACCGGAGCATGCCGGGCGCTGTCTGGTTCCCCGGGACGACGGTCAACTACGCCGAGCAGGTGTTCCGCGCCGCGGTCGAGGACAATCCCGCGCTGGTCGTGGTCGCCGAGGACACCGATCCGCTCGAGGTGTCCTGGGCGTCGCTGCGGGCGCAGGTCGGCGCGTTCGCCGCGACGCTGCGCCGGCTCGGGGTGCAGCGGGGCGACCGGGTGGCCGGCTACCTGCCCAACGTGCCCGAGGCGGTCGTCGCCTTCCTGGGGGCGGCGTCCATCGGCGCGGTGTGGTCCTCGTGCGCGCCGGACTTCGGTACCCGGGCCGTCCTCGACCGGTTCGCCCAGATCGAGCCGACGGTCCTGGTGGCCGTCGACGGCTACCGGTTCGGCGGCAAGGACCACGACCGCCGCGACGTCGTCGCCGAGCTGCGCGCCGCTCTGCCGACCGTACGGACGACGATCGCCCTGCCGCGGCTCTTCCCGGACGACGTCCCGGACGGCGCACTGCCCTGGGCCGAGGCGGTCGCGGACGAGCAGGACCCGGAGTTCGAGGCGCTGCCGTTCGACCATCCGCTGTGGATCGTCTACTCGTCCGGGACGACCGGGCTGCCCAAAGGAATCGTGCACGGGCACGGCGGCGTCGTCCTCGAGCAGCGCAAACAGCTGGCCCTGCACCTCGACGTCGGCGCCGGCGACCGGCTGTTCTGGTACGCCTCGACCGCCTGGATCATGTGGAACATCGCCACGTCGGCGCTGCTCACCGGTGCGACGGTGATCGTCTACGACGGGGCCCCGGCGTACCCGTCGGTCGATGCGCAGTTCGCGCTCGCCGCCCGCACCGGGATGACCTACCTCGGCACCAGTGCCGGCTACCTGACCGCCTGCGAGAAGGCGGGCATCCGGCCGGGGGAGGCCCACGACCTCTCGGCGCTGCGGGCCATCGGCGCGACCGGCTCCCCGCTGCCCGCGTCGGCGTACCTCTGGGTCTACGACGCGGTGAAGCCCGATGTCCTCCTCGGCTCGCTGTCGGGCGGCACCGACGTCGCGACCGGCTTCATCGGCAGCTCGCCGCTGCTGCCGGTGACGGCGGGGGAGCTGCAGCGGCCGATGCTCGCCGTCGCCGCGGCCTCCTGGAACGAGGACGGCGAGCCGGTGATCGGCGAGCTGGGCGAGCTCGTGGTGACCGAGCCGATGCCGTCGATGCCGCTGTACTTCTGGAACGACCCGGGCGGCACCCGCTACCGCGAGTCCTACTTCGAGCCGTGGCCCGGCGTCTGGCGGCACGGCGACTGGCTGGAGATCACCGAGCGCGGTACCTGCCTGATCACCGGCCGGTCGGACTCCACGCTCAACCGCGGTGGGGTCCGGATGGGGACGGCGGACATCTACGCCGCCGTCGAGTCGATCCCCGCCGTCCTCGACTGCGTCGTCCTCGGCGTGGAACAGCCCGACGGCGGCTACTGGATGCCGCTGTTCGTGCAGCTCGCGCCGGGCGAGGAGCTGTCCGACGAGCTCCGGGCGCAGCTGAAGGCCGCGATCCGGGAGCAGGCCAGCCCGCGGCACGTGCCCGACGAGATCATCGCCGTCCCCGGTGTGCCGCACACCCGCACCGGCAAGCGGCTGGAGGTGCCGCTGAAGAAGCTGTTCCAGGGCGTCGACCCCGGCAAGGCGGTCAACACCGGCGCGGTCGACGACGCCTCGCTGGTCGACCACTACATCGCCCTGGCGCGGCAGCGTTCCGCGTCCCCCTGAGGGACTTTCTGTACCGAAAGTCCCCGGCCGGGCCGGACTTTCGGTACGGAGAGTCCCGCGGGGATCGGGTGAGGCCGGTCACCTGGCGGGTGACGACGGCGTGCGGGGGGCACGTCCTGCGACCAAGGTGTACCTGATCATCCGCCCGACAGGAGTGGAGACGACCGACGATGACGTCGACCGCCGACCGGACCGACGGCGTCCTGGAGCCGCAGCCGCCCGCGCTGCTGCCGCCGTGGCACACGCCGGAGCGTGAGGAGCTGCAGCTCCAAGCCCGTCGCTTCGCGATGGAGGAGGTGCTGCCGGTCGCCGCCGAGGTCGACCCGCAGAAGGGCGAGATCCCGGCGTCCCTGCTCTCCCGGCTGGCCGAGCTCGGCTACTTCGGGATCACCGTGCCGGCCGAGCACGGCGGTCTGGGGCTCGGCGTCTTCGAGTACTGCATGGTCAGCGAGGAACTGGCCCGCGCCTGGATGTCGACGGCCAGCATCCTGGCCCGTTCCCAGGGCCTCGGGACGGCGGTGGCCGACGACGCGCGCCGCGCCGAGCTGCTGGCCCGCAGCGCGAGCGGGAACTGGATCGGCGCCATCGCGCTGTCCGAGCCCGACGCCGGCTCCGACCTGGCCGGTGTCTCCACCCGCGCCGTCCTCGACGGCGACGAGTGGGTGGTCACCGGGCACAAGCGCTGGTGCGGCAACGCCAAGGCCGCCGACTTCATCCAGGTGCTCGTGCGCGAGCGGGATCCGGAGCCCGGGGAGTCCCGGTCCAAGGGGCTGCTCAACCTGCTGCTGGAGAAGAAGCGCGGCGAGTTCCCCGAGGGCCTGTCCGGCCACCCGATCGACAAGATCGGCTACCACGGCTTCCTCACCTGGGACCTCACCTTCGACGGCGTCCGGATCCCCAAGGACAACGTCATCGACCAGGCCAAGGCCGCCCGCGAGGACAGTGACGAGGAGGGCGAGGCCGCGAAGCAGGCCGGGTTCGCCGAGGCGCAGAAGTTCCTCAACACCGCCCGTGTGCACACCGCCGCCCGGGCCGTCGGCCTGGCGCGCGCCGCGCTGGAGGACTCGATCCTCTACCTGCAGGAGCGCGAGCAGTTCGGCCACCCGATCGGCGACTTCCAGGCGCTCCGCTTCGCCGTCGCCGAGATGGCCGCGCAGATCGAGCAGTCCCGCGCCTTCTACCGCCAGGTGGCCCACCTGCTCGACCTGGGCCTCCCCTGCGAGAAGGAGGCGTCGATGGTCAAGCTCGAGGCCACCGAGATGTCGGTGCGGGTGACCAACCAGGCCATGCAGCTGCACGGCGGGAACGGCTACACCACCGAGCGGCAGGTCGAGCGGCACTGGCGCGATGCCCGGCTCACCACGATCTTCGAGGGCACCAGCGAGATCCAGAAGCGGATCATCAGCGACCGCCTGCTGCCCCGCAGCCCGTTGAGCTGAGAAAGGACCCCTGCCCCCCACCGGACCCCTGCAGCGGGCCACCGCGCGGCACCGTCAGGGCAGGCGGATGGGCATCAGCTTGCTGACCTCGCCGGGGCGGGCCGGGGCGCGGAGGGCGAGCGGGGCGAGCCCGCGCACGGCAGCTCCACGTGGACGACCGTCGGGCCTCGACCAGGTCGAGAGTCATCCTCACGCGGCGAGGGCGGCCTCGTCGGCGTGCGCGATGTGCGCCAGCTCCCGCCAGATGAGCGCCAGGATGATCGCCGAGCCCACGAAGGCGAACCAGAACGGGCCGGTGATCCCCCAGACCTTCGCGATGACGCCGCCGAGTGCCTGGCCCGCGACGATCCCCCCGAACACGCCGGTCGAGTAGAGGCTGCCCACGCGGCCCTGGAGCTCGGTGGGCACCGCGCGCATCCGGACCGTCCGCGACGTCGTCCCCCAGACGAACGCGTGGGCACCGAACACGAACATGATCAGCAGGGCGACCCAGCCGGTGGTGGCGAGCGCGAGGCCCAGGTGGGTGAAGGTCTCGATGACCAGCCCGACCCGCATGATCGAGGCCAGGCTCGCGTGCCGCTCCAGCCAGTCGTAGCCCGCGGTCCCGGCGAGCCCGCCCAGCGCCCCGACCGTGGTGAGCAGCCCGAAGCCGATCGCGCGCCCATGTCCAGCCGCTCGGTCGCGTACAGCACGAGCACCGACCATGCGGCGCCGTAGGTGACGTTGAACGTGACGATCGTGAGCGTCAGGGTCCGCACCGCCGGATTGCCCCAGGTCCAGCGGAAACCCTCGGCGATGTCGTGGCTCACCCGCCGGTCCCCGGCCGGCCGCCCCAGGGCGGGCAGCCGCATCCGGGAGACGAGAACGGCCCCGAGCAGCAGGCACACGATCTGGACGACGAACGGCCACGTCATCCCGGCCGCGAAGAGCGTCGCCCCGACGGCGGGACCGACGAGCTGGTTCATCGTGATCCCGGCGGTCATCAGCCGGGCGTTGCCGATGCCGAGGTCGGCCTTCGCGACCACCATCGGCATGAGGGTGGCGGTGGTGGTGTCGACGAAGACCTCGGCGGTGCCCAGCAGGAAGATGGCCGCGAGGACGACGGGGACGTTCACGGCGCCGGTGACCAGCGCGGCGGTGAGGACGACGAGGACCGCGACCCGCAGCAGGTCGACCACGATCACCACCAGCCGGCGGTCGACCCGGTCGGCCAGCACGCCGGCGTGCAGGCCGAACAGCAGCCACGGCAGGCGCTGCAGCAGGCCGGCGAGGGCGACGAGGAGCGGGTCGGAGGTCTGGGAGGCAACCAGCAGCGGGCCGGCGGCCAGCGCGATGCCGTCGCCGAGGTTGCCGACCCAGGCCGAGCCGACCAGCCAGCGGAAAGACGTCCCCATCCGGGACGGGAGGACTGCGTCGACGATCCGGCTCACGAGGAGGAGACGCTAGGCCGAACCGGGCCGGGACGCCGACAGCGTTTCCGCGCCGCCGTTCTCGGACGTGGGGGCTGTGGTCCCCCGATCAGGTGAGGACGGCGGGACAGGAGGGGTGAATCGGCCCGCGCAGAGCCGAACCGACGTGGCGCCGTCCGCTGCCGTGCACCGTCCGGACACCTGCGGTCCCGACCCTGCGGGATGTCCGGGGCCCGTCCGGGGCCCTCCGGCACACGAGGTGTCGTCGTGACCGTTGCCCCACCCCTCCAGCAGCGCACCGCCCGTTACCGCACCGCACTCGCGACCACGTCGTCCGAGATCGAGGCCGCCCAGCGGCTCCGCCACGAGATCTTCGCCCTCGAGTGCGGCGCCGCGCTCGATCCCGTCGGTGCCGCCACCGGCCGGGACGTCGACGAGTGGGACGAGCACTGCGACCACCTCGTGGTGCGCGAGGAGGTCAGCGACAGGGTCGTCGGTACCTACCGGCTGCTGCGGCCGGAGCGGGCCGCGGGACTCGGCCGCTCGTACGGCGACGGAGAGTTCGACCTCAGCCGCCTGACGGGCCTGCGGCCCGGGCTGGTCGAGGCCGGGCGCAGCTGCGTGCACCCGGATCACCGCACCGGCGCCGTCATCACGCAACTGTGGGCCGGGGTCGCCCGGTATGTCGTCGACGGCGGTCACACCCACCTCGGCGGATGCGCGTCGGTCCCGCTCGCGGACGGCGGCGCGACGGCCGCGGGTCTCTGGGACCTCCTGGTACGGGAGCGCCGGCTGGCTCCCGCCGGCCTGTGGGTCCTGCCGCACGTCCCCTTCGACGTCCACGCCCCCGCCCGCCCCGACCGGCTGGTCCTGCCGCCGTTGATCAGGGCGTACCTGAGGATCGGCGCCCGCGTCTGCGGGCGACCGGCGCACGACGCCGCGTTCGGTACCGCCGACTTCTACGTGCTGCTCGCCGTGTCCGACATCCACCCCCGCGTCCTCCGGCGCCTCCTGGGCGGCGTTCGGTGACCGGCTGGCTCCCCGTCTCGGAGTGCACCTCGACCTGTCTCGACGAGGTCCCCGGTGTCGCGCGGGCCGTCCGGGCCCGGCGGTGGGCGGGGGTGTCCCGTGCGCTCGCCGGGGCCCGGGGAGTCGGCGGGGCCGCGGCGGCAGGACGGGCACTGACGGCGCTCGGCATCGCTGTCGAGGTGGTCCCCGCGCCGGTGCCGTGGCCGGAGGACCGCGGCGTCGGGTCGCTCGTCGTCGCCAACCACGTCTCGTGGGTCGACGACGTCGCCCTGCTCGCCCTCTTCCCGCAGGTCCACCCGGTGGCCAAGGCGGAGGTCGCGGCCTGGCCGTATGTCGGCGGCTGGGCCCGGCGCTCGGGCACCGTCTTCCTCGATCGCGGCAACCTGCGCCGCCTGCCGGGCTCGGTGGCCGACGTCAGCACGATCCTCCGGAACCGCGGTTCGGTCCTCGTCCACCCGGAGGGGACGACGGCGTGCGGGGCACAGCTGGGCCGGTTCCGTCCGGCGTTCTTCCAGGCGGCGGTGGACGCGGCCGCGCCGGTCTGCCCGGTGGCGCTGCGCTACCGGGTCGCGCCGGGGCGGACCACCGCAGCGGCGGGCTACTTCGGCGGTGACTCACTGCGGCGCAGCATGGGTCGCGTCGTCGCCGCCCGCGATCTGGTCCTCGAGGTGCACCTGCTGCCGGCGCTGGAGCCCGGGCGGGACCGCCGCGAGCTCGCCGCGCTGGCCGAGTACGCGGTGGCGCAGGTGACGGAGGCGTGGGCGCCGGCGACGACCGCCCACCCCCGTCCGGCACGTTCCGCCCGGCCCGCCGGACCGACCCGTCCCGGTCCTCTCCTGGAGCTCGACGTACCGCACCCGGCCGTCCCGTGACCGCGCCGCTGGCGTCCGTGCCGGTCTCCGACGGCGTCGGGCTCACCGTCGCGCTCGTCGCGGAGACCTTCTCGCCCGCTGTCAACGGGGTGGTGAACTCCGTCGTGCGCGCGGCGGACCATCTCGCCGTGCGTGGCCACCGGCCGGTGATCGTGGCGCCCAGCGGCACGTCCTACGAGTCCCGGTGCGGCGCCTGGATCGACGTGGTGACGGTGCCGGCGATGCGGGTTCCGCACTACCGGCAGGTCAGCATCGCCCGGCCGGGTTCCGGGCTGCGCGGGGTCCTCGAGGGGATCGGTGCCGACGTGGTGCACCTGGCCTCCCCGGCGGTCCTCGGTCTCGCGGCCGGACGCGTGGCGCGGGCGCTCCACCTGCCGACGGTCGCGGTGTTCCAGACCGATCTCGCCGCCTTCGCCCGGCGCTACCGGATCCCGGGCGGCACAGCCGGCGCGTGGTGGCTGGTCCGCGCGGCACACGGGACGGCGGACCTGACGCTCGCCCCCTCGTCCGCGACGGTCGCGGCGCTGCGCCGGCACGGCGTGGGCCCGGTGGCACTGTGGGCGCGGGGTGTGGACCTGCGCCAGTTCAGCGCCGACCACCGGGACGTGCGCCTGCGTCGCCGACTGGCCCCCGGCGGCGAGCTGGTCGTCGGCGTGGTCGCGCGGCTGGCACGGGAGAAGCGGCTGGAGCTGTTGGCCGAGGTCAGTCGGCTGCCCGGTGTCCGGCTGGTCGTCGTCGGCGACGGTCCGCAGCGCCGCAGGCTGGAGCGTCTGATGCCCGGTGCCTCGTTCACGGGGCAGCGCTCGGGCGCCGACCTCGGGCGCCTCGTCGCCTCGTTCGACCTCTTCGTGCATCCCGGCCGTGACGAGACGTTCTGCCAGGCGGTCCAGGAAGCCCTCGCCGCGGGTGTGCCGGCCCTCGTGGCGGCCGCGGGCGGACCGCTGGACCTGGTGCGCCACGGGGAGAACGGTTGGCTGTGGGACGGCGCGGACGCCGGCGTCATCGCCGCCATGGTCGCGGGTCTGCGGGACGACCGGCTGGCCCTCCGGGTGGTCGCAGCACGCGCCCGGGCGTCGGTGGAGCACCGCACCTGGGCACGGCTGGGGGATGAGCTGATCGGCCACTACCGGCGGGTGCTCCCGGCCGGTCGTGCCCCTACGGTGCTCCCGGAGGCCGGTTGAGGCCCCGGTCGGTACGGCCGGTGCGGGACCTCAGCCGATGCTGAGGACCCGCGCCTCCCAGGGGCGGAGCAGTTCGGGGTCCTCGTCGGGCAGATTGCCCAGCACCCACCGGCCGTCCCGGGCGTGCGGCAGCAAGTCGGTCAGCCGGTAGGGCGTCCGGCTCAGGTTGCAGACGACGAGGAGCACCCGGTCGTCGAGCGTGCGGGTGAAGGCGTAGACGTCGTCGTGGTCGGGCAGCAGCATCGCGAAGTCGCCCAGCGCGACGACCGGCTCCTCGTGCCGCAGCGCTATCAGCTGCCGGTAGTGGGCGAGGACCGAGGACGGGTCGTCGCGCTGCGCGGCGGCGTTCCACGCGACGTGGTCGGGGTTGACCGGCAGCCACGGCGTCCCGGTGGTGAACCCGGCGTGCGGCGAGCCGTCCCACTGCACCGGTGTGCGGGCGTTGTCCCGGCTCATCCGCCGCAGGGCGGTCAGGACGGCGGCCGGATCCTGGCCGGCGACCATCGCCGTCCCGAAGTGGTTGACCGACTCCACGTCGCGGAAGCCGTCGACCGTCGCGAACGGGTAGTTGGCCATCCCCAGCTCCTGGCCCTGGTAGACGTACGGCGTCCCCCGATGCAGGTGCAGCAGCGTGGCCAGGCAGGTGGCGGAATCCCGCCGGAACTCCGGGCTGTCGTCGCCGAACCGGGAGACCGCACGGGGCTGGTCGTGGTTGTCCCAGTAGAGGGAGTTCCAGCCGACGTCGGCCAGGCCGGCCTGCCACCGCCCGAACGAGGCCTTGAGGCTCCGCATCCGCAGGGGGCGCACGTCCCACTTCGACGACCCGTGGTCCAGCCCGACGTGCTCGAACTGGAACACCATGTCCACCTCGGCGCGGGCCGGGTCGGTGAACAGCCGGGCCTCCTCCACGGTGACACCCGGCATCTCACCGACGGTCAGGAGCGCACCGGGCCGCCCGGCGAACACCTCGCGGTGCATCTCGTTCAGGAACTCGTGGATCCGGGGGCCGCAGATGTAGGACGCCGAGCCGTCGCCGAGTGCGGTCCCCGGGATGGGCGGGCCGTCGTGGAGGTGCCCGTCGGGCGCCCCGTCCCTGCCACGGAGGTCCTTGGAGATCATGTTGATGACGTCCATGCGGAAGCCGTCGACCCCGCGGTCGAGCCACCAGCGCATCATCGCGTACACGGCCTGCCGGACCGCCGGGTTCTCCCAGTTGAGGTCCGGCTGCTTCCGGTCGAACAGGTGCAGGTAGTACTCGCCGCTGGCCTCGTCGTACTCCCAGGTCGAGCCGGAGAAGAACGACTGCCAGTTGGTCGGCTCCGCCCCGGGGTCTCCGCCGGCGAGGCCGTCCCGCGGAGGGCGCCACCAGTACCAGTCGCGCTTGGGCGAGGCCGGCGACGACCGTGACTCCACGAACCACGGGTGTTCATCGCTGGTGTGGTTGACCACCAGGTCCATGAGCAGCTTCATGCCGCGGGCGTGCAGGGCGGTGATCAGCTCGTCGAGCTGCGCCAGCGTGCCGAACAGCGGGTCGATGTCCTGGTAGTCGCTGATGTCGTAGCCGTTGTCGGCCTGCGGCGAGGGGTAGACCGGGGAGAGCCAGAGGACGTCGACGCCCAGGTCGGCCAGGTGGTCCAGTCGTTGCAGGATCCCGCCGAGGTCACCGATGCCGTCGCCGTCGGAGTCCTGGAACGAGCGTGGATAGACCTGGTAGACGACGGCGTTGGTCCACCAGGGCGCCTCCTCGGGTGTCATCGGCCCGGGAAGGTGTGGTGGACGGCCTCGACGTTGTTGCCGTCCGGGTCACGGAAGAAGACGCCGTAGTAGCCGGGGTGGTACTCCGGCCAGAGCCGCGGCTCGTGCAGGATCGCCGCCCCGGAGTCCCGCGCGGCGGCGAACACCGCGTCCACGGACTCCCGGGACGGCGCGGTGATCGCGAGATGGACGGGACGGGCGCCGTCGTCGACGAGAGCGCCCAGCCACAGTCGCGGAAAGCTGTCGGGTCCGCACAGCCCGACGACCGCACCGCCGGTGCCCTCGTACCGCATCAGCTCGCGAACCCCGCAGGAGGTGAACACGCGCGTGTAGAAGTCCGCCGAGGCGCCGACGTCCGCACACTGCAGTGCCAGGTGATCGAGCATGTCCGGGACGCTAGGGCGTGTCTCACCGATCTTGACCGGCGGGTTCGGTAGGCCTGGTGTGTGCGCGATCGTCACGATCTGACTGATGTGGAGTGGGCCCGGCTGG
>NZ_FZNO01000032.1 GCF_900188025.1 Blastococcus mobilis
CCAGCCGGGCCCACTCCACATCAGTCAGATCGTGACGATCGCGCACACACCAGGCCTACCGAACCCGCCGGTCAAGATCGGTGAGACACGCCCTAGAGCGGCTCCGGCCGGAGCCGCTGCAGCGCCTCCGGGTGGATGTCCCGGTCGTGCAGGGGCAGGACCAGCTCGGTGACCAGGTCGGTGAGCTCGGCCACTCGCAGGTTGAGCCGTCGGGCCTCGTGCAGGCCGTCGCGCAGCTCGGCGACCTCGCCCGACAGCTCGTCGGCCCGCTCCAAGCGCTCCTCCGCTCCCCGCAGCCGCTCTCGGAGGTCCTCGACGGCCGCCTGGAGGGCGGCGTTCTCGGCGAGCAGCCGGGCGGCCTCACCCTCGAGCTCCAGCGCGGCCGGCGCGAGCACACGCCGCACCGCACGCACAGGCCCTCGCAGACGGTTGTGCCCAGCGGGCTCGTGCGGCGTACTCATCGGGTCCTCCGTCGGAACGTCATGCGATGCATCTCCACGATCTGCTCCTCGCCCTGCCCGAACCACCGCAGCGGCTCCAGGCGCGGTACTGCCTCCTCGAGCACCAGGCGGTGGTCCGCAGCCTCCGCGACGACCTGCGGCACGCTCACGTGCCGGTAGGAGTGAATCCCCGGATAGTCGTGATCGGCCACGACGTCGAAGTAGGCGGACTCACCAGCCCGCAGCAGCATGGAGGAGAGCCGGAAGACGTTGTGCCGTCCTCGGTCCTCCAGCGCATTGAGCAGGCGGCGGCCGAGAACGGTCCACGACTGCCGCGAGCTCGCCAGTTCGGCGCCGAGCCGGATGACCTGACGCGTATCGAGCAGGTTCAGGACGTCGAAGGACACGTCGAGCTCACGGCCGGCCAGACGTGCCTGCGCCGCTCGGACGGCGTACCGCGAGAAATCGACCGCGCGGACGGCGTGCCCGGCCTCGGCCAGGGCGAGGGCATCCGAGCCGATGCCGCAGCCCAGCTCCAGCAGCGCCGAGCCCTGCGGGGCCCGCTCGTGCACCCATCGGCCGAAGGCGCTGATCTGAACCGGCTCGTCGGCCGGGTCGTGGAGGGCCAGGAGCAGCTCGTCGTCCCAGTCCTCCCGCTCGACGTTGTAGTCGGCGAACCAGCCGTAGAAGCGGTCGCTGGTGGATGCCGGCAGCCGGAAGGCGAAGGACGGATCGGGCGTGCGCCAGTCCGGCCCGAAAGTGGCCTCGAGCATGAGCTCCGGCTGCCGCGGTGCCGGCTCCTCCCGGCCTTCGACCAGCACGGTGCTGGGGGGCAGCAGGTCCTCCCGCTCGGCCGCCCTGCGGATGGCGAAGTGCTGGTGCCAGCGGCCGTCCAGGACGAAGCCGGTGAAGACGTCCACGTAGTGGTCGGGCGCGCCCTCGTGCGTGAAGTGGATCTGCAGGTGTCCGGCAGAGAGTCGCACCACCTCGTAGCCGGCGGCGCCGAGCAGCCGGCCGATCTCGAAGGCCTCCAGCGCGACGTCCACCGGGTGGGACCGCCGGCTCAGGTACGCCAGGTCGGCGTCGTCGTCGTGGGGCAGCACGCGCCCTTCCCGCACCGGGCCCAGCAACGTTCCACCGGTGACGAAGACGGCCGGTCCCAGGTGCTTCTCCAGCAGCGTCCGGACGTCGTCCATGTGATCGAGCATCCGCTCGACCATGCCGGGACCGGCGTCGACGATCGCACGCCCGAGCCGACCCCACTTGTTGACGACCAGCGGCCGCCCGAACCGGTCGGTGAGTTCGGGCGACCCGGGTGCTGCGCCGAGATCCGCGGTCGCCTCCGTGCCCCGGTCGTCACCGGCCGCCACCAGCCGGACCTGGAATCGGCCGGCCAGGCGGGGCCGGAGCAGGACCGGCCAGGGCTGGAAACGGACGCAGCCCGCACCGGCCCCTGCGGGGAGTGGTCCGGGGGGTGCCGGTTCCGCGGACTCGCGGAACGACCACACCCGGCGGCCGTCGACCAGGACGTCGATGACCCGATCCCCCGGACCGTCGACCTCGAAGATCAGCCCGTCCTCGGACGGCCAGACACGACGGATCGAGTTCATGGCTCCTGCTGCGGAACGATGCGCGCTGGCTGGCCCCTTGCCGGGCCCGACGGACACGCTGCGAGTCCTCAGGCTAACAGTGCGACACCATCTTCCATACGCGTCGTTGCTTACCCGATACGTTCCGTCAGCGCAGCAGGGACCGGGCGATGACCATGCGCTGCACCTGGTTGGTGCCCTCGTAGATCTGGGTGGTCTAGGACCTCAGCGCCCTACTCCCCTGCTGACCTGGCCGTTCTCCCCGAGCCGTCACACAGTTGTCACGTACGCCGTGCCGATCGAGGCCGCTCTACGCCGCCGATCTGCGAGCGACTGACTAGCGCCCGGCAGGTCCGGACCGGTCAGATCATGGCCAACGACACCACGAGGCCCCCCGCCGACACGGCCTGGGGACCGAAGCACATCGCCCACTACCTCGACGTCAGCGAGCGGCACGTCCGCGACATTCGGCGGGAGGACGAGACGTTCCCGCCGCCGCGGATGGTCGGCAGCCGGCCGCGCTGGTGCCCCGACGCCGTCCGGCGCTGGGTCGCCGACGGCGGCTCCACCCGGCCGCCGACCCGCCAGACCGGTCCGAAGCGGAAGGGGCCGGGGCGTGTCTGAGAAGCCGAAGGTGAGGCGCAAGCCCAAGGTCACGCGGCGCCGGGACGCCGACCCGGTGCGCGTGTACGACGACGGCCGCATCGCCTACTGGACCGGCGGCCGGCCCGGCTCCGGCACGCGCAAGCTGGAGCGATGCGGCAGTCGGGAGGCGGCCGAGCTGCGCGCGGCCGACGTGCGCAAGCATCTGCTCGAGCACCGACCCGCCCCCAAGGGGAACGCCACGCTCGACGAGCTGATGCGGGCCGCGGTGAAGCACTGGGAGACGGTCGGCCACCCGACCGGCACCATCCGGCAGTACCGCTCCGACTGGAACACCCACGTCCCCTCGGCCATCGGTGCCGTCCGCTGCCGGGAGGTCGGCATCTCGCACTACACGGCCATCTTCAACAGGCTCAACGAGGAGCGGGCCTCCGAGCAGGTCATCGACGCGGTCGCTCGCACCCTCGGCGCGGTGACGGTCAAGTTCGGTGTGCTGAACGGGTACTTCTCGGACGGCCGACCCTTCGGAGGGCCGGACCTGCGGCGCGCGACGGTGTCCGGTGCCCGTGCGACCGCCGCCCGGCAGAACCGGGCCCGCAAGGAGACGCGGGTCCACCTGGACGAGTGCCCGACGCCCGCCGACGTCGACAAGTTCGCGGCGGCGTTCGAAGAGGAGTACCCCGGCTACGGCGCCCGGCTGGTCCACCTGGCCTTCGGAACCGGCCTGCGCATCAACGAGGCACTCGCCCTGCGGCACGACTCCATCAACCTCGACACCCTGGAGGTCGCGGTCGACTGGCAGCTGGACCGCTACGGGATGTGGCCGGCCTTGGCGCTGCCGAAGGGCAACAAGACGCGCACCACGCAGCTGTGGGCCTACTACGCGGACGTCGCGGCGAGCCTCATCCAGGATGCGCTCGACCGGGAGGGCCCCGACCACGGGTGGCTGTTCCCGCGCCACCGTTCGGTGAAGAAGTGGGCCGACCAGGCCGGCAAGCTGGCCGGTGCGGCGCGCGCACGTTGCGAGTGGCCGTGGAGTGGCTTCCACTGGCTGCGCCACGGCTTCGCGTCCTGGAGCCTCGCCCCGACGTCGGACGGCGGCTACGGCTTCAACGCGACGCGGGTCCAGGAGTGGCTGGGTCACGAGAAGCTGAGCACGACCACGGACACGTACGTGCACAAGCCGCGGGGCGACGACTCGCATGTCCGCGAGGCCACCCGCCGCCTGCCGGGGAGGACCGACACGTAGTGGGATGACCGCTAGGACCCGAAGGTCCGGCGGCCGGGACATGCCCCGCCGCAGTCTGGTGGCCCCCCGCCCGGTCCCGGCCCGAGAGAGAAGGGCCGGGGCCGAGCGGAGGAGGCGATCGGGTTGGTCCAGCCCCGACCGCGGCGCGCCGCCGTGTCTGGACCACGTCGCCGCGCACTGACGACATCGGCCGCATCGCCGCGGCGCTGAAGCGCGCGGCGTCCGAACTCACCCCACAGAGGTGGAGGCGCGCAGCGATCGTCCGCCCGGTGACTGCGCACCGGTGAAACGCGCCGAACGGTCCCCGGCATGACCACCCCCACCATGACTCCCTTCCAGACCGAGACCTGGCGCCTCCTGAGCAACGCGGAGATGCAGGCCGCCGAAGCCGCTCAGCTCACCGGCGCCGACGCGCTCGAGTTGTTCGCTGACGCGGCCAACCACATCTACGCCGTCGAGCGCTCCCTGCGCGGTGCGTTCGGCGACACCATCACGGACGCTGACGAGGCCACTGTCACCGAGTGGCTGACCGTCACCCGCATGACGGTCCTGCACTTCCTCGCCGACCTCGCCTGACCGCGGACAAGTCACAGCCCCTCACCCGTGCAGGTGGGGGGCCGTGACGCTGTGGAGCCAGCCACCAGAGGCGAGGAGTTCAGCCGGGCTGGCCGGGGGTGACCGCCAGCTCCACCGCAGCCCAGGCCAGGTCATCAGCCGTCCGCCGTACCGCCACGGGTGCCCAGGCCGTCGTGGGCAGCGCCACGGGGCTGCATGTGCCGGCAGCCACGCCGGCCCGGCCGGCCAACTGCGTACCGCGGCGTCTGGCGCCGTCACGCAAAGCCAGCGGAGCGCGGCGGCCTCACGGGCCGGCTCCAGCAGGGCCACCAACGGCCGATGGCACGGCCCCTTCGCCACCGGCCCGGCCGCCACCGACGCCTCGGCCCGCACCGGCGCCGAGATTCGGCGGTGCGGACACTGCCGGCCACCGGCGTAGCCGCCCTCCCTCCGGCGAGCAGCCGCCCGGCGAACGTGCTCGGCTGCGAGCCGGAACCCGCCTAGAGTGACCCGTCGTGACCGCTACACCACTCGACGTCGGACAGCTGGTGCGGGTCCGCGGTCAGCAGTGGGTCGTCTCCGAGCTGAGCACCGCCCGCCTGCCCGCCGACGAACTCGCCGCCGCGACCCTGCCGGGCCGGACCCTGGTGACGCTGACCTCGGTGTCGGAGGACGACCTGGGCGAGGAGCTCTCAGTCGTGTGGGAGGTAGAGCCCGGCCGGGCGGTCATCCCCTCCGGCGCCCTGCCGGACGTGCCCGACCCGGAGGCGTGGGACACCCCGCAGACCCTCGGCGCGCTGATCGACGCCGTCCGCTGGGGCAGCGTGGCATCGGCTGACGTCAGCACGCTGCAGGCCCCATTCCGGGCTGGCATCCAGATCAAGGACTACCAACTGGAGCCGGTGGCGAAAGCGCTACGCATGCCACGCGTGGCCCTCCTGATCGCCGATGACGTGGGGTTGGGCAAGACGATCGAGGCCGGGCTGGTCGTGCAGGAGATGCTGCTGCGTCACCGGGCCCGGCGGGTGCTGGTCGTCTGCCCGGCCCCTCTGACCCTGAAGTGGCGCGAGGAGATGCGCGAGAAGTTCGGCCTGGACTTCGTGATCCTCGACGCCGCCGCGCTCAAGGATCTGCGCCGCACCCACGGATTGCAGGCCAACCCGTTCACCGTCCACCCGCGCATGATCATCAGCTTGCCGTGGCTACGAACGCCTCGGGTTCAGCGGCTGCTGGACGAAGTACTGGACGGCTCGGCGCGGCACCCCGGGTTCGTCGACCTGCTGATCGTGGACGAGGCCCAGCACGTCGCACCGCCGGCGCCGGCGAAGGGCCGCCGCGGCTACGCGGTGGACAGCAAGCAGACCCGGGCAGTGCGCCGGCTCAGCGAGTACAGCCAGCACCGACTGCTGCTGTCCGCGACCCCGCACAACGGCTACAGCGAGTCCTGGCAGGCGCTGCTGGAGATGGTCGACCCCCGCCGGTTCGCCCGAGGCGTGGAGCCCGATCCAACCGCCCTCGCGGAGGTTCTGGTTCGGCGACTGAAGGACGAGATCGTCGACACCGACGGCCTGCCCGAGTTCGCCCCTCGACTGCCCGCCGTGGTCCTCGAGGTCGACTACACCGACGCGGAACGGGCCGGGCACGCCCTGCTGACCCGCTACGCGGAGCTGCGCACCGGATCCCCTCGACGCAACGACCTGGCCACCCTGCTGCTGAAGAAGCGTCTGTTTTCCTCACCGGCGGCCCTGAACAAGACGGTAGAGCAGCACGCCCAGACGGTGCGCGGCTTGTCCGGCGGTGGCGACGCCGACCCACTCGACGTCGACTACGACTGGGACGACGAACCGGACGACGCGGCCGGCTCCGAGGCCGAGGGCACGTTCATGATTGGCACCGCGACACCACTGTCGGCCGAGGCCGACGCCGCGCTGACGGAGCTGCAGGAGTGGGCCTGGTCCCGCGTCGGCCCGGCTGACAGCAAGGCCGAGCGGCTGGTCGCGGAGCTGAGCGCGGTGTGCCGCCCGGGCGAAGAGTGGAACGACGAGCGGATCGTCGTGTTCACCGAGTACCGCGCCACCCAGACCTGGCTGGCCGGGCTGCTCAACGCTCGCGGCCTGGGCGGGGACCGGCTGGGCCTGCTCTACGGCGGCATGGAGACCAAGACCCGAGAGCACCTCAAGGCAGCGTTCCAGGCTGCCCCCGACCGGCACCCGATCCGCATCCTGCTCGCCACTGACGCGGCCAGCGAGGGAATCGACCTGCAGGCCCACTGCTGCCGAGTGATCCACTACGACATCCCGTTCAACCCCAACCGCCTCGAGCAGCGGATCGGCCGGGTCGACCGGTTCGGGCAAACCCGCCCGGTGCACGTCGCCCACTTCGCCGGAAGGGGCTGGGAGAGCGCCGCCGCCGGCTCCTACGAGGGTGACCTGGAGTTCCTCAGCCGCGTGGCGGAGAAGGTGGCCCGCGAACGGGAAGACCTCGGCCGGGTCAACCCGGTGCTGGCCCGCGCCGTCGAATCGCGAATGCTCGGTCGGCCGGTGCTCGACGACCCGTTCACAACCCAGCCCACCACCACGGCCTTGCGTGCTGAGCAGGACCTGCGCGCGCAGGTGGCCAGACTCCGCCGACAGCTCGCCGAGAGCACGCAGACGCTGCACGTGGCGACCCCGAACGTGCGCCGCGTCGTCGATACCGCGCTGGCCCTAGCCGGGCAGCCACCGCTGGTCGACCGCGCCGACGGGCTGATCGAGCCGCCGGAACTGACCCGCGGCTGGCAGCGCACCGTCGAGGGCCTGGAGGACCCGCTCGACGCGGCCATCCGACGCCCGCTGACCTTCGACGCCGACCGCGCCGGCCCCGACGTCGTGCACGCCCACCTCGGCTCCCGGCTGGTCGAGCAGGCGCAGCGGCTGCTGCGCAGCGCCGTCTGGGGAGAGGTGGCCACGCTCAGCAGGGTGACCGGCGTGACCGCGGACCTGCCGCCCGAGGTCCGCCCCGACGAGCTGCTGGTCACCGTCGTCACCCGGCTGGTGCTCGTCGGGGCCGACGGCACGCGGCTGCACGAGGAAATCTTGCTGGCGTCCCGAGCCGTACCGGCCCGTGGCCGGTCCCGGCGCCTGGAAGTGGAGGAGCGCCGGTTCGAGGCACTACGGAGCGCGGTGGAAGCGGCGCTGGAGCCGGACGCCTGCACCCCGGCCGACCTCGCCGCCTGCCGCCGACTGGCCGCCGACTGGGCCGAACTGAACCCGCTTCTGGCCGGCGACATTGCCGCCCGCGCCGCCGTCCGCAAGGCCGCCCTCGAGCGTGACCTCGCCCGCCGCCAGGCCGACGAACTGACCCGCGTCGACGTGATCACCGAGCACATGCGGCGCAACCTGACCGAGGCTCTGGCCGAGCCCGGGTTCGTCCAACTGCGCCTCGACGAGCTCGACGAGCCCGAGCAGCGGCAGCTGGAGGTCGACCGGGCCGCCTGGCTGGCTCGGCTCGACGGGCTCGACGCAGAACGCGATCGCGAGCGGGCCACCGTGGAGCGCCGCTACACCGGGATCCGCGAGCTGACCTTCCCCGTCGCCGTCGTCCTGCTCACCCACCCGGATCGTGCATCATGACTTCCTCGGCCGCGGCCCAGCGGCACGCCTGGCTGGAGCTGCTCCAGCAGTCGGGCCCCTTCCTCACCGTCCCGGTCGCCGACGAGATCTGGCCGGCCGGACTGCCCGCGGTCCCGCAACCGGTGCGCGCCGGGCTCCGCGCCGCCGTCACCCAGCTGCTCGACGACAGCGGAGCCAGCCGAGCCGCGATCGCCCGTCACGTGTTCTGCGACGCGCTGCGCTGGGGCGATGCCCTGGTCGAGGGACCAGAGCTGCCGGCCATGCTCACCGAAGTCGTCGCTGAGCACGGGGTGGTGCTGCGCCCCGACTTCGCGTTCCGTACCCACGACGACCTCGTCCTGGACGACGAGGGCGAGGACGCCGACGAGCTGGACGACGCCGACGAGGACGAGGACGGCGGAGCGGCCGAGCCCGCTGCCGCCCCCGCGCCCGTCGGGCCCTGGCGGCTGCTGGGGATGTGGGCGCCATGGGGAACTCACCCCCTGCGGCGTACCGTCCAGGCCGGCTGGGCGGCCAGCCCAGTCGAGCGCCTCGCCGCGCTCCTGCGCGCCCGCGACGTCCCCCTCGGCCTGGTCTCCGACGGCCGGTGGTGGGCCCTGGTCTGGGCACCGCGTGGCAAGCCGGTCGGCGCCGCGGTCTTCGACGCAAGCCTGTGGAGCGAAGAGCCGGAGACGCTGGCCGCGTTCGTCGCCCTCCTCGAGCGCCGCCGGTTCCTCGGCGTGCCAGTCCGCGAGCAGCTGCCCGCGCTGCTCAAGCGCAGCGCCAGTGCCCAGGAGGAGGTCACCACCGCGCTCGGCGGGCAAGTCCGGGCCGCTGTCGAGATGCTCGTCCGCAAGCTCGACGAGCTCGACCGCAACGCCGGCGGCACCCTGCTCACCGATGTCAGCGACGACGAGCTGTACGCCGGCGTGGTCACCGTGATGATGCGGGTGGTCTTCCTGCTCTTCGCCGAGGAACGCCGGCTGCTGCCCAGCGACGACGCCCGGTATGAGGCCGCCTACTCCGTGGGCCGCCTCGTGGAACAGCTCGAGCAGCGCGCCGCCGTACACGGCGAGCAGACCCTCGAACACCGCACCGGCGCCTGGCACCGGCTGCTCGCGCTCACCCGGGCCCTACATGGCGGCGTGGCTCACGAGGACCTGCGGCTGCCGCCGTACGGCGGCGCCCTATTCGACCCGGACCGCTACGCCTGGCTGGAAGGCCACGACGGCACGCCGCCGCCGGTCGACGACCTCACCGTGCTGCGGATGCTCGACGCGGTGCAGTACGTCCGGCTCTACGGCGAACGGCGCCGGCTCAGCTTCCGCGCCCTGGACGTGGAGCAGATCGGCTACGTGTACGAGGGGCTGCTGGAGAGCGAGGTGCGCACCGCCACCGAGCCGGTGCTCCTGCTGCGACCGCAGCGCAACGGCATCGACCTCATCCCCGCCTCGATCGCTATCGAGATCGTCACCGACAACCTGCACGGCTGGGTCGCCAGCGCCTACGTCGGCAAGAGAACGGCGAGCGCCGCGACCCGCAAGCGCGCCACCCGGCTGCTCGCTGAGCCCGTCGCGCCATCCGTCCCCATGGCGCTCCACTCGGTTTTCGAGCAGCAGCTCGCCGAGCGGCTCGCGGAGTTCGGCCCGCTGCTGCGACTGGACGAACGCGACCGCCCGCTCTTGGTCCCGGTCGGCGGCCGGTACGTCGCCCCCTCCACCCGGCGGGCGGCGACCGGCGCGCACTACACGCCCCGATCGCTGGCCGAGGAGGTCGTCCAACACGCCCTGGAACCGTTGATCTACCGGCCCGGGCCACTGGAGACCCTTGAGCGGGACACGTGGGTGCTGCGACCGTCCACCGAGCTGCTGGCACTGCGGGTGGCCGACATCGCGATGGGCAGCGGCGCGTTTCTGGTCGCTGCCTGCCGGTTCCTGGCCGACCGCCTGATGGAGGCGTGGGACATCGAGGGCGACACCGAGGCCACTCGAGCCCTAATGCACCGCACTATCGACACAGCGGACGCCGAGGTCGAGGGTGTGCTGCTGCGCGCCCGCCGGCTGGTCGCGGAGCACTGCCTCTACGGAGTCGACGTCAACCCGCTCGCCGTGGAGATGGCCAAGCTCTCCCTCTGGCTGGTCACGATGGACCGCGAGCGCCCCTTCGGCTTCCTCGACGACCGGCTCGTCTGCGGCGACTCGCTGCTCGGGATCTCCTCGATGGAGCAACTGGAGGCCCTGCACCTCGATCCTGTCGCCGGGCGCCGGCTGCACGAGAACACCCTCGACTACGGCAAGGGCTGGCACGACATGCTCGCCCACGCCGCCGACGCCCGCCGGCGAATCACCGCCACCCCGGTCGTCACCGTCCGCGATGTAGAGCACAAGGCCCGGCTGCTGGCGGACGCCGAAGCGGCATCGGGCCCCCTGCAGGTCGTGGCTGATGCGCTCACCGGCGCCGGGCTCCGCGCAGCCACGCAGTCGCCGCGGCAGCGCGACGGCATCTTCCGGCAACTGTACGCGGCCGTGCTCGACTACGACTCCAGCGCCGATCCGGAGGTCTTCCGCCAGTTCACCGGCGCCGTCAACGCAGGTCTGCCGTCCGGCAAGGAGCCGCGCCGGCCACTGCACTGGCCACTTGCATTCCCAGAGGTATTCGCCGACGTCGATCAAGTTGGCTTCGATGCCATCATCGGCAATCCTCCATTCCTCGGCGGAAAGAGGATTTCACGACCACTCGGGAATGATTACTTGGCGTGGCTCACCACCTGGGACGGCCGTGGCGTCAAAGGCAATGCCGATCTAGCATCGCGATTTCTCCTCCGCGCCGACGCCCTCTTAGGCTTACGGGGCCAGCTCGGTGTCGTCGCAACCAACTCCGTGACTGAAGGCGACACGCTAACAGTAGGAGTACTCCAACTCGAGCAACGTGGATGGACGATGCGCCGAGGCGTGAGCTCCCACCCGTGGCCGAGTGCTAGCGCGAGTCTTTCGATTGTCGAACTGTGGGAAAGTAGGGCAGCAGTTCACGCTTCGGCCGTCTTGGATAACGAGCCAGTTCCTCGACTCGGGGCTGACCTCCAGCCCTACCTTCGCGAGACGGGGCGCCCCCGACCGCTCGCCGAGAACGAAGGGTTCGCCTTCCAGGGACACAACGTCTTGGGAGCCGGATTCATGCTGACTGAGGACTACGCGCTCGAGCTCATCGAGCAGGATCCCCAGAACGCCGACGTAGTCTTCCCCTACATCAGTGGGGCAGATATCAGCCGCCGACCCGACGCATCGGCAAGTCGATGGATCATCAACTTCCGCGAGCAGTCCGAAGCGTGGGCGCGGCGCTACCCCGGCCCCTGGGCGCGTGTCCAGCAGAATGTCTGGCCGGAACGGTCCACGAAGGATGCGGTCAAGTATCCGCGAATGGTGAATGAATGGTGGAAGTTCTGGCAATATCGCCAGGGGCTTGAAGAGGCAACCAAGAGCCTCAACTACGTGCTTGCGATTTCTTTGACCAGTAGCACTGTCTCACCAGTTCGCATTCCAACAGGACCGACCTTCGATCAGACTTGCGTGGTATTTGCGTTCGAGGACTGCGCCAGCCTGGCGGTGCTCGCGTCCGGCGTTCATCAGGCTTGGGTGCTGCGATACGGTTCAACTCTCGAGACACGGGTGCGCTACATTCATTCCAATGTATTCCAGACGTTCCCCCGACCGACGCTCACGCCAGAACTCCTCGTCGCTGGTGAGCATCTCGACAGGGAGCGTCGTGCGATCATGTTGGGTCGCGCGCTCGGGCTGACGAAGCTGTACAACCAGGTTCACGACCCTTCGGTGACCGACCCGGCGATTATCCGGCTGCGAGAACTGCACACCCAGATCGACCACGCGGTCCTGGCCGCCTACGGGTGGAACGACCTGGATCCGCAGATCGGGCACCATCCCACCAAGATCGGCATTCGGTGGACGGTGTCACCCGAAGCCCGGTTCGAGCTGCTCGACCGGCTGCTGGTGGAGAACCACCGTCGGGCGGCCCAGGCGTGACCTGGCGTCGGAGTGCGGCATGGCACCCCACGGCACTGTCGGCGGTCGCGGCTACCGTCCCGGTCATCGCGGCGATCGCCACGGCCTGCAGGACATCGGAGCGGAAGTGACAGAGGGCATCACGGGCTATGACGCCCGCGCGCAGCTCGAAGACATGATCGAGCGCGACCTCCACGGACCGTGGGACGGCCCCACCGAGGAGCTCCCGGCCGGCACCACCCCCGGCGAGCACTACCTGCTCGGCAAACTCGTCCCTCGGCGCGCCGACACCGACGAACCGGTCACCGACCCGGATGCGGCCGAGGATGACGACGTCGAGGACCGCCCCGAACTGCTCGACGAGGCCGGCCTGGACCTCGACCCGGACGACCCGCAGGGCCAGCCTTCCCCCGCCGCGGTCCGCAGCCGGGCGATGGCCGCCTCCTCCCTCGGCCTCGCCTTCGCTGTGCCCGAGGACGTCGACGCGGTCGCCGTGCGGGCCGACTGGGGTCGCTACGAGCGCGGCCCGTCCGCCACCCAGTTCACAGACACCGGCCGGCCGCGCACCGTCTGGCATCGTGTGCCAGCCGGCGGCGAGGTCACCGTCCCCGTCGACGCGGAGGGCGACGGGAAGGGCATCCCCGACCCCGTGCGGGACCAGGTGTTCGTCCGCTGGCGGGTCCGGCACCGCGACGCCCGCCGGGTGATCGAGGTGTTCCTGGTCAACCAACAGCCCGTCCGCGCGGACACCCCCGACCGGGAACGCCTGTTCCAAGTCACCCTCACCGTGACAGCCCTGGACGGCGCATCGGCGATCTTCCTCGGCCACAACGACCCCGACCTCCCGCTGCTGCGCCACGAGAGCGACGACGAGCTGCGGCTGCTGGCCCTGCAGCACCGCGCGCAGCGGCTGTACGCGACCGGCCGGCAGTGCGCAGTCGATGCCGACGCCCGCGACGGCGAAGCGCGGGCGTGGCGGCTGCGCACGACCAGCTTCCCGGCCGCCGACGTCCCGATGGTCGTGGCCGGTGACCCCGCCGACATGCCCGGTGTGGTCCTGGACATGGCCCGGCTCGGCAGCCCGGACCTGCACCCCGACGACCTCGTCCGTGCGCTGCGGCCGCTGGTCGAGGGGTACCGCCGCTGGCTCGACGGCCAGGCCCCACGGATCGACGCAGAGCCGGAGATCGCCCGCTTCGCCGACGTCGCCCGCCCCGCCCTCGAGCGCGCCCGGCAGGTCGCCGACCGGCTGGAGCGGGCCGTGGAGATGCTCCGCGACAACGCCCAGGCCCGGGAGGCGTTCCGGTTCGCCAACCAGGCGATGGCCCGCCAGCGCGTGCGCAGCGAGCTCGTCCGTCTGCGCGTCGCCGAGCCCGACACAAACCTGAAGAGCCTGCTGGACGCCGTGGACGTCCCGGCCAACCGCAGCTGGCGACCGTTCCAGCTGGCCTTCGTGCTGCTGTGCCTGCCCGGGCTCACCGACCCGGCCCACGCCGATGCCGGCCGCGGACCCCTGCTGGACGGGCAAGCGCAGCTGCTGTTCTTCCCCACCGGCGGTGGCAAGACCGAGGCATACCTCGGCCTGACGGCCTACACGATCGCGATCCGCCGGCTGCAGGGCATCGTCGGCGACGGCGCCCAGGCGCGAGACGGCACCCGGGGTGTCGGCATCCTCATGCGCTACACGCTGCGCCTGCTCACCGCTCAGCAGTTCCAGCGCGCGACAGCGCTGGTCGCCGCCTGCGAACTGCTCCGCCGCGAGCGAGTCGCCGGCGGGGACCTGCGCTGGGGCGCGACGCCGGTGCGGATCGGGCTGTGGGTCGGTGTCGGGGTCACCCCCAACACCTTCGAGGACGCGCTCCGCCAGCTGGAGGACGCCACCGGCCGCGCCGGCGAGGGCCAGGTTGGCGGCCTGCAGCAGTTCGCCACCTGCCCGTGGTGCGGCAGCGGCATCGACCTCGGCCGTGACGGCCACCCGGACCGAGCCCGCCGCCGGGTGCTGCTGTTCTGCGGCGACCCGGACGGCCGCTGCCCGTTCAGCCGCTCCCGCTCCGACGAGGGACTTCCGGCGCTGGTCGTCGACGAGGAGATCTACCGGCTCAGCCCCGACTTGATCATCGGCACGGTCGACAAGTTCGCCGCGCTGCCGTGGCGAGCCGCGACCGCCCACCTGTTCGGGCACGTCACCACCGAATGCGAGCGGCACGGCTTCCGCAGCGCCGACACCGCGGACTGGTGCAAGGACGGCGGCCACCCGCGCTCCGGTTCACTGCCCGGCACGCGCCCCGCCCCGGCGCAGCGGCTGCGCCCGCCGGACCTGATTATTCAGGACGAGCTGCACCTCATCAGCGACGCCCTCGGCTCGATGGTCGGCCTGTACGAGACGCTGATCGACGCCTTGTGCACCCGAGAGCAGAACGGCGTCCCGGTCCGCCCGGTGTTCGTCGCCTCGACCGCCACCGTGCGCCGGGCCCGCGCCCAGGTGCAGCAGGTCTTTGCCCGCGGGCTCACGGTGTTCCCCCCGCCGCTGTTCGACGCCGGCAACACCTTCTTCTCCCGCCGCGTCGCCCCCAGTCCGCAGACGCCCGCGCGGCGCTACCGCGGGATCATGGCGCCGGGCGAGCGGCTGACCGCGGTGGAGATCCGGGTGATGACCGCGCTGCTGGAGTTCGGGCAGTACCTGTTCGACCGGCACGGCACCGCCGTGGACCCGTACCTGACCGTCGTCGACTACTTCACCAGCACCCGGGAGCTCGCCGGCATGCGGCGCCTAACCGAGGACGACGTGACCGACCGCCTCAGCCGTCAGGGCGCGTTGGTCCGGCGCCGCCGCCCGGTGGTGGCCGAGCTGACCAGCCGGATGGACAGTCGCAAGATCACCCAGTCGCTGGCCGACCTGGAACGCCGGTTCGACCCCATGCAGGACAGCAACCCCGGCCTGCAGGCGCTGCGCCAGCTCCGGAGCACGGACAAGGCCGCGTGGGAGCGCACCGTGCGACCGGGCTACCTGCGTCCGATCGACGTGCTGCTGGCGACGTCGATGCTGCAGGTCGGTGTCGATGTTCAGCGCCTGGGACTGATGGTCGTCACCGGCCAGCCGAAGAACATGGCCGAGTACATCCAGGCCAGCTCTCGGGTCGGCCGGTCGACCGCCGGGCCGGGGTTGGTGCTGACGATCTACCAGTGGAATCGGCCTCGCGACCTCGCCCACTACGAGCACTTCGGGTACGACCACGCCACCTTCGGCCGTCGGGTGGAGGGGCTGACGACCACCCCGTTCAGCAAGCGCGCGTTGGACCGGGGCCTGGCCGGCGTGCTCGTCGGCGCGATCCGGCACGCGACCGACAGCGCACTGCCCAACCTCGGCGCGCAGGTCGCGCCGCTCGGCGCCGCCGCCGTCGCCCCGCTGCTGGACTTGCTGCGCGACCGTGCCGAGCTGGTCGCCGACTCCGCACCGGTCGGCCAGGACGTCGCCGAGCGCGCCCGGCGCCAGCTCGACCGATGGCTGCACCGACGCACTACGCTCCCGGCCGGTCAGCTCGGCTACCGCGCGGATGCACGCGCCGCCGCCGGCCTCCTCCGGGAACCCGACGAGGTGCCGTGGGACTCGTGGAGCGCGCCGATGAGCCTGCGTGACGTCGAGCCGGAGGTGCTCCTGCAGCTGCGCCGGGACGACGCCAGCTGGCAGTCCGCCCCGGCGTGGGACTTCAGCCCCGCCCCCGCCACCAACCAGGGAGGCACCCCGTGACCGCGGCCCGGCGAGACCCGACTCGCATCGGCAACGCGCGCCCGAGCCAGCTGATGACCACCGCCGGGGTCGGCGCCGTGGTGGACCTGCCCGGGATGAGCGTGATCGTCCGCGGCCTCGACGCCTGGGGCGCCGGAGGTCTGCCGATCAGCGAGCCGCGGCTGCTGGCGCAGGTCCAGCAGGCGCTCCCCGGGAGCGGCGTCACTTCACTGCGGGCCGCGCCCAACGACCCGCAGACCGCTGACGACCCGTACACCCACGTCGGCGTGCCGGTGACCACGTTCCCTCGCTGGCTGCGCTGCCCGGCTTGCTACCAGCTGCTACCGATCGACGGCGTCGACCAGCTCGAGCTGCACCACCGCTACGGGCGCCGACCGGACCTGGCCAAGTGGGTGCACCGGCACTGCCCCCGGCAGAGCGTGGCACCGGCGAAGCGGCGGGCGTGCATCCCGGCCCGGTTCGTGGTGGCGTGCAACCGCGGCCACCTCGACGAGTTCCCCTACGTCGACTTCGTCCACCAGGCCGCCCAGCGACCGTGTCCGGGACCGCAACTGGAGATGCGCGACGCCGGCAGCGTGCTCGGTCCGCGCGTGACGGTTAGCTGCACCGCCGGCTGCGGCGCCACTCGCAACATCTCCTCCGCCGCCGGCCGGGCGGGCGCCGCCAACCTGCCCCGATGCCGCGGACGCCACCCGCACCTCCAGACCTACGGCCCCTGCGACCAGGTGCTCAAGCTGATGGTCCTGGGAGCCTCGAACCTGTGGTTCGGGGTGTCCGTGAGCGCGCTGCATCTTCCGCAGGACGATCCGGTCGCCGGCACCATCGCCGAGCACTGGGACGTGCTCTCGGTGCAGCCGTCCGAGGAGGTGCTCGCCGCTGTGGTGGCCGGCATGCCCGCCCTGCACGCCTTGCGCGAGCTGTCCACCGACGAACTCACCGCGGCCATCCAGGCCGAGCGGGACCGGCGCGCGCAGGCCACCGACGACCAGCCCCTCCCCGGCCTGCTCGACGCCGAGTGGGAGCTGTTCAGCCACCCGACGACCACCCAGCACGACGACGACTTCTTGGCCGTTCCCACTCCGACGCCCGAGCGGTACACCGGCTTGCTGCGTCAGGTCGTCCAGGTGGAGCGGCTGCGCGAGGTGCAGGCGATGGTGGGCTTCACCCGGATCGACGCACCGGCACAGGGTGACCTGCAGCCGACGTTCCGCGCCCCACTGTCGGCCGGCCGGGTGGGCTGGGTGCCCGCCGTGGAGCGACGAGGTGAGGGCATCTTCCTCGAACTACGCGAGTCCGAGGTGGTCGCGTGGAGCGCCCAGGTCGAGGACCATCCACATGTCGAGGCACTGCGGTCGTCCTACGCCCGGTGGCGCAGCAACCGTGACCTCTCCCCCGACCCCGGGTTCACCATCCCGCGCTACTTGCTGATCCACACGCTCAGCCACCTGCTGCTGCGCCAGGTCGCGCTCGAGTGCGGCTACTCCTCGGCCAGCATCCGCGAACGCCTCTACGTCGGCACCCGTGACCGCCCCACCGCCGGGGTGCTGCTGTCCACCGCCGCCAGCGACAGCGAGGGCACGCTCGGCGGCCTGGTTGCACTGGCCGACGCGCGGTTCCTCGGCCGGCTGCTGGACCAGGCGCTCGAAGACGCGCAGACCTGCTCGTCGGACCCGCTGTGCCGAGAGCGTGTCCCGGAGTCGCCGAGCGACCAACTGCACGCGGCCGCCTGCCACGCCTGCCTGTTCGCCTCCGAAACCAGCTGCGAGGCCGGCAATCGGTGGCTGCACCGCGGAGTGCTGGTCGACATCGCCGACGGCCTCGCCATCAAGCTGTGACCCTCGACCCCACCGTGATCGCAGGGCGCTGGGCCGACGAGCTGCCCCGCGAGTTCGCCCGGCAGTTGGCGCTGGCACTCCGCATCGGGCCGCCTGCGCTCCTCCTCCTGCGTTCCGAGGCGGCGTTGCCCTCCTCGGCCGCCGCCGTACGCACCGCGCTGGAGTTGGCCGAGCAGGGCGAAGGCCCCTACGCGGCCGGCGTGCTGGCCGGCCGACTGGATGCACTCGACGAGCGGCCGCGGATCACAGCGGTGTGGACCGGGCCCGAGTCCGACAGCGAGTCCGGCCGACTCACTCTCGCCGTCGTCGCCGACCTCATCGACGAGGCACAGGCTGAGATCCTCTTGGTCAGCTACGCGACCCTGCCCGGCGAGAACGTGCGCCGGGCGTTGGACGCCGCGGCGAACCGCGGCGTGGCGATCACGCTGCTGCTGGAGCGGAACCTCGACAACCCGAACTTCACCGGCCACGGCGACCCGTTCCCCCATCTCCGCGCCCGCCGGCTCGCCTGGCCGGCGGAGGCTCGCCCGGCCCGGGCCTCCATGCACGGGAAGGTGCTCATCGTTGACCGGCGCACCGCCCTCGTCGGCAGCGCCAACCTGACCGGCCACGCTCTGGAGCGCAACCTTGAGTGCGGGCTCCTGGTCCGCGGCGGCGACGTCCCCGGCCGCATCGCGGACCACCTGCTCGGGGTCCGAGGGGTAGTCGAGACGTAGGTCTCCACACGGCCCGCGGACTCCGGCGTGCCGCCGCAGGTCATCGCAGGCCCGAGGCCGTCGCCGGCATTGCGCCGCTGCCGCACGCACCCGCGACCATCGTCAAGCTGCACGGCGACTACGCCGACCTGCAGTACGTGGCCGTCGGGCAGGCGACGTCGCCGCGCGGTCGTGCAGCAAGGGCTCGTCATCGGCCTCGTCGTCGTCCAGTCCGTCGCAGTCGAAGTAGCTGCACGTAGGGCGTAGGCCCTACACGTCCTGCCGACACACGGTTCTCCGGTTCGCGCTCCCGGCACGGTGCGCGGCCCGACGCGGTCGTCAATCACCGTGCCGCCCCGAGCCCCTACCGCCATCGTCGGTGAGGTGCAGAGCTGGCCACCTCATGGCGCCCTTGTGCCCCTTCCGCCGCGGCCGTCCTGGAGGGATCTGGAGCCGCAGGTCGACGGGGTCACCGCTCGGACCACCGCTGGCGTGTAGGGCGATTGGGGGATGGAGAAACCGGGTTTGCGGGCGACGCGAGCAGACCTGGTCCTCGCAGAAGCTGGGTGAGCCCCGGACACGGGGCCAGACGGACGCCGACACCGAGCCCGACCACCGGCTTCACCAGGTGATTGCCCCCGGTCGGGACATCGGCACCGTCTCCCCGCCACTCCCCGACATCCCTGGAGGCTCCCATGTCCAGCACCATCGCCACCACCGTCACCTGGCCGGCCAACACCGCGACCCCGCCCGCGGGCTGGGACCGGCTCACCGACACCGACGGCAGCCAGCCGAGCGGCTGGTTCACCGCCAACAGCGGCGAGTTCCGGCTCGTGGTGAAGGGCTACCCCACCTGGGACGACGCCCCGTGGGACATCCCCGCCGACCTGCGCCACCACGACGAGGACGACGAGTACGCGTTCCTGGCGGCCCTGTTCGACCTGACCTACACGACGTACGTCTTCCCCTACCTGAGCACCGCCGCTGGCCCCTCGACCCACAGCTTCGGCAACCTGGACTTCTGCGGCGGGTGGCAGCACCCGGTCACTGGGGTGCACAGCGGTCTGCGCCAGGACGACGCGCTCCTCGATCGCGTGCTGTCCGGCGCAAAGCCGGCGGCGGAGCTCGTCGGTTCCGACGCCGATGCGGGGAGCTGGGTGGCCGCTGCCCAGGCCGCAGGGCTGGAGGCGCTGGTCTACCGGGACTGGAACACGAAGGTGTGGATCGCCCCCGCCTGCCTCGGGGACCGCGTGAGCCACCGCGCGCTGAGGGCCACGTGGCACGCGGTCGCCGCCGGCGACCCGGACCGGGCGCGGGCCAATCGGCTGCTGGACGTCATCGACCGCGGCCTGCAGCAGGCCTTCGCCCTCGACCTGCGCCAGCCGCCGGTCAAGCGCGGCTCGATCGTGACGCCGCCGTGGTGGGACGAGGACAGCGACGAGGGCTTCGTCGTGCTCGGCGCGGTCCTCGGCTACCCGCCGGCGTCGACCTACGCCCGGCTGACCGGCAACTGACGACGCGGTCCACCCCCGAGCCCCGCACCCGGTCGACCGGGTGCGGGGCTCGACAGCGTCCACGCACCCCCCCAACCCGCTTGCGCCCGCGCGTCGCGCCCTGACGGTCCCTGCCGGACACCTGACGTGTCCCGCGCGGATCGTTCGCCGGGGCAGCAGGGCTCCCGGCACGCGCCTCTCATCGGAGGGCCCGCATGCCCGAACCGATCATCCGCACCGCGTCGAGCGCCGCTCGTGCGGTACCCCGGCAGCGCGGACGGCCGCGACCGCCGCTCGTGCGCCAGCTGCGCGAGCAGGACTGGCGGACGCTGGTCGGGACCTACCGCCTGCTGTCGCGCCTGGTGGTGGAGCGCACCAAGCACCATCTGATCGACGACGCGGACAGCTTCGCCCGAGACGCGGTACTCGTCGAGAAGGAGCTGGAGCGCGACTTCCCGTTCCGCTGGGCGCGCCGGCGGTCCGAACTCCTGCTGGAGCAGTCCACCTGGTGGGCCCAGCCGCACGAGGACGATCCCCTGAGCTGTCGGGCGTGCCAGCTGCAGCTCGGACGCTCGTCTGACCGGGCGACACCACCGCCACGGCGCCGCGTCGGCGAGTAGCCCAGACCGTTGAGGCCCCGGACCATCGTGGTCCGGGGCCTCATCGCGCTCGCTGTGTCAGGCGTTCACCTGGTTGCGGCGGCGGAGGTCGACGCGAGCACCTGCGCCCGCTCCCCGATGTAGACGTCTTCCACCAGGTTCACCATCCCGGTCAGGCTCACGGCGAGCTCGATGCGGCTGCCCTCGGGCATCGTCCCGAGCGGCGTCCCCGGCGACGCCGTCACCTGGACGTTGCCCGCTGCGGTCTCGACCCGCAGCCAGACGTTCCGGTACCCCCCGCCGTAGTGGCCGCCGCCCCGGGCGGCGACCACCCCGCGGATCCGGACGCGCTGCCGGTTGGTGGCGGCCGCGCGCAGCTGTGTGCGGGTCTTGATCATCATCAGGTCATGTGCGGGCATGACGCCTCCCTCATCACCCGGGCTGTCCCCGGCTGCATCGGAAGGTCACGGACTCGCGCCCCGGCGCACTCAGGTGAGCTCCCCTGAGTCGCGCCCAGGTCAGCGTGTCCACGGTGACCTGCGTCTCCGCCCGTCCGCTGCACAGTCCATGTACCGGCGAATGCGCAGCGGCGCGGCGGCCGCACCGTCACGGCCATGACGGCCCGGCACTCCCCCGGCGGAGAGATGGTCCCGCTCGACATGCTGCGCACGGCGGCGCGACTGCGGCCGGCGGATCCCGCGCACGTGGAGCGCCTCGCGACCGCACTCGACGACACCCCGCCGGTCCTGGTCCGGCGGGACGACGACGGCTGCTGGGTGCTCGTGGACGGATTCATGCGGGTAGACGCCGCCCGCGCCCTCGGCCGGTCCACGGTGCGCGTGCAGTGGGTGGACGGGGACGAGGCCGAGGCGTGGGAACGGGCGATTCGCGCGAATGCCAGCCACGGCCTGCCACTCACCGCGAAGCAGCGGCGCGAGGCGGCACTGCGCCTGCTGGCGCTGGCCCCGGAGTGGTCCGATCGCCGCATCAGCTCGGCCTGTGGGGTGGATGCCCGATCGGTGGCCCGGTGGCGCAAGAGCCCGGGCCGCTCAGGTGAGGAGATGCCGCACGCGAGCAGCGGGGAACGGATCGGTCGTGACGGCCGGCGATACCTCTCGGCCGAGGATCTGGAAGCCCGGCGTCAGGCGGTGCGCGAACTCCTGCGCCGCGATCCCGGACTGTCGGACCGGGAGCTGGGTCGCCGGGCAGGCTTGTCGGCGTCGGCGGTCCGCCGCGTGCGGGTGCAGTCGCTGCCTACGGCACCGGCGGTCCGAGCGGTCGGGCGCCGGCGGGCCGCCTGGGCGGTGGCAGCAGGGATGCTCCGGTCGGCGGGCAGGGCTGTCCGCCGGGCGGCTGTCCTGCTTGGGCGTCTGCTGCGAACGTGAGCTGGGGGAGGAACGTGCGTTCCTCCCCCAGCGTCAGTTCAGCCGCCCTGCGTGCCTGCCCTCAGCGCATGGTGCGCGTCCTGGATCTGCACGGTCAGGGCCTGGCGGAGCCCATCCGCTGTAGCGCGGATGTTGGTCAGCGTCTTCTCCGCGGTGGAGACGTGCTTGCTGACGTCGTCGAAACGGGACAGCAGGTCGAGCAGGTGGTCCACCGCCGTCCGGGCGCGGCCGATGTCGACCGAGCTGTCGGCGCCGGTCTGCGCCGCCGCGAGGATGGTGAGCTCGCGGACGATCCCGAGGACCAGCGTCAGCAGCTCGGGCCGGTCGGCGGCCACCACCCAGCAGGTTCGATCCACGCGTGCCCAGCTTCCCGGGCCCGGTACATCGTCTGCCGTCTCCACCACCGCGAGTGCGCTGTGCGCACCGCGGACCCGGAGGGCGTCGTTCAGCTCGTCGCGGAACGCCCGCATCGACGGCCGACGCTGGCGGCGCTTGGCCTCCACGATGAGTACCGGCCGGGTGGAGGTGCTGGTGATGATGCGCACCAGCACGTCTCCGACCCGGCGGGTGGTACCCGGTGCCGGCTGGCTGCCCACGTGCTCGATGAGGTCACCCGTGGCCTGCGCCCAGCTGGCGACGCCAACGGCGACGCGGTCCTCCCAGTCCTTGCCCACGGCAGCGGAGTTCTTCCGCGCCGCGGCCTGCCCGGCTTGCTGGGCCTGGACCAGCGCCTGCAGCGCGGCCAGACCCTCGCCGAGTTCGCGCCGTGCGCCGTCGACGGCGGCGGTGAGGTCGCGTCGAAGGGCGCTGAGCGGCGAGGCCGGGTTCTCGGTGGAGACGACGGACCGCACACTGTCGCTGTGCGTTCGCACCACGGACTCGAGCTGGCCGAGGGCCTCCCGCTGGGCGGTCACGGCGGCCTGCCGGACGGCCTCGCGGACGTCGCCGGCACCGCCGGTGAGCGCCGCAGCGAGTCCCTGCTCGATGCGGCGGGGCAGGTCGGCTAGGGCGGCCTCGGCCGCCTGACGGGTGGCCTGCTCGCTGGCCGTCACCTGGTTCAGCAGCCCATCGAGCTGCGTGAGGGTGTCGGTGGCGCGCTGCTCCAGCGCACGGTCGAAGCCGGCCAGCGCCCTCTGCATCACGGCCGCGTGGTTGCCGCCGCTGCGCTGCAGCCCGGCGGCGACCATGCCGACGACCAGGGCCGCCGACACGGTGTCGGTCAACGCCTCCGGGCCGTGCTCCGCCAGTTCGCGAGCGGCGAGCGCGACCGTCTCCGGATGATCGAGCCGCAGGTGGCGGATCACCAGCTGATCGTCGAGGACGGTGACCGGCTCGTTGCTGCCTCGCTGGGCGGGGATGGCGACGGTCATCGCGGCGCCTCCCCCATCAGCAGCTGCGTGATCGACGGCAGGCCGTCGACCGCGCGCCGGCAGTTCAGGCAGTCGCTCGGCGCCGTGGACTGGTCGCCGGCGTGCTCGGCCTCCAACAGGAGGAGCTGCAGCACCGGCTGAACCTGCCGCCAGACCTTGCGGTGACGGTGCCGAAGAGCCTCCTCGACGCCGGTGAGGGCGTCGCAGAGCTCCACCTCGTCGGCACCGCCGTGGGCCTGGGCGGTGATGAACCGGACCGCCAGCGACCGCCAGACGGCCAGCAGCCGGCGCAGGTCGCGATCGCGGTGCGCGGCGTCGGCCGCGTGCTCAGCCGGCGCAACCGCCGGCAGGAAGCGGATGGATTGGGACACGAGTGCCTCCAGATGATGTGGGCGCCGTGTTGTCGGGGGACGAACGTCCCCCGACAACACGGGGGTGGCGTTCGACCACCGCCGGCCACCGTGGCGGCGCGGCTTCCGCACACAACCCCTGGATCACCGATCGCCGTCGGGATGCTGTTCGCGCACCCACAGCAGGCCGACCAGTCCCCCGGCGTCGACCTCCTCGGCGCGGGCCTGAAGGAACTTCCAGTCCTCGTCGGTGAGGACCACAGGTCCGTACGAGGCGTAGATGGCGTCGAGCGCCACGAACGGCTGGGCGCTCAGCAGCCAGGACGGCGCGCTGCAGCTGGTCCCGAAGTCCGCACACACGCATGACCGAGCGGAGCGGGTCAGTCCGCACGCGAAACAGGTCACGCAGAGCTCGGTCGCGGCGACGTCGAGCGGCTCCACATCGGGCAACCGGTCCGAGGCGGCCTTCAGGCACACCCGGTCGCAGACCATGACATGGGCGCCGCGACCAACAGGCACGAACAACACAGGAGCCTCCGTTGGGGCTCGGCCGGCGACCCGCCGGCGGGGACGACGCCTGCCGGCGACCGCCGCCGGACGATGCCGCCGGGGCCCGGCCGTGCATTCACCCCGCAGGGCGCGGTGCCCGCTCCCCTCCCCCGGCGCCCGGGCGCCGCGCACGGAGCTGGTTCCCCGGCGATCGCAGGCCGCTGCGGGATAGCAACTCTGGCTCTCGATTAGACGAAAAATCGCGAGTCAGAGTTGGCAGTTGATTGCCGTTCTCGCAGGTCACAGCACGGTGCCTCGGGTCCGCCGCGGTGCAACCGGCACCCGGCCCGCCACCTGGAGGACCGAAGTGCCTTCCCCGTCCGACACCGCCGTGACCGACCCCACCGGGCCGGCCCCCGACCTCGCCGAAGCACTGCTCACCCGGGGCGCGCAGGCGCTCGTCGACGACCTGGTCGAGGCCGAGCTCGCGGTCGCCGGCACCCGCACCGCCATGCTCGCCTCGGTCGAGTTCACCCCCATGCCCGAGCTGGGCGAGGAGCTGCCGGTCGACCTGCGCCCCGAGCTGGCGCTGGCCCGTGAGCTCGCCCGCGAGTCGCTGGCCGAGGCCACCCGGCGGGGCTACACGAGCGGCTGGAAGCAGTTTGCCACGTGGTGCGTCGAGCACGGCGCGTCGCCGCTGCCCGCTCAGCCGGGGATCGTCGCCGCCTACCTCGCGGTGCTCGCCGTCGCGGTCGACGAGCGCGGCGACGTGCTCCGTGACGAGGAGGGTAGGCCGCTGCGCGGCAAGGTGCCGGGCACCGTGGCCCTGCGGCTGCAGGCGATCAACAAGGCGCACGAGGCGCGCGGCCTGCCCATCCCCGGGAAGGACCCGCAGGTCGCCGCCGTCCTCGCCGGCATCCGCCGCACCTACGGCGTCCGCCCCGAGCACCAGCGCGTGGCGATCGACCTCGACCGGCTCCGGGCCCTGCTCGACGCCGTCGACGCTCCGCAGGTGGCTGCGCTGACCGCCAACGCCATCCGCCTGCTGGGCGGCCGGCTGGGCTGGACCGCCGGCCAGATGGCGAGGCTGCGCTGGCCCGACATCCGGTTCGGCGACGACCGGGTCACCCTGGACGCGCCAGCCACCACCGCCCGCGGTCAGGCGACCGTGATCACCGTCCGCCGGCACCGCAACCCGAGGCTCTGCCTCGTGACCGCGCTGGCCGAGCTGCACAGCCGGCGGCGGCACAACCAGGAGGTCATCGCCGACCCCAGCGGACGGCCCTACACCCGGCAGGGCCTGCACAAGGCCCTGCTGCGGCTTGCCGCGGAGGTGCCGGGGTGGCGGCCCGGTGCCGGTCCGGTCCCCGACCGTCAGCTGCTGTCCTGCCTCCCGGAGCCGGAGCAGCGCACGACCAAGCAGCTGCGCGACCGCGCGCTGCTGCTGACCGGCTGGTCCTGCGCCCTGCGCCGGTCGAACCTGACGATGCTCACCTGGCGCGACCTCACTCCCGAAGCCGGTGAGTGGGGCCTCCTCGTCCGCCGCTCGAAGACCGACCAGACGGGGGCGAACCCGCACCGGCACTGGCTGCCCCTGGCCGGGGACGACATGCCCTGCCCGGCGACGGCGCTGACCGCCTGGCACCAGGAGGTCACCCGCCTGCTGGGCCACGACCCCCGGGTTCACCGCCCCGATCAGCCGGTGTTCTGCCCGATCGACCGGCACGGCAACGTCCGGGTCGCGGCCGGCGGCAAGCTCACGTCGCTCTCCGGGGAGGCGATCAACGAGCTGGTCCAGGATCTTGCCTACGCCGCCGGTCTGGCGGTGCGGCCCACTCGGATCCGCGGCCAGCGCGTCTACCACCAGTGGGGCGCGCACGGCCTGCGCGCCGGGTTCATCACCGAGGGGCTTCGGGACGGCAAGCTGACCATCGAGGAGGTGCAGCAGATCTCCGGGCACAAGTGCCTCGAGGTGCTGCTCGGCTACCGCCGGGAGGTCAACGCCCGGGCGAACAACCCCGCGCGCAAGCTGTTCAAGCCGCGGCCCAGCTGATCCCCCGCTGAGTCTGCCCGGGCCGCGAGCGCCCCGGGCAGGCTCATTGCGCCACGCGGCCCGCTCCGGACGTTGCGGGTCATGCCTACCACCCGCAGCACCGACCTCACGCTCGGTGCCCTCCTGACCGGCCTGCGGCAGGCCGGAGACGACCGCCTGCTCGACGAGACCGTCGGCGGTGAGCACTGGGCCGTCTTCCGCGACTGGTGCCACACCCGCGGAATCGACGGCGACGTCGACAGCCTCGCCGAGTGGTGCGCGGTCACCGAAGCCGCCCTCACCGGCGACGACTACGCCGCCCTGCGGCGCCTCGCGCAGCGGGCACGGGCATGAACAACGACCACGACGGGGCGGTCGACGCCCAGGCCGGTGACCTGCTCGGCACCGAGCCCGAGGCCAGGGCACCCCGGTATCGCCCCCCGGTACCGATGACCGACCCCGACGAGCTGGACGCCGACATCGACCGGTTCCTCGCCGAGAACCGCCGCGCGAAGTCCACCCTGACCAAGCACCCCTACCGCCTCCGGGTCTTCACCAACTGGTGCCGCAAGACCGGCCGCTCCAGCGAGCTGCCCTACCCGCCGGAACTGGTCTGCGAGTACATCGCCGCGCTCGTCGACAGCAAGGCCCTCCCCTCGGGTCGGCCGCCGTCGCCCAGCTACTTCTCCCGGCTCCTGGCGGCGATCCGGCACGAGCACACCGACAACGGCTTCGCTACCCCGACGATGAACCCGACCGTCCGCGCCGTGCGGGCCGGCGCGAAGAAGCGGCTCGCGGACCTGCACACTCCCCGCCAGGCTCCTCCCCTGCTGCCCGACGACGCGGTCCAGATCGCGGAAATCGAGGTCGAGTCCACCCTCACCGACATCCGCCGTCGGGCGGCCGTTCTGCTGGCCTGGGACACCCAGGCCTCGGCCGCCCAGATGATGCGGCTCGACCGGAGCACCATCCGAACCGGCAGTGACACGCTCACCCTCCAGCTCCCAGCGGTCCTGTTCGGATCCCATCCCGCGCCGCCGGTGGACATCACCCTGCGATGCCGTCGGGCGCTCGACTGCGGGTACGCCTGTACCCTCTGCGCGCTACGGGAGCTGGACGAGCGGCTGCCCGACGCGGCAGGCCCCCTGTTCGCCTTCGTGTTCAGCCCTGACGGCACGGTCGCGCTCCCGGTGGACCTCACCGACCTCTCGGCGCGTCGCGTCGCCACGCGGACGCTCCGGATGGCGGTTCAGCGGGTCGTCGAGCGCTGCGGAGGGCCCGTCGCGCTCGGACCGGGGGGTCGGGTCGAGGTGAAGACCGACGACCCCGCCGAACGAGATCAGGTCAAGCGTCGGCTGGGCCTCGTAGCCGACCCTGCGACCGTCCAGTACGTCCGCGACCGGGCCGCGCTACTTCTCGCGTGGCACGACGCGCTCCGCAACATCGAGGTGCGGACCATGCAGCGGGGACAGCTCGAGAGGATCCGCGATGGATTCACGGTCGCTCCTGGCGTCCGCAAGACCCGCCAGGACGGGGACAGTGACCGGCTCTCCGTGGTCAGGGCCCGTGACGAGCGCCTGTGCGCCGTGCGCGCCCTCGAGGACTGGCTCGACATCTACGACACGGCCGTGGCCGCGTCGGGCATCGGCGCCGAGGGCTACGTCTTCTGCCCCGCCAACAAGGGACGCCTGCGGCCCGAGCGCCCCATGACCTACGACAACCACCTGACCCGGATCAAGCGGCTGGGGATCCGCGCCGGCCTCGACAAGTCCCTGAGCGGGCACTCGCCCCGGCGCGGTTTCGCGCAGACGGCAGCGGCCTTCAAGGCCACCGACGAGCAGATCCGCACGACGATGGGTCTGGAGACCCCAGAGCTGGTGGCGACCTACCGCAACGGCCCGACGGTCCCGTCGGCCGCGCCGCTGCGTCGCCTGCTCACGGGGGGCGGTGGGTCCGATGCCCGTTGACCGGCCCGAGGGCGTGCCCCTCCCCGTCGATGTCCGTGACCTGCTGTCGGACACCGAGGTGAGCCTGGTCGAGGAGTTCGCCGCCCGCCACGTCTCCGCGAGACGCCGCCGTCAGCACGAGTACGCGTTCGCCGCCTTCCAGCGGTGGTGCGCGCTGCGCCCCGTGGAGGCGTTGCCGGCGTCCCCGCGCGACATCCTCCGCTACCTGCACCTCCACCGTGACCGCTGGGGATGGGGACAGATGTGGGGGGTGGTCGCCGCGATCAGCTTCATGCACCTCGAGGCGGGTCTACTCGATGCAACCCGGGAGGGGCGCATCCGCGAGTACCTGTCGGCGGTGCGCCGCAGCAAGGGCCGGTACGTGGAGAAGAAGCAGATGGACGCCATCCGCACCGAGGACGTGGCGGCGATGGCACGGACGTTGGGCGCCGCATCCCCCGACGTCGCCCGCGTCCGCTTCGTCATCGCCATCCTGTACGCGACCGGGACGGACCGACTCGCCGACGTCCTCGACAGCGGACGCCTGCGAATCCAACTCCACGATGACGCTGCCCGAGTCAGCATCGGGACCCGCCGCGGCATCCTCGACGATCTGACCCCCGGCGCGCTCGCCGCCGTCTGCGAGTTCACCAGCAGCGGTGAGCACCTCACGAAGACCGACCAGACTGGGCTCGAAAGCCAGATCGGTGATGCCTGGGCGCGCGCGGGCCTCCCCGGCTCCTGGTCGAAGAACCTGTCCCGCCTGGCCCCGGCTGACCTGCAGTGGCTGCTGGCCAACGCCGAGCCCGGCTACCATGAGACCGCGCGCGCGGTCGCGTACCTCCTCGTGGGCCACGCGCTCGGCCGCCGTCACGCCGAGATGGCCAACCTCCTGCTCTGCCACCTCACCGAGCGTCCCGGCGGCTGGCAGGTGCTGATCGCCCAGTCGAAGACGGACCCGCACGGGCGTGGAGAGACGCTCCCGCTCGACCACGACGACGACAACGGACTCGACTGCGACACGATCTGCGGCGCCTGCGCCCTCGAGGCTCTGCTCGAGGTGCACCTCCGGTGCCACGGGCGGTCCCTCGCCGACTCGGCGCGGATCTTCCCGGCCGACCTGGCCAGCGGCGCGCGGTGGTCGACGGCCCAGGCAGCGCGCTTCCTGCGGACGTGGTGGGCCGAGACCGGGCTGGATCCCGAGGCGCGCATCGGCACCCGCGGCATCCGGGCCGGCACCGCCACGTCGCTCAGCGAGCGGGAGGTGCCGCTGATCGACATCAGCCAGATCACGCTGCACCGCAACCTGACCGTGCTGCTGCGCTACATCCGCCGGTACGACCCGGTCCGGTGGCACTACCACCTGCCCGTGTAGGTCCCAGCTCTGCATCCCAGGGCGATCACCAGCCGCGCTTCCACCAGATGTCTGCGGAGTGAGGCGATCTTCGGGCTATCCGCGGCTGAACAGGCGGCCCAGGAACCCGCGGCGCCGACCTGAGTCCTCCGCCTCCGGAGGAGGCGGGTCCGCCGCGGCCGCTGGCGAAGGGAGTACGGGCTGAGACTGGCCACCCTGGCCGGCTGTGTGGCCGGCGGCGGGGCGGTCGGCCGGCACGGCAGCAGGCGCCGCGGCGGGTGTCGGCGGCGCGTTGGTCGGGGCGATGCCGCGAACCGTCGGCAGCGCGGTTCGGGCCTCGGTGACCGCGGCGGCGTAGCGCTCGAAGGTCAGGCCCTCGGGCCACCGGTGATCACCGAGGCCGAGCTCCTGGGCGGCGGGTGGCCGGTCGAGCAGCTCCTCCTGCTGCACGAACCCGATTGCGACGTGGGCGGCGCGGCGCACCGCGCAGGAGCGCTGGTAGGCGTCGTTGTTCCCGGCGGCCTGGCTGTCGGGCACGTACCGGCCGCCGAGGACGTCGAAGACGCGGTTGCAGAAGGCGGCCCGGTCGTACGGCAGCAGCCGGACCCGGGTCGGCTCGATCGGCGGCGTGTGCCCCACGGCGATGTAGACGGCGGCCAGGCCGCCGCCGAACCAGGCGTTCGCCACCGGCTCGGCGAGCTTGGCGAACTGCTTGACGGTGGGCGGCTTGCCGCGGCCAGCGATGGCCACCTGCAGCTGCCGGGCGACCTCGCGCAACGGCTCCTCCCAGGCGCGGCGCAGCGCGGACTCCAGGTGCTGCTCGGCCCAGGCCCGGCGGTGCGTGACGATGATGTCGCGGAGGATCTCGTACCCATCGCGGCGGGTGCCGCCGCCGATGGAGACCTCGAGGGTGAACCCGGGCGCGATGTCACGCGTGTGCCGGTCACGGACGATCTCCTGCGGCCGGCCGAGGCGTCGTTCGGCGGCCTGCAGCTCGGTGAACAGCGCCGTGGGCACCGGCGTGCCCATCACGGCGAGCGCGGCGACCTCCTCCGCGTAGTGCCGGGCCAGGCCGGCCAGATCGGTGCGCGCGTGCGGGCCCTCGCAGATGTGCCAGGCGGTGACGGCGAGTTCGTGCCAGAACCGCAGCGCCGTGCCGAACGCGTCCGCCATCTGCTCGTGCGGCGAGCGCGCCGAGACGATCCGGTCGGGGTAGCGCGGCTGCAGCTGGCCGCTCCACAGCGTCTCGACGTCAGCCAGCAGGGACGCCGGCAGCAGCCGCTCGTACGCCGGTGGACGGAACGGTTCGCGGTCGCCGGGCATGAGCACGCCGTCGTCGAGCAGCCCGGTCAGCGGCCGCATCCCGGGGCGCTGCTGGGCGTGCGTCGCATCCAGCGCCGCCCAGAACGCGCGCAGCGCCTCGACTCGGCGCGCCGCCGGCGAGCCGGCCTCCTCACCACCGTGGATCTCCGCCCCGGCGGCGCCCGGCTGATCCGGCGCCGGCGACTGCACGTACAGCTGCGGCTCGGGCAGCGCGGTGGTGATCTCCTCACCGGCCGCGGGCTGCTCGCCGAGGTAGTCCAACAGCGCCAGCCAGTCCCCGGCGAAGAACGCCGCCAGCGTCGGCTGCAGCGCCTTCGTCAGCACCGCCCGCGACGACGGCGCCGCCTTCTTCGCCTTCGCGTAGTACTTGTCCAGCAGCGGGCGCATCGCCACCGCCCGCCACCGGCGCACCGTGTCCGGGCCGACCGTGCCGCGCAGCGCCTCGACCAGCGCGACGCGTGCCGCGGTCTGCTCCGCGGTAGTCAGCCGCGACCAGCCGTGCCCGGGCCGCATCGCGGTCACCGCCGCGGCGACGGCGTCGCCGGTCAGGCCGAGGGCGGCGTAGGAAGTCTCGACCGCCGCCCACGCCGCGTCGCGGGCGGCCGGGGCCAGCGCTCCGGAGTCCGGGCCGCGCAGCATCAGCGGCGCGAGCAGGATGTCGGCGAACGGCGCGAGCAGTGCCCAGCAGGCCAGCGCGTCCGGGCAGCCGGGCAGCTCGACCCGGCCGGCGTCGGCTGCGGCAGCGTTCATCGCCCACCGCGGCTCGATCCCGACGTATGCGGGCAGGTTCACCGCGCCGGGCTTGAGCACCACCGACTCCGGCAGCCACCAGGCGCCCTTCGCCCGCTGCGCCTCGAGGTCGAACACCTCGCGCGCGGTGGTCCGGGCGGCCGCCGGCACGTGCTTGAGCGCGATCGGTGGCGCGGACTCCAGGTCGCTGACCTGCACCGGCGGCTTACCGGCGAACGACGCCTTCATCACGGCGGCGACCAGGGACTCCACCGCGGCGAACCGGGCACCGGCGTCGGCCTCGACGGCCAGCCACTCCTCGGGAGTGGTGGTCGCGACCAGGCGGCGGCCGAGGTCGCCGCTCATCGGGTGCTGTCCTCCGCGGCGAGCGCCGCCATCCGGGTCCGGGCCTTCTCCGTCGCGGGGGTGTCGCCCTGCCTGAACCGCTCGGCGATCGGCAGCACCCGGGCGGCGTCGCCGAGCGCGCCCTCGGTCAGATACAGATCCAGCAGCGTCTTGAACGCGGTGACGTGGGCGTACTGCTGCCCGTCCTCGGGGTGGTCGTAGATGACCACCTCCGGACACGCCTGGATCAGCTGCAGATCCAGCCAGCACAGGCGCTCCAGCTCGGCGAAGACGTGCGGCCCCTCGCCGCCGCGCGACCGCATCTGGGACACGACCCCCTGGATGGCGAAGTGGTAGTCGGCCGGCTCCCCGGGCAGCTCGAGGACCTCGGCCAGGTTGCGCAGCACCCGCGCCGTCGTGGCCTTGCGCGAATCGGCGAGCACGTGGGCGCTCGCCGGCGACTCGGTCGTGTCCCCCCACCACAGGGTCGGCGGCAGGTCCGGGTAGCGGGAGATCTCCGGGCTGGCGTTGCGCCGCCGGAGCTTGGTGACGTCCAGCTCCGCCGGCGTCGCGTAGCTGATGCCGGGCACGGCCGCCAGACGCGCAAACCACAGCGGATCCTGCAAGCCCATCCCGACGACCTCCCCGTCACAGCGGCCGGGCGCAGTCAACCCGCCGCAGAAGGGTCGCAGCGCGCCGCCCGAGTTCCGTATCGGCGTCGGACGGTACGCGCTCGACAGCACGTTGTAGTGACCGTAGCCGGACGCGTGTCGGCCGCACGGAAGCTCTACGAAGACGCCGCTGCGGCGACTGGGCTTCGCCCGGTTCCTGTCCCCGCCTGGCACCGGCGCTCCCCCCGGAGCAGCTGCGGGGGCTCCTAGACAGTGGGCGGCGGTGCGAAGGCGGGGCCGTGCACCTCGACGGTGACCGGCCCGGCGTTCAGGCCGGGCAGCTGTGGTGCCGGCATTGCCCGGGTCAGCAGACTCCGTAGCCCGGCCCGGAGGTCCTCCGCGGCGTCGTTGACCACCAGGCCCCCGCCCGCGTCAGCGGAGCTGGGCTCGAGGCCGGGCTCCCCGCGGGTCTTGGCGGCGCGCTCGGCGGCGATGGCCGCGTCGATGAGCGCGTCCTCGCTGGCCGCGGCGATCACCGCAGGGTCGGCGACGGTGAAGGTGACCGTCAGGGTGGCCGTGACCTGCTGGCCGGCCGCGGGCACCGCCGGGACGTCGGTCGGGGTCGCCCCGACAGCGGCGCGTGCCCGCGCGAGGCGCGCGTGCAGGCTACGCGGGTGCGCGGCGTCGACGAGCACGTCGCGGGTGGCCGGGTCGCCGATCTCGGCGAACGGCGTGGACGGCAGGTCGGCGGCGAGGGCGGCGATCACGCGGTGGTCGTCGCATGGATCGGCGTCGACGCGCGGCGCCGGGCCGAGCGCGACCGCGATCCCCAGTGGCAACCGGGCGGTCAGGAACCCGAACGACTGGGAGCCGTAGGGCTCGCTGTCGGCGGTATCCACGACGTCGAAGGCGTAGCCGAGCAGCTCCTGGTAGTCGGCGAGCGGCGGGTCGAGGAAGCGGCCGCGCCAGACGATGATCTGCTCGGGGGCGGCCGCGCGCTCGGCGAGCTCGTCGCGCCACAAGTCGACCACCGCCGCGACCGGCGCGGGATCGACCCCGGCCGGACGGGTCGGCTCCAGGCGTCCGAGGCGCTCGGCCAGCAGCACGCCGGCCGCGGCGGCCAGGGCGGCGACGTCGTCGCGGACCTCCTTGCCGAGCTGCCAGCAGGCGGTGGTCAGCGCCTGCGCGGCCGGGGTGTTGGGGCGCCGATCCCAGGCGCGCAGTGCGGCGATCTCGGCGAGCGGCAGGTGCACGGAGACGTGCTCGGTCAGCGCCGCGGGCAGCCACTCGGCAGCGGTCAAGGCGGCCGGGGCGGCCGCGACGAGGTCGGCGGCCCAGCCGCCGAGGGTGATCCGCTGCGCGGGCACGGTCTCCCACGAGTGGGCGGGCTGCCAGGTGCCCTCGTCGGTGCGGGTGACGGCGGCGGCGAGCTTGCGGGCGGCGTCGAGCAGCTCGAGGAGTCGGGCGGGGTCGGTGGGGGTGCCGGTGAGGACGGTCCGCAGCTCGTCGAGGGTGCGCCAGTCGGTGGTCAGGGCACGGGCGGCGGTGAGCGCGCCGAACACGTCCGCGCCGCCACAGCAGCGCCGCTCCGGCTCCCAGCCGGTGGTCAGGGCATCGTCTGGAACGACCACCTCGACCTTCGTGCCGTTCCGCTGCGCCGTCGCGGCGTGGTGGCAGCCGCGGCCCTCGGCGGCGTGCAGCGTTCCGGTGCGGGAGGCAGCGAACACGACCCGGTGCCCGGCGAAGCCCGAGGTGTCGACGTCGCCGACGGCGAACGGCGGCGCGGGTACGGGCGGTGCGGCGGTCACGAAGGTCGCCTCCTCGACGAGTGGGCGCCCGCGGTGAGCACCAGCGGGTTGCAGTGTGCACGCTGCCGGGGACAGCGCACGGCCGATCGGGGGCCGGGTCGGCGCGGGCGACGGTGCGTGGCGGCCTACCGGCAGGAGCCGCTGCGGCCGGGGGTCGTTCAGGCGCCGGGCCGCAGGCGGCCCGGGACGACGGCATGGTCCAGGCGGCGGTGCAACAGCGAGAGGGTGCCGAGCAGGTCCAGGGCGTCGTCCTCGGACAGGTGCCACAGCAGCTTCGGCGTGTGCGCTTGGGGGTTGCGGACGGCGCTGAACAGCCCCTTCAGGATGGTGGCCAGGCCGCGCTGCTCGTTGTAGTCGGTCTCGGTCTGCAGCGCGTTGAACACGAGGACCGGCTGCTGGCCTCCGAAGGCCGCGTCGACAAGCCTGGCGCCGTCGGCGTCGATGCCGGACATCTCGCGGATGCGTTGCGCGAGCCCCTTGACCGCCTCGAAGACGGCGTTGAAGCAGTCGTCGGCGAGCAGCTCGGCGTTGCAGTAGGCGAACACCTGCGCATGCCCGTTGCGGGCGGTGAGCGCATCGCGCAGTCGCCGGGTGCGGGCCGCGGCCTCGCTCAGCGTCGTCGCCGCCCGGCGGCGCGCCACCCGTCCGTCTTCGCGCACCCGGAGCCCGGCGAAGGCCAGCGCCTCGTTCAACGCCGCGCGCTGCGCCTCGAAGTGCCCGTGCTGGCCGGTCCAGCGGGCCGGGTGCATCGCGCCGTGCAGGAACGCCACCACCGCGGCGCCGGATCCGGTGCGGCGCTGCTCGGCCAGCAGCGCCTCGGTGATCCGGGCGCGCTTGGTGATGGGGCCGGGGTCGGGCAGCCGGCAGCGGGTCAGCAGCTGGGCGATCTGGCTGCCGGTGAAGCCGTTGGCCGTGTCGCCGAGGATGCCGCCGATCCGCTCGACGACGTCCTCCGGGAGCGGCGCGACCGCGCTCATCAGCCGTCCCCGCGATCACTGGAGCGGAGGTCTGACAGCAGCACCGGAAGGAGGGCCTCCTCGTAGGCCGCCGCGGCGTGCGCCCGCATCGTCCGGGACAACTCCGGTTCCCACGGTGAGTCCGGCAGCTTCTGCAGGTCCAGCGCGATCCGTGCGGAGGTATCTGCCGGCAGGCTGGCCTCGTAGTCCGCCGCGCCCATCCGCCACGGCGTCGCGCCCGCCACGTTGGCCAGCAGGGTGGTGACGTGGGTCAGGCCGGCCGGGTCGAAGTCCGCGCGGACCCGCACTGCCCAACCGGCGTCCGCAAGGCGCGCGAGCGCGGCGACCTCGCCGGCGGACGGGGTGCCCGAGGTGCAGACCAGCCGCACCGACAAGCCCTCGGCTGCGACGAGGTCGGCCGCCGCGGCGGCAACCGAGGGGTTCTCCGTCACGAATACGGTGCGGGCGGTCGTCGGGATGGGCCACTCGCAGACGGCGAGCTCGCGGGGCGGGATGGTCACGGCGACGTGCGGGGGAAGCGTCCACGCCGCCGGGTGGATGCCGACCGTGATCAGCCCGCCGGTGAGGTCGTCCCAGTCGACGCCGAGGATCTCCCACGCGGTGCGCGCCCGCTGCCCGGGCGACGTGGCCCCGGCGGCGGTGGTGAGCGCGAGCGTGAGGCCGGCCACGGGTGTGCCGTCGTCGAGCGCGTGCGGATCGTGCGCGTGATCGCTGGCGAGCCGTCGTCGGTCGACCCGGGCGCCGGCCGCGGGCAGTGCGGCGAGGACCGCGACCGCGGTGCGAAGCAGCTGCTCGGCGTCGGGCAGCGCGTGCAGGCGGGCGGCCCAGCCGCTGCGGCGCAGGTGTGCCCAGGCGATGTCGCCGCTGAGCTCCCGGAGCCGTTCCCCCGCTGCGGAGCAGTTGTCGAGGGCGGCGACCAGGGCCGCCTCGAGCTCCGCCTCGCGGCTGGCGCGTGCGGCCCGGGCGCGGGCCTTGACGGCGAGCGGTCGAGCGGCGGCGTGGGCGGCGACCACGCCCGGGGTGAGGTGCGCGCCGCGGACGTGCAGCCGCGCGGCGAGGTCGGCGAGCTCGACCAGCCGCGTCTGCCCGGCGGCGAGGGGCCGGCCGCCGAGCAGTCCGACCGCGGCCGCACGCTGCTCCGCGGCGGCCGGCGCGGTGATGCGGAGCGACCCGGCGGTCAGGTCGGGGTCGCCGCGGCGGTCCGCGGTCGCCGCGAGCTGCTCCCACAGCCAGGTCAGCGGTGCGTCGAGCAGCGCGGCGAGGTCGGCGTCGCGGCAGGCGCCGCCGCACAGGGTGCAGGTCATGCCGGCGCCGCGTCCGGGTCGCCGGGCAGCGGCAGTAGACCGCGGACCAGCATGGGGAAGGCGACGACGAGCCCGTCCGGCGCGACCTCGAGGTCATGGGCGTCGATGCCGTCCCACGCCGCCGGCGCGCCGTCCCACAGGTAGCTGGTGCAGACCAGGTCCAGGTCGAGTTCGGCGATGAACCGGGCCAGACCCTCTCGGCCGCGTTCGTCGACCTCGGCCGGGACCTCGTCGAGCGCGGCCAGCCGCAGTCCCGCCTCGCCGAACTTGTCGTAGGCGGCCGCGACCGCGGCGAGCATCGGCGCGAGGACGATCAGGCGCCGCTCTCCGCCGGACAGGCCGGTCTTCGGGCCCCAGCGGCGTGGCTCAGCTCCGGGGCGGGTGACGTAGTAGGCGACGTCGACCCACTGCCGCACGTCGACGGCGTCCGCGAGCCGCTCGGTCATCGTTTCCCCGTCCGCGGCCGCGATCAGCGCCTGCAGCGCGTCCCCGACCTGCTGCTTCTGCTCGGGGGTGCGGTCGGCGTCGGCGACCCGGCAGGACAGCTCGTGCACGGTGCGGCTGGCCGCGGGCAGGTCGTCGCGCAGCGTCACCCGCACCTGCACGCCAACCCCGGAGGAGGCGGCCGCGGTCTTCATCTTGCGGTTCACGTCGTCGACCCAGTCCCGCTGCCGCGTCCACGCGACGCCGATCGCGGACGGCAGCCGGCCGATGACGAAGTCGCGCAGCGCGGTCTCCTCCGCGGCGGCGAGCGCGGCCTCGGCGCGGTCGGCGAGGCTGTGCGCGTGCCGTGCCGCCTGCGGCGGGGTGTACACGGCGTCGGTGTGGGTGAGCACGAAGGTGTCCAGCCGGTCGTCGTCGCCCGGATCGAGCGTCCACAGGCCGGCCAGGCGGGTGCGGGCGACGTCGTACCGCTCCCGCAGCGTCTTGCGGGCCGCGCTCGACCGTCCGGCGAGGGCGGCGTCGACCTGCTCGAGCAGCCCGTCGTCGTCGGCCAGCGGCGCTCCGCCCAGCACCACGTCCTCGACGCCGGGCACACCAAGCAGGCTCCGCAGCGCGGTTCGGGCCGCAGCCGCCGCCGGCTGCACCTCCTCGAGTCGCGACTCGGCGGCGGCCAGGCGCTCCGAGGCCACGCCTTCCTCTCCGGCGGTGGAGCGCTCAAGGGCGTCCGCGGTGCCGAGCTGAGGCCGTAGTTCGGACTCCCGCTGCGTCGCCTCCGTGTACCGGCGCACCGCCCGCTCAGCCGCGGGGCCGGACACTTCGCGCAGCGTGCGGAGCGTCTGATCGGTCCGTGCGGCGGTGTCGACGGCGGACTGCGCGGTCGCACGCAACCCCGGCAGGGCGGCCGTCGCGGAGACGTCCTCGGCGGTCTCCCTGAGCAGTGCGACCAGGCGGGCACGGAGCTTGCCTGCGACCGGGGCGGCGGCCGCCTGCAGCGCCCGGGCCGTCTCGGCTCCGCGCTCCCGGAGCACCGCCAACTGCTCCATGTCGGGCGGCAGCCCCCGGGCGCGGGTGCGGCCTACCCAGTCCTCGCGGGCACGCTGCGCCTCCTCGGCGGCCCGCGACGCGGCGGCGTCAGCCTCCTCTGCCGCGATGGCCGCGCTCCGCGCAGTTCCCTCTGCCGCGACGCGAGTGGCTTCGGCGCCTCGCAGCGACTCCCGCTCCGGGAACCGCGCGGCCCGCTGCTCCACGTCCCGCGCTTGCTTCCGCAGCGCCCGGACCTGCGCGTCCAGCTCGGTCGCGTCCTGCTCGAGCCGGTCGGCCTCCTGTTCGAGCCGTTCCGCCTCTGCGACCGCGGCGGCGAGGCGCTGCCGCGCACCCAGGTGTCGCGCAGGCGGCAGCGCCGCTCGGTCGAGCGCCCCGGGCACGCGGCCGTGCAGCACCCCGGCGCGGAATGTGCCGTCGCGACCGACGGCGAGCGCGGCGGTCTCCGGCGCGGCCGCGGCGGTGTCGGCGAGCGCGATCCGGGCGAGGACGGCTGCCGCAGTCGGAGCCAGCGGATGGTCGGCGTCGACGGTGACGAGGTCGGCGAGGCTGCGGTCGACGTCGGGGCCGGTGGGGCTGACCTGCCAGCGGCTGCTGGCGGCTCCTCGGTTGGTCAGCGCCGCGCCGAGCGCGCCGGACGCCGCGAGCGCGGCTTCGAGAAGCGCCCGCTCGGTCGGGTCGGTGAAGTCGACGGCCCAGTCGAGGGCCGCGGCGAACGCCACCGTGTCGTCGCCTGGCCCGGCCCACTCCGGCCGTGGCAGTGGCAGCAGCTTGCCCGCGCGCAGCTCGGCGGCGTTCATCCGCTGATCGCCGGCCTCGGCGCGCAGTGCCTCGGCGCGGGCGGCCTCGAAGTCGGCGTCGCGCCGCGCCGCCGCGGCGGCTGCGGCCGCGGTCCGCTGTGTCGCCGCATGCAGCTCGTCCGCGGTCGCCAGCACCTGGTTCGGCTCCGCGCCGGCCAGTTCGGTGACGTCCTCGACGCTCCACCCGGACCGGGCGCCGTCGTCCCCGGGGTCGTCCGTGTCCTCGGTGCCGGCGAGGGGCACGGTGAGGTCGGGATGTTCGGTGGCCCATCCGGCGAGGCGCTCGACGAGGGTCGCGGCGGCGGTGCGCGCCGCCTGGCCGGCCCGATCGGCGGTGGCACGCTCCCGGTCGGCTCGCTCACCGGTGGCGGTGGCCTCCTCCCGCGCCCGCCGGGCGGCGTCGTCGGCGGTCGCGACCTGCTGGTGGTCGGTGAGGGCGAGCTTCGCGTCGGCGGCCTGGGTGCGGTGCGTTGTCGCGAGGGCGGTCCAGGAGGCCGCCGTCGCCTCCAGCGCGGCCGGGTCAGCGGTGACGCGAAGCGCCGGGCCCGGGTCGGCGGTCGTGTCGCCCGCGGTCTCCACCGCCCGGGGACGGTCGGCGACCGTCAGCAACGGCTCTACCGATGCGTGCGGGTCGGCGGCCGCGGCGGCGGCGGTCTGCTCGGCCAGGTCCTCGGCGAGGTCGGCGGCGGCGCGGCGCAGCGCCGCCCCCCGGCGGCGGGCGGCGGCCGCTGCGTCGGCCAGACGGGTCAGGGAACCTCGCGCCTGTGCGCTCTGCGCGTCGGCGGTCGCCTGCAGGTCTTTCAGCCGGCCGGCGGCCTTGTACTCGTCGCTGCGCTCGAGCGCCTTGATCTCGGCCTCGAGGTCACGCAGCTCCTCCTGCAGCCGCTGGTGAGCGATGCGTGCTTCCTCGGCTGCCTTCCGGGCGGCCTCCAGCGCCTTGCCGGCCTTGCCGACCTCGCCGCGCGCCCGGGTGGCCGTCTCGGCAGCGGCGCGCGCGTCGGCGACGGCGGCCCGGCTCACGTCGACGACGTGACCCGTCCACGCGTCGGCGAACTCGCCCAGGACGGAGGCGGCGTCGCTGTCGCGGCGGAACGCCTCGCGGGTCGCGTCGGACTCGACGAGGGCGTCGGCGGTGGCGCTGATGACGTCGTCGGAGACGCCGGGCAGGGAGGCGCGCAGCGCGTCGGCGGCGCCGCGCGGCGACACCTCGCCGAGGAGGGAGGGGTTGCGCAGCTCGCGCAGCCGGGTGGCGAGCAGCCGCAGCTCGGCGGCGCTGGTGCCCCACACGCGCCGGGCCAGGTGCTCGACGTAGTCCTCCTCGTCGGCGAACACCTGCCCGCCGGCGGCCTCGACGGCGGCGGTGAACTCCTCGGCCATCAGCGGCGCGCGGCCCGCAGCGCGCAGCGGCACGTCGGTGCCGGGGACGCCCGGGACGGTGAACGGCACGACCCGCACCGGCGGCGACGCCCCCTCGGAGAACTGCAGGCGCACTCCGAACGACCAGTCACCCTCCGAGCCGGGCCCGGCGAAGGTCAGCCACACGTAGCCGTACCGGCGGCGGCCGATGGCGCCCTCGCGCATCAGCTGCGACAGCGACGTCGGCCGTGCCTTGCCGGCCGCGAGCCGCTGCGCGTTGAGGTCCAGCAGGTAGGGCCACAGCGCCTCCAGCGCCGTGGTCTTGCCGGTGCCGTTGGGACCGCGCAGCAGCAGCCGCCCGGACGCGGCCGGCAGCAGCAGGTCGCCGTACCGCCACACGTCGGACAGGCCGGCGCCGACCAGCCGCCACCGGCGGCCGAACCGGTCCGGATGCCCGGCCTGCGGGACGAGGTCGTCGTCGCTGAACAGACCGATCGTCGCGTCGATGCTCACGTCTGGTCGTCTTCCGTGTCGAAGGGGAGGCCCTCGGTGGGCGGAGCGGCAGCGGCCCGCGTGCGGGCCGGCTCGGCCGACGGTGCCGGAGGGGGCGGCGCGGGCCAGCGGCCGGTCGCCGGGGAGAACCACCACACGTCGTCGTGGATGCGCAGCAGTCCGAGCCCGGTCAGCAGGCCGACGACCTCGGCGGCCAGCCGTGCCGGGTCGGACGCCAGCTCCGCCGCCCATCCGCCGCGGCCGGAGCCGTACGTGGCGGCGAGGTCGGCGAGCCGGGTGGGCACCTCGGCGGCGGCCAGGCCGCGCCATCCGGGTCCCGGGCCGCCGTCCACCCGGCCGCCGGTGGCGGCGGCGTCGCACAGCAGCAGTGCGGCGTGCGGCACGGTGCCGGACACCGGGAACGGCAGCGGCCCGAGCTCGCGCGGATGCCGGAACGCCTCGGTCGGCAGCACGAACGCCGCTCCCTCGGCGCGCCGCTCCAGGTGCAGCCCGAACGCGGTGGCGAGCGGGCCGCCGTCGTCGCCCCGCACGCGGCGGGACAGCCAGTCCGCCTCCGGGTCGTCGAGATCGACGACGTGCACCAGGGTGTCGTCGAAGAGGCGGCGGCGCATCCGCCGGGCGGCGTCGCGCTCGGTCTCGACCTGCTCCAGCCACGCGACGGGATCGGCGGCCGGGTCGAGGCTGCCGGTGTTCGCAATCACGTGCGCGAGCCGGGTGTGGTGCACGGCGAGTAGCACGGGGGCGTTCTCGTCGGCGACGAATCCGTCGACGTCGCCGTCCATCCGCACGACCACGCCGCGATCGTCGAGCATCCGAAGCGCGGCCACGATGGCGCGCCGCTCGGTGATGTCGCCGCGCACGGGCAGCTCGGCCTCGGCGGCCGCGGACCGCGCCGCGGTGACCAACTGCGCCAGCCCAACCCGCGGCGGCATGGACTCCGCCGCCGCGACGAGCAGGAAGAACCACGAGCAGGTCAGCGGCGCCGGACCGGTGGCCGCCCAGGCGTCTCGGCGGACCGGCGGGGACTTGCGCAGCCGGACCAGGTCGCGCTCGGCGACCAGCACCCAGCCGAGCCGGTCGAGCACGTCGCGGATCGCCGGCAGGTTGCGCCGGACGGCGGCGATGGCCTCGTCGTCCCGGCCGGCGACCAGCCACGAGCGCACGGCGAGCAGCCGCAGCATGGCCGCCGTCTCGGCGTCTGCCTCCGGGGCCCAGGCGCGGCGGGCCGGCCGCGGCGGGGTCGGGGGCAGGTCGCCGCCGGTCATGCCGCGCCCCCGACCATGACGGTCGCCCGCTCGTCCGGGTCGGCGATGGTCGCCACGGGCGCCATCGGCCGCACCCCGGGCCGGTGGAACACCGCGACCCGGCCGGGTAGCCAGATCCGCCAGGTGGGTGCGCGCAGCACCCCCACGCCTTCGCCGGTGTGGAACAGCGTGCAGCCCAGCCCGTCGCGGGTCGCGGTCCGCCGGTCGCCGCCGGCGCCGGCCCGGGCCGCGGCCATCAGCGACGCCAGCGCGACGTCGGCCGCGCCGAAGCTCAGCTGCTCCCCCGGCTGTGCGGCGAGGACCTCCGCGACCGCGGCGGCGTGCTCGGCGGCGCGCCGCGCCCGGGCGGCCGCGACCGCGGCGCGCGCCGCGGCGTCGTCGCGGGACGCCGGCGGCCGGCCGCGCGCGCCGGTCCGGCCGGTGGCGCGCAGCAGCGCCGGCACGCTGACCGGCGGTCCGCCCCGCCAGGAGGGGTTGCGCGGCAGGTCGGTGTCATCCGCGTCGCCGTACAGCTTCCGCCACGGGTGGTCGCCGAGCGCGGCAAGCAGCACGGCGGTGCCGACCGTCGGGTCTGCCGCTGCCTTCGCCAGCTGCAGTGCCCGGGCGCGGCTGGTCGCCGTGCCGGAGGAGCTGTGCAGCCTGCGCAGGTTCGCGTGCATGCCCGGTAGCGCCCGCACCAGCCGCAGCCCGAACCGCGCGGCGCGGCCGGTGTGCGGGTCGAACCAGCCGGCCAGCCCGGTCCAGTCCGCGACGCGGCCGCCGCGGGACGCCGTGAGGGCGCCCCGCTCGATCAGCGTCCGCGCGTCCGACGCCTCGACCGCGACGGTGGACAGCTCGGCGAAGCGGTGCGCGAGCGCGGCCAACGCCGCCGATGCGCGCGCCGAGCCGGACTCCAGCTCGCCCGCCACGCGGGTCGCGTACTCGACCAGCAGCCGCTTCAGCTCGCCGGTCGTGTCGTCGTCGAGGTCGAAGCGGTCGGCGAGGCCGGCGAGGGTGTCCTCGGCGCCGACCAGCGCGCCGTCGAGGTCGTCGTGGCTGGTGAACAGTCGGCAGATGTGCTCGGCGACCTCGGCCGCGGGCAACGTCGCGTCCGCCGCCAGTGTCTCGAGCGCGGCAACTACGCGGGCGAGGCTGGAGAGCGGAATCTCCCGCATCGTCGGGGTGCCGGCGAGCACGGTCGCGTAGAACCGTTGCACCTGGCGGCCCGCGGGGGTGGCGGTGTAGCGCCAGTTGCGGGCCAGCAGGTCCGCGTGCCGGAGGATTCGCGAGGTGTCGGTGCGGGCCGACACCGCCGTCCACTCGCGCAGCTTGTCCAGCCGGGCCTCGACCGTACGCTCGTCGAGCAGCGTCCCGGCCCCGCGAAGGGCCGCCGTGACCTCGGCCGGCGTCAAGTCGGTGACCGAGGACTCCAGCACGGCCATGATCGCGATGTAGTCGTCGGACTCGGGCGCGACGAGGTACGCCATCGTGCGGCGGGCGTCGGTCACCACCACCGTGAACGCGCCGGCAGGCGCGTGCGGCTCGGTCATTCCCAGCGTTCCCCTCTCCGCGCTGACCCCCATGTGCTGGCCGAAGCCGACCGTCCTCGTGGGGGACAGTACGGCCTGGCACCGACAGATCCGGGCGGTTTCCGCTGGTCATCCCCCTGGGGAGCTGATTGCACTTCGACTGGGCGAGGGACCCCGGCGGGTCAATCCCCGCCCGGAACAGGCTGATCGCGGGTCCCGCTTCGAGACCGGCCGGGTCGCATGTGCATCCAGCCTTGTGGAGTACGAGGAGCCGGGCATCACCGGCTGACCAGACCGCTGTCCGTGGGGCGTGATTGACCTGCCACGGGGCGCCGGGACCGTCCCCCGCAGCCGGGGACACATCACCCGGGAATCACAGGAGGACCCACATGGACCCGAACGACAACGACACCGCGCAGCCGCCCCGTCCGCTCTCGGCGAGGACCCAGCAGGACCACGTCTGGAGCTGGCGTCGGTGGGAGCGGCACTGCGCCGAACTGGCCGAGCTTCGCCTCGAGAGGATCGACCCGCTGGACGCGCCGTTCTGGGTGTTCGAGGCGCTCTTCACCAGCCACGCGAAGAGCGACCAGCCGCTGTCCGTCTCGGCCATCCGGAAGATCACGCAGGCGGTCACGCGGCAGTCGGGGGACGTCGTCCCGGCGCACAAGCGGCCGGAGCACGCCGCGCAGTGGCGGATGCTGCTGCTGACGAAGGAGCGGCATGAGGGGCGGCGCCAGCGCCGGCTCGTGCTGGATCTGTGGCGTGACGGCCGGCTCGGCCTCGCCGCGGTGCAGCGCACCACCGACCCGGAGGTCCTCGCGACGCTGCTGGGCTACGACCGTCCGATGGAGACGGACCGCATGTCCCCCACCCAGCTGCGCCGGACGCTCGGGCACCAGACGATCGAGACCACGATCCGCTACGGCAACGACGTCGGCCCCGCGGACGGCAACCGGTAGACCCGGCGCGGCCGTCCCACCCATGAAGAGGCCCGAGCAACCACGGTTGCTCGGGCCTCGTCGTGCATGCCCCCGGTGCGGCCGCCCCGAGGCTTCACGACACCCGATGAGCCTCGTCCTACAGGCCGTCGCCTTCGGTGGGCGTTCTCCTGCGCGACCAGGAGCTGGGCGTCGGCATGTTGCCGTTCACGATCAGCGTGGCGACCAAGCTGGGCGCCTCGGGGTTCTCGAGCCCGTGCAGTTGTGGACCCATCGTGAACAGGTAGTTCTCCGGGGTGCCGATCGGCAGCACCTTCGGGCTCATGTCGAGGATGGTGAGGATCGACAGCCGGGCGCCGTCGGCGGCCGCGTACTGGGTCGGCTGTCCGATGTACTTCGGGGCGCTGTCCTGGGTGACCGGCGTCTTGCGTTCGACCTTGAGCTCGGCGGTGATCCCGTCGTGCCGCACGTCGAGGAAGCCGAGCGCCAGCGGGGAGCCCCGTTCCAGGCGGTCCTCGAGCTCGGGCTCGGCCAGCAGCCGGTCGTACAGGTCGTCGTGGAACTTGCGCTCGCTCACCCGGGCGCCGCGGCGGTACTCCTTGTCCCAGGTCATCCGCAGCCCGATCCGGCAGATGGCCGTGAGGAGGCGGCAGAAGGCCTGGAGCTGGTCCTGGTCGTACCCGGATCGGGCCAAGCGCTCGTACAGGTCGAGGAGTCGCTCGTCGAAGACCGCGTAGTCGGTGAGCATGTCGCGGGTCGCGTCGAACGGGCGCAGCCGCAGCTCCCGGTGGCCGGTGACGTCGAGGGACTGCGACCTGGGCTGGCCGTCGTGCTTCCCGCGCCAGGTGAGCCGGATCAGGAAGGGGGGCGCCGACCGGCCGGCGGGCAGCCCGAACCGAAGCACCAGGGGCCCGCTCTGCAGGTACGTGTCGCCGTCGCCGGTGTGCTCGTCTCGGTGCCAGCTGAACCCCGGCGTGGTGATGTCCTCCTGCGTGAGGTGCGTCAGCAGCTCGGCGTCCAGCCTCTCGGCCCAGTCCGGCCACGGATCGGCCTGGACCTGCAACGTCAGCTCGTGCACCGTGTGCGGGGTGAGGACCTCCGGTCCGGTCACCAGCCGTCCGTCGATGGAGGCCAGGAGGACCGCGATCGGACGGCGGTCATCGTCGGTGTCGCGGTGTGGCGTCGGGTGGTCGGCACGGACGGACCGACGCGGGCCGCGGACGACGGGGACGGGGATCGGGAGGCGAGCCCACACGGCCAGCACCGGGAGCATGGGCGCGCCGGGCTCGAGTTCGGCGACGGCCTCCAGTCTGGTGATCAGCGGCCCGGCAACCGGGTCGCTCCTGTCGAAGCGGTCGGCGAGCTCGGCGACGACGATCTGCGCGCGCCGCTGAGCCGCCGTCGTGTGCGCGGTGATGGCCGCGGTGTCGGCATCGAGGACGGCGGCGTCCCCCAGCAGGAGGTGGGTGGCGACCTGGCAGAGGCCGGCAATGCCCCGGAGGTAGGCACCGGTCGCCGTGGCCGGGGGTGCGGCCGCCGCGAGCGCCTCCCCCGCTCGCTTCAGGGCCTGCGCCCGCGCGCGGCACTCCGCCACCGGCGCGTCGCCGCCGGCGCCCACGACGCCCCCGGGAGCGTCGCGGGCGGACGCCGGGTCGCCGCTGAGCAAGCGCCGCACCTCGAGGGCACTGGTCACAGCGGCGAGGAGGGCGCGGATGCTGTCGTGGTCCTCGTCGTCCAGCTCGGCCGCCGCGGCCGCCGCCCGAGCCGCGTCCGGGCGCCAGTCCTGGCCGGCCATCGCGGCCGCATCCGCCGCGGCGGCGGCGATCATCAGCTGGGTGAACCGCTGCTGCCACGCGAAGGCCGGCTGCCCGGGGATGGTGTCCGCGACGGCGCGCATCACCGTTGCCGCGTCCGCCGGACGGGCGGCCCGCCAGGCCACCTCGGCGAACTCCGCGCTGATCAGGGGGTACTGAGGGGCTTCGCCCAGCGCCGCCCGGATCAGGTCCGCGGTCGGCAGCTCGGCGAGGCCGGCGCCGCAGTCGAGCAGGGCGCACAGCTCGTCGTCGTCGCCGGCGTTGAGCCGGTCGTTGATCGCCGGGTCCGCGGCCTGGCGGAGCCGCAGCTCGGCCATCCGCGGCGACCGGCTGGTCGCCGGCAGCCAGTCCCGCTGGAGCGCGTCGCGGAGGTCGTGGCCGTCCAGCGCGGCCGCGCGCTGCACGGCGCGACCCTCCACCGCGGTGAGCAGCGCCTCATCGCCCCGGGCGAGCCGAAGAGCGGCGCCGATCGCCTCCTTGATCCCGTCCGGGTGCTTCGCCGCGTCGACGCCCTCGAGGACGAGGACGACGTAGAGCAGGAGCTGCGCCCTCGCCGGCTCGGGCCAGTCCAGCCGGCGGGCCGCGCGCAGAACGGCGTGAATGACCAGGTCGTACGGGTCGGCGGTCAGCGCCGGGAGCAGGTCCGGCAGGCTGGAGGGCAGCTGGTGCGCGCTGCCGATCTCCACCCACTGGTCGATCGCCCGCGCCCGCAAGGATGCGTCCGTGTCGACCAGGTAGCTGTACAGCGTCGGGAGGATCGCCTGCAGCACGCCGGGCTGGTCGCCGTGCCGGCGGCCGATCCGGCCCAGCGGCCGGAGCAGCCGCCAGACCACCTCGGGCCCTCGGGCGGAGTCGCGCTCCTCCGTGATGAGGGTCGTGATCACGGTGACCGCGGTGAGCGGGTCGGCGGCCGCCGCTGCCTCGACGGCATCGAGCACGTCGCGCGCCGCGGAGCTGATCGCCGTCTCCCGGTTGAGCTGCTCCAGCACCCGCAGCTGGGGCGGCTCCGCCGAGATCACCTCGAGCGTCCGCGGCGGCGGGGTCGTGAGGTCGTCCATCAGCTTGAGCACCGCGCCGAGCAGCGCCGGCAGGTTGGTCAGCATCCAGCGCGGGTCCAGCCGCGCCTGCTGCTCGATCAGCCGGGCGGCCTGGTCCCGCAGATCGTCGCCCCAGTCGCCGGACACCCGTGCCAGCGCGGCCGTAAGCACCGAGGCCATCACCTTCATGCGCCGTTCCCCGTCGGGCACCGGGTCGCCCGGCTGGCGTCGCGGCCCATCCGGGTCGAGCAGGTCGGCGGCCCGGTGGAACACCCGGAGGAGGGCCTCGCGGGACTCCGGGCTCCCGGTCCGGCCGGCGTCCTCGGCCGCCGCCACCACATCGCCGACCCCGAGCACCAGCATCACCGCGAGCGCCCGGGCGACCGCGGGTAGCGCGGGGTCGTCGAACCGGTCGTCGGCTGGAACCCCCAGGTCGAGGATCAGGGTGGGGATCATCTGCTCGGCCACCTGGGGATGCGTGGGGATGAGCGTGGCGATGGCTGCGCCCGCGGCCGCCCGTTCGAAGTCCGTGACCACCGGCCGGGGAGGTTCCGGCGTCGGCACGATCAGCGATCGCGGCCGCGCCGGCGGCGGGAGCAGCCGTCGCAGGACCGCCGTGACGACTCCGGGGGCGATCCCCGTGGCGGCTCGCAGACCGGTCGGGTCGGCCGTCTGGCTGGGTCGTGACCGGCCGATGCTGTCCCGTCGCGGTGCCCCGGCGAGGAGGACCAGTGAGCGGCACACCTGCTCGTCCAGAGCCGCCGGGGAGAGCAGCTCCGGGAAGTCCGCGACGCAGCGCCCCGCGGACGTGACCGGTCCGCGCGACAGGGCGGCGAGGGCAGCGCGGAGAACGGGCTCCGCGAACTGCCGCCGTCTGCCGGCGAGACGACGAAGCGGTTCGAGCAGCTCCGGGGCGACGCCGACGTCGGCGACGAGTTCGACGGCGAGGGCGACCACCTCGTCCGTGAAGACCTGGGGCGCTCGGTCGGCGAGGGCGGCGAGCCGCTCTTGTGCGGCCGACTGCTCGGCCCGGTCGAGGACGCTGCCCGGCTCGGCGTCGAGCAGTCCGATGTTGGCGACCGCGTCCGCCATCGCCTCGCCACCGGAGGCGGCGATCGCCCGGCGCCGCTCGGTTCGGGCGGCCCAGCGCTGCCGGGCCCGCTCGATCTCGGCGTCCCGCAGGGCCACCTGGCGGGCGTCCTCGGCGGCACGCTCCTCCATGACGGTCGCCAGGTTCGGGACCTCACCGGTCGGCCGCCGCAGGGAGCACCCGACGCAGTGCTCTTCGTAGAACGTGCCGGCGATGCCGAACAGGTTCATGGACTTGGACCCGAAGGCCACCGGGCACCGCACCTGGCGCATGTTGATCGGAAGGCCCGTCGCTTCCTCGGCCATGCCGCGGCCGCCGGACTCGACGAACTGCATGTTCAGGCAGTGCCGACGGGCGAGCTCGAGGGTCTGCTGGTTCTCCCGCCCGATGCGGATCGCGTCGTCCCACACCTGTTCGGACCGGCTCACGAACCCATCATCACCTCACCCAGCGACAGGACCCCTGACCCTTCGTGAGGGCACCGGCGCCCGGGTGTCACACACGCGTCACACAAGCCGTGCCAACTGGTTCCGGCGGGTGCCGAGATCGCTCCGGTCAGTGGCTGCTCGCGGCACCGCGGTCGATCACCGCGGGGCGACCTATCATGGCGGTGACCTGCGAAGACGCAGGCTCCTTCCCTACCGCAGGAGACTCCGTGCGATCACCATGCGCTGGACCTGGTTGGTGCCCTCGTAGATCTGGGTGATCTTCGCGTCGCGCATCATCCGCTCGACGGGGAAGTCCTGCGTGTACCCGGCGCCGCCGAAGAGCTGGACGGCGTCGGTGGTCAC
>NZ_FZNO01000012.1 GCF_900188025.1 Blastococcus mobilis
AAGGGCAGCGCGATGATGTAGACCTCGGGGTGGCCGAAGAACCAGAACAGGTGCTGCCACAGCATCGGCCCGCCGTTCTCATCCGAGTAGATGAGTGCACCGAGGTTGCGGTCGGCCAGCATGCCGAAGATGGCGGCGGTCAGGATGGGGAACGCCGCCAGGATCAGCACGCTGGTGACGAGCGCGTTCCAGGTGAAGATCGGCATCCGGAACATCGTCAGACCGGGCGCGCGCAGGCAGACGATCGTGGTGATGAAGTTGACCGCACCCAGGATGGTGCCCAGGCCGCTGACGGCCAGGCCGGCGAACCACAGGTTCGCGCCGATACCCGGCGAGTGCACGCCGTTGGAGAGCGGGGCGTAGGCGTACCAGCCGAAGTCCGCGGCGCCGGCCGGGGTGATGAATCCCGACACGGCGATGGTGCTGCCGAAGAGGAACAGCCAGAAGGAGAACGCGTTCAGCCGCGGAAAGGCGACGTCAGGAGCGCCGATCTGCAGCGGCATGATCAGGTTGCCGAACGCGAAGAACAGCGGCGTCGCGAACATCAGCAGCATGACCGTGCCGTGCATGGTGACCAGCTGGTTGTACTGCTCCGGCGACAGGAACTGCAGCCCCGGCTGTCCGAGCTCACCGCGCATGAGCAGGGCCATCAGGCCGCCCGCGAAGAAGAACGCGAACGACGCGGTCAGGTACATCAGGCCGATCGTCTTGTGATCGGTCGTCCGCAGCAGGTTCGACAACCGCGAACCCCTGGCCGCGACGTGCGCAGGGCTGGGTCGGCTGACGATCGGCTGCGGCGCGATCGCGGTCATGCCACACACCTCGTCCAGGTCGTGCTGCACCCGACGGGGCCCCGTCGGGGACCCCTCACGCTGCGGGACATGAGCGGCTCCCCGGTCTTCTGCGCTGGGCGCATGCTTGCGGTTCGCACGTCGCTCGCCGTACCGGGAGCGGCATGGTCATCGTGACGCATCCGACGGGGAAGGGAAACCCGAATCGGAACCGGCCCAGGCGTTGACCGATGTGGTCACGCGAGCGGCGTCAGCAGCGCACCGAGGCCCTGCCCGGCGTGGCCATCAGGCCGCGCGAACGCAGGCGCCGGCGTCGACGACGGCCGCCCGAGCTCGCCCGCCGAACGCGCGGGTCAGCGGACAGGAACCGCCCCGCCACCGCCGCCCATCTGCACGTCGGCCGGGAGTTCGGCCTCGGTGGTGGCGGCCGCCTTCGTGTCCCGGCGGGTCCGCTTCTCGACGTAGCGTGCGAGCCAGGACAGCAGGACGTTCACGATGATGTACATCAACCCGGCCCCGACGTACAGCGGGAAGGTGTAGATCCCGCCGAACTCGAAGTTCAACGTCTCCACGAGGCTGCGGGCGGTCCTCAGCAGCTCCATGTACCCGACGATGAATCCGAGGGAACTGTCCTTCAGCAGGACGACGAGCTGAGCGATGAGCACCGGCAGCATGCGCCGGACCGCCTGCGGCACGAGGACGAAGCTCATGACCTGCCACTTGCGCATCCCCAGCGCGTAGGCGGCCTCGCTCTGCCCGCGGTCCACCGACAGGATCCCCGCACGGATGATCTCGGCCAGGACGGCCATGTTGTACAGCGTCAGGCCCAGTGCGAGCGCCCCGAAGGCGCTGATGGAGATGCCGACCTGGGGGAGGAAGAGGAAGCAGAAGAGGATCAGGACCAGCAGGGGCACCGCGCGGAAGAACTCGATGGTCGCGGCGACGGGCAGCCGGACCCAGGCGTGGTCGGACAGCCGGCCCACCGCGAGCAGTGCTCCCAGCAGTGTCGCCGCAACCATCCCGACCGCCGCCACCTGGAGGGTGTCGACCAGGGCCTCGAGCAGTCGTTGCGGGACGTTCACGCGGGTGTCGAACAGGATCGCCCACCGGGCGGGGTCCAGCTGCCCGTTGACGCCGAGCCGCCAGAGCGCCAGGCCGATGAGGAGCAGCACGAGGAGGGTCCCGAGGACGCTCCCCAGGCGCTGGCGGCGCCGGGCGGCCGGTCCGGGGACGTCGAAGAGCACCGAGGCGGTCATCGGACGATCGCCAGACGTCGCTCGAGCACGCGGATGCCCCACGCGGAGGGCAGGGTGATCATCAGATAGCCCACGACCACGGCCACGAACACCAGCGCCAGCTGGTCGGCCGAGGCGTTCGCCAGCCGCTGCAGCACGGCCGTCAGGTCGGTCACGGCGAAGCCGGCGGCGATGGAGGTGTTCTTCGCCAGGGCGATCCAGACGTTGCCCAGCGGTGGGACGACGGTGCGGAAGGCCTGGGGGAGGACGACCGTCGTCAGCGTCTGGCGGAAGTCCAGCCCCAGCGCCCGCGCCGCCTCCGCCTGACCCGGCGGGACGGAGTTGATCCCCGAACGGACCGCCTCGCAGACGAAGGCCGCGGTGTAGAGGGCGAGCGCCGTCACGGCGGTGATGAACCGGCTCGGGAACTGCAGGTCGACGTAGACCAAGCCGAAGGCCAGGAAGAAGAAGACCACCGTCAGCGGAGTGTTGCGGAACACCTCGACGTAGAAGGTGGCCAGAGCCCGGAGGGCCGGGATAGGACTGACCCGCATGGCGGCCAGGATCGTGCCCAGCAGCAGGGCGAGCACACCGCTGACCACGGCCAGGCTCAGCGTGGTGAGGAACGCGTCGCGCAGCAGGGTGAAGTTGTCGGCCAGGAAGGACATGTCACCTCCCTCTCGGTCGGCGGGGAAGGGTGGTGCCTGCCGGGGGCCGACGAGCGGCCGGCCCCCGGCAGGCCGGGACGGTCAGTACCGGTCGACCTTCGGCGGCTCGGGAGCCTCGGTGTTGGTGATCGCACCTGCGGTCTTGTCCCAGGCCTCGGCCCAGGTGCCGTCCTCGAAGGACTCCTCGAGGACGTCGTTGATGAAGTCGCGGAAGTCGTCCTGACCCTTGGGCAGGCCGATGCCGTACGGCTCCTTGGTGAACGGGTTGCCGACCAGCTCGAAGGCCTCCGGGTCGCCGGCGACGAAGCCGGTGAGGATGACGTTGTCGGTCGTCACCGCGTCGACGTTGCCATTGCGCAGGTCATCGGCGCACTTGGAGTAGGCGTCGTAGAGGACCAGCTCGGCCTCGGGGTAGTTGGTCCGGATGTTCTCCGCCGGGGTCGACCCCTCGACCGAGCAGACCGACTTGCCCGCGAGGTCCTCGGGGCCCTCGATCTTCTCGGGGTTTCCGGCGGCGACCATGATGTCCTGCCCGGCCTCGTAGTACGGCCCGGCGAAGTCGACGACCTGCTTGCGCGTGTCGTTGATCGTGTAGGTGGCCACCACCATGTCGACCTGCCCGTTCTGGAGGAACGGCTCGCGGTTGGCGGACACGGTCTCGGTGAAGGTGATCTGGTCCTCTGTCAGCCCCATCTTGGCGGCGATGAACTTGGCCATCTCCACGTCGAAACCCTCGGGGTCGCCGGCCGTGTTCGCCAGGCCGAACCCGGGCTGGTCGATCTTCGTGCCGACCCGGAGTTCGCCGGCCTCGACGATCTCGGCCATGGTGCTGCCCGGCTCGAACTCGACCTCCTCCACCTCGGCGGTGGTCTCCTCGGCCTCTTGCTGGGCCTGGTTGCCGGCCTCACTGGCACAGCCGGTGAGGACGACACCGAATGCCGCCAGGGTGGCGGCATAGCGGGTGATGCGCATGGATGATCCCTTCGGGGTCAGTGGTTGAGGATCTTGGACAGGAAGTCCTTGGCCCGATCGGATTCCGGGCGGGTGAAGAAGGTCTCCGGATCGGCGGATTCGACGACCCGGCCACCGTCCATGAAGACGACGCGATTGGCCGCGCGGCGGGCGAAGCCCATCTCGTGGGTGACGACGATCATCGTCATGCCCTCGCGGGCGAGCCCGGTCATGACGTCGAGGACCTCGTTGATCATCTCGGGGTCCAGTGCCGAGGTCGGCTCGTCGAAGAGCAAGACCTTGGGGTCCATCGCCAGCGCCCGGGCGATGGCCACGCGCTGCTGCTGGCCGCCGGACAGCTGCGCCGGGTACTTGTCCGCCTGGGCGCTCACCCCGACCCGGTCGAGAAGCTCGCGGGCGCGCCTCTCGGCTTCGGCCTTCGACGTCCCGCGGACCTTGATCGGGCCCAGGGTGACGTTCTCCAGGATCGTCTTGTGGGCGAAGAGGTTGAAGCTCTGGAACACCATGCCGACGTCGCTGCGCAGGCGCGCGAGCTGCTTGCCCTCCTCGGGCAGCCGCTGGCCGTCGATGGTGATCTCGCCCTTGTCGATGGCCTCGAGACGGTTGATCGTCCGGCACAGCGTGGACTTCCCCGAACCGGACGGCCCGATGACGACGACGACCTCGCCGCGGGCGATCTCCAGGTCGATGTCCTGGAGCACGTGCAGTTCACCGAACCACTTGTTGACGCCGGACAGGCGGACGAGAGGCTCTCCGTTGGGGCGGCTGGTCACGTGAGGACCCTAAGGGGGGCGGAGAGAAGTTCCTCATCGAGGCGATCACGAAGGGGTAACGAAGCGGGCCGCCACGGCCGGGGACTCCTGGTCCGCGGGCCCCTGCACCGCCGCGCCGTACCCTCGCACTGTCATGAGCAGCCCAGCCGAGATCCCCGTTCCGCGCACCTACCGCGTGCGTACCTACGGGTGCCAGATGAACGTCCACGACTCCGAGCGACTGTCCGGACTGCTCGAAGCCGCCGGGTACACCGCCGCGCCGGAGGACGGTGACGCCGACGTCGTCGTGCTCAACACCTGCGCGGTGCGGGAGAACGCCGACAACCGGCTGTACGGCAACCTCGGGCATCTGCGGCCGGTCAAGGACGCCCATCCCGGCATGCAGATCGCCGTCGGCGGGTGCCTCGCGCAGAAGGACCGCGGCGACATCGTGCGCCGCGCCCCGTGGGTCGACGTCGTCTTCGGCACGCACAACGTCGGTTCGCTGCCGGCGCTGCTGGAGCGCGCCCGGCACAACGCCGAGGCCCAGGTCGAGATCGCCGAGTCCCTCGAGGTCTTCCCGTCGACCCTGCCGGCCAAGCGGGACTCCGCCTACTCCGGCTGGGTGTCGATCAGCGTGGGCTGCAACAACACCTGCACGTTCTGCATCGTCCCGTCGCTGCGCGGCACCGAGAAGGACCGCCGTCCGGGCGAGATCCTGGCCGAGGTTCAGGCGCTCGTCGACCAGGGCGTGCTCGAGGTGACCCTGCTCGGGCAGAACGTGAACGCCTACGGCGTCGAGTTCCGCGACCGCGGCGCCTTCGCCGACCTGCTGCGGGCCACCGGGCGGATCGAGGGCCTGGAGCGGGTGCGGTTCACCAGCCCGCATCCCCGGGAGTTCACCGACGACGTCATCGCCGCGATGGCCGAGACGCCGGTGGTCTGCCACCAGCTGCACATGCCGCTGCAGTCCGGGTCCGACGACGTGCTGCGCCGCATGCGCCGCGGCTACCGGCAGGAGCGCTACCTCGGGATCATCGAGCGCGTGCGGGCGGCGATGCCCGACGCGGCGATCACCACCGACATCATCGTGGGCTTCCCCGGCGAGACCGAGGAGGACTTCCAGCAGACCCTCGACGTCGTCCGGCAGGCGCGGTTCTCCAGCGCCTTCACGTTCCAGTACTCCAAGCGGCCGGGCACGCCGGCGGCGGAGATGGACGGGCAGGTGCCCAAGGACGTCGTCCAGGAGCGGTACCTGCGGCTGACCGCGCTGCAGGACGAGATCAGCTGGGCGGAGAACCGGGGGCAGATCGGCCGCCGGGTCGAGCTGCTGGTCGCCGCGGGGGAGGGCAGCAAGGACGCCGCCACCGGCCGGCTCTCGGGGCGCGCGCGTGACGGCCGGCTCGTGCACTTCCGTGCGGCCGACGGCGTCCGTCCCGGTGACGTGGTGGAGACCGTCGTGACCGACGCCAAGCCGCACTTCCTCGTCGCCGACGGCGCGCTGCTCGCCCACCGTCGCACCCGCGCCGGGGACGCCGCCGAGGCGGGGACGCGGCCCACGACCCCCGGTGTCCTGCTGGGCATGCCGCGGATCGGCGTCCCGGCGCAGCTGGCGCCGGCCGGCGGCTGCTGACGGAGACCCCCTTCTCTCCACCCCTCGCGAGCTCGGGGCGGTGCCCTGAAGGGGGCCGAGCCGCTAGCGGCGGCCGGCGGACTTCTCCGCCTCGGCCAGCCACTCGCGACGGGTGGCGAGGTTGGCCTGCGCCTCCTCGATCCGACGGCTGTCGCCGGCCGCCTCGGCCTTGGCCAGCTGCTCCTCGGCCTTGGTGACGGCGGCCCGCATCGAGGTCACCATCGGGTTCTCCGGAGCGGTCCGGGCACGGGTGCTGTCCGCGGCCCCGCGGACCTTCTGCTCCACCGCCTGCATGCGGTCCTCCAGCGCCCGCATCACCGCGCGGGGCACGTGCCCGATGGAGTCGTACCGCTCCTGGATCTTGCGGAGCGCGTTCTGTGCGCCCCGCAGATCGGTGGAGGGGTCGAGCCTCTCGGCCTCGGCGAGCAGCTCCTCCTTCTGCTGCTGGTTGGCCAGTTCCTCGCTGCTGCGCTTCTTGTCCGATTCGGACCGGGCGGCGAAGAAGACGTCCTGGGCGGCGCGGAACTCCTTCCAGAGGTCGTCGTCGCCCTCCCGTCCGGTGCGCGGGACGGCCTTCCAGCGGTCCATCAGCCACCGCATGGCGGCGCTCGTCGGGCCCCACTCGGTGGAGGTCGCCAGCTTCTGCGCCTCCTTGATGAGCTCCTGCTTGGCGGCGCGGGTCTCGCTGCGTTGCGCGTCCAGGGAGGCGAAGTGGGCGCCCCGGCGCCGGCCGAAGGCGTCACGGGCCGCGGCGAACCGGCTCCACAGCGCCTCGTCGGTCTTCCGGTCGATCCCGCGGATGGTCTTCCACTCCTCGACGATGGCCTTCAGCCGATCGCCGGCCGCCTTCCACGACGTCGACTCGGCGGCGATCTGCTCGGCCTCGGCGGCCAGCGCCTCCTTGCGGGCGACCTGCGCGGCGCGGGCGGCGGCCTTCTCCGCGCGGTACTCCGCGGTGGCGGAGTCGGCGGCCCCGACCATCGCCCGGGCCCGAGCGGCGAGCCCGTCCAGGTCCCCGACGGCCGCGGCCGAGGGGATCGTCTGGGCCAACCCCTGCGCCTTGGCGCGGATCTCCGACGGGTTGCCCGTGTGCGCCTTCAGTCGCGCCTCGAGCAGCGCCACCTCGGTGGCGAGGTCGTCGTAGCGGCGTCCGTAGTGGGCGAGCCCCGCTGCCGGCTCGCCCGCCTGCCAGGAGCCGACGGCACGCTCTCCCTCGGCCGTGCGCACGTACACCGTGCCGTCCTCGTCGACCCGGCCCCACTGGCCGGGGTCGCTGGCCGGCGCGGCCGGGGCCTCGGCGGCGGGCTCGGCGGCAGCAGGCGCCGCGGGCGCGGCGGAGGGGTGTGGAAGGGGCCGGGGCGCCATCGGCCGCGGCTTCGGCAGGGGCGCGTCCGTGGTCGGGTCGGCGACGGCGGCGTCGCTCGGTGAGGGCGCCTCCGGGGTACCGGCCTCCGAGGTGACCGCCGCCGACGCGCCCGTCCCGGCGGTCGTCTCCGTGGACGGGGCCCCGGAAGACTGCTCGCTCACCGCCTCGGGGGTGACCGTCTCCGTGTTCTCCGCAATCGGCGAAGAGTCCTGCTGCGCCCCGTCGCCGGGGTTGACCGTGCTCGACACGTCGGCAGTGTCCCACGTCGCATCCGGGAGACTGATCCCGTGAGTGCCATACCCGCAGGGCCACCGACGCCGGGCGCCCGCGCCTCGGCCGCCGTGGCCTTCTGCCCCGCGCCGCCGCTCCTGCTCCCGGCCGTCGAGGTCCGGGCGGACGACGCGACGACGGAGCTGCGCGCGGCCTGCGCCGCCGCGGTCGCGGACATGCTCCAGGTCCTCCCCGAGGTGGTGGTCGTGGTGGCCGACGGAGTTCCTCCCGGCGAGCGCTTCGGTGCGGGTGACGCCGGCGACCTGCGCGGCTTCGGCGTCGACGTCGCCGTCCCCTTCGACGGGCAGGTGCGCCCGGGCGGCCGGTGGGTGCCGCCGGCGCACGCCCTCGGCGCCTGGCTGCTCGACCAGGCGCGGTTCGCGGGCACGCGGATCGGCGTCGGACCCTGCGACCTGGGCCGGTTGATCCCCGAGCTCCCGGTTCCCGTCGGCATTCTCGCGATGGGTGACGGCTCGGCCCGGCGCAGCCTCAAGGCCCCGGGATACCTCGACGACGGCGCCGGACCGTTCGACGCCGGCGTCGCCCGGGCACTGGACGCCGGGGACGTCGCGGCTCTCGCCCGGCTCGATCCGGACGAGGGCAGGCGTCTCCTGGCTGCCGGTGTGCCCGTCTGGCGAGCGGTCGGCGGCGCGCTCGCCGGCCGGACGGTGACCGCCCGGTTGCACCACGACGCGGCGCCGTTCGGCGTCGGGTACCTCGCGGCGTCGTGGGTCGCTGCGTGATCGCGCCGCCGGTCGTCGCGGTGGTGGGACCCACCGCGACCGGCAAGACGGCGCTGGCCGTCGCCCTGGCGCACCGCCTGGGCGGCGAGGTGGTCAACGCCGACTCGATGCAGCTCTACCGCGGCATGGACATCGGCACCGCCAAGCCCGACCTCGCCGAGCGTGACGGCGTACCGCACCACCTGCTCGACATCTGGCACGTCCGTGAGGCCGCGTCGGTCGCGGAGTACCGGCGGCTGGCTCGCGCGGAGATCGACCGGCTCCGCGGCGCCGGCACCGTTCCGCTCCTCGTCGGTGGGTCCGGCCTCTACCTGCGCGCCGTCCTCGACGAGCTGGAGTTCCCGGGGACCGACGCGGCGCTGCGCGCCCGGCTGGAGGAGGAGCTCGCCGCGGTCGGACCGGCGGTGCTGCACGGGCGCCTGGCAGCCCTCGACCCGGCGGCCGCCGCCGCGGTCCTGCCCAGCAACGGACGCCGCATCGTCCGCGCGCTGGAGGTGATCGAGCTGACCGGCGGCCCGTTCCGCGCGCAGCTGCCCGAGCCCCGGCCGCACTATCCGGCCGTCGTCGTCGGCCTGGACCGAGACCCGGCGGAGCTCGACGCGCGGGTTGCCACGCGCGTCGACCGGATGTGGGCCGCCGGTTTCGTCGAGGAGGTGGCGGCGCTGGCCGCCGACGGCCTGCGCGAGGGGCCGACGGCGTCGCGCGCGCTGGGCTACGCGCAGGTGCTGGCACAGTTCGACGGCGAGCTGACCCCTGACGAGGCGCGGGAGCGGACCGCCGGCACGACACGGCGGTTCGTGCGCCGGCAGCGGTCGTGGTTCCGTCGTGACGCATCGATCAGCTGGTTCGACGCGGGGCGCCCCGACCTGGTCGACGCCGTCGCCGCAGTGATCACCGCCCGTACGATCGAGACGTGAGCGAGCTCGCGGGCGCACGAAGAGACACAGCACCGCGGGGCGCGGGTTCGGCGAGCGTCAGCGAGGAGGACACGTGAACCGGACGTCTCCCCGGGTGCTCGTCGGCCACGGGACCGAGAACGACTTCGTCGTGCTGCCCGATCCCGACGGCAGCGTGTGGCCCGGACATCGGCTGGACGGCGCGCTCGTCCGCCGGCTGTGCGACCGGCGGGCGGGGCTCGGTGGGGACGGCGTGCTGCGTGTCGTCCGCAGCGTGCACGTGCCCGATGCCGCGGACGTGCTGGGTGCGGACCTGGCGCGCTGCGAGTGGTTCATGGACCACCGCAATGCCGACGGCTCGACCGCTGAGATGTGCGGCAACGGGATCCGGCTGTTCGTGCACGTCCTGGTCAGCGAGGGGCTGCTCGACCGCGCCACGTGCGAGGCCGGCGTCCTGGTCGGCACGCGCGGCGGACCGCGTCGGGTGGGCGCCACTCCGAACGGTGACTACTGGGTGGACATGGGGCCTGCCCGGGAGTTCGGCACGGGTAAGGCCGAGGTGTCCAGACAGGTCTTCTCCGGCTTGGCCGTGTCGATGGGCAACCCCCATCTGGCCTGCCTCACCGACGCCGAGATCGACACGCTCGACCTGACCGGGACACCGTCGTTCGACTCCGCTCTCTTCCCGGACGGCGTCAACGTGGAGCTGATCAACGTCCTGGAGGCCGGAGCGCACGTCCGGCTCCGGGTCGTCGAACGAGGTGTGGGGGAGACCCGGTCGTGCGGCACCGGCGCCTGCGCAGCCGGCTACGCGGCCCTGGTCGCCGACGGGCGGACGGAGGGGACGGTGCAGGTCGACGTCCCCGGAGGCCGCCTGTCGGTGGAGGTGACCTCCGGGACGACGGTGCTCACCGGACCCGCGGTGCTCGTGTCCGCCGGCGTCCTGTGCCCGGAGTGGCTCGCGGGCTGACCCCGCTCAGGGGTTGTCCGGGGTGTCGGCCCGCGTCTCGGGCTCGGCGGTGGGTGCCTCGGGCTTGTCGGCCGGCCCGACGTTGCCCGTCCCGCGCGGCTCGCCGCGGCCGGTGTCCTGGTCGGCCCCGCCGAGGGGGTTGCGCGGCGGGCCCTCGAGGCCCCGGGGCTCCCGGCCCGGGTCCTCGGTCTCGCTGTTCGACCCCAGGCTGCTGGATCCGGTGTCGCTCATCAGGACCTCCTCGTCGAGAGAGACTGTGTCCCGCGAGCCCTACCCGGCCACCGGCGGGATGCACTCAGTCCCGCGATGTGTTGTACAAGCCGATGCCACGAGAGATGCAGACAACTCAGGTGCCTCGACTGCAGGCACATGCCACGCTGGAGACGATGACGACCGCACCCGACCACGATCCGTCCGAGCGTCCCCTCGACGCCCCGACCTCCCCCGCGCCCACCGGGCAGTGGGACGAGCCCGACGACACGACCGGCTCCTATGCGCTGGAGGCCCGCGGCGCGCTGCGCCGCGTGGCCGGGCTCTCCACCGAGCTGGCCGACGTCACCGAGGTCGAGTACCGGCAGCTGCGCCTCGAGCGCGTCGTGCTGGTCGGGGTGTGGACCGAGGGCACCCAGGCCGACGCCGACCGCTCGCTGGCCGAGCTCGCCGCCCTCGCCGAGACGGCGGGCTCGCAGGTGCTGGAGGCGGTCAGCCAGCGCCGCGACAAGCCCGATGCGGCCACCTACGTGGGGTCGGGCAAGGCCAACGAGGTCCGGGACATCGTCGCCGCGACCGGTGCCGACACCGTCATCTGCGACGGTGAGCTGACCCCCGGCCAGCTCAACCAGCTGGAGAAGATCCTCAAGGTCAAGGTCGTCGACCGGACGGCGCTGATCCTCGACATCTTCGCCCAGCACGCGAGCAGCCGGGAGGGCAAGGCTCAGGTCGAGCTGGCCCAGATGCAGTACATGCTGCCGCGGTTGCGCGGTTGGGGTGAGTCGCTGTCCCGGCAGGCCGGTGGACGCGTCGCGGGCGGTGGTGGGATCGGTACCCGGGGTCCCGGTGAGACCAAGATCGAGACCGACCGGCGGCGGATCCGCTCGCGCGTCAGCAAGCTGCGCCGCGAGATCGCCGGGATGGCCACCGCACGCGCCACGCAGCGGTCCAGTCGCGACCGCAACGCCACCCCCAGCGTCGCGATCGCCGGCTACACCAACGCCGGCAAGTCCAGCCTGCTCAACGCGCTGACCGGTGCCGGCGTGCTGGTGGAGAACGCGCTGTTCGCCACCCTGGACCCGACGGTTCGCCGGGCGCAGTCACCCGACGGCCGGGAGTACACCCTCACCGACACGGTCGGGTTCGTCCGGCACCTGCCGCACCAGCTGGTCGACGCCTTCCGCTCGACGCTGGAGGAGGTCGCCGCCGCCGATCTGCTGCTGCACGTCGTCGACGGCTCCGACCCCGACCCGCTCGGGCAGATCGACGCCGTCCGTGTCGTGCTCGGGGAGATCGACGCCGCGTCGGTGCCGGAGGTCATCGTCGTCAACAAGGTCGACGCGATGAGCGAGGAGGACATCCTGACCCTCCGCCGGGCGCTGCCCGGCGCGGTCTGGGTCTCCGCTCGTACCGGGACCGGGATCGAGGGCCTGCGCGAGCTGATCGCTGCCCGGCTGCCACATCCGGACGTCGACGTCGAGATCCTCGTGCCCTACCACCGCGGCGACCTGGTCGCCCGCATCCACCGGGACGGCGAGGTGCTCGCCGAGCGCCACGAGGACGGGGGCACCCGGCTCAGCGCCCGGGTCGACGGTGGACTGGCTGCCGCGCTCGAGGAGTTCGCGGTTCCGGTCGCCTGACACGTTCGGGGCGGAACCCGCTCGCCGGGTCACGGTGAGGTCACGGGCCGGTACGGTGACCTGGTGACGAGCGGCGTGATACGGGACGCCGGCGCGCCCGGCCGGACCCGCGTCGTCTCGACGGGCCGCCCGTCCTGGTGGCTGATGCTGGTCGCGCTGATCGTCGGGGGGCTGATCACGGTCGATCTGCTCGCCGGCGGCGTCCTCGAGCAGATCGACCTGCGGGTGTCGCGGATCCTCGGCGGGTGGGGTCTGCGCGACTCGTCCGCCTATCCCGTCGTCTGGCTGGTCACCCAGCTCGGCGGGCGGGCCACGATCCTGATCGTTCTGGCGATCCTCGTGGCTTACCTGGCCTGGCGCCGGCGGACCTGGGTGCCGCTGCTCCGCGTGCTCCTCGCGCTCGGCACGCTCACCGTCGGCGTCTACGCCATCAAGTACGGCACCGGGCGCACCGCCCCCGGCCATCCCGACGAACTGTTCTTCCACGTCGACGGCGCCTCCTTCCCGTCGGGACACGTGGCCAACGCCGTCATCATGTGGGGCGTGGCCCGGTGGCTCGCGGTGGAGTACGGCTTGCCGGCCCAGGTGCAGCGCGCGTTCTGGTGGCTGAGCGTGGCCGGGCCGGTGGCGACCGGCCTCGCGATGGTGTCGCTGGACTTCCACTGGGTCACCGACGCGGTCGTGGGCGGTGCCGTCGGCGTGTTGCTGTTGGGCGTGGTTCACAGACTCGATGCAGTGGTTCTGTCACGCTGGGTACGTGCCCGAGGCCGGCCGACCGCCTAGCCGCGTACGGGGACGGCTGTGGGTGACGGGGGGAGCCCTCGCTGCCTCCGCCGTCCTCGGGTCCGGTGTGCCTGCGCTCGCGGAGGACGCCGGTGCTGCGCCCAGCGTCCAGTGCTCGATCACCGATCCGCGCCTCGCCGAGATCTCGGGGCTGGTCGCGGTCGGGGACCGCGTGCTCGCGATGAACGACGGCGGCGATCAACTGGCCGTCTACCTGCTCGACCCCGCGTGCCAGGTGATCGACGCCCACACCGCCGCGGTCGACCCGTACGACCCCGAGGACATGGCGGTCGCCGCCGACGGGACGATCTGGTTGGCAGACACCGGCGACAACAACGCCACTCGGACGACGATCGCGCTGCATGCGCTGCGCCCTGACGGCTCGACGGGGATCGTCCGGCTGACCTATCCCGACGGGCCGCACGACGCCGAGGCCCTGCTCCTCGCGCCGGACGGGACCCCGTACGTGGTGACCAAGGAGGTGCTCGGCGCCAGCGGTGTCTACAGCCCGACGGCTGCGCTCACCGACGGGGGCACGGTCGCCCTGGGGAAGGTCGCCGGGGTGAACATGACGCTCACCGGAACCGAGGGCGGACCAGTGGGGCGGGCGAGCCAGCTGCTGGTCACCGGCGGGGCGGTCGCCGCCGACGGGCGGCACCTGGCGCTGCGCACCTACACCGATGCCTACGTCTGGCCGTTGGCCGGCAGCGACGTCGCCGGCGCCCTCCGGGTTGCCCCGGTCCGGATCCCGCTGCCGAACTCCCCGCAGGGCGAAGCGATCAGCTTCTCCGCGGACAGCCTGGATCTGCTCGTAGCCAGTGAGGGCCTGCCCAGCGACCTCATCCGCATCCCCCTGGCAGCCGCCGTCACCGCGTCGACCCAGCCGGCCGTGGAGGGGGCGGTCCCGGGCTGGACCGACCTCACCAGATCGGGACCGTCCCCCTGGACCTCGGCACTGATCGCCGCGGCCGTGGCCACGGTGGTGGTCTGGATCGGCGGCAGGCTGCGCCGGCGCGCCTGATGCCCAGGTCGGCACTCACCCCTGGGAGCCGGCGCCCCGGGCTCAGACGCGGCGCAGCACGCTGACCACCCGGCCGAGCACGGTGGCGTCGTCACCCGGGATGGGCTCGTACGCCGGGTTGTGCGGCATCAGCCAGACGTGACCGTCGCGCCGCTTGTAGGTCTTGACGGTGGCCTCGCCGTCGATCATGGCGGCCACGATCTCGCCGTTCTCCGCCGTCGGCTGCTGGCGGACGACGACCCAGTCACCGTCGCAGATGGCGGCCTCGACCATCGAGTCACCGGCGACCTTCAGCATGAAGAGGGTGCCCTCGCCGACGAGCTCCCGGGGGAGCGGGAAGACGTCCTCGACGGCCTGCTCGGCGAGAACGGGGCCACCTGCGGCGATCCGTCCCACCAACGGGACGTACATCGGCGCCGGGACCTGGGTGTCCTCGCCCGGGCCGGCGTCGGCCGTGGACGGGACCGCGTGCGGCGAGTCGTCCGGCAGCCGCACGTCCAGAGCGCGCGGGCGGTTGGGGTCGCGGCGCAGCCAGCCCTTCTTCTGCAGGACGGAGAGCTGGTGGGCGACCGAGGATGCCGAGGACAGGCCCACCGCCTCGCCGATCTCGCGGACCGAGGGCGGATAGCCGCGGCGCTCGATCGAGTCGCGGATGACCTCGAGCACCCGGCGCTGGCGCTGCGTCAGGCCGTCACCGTCGGCCGCCCTGTCGGGGAACGACCGGACAGCGGCCGTCCCGGCTCCCGTGGTGGCGCCCCTGGACGCCTCGCGGCCACCTGAGCTCCCGCTCTTCTCCGCCACGTCGCCTCCTCGCCCGCCGCTCGCGCAGCGCCCTTGTCCGTCTGTCGGACGGTAGCGCGTCTGCGACCTCTGATCAAACACTTGTTCGAAGTCGGGGTCGCGTCCTGTCGCTTTCGTCGGTGTCATCCGGTAGACATCGAACAGTCGTTCGATTCGAACAGGCGTTCGAGGTTCGGACAGTGTCGGGAAGCAGGGAGGGGCGGGTCATGGGGTCCGTACAGCAGGCCGTGCTGGAGTTCGACGAGGAGATCCCGGCGCCGTGGCGGCCGCGGCTGGTGCCGTCGCCGGAGGTCGGTCAGGGATTCGCGCTCGCTGTCCCGGCGCGCCGCAGCCCGTCACGGGTGGGTGTCTGCCGGCCGCCCGCGTCCGCCGCCGGACGTGAGGCGACCACCCGGCGGGTGGGCGGGCGACCCGCGGTGCGCGCCACGTCACCGGGGGCACGGCCGGCGGCGCGGCCGCCGGCACGTCGTCGCTCCGCATCCGCTCCGACGGCGAACGCCCGGCTGCCGCTCACCCGCCGTGCCCGCAGGCTGGTGGGGGTTCTCCTGTTGGCCACGGGGGTGGCACTGGGCTCGTGGCTGGAGCCTTTCGTCGGAGGTGACGGCGACCTGCGCCTGGCGGGCGGGAGCAGTGTGGTCGTGCAGCCCGGCGACACGCTGTGGTCGATCGCTTCGGCGCTTCCAGGGGACGGCGACGTGCGCGCCCTGATCGACGAGATCCAGGAGTTGAACGGCCTGAGTGGCGCGGACGTGCGTCCCGGGCAGGTGTTGCTGCTCCCGTGAGCGGTGCGGCCCACGTGACCCACCCTCGGTCTCGGTCGGCCCGGTTGCGCTCGCGTAGTGGCGAGGGGGTCGCGGCTGCCGACGCGCACGACGCCAGGCGCGCAGCTCGCCACGGCAATAGGTCCACAACCTGAGCGCGCGACTTCGTCAACCCTCAGTGCGCCCGGGTTCACAGTCCGTGGTCACATCAGCGCTTACGGTCATCGCGTGTCAGGCGCCATGGAGAACCGAGCAGCGGTGTTCACCAGTCAACCCCAGGCAGTGGAGGTCTACCAGGCAGGTGCCTGGTGGGCCGGTGAGCTTCTCGGCTGGCGGCACGACGCCACCGGCTCCTGCCAGGTGTGGGTGCGCGTCGTTCTGGGTGGCGTCGAGGAGACCGCGTGGACCGATCTGGCTTCCCTGCGCCTGCCCGAGCGGCACCTCGCCCTGGCCGCCGAGCCCCCGGCCGGAGGAGGCGCCGCCTACGCGCCCGTGACGCAGGAGATGTCGGTGGCACGTCACCCGTCGGGCCGTCGTGCCCGCTCACTGGAGGGCAAGGCCCCGGTCACCCCCGGGCTGCCCGTGGTCCGCGATCTCTCCGTCGTCCCCGATCTCCCGTCGCCGGGCGGCCGGCGCACCGCCGACGAGACGGCACAGTTCGCATCGATCGGCCGCCGTCGTGCGCCCGAGACCGCCGATCTCCCGTCCGGTGGCCGCCGCCGCGCGCCGGAGACGGCCGAGTCGGCCTCGGGCGGCCGGCGTCGTGCGCCCGAGGGTGCACCGGCCGCGTCGGGCGCGCCCGGGGCGTCCGGTCGGCACCGCGCGCCCGTGGATCCCGGTCGGCACCGCACCGCCGACACCGGTCTGTCCCCCGTCGCGTCCGAGGCGTCGCCGACCTCCGCTCGCTCGTCGGTCGACCGGCGGATGGAGGCCGGTGCCCAGGCGATGCCGCGCGTCCCCGGTGCACGGGTGGACGAACCAGCCGCGCGGGCCCGGATCGGCTGGACGGCACCGCAGGGCCTCGAGCCGGAACTGCTCACCCGGCCGATGCGGCTCAGCGACCACGCTCCGCACCCCCGGCGTCCCCGGGTGGACGGCACCCGCGGCTGAGGCCCGGCGCCTGAGTTCTTCCGGTCAGCTCCCGATGGTCGAGCGCGGGCGGGCTGCGTGGTCGTGCGACGTCCGTTCGCACGGGGTGACGGCCGGGCCGCCTGGCGCTGCGAGGCCTGCCGCACCGGTCCGGAGATGGCGCGCACCCCGGGCCGCGGCTCGCGCCTGATGACGACCGTCGGGATGTGCGGCTGCTGTGGAGCCGCCGGCGCTCGCAGGGCCGGAAGCGTGCCGCCGCGGGCGACCGGTTCCGGGCTGTTCCCGGCGCGTCGCGGCCGCGTGTCGTGTGACTCGTGGGAAGCGATGTCCTCCCTGATGACGGCAGTGTCGGTGCGGAACACGCCGAAGCGACGATCACTTGCACATCTTGTGTAGCCCGGCCTAGGGTTCCCCTACATCTAGTAGTTACAGAGTTGTAAGCCTGTCCACAGGCCGCTCCTCAGGTTCTCCCCGGGGCATCCACCGGATGTCCCCAGGAGGGTCCACAGGACGGCTCCGGCGGACCGGCCGAACGCTCGGGAGGAGGCGAACCGCGATGCGCTGCCCGTTCTGCCACAACGCCGACAGCCGGGTCATCGACTCGCGGGAAGCCGACGAGGGGGCGACCACCCGCCGTCGCCGCTCCTGCCCCAAGTGCGGGCGCCGGTTCACCACGGTGGAGGAGGCCGTGCTCGCCGTCGTCAAGCGCAGTGGCGTGAGCGAGCCGTTCAACCGGTCCAAGGTGGTCGCCGGTGTCCGGCGGGCCTGCCAGGGCCGGCCGGTCGACGAGGACCAGCTGCAGTTGCTGGCGCAGCAGGTCGAGGACGCCATCCGTGCCACCGGTGCGGCGGAGGTCCCCAGCAACGAGGTCGGGCTGGCCATCCTGCGGCCCCTCCGGGAGCTCGACGAGGTGGCCTACCTGCGCTTCGCGAGCGTCTACCGCTCCTTCACCTCGGTGGCCGACTTCGAGAAGGAGATCGCCGAACTCAAGGCCCGGCCGTCACAGGCTGCCGAGCCGTCCGCATCCGGCCCCCCGGGCACCGTCACCGGCGCCTGAGAACTGTCAGCACCACCCGCTAGACACGTTCTCGAGAAGCACGATCGCGGCTCTTCCCCAGCCCACCGCTCCACCCCCGCGCAGCACCACACCGCGCACCCGACACATCGAACGACGACCCAGTGATCCACGAGCAGGGAGAGCTCCACACCATGACCGAGACAGACGACCGCCTGGCCGGCTCCCGCACCCGACGCACGGCCAAGACGCCGAGCCGGGGCAAGGGCCTGAAGATCAAGCGCGTCTTCACCACCGCAGGTGTGCACCCCTACGACGAGGTGACCTGGGAGCGCCGCGACGTCGTCATGACGAACTGGCGCGACGGTTCGATCAACTTCGAGCAGCGCGGCGTGGAGTTCCCCGCCGAGTGGAGCATCAACGCCACCAACATCGTCACGACGAAGTACTTCCGTGGTGCGGTCGGGAGCCCCCAGCGGGAGAGCAGCCTGCGTCAGCTCATCGACCGGGTGGTGCTCACCTACGGTGCGGCGGGTCGGGAGCACGGCTACTTCGCCAGCGAGGGCGACGCCGAGATCTTCGAGCACGAGCTCACCTGGATGCTGCTGCACCAGGTGTTCAGCTTCAACAGCCCCGTGTGGTTCAACGTCGGCACGAGCGCCCCGCAGCAGGTCAGCGCCTGTTTCATCCTCGCCGTCGACGACCAGATGGACTCGATCCTCAACTGGTACCGCGAGGAGGGTCTGATCTTCAAGGGCGGCTCCGGCGCCGGCCTCAACCTCTCCCGCATCCGCTCCTCCAAGGAGCTGCTCTCCTCCGGTGGCACCGCCTCCGGCCCGGTCAGCTTCATGCGCGGCGCCGACGCGTCCGCCGGGACCATCAAGTCCGGTGGCGCGACCCGCCGCGCGGCGAAGATGGTCGTCCTCGACATCGACCACCCCGACATCGAGGAGTTCATCGAGACCAAGGCGCGCGAGGAGAACAAGATCCGCGCGCTGCGGGACGCCGGCTACGACATGGACCTCGGTGGCAAGGACATCACCAGCGTCCAGTACCAGAACGCCAACAACTCCGTGCGCGTCTCCGACGAGTTCATGCGCGCGGTGGAGGAGGGCACCGACTTCGGTCTGCGCGCCCGCCTCGACGGCTCGGTCATCGAGACCGTCGACGCCAAGACCCTGTTCCGCAAGGTCACCCAGGCCGCGTGGGAGTGCGCCGACCCGGGCATCCAGTACGACGACACGATCAACGACTGGCACACCAACCCCGAGACCGGCCGGATCAACGCGTCCAATCCGTGCTCGGAGTACATGAGCCTGGACAACAGCTCGTGCAACCTGGCCTCGCTCAACCTCATGAAGTTCCTCAAGAGCGACGGCACGTTCGACTCGAAGAGCTTCGTGAAGTCCGTCGAGCTGGTCATCACGGCGATGGACATCTCCATCTGCTTCGCCGACTTCCCGACCGACCCGATCGGTGAGACCACCCGGGCCTACCGTCAGCTGGGCATCGGTTACGCCAACCTGGGCGCCCTGCTCATGGCGACCGGCCACGCCTACGACTCCCGGGGCGGCCAGACCCTCGCCGCGGCGATCACCTCGCTGATGACCGGCACCGCCTACCGCCGCTCGGCCGAGCTGGCCGGCATCGTGGGCGCCTACGAGGGCTTCGCCCGCAACGCCGACGCCCACGCCCGCGTCATGCGCAAGCACGCCGCGGCCAACGACGCCATCCGCCCGGTCGGGGCGGACGACGCCGACGTGCTGAAGGCCGCCACGCAGCAGTGGCAGGAGTGCCTGGAGATCGGCGCCGACAACGGCTGGCGCAACGCGCAGGCCTCGGTGCTGGCCCCCACCGGGACCATCGGCTTCATGATGGACTGCGACACGACCGGTATCGAGCCGGACTTCTCGCTGGTCAAGTTCAAGAAGCTGGTCGGCGGCGGCTCCATGCAGATCGTCAACCAGACGGTGCCGCGCGCGCTCAAGAGCCTGGGCTACCAGGAGGAGCAGATCGAGGCGATCGTCGAGTTCATCGCCGAGCACGGTCACGTCGTGAACGCCCCGACCCTGCGTCCGGAGCACTACGAGGTCTTCGACTGCGCCATGGGCGAGCGGGCCATCTCCCCGATGGGCCACGTCCGCATGATGGCCGCGGTGCAGCCGTTCATCTCCGGCGCGATCAGCAAGACGGTCAACATGCCGGAGTCGGCGACCGTCGAAGAGGTCGAGAACATCTACTTCCAGGGCTGGAAGATGGGCCTCAAGGCGCTGGCCATCTACCGCGACAACTGCAAGGTGGGCCAGCCGCTCTCCGACGCCAAGGCGAAGAAGGCCGACGCCCAGGTCGAGGAAGCCGCTCCCGCCGCACTCGCGCAGCCGGTGCGCAAGCGGCTGCCGAAGAAGCGGACGAGCGTCACCACCTCCTTCAGCGTCGCCGGCGCCGAGGGCTACATGACCGCAGGCATGTACGAGGACGGCAGCCTCGGTGAGGTCTTCCTCAAGCTGGGCAAGCAGGGGTCGACCCTCGCCGGTGTGATGGACGCCTTCTCGATCTCGCTGTCCATCGCGCTGCAGCACGGTGTGCCGCTGGAGACCTACATCCAGAAGTTCACCAACATGCGGTTCGAGCCGGCCGGCATGACCGACGACCCGGACATCCGGATCGCGCAGTCGGTGATGGACTACATCTTCCGTCGCCTGGCGCTGGACCACCTGCCCGTCGAGAAGCGGGCCGGCCTCGGGATCTTCACCGCGGAGGAGCGCGCCGCGCAGGTGGCCGGCTACGACGCCTCCGCGTCGACGGCCGCGGTCGTCGAGGAGGAGGAGGTCGACCTCGAGGCGCTGCGCGGCTCCGCACCCACCGAGACCGCCCCGGTCAAGGAGAAGGTCACCCCGGAGGGCCCGAAGACGGTCAAGGAGGCCCACTCGTCGGCCGAGCTCCTCGAGCTGGTCACCGGCACGGCCACCGACGCGCCGCTGTGCATGACCTGCGGCACGAAGATGCGCCCGGCCGGGAGCTGCTACGTCTGCGAGGGCTGCGGCTCCACCAGCGGCTGCAGCTGAAACCCCGCCTTGTTGCATCTGATGCAACATGCGAGGCGCGGGGTCCAAGGGTGAAAGCGTCTTGAACGGAGGGCGGTGTCGGGTGCTCCCGGCACCGCCCTTCTGCATGTCAGGTGCGGGATGCGCGCGTCGGCTGCGGTCCAAGGCCTCGTTGCCGGAGTGAGGCCGCTACGGGGAGCTCCAGGTGCGGTGGGGCAAGGGCATTCGCGGTGGTGCACCGTGCTGCTCTTCCCCCGAGTTCGACTGGGTGGGCGACGCCGCGGCCAGACCTCACCCGTCCCGACTCGTGGCTCGCGGCCTGTCGACCGCTGAGTCGCACCGACACGTCGCCGACAGGTCCTCGTCGTTCCTCGCCATCCGGGTCGCAAGCCCCGGCGAAGCCTGAGCGGCCCACTGGGGGACGCCTCAGCAACCAGTGAGGACGGTGGCCGGGGTGAGCGTCGAGTCGTTCTGGCGCACTCGACGCGGGTGGCTCCGGTACGGCGACACGTGGGGACGACGACTGCCCGCCCTCACGAGCAGTTGACGAGTGCCGAATGCGGCCGGTCCCCGGCCGAGAGCGTCGATCTGGTGAGCCGCCTCTCGGTCGCTCTAGCGTGAGTCATGCGTGCTGCAGTGATCACCGCGCTCACCGGGCCGGATGCCGTGGAGGTCCAGGAGCGGCCGGAGCCCGTGCCCGAGTCGCACCAGGTACTCATAGACGTCGAGTGCGCCGGTGTCACCTTCCCGGACGTGCTGCAGACCCGGGGCCTCTACCAGCGGCGTCCCGACGTGCCGTTCACCCCCGGGTGGGAGGTGTCCGGGGTGGTGCGGGCGGACGCCGGTGGCTTCCGTGCCGGTGATCGGGTGGCGGCCATGCCCATCACCGGCGGCCTCGCCGAGAGCGTGGCGGTGGACGGCCAGATGGTGTTCCCGCTGCCCGACGGCCTGTCGTTCAACAAGGCTGCCGCACTGCCGCTGAACTACCTGACGGCGCACTTCGCGCTCACCCGCCGCGCGCAGCTGAAGGAGGGCGAGAGCGTCCTGGTGCACGGCGCCGCCGGGGGGCTCGGCACCGCCGCCTGCCAGCTGGCTGCGGCCTACGGCGCGCGGGTCGTCGCGGTCGTGTCCTCGCCCGAGAAGGGGGAAGTCGCCAGGGCGGCCGGAGCACACGACGTCGTGCCGGTCGACGGCTTCCGCGAGGAGGTCCGGCGGCTGACCGAGGGCCGCGGGGTGCACGTCGTCGTCGACCCGGTCGGCGGGGACCGGTTCACCGACTCCCTGCGCTCGCTGAGACGGGAGGGCCGGCTGCTCGTCCTCGGGTTCACCAGCGGTGAGATCCCCACCGTCAAGGTCAATCGGCTGCTGCTGACCAACACGTCAGTGCTGGGCGTGGCCTCGGCCGAGTTCTGGTCCGACGAACCCGACTACCCCGGTCGGCAGTGGCGCGACCTGGTGCCGCTGATCACGTCCGGCGCGATCGACCCGCCGATCGGCCCGCTCTTTCCTCTGGAGGAGGCCGCCGCCGCGATCCGCGAGCTGGACGAGCGCCGGGCCGCCGGCAGGGTGCTCATCCGACCGCGCTGACGTGCGACGTCGTGCGGGCTTGGTCGCACGACGAGACAGTGGAGGTTCAGCCGGCCAGGACCGGAGCCCAGGCTCGTCCAGAGCCCGGCCGGCTGTGCGCAACGCGAGACCCCGCCGTGGAACGGGCTTCCGCACCGACGCGCGCCAGGAAGGGCACCGGGAACCACTTGTCGCTGACCTCGCCTTCCGCGAGTGAGACAGCTGCTGCGGTTCGGCTGGATCGAGGCGCAGTGCTGCCTGTTCGCCGTGCTGTTCTTCCTGGGCCTGGCTCTCGTGCGGCTCGTTCCGCTCCCGATGGATCCCGCTGACGCGCTGCTGCTCTGGTGCCTTGCGGTCACGCTGGTGCTGTGGCTCGTCCGCTGGGAGCCCGGCCGCGAGGTCGTCGTGATCTTCGGCTTCCACCTCGTCGGTCGGCCGCTCGAGTTGTTCAAGGTGCGGCAGGGATCGTGGTCCTATCCCGACACCGGTCTCGCATCGATCGGTGGGGTTCCGCTCTACAGCGGCTTCGTGTACGCCGCCGTCGGCAGCTATGTCTGCCAGGCCTGGCGCCGGCTGGACCTGCGCATTACGGGTTACCGAGCCCGTGCCACGGCGTGTGTGGCCGTCCTCATATACCTCAACTTCTTCACGTCCCACGTGATGTGGGACGTGCGGCTGGTGCTGGCGTTGGCCCCGCTGATGGTGACGAGGCGTACGTGGGTGCATGTCACCGTCGGCCGGAGCCGCTACGCGATGCCGCTCGCGCTGTCCTTCGTCCTCATCGGCTTCGTCCTCTGGGTTGCGGAGAAAGCCGCCACCTTGCTGCGGGCCTGGCAGTACCCGTCGCAGGAGTCCGTGTGGACGCTCGTGCACGCTGCCGAGCTCGGATCCTGGTCGCTGCTCGTCGTGGTCAGCATCGTGCTGGTCGCGGCGGTCGAGGCGCACGAGGGACAGCTGTACGGGACCGCTCGCGAGCCGACCGTCGTGAGGCAGACGAAGCGCCGCGGAGCTGCTGTCCCCACCGGTCGCCGCTGCACCCCGCGGAGCCACGCCCACCGTCCACGGGTGACTCGGTAGCGGCCACCTGATGTGAGGGGAACGGCGACCCGACGCGTGCCACGCACCGGGTCTGTTGCTGAGGGCGGAGGAGCCCGTGGCCGGGCGTCGCTCCCCGCGGACCGCTGGCGTGGATGTCATACGGCGTCGCCGTTGCAGACAGCCGGCCGGCGGCCACGTCCGCCCCGTCGGCGCCCGGGCGGTGCTTGCGGCCGCAGCCTGACGGGGCTCGGGGGCGACGTCCGCCGCTCCGTGGATCGACGAGCAAGGACGGATCGCTGGCCCGTCACCGGCCCGGCTCCTTCGTCCGGAGCCGGGCCGGTGACGTCCGCGCGGGTATCAGCCCGAGCCCTCGCGCATAACCGGCGGTAGGCACGAAGACCCGCGATCGGGCGGTCAGCAGGGGCCGGGGGTGACGGTGCCCTCCGTCATGGTGTCCGGGGCGAGCGTCAGGCACGCGACCTCGCCGTCGTAGGTCACCTGGACCCGATCGCCGACGGCCTGGAGCTCCAGTGGCGGCGTCATCCCGGCGAGTACTCGGCGATCATCGGCAGGTGCTCCACCGTCGGGGGAACCCCTTCCATCTCGGCGTACACCTGGAAGTCCATGCTGATCGACTTCGCCATCGCGGTCGCCCCGACGTCGGTTCCGCCGGCCCCCACCGACCCGCCGGGGAGCAGCTGCGGGGTGGCACCGCTCATCGCGATCAGCTCCTCCACGTCGACCGCCACGGCATCGTCCGGCGCCTCGATCGGCTCCCCGTCGGCAGCCTCCACGCAGATCACGAAGTGGCCGGCCGGCCCGTCCCGGAACTGTGCGAGGTCCAGCTCCACGCGCTGCAGTTCGCCGTCCTCGACCCAGAACGAGGCACTGACCTCCTGGTCGGGCACCTCGCGGGCAGGCGGCATGCCCTCCTCCGCGCCGGGCATGATCTCGGCCAGCAGCTCGGTCAGCTCGTCCCCGACCTGGGCGTACATCTCACGGGTGTTCACCGTCGCGATGAGCCGGTCGCCGGCCCTGCGAACAGCCACGGACGCGTCCATCGCCTTCCCGGCGAGGTCCATCACTCGCTGCCCGACGTCCTCGGGCAGCGGCATGCCCTCCTCCTCCATGATCTTCTGCTGCTCGGCGAACCACGAGCCCTCGCCCATGTCGACCGATACCCAATCCCCGGCGAGGGCGGCCTCGGCGGTCTCCTGCAGCGAGCCGAGGTCCGCCGCATCGAGTTCTGCTTCCAGCTCGTCGACGCCCTCGGTCATGTCAGGGAAGCGCTCGGTCAGGGCGGGCAGGTCGACCCGCGCGTAGAGAATCTCGTCCACGACGCGCAGCTCGCCGTGGTCCTCATCGTCGAAGAGCACCCGGAGCCGGCTGGTGTCGTCGGCGGTGCCCGTCTCGTCCTCGCCGTGGTCGTACGCGATGGCGAGCTCGGCGCCGAGCAGGTCGCGGAGCACGGAGTCGTCGGCGGCGGCGGCGTCCTCGCCCGCGGCGATGAGGAACGCGCGCACGTCCTCCTCCGAGCTCGCCAGGGAGACGACGACCGACCCGCTACGGGCCTCGGCGAACGCCGCGAGGGCATCCCGCAGCTCGACCTTCGGGGCGACGGAGTCCACGCCGCAGGCAGCGGTGCCGGCGAACAGGACGAGGACCGCACCACGGGTCAGGGCACGGGACGGGCTCATGGGGCCTCCAGATCGACGTGCCGACGCTCGTCGGCGCACCGAATGGTGCCCGGTGTCGCCGCCTCTCGAGGGCGGTGTCCACAGCCGGTCACTCAGCCGGGTCCGCCTTCGTTCGGCAGCGATGGTGAACGCGAGAGGACACGCGGTCGCGGCGCGCTGACTCGTACGCGAGCCGGCTGCTCTGCCCGCACGCTGCGTGCCGGCGGGCCCCGTACCGCTGTTCAATCTCCGCGACAGGCCATGGGCGCCCCCAGCACCCCGTCAGTCGGGACTTCACATGACCAGTGGTCGCACCTCCGTCCTGAGCGGTCTCACCGCGCTCCTCGTCGCGGTCGCGCCAGCCGTCGCCGCCGCGAACCCCCCTGCGCTTCCCCTGCTGCCGGACGGGCCCGTCCCGGAGCTGTCCTGGACGCAGTGCGGCACCACCAGCGATGCCGTCGCGGCCGGCGTCCAGTGCGCCACCGCGGCGCTCCCCATGGACTACGACCAACCGCAGGGGACGCAGGTGCACATCGCCGTCGCGCGGGTGCCGGCGACGGACCCGACGCAGCGGATCGGCTCGCTGTTCTTCAACTTCGGCGGTCCCGGCGCCCCGGCGGTGGCGTACCTGCAGTCGACGGGCGCCGGCATCTTCTCCGCCCTCAACGCGCGCTTCGACATCATCGCCTTCGACCCGCGGGGCGCGGGCCAGAGCGAGCCGTCGATCGACTGCCGGGTGGATGCGACCACCGAGGGGTTGGTCCCGCGGCCGGCGCCGACCCCCTTCGACCTGGACGCCGGCGCGCTCGTGGCCCGCGCCCAGCGCTACGTCGACAGCTGCCTGGGCAACAACGGTGAGATCCTTCAGCACGTCTCGACCGCCAACGTCGCGCGGGACATGGACGCGCTCCGTGCCGCCGTCGGGGACCAGCGGCTCAGCTACCTCGGCTTCTCCTACGGGACGTTCCTCGGGGCCACCTACGCCGCCCTCTTCCCCGACCGGTACCGGGCCCTGGTGCTCGACGCCCCGGTGGACCCTCAGCAGTGGATCCACGACCCCGTCTCCCTGAGCGCCACCCAGCTCGTCGCCTTCGAGCGCGCGCTGGACCGCTTCCTCGCCGCCTGCGCCGCGGACCAGACCGCGTGCTCCGGGTTCGGCGACGGTGATCCATCCACCGCCTACGACGCGCTGCTCGCATCGACGGCCGCGACACCCATCCCGGCGCCCAGGTACACCGAGAATCCCGCGCCGGTGACCGTCGACGACATCAGGGACGCCACGCTCCAGCTCCTGTACGCCAAACGGTTCTGGGGTCTGCTCGGTGCTGCGCTCGCCCAGGCGGAGTCGGGGGACGGGTCGCTGATCCGGTTGATCATGGACCGGGTCGTCGCGCCGCGGGACGACCCGCGCCAGGACCGCTTCTTCGCCATCGCGGGCAGCGAGCAGCAGTGGCCTCGGGACGTCGATGCCTACCTGGAGCGTGGAGCGCGCGAGTGGGCGGACCACCCCCACTTCTGGTCGCATTTCGCCTACGCCGAGATCCCGTTCGCACTGTGGCCGATCCGGGACGAGGACGCCTACGGGGGCCCCTTCACCGTCGCCCCGTCATCCGTCACCCCGCTGGTCATCGCCACCACGTACGACCCCGCGACGCCGTACTCGCTGGCGGCGGGCATGGTGAGGGCACTCGGCAATGCCCGCCTGCTCACGATGGAAGGCGATGGCCACGCCGCCTACGGCCGGAACTCCGCCTGCATCGACCGGTTGACCGAGAGCTACCTGATCGCGGGCACTCTCCCCGCCGCGGGGACCGTCTGCCGGCAGGAAGTCCCGTTCGTCGCCCCCGCGCCGGCCCCGTCCGGCACGGGACGGGTGACGGTTCCGGACGCGGTGGGGACCGGGGTTCTCGGCCGCCCCTGACCGCTGGCCGGGACCGGGGCCCTCGGGGTCGGTCAACGAGGACGTTCGCGGGAGAGGGACCCCGCCCGGATACGCCCGAGGACGGCCATCCAGGCTCGGATGACCGCCCTCGGGCGTAACGCGGTGCGGCCGGTGTTTCAGCGCCGCCCGCAGGCGGTGAGGTTCACCCGCAGCTGCTGCCCGCGCTCGACGGTCACCGGCACCCGCTCGACCACCCGGCCGTCCCGCTCACAGGTCAGTGTCCAGTTCTCCACCAGTCCCGCCACGGTCTCGGACTCGGCGTTGAACAGCGAGGCGGTCAACGTCCAGCTCGGGGTCACCGAGGCGAAGTTGAGCACCCGCAGGACGTACGTGCCCTGCGCCGGGTCCTGGAGCAGCACCCGCTCCTTCTCGCCGACGAAGTTGCCCGAGCCGCCGACCGAGGTCAGGGAACCGTCGGCGTTCTTGCGGTAGACCTCGAGGTCCAGGTCGTCGGGGGTGGGCCAGTCGAGGGCGATCTCGAACAGGTCGACGTCCTGGTCGATGGTGAACTCCCGGTCGGTGGACTGGGCCGGCAGCGTGGTCCCGGTCCAGGACTGCTCCGCCACCGGCTCCCCGGACACCGTCTCCACCTGCCGGTCCATCACCACCGGTCGGGTGGAGGGGTTGACGTGCCAGGTGTACTTGCCGTCCGGCCCGACCGTCATGGTGGTGTCCAGACTGTCCTGGATGGAGCCGTCCCAGGTCGGGGTGGCGAAGGTCTTCCGCAGCCGCAGCGTGGCGCCGGCGGGCGCCTTGCCGGTGAGCACGGAGTGCGTCGCCGGGTTGACGGCGTTCTCCAAGGCGATCAGGTACGCCTCCCGGTTCCCCTTGCCGGCGTACTCCCCGGCGCCCAGGTACTCGTCGACCACCTCGGGGAACGGCGGGTGGAACTCGTCGGGGCCGATCTCGAAGGTGTAGCCGAAGCCGCCGGTGGCGTTGTACGACCAGTCCTCCGTGGAGCCCGTGGTGTCGTAGAGCTCCCACGCGTGCTGGCTGGTGTAGCCGTTCTGCGCGGCCATCTCGTCCCCGAGCGCCTTCAGCGCCGCCTCGTCGAACGGGTCGCCGAGCGGCATCCCCTCGCTGGGCGCGACCAGGTCGGGTGCCGCGCCGTTCGGTCGGAGCACCAGGTTCGAGAAGGTGTGGTTGGTGATCAGGGTGGTCACGTGCCGGCTGCTGACCAGCTCACGGATGTTCTGGGTCTCGGGCTCGGAGAACGGCGCGGCACCCCGGTACGTCGGGTCGGCGAACAGGTCCGACGCCCCGGGACCGCCCCAGTAGCCGCCGTAGTTGCGGTTGGGGTCGACGCCGACCCCGTAGCCGCCGTTGCTCGTCACGGCGAGCGCGCAGCTGCCGTCGGGCGTGTCCTGCCCGTCGACGACGCGGCAGTTCTTGCGCTTGTAGGCGTTGCCCGGCGTGCCCAGGATCGTCGCGGTCCCGCCGCCGTCGGTCTCGCGCAGGTCGACCAGCCCGCCGTCGGTGCGGGACAGGTGGAAGCCGTCGACGTTGACCACCGGGACGACCACCACGCGGGACCGGTCGACCAGGTCGGTGATCCGGGCGTCGGTGCCGTAGTTGGTCACCAGGTCCACCGCGAACTCCATCGCGTGCTCCCCGGACGGCCACTCCCGCGCGTGGTGGACCCCCAGCATCAGGAAGGTGGGCAGCCCGCGGTCGGGGCCGCGCACGTCCTTGCCGATCTCGACGCCGTGGATCTTCCGGCCGTCCAGCGACGGGTGCGGCAGGGTGATGAGCTCGACCAGGTCGGGATGGTCGCGCTCCAGCGCTGCCATGTCGGCGTTGTAGTCGTCCAGGGTGCGGTAGCCGTCCCGGCCGGAGGGCAGCGGCGAGCGCGCCGTGGCTGCCGCGTACGCGGCGTTGGCGCGGTTGTTCTCCGCCTCGCGTGCGAGCAGATCGGGAATGCGGACGTCGTAGCCCAGCCCCGCCGACACCAGTGCGGTCACGTCGGCCGGGCTGTGCAGCACGACCTCGACGTAGTCGTGGCCGGCATGCTCGGTGAGGTCCAGGCCGAGGGTCTGCAGCAGCCGCTTGTCCTCGCGCGTCGGGGTGTCGACGGTGACCAGCTGCGGCCGGAACTCCTCCGACGTCGCCGCGGCGGGGGCCGTGGGGCCGGCCGTGGCGAGGCCGACGAGCACGGCGGTGGGGAGCGCGCACAGCGCGGCACGTCTGCGGACGGAACGAGTGGTCATGCGCGTCTCCGAACTGAGCAGGGGGTTCGTCGTTGCGTAGCCAACGAGCCTGCGACCCAGAGGTCACGCCGCGCCGTCCCTCGATGTGGCAGGCGCTGATCCGGCGTGACCCGTCCCCCGGGAACCGGCCCTCGGGTGCCGGCTCGACAGGCGGCCGGGCGTGGGCGAGGCTGCGGCCATGACGGCGAACCCGTACGCGGTCCCGGTCGACCAGTTCGTCGCGCGAGCCCGGGTGCCGCTCGTCGATCAGGTCGAGCTGCAGCCCGAAGCGCAGCAGCCGCCGGCCGACTGGTCGACCGACGTGGTGACCTACGGTGGCGACGTGGACGGGGAGTGATCACGCTGCCTGGTCGAACCGGAGACAGCGGCCGGCCGCCGGGGGAGTCCGACGGCTGGGACGAGCTCCTCGTCCAGCTCTCGCCGGAGGTGGCCGCGCTCGTCTCCGCCGCCGACGAGCTCGTCCGGCGCACCGACCCGGAGGTGGTCCGCGTCGTGTGGCCGCACCAGAAGACGGTCGGGTACGGGGTCGGCCCGAAGAAGATGTCCGAGCACTACGCCTACCTCGCCGTCCACCCCCGGCACGTCAACCTCGGCTGCAACTACGGCGCACACCTCGGCGACGGCGGCCTGCTCGAGGGCACGGGGCAGAACATGCGCAAGATGACGGTGCGCAGCGTCGAGGCGCTGGACGACGCGCGGCTGGTGCCGCTGCTCCGGGCGGCCCGCCGGGAGCGGCTCACCGCCCTCGGGCGAGCCTGACGAGCTACCGGCCGCGCGGCAGGCTCTTGTGGTCGCGCTTGTTCCAACCCAGTGCGGCGGTCCCGACGAAGAAGATCAGGCCCACGACGGCGAGCCAGAACAGCCCCTCCACGACCGCGCCGATCACGGTGAACGCGAGCCAGATCACCAGCAGCAGTCCGAGAAGACGGAGCATCGGGATCTCCCTGTGTCGGTCGGCAGCGCCCTCAGCCTAGGGCCCGGACGGCCGCCTTCGTGATCGTCACCGCCGAGCGATGTCCGGCCCGCGGACCGGTTCCGATCACCGGCGGGAGCGCACGCACCGCGGCCCCCGGCCAAGATGGACCCATGGCCTACCGCGCAGCCGACGACCGTTACGACTCGATGACCTACCGCCGGACCGGCAGGAGCGGCCTCGACCTGCCCGCGATCAGCCTGGGCCTGTGGCACAACTTCGGTGACGACATGCCCTTCGACCGGCAGCGGGCGATCCTGCGCCGCGCCTTTGACCTCGGCATCACCCACTTCGACCTGGCCAACAACTACGGCCCGCCCTACGGGTCCGCCGAGCGCAACTTCGGCCGGCACCTCGCCGACGACTTCGCGCCCTACCGCGACGAGCTCGTCATCTCCACCAAGGCCGGTTACGACATGTGGCCCGGCCCCTACGGCCAGGGCGGCGGCGGCCGCAAGTACGTGCTGTCCAGCCTCGACCAGTCCCTGGAGCGGATGGGGCTGGACTACGTCGACATCTTCTACAGCCACCGCCCGGACCCGACCACGCCGCTGGAAGAGACGATGGGCGCCCTCGACACCGCCGTCCGGTCCGGCAAGGCGCTCTACGCCGGTATCTCGTCCTACTCCCCGCAGGACACGGCCAGGGCGGCGGCGATCCTCGCCGACCTCGGGACGCCGCTGCTGATCCACCAGCCGTCGTACTCGATGCTCAACCGCTGGATCGAGACCCAGGGGTTGCTCGACACCCTCGAGCAGGTCGGCGCCGGCTGCATCGCGTTCTCGCCGCTGGCGCAGGGCATGCTCACGAACAAGTACCTCAACGGCGTCCCGGAGGGCTCCCGGGCCAGTCTGGACAAGTCGCTGTCGACCGAGCTGCTCAGCGAGGAGGCGCTGCGCCGGATCCGCACGCTCAACGACATCGCGCAGACGCGCGGGCAGAGCCTGGCGCAGATGGCGCTGGCCTGGGCGCTGCGGGACCCGCGGATGACGACGGTGCTGATCGGGGCCAGCAGCGTCGTCCAGCTCGAGCAGAACGTCGGGGCGCTGCAGAACCTGTCGTTCAACGACGACGAGCTGTGCGCCATCGACGAGCACGCCGTCGACAGCGGGATCGATCTCTGGGAGGCGCCCCGCACCGCCTGATCCCGTCGCGGGGACGCGCCCCGTTCCCGATGAGCGCCCTGCCGCGCTGAGGCACCGGACGGCGGATCTCCCTCGTCCGGGGGATCAGGTCGGACTCGTTCCGCGCCGATCTCGCGGAAGTGACCAGAGCCCAGGTGCGCGGCCGCGCGGCCGACACGGCCGACACGGCCGGCCGCCCCGTCGCCCCGGCCCCGCTGGCCCGGCCGACCGGGGCGCGGGACGGCGTCCCGGCGCCGGACGGCCGCCGGCGCCTGTTCCTCGTCCGGGGCGCGGCGCTGGCCGCCCTGGTCTCGACGTTCGCCTATCTCACCTGGCGGGTCGCGGACACCCTGCCCGAGGGCCCCGCGCTGTGGATCGGCGTGCCCTTCCTCGTCCTCGAGCTGTACGGCGGGGTCGCCCTCGTGCTCTTCGTGATGACGACGTGGAACGTGGCGCCCGCGACCGTTCCGCCGTCCCGCCCGGACGGCGAGCGGCCGACGGTCACCGTCCTGATCGCGACGTACAACGAGCACCTCGACGTCCTGCTCCCCACCGTCGCGGCGTGCCTGGCACTCGAGGGAGAGCACGAGACCTGGGTCCTCGACGACGGGGACCGGCTCGAGGTGCAGGAGATGGTCACCGCCCTGGGTGCGCGCTACATCAGCCGTCCCGAGCACGACCACGCCAAGGCGGGCAACCTCAACCACGCCCTCGGACTGGTCCGGACCGACCTCGTCGCCGTGTTCGACGCCGATCACGTGCCGGACGGCGAGTTCCTCACCCGCACGCTGCCCTACTTCGCCGACCCACGCCTGGCGCTCGTGCAGACGCCCCAGCACTTCTACAACACGTCCTCCTTCGAGCACCTCCGGCCGGGCGCCGACCTGCACGAGGAGTCGCTGTTCTACCGGGTGATCCAGGCCGGGAAGCACAACGCAGGGGCGGCGTTCTGGTGCGGGACCAACGCCGTGCTGCGCGTCGAGGCGCTGCGGGACATCGGCGGGGTGGCCACGGAGTCCCTCACCGAGGACTTCCACACGACCATGAAGCTGCACCGCGCCGGCTGGCGCAGCGCCTATCACAACGAGGTGCTCGCCCGCGGCCTGGCCGCCGGTGGGCCGGCGGCCTTCTACGCGCAGCGGCGGCGATGGGGCCGGGGGGCGATGCAGGTGCTCCGGCACGACAACCCGCTCACCTCCTCGGGCCTCACGCTGGGCCAGCGGCTGGGCTACATCTACTCGCTGTCCGCGTGGTTCGACTCGTGGCGGACGCTGGGTCTGGCGCTGGTCCCGGTGGCAGTCCTGCTCACCGGGCTGTTCCCCGTCGAGGCTCGCCCCGTGCAGTTCGCGGTCATGGCCGGGTCCGCGTTCGTGCTGCAGCAGCTGGCGCTCACCCTGTTGTCCCGTGGGTTCGCGCCCGCGCGCTTCGCGCTGCTGTTCGAGGTCATCCGGCTGCCGTCGAACCTCGCGGCCACGCTGTCCCTCGTCCGGCGGGGGACGGGCCGCTTCGCGGTGACCGCCAAGGGCAGGACCGGCGACGCGCGCGTCCGGGCGCACGTGCCGGGGCTGCTCGTGGCGCTGGCCCTGCTGCTCGGTGGCACCGTGGTCTACGCCCTGCTCAGCCTCGTCGGCTGGACGCCGACGGCGTATCCGCTGCGCGGCATGATGCTCGTGCCCCTCGTGTGGATCGCCCTCACGCTGGCCTTCGTCGTCGCGGGGATCCGGCGGATCCGGGATCCCCGCTTCTCGACCGAGCGCCGCGACGGGCACCGCTTCCCGGCCGTCCTGCTGGCCACCGTCACCGGTGCTCCGGCTCGGGTCGTCGACGTCTCCCTCGGCGGTGCGCAGGTCGTGGTGCAGGGTGTCGGCACCCCGGTGGGGGACGACGTGCTGCTCGCCGTCACCGTGCCCGACCGGTCGGAACCGGTCGTCTTCCGGGCCACCGTGCGCAGTCGGCAGGGCGGCCTGCACCGGCTGCAGTTCATCGGCCGCCAGTGGATCGCCCTCGCCGCGCTCTCGGCGACGGCCTTCGGCGCCGGTGCGGCGCGGTGGGCGGCGGTCCGCGAGCAGGCCGCGTTCCAGCCCCGCGAGGACGTCGTCCGCATCACCACCCCCCTGCCGGTTCCGCCGCCGGCAGCCCCGGACCGGCTCCGGGTGGAGCAGCCGGCCCTGGCGCGGCGCTGAGCGCCGGGGCTCCCGCGACGCTCGGGCGTGGGGCAAGCTGGCGGACGACGACCGGCGAACGGAGCGCTCATGGCAGGGAAGTCCGAGACGGGGTTGCGATCGGTCGAGCGCGGACCGACTCCGCCGACAGCAGCCGGGGGTGACCCGGAGGCCGAGCGCTGGCTGGCGGAGCACCGGACGGGCGCGGAGCCCGGTGAGGTGCTCGCCTTCTTCGACGGGCTGCCGACGGTGACGGTGGCGGAGATGCTCGGCCGGTGGCGGGGGAGCGGCCTGCACACCGGGTCGCGGCTGGACGGGCTGCTGGAGGCCTACGGCTGGTACGGCAAGGAGTTCAGCGGTCCCGAGGCGGTGCACCCGCTGCTCTTCCACGGCCGTGACGGTCGACCTCGGCCGGTCGACCCCGCACTGATCCCGCTCGGCCTGCTCCGCGACTACGCCGGACTGGCCCGGTCGTGGCCCATCCGGACGGCGTTCGGTCGCCTGCGCCCGCTGGTCCACACGAACCAGCCCAAGGCACGGCTGCGCACGGTGGAGCACCGGGGGGTGAACACCGCGGCGATGGTCTACGACTCGCTGCCCGTCATCGACGTGTTCCGGCGGGTCGGCGCCGACGTCGTCCTCGGGGCGATGGACATGCGGGGCCTGCCCGAGCCGTTCTTCTTCCTGCTGGAGCGCGACGAACCCGCCTGAGCATCAGGCGGACGGCACCTGCAGCTCGGCCAGCAGGCCGCGGATGCGGCCCTCGATCTCGTCCCGGATGGGCCGCACGGACTCCACCCCCTTGCCGGCGGGGTCCTCGAGCTGCCAGTCCAGGTAGCGCTTGCCGGGGAAGATCGGGCACGCGTCCCCGCAGCCCATGGTGATGACGACGTCGGAGGCCTCGACCGCGTCGGTGGTGAGCACCTTCGGCCGCTGGTCGGAGATGTCGATGCCCACCTCGGCCATCGCCTCGACGGCGGCGGGGTTGACCCGGTCGCCGGGCAGGGAGCCGGCCGAGCGCACCTCGACGGCGTCCCCGGCGAGGTGCCGGAGCCAGCCGGCGGCCATCTGGGAGCGGCCGGCGTTGTGGACGCAGACGAACAGCACGCTGGGCTTGTCGGACACGGATGGCCTCTCGGGGGTGGGGGTGGTTGTCACGTCGTGGTGCCGGCGGGATGGAGTTCGGCGAGCAGCCAGCGCACGCGGGCGTCGAGGTCGTCCCGGATCGCCCGGACCTCGCCCACGGAGAGGCCGGCGGGGTCACGGACCTGCCAATCGAGGTAGCGCGTGCCCGGATACACCGGGCACGCGTCGCCGCAGCCCATGGTGACGACGACATCGGCAGCGCGGACGACGTCGTCGGTGAGCGGCTTGGGGAACTCGGCGGAGAGGTCGAGACCGATCTCGGACATCGCGGCCACTACCGCGTCGTCGACAGAGGGTGCCGGCTGCGAGCCCGCTAAGCGCACGTGGACCCGCCCGCCGGCGCGGTGCTGCAGCAGGCCGGCTGCCATCTGGGAGCGGCCGGCGTTCTGCACGCACACGAAGAGCACCTCGGGCACGTCGCCGGCGAGCACGCCCTTCGACCGGGCGAGCGCGGTCAGTCGTTCGGTGGCGAACCGGCCGGCGAGCACGGGCAGGTGGGTCGTGACCCTCGCCGTCCGGGCCAGGGCCGTGTAGGACTCGAACACGTAACGGTCGATCGTCTCCCGGGCGAACACGCCGGTGAACCGCGCCGACAGCTCGTCGGCGAGCCGGTGCAGGGAGGCCTCGGGCATCAGCAGACCGGGCACGGCTCTCTCGTCGCTCATTGCGCATTCCGGGCGGGGACGGGGACGGTGGGGTCGCCGGGGAACCAACGGCGGGCCGCCCACAGGGCGACGTAGACCAGCGCGACCAGCACCGGTACCTCGATCAGCGGGCCGACGACGCCGGCGAGCGCCTGGCCGCTGGTGACGCCGAAGGTCCCGATGGCGACGGCGATGGCGAGCTCGAAGTTGTTGCCGGCGGCGGTGAATGCCAGCGTGGTGGTCTTCGCGTACCCGAGCCGCAGCCGCATGCCGAGCAGGAACGAGCCGCCGAACATGAGTACGAAGTACGCCAGCAGCGGGAGGGCGATCCGGGCGACGTCCCAGGGCTGAGACGTGATCGCCTCACCCTGCAGCGCGAACAGCATGACGATCGTGAACAGCAGCCCGTACAGCGCGACCGGGCCGATGCGGGGCAGGAAGCGTTGTTCGTACCAGGTTCGGCCGTTCCGCCGCTCACCCAGCGTGCGGGTCAGGAACCCGGCGACCAGTGGGATGCCGAGGAAGACCAGCACGGAGGCGACGATCGCCCACACGCTGAACTCCGCTGACGTGGTCGACAGGCCGAGCCAGCCGGGGAGGACCTGAAGGTAGAACCACCCCAGCGCGGCGAAGGCGATGATCTGGAAGACCGAGTTGATCGCCACGAGGACCGCGGCGGCCTCGCGGTCGCCGCAGGCCAGGTCGTTCCAGATCAGCACCATCGCGATGCAACGGGCCAGGCCGACGATGATCAGACCGGTCCGGTACTCGGGCAGATCGGGCAACAGCAGCCAGGCGAGGGCGAACATCAGCGCCGGGCCGAGCAGCCAGTTGAGCACGAGTGAGGCGCCCAGCAGCCTCCGGTCGCCGGTGACCCGGTCGAGCTCGGAGTACCGCACCTTCGCCAGCACCGGGTACATCATCAGCAGCAGGCCGACGGCGATCGGCAGGCTGACGTTGCCCACCTCGACGGCCGACAGGGCGTCGTCCAGCCCCGGCACCCAGCGGCCCAGCGCCAGGCCCAGCGCCATCGCGGCGATGATCCAGACCGGCAGGAAGCGGTCGAGGGTGGAGAGCTTCTGGAGGACCGGGGCGTCGTCGGGGACGTCGACCCGGGCGGTCTCCCGGACGGCGTCGCTCACGCCGGGACCGGCATGGTCGTGTCGAACAGGTTCGCGACGGCGGACAGGGCCTCGGGCTTGACCGCGTAGAAGACCCAGACGCCGCGCTTCTCGCGGTCGAGCAGGCCGGCGGAGTGCAGCACCTTCAGGTGGTGGCTGATCGTGGCCTGGGTGAGGTCGAAGGCGTCGTTGAGGTCGCAGACGCACGCCTCGCCCCCGGCGCTCGCGGCGATCAGGCTGACCAGCCGCAGCCGCACCGGGTCGGCGAGCGCCTTCAGCAGCGGAGCGACCTGCTCGGCCTGGTTGGCGGACATCGGCGTCCCGGTCAGGGGAGTGCAGCAGGCCAGGCCCGGGTCGCTCATCGGTTCTCCTCGTTCGCAGACATCGGCGACCATCGTACAGACGAGAATCGTATTGACAACCATCGATGCGAGTGGTCGCATGACGGTCAGGCATCGACGACCGTCGATGTCTTCGATTGAAAGGGGTGCCCACCATGTCCCGCGTCCAGCTGGCCCTCCGTGTCGCCGATCTCGACGCCGCCGTCGACTTCTACTCGCGGCTGTTCGACGCCACCCCGGCCAAGCGCCGTCCCGGCTACGCCAACTTCGCCATCGCCGAACCGCCGCTGAAGCTGGTCCTGCTCGAGGGCACCCCCGGCGAGGCGACCCGCCTGGACCACCTCGGCGTGGAGGTTCCCTCCGCCGAGGAGGTCACGGCCGCGACCGCCCGGCTGGCCGATGCCGGGCTGGCCACCCGCGTCGAGGACAACACCACCTGCTGCTACGCCGTCCAGGACAAGGTGTGGGTGACCGGTCCGGGTGGCGAGCCGTGGGAGGTCTACACCGTCACGGGCGACGTACGGCCCGACCTGGAGGGCAGCGCCGAGGCCGAGCCGTCCGCCGTCGCGGGCGACGGCTCGTGCTGCAGGGAGGGGTCCGACACCGACGCGCGACTGGCCACCGCCTGCTGCTGAGCCTGACACTGGGTGCTACGAACTGGCGGTGATCGCAGCTGATCACCACCAGTTCGTCGCATCCGATGCGGAGGCGCTGCCATGGATCTCGACGAGGTGGCCGACGAGCTGTACGAGGTGCCGCCGGAGGAGTTCATCGCTCTCCGCGCGGCTCGCCAGGACGAGGCGCGGGCCGGCGGTGACAAGGTGCTGGCCACGGCGATCGGGACGCTGCCCAAGCCGTCGACCGCGGCCTGGGTGAGCAACCTGCTGGTGCGTGCGCAACGGCCCGAGATCGAGGGCCTCGTCGAGCTCGGGGGGCTGCTCCGGGAGGCGCAGGAGAACCTGGCCGGCGACCAGATGCGGGCGCTGAGCTCCCAGCGCTCCCAGTTGGTCAGCGCACTCACCCGCCAGGCGTCCGCCCTCGCCCGGGAGCGCGGTCGCCGGATCAGCAGCGCCATCGCCGACCAGGTGGAGGAGACGCTGCGCGCCGCGATGGCCGACCCCGAGGCGGGGGAGGCGCTGCTCACCGGCCGGCTCACCTCGCCGATGTCCTACAGCGGCCTGGGGACGACGGTGTCGCGACCGGACCTCCAGCTCGTCCGGCCCCCGGTGGTGGAGCGCACGCCGCGGCCCGCGGCCACCCCGCAGCGCCCCGCGGCCGACGAACGCAAGCGGGCCCGGGAGCGGCAGCGGGCGGAGGAGCGCCGCGCGGAGGAGGCGCGACGCCGGCGGGAACTGGCGGAGGCCCTCCGGGCCGCCGAGGAGGCCGCGGACCTGGCCGCGGAGGCTCAGGCAGCGGCCGAGGACGAACGGCAGCGGATCGACGAACTGGAAGCGCGTCGAGCGTCCCTGGAGTCCCGGGTCGCCGAGCTCGCCGACCAGCTCGCTCGTGCCGAGGGCGAGGTGACCGAGGTCTCCGCGCAGCTGAAGAGGGCCGAGCGACGGCGGAAGAGCGCCGAGCACGAGGCGGCCGAGGCGGTGGTCGCCCGTGAGCGCGCCCGCGCCCGGGTGGAGGAACTCGGTGGCAGCGCACCCGATGGAAGCTGACGAGGTTCAGCCCATCGTCTTCTGACCGTCGAGGGATTCCCGGACGATGTCGGCGTGCCCGGCATGCTGGGCGGTCTCGGCGACGATGTGGAGGAAGACCCGGCGGGCGGAGCGGACGGCGCCCGGCTGGAACCACGGTGCCTCCGGCAGCGGGTGCGAGGCGTCCAGGTCGGGGAGGGTGTGCACCAGCTCGTCGGTGCGCCGCGCGACGTCCTCGTAGTGGGCCAGGACGCCGGCGAGCGTCTCACCGGGCAGCAGCCGGAACTCCTCCGCCCACTTCTCGAACCCCGCCGGGTCGGTCGGCGTGGCCATCGCCTGTGTTCCCTCGACGATGAACCGGGCCCAGTTCGCCTCCTGGTGGGCGACGTGCTTTACCAGCCCGCCCAGGGTGAGCTCGCTGGCGGTGGTCCGCTGCCGCGCCTGGTCGTCGGTGAGCCCGCGCACCGTGTGCCGCAGGAAGTGCCGGTGCGCCGCCAGGGTCTCCAGCAGGTCGGCCCGCTCGCCGGTGAGGGTGGTGCTCGTCATCGCTGCCTCCCGATGCGTCCCCGTGGGTCCGAACCGGACGGTAGGGGCGGGCAGTGACATCCGGGCCGATCGGCATCCGGCGATGACCTCGGCGCCGAAGAAGGGTCATACCCACGACCTAACGTGCGGCGTGCAGACGCCGATCGTGAGGAGGCCGTCATGAGCCCGACCGGTACCAGCCTCGACCAGCTCGACCACGACATCTCGGTCGCCTACATCGCTCTCGGCGTGGCCCGGTCGTCCTACACCCGCTGCCCGTCGGCCGAGAACGCGCGCCGGGTGGACGAGGCGGAGGGCGCCGTCGACCGCCTGCTGGACGAGCGGTTCGCCGCGCAGCGGTGACCGCCGCCGGCCTGCGGGGCCCCGAAGCCCTCCCTAGCCTGTCCGCATGACCGGGAGCACGGGGCGCGTCGCGATCATCACCGGCTCCGAGTCGGGTATCGGCCGGGCGATCGCCGTGGCTCTGGCGGAGCAGGGCTGCGACGTCGGCATCACCTGGTACCGCGACGAGGCGGCAGGGCAGGCGACCGCCGAGGAGGTGCGATCCCTCGGCCGGCGCGCGGAGGTCCGCCACCTCGACCTCACCCGGCTGCCGCAGGCCGCAGACGTCGTCGACGAGCTGGCCGAGTCCCTCGGCGGGGTCGACGTGCTGGTCAACGATGCGGGCACCGGGCACGTGACCCCGTTGCTGGACCTCGACCTGGCCACCTGGCGGACGGTGCTGGCCACGGACCTGGACGGGGCCTTCCTCTGTCTGCAGCGCGCCGCCCGGCGGATGGTCGCCGCCGGCCGTGGTGGGCGGATCGTGAACATCACCAGCGTCCACGAGCACCAGCCTCGCGTGGGCGCCGCCGCGTACTGCGCGGCGAAGGGCGGCCTGGGGCTGCTCACCCGGGTCGCCGCGATCGAGCTGGCCGAGCACGGCATCACCGTCAACGCGGTCGCGCCGGGGGAGATCGCCACGCCGATGACCGGCCAGGAGGACGAGGACCCGACCGGTCCCGGACACGAGCGCCCCGGTGTCCCGCTGCGGCGGCCCGGCGACGCCCGCGAGGTCGCCGCGGTCGTGGCCTTCCTCGCCTCCGCCGCCGCCGGCTACGTCACCGGGGCATCGTGGGCCGTGGACGGCGGCATGCTGCAGATGGGCCCGATGGCCGGCTCGCACCTCGACAGCGACGACTGGCGCCGGCCCTGAGCCGGCTCACGCGGTGAGCAGGTCCAGCAACGCGGCGCGGTCGGGACCGGGGGAGGGCCGTGGGGCCGCGTCCCCGTGCCGCTCGATGCCCGCCTGGACGGCCGGTCGGCTCAGGACGTCGCGCGGGAAGGTGAGGCAGGTGACGATCTCCAGCAGTCCCCGGTACACGTCGGGGTCGTACATCGCCGCGCTCTGGAACCGGATCATGAGCGGGTCGGGCGGGGCCGGCGGGATCCCCTGGCGGATGGCGTCCATCTCCGCGGCGCGGGCCCGGTCCGCTCTGACCTGGCTCCAGTAGAACGGGGCAACCACGGCGTCGGTCCGCTCCTCGTAGACCCGGGCGAGCGTCACGGGGTCGTCGAGGTGGCCGGCCACCGCCCGGCGAAGAAGTTGGGCCTGGGCGAGCCCGACCGACAGGCCACGGCCGGCCGACGGGTTGGTGCACGCCCAGGCGTCCCCCACCTGGACCACACCGGTCACCACCGGTTCGCCGTCCACGACGAGCCGCCGGTAGCAGTCCACGACGCCGGCCATGGCGAGGACGCCGGTGATCGGGCGACCGTCGAGCCAGTGCGCCTGCCTCGGGCAGGCGGCCACCACGCGGTCGAAGACCTCGGGGTTCCGCAGGGCCTTCAGCGGGGTGTCCCTGCTGAGCCCGAGGATCGTCAGCGACCAGGTGCCGTTGTCGCCCTCCAGCGTCAGGATCGAGAAGCTGCCCATGGGCGTCAGCGCGGCACGCGTCCGGCGCGGCGGCGTGGGCCCGGTGAAGTAGCGCGAGTAGTACACGAGGCTGCTCGTGTCGGACTCGACCTGCGGCGGACGCGCTCCCAGGGCAGCCAGCCAGTCGACCACGGGCGTGCGCCGGCCCATCGCGTCCACGACGAGATCGGCGGTGAGCTCCTCTCCGGAGGCGGTGCGCACGCCTGCGGCATGCGGGACGCCGGGGCTCGCCGACGGCCCGGACACGAGCCCGGCGAGCTTGACCCCTCTGCGCACGGTCAGTCCCGGCTGCTCCTCGGCGGCGCTCGCGACCACGGACTCGAGCACCGGCCGGCGGGCGGTGACGAACCGGATGCGGTCGTCGCCGGGGCGCGAGGCGCGATCGGTCAGCGTGGGCGGCATCGTCTCCAGGCTGTCCACCCAGACGCCGCCCGCGGCCACGAGCCGGTCCATCAGCCCGGGCAGCTCCGCGTCGCTCACCTCGCGGAACCGGGAGAACAGCGTGTGCGGCTGGTGGAACTGGGCGACTCCGGTGCGCCGCCAGGACGACCAGGCCTCCGCCGGCGTCCCCGGTGCGCGGTCCGGATCCCCCTCGAGCACAGTGACCTCGTGGCCGTCGCGCGCCAGCATCATGGCGGTGCACAGGCCGATGACGCTCCCACCGCACACGATCACCGATGCCATGGGGGCCTCCCGGCGACGGACCTGGCTCCGATCGGCCGACCGTGGCAGGCGGCAGCGCCCCGGGACAGGGTCGTGCGGCCTTCAGGCGGTGCGGCCGCCGCGCTTCTGCAGGTAGAGGTCGGCGTCCGCGCGGGCCAGGACGGCGGGCAGGGTGTCGCCGGGTCGCATGGTCGCGATGCCGACCGACCAGGGGAAGGCGTGGGTCGTCCCCAGCTGGCGCAGGATCTCCTGGGCGCCGCCCTCGTCGGTGGCCGGGAGGCGCAGGAGGAATTCATCGCCGCCGTATCGGCCCAGCAGGTCGGACTCCCGGAGCCGGGCCGTCCAGCCGGCGGTGAGGTCGCGCAAGAGCGCGTCGCCGGCGCCGTGCCCGTCGCGGTCGTTGACCTCCTTGAAGCCGTCGAGGTCGAGGATCGCGACGCTGAGCGGCTCGCCCGTGCGCTCGGCGCGGGCCAGGTGCCGCGCCGCTTCGGTCTCCCACGCCCGGCGGTTCGCCACGCCGGTGAGCGGGTCGGTGGTGGCGGCCCTGCGCAGGTTCCGGGCGAGCCGACCGTGCGCCTCGGTGAGCGCGACGACCGACACCACGATCGGCGCCCAGGAGGCGGCGAACACATCGGGCTCCGCGGCGACGGCTCCGGCCGTTGCCAGGACGACGAGGAGCGCGGCGTGCAGCCGGGCCGCCGGCAGGTCGAAGAAGTGGGCGGCGAACAGGCCGACGGCGATCAGTGCGGGTCCCAGGCCGACGATCCCGATGGCGGTCACCGACTGCCAGGCGAGGAGCGCGACCAGCACGCCGGCCAGAGCCACGGCGGAATGCATCATCCAGTCGCGCAGGCGGAAGCGGAGGCACCAGATCAGCACCCCGCCGCCGAGCCCGGTCGCCGCGAGCACCCACAACAGTCCCACCGGGGTGTCGCGGTGCATCGGCCAGCGTGTCGAGCTCAGGCACAGCACCCCGCTGACGCCGTACAGCACCGCCAAGAGCAGGGCCGGCGTGCGCCGATCGACAAGCATGCGCGTCATCCTGCACGCCGATCTCCGGCACCCCGGAGCGCAGCCACCCGGGGGAGTGGCGCGTCGTTCAGCCTCCGGTGAGCTCGCTCGGCACGGTGATCACGTCGACCATCGCGCCCCGCCGGTGCACGGTCATCGGCAGCGGCCGCCCGATCGCCTCGGCGAAGAGGAGCCGCTGGAGGCTCTGCGCATCCGCGACCGGGCGCCGACCGGCCTCCAGGACGAGGTCGCCGGCCTTGAGCCCGGCCCGGTCCGCCGGGGCGCCCGGAACGACGTCCACGATCCGCAGCCCCCGCCGCCGGCCGGTGCGCTCGGCCAGCGCGGCCGGGAGCGGCGCCGGCGTGCTCACCAGGCCGAGGTAGGCGCGGCGCACCCGCCCGTCGGCGACCAGCGTCTCGATGATCCGCCGGCTGGTGTCGTTGATCGGCACCGCCAGACCCAGGCCCCAGCCGGCGACGGCGGTGTTGATGCCGACGACGCGGGACGAGGCGTCGGCCAGCGCCCCGCCGCTGTTCCCCGGGTTGAGTGCGGCGTCGGTCTGGATCACGTCCTCGACCACCCGCGCCGTTCGCCCGTCCCTGGTCGGCAACGACCGGCCCAGTCCACTCACCACGCCCGCCGTGACCGACCCGGTCAGCCCCAGGGGATTGCCGACGGCGACGACGAGCTGGCCCACCCGCAGCGTGCCGGCGTCCCCCAGCTCCGCCGGCGGCGGCGTCTCGCCGCGCGCCCGCACCACCGCCAGGTCGGACAGCGGATCGGCGCCGACCACCACGACGTCGGCCTCGCTGCCGTCGCTGAACACCGCCACCCCGCGGGCCGCCCGGGAGACCACGTGCGCGTTGGTGAGCAGCAGGCCGTTCCCGCTGACGACGACCGCCGAGCCGGCCCCGCCCCGCCCGTCCCGGCCCGTCACCTGGAGGGCGGCGACGTGCGGGGTGAGATCGGCGGCGACCGCGGTCACGATCCGGGAGTACGCATCGAGCGCCGGCTCGGTCGCGGGTTCGGGTGCCACGCTCATCGGGCCCTCCTGATTACCGGCTTACGGAGACCAGTGAACGCCTTTCCGGGGCCGGACGGCAGCTCTCATGCCCTGGGCGAACAACGCCCCGATACTGGGCCGATGATCGGGCGCGGGCACCGGTGACCACGTCGGACGCCGGCCGGCGCCGGGCTGCCGACGCGGCGTGGCAGGCGCTGCGCCCCTCGCTGACCGACGACGCCGTCACCGCCCTCGGCGGAGACGAGGCCGACGCCTTCCTCACCCGGGTCGAGGTCGCGCTCGTCGACGTCCACGAGCCCCTGGCTGTCCTGTACGGCGAGCGGGGCGACGTCGACACGCTCTTCGAGCAGGCGCTGCGGACGGCGCTGGCCGCGGCGGCCGAGCGTCCCGAGCGCCTGCGGCGCCTCGACCGTCGCCGGGAGATCGACCCCGGCTGGTTCCAGCGGGCCCGGATGCAGGGCTACGTCTGCTACGTCGACCGGTTCTGCGGCTCGCTCCGCGAGCTCCCCGGGAAGCTGGACTACCTGGGCGAGCTCGGCATCACCTATCTGCACCTGATGCCACTGCTCCAGCCCCGTCCCGGGGAGAACGACGGCGGTTACGCCGTCGCCGACTACCGCGCCGTCGACCCCCGGCTCGGGACGATGGCCGACCTCGAGGACGTGGCCCGCGCCCTGCACGACCGGGAGATGAACCTGTGCATCGACCTGGTGCTCAACCACACCGCGCGCGAGCACGACTGGGCCCGAAGCTGGCTGGCCGGCGATCCCGCGTACGCGGGCTTCTACACCGCCTTCCCGGACCGCACGATGCCCGACGCCTACGACGCGACCATCCCCGAGGTCTTCCCGGACCGGGCGCCCGGATCGTTCAGCTGGGTGCCCGAGGCGTGCGACGGTGCCGGCGGGTGGGTGTGGACGACCTTCTGGCCCTACCAGTGGGACCTGGACTACACGAACCCGGCGGTCACTCTGGCGATGCTGGGGGAGATCACCTGGCTGGCCAACCGTGGCGTCGACGTGTTCCGGATGGACGCCGTGCCGTTCATGTGGAAGCGCCTGGGTACCAGCTGCCAGAACCAGCCGGAGGGTCACACCCTCCTGCAGCTGCTGCACGCGCTGACCCGGCTGGCGGCTCCGGGCGTCGTCTTCAAGGCCGAGGCGATCGTCTCGCCGGAGGACCTGGTGCCCTATCTCGGGGGCCACGACCGGTACCGCCCCGAGTGCGAACTGGCCTATCACAACCAGCTCATGGTGCTGAGCTGGAGCAGCCTCGCCACCGGGGACGCCCGGCTGGCCGCGCACGCCCTGCGCCGCATGCGGCCCGTCCCCCCGAGCACGTCGTGGGTGACGTACGTGCGGGGGCACGACGACATCGGCTGGGCGATCAGCGACGCGGACGCGGCCGCCGTGGGCGTCAGCGGTTTCGGGCACCGGCGCTTCCTCAACGACTTCTTCAGCGGACGCTTCCCGGGTTCCTTCGCGCGGGGTGCGCTCTTCCAGGAGAACGAGGCCACCGGCGACGCCCGCATCTCCGGTTCCACCGCGTCGCTGTGCGGCATCGAGGACGCCCTCGAGCGGGGGGACGGCGCGGCGCTGGACGCCGGTGTCCGACGGTTGGTCCTGCTGTACTCGGTGATGTACGCCTACGGCGGGATCCCGCTGGTCTACATGGGCGACGAGCTGGCGCTGCGCAACGATGCCGCCTACCTCACCGACGCCGAGCGGGCGCCGGACAACCGGTGGATGCACCGCCCGCCGATGGACTGGGAGGCCGCGGCTCGCCGGTCGGACCCCAGCACCCTGGAGGGCCGGGTGTTCGGCTGGCTGCGGCGGCTCGGGGAGGCGCGGCGGTCGCTGGTGTCGCTCCGCGGCGGGGTGGAGTCCGACGTCCTGGACGCCGGGAACGAGGCGGTGCTCGCCTGGCGGCGCAGGCATCCCCGCGGCGGGGCCTTCGTCGCCGTGGCGAACGTCAGCGCGCAGGCACAGACCGTGGACGCCGACACCGTGACCGGTTTCGGCACCTACCGCGAGGTGATCAGCAGCGATGGGCCGCTCGGCATCTCGGGTGGGCGCCTGCTGCTGCCGGCACTGGGCTTCGCCTGGTTCGCCGAGCCCTGAGCGGGGTGCGGCGCCGGGGCGCAGGACCTACCGTCAGGAGCACGGCTGGCCCTCAGTCGCCCCCGCGTCCGGGGAGGCCGGCGACCATGACGTCGCCTCGCTGCACAGGAGCGCGCGTGGAGGTGGAGCCCTCCCGGCGACCGACCGCACCGCGGCCCGTCCCGACGTCCGCGCCGGCAGGCGCCACCTTCGGCGTCGAGGAGGAGTTCCACCTCGTCGATCCCGACACATACCGGCTGACCCGCAGCCCGGCCCTCGCCGCGGCCGTGCTGCGCCACGAGGCGGGCCGGCACCTGCACGCCGAGATCACCACCACGCAGCTGGAGTCGGCGACCGACATCTGCCGGACCCTGGCGGAGCTGCGTGCCGAGCTCGTCACCACGCGCGCCGAGGCGGCCGGCGCCGCCGCCCGGGCCGGCGTGCGGATCCTCGCCGCATCGACCCATCCGTTCGACAGCTGGCAACAGCAGGACATCACCCCGGTACCGCGGTACGAGGCGATGGTCGACCGGTGGGCCGGTCTGGCGCTGCAGCAGGACATCTGCGGCTGTCACGTGCACGTGGGCGTGCCCGACCTGGAGACGGCTGTTGCGGTGATGGACCGGGCCCGCCCCTACCTGCCCGTGCTGCTGTCCATGACCGGCAGCTCGCCGTTCCACGACGGCGTCGACACCGGGCACGCCAGTTACCGCACGATGTGGTGGTCGCGGTGGCCGACCACGGGGCCGCCGGAGTACCTGGGCAGCGCCGACCGGTTCCACGAGGTTGTCACCGGCCTCGTCGCCTCCGGCGTGGTCGCCGACGCCTCCCACCTGTACTGGGACCTGCGCCCCTCCTACCACCTGCCCACCCTGGAGTTCCGGCTCGCCGACGTGTGCACGGAGGTCGACGACGCGGTGCTGCACGCGGCCCTCGCCCGATCGCTGGTGCGGGTGCTGGCCGCGCGCGCCGAGCGGGGCGAGCCGTGCCCGCGACCGCGGGCCGAGCTGCTGCGGGCGGCGCGGTGGCGGGCAGCCCGATACGGGCTGGAGGGAGAGCTGTTCGACCCGCTGCGCTGCGATCTGATCCCGGCGCGGGTGGCCGTCCGACGGCTCCTGGCCGAGCTCCAGGACGACCTGCGCGCCCGCGACGAGTGGGATGTCGTCGTCGAACTGGTGGAACGGCTCTTCGTCCGGGGTACCTCGGCGTCGCGGCAGCGGAGGACCTGGCTGCGCACCGGTGACTGGCGGGAGGTGGCCGCCGGCATCGTTCGCGAGGGCACCGCATGGGAGAACCGATGACCGGGCGAGTGGACGACGACATGCGGGCCCTGGCCCGCCCGCTGCGTGACGCGAAGGACCTGGATCCCCTGCTCGAGCGGATCGGCGACGCTCGGATCGTGGCGGTGGGCGAGGCCAGCCACGGCACGCACGAGTACTACGCCTGGCGGGCCGCGCTGACCCGCCGACTGATCGAGGAGCGCGGCTTCGCGTTCGTGGGGGTCGAGGGCGACTGGCCCGACTGCTACCGGGTCAACCGCAGCGTGAGACTCCGGGAGGGCGCGGACGAGGACCCGCGTGATGCGCTCGACGCCATGGAGCGCTGGCCGACCTGGATGTGGGCCAATGAGGACGTGGTCGAGTTCTGCCGGTGGCTGCGGGAGTTCAATGCCGGGCGACCGGAGCACCAGCGGGTCGGCTTCTACGGTCTCGACGTGTACAGCCTCTGGAACTCGATGCACGAGCTGATCGGCTGGCTGCGGGAGCACGAACCGGAGCACGTCGACCGGGCGGTGCAGGCGCTGCGGTGCTTCGAGCCGTTCGGTGAGGACGGCGCCGAGTACGCCTTCGCGAGCCGGTTCGCGCCCACCTCGTGCGAGCAGGCCGTGGTCGGGCTGCTGCACGACCTCGTCGAGGTCCACTGCAGGAAGGAGTACGCCGGGGACCCGGAGGGCCGCTTCTCGGCCGAGCAGAACGCCGCCGTCGTCGCCGCCGCCGAGCGCTATTTCCGCGCGATGCTGCTGGGCTCCGTGGAGTCCTGGAACGTCCGCGACGTGCACATGGTGGACACGCTGGACCGGCTGCTGGAGAACACCGGGGGCAAGGCCGTCCTCTGGGAGCACAACACCCACATCGGCGACGCCCGGGCCACGGACATGGCCGGCGCCGGCATGGTCAACGTCGGCCAGCTGCTGCGCGAGCGGCACGGTGCGGACGACGTGGTCCTCGTCGGTTTCGGCGGCTTCCAGGGCGCCGTGATCGCCGGCGAGCAGTGGGGCGGGCAGATGCGGCCCATGCCCGTACCGCCGGCCCGCTCCGGCAGCCTCGAATCGATGATGCACGCTGCCCTCGGGGAGGACGCGTTGTTCGTCCTTCCGCGCAGTGGAGGGCCCGAGTGGCTGAGTCGCCGGCTGGACCACCGGGCGATCGGCGTCGTCTACCGGCCCGAGCGGGAACGGTGGGGCAACTACGTGCCCACCGTGCTCGGCGAGCGCTACGACGCCTTCCTCTACCTGGAGGACACCTCACCGCTGCAGCCGCTGCACCTGGAACGGGCGGAGGAGCACGTCCCGCCCCTCGCCCACGCGGTCTGAGCCGTGGCCGTCCCCCGGTGGGCAGCCGACGGGCGTCTGGTCAGCCGCCCGTCGGCCCAGCCGGCCGGCGTGCCGCTGCCCGCCGGAGTGCACGAGCTGTCCCTGGGGCCGCAGGCCGCCGCGCTGCTCGCCGTCCCGCCGGGGGAGGCCCTCGCCCGCCCGCTGCTGGTCTTCCTCCACGGCGCGGGCGGTGCCGCGGAGCAGAGCCTGGCGGCCGTCGGGGGCATCGCGGCGGAGCGCGGGGTGCTCGTGCTGGCCCCGACATCGGTCGCCGCGACGTGGGACCTCATCGCCGGCGGGCTGGGCCGCGACGTCGCCGTCCTCGACGCTGCCCTGGCCGACGTGTCGGAACGGGCCGCGGTCAGCCGCGTCGCTGTCGGTGGCTTCTCCGACGGCGCCTCGTACGCGCTCTCACTGGGTGTGGCCAACGGCGACCTGTTCGACGCGGTGCTCGCGTTCTCCCCGGGGTTCGTCGCACCGCCCGGCCTGGAAGGGCACCCGCGGATCTGGATCTCCCACGGCACCCACGACCGGGTCCTGCCGGTGGAGCGCTGCGGCCGGCGGGTGTCGGCCGACCTGGCGGCGGCCGGGTACGACGTCGCCTACGACGAGTTCGACGGCGGGCACGTGGTGACCCCGGACCTGGTCACCGCCGCGCTGGACTGGTGGCTGAACGAGGACCCCGCTGCCCCCCACCGCTCGCCAGCTCGGGGCGGGCCCCTGCAGCGCGGCCGTTAGGCGGATTCGCGGCCGGTGAGGTCCTCGTCGTGGGGAGCGGTCTTGAGGCCTCCGGTCTTGGACGCCTCGAACTGCGGCCCGACGTTCTCCAGTGCCAACCGGCCGAACACCTGCTGCTGGGTGGCCACCCGCTGCGACCGGCCGCGGCCGAGGAAGCTGACCAGCCAGTGCAGGACCGTCGTCACCCGGCTCTTGAACCCGACGATGTAGAAGAGGTGGAGGGCCAGCCACATCACCCAGGCGATGAAGCCCTCGAACTTCAGCTTCCCGAGGTCGACGACGGCGTGGAACCGGGAGATCGTCGCCATCGAGCCCTTGTCGTGGTACTCGAACGGGCCCAGCGGCGCCTTGCCGGCGAGCCGGCGCTGGATCTGGTCGGCCGAGTAGCGGGCGCCCTGGATGGCCACCTGGGCCACCCCCGGCAGCCGGTTCAGCGCCATCATGTCGCCGACGACGTGCACCTCGGGGTGGCCGGGCAGCGTGAGATCGGGCTGCACCGCGATGCGCCCGGCACGGTCCACCTCGGCGCCCGACTGCTCGCCGAGGATCCGGGCCAGCGGGCTGGCCTGCACACCGGCGGCCCAGATCTTGGTGGCGGCGTTGATCCGGCGGACCTGTCCGTCGGCGTCCTTGATCTCGATGCCGTTGGCGTCGACGTCGGTGACCATGGCGCCGAGCTGCACCTCGACGCCGCTCTGGTTGAGCTGGCGGCGCGCGCGTTCGCCGAGCTTCTCGCCGAACGACGGCAGGACGGCGGGTGCGGCGTCCAGCAGGATCACGCGGGCGGTGGTGGGGTCGATGCGCCGGAAGTCCCGACGCAGCGTCCGGTGGGCGAGCTCGGCGATCTGGCCGGCCATCTCCACGCCGGTGGGGCCCGCGCCCACGACGACGAAGGTGAGCAGCCGGTCGATCTCGGCCTGGTCCTCGGCCAGCTCGGCCAGCTCGAAGGCGCCGAAGATGCGGCCTCGGAGCTCGAGGGCGTCGTCGATGCTCTTCATCCCGGGCGCGAACTCCGCGAACCGGTCGTTGCCGAAGTAGGACTGGCCGGCCCCGGCCGCGACGATCAGCTCGTCGTAGGGGTGCACGGTGGTGCGCCCCAGCACCGTGGAGGTGACGGTGCGCGCGGTGAGGTCGATGTCGACGACCTCACCGAGGACGACGCGGACGTTCTCCTGCCGCCGCAGGACCTCACGGGTCGCGGGCGCGATCTCGCCCTCGGAGAGGATGCCGGTCGCCACTTGGTAGAGCAGCGGCTGGAAGAGGTGGTGGCTGGTCTTGCCGATCAGGGTGATGTCGACATCGGCGCGGCGCAGCCGCCGGGCGGCGAACAGGCCGCCGAAGCCGGAGCCGATGATGACGACTCGCGGGCGGCCGCCGGAGGACGGGCGGACGGCGGAGACACGCGCTGGTGAAGTCGTCATGATGATTCATCCTTCCACTTCGGGCCTCGCCGCCCCGGGGCGAGCCAGGGCGGTTTCCTGCGATCCACGACACACTCTGCCGGGTTCGTGGCTCTTGCCGGGGGCGGGTACACCGTCGGAATGCCTGTGACCCCGCGTCAACCCCCTGTCCGGTTCGTCCTCGTACCCGGCCTCGGGCTCGACGAACGCTCGTCGCGACGGCTGCGCACCCACCTGCCCGCGACGGTGGTGCCCCTGCCGGGCATGGGGCTGGCGGCGCCCGTCCCGTCGCTGGAGGTGCTGGCCGACCGGTTGCTCGAGCGGATGGGGGAGGGGCCGGTGGTGCTGGTCGGTCACTCGCAGAGCTGCCAGGTGGCCGCCGTGGCCGCGGCGCGGGACGCCCGCGTCGTCGCCGTCGTCCTGCTCGGGCCGACGACCGATCCGCGACTCCGGTCGCGGCGCGGGCTGGTCCGGCACTGGCTGGCGACGGCGTTCCGCGAGCCCTGGTGGCAGGTGCCGCTGATCGCTGCCCAGTGGTGGCGCACCGGGCCACGCGCGATGGCTGCGCTCTGGCGGGTCGCCGCCCCGGACGACACCGACCGGCGGCTGCGCGACGTCCGGGTGCCGGTCACGGTCGTGCGCGGCACCCGCGACCGGCTCTGCCGGCACGACTGGGCCGCCCGGCTGGTGGCGGCGGCACCGCGGGGCCGTCTGACCGAGCTGCCGGGGGCCGCGCACATGACGCCGCAGACCCACCCGGACGCGGTGGCCGCCGTGTTGCGGTCCCTTGATCCGGCCCCGTCCGGAGGCTGGTGACGTGCTGGGGCGGCTTCCCTGCAGGCCCGCCGTGGCCCCGTCCCGGGGCCCGCCCTGAGCTTGCGAAGGGTGGGGAGGACGGGGTCCTCTTACTGCCCGTCGGTGCGGCCGCGCACCTGGGCGTACCGCTCCCGTACGCCGGGTGTCGGCGCGGACTCGAACCTCTGGAGCCCGGGCAGCGCCCACTCGGGGGGTGCGGCGGCGCCGGACAGCACCCAGGCCGCCTGGCGGGCGGCGCCGTCGGCGACGTACTCACCCGGCGACGGCACCAGGACAGGGCGCCCGAAGATCCCGGGGGCCAGCTGCTGGACGGCAGGGGAACCGGCGGCCCCGCCGATCAGCAGCACCCGGTCCACGGCGACCCCCTGGGCCACGACGGCCTCGATCCCGTCGGCCAGACCGCACAGCAGACCCTCGACCGCGGCTCGCGCGAGGTGAGCGGGGGTGGCCGTCCGCAGCGTCAGCCCGTGGACGGCGCCGGTCGCGCGGGGGAGGTTCGGCGTGCGCTCGCCCTCGAGGTAGGGGACCAGGACCAGGCCCTCTGCTCCCGGAGGAGCCGACAGCGCCAGGTCCGACAACCGCGCGTGGTCGACGCCGAGCATGGTCGCGGCCGCATCGAGCACCCGGGCGGCGTTCAGCGTCGCCACCAGGGGAAGGTGGTTGCCGGTGGCGTCGGCGAACCCGGCGACGGTGCCGGTCACGTCGGCCACGGCCGTGGTGCTGACCGCCGAGACCACGCCGGAGGTGCCGATCGAGACGATGACGTCGCCGGGACGGGCGGCGAGTGCCAGCGCCGCGGCGGCGTTGTCCCCGGTGCCGGGTCCCAGCACCGCCGACGTCCCGGCGAGAACGCCCACCTGCTCGGCGGGTCCGGCGACACGCGGGACCGCCGGGCGGCGACCACGCATCGCCAGTTCCAGCAGGTCGAGGCGGTACTCCCCGGAGCGGGCCGACCAGTACGCGGTGCCGCTGGCGTCGCCGCGGTCGGTGACGAGGGTGCCCGGGCCGCGCTCGGCCGACAGTCGCCAGGTCAGCCAGTCGTGCGGAAGGCAGACGGCGGCGGTGCGGTCGGCGTTGCCCGGTTCGGCGTCGGCCAGCCAGCGCAGCTTGGCCGCGGTGAAGGAGGCCACCGGCACCAGCCCGACGGCGTCGGCCCAGGCCTGCCGTCCGGTCGCCTCGTCGCCGTCGCCGAGCTCGGCGATGAGGTCCGACGCGGCGCCCGCGGACCGCACGTCGTTCCAGAGGAGTGCGTCGCGCACGACGGTGCCGTCGTCGTCGAGGCAGACCATGCCGTGCTGCTGGCCACCGATCGACAGGGCGGCGACGTCGGCCAGCCCTCCGGCGGCGTCCGCCGCGGCGGTGAAGGCGGCCTCCCACGCGCGCGGGTCGACCTCGGTGCCCGCGGGGTGCGGGGCGCGACCGGACCGGACCGGCGCGCCGGTCTCGGCATCGCGGACGACCACCTTGCAAGCCTGCGTGGAGGTGTCGACGCCGGCGACGAGGGTCCGGGCCGGCGTCATCGCGGGGCCGGGGTGGGAGACGGCACGGGCGGACTGTAGCCACGGTCGGGCCCGACCGGCGGGCATGCGCCCTTGACCACACGGCCCTCACGCCCCTAATTTGTCGCCGCAATCGACTAATCGTCGAGGGCAGCGATCGCGGAAGGTGGGGCGCCGCCGTGTTCGAGGAACGCCGGCTGTACGACGGTGCGGTCGGCCGGAGGCAGGCGCCGGCCGATCAGGCCGCCGTCCGCCGCAGCAACCTCGGGCTGGTCCTGCGGCACCTGCGCGACGCCGGCCCGCGCTCCCGCGCCCGGATCGCCCAGGACACCGGCCTGAACAAGGCGACCGTGTCCAGCCTGGTCGCCGAGCTCGCCGACCGCCGGCTGATCACCACCGGTGACGTGGACCGCGCCGGCGCCGTGGGGCGGCCGGGGCTGATCGTTCATCTCGACGGCCGTGGCGTCTGCGGCATCGGGGTGGAGCTCAACGTCGACTACGCCGCGATCCTGGTCCTGGACCTGCGCGGCGAGGTGCTGTTCGAGCACCGGGTGGCGCTCGACGTCCCTGAGCTCGGCCCGGAGCGGACGCTCGACGAGGTGGCCCGGTTGGTGAACGAAACCCTCGAGGCGGCGGCGAGGGATGTGGTCCCGGTCGGGCTGACCGTCGCGATCCCCGGTCTGGTCCGCAGTGTCGACGGCGTGGCCGGCTACGCGCCCAACCTCGGCTGGCGCGACGTGCCGGTGCGCGAGGGGTTGCGCGCCCGGGTGGGCCTCGACTGCCCGATCCGGGTGGAGAACGACGCGAACCTGTCCGCGATCGCCGAGTGGGCGATGGGTCCCGAGGCCCGGACGCCGGACCTCGTCTACCTGACCGGTGAGGTGGGGGTCGGTGGCGGCGTGATCGTGGACGGCCGGCTGCTGCGCGGGGCCGGCGGGCTCTCGGGCGAGGTGGGGCACACCGCGCTGGGCGATCCCGACCTCGTGTGCGGCTGCGGCCGGCGTGGCTGCTGGGAGACCGTCGTGGGACTCAGCGCGCTCCTGCGGGCCGCCGCCGACCCGGGGGACCCGGTCCACGACCACGGTCGCGACCTCGAGACCCGCCTGGCCGAGATCGCCGCCCGTGCCGACGCCGGCGACCGGCGGTCGCTCGACGCCCTGCACCGCGTCGGCACCGGCCTGGGCACCGGGGCCGCCGTCCTGATCAACCTGTTCAACCCGCAGGTCGTGCTGCTGGGCGGCTACTTCGCCGTCCTCGGCCGGTTCCTGCTGGAGCCGATGGCTGCCGAGCTCCGTGCCCGGGTGTTCGCCCCCGACCTGGCCGATGCCCGCATCGTGCTGTCCACCCTGGGGTTCACCGCGGCCGTCCGGGGTGGCGCGTACGTCGCCCTCGAGTCGGTCTTCGACGACCCGACCCTCATACCCGTCGACGCCGCCATGGACCCCGCCCCGGCGGCCGGGTCGTGACGCCGAGCGCTTTCCGTGCGCGCCACCGATCGATCCGGATGGAGACCCCCGCATGAGCGACTACACCCCGACCAAGGACGACAGGTTCAGCTTCGGCCTCTGGACCGTGGGCTGGCAGGGCGTCGACGTCTTCGGTGGTCCGGTACGGCCGCCGCTGGACCCGGTGGAGGCGGTGCACCGGCTCGCCGAGCTCGGCGCCGCGGCGATCACGTTCCACGACGACGACCTCGTGCCCGACGACGCGACCCGCGCGGCGACCCTCGAGCGGTTCACGAAGGCCCTGGCCGAGACCGGCATGGGCGTGGAGATGGCCACCACCAATCTCTTCGGCGCCCCGGTCTTCAAGGACGGCGGCTTCACCGCCAACGATCGCGCCGTCCGCCGGTACGCGATCGCGAAAGTGCTGCGCAACATCGACCTGGCCGCCGAGCTGGGCGCGGAGACCTACGTGCTGTGGGGTGGCCGGGAGGGAGCGGAGTCCGGCGGCAGCAAGGACGTCGCCGCCGCGCTCGACCGCTACAAGGAGGCCCTCGACATCCTCTGCGGCTACGTCCGCGAGAAGGGCTACGACCTCCGGTTCGCCCTGGAGCCCAAGCCCAACGAGCCGCGCGGCGACATACTGCTGCCGACCATCGGCCACGCGATTGCCTTCATCGACGAGCTCGACGAACCCGACCGCGTCGGACTCAATCCCGAGGTCGGGCACGAGGAGATGGCCGGGCTGAACTTCGCGCAGGGCATCGCCCAGGCGCTGTGGCACGGCAAGCTCTTCCACGTCGACCTCAACGGCCAGCACGGGCCGCGCTTCGACCAGGACCTCCGCTTCGGCGCGGGCAACCTGCGCGGCGCCTTCTGGACCGTCGACACCCTGCTGGGCGGCGGATCGGGCAACGCCTACGACGGCTACCTGCACTTCGACTACAAGCCCCCGCGGACCGAGGACATCGACGGCGTCTGGGAGACCGCTCGGGCGTGCATGCGCAACTACCTGATCCTCAAGGAGAAGGCGCAGGCGTTCCGGGCCGACCCGGAGGTGGCCGCGGCGCTGGAGGCGGCGCGCGTCGGCGAGCTCGCCGTCCCGACGCTGGGGGAGGGGGAGTCCCTGGACGCGCTGCGCGCCGAGCCGGTCGACCCGCAGGCGCTCGGGGAGCGAGGCCTGCAGTTCGAGCGGCTCGACCAGCTCGCGATGGAGCACCTGCTCGGCGTGCGCTGAGTCCGGACCTGGCGAGGGATCGGGTCGGCTACCGGCAGGCGGCCGTCTGGGTCACCGAGGAGGAGTTCGACGCGATGGTGGCCGACCTGGCAGCCGTCCTGCAGGCGCGCATGGCCCACGGGCCGGACGGCGAGCGCCGACGCCGGCTGGTCACCACCGTGCACCTGCCGGCCGACCGAGCCCGGCGTCACCGGGAGGTGCGACGTGCCTCCCGGGCGGCCTGCCTGGCCTGCTTCCTCGCCAGCTTGTTCGCCTTCGTGACCGTGACCCTGGGCCGGCGCTCGATGAGCCCGCGGGTCATCAGGCCGATCCCGATGCCGACCAGCCAACTGTCCTTGGCGATGGACAGGCCCTGCTCGGTCGGGGCGAGGCTGCCCGGCTTCCGCATGCCCGGCGTCCTCAGGTAGAGCCCGAGGAGCCCGCTGGAGAAGGCGGTCAAGGCGGCCCCGGCGACGAAGGTGGGCACGAACGGCGTGAGCAGCGCGGCGCCCAGGACGATCTCGGTGGTCGCCAGTCCCTGCACGAACTGCTGCGGGGGCACCGACTTGAGGAACGGATAGGTGCCGGCGGCGAAGCCGTGCACGCCGGCCGCGGTCTCCGCGTCGGCGCCGCGCTTGCTGAGCCCGCTGTTGAGGATGAACGCGCCGGCGGAGATGCGCGGAGCGATCTCGGACAGGGTGATGGGCAGACCCATGGAGGTACCTCGCTGTTGGTCGGGAAGGCTCGTCCAGAGGCTTCAGCGGATGGTCGTTCGTCGGGCTCAGTGCCCATCGGCCCGTCGGCCAATCGTCGGCTCGGCAAGACCTCGTCCCGGTGAAGGACCCCGGACGGCCTGGCGGGGTGGCCGGCGTCGACCGGTCGGCAGCGGCCCTCGTCGCCGCGGTCCGCGCCCGCCACCCCTCTCCCGCTGGCGTCAGCGGCCGCCGCGGCGGGAGCGGGCGCTGAAGGAGGCGGCCGACGACGAACCGGCGCGAGCGGCGAGCTCGGCGCGGGTGCGTGCCGGGCCGCTCGACCGGCCGGAGCCCCCGCGGGCGCCGCTCGAGGAGTTCCCGTTCGAGGAACCGGTCGACGAGCCGCCACCCGAGCCGCCGCGACGGCGACGGCCGCCGCCCTGACCCTGCGGCTGCGGTTCGGGGGCCGGCGCCGGCTCGACGTAGGGGGCGGCCGGCCCGGTCAGCGCCGCGATCTCCGGGGCACCCGGACCGACGGCGCTCACCTTCGGGCTGATGCCGGCCTGCCGGGCGAGCGTGCGGACCTCGCCGGCCTGGTCGGGCGTGGAGACGGTGACCACGGCGCCCTCCGCACCGGCTCGGGCGGTGCGGCCCGAGCGGTGCAGGTAGGCCTTGTGCTCGGCCGGCGGGTCGACGTGCACGACGAGGGCGACGTCGTCGACGTGGATGCCGCGGGCGGCGATGTCGGTGGCGCAGAGCACGCGGCTGGCCCCGGTGGTGAACGCCTCGAGGTTGCGCTCACGGGCGTTCTGGCTGAGGTTGCCGTGCAGGTCGACCGCCGGGATGCCCTGGGCGGTGAGCTGCTTGGCGAGCTTCTTGGCCTGGTGCTTGGTGCGGGTGAACAGCACGCTGCGACCCAGGCCGGAGGCGAGCTGGCGGACGACCTCGGCCTTGTCGGCGTTCTGCACCTGCAGGACGTGGTGGGTCATGGTGCTGACCGGGGCCACGGCCGGGTCGACCGAGTGCGTGATCGGGTCGGACAGGTAGCGCTTGACGAGGACGTCGACGCCGTTGTCCAGGGTGGCCGAGAAGAGCAGCCGCTGGCCGACCTTGGGGGTGCGGTCCATCAGGCGCTTGACGCCGGGCAGGAAGCCCAGGTCGGCCATGTGGTCGGCCTCGTCCAGGATCGTGATCTCGACGGCGCCCAGGTCGCAGTGGCCCTGGCCGATGAGGTCCTCGAGCCGGCCGGGACAGGCGATCAGCACGTCGATGCCGCCGGCGAGGGCGTGCACCTGCGGGTTCTGGCCGACGCCGCCGAAGATCGTCGTCGTCCGCATGCCGAGGGCGCGGGCCATCGGGTCGACGACCGCGGCGACCTGGTTGGCCAGCTCGCGGGTCGGGACGAGGATCAGCGACCGCGGCCGCTTGGGCAGCCGCTTGCTGTCCGACGCGGCGAGGCGCGCGACCAGCGGGATGCTGAAGGCCAGGGTCTTGCCCGAGCCCGTGCGGCCGCGACCGAGCACGTCACGGCCGCCGAGGCTGTCGGGCAGCGTCGCGACCTGGATCGGGAACGGCGCGGTGATGCCGCTGCCCGTGAGCACCTCCACGAGGGGGGCGGGGACGCCGAGGGCCTCGAAAGTGGTGTCGGTGGGGAGGACGGTGGCGTCACTGCCGATCGGCACGACGGCGGGCGCCGGGACGACCGGCGCGGTGGGGGCCGGGTGCTGGGTGTGCTGCTGCTCGCCGGTGGGGCGGGCACCCCGGCCGCGGCCGCCGCGACGACGCCGGGGGCGGTCGTCGGCGTTGCTGTGGGTGGACGGGGAGACGTTCTGCGAAGTCATCGGTTCCTCGACGCTCGAGTGGCCGCACGACGACCTCGGCGGAAGCGAGCGCGGGCGCACCTGCGCGGTGGGCAGGGCGGGCTCACATCGTCGCGAGACGTCGGACAGCCGGGCGCACCTCGGTGGCGCAGCCTCAGCCCGACGTCGTTTCCTGCCGCTCCGGATGAGCGAGGGCGGCGCCGGTACACCTCACTCAACCAGAGATCGACGCAGCGTGTGCCCACTGACGCGGAGTCCCCGGTCACATCGGGTGAGCGCCGCCTCACGGCCGAAGTGGCCACCATGGCCGCTCCGGCGGCGGTGGTGGCCGGATATCGGCGGTATCCGGCCGACCTGCTCGTCCCGTCCCGGGTGCCCGCAGGCCATGCTGGTCGCCGTGACCGCGCTCGACCAGCCCGCCGCGTCGCCCACGCACCGCATCCATCCCGCCTGGTGGGTGGCCGCGGTGACGTTCCTGGCGCTGGTCGGCGCCGCCGCGTTCCGGGCCGTGCCCGGCGTCCTGATCGACCCGCTGCGCGAGGAGTTCGGCTGGTCGGTCTCCACGATCTCGGCCGCCGTCGCGGTCAACATGGCGCTGTACGGACTCACCGCGCCGTTCGCCGCGGCGCTGATGGAGCGGTTCGGCATCCGCCGCGTCGTCATGTCCGCGCTGCTCGTCGTCGCCCTGGGCAGCGGCCTGACCGTCTTCATGACCGCGAGCTGGCAGCTGCTCCTGCTGTGGGGCGTGCTGGTCGGGCTCGGGACCGGGTCGATGGCGCTGTCGCTGGTGGCGACGGTGACCGGCCGCTGGTTCGTGGCCCGGCGAGGACTGGTCTCGGGGATCCTCACCGCCGGTGGCGCGGCCGGGCAGCTGATCTTCCTGCCCCTGGTGGCCTGGGTGGACTCCGTGTGGGGATGGCGGGCGGCCTCCCTCGGCACGACCGCGGCCGCCCTCGCCGTCCTCCCGCTGGTGGCCTGGCTGCTGCGGGACCGGCCTCGCGACCTCGGCGTCGTCCCGTACGGGGGGACGGCGGCAGACGACGTCGACCCCGTGCGCACCGGTGCCGCCCGCGCGGCGGTCCAGGGACTGGTCGTCGCGGCGCGGTCCCGCCCGTTCTGGCTGCTGGCCGTCGGCTTCTTCATCTGCGGGATGTCGACCAACGGGCTGGTGCAGCCGCACTTCATCCCGGCCGCGCACGACCACGGCATGCCGGTGACGACGGCGGCGGGCCTGCTCGCGGTCGTCGGTCTCTTCGACATCGCGGGCACGATCTTCTCCGGCTGGCTCACCGACCGGGTCGACCCGCGGGTGCTGCTGCTGGCCTACTACGGCCTGCGCGGCCTCTCGCTGTTCGCGCTGCCGACCCTGTTCGGGCCCGACCTGCACGTCAGCATGATCGCGTTCATCGTCTTCTACGGCCTGGACTGGGTGGCCACCGTGCCGCCGACGCTGGCGCTCTGCCGCGAGCACTTCGGCGCCCGCGCACCGGTCGTCTTCGGGTGGGTGTTCGCCTCCCACCAGCTCGGCTCGGCGGCGGCGGCGTTCGGCGGTGGCGTCATCCGCGACGTCACCGGCTCCTACGACCTGGCGTGGTTCCTCGCCGGCGGGCTGTGCATGGTCGCCGCGGCCGCGTCGATCGCCATCCGCCGGAACCCGCCGCCGCCTCCCGAGACTGCGCTCCCGACCGACCCCCAGGAGGCCGCAGCCGCCCAGGCCCACGGCTGAGCGGTGTGGCGGGACGACGTCAGGCCGTGGATTCGAGTGTGAATCGCACCGTCTGCACCCGGATCTCGTCGTCGCGGAAGACCAGCGTATCGACGCCGTCGGTGATCCGGGCGTTGCTTCCGATGGCGGTCCATTCGGTGAGCAGGACGTCGCCCTCGTAGATCCGCGTGTAGACGTCGAACGTCGCGTCCGGGATCTGACCGAGCATCGCGGTGAACGCCTCGCGGACAGCCTGCCTTCCACGGACCGCTCCTTGCGGGGTGATGAGCACGGCGTCCTCGGCGTAGTCGGCGAAGAGACGGAACCCGAGAGCCGCTCGCCGACCGAGGAGCTCAGCCGGCGGCGGCCAGCGCCGGGTCGACGGTGCGGCCCAGGATCAGGTCGGCGGCACGCTCGGCGATCATGATCGTCGGAGCGTTCGTGTTGCCCCGCACCAGCGTCGGCATCACCGACGCGTCGACCACGCGGAGGCCCTCGATGCCGCGCACCCGGAGCTGGGAGTCCACGACCGCCTGCTCGTCGGTGCCCATCCGGCAGGAGGACACCGGGTGGTACAGCGACTCCATGGTGTTCTTGACCGTCTCCCGGAGGGCGTCCCGGCCGTGCACGGTGCCGCCCGGCGACCACTCGTCGGCCAGCACGGACGCGAGCGGGCCGACCGCCGCGATGTCGCGGGCCTTCTCCACGCCGGACACCAGGGCCTCGAGGTCGCGCTCGTCGGTCAGGTATCCGGCGTCGATCGCCGGCGCCCAGGACGGGTCGGCCGACCGCAGCCGCACCGAGCCCCGCGAGTGCACGTGCACCAGCACGACCGCCGCGGTGAAGGCGTCGACGTCGGGGTCGACCTCGGCCTGCTTCCAGTACTTGACCGGCAGGAAGTGGAACTGCAGGTCCGGTTCGGGCAACTCCGGCACCGACCGGGTGAACAACCCGGCCTCGGCCAGGTTGGAGGTCAGCGGTCCACGGCGGGCGCCGAACCACTTGGCGTAGCCCGAGGGCGACTCCGCGCGGAACAGGGACTTGCCCGACCGCACGTTCCACACGACCGGCACGAGCGGGTGGTCCTGCAGACCCCCGCCGACGCCGGGCAGGTCGTGGACCACCTCGACGCCGACCTCGCGCAGATGGTCGGCCGGGCCGATGCCCGAGAGCATCAGCAGGTGGGGGGAGTTGACCGCGCCGCCGGAGAGCACGACCTCGCGGGCGGCGTACGCGGTGTGCACCCGCCCACCGGACCGGTACTCGACCCCGGTCGCGCGGCCGTTCTCCACGAGCACCCGGGTGGTGAGCGCGCCGGTCCGGACGGTCAGGTTGGGCCGGCGCTCCGCGGGATGCAGGTAGGCGTCGGCCGACGACCAGCGGCGTCCCCGCTTCTGCGTCACCTGGTACTGGCCGACGCCCTCCTGGGTGGCGCCGTTGAAGTCGTCGTTGCGCGGGTAGCCGGCGGCCACCGCCGACTGGACGACGGCGCGGGTCCACGGGTGCGGTGACCGCAGGTCCTCCACCCGCAGCGGCCCACCGACACCGTGGAAGCGGTCGGCCCCGCGGGCGTTGTCCTCCATGCGTCGGAACAGCGGGAGCACGTGGTCGTAGGACCAGGACGGGTCGCCGGTCAGCTCGGCCCACTCGTCGTAGTCGGCCCGCGCGCCCCGGATGTAGATCATCGCGTTGATCGACGACGAGCCGCCCAGCAGCTTGCCCCGGGGCCAGAACAGCTTCCGGCCGTCGAGACCCGGCTGGGGCTCGGTCGTGTAGTTCCAGTCCAGTCGGGTGCGGAAGGTCTTGTAGAGCGCGGCCGGCACCTGCACCTCGAGGACGTCGTCGGAGCCACCCGCCTCGAGCAGCAGCACCCGCAGCGTCGGGTCCTCCGACAGCCGGCCGGCCACCGCGCAGCCGGCCGATCCCGCGCCGACGACGACGACGTCGAACTCGTCCCGGCCGGCGCTGTCCGGCCGGCCGTCGAGGGGCGCGCTCACCGGTGGCGCCCGTGGATCAGGCCCATGACGCGGGCGACCGCGTCGGTGGCCGAGGCAGGGCGGCTGAAGCTCATCAGGTTCACCGGCAACGCGACCCGCTGGCGGGTGATCGCCTTCGCGCGGGTGAACTCCTTCAGGCCGTCCTCCCCGTGGATCCGGCCGAAGCCGCTCTCGCCGACCCCGCCGAAGGGCAGGGCCGGGATGGAGGCGAACGTCAGCACGGAGTTCACCGACGTCATGCCGCTGCGCATCCGGCGGGCGAGGTCCATGGCCCGCGCCTTGGAGCCGGAGAACACCGCGCCGGCCAGGCCGTAGGAGGTGGCGTTGGCGCGCTCGAGCGCGTCCTCGGCGTCGCGGACCTTCGTGATGGTCAGCGTCGGCCCGAAGGTCTCCTCGCGCACCGCGGGGGAGGACTCGGGCACGTCGAGGAGCACGGCCGGAGCGAGGTAGTTCTCGTTCGGGAACAGGGCCGGGTCGGCCTCGCCGCGCACCACCCGCCCGCTGGCCGCCACGTGGGAGACGTGCCGGCGGACGATGTCGCCCTGCGCGGCCATCGTCATCGGACCGTAGTGCGCCTCGTCGTCCGAACCGGGGCGCAGGCTGCGCACCTGGGCGGTGACCTCGGCGACGAAGCGGTCGTAGACGGCGCTGGTCGCGTAGACCCGCTCGATCCCGATGCACGTCTGGCCGGCGTTGCTCATCGAGCCCCAGACGGCGGCGTCGGCCGCGGCGACCACGTCGGCGTCGTCGTCGACGATCATCGCGTCCTTGCCGCCGAGCTCCATGAGCACCGGGGTGAGGGTCTCCGCGCACGTGGCCATGACCTTGCGGCCGGTCGGCGCGGACCCGGTGAAGGCCAGCTTGCCGACTCCCGCACGGCACAGCGCTGCGCCGGTCTCGCCGTAGCCCGTGACGACCTGGAAGGCGTCGGCGGCGTCGGGGACCGCGGCCCGCCAGGCGGCGGCCAGCCACGCGCCGACGGCGGGCGTGTACTCCGACGGCTTGAAGACGACGGCGTTGCCCGCGGCCAGCGCGTACGCGATCGAGCCCATGGGTGTGAACACGGGGTAGTTCCACGGCCCGATCACGCCGATGACGCCCAGCGGCTGGTACTCCAGGTAGGCGGCGTGGTTGGCCGCGAGCATCCCGGCCCTCACCCGGCGCGGGCCGAGCGTCTTGCGGGCATGCGCGCCGGCCCAGGCCAGGTGGTCGATGGCGAGGGTGATCTCGAGGATCGCGTCACCGTGCGGCTTGCCGTTCTCGCGGTGGACGAGGTCGGCCAGCTCGTTCATGCGCCGGGCGAGATAGCCGCGGTAGGCCGACAAGCGCTCCTTGCGCCCGTCGAAACCCAGCTCGCCCCAGTGCGTGGCGGCCGCGCGAGCCCGCTCGACGGCCTCGTTCACGGCATCGGCGTCGTGCACCGGGAAGACGCCGACGACCGCGCCGGAGGCAGGGTTCGTGGATTCGAAGGTCTGCGTGGTGGCGTGGCGGTCGACGGTTCCCGCGGAGGCGTCGGTGACCGCGTCCATCTGCTCGACGAGCGACATGGTGACGGAGGTTACCCGCGGGTCACTTGCCTGGCAGGAGAGGCGACCCGACCGGGCGAGGTCGCCCCGTCGACGCGGTCGTCGGCGTCGATGACGGCCCAGACCGTCACGGTGCCGCGCGCCTGGAACCAGCCGTGCCGCAGGGAGAGGTCGGCGACGAGGTGGAGCCCCAAGCCCCCGAGCCCCGGATCGCGGCCCTGGGCGGGGATCGGGAGAACCCCCGTCGAGGAGTCGCTGACCGCCAGGAGCCACAGGTCGCCGGTCCGGCTGAGCGACGTGGCGACGGGCGCGCCGCCGTGCCGCAGCCCGTTGGAGGCGAGCCGCCTCGTTGCCGGAATGCTCCGAACCTCCGTGTCACCCGGTGGTCGGGAAGATCCGACGGGGGCGCCGAACTAGGGTCGGCGGCGAGTGGGCCTGCCGGCCCGGTGCAGGGAAGGCGGAGCATGCAGACCGCGATCGACGGCGCCCCGGGCGACCCGTTCGGCACCGCGGAGATCCGTCGCCGGGTGCTGGCGGCCTGGGCCGAGGATCCGGCGCGCTTCCGCGAGGACGCGAACGCCGAGGAGGACCTCGTCCGGGGCGGCTACCGCGACCGGTTGCTGGTCGAGCTCGCGCAGAACGCCGCCGACGCCGCCGTCCGCGGGGGAGTGCCCGGCCGGCTGCGCCTGGAACTGGACGCAGGAACGCTGCGGGCAGCCAACACCGGAGCCCCGCTGGACGAGGGTGGCGTGCAGGGGCTGGCCACGCTGCGCGCCTCGGTCAAGCGCGACGAGACCGGCAGCGTCGGCCGCTTCGGGGTCGGCTTCGCCGCGGTGCTGGCGGTCACCGACGAGCCCGCCGTGCTGTCGGCGGCGGGCGGCGTGCGGTTCAGCGCCGCGCAGACCCACGACGAGGTCGTCGCCGTCCCGGCGCTCGCCGCCGAGGTGGCCCGTCGTGGCGGTGCGGCTCCCGTGCTGCGGCTGCCGTGGCCGGCCGAAGGCGCCCCGCCGGACGGGTTCACCACCGAGGTCGTGCTCCCGCTGCGGGACGGCGCGCCGCCCGTCGTCGCGGCCGCCCTGGACGCACTCCCCGCGGAGCTGCTGCTGGCGCTCCCGGGACTGGCGGGGATCGACGTGATCGTGGACGGCGCGCAGCGCTGCCTGCGCATCGAGCGTTCGGCCCGGTCCGCGCGGATCACCGACGGCGGCGGGACGACCTGGGCGATTGCCGAGCGGTCCGGCGAGCTGCCCGCCGAGCTCCTGGCCGACCGCCCCGTGGAGGAGCGGTCCCGTCGAGCCTGGACGGTGACGGCCGCGGTGCCCCTCGACCAGGAGGGGCGGCCGCGTCCGCTCCCGTCCGGGCAGGTGGTGCACGCGCCCACCCCGAGCGACGAGCCGCTGTCGCTGCCCGTGCGGCTGATCGCCCCCTTCCCGCTCGGCCCCGACCGCCGGCACGTGGCCCCGGGGCCGGTCACGGACGCGCTGGTGGCCGCGGCCGCCGGGACGTGCGCGGACCTGGTCGTCGGGCTGCCGGCCGACCCCGCGGTGCTCGCCCTGGTGCCGCAGGTCGGTCTGGCCGGGGCGGAACTGGACGCCGCCCTCTGCGCCGCGGTGCTCGAGCAGTTGCGTGCCACCTCCTGGCTCCCCGTCGCCGCGGACCCGACGGCCCGGCAGGCGCCCGACCGCGCCGCAGCCCTGGACGACCCCACCGAGGAGCGGGTCGCCGCGCTCGCCGACGTCGTCCCGGGCCTGCTCCCCGCGGGCTGGTCCCGCCGCTCGGACTCGCGGTCGCTGACGGCGCTGGGCGTCCGCCGCATCGGGACCGCGGCGGCGGTGGAGGCGGTGCGGGGTGTGGATCGGCTGCCGTCCTGGTGGGCCGGCCTGTACGCCGCCCTCGACGGTGCCGACCGCGAGGAACTCGGCGCGCTGCCGGTGCCGCTGGCCGACGGGCGGACCGCCCACGGACCGGCCGGCGTGCTGCTGCCGGAGGCCGGGCTGCCGGTGCACCGGCTGGGCGCGCTGGGCCTCCGGCTGGCCGAGCCGGAGGCGGTCGCCCCGCCCGCGGCCCGCCGCCTGCTCGAACGGCTGGGCGCGCAGCCGGCCACCGCGGTCGCCGTGCTCGCCGACCCGGCGGTGCGCGCCGCCGTCGAGACCTCGATGGACATCGTCGACCACGCCGTCGACGGTTCGCCCGAGCCGGAGGAGCTGGCCGAGGCCGTGCTCGCCCTCGTGGCGGTGGCCCGGCCGGCGGTGGGGGAGCTGCCCTGGCTCGCCGGGCTCGCCCTGCCCGACGCCGACGGCGGCTGGGCACCGGCGGGGGAGCTGGTGCTGCCGGGATCGCCGTTGGCGGCCGTCCTCGCCGAGGGCTCGCTGGGCGTGCTCGAGGCCGAGACCGCGGCAACCGCCGATCCCGATGCGCTCCGGGCCGTCGGCGTGCTCGACACCTTCGCGCTGGTACGCGCCGAGGACCCCGACGAGCTCGACGTCGACGGCGCCGACCGCTGGGCCGACGCGGTTCTGGACCGACTTCCGCACGACGCGCCCCCGCCGCAGTGGCCGTTGCTCACCGCCGTCCGCGACCTCGAACTGGTGGCGGACTGGGCCGGCGCGCTGCCGTTGCTGGCATCGCTGCCTCCCGAGGCGTGGGCGGACGTCGTCGTCGGCGGCGTCGCCGTGCCGGGTTATCTGCGCTGGTGGCTCTCGACCCACCCGGTCCTGGGCGGCGAGCGTCCCGACCGGCTCCGGCACCCGGAGAGCGAAGAATTACAGGGACTGTACGAATCTGCGACGGCGGCTCCGGAGGTCCTCGCGCTGCTCCGCCCGCCGGGCAGCGTGGCCGACGTCCTGGCCGACGTCGACGGCGCCATCGACCTGCTCGACCGGCTCGGGGATCCGGCCCGCACCGTGCGTCCGGGCGTGCTGCGCACGGTCTATGCGCAGCTGGCCGACGCTCTCGACGGGATCGACGTCGATCCGCCCGACCGGGTGCGCGTGGCCCCCGACCGGGTCGTCGAGGACGCCGTGGTGCTCGACGCTCCGTACCTACAGCCACTGGTCCGAAAGCCCCTCGTGCCGGCCGCAGGCGCCCCGGGCGCCGTCGCGGACCTGCTCGACCTGCCCCTGGCCGGCGAACTGGTGCGCGGCACGGTGACCGGGCGGGGGGAGCGTCGCCGCTGGGCGGATCTCCCCGGAGCAGCACTGGCCGCAGCCCGGCTGGACGTCGCCGAGCTGACCGGCGAGGTCGAGCTCCACGACGGCCTCGACGTCGACGGCCGGCCGGTTCCCTGGTGGCCCGGGGAGGACGCCGACCACGTCGACGGCACCCCGGAGAGCCTCGGGCGGGCCCTCGCCTGGCGGGCCGGCGCGTGGTCGCGCCGGCAGGCCCTGGCCGAGGCGTTCGCCTTTCCCGACCGCGCCGCCGAGCTGGCCGCCGAGGACGCCATCGGCTGAAGGGCGCGGCCCTGTCCCGGGTCCCGCCCCGAGCCTGCGAGGGGTGAGAGGGACGGGGTCGGGACCAGTGGCCCCGTCCGGAGGCTCGCCGCGAGCTTGCGAGTGGTGAGGGACGGGGTCGGGACCAGTGGCCCCGTCCGGAGGCTCGCCGCGAGCTTGCAAGTGGTGAGGGACGGGGTCGGGACCAGTGGCCCCGTCCGGAGGCTCGCCGCGAGCTTGCAAGTGGTGAGGGACGGGGTCGGGACCAGTGGCCCCGTCCGGAGGCTCGCCGCGAGCTTGCAAGTGGTGAGGGACGGGGTCGGGACCAGTGGCCCCGTCCGGAGGCTCGCCGCGAGCTTGCGAGGGGTGAGAGGGACGGGGTCCTTTCACTGGCCCCAGCGGGGGATGGCGCTCGCGCCCGGGGCGTGGCCCTGCGTCGAGGGGCGGCCGCCGCGCCGTCCGGCCGGTGCGCGGGGTCCGGGTGCCCGCGAGGCCGCGCTCCAGCACTCGTAGAGCGACAGCCACTGTGCCGGGGTGAGGGCCGTCGGCCGGGTGGTCGGCGGCAGGCCCTCCTGGTGCAACCAGCGGACGCCGGCGGCGCCGGGCAGCTGCGCCCGGAGGAGAGCCCCGAGCGGAGCGGTGGGCGAGGCGAGGACGGCGCCGGCGAGCCGGTCGAACGCCGCCGTCTCGGCCTCCGGCAGCGAGGAGCGGGCAGCGGCGGCGGGGCCGTCGCTGATCGGGGACGGGCGTGACACGGGGTACCTCCGACGAGGTCACAGCGGTGCCCGGGGACGCCGGATGCAGCCCGGCCGGCGGGGAGGAGTGGCGCCCGGGACGACACGGGCGCGGACGGCGGGCGGCGGGGCCGCTCCGCGGGAGATCGGGCTCAGACGGTGCGCAGGCGCACGGAGTACCGCATGTCCGAGACGCTAGGGCGCGGGCGTGGCCGGGTCGACCGAATTGTCCGGCCGCTACTGCTCCGGCTGTGCCGCCTGCTTCGCTTGCTGCTCCTTCGCTCGCTGCTTCGCTTCCTGGCGCGCCCGGTGGGCCTCCCACTTGGCGCGGTCGCGTGCGCGGGCGTCCTTGCCGCGCTCCCACTTCTCCGCCCGCCGGCGGGCGCGCTCGAGCTCGCGCTGTTCGAAGGTGGAGTGGCGGTCCCAGTCGCGGGCGAAGAACGCCATGGTCAGGGCGGTCACGAGCACGATCGCCACGAACGCGGCGAGGACCGGGTCCAGATAGACGAAAGCAGCCACGGACCCGACGACTGCAGCAACGCCCCACACCAGCCATCCGACGGACACGTCGACCAGTATCCGCTGTCGCCGACGGCGACCGGCGTCGCCTGCGGTGGGACACGTGGGAGGTGCGTGATCGGCAGGCCCTTGCGGTGCTGGGGTCCCGTCCCTACGTTGGGGGTGCGGTTCAACAGTCAGCCGTCTCGCCGGTGCCGTGGTCCAGCAAGCAACGAGGCCCCGATCGATTCATCTCCACGAGAGGCACCCCCGTGACCGCAGCCTCACTCGATCCGCCCCCCACCGACCTCGTGTCCATCGACGTCTCCGGCTCCCCCCCGACCGTCCGCGTGACCGTCGCCGGTGAGGTCGACTCCACGTCCGCCCCGGTCCTCCGCCAGCACATCGAGCCCCTGCTCGACGGCGACGTCCGCGAGCTCACCATCGACCTCGGGCAGGTCACGTTCCTCGACTCGGCGGGCCTCTGCGTCCTGGCCGCGGCCCACCGTCAGGCGGTCCGCCAGGACGTGACCATGCGTGTGCTGGCCTCGTCCCGTGCGGTGATCCGCCCGTTGCAGATCACCGGCCTCTGGGACCTGCTCAAGGCCGAGCGGGTCGACGGGTCGGCCACGCTGCCGACTCGGCAGGGCGTCGCTTGATCCCCACCGCTTGATCCCCACCGCTTGATCCGCACCGCTTGACCTTTCCACCGGCGTCCGGACAGGGTGCTCGCGCGGGCACTTCCGTGCCGGGGCACACTCGGTCCTGCCCTCCCACCTGCCGGGGGACGGGCTCGGTCGTGGAGGAACAGGGAGGACCACCGTGCGGGATGCGGTCATCTGCGAGCCGTTGCGGACCCCGGTCGGGGGCTTCGGCGGATCACTGCGGGACGTGCCGGCCCAGGAGCTCGCCGCGACGGTGATCCGGGCGCTCATGGAGCGCACCGGCCTTCCGCCGGAGTCGGTGGAGGACGTCCTCCTCGGCCACTGCTATCCGACGATGGACGCGCCCGCGATCGGTCGCGTCGCGGCGCTGGACGCCGGACTCCCCGTGACCGCCTCGGGTCTGCAGATCGACCGGCGCTGCGGCTCGGGCCTGCAGGCGGTCGTCTACGCGGCAATGCAGGTGCAGTCGGGCACCTCGGACGTCGTCCTGGCCGGTGGTGCGGAGTCGATGAGCAACGCGCCGTTCTACTCGACCGCCATGCGGTGGGGGGTCAAGGCCGGGCCGGGCGTGCTGCTGCAGGACGGTCTGGCCCGGGGCCGGGTCACTGCCGGCGGGCAGAACCATCCCGTGCCCGGCGGGATGCTGGAGACGGCGGAGAACCTGCGCCGGGAGTACAAGATCTCCCGCGAGGAACAGGACGAGTACGCCGTCCGCAGCCACCAGCGTGCGGCCGCCGCCGCCGAGGCCGGCCGGTTCGCCGACGAGATCGTCCCGGTCACCGTGAAGAGCCGGAAGAGCGAGATCGTCGTCGACCGTGACGAGCACATCCGTCCCGACTCGAACGTGGAGACCCTCGCCAAGCTCCGCCCGATCATGGGCAAGGACGACCCCGAGGCCACGGTCACCGCGGGCAACGCCAGTGGCCAGAACGACGGCGCCGCGGTGTGCGTCGTCACCCACCCGGACAAGGCCGCCGAGCTGGGGCTGCGGCCGCTGGCGCGACTGGTCTCCTGGGGCGTGGGCGGGGTCCCGCCCAGGACCATGGGGATCGGCCCGGTGCCGGCGACGGCCAAGGCGCTCGCCCAGGCCGACGTCAAGCTGTCCGACGTCGACCTGATCGAGCTCAACGAGGCCTTCGCCAGCCAGGTGCTCGCCGTGACCCGGGAGTGGGGCTTCACCGAGAGCGACTTCGAGCGGACCAACGTCAACGGCTCGGGCATCTCCCTCGGTCACCCGGTCGGCGCCACCGGCGGGCGGATCCTCGCGACGTTGTTGCGCGAGATGGAGCGCCGCGACGCGCGGTACGGCCTGGAGACGATGTGCATCGGCGGCGGCCAGGGCCTGGCCGCGCTGTTCGAGCGGGTCTGAAGAAGGACCCCGCTGCCCCCCGCCACTCGTAGAAGGACCCCCAGAAGGACCCCGTCCTCCCCACCCCTCGCATGCTCGGGGCGGGACTCGGGACGAGGCCCTCCGAACCGCTCGCAGGCTCGCAGCGAGCCTCCGGACGGGGCCGACCCCGCTTTCCCTCCGAGTAGTAGGAGTTCTGCATGACTGCGTCCCTCAGCTCCCGTGTCGCGATCGTCACCGGTGCCGCCCGTGGCATCGGTGCCGCCACCGCCCGGCGGCTGGCCGAGGACGGGTTCGCCGTCGCCGTCCTCGACCTCTCCGAGGACGACGCCCAGGGCACGGTGGGGGAGATCGAGGCCGCCGGGGGGCGGGCGCTGGCCGTGGGGGCCGACGTCGGTGACTCCGAGCAGGTCCAGATCGCTGTCGACCGGGTCGCCGCCGAACTCGGCCCGCCGGTGGTGCTGGTCAACAACGCGGGGGTGACGCGCGACAACCTGCTGTTCCGGATGACCGACGCCGACTGGGACCTGGTCATGCACGTGCATCTCCGGGGGGCGTTCCTGATGAGCCGTGCCGTGCAGAGGCACATGACGGAGGCCGGATGGGGCCGGATCGTCAACCTGTCCAGCACCTCGGCTCTGGGCAACCGCGGTCAGGCCAACTACGCCACCGCCAAGGCCGGACTCCAGGGCTTCACCAAGACCCTCGCCATCGAACTCGGGAAGTTCGGGGTCACGGCGAACGCGATCGCGCCCGGGTTCATCGTCACCGAGATGACGAAGGCGACCGCCGCGCGGCTCGGCCAGGAGTGGGAGCCCTACGTCCAGGCCCGCGCCGCGGCCATCCCGGTCGCGCGGGCCGGCCGACCCGAGGACATCGCGCACACGGTCTCGTTCCTCGTCAGCGAGGACGCCGGATTCGTCTCCGGTCAGGTCATCTACGTCGCCGGCGGTCCCCGCGCGTAACGGCTCCCTGCAGGGGCCCGCCGCGAGGGAGCGAGCGGCAGGGTAGGGGGTCCTTGTTCAGGACGACGGGTCGCGGTCGGGGTAGCGGGCGCGGGCCAGCGCGTACACCCCGAACGCGCCGAAGCCGACGGCGACCGCGGTGAGCAGCCAGGACCCGGCGGTGACGCCGGCGATCACCGTCATGGCGCCGTCGAGGCCGGTCGCGGTCGAGACGTCGGCCGAGCGGGCCGCCCGCCACAGCAGGACGCCGACCAGCCCGAAGGCGATGCCCTTGGCGACGTACCCGACCCGGCCGATCCCCTCGATCAGGGGCTCCCAGCGATCGGGGGCGGCCGGCAGGTCGATGTCGCGCATGAAGCCGCCGGTGAACCCGCGCACCAGCGTATAGAGCCCGACCACGACGACCCCCGCGGCGACCGCGGCCACGAGCACCCCGCCGCCGGGGATGTCCAGCGTCTCGTCGGTGAGGTCGCTCAGCCGCTCGTCGGCCTGGTAGCCGGCCCCGACGGCGAACAGCAGGGCGGTCACCCCGAGGACGGCGTAGACCAGCGCCTTCGCCAGGCACTTGGCGCACACGACCGCGGTGCGGAGGCGGTGCGCCCGGTCCAGCAACCCGTGCCACCACAGCAGCACCTCGCCGGCCTGCCAGAGCGCGAGGGCGAGCATGCCGAGGCCGATGACCCACAGCAGCACCCGGCCGCCGGGACCGTCGGCCACCGTCTGCAGTGCGCCGGTCTGGTCGGCGTCGGCACCGCGCAGCCGCCAGGCCATGCGGACGGCGAGGTAGCCGATCAGCAGGTGCATCGCGCCGTAGGCGATCAGCCCCGCGCGGGCCAGGTGGGTGAGGACCGGATGGTCGGTGACGGCTCGGGCCCGACCGACGGCGCCGTGCACGCGGTCGAGCAGTGAACGGGCGGAGGGCACGGGCTGATCGTGCGGGACGGCTGCCCCCGCGGCGACCGGGGACCCTGCCTAGGTGCGCTCGGGGTAGCGGGCCCGCACGAAGCAGTAGGCGCCGAACGCGGCGATCCCGACGGCGACGAGGGTGAGCAGGAACTGACCGAACGGCAGCCCGAGGATCGTGTGCAGGGCGCCGTCGAGACCGCGTGCCTTGGACGGGTCGACCGTGACGGCGGCGTAGGCGAGCAGGCCGCCGACGACCGCGAGGGCGAGGCCCTTGCCGGGGAACCCGACCTGCCCCAGGCGCGTGACCAGCCGGGTCGCCGACGGCGAGCTGCCGGCGGTGTCGATCTCCTTGAGGAAGCGCTTCGTGACGCCCTTGTAGACGTGGTAGGCGCCGACACCGATGAGGACGAGCCCGGCGACCCCCACCAGCCACCGTCCGGCCGGCCACCCGAAGACACCGGCCGTGGTCTGTTGCTGCTGCTGGGAGCTCGACTGGCCACCACCGGTGGCGAAGCGGATGGCCAGGACGGCCAGCGCGGCGTAGATGACCGCCTTGGTGATGGCCTTGCCGGACTTCTTGACGGCTTTCGTGCGGGTCTTGCCCGACGCCGACCAGCCGTGCCGCCAGCGCAGCACCTCGGCGGCCTGCCAGACCGCGAGGGCGATCAGCCCGACGGCGATGATCCACAGCAGGGGCTTGCCGACCGGTGACTCGGCGACGGTCTGCATCGCGCCGGACTGGTCGGCCGACTCGCCGCTGCCGCCACCCCAGGCCAGTTGCAGGGCCAGCCAGGCCACCAGCAGGTGCACGACCCCGTAGGCGATCAGCCCGACGCGGGCGAGGTGCTCGAGGCCGTCGCTCTCCCCGGCCTGGCGGGCGGCGCCCATGGCCGACCCGGCCGCTCCCTGCACGCTCATGACCGGCTCCTTCGGTGGCGTGACGACAACGGCTCAGAGTGGCACACGGCACGGTTCCCGCGCCTGCGGAAGCGCATCTCCGCCCAGGTCGGAGGCGCCGTGCCGGGGCGGGGCTGACGGTGAGGGACACTGGGCTCGTGGCGAACGGCGGAACCGGCATCCTGACGACCAGCACCGAGTCGATGGCCCCCGAGGTCGCCCGGCGCACCTGGCCCCTGTGGGCCGGGCTCGGCGTCGCGATGATCGCCGTCGCCGTCACCGCGGTCCTCTGGGGCCCCGCCGGTGCGCGGCTGCTGCTGGGGGCGCTGGGCCTCTTCCTCGCCGTCCGCGGAGCCCTGCTCCTGCGCGGCGCGCAGTCGGCCGCGCAGGATTCCGACCTGGCCGCTCGGGCGCGCGGGCTGGGGGGGACCGCGGTGGCCTGGGGCGCCGGGGCGCTCGTCGTCGCGCTCGTGTTCCCGGCCCTGGCCGCGGCCGTGCTGCTGGTCGCCGTCCCCGTCCTGCTGCTGGCGGCCGGGGCGGCGCTGACCACCCGCGGTGGCACGGCCCGCCGCGGCGGGCGGGCGCTGCTGGTGTGGGCGGTCCTGACGACCGGGCTGCTGGTCGCCACCGGCCTGGGGCAGAACTGGGAGCGGGCCGCCGACGTGGCCACGGTGATCGCCGCACTGGCCGTCGCCGTCCTGGCCGTGCCGGTCCTCGTCGGCGCCGCCGCCCTGCGCACGGTGGCCGCCCGGCCGGTGCCGGCCGTCCGGGCGGGCTGCGGCGGCTGCGCGTGCGGCGCGGGCGGCTGCGGTTCCTGATCCGACCCGGTCCCGGCGGTTCCGGACCGCAGCACGGGTAATGCTCCGGGCGTGAGTGGTCACGTCTTCGTCGTCGGCGCGGACCTGACGCGGCTGTCGTGCGACGACGTCCTGGTTCCGACCGACCGGACGCTGCGGGTGGCGCCGGGCTGGTGCCCGCTGCTGCCGTCCGGGGTCGTCACCGGGCACGTCGCGGACGGAGCCTGCGTCGGGCTGGAGTGGTCCGGGGACGAGCGGGTGCTCGAGGTGCCCGGGGACGGTGACCGGCGGGTGTGGCTCGTCGACACCGTCGCCGACAGCGGCCCCGATGGCCACGGGAGCCTGCCCTGGCTGCTGGACGGGGCCCGGCAGGCGCTGGCGGCCGTCGCGCGGCGGGACGTGCCGCGTCCCGCGCACGGCCGGGCCCGCCGGCTGGTCGGACTGCCGGCCCTGGGCACCGGCTGGGGTGGCGCGGCCGGGCAGCGTGGCGCCCTCCTCCAGCAGCTGCTGCCGGTGCTCCGCGAGGCAGCGGCAGAGCACGGGTTCGACGTCGCGCTGGTGCTGCGCGGAACCAGTGACCTCGCCGCCGCGCAGCGGGTGCGCCGCGGCGAGGACACGGGATGGGACCTGCCCGACGACCTCCGGGTGCTGGCCGAGCAACTCGGCGAGAAGGCCCGCCGCGGGCAACTGGCGGTCTTCTTCGGCGCCGGGGTGAGCGCGGCGGCTGGGCTGCCCACCTGGGAGCAGCTGGTCGACGAGCTGGCCGAGGCCTCGGGGCTGGCCGGTGAGCTCCGCGACGGGCTGTCCCGGCTGCCCCCGCAGGACTCCGCGGCGCTGCTCGCCCGAGAGCTGGGCCGCGAACGGCTGGAGGCGTTCGTCAAGGAGCGGTTCGGCCCCGGTTCCTACGCGCTGGCGCACGCGCTGATCGCCGACCTGCCGGTCCAGGAGTTCGTGACGACCAACTACGACCCGCTGGTGGAGCAGGCTGCCGCCGACATCGGCCGGCGGGTGCGGGTGCTCCCGTTCGAGGAGGCCGCCCCCGGTTCGCCGTGGCTGCTGAAGCTGCACGGGGACGCGGCGCATCCCGACAGCGTCGTCCTGACCCGTGAGGAGTACCTGCAGTTCGGCGACACCCGGGCGGCGCTGGCCGGGGTTCTGCACTCGCTGCTGCTGACCCGGCACGTGCTGTTCGTGGGCACCTCGATGCTCGACGACGACCTCATCCGGATCGCCCACCAGGTGCGCAGCGCCCTCCAGCTGCAGGGCTCCGCGTCGGGACGGCGCAACGGCACGGTGCTCGCCCTGCGCGAGGACGGGGCCCGCGCGCGCCTGTGGGAGCGGGACGTGGAGACCGTCGCGATGGGTGGGGCGGACAGCTCGTCCGCCGAGGCGGCCCGGCGGCTCGAGGTCCTGCTCGACCTGATCGGGTGCCTGTCGACGCCGCCGACCGGCTATCTCCTCGACCCGGCCTACCGCGGTCTCCTCGACGAGGAGGAGTGCGACCTGGCCGACGCACTGCAGCAGACGGCCACGGCGGTGCAGTCGGACTCGCGGTCCACCGCGGCGCAGGAAGTCGTGGCGCTGCTGCGCCGGCTGGGGCACGGCGGGTCGGCAGCGGACGGCGACGACCGGCCGCCGGACGGGGGCACCGCCGGGCCCGACGACCGCGTGCAGGAACAGCGCCCCGGATGAGGGCGGTGCGTCGTCCCTGGACCCGGCTGGCCAGTGCCGCCCTGGCCGGGCACGTGTTCTTCGAGCTGGGCGCCGGCGTCGGGATGCCGTTCGCCTCCGTGCTGGGGCCGGTCCCCGCGGCTGCCTTCTGGGCTGCGGCGACGGGAGCGGTGCAGCAGGCCGCGGGATCCCCGTCGCGGGACACCACCCTGGCCCTGGTCAACGGCGCCGGCCTGGCCGCCGTCGTGGGGCACCTGGCCGGGTGGCCGCGGCGGCGCACCCGGGTGGGGCTGCCGTGGCTGATTGACTGCGAGGGGCTCGGGCCTGAGCTCATGCGCTGGTACAACCCGATCATCTACGCCGGGGGCGTGGCCTCGGCTGTCGCGCTGCTGAGGGAGAACCGGGCGGCTCCGCGGTGGGCCGGTCTCGCCCCGCTGCTCCTGGTCCCGGCGCTGGTACGGGTCCAGCACGTCGAGCACGAGCGGCTGCGGCGGCTGGCGCTCCGGCGTCCGGGCTGGTGGAACCGGCGGCTCGCCCTCTGATGTCGCCTCGCCGAGGCGGCGTGCGCGGCCGAAGCTAGCTGCGCGCCTCCAGCCCGGAGAGTGCGGCGGGCAGGTCCCCGGGATGGACGACGCCGAGCCGCTGCGTCGCCCGGGTGAGTGCCACGTAGAGGTCGTTGTGCCCCCGGACTCCCTCCTCGACGATCCCGGACGGGTCGGCCACGAGGACCGAGTCGAACTCCAGCCCCTTCACTGCCTCCGGGGGAAGGACGACGGGCCCCGTGGTCAGGTCGCCATCCGTGGCGGCCCCGGGCAGTCGGGCACGAACGGCATCGGCGATGGCGTCCAGCCGGCGACGGGGGACGACGACGGCAAGCGTGCCGTCCTCCTTGTCGAACTCCGCGGCCGCCTCGGCGACGACGCCGGCGAGGTCGGCCTCGGGCGCCCGCTGCGACCAGGGCCGCTCGCCGGTGGAGCGCACCGCCTGGGCCGCCGTCCCGCCGGAGCCGCTGCGGGCCAGCACCTCGTCGGCCACCGCCATGATCTCGGCCGGCGTGCGGTAGTTGACGGTGAGCTCCTCCAGCCGCCAGTGCCGGCCGACGTGCGGGGTCAGCACCTCTGCCCAGCTGGAGGCCCCCGCTGCCGAGCTGGTCTGGGCGACGTCGCCGACAACGGTCATCGACCGCGTCGGGCACCGCCGCAGGAGCAGCCGCCACGCCATCGCGGAGAGCTCCTGCGCCTCGTCGACGATCACGTGCCCGTAGGTCCAGGTGCGGTCGGCGGCGGCCCGCTCGGCGGTGCTGCGGGTGTCGGCGGCCTGCTGGCGCTCGGCCAGGCTCTCGGCGTCGAGCAGGTCGCCGGCGCTGAGCTCCTCCGACTCCTCCGCGGTCTCGCTGTCCTGGGAACGGGAGCCGTGCAGGAGGTCCAGGGTCTCCTGGGCGTGCCGCAGCCGACGCTGCTCCTCCCGGCGGGTGGCCGAGCGCTGCGCCGAGTCGTCGACGCCGAGCAGCTCGTCGGCCTCGTCGAGCAGCGGGACGTCGGCGGGCGTCCACGGCGACGACGGCGGCCGGCGCAGCAGCGCCCGGTCCGCGTCGCTCCAGCCCGGGGAGGCCGTGGCCAGCTGCTCCGGCGAGGCGAGGAGGTCGGCGAGCAGCCGTTCGGCGGTGAGCCGGGGCCACAGCCGGTCGACCAGCCGGTGGACGGCGGGCTCGGCGGCCACCTCGCGGCGCAGCGCGGCGACGTCGTCCCGGCCGAGGAGGTTCGCCTCGCCGAGCACGTTCTCGCCGAGCTTGTCGGCGTACTTGCGGGCCACCAGGTCGATCACCGCGCGGGCCGCGGCGGGGCGCGCCTCGTTGTGCAGCCGCGAGGCGCTGCGGGCGCGGGAGCGGATGCGGGCGGCGTCGGCCTTGGTGAAGCGCAGCCGGGTGCCGTCGATGTCCAGCTCGACCGGCCGGTCGAGGACGGCCTGCCGGTTGCGGACGGCGGCCGCGACGACGTCGGCCATCGCCAGCCGGCCCTTCACCTCCGCCACCTCCGGTCGCTCGGAGGCCCGCGCCTGCAGGCCCGGGCGCAGTCCGCCGAGGTCGGCCAGCACCACGCCGGTCTCGCCGAGGGAGGGGAGGACGTCGGCGATGTAGCGCAGGAAGGTGGGGGTCGGGCCGACGACCAGCAGTCCGCTCCGGGCCAGTCGCTCGCGGTGGGTGTAGAGCAGGTAGGCGGCGCGGTGCAGCGCGACGGCGGTCTTCCCGGTGCCGGGACCACCCTGGACGACGACCACCCCGCGGGAATCGGCCCGGATGATCCGGTCCTGCTCGGCCTGGATGGTGCGGACGATGTCGGTCATGCGGCCGGTTCGCGTGGCGTTCAGTGCCGCCAGCAGGACCGACTCGCCGGCCAGGCCCGACCGCTCGGCCACGTCCGGATCGTCGAGGTCGAGGGTCTCGTCGGCGATCGAGACGACCGTCCGCCCGCGGGTGCGGATGTGCCGCCGGCGTCGCACGCCGAGGTCGTGCAGGGGAGTGGCCGTGTAGAAGGGCTGCGCGGCGGGAGCACGCCAGTCGACCAGCAGCGGCTCCTCGTCGCCGTCCTCCGACGACAGCCCGATCCGGCCGATGTAGCGCGGCACGTCGGCGTCGTGGCGGTCGAGCCGGCCGAAGCACAGGCCGCTCTCCGCGGCGTCCAGGGCAACGATCCGCTGGGTGTGCAGCTCGACCTGTGCCTCGCGCTCACCGATGGCCTGCGGGTTGTGCGGGACGAGGGCGAGCTGCTCCTCGAGCCGCCGCACGGTGCGCGCCCGGAGATCGTCCAGTCGCGTGTAGAGGCCGCCCACGTAGCGCTGTTCCACCGCCAGATCGGCCGCAGGGGCGACCTCGGGCCGAACCGTCGACAAGCTTTTCTCTTCCTGCTGGAATGGTTGTAGATCAATTCATCGCCGCAATTCACGGCAATTCTCTATTGTGCCACGCGCGGGCGCCGTCGCGTTACGTTCCCGCGCTTGGGTCCCCGCAGGGGTGCGGGTGCGCTGTTCGCGCTGACGATGCCGGGACTGATGATCCTCCTGGTCGTCCTGGCGGCGCTCGAGCATGCCCGGTCGCGCCTGGGCCGCCGCAGCCGGCTGCACGGTCGTGAGCGGCACGCCCTGTCCGCCCGTGGCATGGACGTCTTCTCCGCGGCGCTGATCCCGGGCAAGGCCGTGGACCTCGAGGAGCAGCGGGTTCGGGAGATGTGCCGGGACGACGTCGAGGACGGCGCCCCGCCCGGGACGCGGATCGACCTCGACAGCGGGGTGGCCTACCTCGATCCGAGGTAGCTCTCCAGCCGGTCGGCGAGCTCGGCCGGGCGACTCAGCGCCAGGCAGTGCCCGCCGGGCACCGCGTCGACGTCCAGGCCCAGCCGAACCGCTGCGATCTTCCGCTGGAATTCGAGCGGGAACAGCCGGTCCTCGCGGCCGGCCACCACCCGGGTGGGAACGGCGGGCCAGCGATCGAGCGGCCACGGTTCCTCGAACGGCCGGCCGGTGGGCCGGAACTCATCGGTCCCCTGACCGCAATCGTGGCGACACGTTCTCGTCACGGCCGCTGCCTACCGTCGTCGACGGGCCTCGGCACGAGGGCTGGGGTGAGTCCCACGGAGGGGGAGTCGACCATGAGCACGACCACCGAACGGACGACCTGGATCTGCGACAACTGCCAGGGCGTGACGGCTTCGGCCCGCAAGCGCTGTCGCGACTGCGGGACGTCCCGTTACTGAGTCGCCCGTGGGTCCCGCCTCAGGCGGCCGGTGGAGCACCGCGCAGGCGGACCACCGCAGCCCGGTAGCGCCGGGCGCCGTACACCCGCCACGCCGTGCGGACCGACCATGGCAGGCCCTCCAGCAGGCGGACCCGATCGCCGGCGCAGGAGTCCTCCAGCGCCAGCCCCAGCACGAACAGCTGCTCGGGACCGGACAGCCGGCAGTGCGACGACGCCGCGATGGCGGCCCAGTCAGCCGCTGCCAGGTGCTCCCCGAGCAGCGGCAGCAGCGTGCGCTCCTCCTCGGCGGTCTGGACCTCGACCGCCTCGGCCAGGGCCCGGCAGGCTGACGCGAAAGCGTCCCGGGCGGGGACGGTGCCGGCGACCTGCCACTGCCGAGCAGCGGTGACGACGTCACGCAGCATGTGGTCGACCCGCGCGCAGCGGGCCGTCCAGGCCTCCACCGCGTTCCGGGCGGCGGGGACGGCGCGCAGCAGCGCCGGCCACACCGCCTCCCGCTCCACGGTGTGGTGGTGCAGGAGGACACGGCTGATCAGCTCGGCGTGCCCAGCCAGGGCTGCGCTGCGCTCCTCCTCGTCGGCCGGCGCCCAGCTGCCGAGGTCGGCGAGCAGGCCGAGCTCACGCCGCACCAGCTGGTGCAGCACCCGCTGGTAGGCGACGGCTCGGCAGGCGGTCGAGGCAGGGCCTGCGGGGAGCGGGACGGTGTCGTCGGCGGCGGCGCGGGGAGCGGGGATCAGGCTCGTCGGACGGACCGCGGTGGCGGTCATGGGGCACCTCGTTCGGCGGTCGTGCCGGCGCACCGGCGGTCCTGCCGGGCGGTTGCGGGCAGGGTAGGAGCAGCCGGAGTAGGTGCGACAGGGGTTTCCGGGTACGGCCGGCGGGCCGTCGCGCTCGCGGCGCGGCGCGTCGTCTCCGCCCGTGTCCGGCCGGCTCAGCACCGTTCCGGGGGGACGGCACCACGACACCGTGCCGCACGTCGCCTAGGGTCGACCGGTGGCCACCGTGTTCGAGCGCAACTGCGTCCGCGTCAGCGGCGTGGTCGGCGGCCGGCCCATCGTCTTCGTCCACGGGTTCGGCTGCGACCAGGCCATGTGGCGGTTCGTGGTGCCGGACTTCGAGGTCGACCACCGCATCGTCCTCCTCGATCTGGTGGGGTCGGGCAACTCCGACCTGTCCGCGTACGACCCCGACAAGTACGGCTCGCTGCGCGGCTACGCCACGGACATCGTGGAGATCTGCCGGGAGCTGGCGCTCACCGACGTCGTCCTGGTCGGGCACTCGGTCAGCGCGATGATCGGCGTCCTGGCCTGGAAGCAGGCCCCCGAGCTGTTCGGGGCGCTGGTCATGGTCGGACCGAACCCCCGGTACATCGACGACGGTGACTACGTGGGCGGCTTCAGCCGGACCGACATCGCCGGCCTGCTCGACGCGCTGGATGCCAACCACCTGGGCTGGTCGGCTCAGATGGCTCCGGTGATCATGGGGAATCCGGACCACCCGGAGCTGGCCGAGGAGCTGACCAACAGCTTCTGCCGCACCGATCCCTACATCGCCCGTCAGTTCGCTCGCGTGACGTTCCTGTCCGACAACCGCACCGACCTCCCGGACGTCACCGTGCCGACCCTGGTGCTGCAGTGCAGCGAGGACGTCATCGCGCCCGAGGTGGTCGGCCGGTTCGTCCACGCGAGCATCCCCGGCAGCAGGTTCACGCAGCTGAGGGCCACCGGGCACGTGCCGCATCTGAGCGCGCCCGAAGAGACCACGGCCGCCATACGCGCCTTCCTGACGGGGTGAGCGGCACGGACCCCATCGGCAACCCGGGCCACGATCCGCGCGCGCAGCTCGGCCGCCTGCTCGAGGAGGACCCGGCCGACCTCTACGAGAACGCGCCGATGGGCTACCTCTCCACGCTGCCCGACGGGCGGATCGTCAAGGTCAACCGCACGTTCTGCGCGTGGACGGGCCGAACCCCCGGCGAGCTGATCGGCACCCGGTTCCAGGACCTGCTCAGCGTCGGCGGGCGGGTGTTCCACGAGACCCACCTCGCCCCGCTGCTGCGGATGCAGGGGGCCGTCCGCGAGATCGCGCTGGACGTCGTCCGCGTCGACGGCTCGCTGCTGCCGTGCCTGCTCAACGCCGTGGAACTCCGGGACGACGACGGCGCGCCGGTGCTGGTGCGGGCGACCCTGTTCGAGGCGACCGCGCGGCGGCGCTACGAGCGCGAGCTGCTGGCCGCGCAGCGGGCGGCGGAGGAGTCCGAGGCCCGGTCGCGGACGGTGCAGCGGGTGGTGTCCGACCTCGCAGCCGCCATGTCCGTCGACGACGTCGCGAGGGTGATCGTGGAGCGCAGCCGGGCCGTGCTGCACGCGGCCGGCGCCGCGCTGGTGCTGGTCGAAGGGAACCCCGCCAACGCGGGGTCGGTCCCGGCCCTGCGACCGGTCCGGGTGGAGGGTCTGCCGGAGGCGTTGCTGCAGGCGCTTCGCGAGGCGGCCAGCGGGCAGCTGACCCTGGAACTGGCCCAGGGGGTTCGGATCGTTCCGCTCGACGACCGGATGCGGTCGGTGCAGCCGGCGGTCGCGGCCGCGATGGCCGACGCCGGGCTGACGGCGCTCGTGATCGTGCCCGTGTCGGCCGACAGTCGCCGGCTCGGTGCGCTGGTGCTGGGCATCGGGGGCATGGGTGAGAACGAGCTGATCAACCTGGACCAGCCCGACGTGCTGCCCGGCAGTGCACCGGCCGACGTCGACCTCCTGCGGACCCTCGGCCGGCAGGCGGGGCAGGCCCTCGAGCGGGCGCGGCTGCAGGAGGAGACCGCCCGGCAGGCCCAGCGCGCTGCGTTCCTGCTGGAGGCCGCCCGACTGCTGGCCGAGGCCGCGGACGTGACCGAGACGGTGGAGCGGCTGGCCACTCTGGCGGTGGAGCGGCTCGCCGACCTGTGCGTCATCGATCTCGTCTCCGAGCAGGGGTTCACCCGGCCGGCGGCGCGGCACCGCGATCCACGGCTGCAACACCTGGCCGACGAGGTGCGGGACCGGCCGCTGACCACGCGCCGGGACAGCCATCCCAGCGTGCGGGCCCTGCGGGAGGGCCGCACGCAGTGGGTGCGGTCGCTGGATCCGGACTTCGTCTCCTCGATCGCCTCCGACGACCGGCACGCCGAGGTCGCGCAGAGCCTCGACCTCGCCGGCATCGTCGCTGTCCCGCTGATCGCGGACGGCCGCCGCCTCGGGGTGGTGACGCTGTGCGCCGACCGTCGGCGCGGGGCGTTCACCGAGGCCGACGTCGAGGTCGCCGAGCAGCTCGGACTCCAGGTGGCGCTGGTCGTCGCCAAGGCCCAGCGCTACGAGCTCGACGTCCTCACGTCCCACACCCTGCAGGCGAACCTGCTCCCGCCGGAGCCGCCGGAGCTGCCCGGGTTGACGACGGCGGTGCGCTACCTGGCTGCGACGCACGGGGTGGAGGTGGGCGGCGACTTCTACGACGTCGTCCGGCTGCCGAACGACCACGTGGCGCTGGCGGTCGGCGACGTGGTCGGCCACGACATCACGGCTGCAGCCACGATGGGGCAGCTCAACTCGGTGTACCGGGCGCTGCTCGTGGACCGGCCGGCCCCGAGCGCGATCATCGACCGGCTGCAGGCCAGTTGGTCACTGCTCGGCCTGCAGCGGATGGCGACGGCGCTGTTCGCGTCGCTGGACCCGGCGACCGGTCAGTTGCGGATCGCCTCGGCGGGGCACCTGCCGCCGCTGCTGCTGACCGAGGGCCACGCGGAGTTACTGCCGGTGACGCCCAGCCGGATGCTGGGGGCGCCGCCCGCTCCGGCTCCGGCACTGGAGTGGGCCGGGGTGCTGCCCGCCGGGGCGACGCTGCTGCTGTTCACCGACGGACTGGTGGAGAGCCGGTCCGCCGACCTCGACGAGGGGCTCTCCCACCTCCTGGCTGCCGCGGCCGGCGCGGGGACCTCGGACCCCGACGAGCTGTGCGACCGGCTCCTGGCCGACCTCACCGGCGCGCACCGTGCCGACGACATCGCGCTCCTGGCACTGACCCGGCTGGCCTGAATCGGGCTCTTCCGCCATCCCGCGGATGGGGTGACCATGACAGTGGACCCCTGCACTGGAGGCGGCCATGGACTCTTCCTCGAACCCCATAGCGACTTCCATCGATGGCGCGACCGGTGACTGGTCGATGTCCGGCGACGCGATGCGCTGGTCACCGGAGCTGGCGGACCGGGAGGGCTCACTCGGCGAGCTGCGCGGGATGGATGTCGCGGCCGGCCTCGGCGCCGGCCTCGGGCTCGACATGAACGGCGTGCGGCGGCTGGTCACGGGGGCGCTGAACTCCCTCGGTGCGGTCGCCACCGACGTCGTCACCGAGTTCCGCCAGCTCACCCGGGGCTCGTCGGAGGAGGACGGCTCCGAGCGCTGAGCCGGGTCAGCCGGCGGCACCCAGCCCGCGGTCGGCGTCCATCAGGTGGTGGCCGACCTCGTGCAGCGTGTGCCGGGCCGGCCAGTCGACGTCGCGAACGGCGGTCGCGGGGTAGTTGTAGACGCCGGTGCGCGCCCACCCGGTGTCGTCCAGGCCGTCGAGCAGCTCGGCGATCGCTGCCCCGGCCGAGTGGAGTTGCTCGGCGACCCGGGCGGGGTCCTGGTCGTCGTAGGCCTCGTCGACGGCGCGCCGGTCACGGTTCATCGGCGCGAACACCGGCTGGTCCTCGGCCTGGGTCCGGAGGATCCGGTCGCGCTGGACAGCGAGCACGTCGCGGACGTGGCAGGCGTACTCCAGCGGTGACCACACGTCCGGAGCCGGCCGGCGGCGGAGCGCGTCGGCGGCGGCGGTCAGCCGTGCGGCGTGCTGTGCCGCGCCGAGCGCGAGGGACGCCGCCAGAGCCGGGCGGGGGAGGGCCGCATGGTCGTAGCCGCAGGCGGCGCAGACGTCCATGGCGGCGGAGTATCCCGGCCCCCCCGTGCGCTTCTGGACCTCGGACGGGTAGAACCGACCTGAGCACGGCCACATCGACGTGGGGAGTCTCATGAGCAGCAACTCCTTGACGCTGGCGCCCGCGCCGGCGTCCGAGGCCGCCGAGCAGGTGCGGGCGGAGGTCCGCGAGTTCCTCGCCGCCGAGCTGGCCGCCGGCAGCTTCCAGACGCACGTGGACACCTGGCTGTCCGGCGTCGACCCGGCCTTCTCGAAGAAGCTCGGCGAACGCGGCTGGCTCGGCATGACCTGGCCGAAGGAGTACGGGGGGCACGAGCGTTCGGCGATGGAGCGCTACGCCGTCACCGAGGAGCTGCTCGCCGCCGGCGCCCCGGTCGCGGCGCACTGGATCGCCGACCGGCAGTCCGGCCCGAACCTGCTCGCCTACGGCACCGAGAAACAGCGGCAGGAGATCCTCCCCCGCATCGCCGCGGGAGAGTGCTTCTTCGTCATCGGGATGAGCGAGCCCGACTCCGGCTCCGACCTCGCCTCGATCCGCACCCGGGCGGTGCGCGACGAGGCGGGTGACTGGGTGGTCAACGGCGCCAAGGTGTGGACGTCGAACGCGCATCATTCGCACTACGGGATCGTGCTCGTGCGCACCTCGCCGTCGGACTCCTCGAACCGGCACGCCGGGCTGTCCCAGCTGCTGATCGACCTGTCGCTGCCGGGCATCACGATCAACCCGATCCGCATCCTCGACGGCGGGCACCACTTCAACGAGGTCGTGTTCGAGGACGTCGTCGTCCCCGGTGACATGCTGCTCGGCGAGGAGGGCAACGGGTGGCACCAGGTGACCGCCGAGCTCGCGTTCGAGCGATCGGGCCCGGAGCGCTTCCTGTCGACATATCCACTTGTCGCCGAGTTCGGCCGGCGGGTGGCCGAGACCGGTGACCCCGCCGCCGTGGCGACACTGGGCCGGCTCTCCGCCCGCATCCTGGCGTTGCGCCAGATGTCGCTACGGATAGCGGCTGCGCTCGACCGGGGCGAGCTGCCGAACATCCCGGCAGCGTTGGTCAAGGACGTGGGGACGACGTTCGAGGGGGACGTGATCGAGGAGATCCGGCGGGTGGTCGATGTGACGCCGTCCCTGGAGTCACCCGATCCGCTGGGCCGGGCATTGGCGGAGGCGCAGCTGCACGCGCCGGGATACACGCTGCGGGGCGGGACCAACGAGATCCTGCGAGGGATCGTGGCGCGCGGGCTGGGGCTGCGATGACGACAGCGAGCGAGCATCGCAGCGAGGAACGAGCGAGGAGCGGAACGAGCGCGGAGTCGAGCCGGGGAGAGCTGCGATGAGCGACCAGGACCTGGTGGTCGAGACCGTCCGGGACATCCTCAGCGGCTTCGAGCCGTTCGCGCTGACCGCGGAGCGGCGGTGGGACGCCGGGCTTTGGGGCGCGCTGGCCGAGGCCGGGCTGACCGGCGTCGGGCTTCCGGAGGAGGCCGGCGGCTCGGGCGGCGAGCTGGCCGACGCCGTGGCCATCGTGGCCACTGTGGCCCGGGGCGCCGGGGCGGTGCCGGTGGCCGAGCAGCTGCTGGTGGCGGGTCCGGCGCTGCTGGCGGCCGACCTGGACGTGCCGTCGCCGGAGCAGCCGATGACGTTCGCGGTCGCCGATGCGGTGACCGTGCACCCGGTCGACAACGGCGACGGTCCGGGGCGGTTCACGCTGACCGGCACGGTCACCGACGTCGCATGGGCGGGGGTGGCCGCGCACGTCGTCGTCCTGGCGCCCGCCCCGGCAGGGATCGAGGGCGCGGTGCTGGCGCTGATCGACGCCTCGGGGCTGCCGGCCACCGATGCCTTCAACCTCGCCGGTGAGCCACGCGGGTCGCTGGTGCTGGACGAGGCGCCGGCGAGCGGGTCCCTGCTGACCGAGGCGCAGGCCGGCGAGGTGCGGGCGCGGTACGCGCTGGCGCGCGCCGTGCAGCTGGCCGCGGCATCGGAGCAGGTGCTGGCGTGGACGGTGCAGTACGCGGGGGAGCGCCACCAGTTCGGCAGGCCGCTGGGCAGGTTCCAGGCGATCCAGATGGAGCTGGCCGAGATGGCCGGCGAGGTGACCGCGGTGACGGCACTGACCGACGCCGCCGTCCAGGCGCTCGACCGCGGCGAGAACGTCGTGCTCGCCGCCGCCGCGGCCAAGGTCAGGGCGGGTGCCGCCGTCGAGGTGGTCGCCAGGCTGGCGCACCAGGTGCACGGCGCGATCGGGTTCACGCAGGAGCACAAGCTGCACCACCTGACGCGGCGCTTGTGGTCATGGCGGGACGAGGCCGGCAGCGATCTCGCGTGGTCGCGCGTGCTCGCGGGCGGGCTGCTCGCCGACGGGCCGGACGGTCTCTGGCCGGCCATCACCCGGGTCGTGTGATCGGTGGGGGCGCCCCGTGGCCCGCTGGCCGGCCTCACGGTGCTCGACCTGACGTCGACGTTCCTGGGGCCGTACTGCGCTCTGCTGCTCGCGCAGATGGGCGCCCGTGTGATCAAGGTGGAGCCGCCGGAGGGCGACATCATCCGGTACGTCGCCGACGAGCGGCACACGGGCCTGGGACCCACGTTCCTGAACTTCAACCGGGGCAAGGAGTCCGTCGTCCTGGACCTCGTCGCGCCGGCAGGACGGGAGGCTCTGGATCTGCTGATCGACGACGCGGACGTCTTCCTCCACAACATGCGGCCCGGCGCGATGACGAAGCTGCGGATCGACCCCGCCACCGTGCTCGCCCGTAATCCCCGCGTCGTGTACTGCCACGCGGTCGGCTACGGCTCGGGCGGCGGCTACCGGCACGAGCCGGCCTACGACGACGTCGTGCAGGGGGTCTGCGGCCTCGCCGCCGTGCAGGGGGGCAGCGGCGAGCCGGAGTACGTGCGCACGCAGGTCGTCGACAAGACCGTGGGTGTCATGGCGCTCGCCGCGATCCTGGCGGCCGTGCACGAACGGTCGGTCTCGGGATGCGGCCAGGCCGTCGAGGTGCCGATGTTCGAGTCGATGGCCACCTTCCTGCTCATGGAGCAGCAGGGGGGCCGGGTGTACGCGGGGCGAACGGGTGGCACCGGGTACGCGCGGACGGCGTCCCCCTACCGGAAGCCCTACCGCACCGCTGACGGGATGATCTCGGTCCTGCTCTACACCGACGGGCACTGGCGGACCTTCTTCCGGTTGATCGACCGTCCCGACCTCGCCGACGACCCGCAGCTGCGCAGCATCCGCGGCCGGACCGAGCGGATCGACGAGCTCTACCGGCTGGTCGAGGAGGAGCTCGCCCGGCGCACGACCGCTGAATGGCTGGAGGTGTTGCGGAAGAACGCCGTCCCGTCGATGCCCGTGAACTCCGTCGAGGACCTCTTCGCCGACGAGCACCTCGCCGCCGTCGGCCTGTTCGAGGACGTCGAGCACCCGACCGAGGGCCCGCTCGTGCAGACCCGGCTTCCGTGGACCTTCTCCCGCACGGGCGCCGCACCGTTACCCGCGGCCCCGAGCCTCGGCCGGCACACCGTGGACGTCCTGAGCGCGGCAGGCCTGGACGACGAGGCGATCAGGGCCGCGACGGGACGACCGCACCACCCCGTCGGCGAGCCGCAGTCGGGCCCGCCTGCCTGAGCCTCAGACCGCTTTCGCGGCCCGCTCCGAGGCCAGCAGCAGCGCAGCCGCGGCCAGCGTGCACGCCGCGATGGCGGCGAAGGCCGCGCCGTACCCCAGTCCGGTGATCAGGGCGCCGACGGTGACCGGCGCGACCACCCGGCCGGCCTGGCCCGCCAGGGCCTGATGCCCCGACACGGTGGCGAACACCGACGGCGGGACATAGGTGCCGAGCAGCGCCGGGCGGGCGATGTGGATGACGCCGAAGCCCGCGCCGAAGAGCAGCACGAACACGACGGTGGCGGCCGGCTGCGGCAGGAGGAACAGCAGGCCGACCCCGATCGCCTGTCCGGTCACCATCAGTGCGGTGACCCGGCCGATGCCCGCACGCGCGGCGAGGACGGTCAGGACCACGCGACCCGCCACCGACAGGGCGCCCAGTCCGCCCGCGGCCACCGCGGCCAGCCCGGGCGGGGTGCCGCGTTCGAGCAGATACGCGACCAGGTGCACCGCGACGGCGGCGTTCGCGAGCATCTCCAGCGCCGTGGCCAGCGTCAGCCAGCGCACGGCCGGCCGACGCCACGCACCACCGGCTCCGCGGTCGGCACCGTCCTCCGGCGATTCCGTGGCGACCGGTTCGGACGTGGCCGGCGGCTCCTCGGGGAGCTCGTCGGGCCGACCGTCGGGGACCGTGCCGAGGTCGGCGGGCGAGCGGCGGAGCAGGAGGGCGTGCGGCAGGGCGCAGGCCGCGAGGATCCCGGCCAGCAGCAGCAGCGCCGTCCGCCATCCCACGCCGTCGATGAGCAGCTGCGAGGTCGGCAGGAAGATCGTGGAGGCGAACCCCGCGACCACCGTGAGGGTCAGCAACGCCTTGTGCCGGTCGCGTCGGAACCAGGTGTTGATCACCGCGTACGCGGGCTCGTACAGCACCGCCGCGCTGGCCAGCCCCACGCCGACGAAGGCGAGGTAGAGCTGGACCAGGTCCCGCGCCTGCGACCAGGCGACCACCGATGCGGCGCCGAGCAGGCTGCCCGCCGTCATCACCCAGCGCGCCCCGTACCGGTCCAGCCAGCGACCCACGACGACCGCGCCGAGGCCGGTGAGCGCCATGGCGAGGGTCAGCGCAGCCGACAGTTGCGCGGTGCTGGCGTCGAACGCTTCCCGCATGGGGACCAGGAACACCGCGAACGAGTAGTAGAGGACCCCGTAGGCGACGGTCTCGGTGACCGACAGCGCCCAGACCATGCGCCAGCCGGGGAAGTCCCGACGGCGCCAGGCGGCCGCCCGGGCCCGCGCGTCGCTGCCGGCCCCGGTGTTCAGCGCGGAGTCATCCCTTCCTGCGTGCGACCTTGCCGGAGCCGGCCTGGTCGACGGGGTAGACGAGCACGTCGGCGATCACCACGTGTGGAGGCCGGCCGGCGATCCAGGTGACCACATCGGCGATGTCGCTCGGCCGGAGCGGCGTGAGCCCCTCGTACACGGCGTTCGCGGCGGCCTCGTCGCCGTCGAAGCGGACGAGGGAGAACTCGGTTTCCACCATGCCTGGGTCCACCTGGCTGATCCGCACCCCGCTGCCCAGCACGTCCATGCGCATGCCCCGGGTGATCCGTTCGACGGCCGCCTTCGTGGCGCAGTAGACCGCGCCACCCGGATAGACCTCGCGACCGGCGTTCGAGCCGATGTTGATCACGTGGCCGGAGCCGCGCTCGACCATTCCGGGGAGGACGCACCCGGAGACGTTGAGCAGGCCGCGGACGTTCGTGTCCAGCATCCGATCCCAGTCGTCCGGGTCGTCGGTCTGGATCGGACCGCGGCCGGCGGCCAGCCCCGCGTTGTTCACCAGCACATCGATCGGCGCCCATTCGGCCGGCAGGGCCGCGAGGGCGGAACGGACGTCCTCGCGGTCGCGGACGTCCATGGGCACCGGCAGGACCGATTCCTCCCGGCCGGCGACGAGTTCCTCCAGCCGGTCGGTGCGGCGGGCGGCTGCGATCACCCGGGCGCCCTGCGCGAGGAAGGCCTCGACGCACGCCCGGCCGATGCCGCTCGACGCGCCGGTCACCAGCACCACCGGGTTGTCGGACATGGTCCTCCTCGTCGAAGCGCGCCTGGACGTGAACGGGTCAGGCGTCGATCAGGGCGCCCCGCGGGGCGGTGCCACGCCGTGGGACGCCTCCGGCCCCGAGGCCAGCACGCGGTCCGGCCCCTCCGCTCTTCGTGCCTCGAGGTACGCGTCGCGGGACATGGCGATGCGATGTGCAGGCGCATCGCCTCGGCGAGCACCACGCGGTGGAACCGGGCCGTGCGGGCGGCCATCTGCTGAGCTGGCACTCCCTGGCGGAGATCCTCGTCCGCCTCGTCCCAGACGCTCAGCATCGACCACCGTGCACCACCCTCCGCGCCGTCGCGACGAATCGTCATGGCTCGCAAGATCGTAAACAGTAGACACCGCAGATTGTGAGGTGCTTCACTCCGATCACCAGTTCACCTGTAGCCCGGATCGGGCCTGCGGGGTGGTGGCACGGTGTGCGGTGGATCGACGCGCAGGTGGCACGGCCCTCCCGCCTGGACGGTTTCGCCAGGAAGGCCGACCATGACCTCCGGTTCGATCACTGCCTCTGGACGGCGACCCCGTCTGTTCCTCGCCGCGGGCCTCGCCGCGAGCATGGTCCTCACCGCCTGTGGTGGGGACGAGCCCGACGGCGGCGGCGGCGGTGGGGGCGAGACCGCCGCCGAGGAGCGCAACGAGAACCTCACGTTCGCCACGGGTGGTACCGGCGGCGTGTACTACCCGTACGGCGGCGGCATCGCGAACCTCCTCAGCGCCGAGCTGCCGGGAGTGACGGTCACCGTTCAGGAGACCAACGCGTCGGTCGACAACATGCTGCTGCTGGAGTCCGGCCAGGCTCAGATGGTGTTCGCCCTCGGCGACGTCGTCGCCGACGCCGTCGCCGGCGAGAACACGTTCGAGGAGCCGCTGGACGTCTGCTCCCTGGGCAACATCTACAACAACTACGTCCACTTCTTCACGACCGCCGACACCGGCATCACCTCGGTGGAGGACCTGAAGGGCAAGCGTGTCTCGCCCGGAGCCGTCGGCTCGGCCTCCGAGGTCACCGCCGACCGCATCATGCAGGCGGCCGGCGTGGACCCGCAGGCCGACATCGAGCGGGTGCAGCTCGGCGTCGCAGAGACCGTCGCCGCCATCCAGGACGGCACGGTGGACGCCGGCGCGTGGTCGGGCGGTCTGCCCACCGGCGCCATCGTCGACCTGGCCAGCTCCGAGGAGCTGGTGCTGCTCGACACGGGTGAGTACGCCGACGAGCTGGCGGAGGAGTACGGGGACTACTACTTCGCCGATGACATCCCGGCCGGCACCTACGAGGGCCAGGACGAGGACGTGCCCAACGTGGTCTCGCCCAACATCCTCGTCGTCCGCACGGACATGGACGAGAGCCTGCAGGAGGACATCACCCGGACCATCTTCGAGAACAAGGAACAGCTGCTGACCGTGCACCCCGCGGCCGAGGAGCTGGACCCGGCGACCGCAGCCGACATCGAGTTCATCGAGACCTGCCCGGGCGCTCAGGCCTACTTCGACTCGGCCAACTGACGACCCGATCGGCCGAGCATGTCCCTGCTGCCGGGTGCCGGAGTTCCCTCCGGCCCCGGCAGCGCCGGCTCCACCCGTCGGCGTCCCCACCGGCTCGGCCGGCTGGTCGCACTCGTCGTCGCCGGCGCCGCGGTGGCGACGACGAGTGCGGTCGCCGCCCGGGGTGACGGGGAGCACGCTGTGACCGTGCGCACGCCGGACGACGACCTGGTCGCCCGCCTCCCGCTGGCGGGCGACAGGTTCGCGGTCAGCTACCGCAACAGCGTCTACACCACACTCGCGGAGGAGCGTTACCGGGTGCTTCCCGACGGCCGGTTCCAGCTGGTGGAGATCGCCGCCGACCAGCTGGCCGTGCTCGAGGAGTACTACGCCGTCCCGGGCGCCCCCCGCCCCGCTCCGCCCGGTGACCGCCGCGCCTACGTGGTCGATCCCGACCCGGCGCGGCCGGCCGTCTTCGAGAACCTCAACATCGCCGCCACCGACCTCGGCGAACGAACGCTCTGGGTGCCCGGACACCCGCCCGTGCCTGTCTGGCAACGCGTCGACGGTGACGACCCGACCGTGCTACTGGATATCGAGGAGACACCATGAAGCTCCTGGGGCGTGGACGCGCAGCCACCGCAGACCACCCGCAGCGGGCAGGCCACTCGCCGCACCACCACCTCGCCCACAGCGCCGGTCATCGTCCGAGCGGCGTCCTGGACGCGGCCACGATCGACGAGAGCGGACACGGTAAGCGGATCGACCCGGACCAGATCGACGAGGAGGCCCTGCTCGCCGAGTTCGAGGCCGAGAAGCCGGCCCGCCACCTCGTCGGCATCCCCGGCATGGTGGGGGCCGTCGTCGGGGTGGGGCTGTCGCTGTACGCCCTGTACTGGGTCTTCAACCCCATGCCGCGGCAGGTCTACCTGCCCACGTTCCTGAGCATCGGGCTGTTCCTGACCTTCCTGACCTACCGCGGGTGGGGCCGGTCGGACAAGGCCAAGGCGTCGGGCAAGCCCGACCACCCGAACGTGCTCGACTGGGTGCTCGCCCTGGCGTCGCTCGCCCCGGGCTTCTACATGGTCGCGGACTGGCAGGGCTTCTTCCGCCGCGCGGTGCTGCCGACCGACGTCGATCTGCTCATGGGCACGCTGCTGGTGGTGCTGATCCTCGAGGCGGCCCGCCGAACGGTCGGGGTGCTCGTGCCCCTCGTGGTCATCAGCTTCCTGGCCTACGCCTACTTCGGGTCCTCCATGCCGTCACCGTTCACCACCGCCGACTTCCAGTGGAGCCGCCTGATCGGCCACAACGTCATGGGCACGCAGGGCATCTTCGGCACGCCCCTGGAAGTGGCCGCCACCTACATCATCCTGTTCACCGTCTACGGCGCGGTCCTCGCCGCCTCCGGTGCCACCAAGTTCTTCATCGACCTGTCCTTCGCGGCCTTCGGCCAGTCCCCGGCGGGACCGGGCCGGACGGTGACCCTGTCGGGCTTCCTGCTGGGCACGGTCTCCGGTTCCGGCGTCGCCACGACCGTCACGCTCGGTGGCTTCGGCTGGCCGCTGCTGAGGAAGGCCGGCTACCCGGCGGAGGCGGGCGGCGGTGTGCTGGCCGCCGCCGGTATCGGCGCCATCCTGTCGCCGCCCACGCTGGGCGCGGCGGCGTTCATCATCGCCGAGCTGCTGAACGTCTCCTACCTCGAGGTCCTGGTCTGGGCGACGATCCCGACGATCCTCTACTACCTCGGGATCATCCTGGCGATCGAGATGGACGCCCGGCGCCACGGAACCCACAAGGTCGACGTCGATTCGCAGTCCGCCTGGAAGCTGTTCCTCCGGTTCGGGTACCACTTCAGCTCGCTGATCGCGATCGTCGGGTTCATGGCGCTGGGCTACACGCCCTTCCGTGCCGTCGTCTACGCCACCGCACTGGCCTTCGTGCTCAGCTTCCTGGACCGCCAGCACTGGATCACTCCCCAGCGGGTGTGGCACTCGCTGAGCCAGGGCGCGACCGGTGCCCTCTCGGTCATCCCCGTGATGGCCGTGGCCGGGATCATCGTCGGCGTCATGACCCTGACGGGGCTCGCACTGCGCCTGGCCGGGATCATCGTCGACCTCGCCGGTGGCAGCCTCCCCCTCACGGCTCTGCTGTCGGCGATCGTGGTGGTCCTGCTCGGCCTGGCGGTCCCGGTCACGGCCAGCTTCATCATCGCGTTCGTGATCATCTCGCCGGCCCTGCAACAGGTGGGGGTCGAGCCCTTCGCCGCCGCGATGTTCATCTTCTACTACGCCGTCCTCAGCGAGGTCTCGCCGCCCACGGCGCTCTCACCGTTCGCGGCCGCGGCCATCACCGGAGGCAAGCCGGTGAAGACGATGTGGCTGACGTGGAAGTACACGCTGCCGGCGTTCCTCGTGCCGTTCATCTTCGTCCTGTCCGAGAACGGCGTGGGCCTGCTGTTCGAGGGTGACTGGAGCACGGTCCTCATCGCCTTCGTCGCCTCGGTGTTCGCCGTGTCGGCGCTGGCCGTGGTCACCGGTGCCTGGCTGCTCGGCCCGGCGAAGATCCCGGAGCGGCTGCTGTTCGCTGTCGCCGCCGTGGCCCTCCTGGTGATGACGCCGCTGTACATGGCGATCGGTGCGGCGTTCATCGTCGCCGGCGTGGTGGTGCATCTGGTCGGGCGCCGGAACGCGGGGGGAGGGGACGCCTCAACCCCGGAGGGCACCGGAACGGACGACGCCGCGGCTCTCTCCGATGCCCCGACCGGCGCCTCCGGCGCGACGGGCGCCTCCGGCCCGACGGGAGCCGCCGTGGCCGGCAGCCCCACGGGCCGGAGCACCACGGGTGGTGGAGCGACGACCGGCGGCGCCACCTCCGTCGACCGCGACCCAGGTCGCTGAGGTGGCGGCGCGACAGCAGTGGGCGAGGTCGTGATCTCGGGGGTCGCCGATCTGCACGTCCACGGGGCCCCCAGCCTGGTGGAGCGGCACGGCCTCGATCACGAGGTGCTCGCTGCGCACGGGACGGTCGGCGTCGATTTCGCGGTGCTGAAGGCGCACGAGGGCTCGACGGTCGAGCGCGCCGTGCTCGCGGCGCGGCGGGAACCGGCCGTCCAGGTCGTCGGCGGGATCGTGCTGAACTCTCCGGTGGGGGGAGCCAACCCCGACGCGGTCGAGGTGGCCGCCCGGCTCGGGGGGCGGGTGGTGTGGATGCCGACGGTCTCGGCGCCCGCGCACATCGCCTCGTCGTCGAACCCCGAGCTGTCGGTGCACCGCAACCTCGCGTTCCGGCAGGTCGACGTGCTCGACGGCGCGGGAGCGCTGCTGCCTGCGTGGCAGGACGTGCTCGAGGTCGTCGCGGCGCACGACCTGGTCCTGGCCTCCGGGCACCTGACCTGCACCCAGGCACTGGTCCTCTTCCGGGCGGCGAAGGCGGCCGGGGTGACCCGGATGCTGCTCAACCATCCGCGGATGCCGTTCCTGGAGTGGGACGACGCCGCAGCGCCCGAGTTCGCCCGGCTCGGCGTCGTTCTCGAACTCGGCATCCTCCCGGACATCCTGACCACCGGAGGCCCGCCGTCGACCACGCTCGGGAAGGTGTACCCGCACGACATGCTGGCCTTCGGTGGCGACCTCGGGCACGCGCACTACCCGACGATGGCGGAGGCGCTCCCGGGGTGGCTCGCCGACCTCGAACGGTCGGTGGGGGAGTCCGACACCGAGCTGATCATGACCTCGGTCGGCCGCCGGCTGGTGCAGCGGTGATCCGGATCGCCCTGCTGCCAGGCGACGGTGTCGGGACGGAGGTCCTGGACGGGCCGTCCCGGTTGCTGCGCGGGCTGGCGGACCGGGGCCTGGTCGAGGTGACCGGGCCGTGGCCGGTCGGCGCGCGGGCCGCGGCCGGCACCGGGTCGGTTCTCCCGGACGAGACGCTCCAGGCGTGCGACGACGCCGACGCGTTGCTGCTCGGGGCGGTGGGGGAGGACCCCGGCGTGCCGGTCGAGGTCTGCCCACGGCCCGAGGTCGCCCTGCACCGGCTCCGGGAGCGGTACGACCTGCGCATCTCGGTCCGCGAGATCCCGGTCGACGAGCACAACGACCTCACCGTGGTCCGCAACCTGATCGGCGGCTCCTACGGCGGCGCTGCCGACCGCACCTTCAGCGTCGACGGTGGCGAGGCCGCCGACGTGCTCCGGCTGACCCCCGAGCGGGTGGCCGAGGTGGTGCACCTCGGCTACGACGTCCTCGAGCAGCGTGGTGGCGGCCGACTGGTGTCGGTGGACAAGGCCAACCTCTACGCGACCGGCCGGCTCTGGCGCCAGACCGCGGAGGCGGTCGCCCGGGAACGTGGCCGGCCGGTCGAGCACCGCTTCGTCGACCGGGCCGCCTTCGAACTCGGTTCCGGCGCGGAGCTGCCCGAGGTTCTGGTCACCGAGGGCCTGCTCGGTGACATCCTCAGCGACCTGGCCGCCGGCCGGGCCGGGTCACCGGCCCTGTGCGGCTCCGCGTCGATCCATCCCGGGGCCCCGGTCCGGGGACGGTGCCAGGGCCTGTTCGAGCCGGCCCACGGCTCGGCGCCCCGCCGCACGGGACGCGACGAGGTGAACCCGCTGGGTGGCTTCCTCGCGCTGGTGGCGTTGCTGCAGCACTTCGACGAGACCCGTGGGCTGGGCATGCGGCTGCGGACGGCGACGCTCACCGTGCTGCGCCAGGGCCCGTGGACCTACGACCTGGCGCCGGAGGACGTCCCCGCGGCGGGGACGTCGGAGGTCGCCGACGCGGTTCTCGCCGTCTTCCACTCGCTCGACCCCGAGGCCGCCCCGGCCGGCGTGGAGGACGTCGCGGTGGTGGCGGAGTCCGACGTCCGCGTTCCGGCCGACGTGCTCCGGTCATGGACCGTCGAGGTCCTCGAGGCGGTGGGCGTGCGCCCGGCACACGCCCACGACGTCGCGCGGGTGCTGGCCTACGCCGATCTCTCCGGCATCGACTCCCACGGCATCGCCCGGCTGCCCGCGTACGTCGGGGCCATCGGCACCGGCGTCATCCGGATCGACGGCGAGCCGACGGTGCACTCCGCCGGCGGCGCGGTCGCCCTGGTCGACGGGCACGGCCTGCTCGGACACCCGGTCACCGCGGTGGCGCTCACCGAGGCGGTCGACCGGGCCCGCCGGTACGGCGTCGGCTGGGTGAACGTGCGGAGCAGCAGCCACCACGGGGCCAGCGGGTGCTACGTCCACGAGGCCGCGCTGCAGGGCCTGGTCGGGCTGGCCGCCACCAACACCGGTCCGGTCGTCGCCCCCACCGGCGCCTCCCGGCCGTATCTCGGCACCAATCCGCTGGCCCTGGGCATGCCGGTGGCCGGCGAGGAGCCGATGGTGTTCGACATGGCGACCTCGGCGGTGGCCGGCGGCAAGTTCGAGATCGCGCTGCGCGCCGGCAAGCCGGTGCCACTGGGCTGGGGGATCGACGCCGAGGGCCGGCACACCACCGATCCGACCGCCGTCTACCCGGGCAAGGGCGCCCTGCTGCCGCTGGGCAGCGACCGGGAGCGGTCCAGCCACAAGGGCTACGGCCTCGGGCTGCTGGTCGAGCTGCTGACCGCGGTGCTGTCCGGAGGGCCGACCGGGCCCGGCGTCGGCAACCTGACCTTCCGGTCGGGTGCGCGGCCGCCGGGCACCAGCCACCTCGTCGTCGTCCTCGACCCCGCCCGGCTGGGAGATGCCGGCCGGATGCAGGTGGAGACGCAGCGGCTGCTCTCCGAGCTCCGGGCGATGGCGCCCGTCGACGACGAGCTGCCGGTGCGCACTCCCGGGCAGCGGTCGGCCGCCGAACGGGCGCTGCGGCGGGCGGAGGGCGTTCCGTTGGACGCCGGGACCCACCGCGCCCTGCTCGCGCTCGGTGAGCAGGTCGGCCGGTCCCTGGCCGTTCCATCCCGTCGTTGATACCGGGGCGGACACCGTGAACGGCCGGCCCTCGGCCACCGCCCGGGCGACCCTGCAGGCCGTGGCCGTCTCCGTCCTCGGTGTGCTGCCGGCGTTCCTCGTGGGCGCGCTCGCCGTGCAGATCCGCGCCGACCTGGGCGTGGGGCTCGCGCTGTTCGGCTTCGCGGCCGCGACCCTGTTCGGGGTCTCCGGCGTGTGCGCCCGCCCCGGAGGCCGGCTCGTCCAGCGGCTCGGCTTCCGGAAGGGGACGGCGCTGGCCGCGGTCCTGTCCGTCGTGTCGCTGACGGCTGTCGGCCTCGCCCAGTCGGCGGTGTGGCTCATGGTCGGTCTGGCCATCGGCGGACTCGGGAACGCGGTGGCGCAGCCGTCGGCCAACCTCGGCATCTCCGAGCTGGTCACGGAGGCGCGCCTGGGTCTGGCGTTCGGCATCAAGCAGTCGTCCGTCCCGGCCGCCACCCTGTTGGGCGGGCTGGCGGTGCCCGGTATCGCGCTGGTCTTCGGCTGGCGCTGGGCCGTGGCCGCCGCGGTGGCGCTGGCGATCGCGCTGCTGGTCTGGTCGCAGGTCACCGGTCGTGACGCTCACGGCGGGTCGCGTCCCGCCGATGGCGGCGCCCCCGACAAGGGCCTGCCCCGAGGCGGGCTCGTCGTCCTGACCCTGGGCGGCTTCCTGGGCTCGGCGGCGGCCACGCCCACGGGCGTCTTCCTCGTCGACTCGGCGGTGGCCTCGGGCGTCGCGCCGGGGACAGCCGGCCTGCTCTTCGCCGCCTGCTCCGTGCTCGGTCTGGGCAGCCGCGTCGGGTTCGGCTGGCTGGCCGACCGGCATCCCGACCGCAGCCGCTACCTGTTCATCGCCAACCTGCTCACCGGTGGGGCCGTCGGCTACGGCCTGCTGGCCACCGGCGAGGCCCCCATGGTCGTCGCGGGATCGCTGTTCGCCTACGGGATGGGCTGGGCCTGGACCGGGCTGTTCCACTTCGCCGTCGTCAAGGACAACCGTGCCGCGGCCGCCTCGGTGACCGGCTTCGTGCAGACCGGGCTCTCGCTCGGCGCGGCGACCGGGCCGCTCTTCTTCGGCATCGTGGCGCAGACGTTCTCCTACACGGCGGCCTGGCTGACCGCCGGCGTGCTGAGCCTGGCGGCGGCGGTCACCATCCGGGCCGGTCGCCGCATGGTCCGCCGCTCGCGTGGGCTGCCGGTGGCCGGGCTGCGCCGACGGGCACCGGCGGCCGACCCCCGGCCTGCAGGCACCGACGGGACCGCCACCCGCACGACCCCACCCAGAGAGAGGGCGACATGAGCACCTGCCGGCTGCACCGACCGGGGCCGCGCCCGGATACCGCCCTGCTCGAGCAGTGTCGTGACCTGCCGACCAGCATCCTGTCCGACAGCATGGACCGCGTCGGCGGCGTGCGCGGCGTCCACCGGGTCCCGGGCGGGCGGTGGCCGCGGGTCGCCGGCCCCGCCCTGACCGTGCGCACCCGCGCCGGCGACAACCTCGTCGTCCACCGGGCGCTGGATCTCGCCCGGCCCGGCGACGTGCTGGTCATCGACGCCGGCGGGTCCCTGGAGCGGGCGATCCTCGGGGAGATCATGGGCCGCTACGCCGCGGTGCGGGGGATCGCCGCCCTGGTCGTGGACGGAGCCGTCCGCGACAGCGAGGGGCTGGCGGCCGGGCCGGTGCCGGTCTTCGCCCTCGGCATCAACCACCTCGGTCCGTACAAGGACGGCCCGGGTGAGCTGCACGGGCCGGTGCAGGCCGGTGGCACGGTGGTGCGCTCGGGGGACGTCGTCGTGGGGGACGGCGACGGCGTGGTCGTGCTCCCGTACGAGCGGGCCGCCGAGGTGGTCGCACGCGGGCAGGAGCGGCTGCGCGACGAGGAGGAGCAGTTCGCCGCGATCGCGGGGGGCACGCTCGACCGGTCCTGGGTGACCCGGGCGCTGGCCGAGGTGCACGTGGGCCACGAGGTGGACCGGTGAGCCGGCGCTGGGGCCTGATCGGCTTCGGCGAGGCCGGCCGGATCATCGGTGGCGCGATCGCCGCGTCCGGCGTGGAGCTCGCGGTGCACGACCGACTGCTGCTGGACGCCGCCCGCGGGCCGGCCGCGCGCGCGGCGGTCGAGGCGGCCGGCGCGATCCCGGTCGAGGACCTCGCCGCGCTCGCCGACCGCGAGGTGGTGCTGTCGCTGGTCACGCCGGCGACCGCGGTGCCGGCGGCGGCCGGCTTCGCGCGGCACGCGTCGTCCGGCGTGCTCTACGTGGACCTGAACTCCACCGCACCGGGGGCGAAGCGCGAGGTGGCCGCGGCGCTCACCGGCGTGCGGGTGGTCGACGGCGTCATGACCGGCGGCGGCATCCAGCTCGACGGGGCGAAGATCCCGATCTCGCTGGCCGGGCCGGACGCCGCCGAGGCGGCCCGGCGGCTCGGCCAGGCGGGACTCAACGTCGCCGTCGTCGGCTCGGAGATCGGTGCGGCGGCCGCGCTGAAGATGCTGCGCAGCGTCGTCATCAAGGGGATGGAGGGTCTCTGGGTGGAGGCACTGCTCGCCGCCCGGCGGATGGACGTCGTCGAGCCCCTGGTCGCGATGATCGAGGAGACACTCGACCGGTACTCCGCTCGCGACTTCGCCACCATGCTCGTGACCACCCACGTCGGGCACGCGGGGCGCCGGCAGGTCGAGGTGCGGATGGCCCGGGACACCGTTGCGGGCACTGGAGTGCCGCCGCTGCTGTCGGACGGGATCGTCGCCCGCCACGAGCACACTGCCCGGGGACTCGCGGCCGCCGGTGCCGAGCCCGGTGCCGTTCCGCCGTCGCTGGCGGCCGCGCTGGAGATCCTGGGCAGGCTGGCGGGCGAGACGCCGCCCGGCTGAGACCGCTCAGCGATGCGCGGACCGTCGCCGGAGCTGCTGCGCGGCGACGAGCCCGGGGCGGTCCCGCAGCAGCATGCGCCGGCCCTGCACGATCACCGCACCGGCCACCACCGACGTCGCCGCGGTGCCGTACCAGGCGACGGAGTACGAGCCGGCCGACACGACGAGGCCGAACACGAGGGGGCCCAGCGCGGCACCGGCGCCCATCCCGCCCTGGGTGATCGAGGTCGCGCGGGCGGCCATGCCCGGGTGCATCCGCGCCACGGAGTAGGTGGACAGTCCCGCCCACGCCCAGCCGGTGCAGTAGCCGATCAGCGCACCTGCCGCGATCAGCACCTCCACCCCGGTGCCCAGCAGCGCATAGGACAGCCCGCCGACCGCCATCTGCGCCGCGACGACCAGCAGCCACTTGGTCCGCACCCGGTCGGCCAGCCAGCCCATGGCGATCCGGGCTGCCGCGCCGGTGCCGCTGGCCACGGCGGCCAGGACACCGGCGGTCGCGGGCGTGATGCCGCCGTCGACGGCGGTGGCGACGAAGAAGGAGCCCAGCGCGTTGCCGGTCGCGGCGCCGAGCATGAGTCCTACGGCGAGCACGATCAGCGGTCCGCGGCGGAACGGGCCGGCCGCTTCCGACGGCGCGGCCGACCCGGGCGACCGCAGCCGTGCGCCGCCCGGCACGCCCAGCATCACGACGACCGCCAGGGCGGCGCCGAGGGCGAACGCCGGTCGCCAGCCCAGCGGGATCGCGACCAGCGGAACGGCGACGCCGGCCAGCATCGTGGACAGCGGGATCGCCGCCTGCTTCGTCCCGTAGGCCAGTCCGTGCCGGTCCGGCGGCACCGCCCGGGCGATGAGGTCGTTGCTCGCCGGCTGCCCGATGCCGTTGCCCCATCCGGCCACCACCAGAGCAGCGACCAACGCGGCGGTGTACTGCGCCGCCAGTGCGATGACCAGCATCGTTCCGGCGCCCACCAGCGCCGACATCCGTACGACGGGGGAGGTCCCGAAGCGGCGCACGAGCAGCCCTGCGGTGAGCGCGGAGACCGCCGACGTGGCGAAGAAGCACGCGACGAGGACGCCGAGCAGCGACGGGCCGAAGCCGAGATCGGCACGCAGCTGCACCCAGAGCACCCCGACCATGTAGACCGGCAGCACGCCCACCGTGGTGACCGCGACCGCCGCGACGGCGGCCGAGCGGCTGCTGGCGAGGCGGTTCCGCCGGGGCGGGCGCACGGCGGTCAGCCCGGCCTGCGAGCGCCGTCGAAGGGCAGCAGGGCGCGGCCGAGGCGGCCGTCCGGGTCCAGCGCCCGCTTGACGGCCAGCATCGCGGCGACCTCGTCCCCGGTCCGGTTGAGCCGCAGCAGGTGCGCCTTGGCCCGCCCGATGCCGTGCTCGGCGCTGATGCTCCCGTCGTGCTGGGCGGCCAGCGTGAGGACGGCGTCGTCGAGCGCGTCGTCGCGGGGGTCGGCGTCGAGGATGTTCACGTGCACGTTGCCGTCCCCGAGATGGCCGAAGAAGAACGGCCGAGGGCTCCGGCCCGACAGCGGGTCCCGGGTGGGCCACTCCCGCACGAGTGCGCCGCAGCGCTCGACGAACTCCGCGGTCCGGGCGGCCGGCACCGAGAGGTCGAACTTGTGCGGCACGCCGAAGGCGCTGACCGACTCGGTGATGCGGTCCCGGTAGCCCCACAGCCGACGCACCCCCGCGGCGTCGTCCGCGGCCGCCAGATCGATCAGCGGGTCGTCGGTGACCCCGGCGCCGGCGAGTGCCGTCAGCAGCCGGTCGAGGCCGGCCGGCCCGTCGGCGAGTTCCAGGACCAGGTGGGCCGGGTGCCGCCGGGGGAGCGGATCGGGCTCGCCGGTGGCCGCGAGCACCAGGCGCAGGCACGCGTCGTCGACCAGCTCCGCAGCCCGCAGCTGCGGCACCCGGACCCGCATCTCGGCGAGCACGTCGACAGCCGCCTGCACACCGGGCAGGCCCAGCAGCACGACCGCGCGGGACGCCGATCGCGCCACGACCCGGAGCAGCAGCCGCGTGATGACGCCGAGGGTGCCCTCGCTGCCGACGAGCAGGGCCGACAGCGAGTACCCGGTGTTGTCCTTGACCAGCGGATGCATCCGCACCAGCGGGCGCCCGTCCACGGTCAGCGCGTCGACGGAGAGCACCTGCGAGCGCATCATCCCCTGCTGCAGCACCCTGATGCCTCCGGCGTTGGTGGCCGCCATGCCGCCGACGGTGCAGCTCTCCCGGGCGGCGAGGTCGACCGGCAGCTCGAGGCCGTGCGGGCGGAGGAAGTCCTGCAGCGCGGCCAGGGTGACGCCGGCCTCGGCCACCACGGTGCCCGCCACCGGGTTCACCGGGCCGATCCGGGTCAACCGTGTCGTCGACAGGAGGACGTCGCCGGCCTCGGGCACGCCGCCGGCGACCAGCCCCGTGTTGCCGCCCTGGACGACGACGCGCAGCCCCGCGGCGGCGACCTCGGCGAGCACCGCCGCGGTCTGCCCCTCGTCGGCGGGCCGGACGACCAGCGCGCAGTCGCCGCGCCATCGCCCGGTCCAGTCGCGGACGTAGCCCTCGACCACCGCCGGGTCGACGAGGACGTGGTCCGGCCCGACCACACCGGCGAGGCGCTCCGCGAGCGCCTGTGTCATCGGGGCAGAGGTCACGACGCCGGGCCGCGGCCCAGGAGGGCGTCGACGATGTGCTCGGCGATCGCCAGGGAGGACGTGGCCGCGGGCGAGGGGGCGTTGCGGACGGCGACGACCGCGCCGGTCTGGGTGATGCGGAAGTCGTCGACCAGGCTGCCGTCGGTCTCCAGCGCCTGGGCGCGAATGCCGGCCGCGGCAGGAACCATGTCCTCGACGGTCAGCTCGGGTACGTAGCGCTGCGCCGCCGCGGTGAACGCCCGCTTGCTCAAGGACCCGCGCAGCTCCTCGATGCCGGTCCGCCAGTGCTGCCTGGCGAACCTGCGGAAGCCGTCGTAACGGACGATCTCCGCCAGTTCCCGCACCGAGACGTCGCGCCGGCGGTAGCCCTCGCGGGCCAGGGCCAGCACGGCGTTCGGGCCGATGAGCACCTCGCCGTCGAACCGCGGGGTCAGGTGCACGCCGAGGAAGGGGTACCGCGGGTCGGGCACCGGATAGACGAGGCGGTTGACGAGCGAGCGCTTCTCCGGGACCAGCGCGTAGTACTCGCCGCGGAACGGGACGATGCGCGGCGCGTGGACGTCGCCGGCCAGCTCCGCGAGCCGGTCGACCTGGAGGCCCGCGCACAGCACGACCTCGTCGACGACGATCTCCTCGCCCGACGCCTCGCGGACGACCACCTCCTCGACGGGGCCGCCGGTGGTGTGGTCCAGGCCGGTGACCGTGAAGCCGGTCCGGATGGTGGCCCCCCGCGCCTCGGCGTCGGCCGCGAGGGCCCGCGTGATCCCGGCGTAGTCGACGATCGCGGTGGTGGGGGAGTGCAGGCCGGCGATGCCGGTGACGTGCGGCTCCAGCTCCTTCAGCTCGGCACGGTCGATGATCCGGATGCCCGGGACGCCGTTGGCCCGGGCGCGCTCGGCGATCGCGGCGAGCCGCTGCTGCTCCTCGGCGTCGAGGGCGACGAGCACCTTGCCGACCTCGTCGTAGGCGAGGCCCTGCTCGGCGCAGAAGTCCTTGAGCAGGCCGACGCCGCGGCGGCACAGCAGCGCCTTGAGCGAGCCGGGCTCGTAGTACAGGCCGGCGTGCACGACGCCGCTGTTGCGGCCGGTCTGGTGGGCGGCGAGGTGGTCCTCCTTCTCGAGGAGGGTGACCTGCGCATCGGGCCGCAGCTGCAGGAGCCGGCGGGCGACCGCGGTTCCGATGATGCCGCCGCCGACGACGGCGTAGCGCGAGACGGACATCGCTCTCCGATCCCTGCCACCGCCCCGGAGCCCGGACGCGACGACGGGCGTTCCGGATGCGGTGGCCGTTACGGTGTGACCATGATCGCAATCGTGGTGCATGCCGGGCGAGCGGCTCGCGCCTCCCAGCAGGGTAGTTGCCGGTGACCGCCCTCCAGGGTGTGCTACCGATCACACTGACCCCGTTCACCGACGACGGCGACGTGGACGAGGGCAGCATCGACACCCTGGTCGAGGACTACCTGGACGCCGGGGCGCACGGCCTGACGATCCTCGGGATCATGGGTGAGGCCGCCAAGCTCCTCGACGACGAGCGGGAGCGGGTGCTCCGCCGCTACATCGACGCCACCGCCGGCCGGGTGCCGGTCGTCGCCGGCGTCTCGGCGCGCGCCACCCGGATGGCACTGGAGTACGCCCGACGGGCGGAGGACGCGGGCGCGGCCGCGGTCATGCTGGCACCACCGGACAACGCCAAGAATCTCGACCTGGTCTTCGAGCACTTCCGCCGGGTCGCCGACGCCGTCTCCGTCCCGGTCGTCGTGCAGGACGAGCCCGTGAACACCGGCGTCACGATGCCGGCGCCGTTCCTGGTGCGGCTGCTCGACGAGATCGAGGGCTGCCGCTACCTCAAGCTGGAGGAGACGCCCACCCTGCCCAAGATCTCGGTGGTGCGGCACAGAGCGACGTCGCAGGTCGGGATCTTCGGCGGCCTCGGTGGGCTGTACCTCTACGAGGAGCTGCTGCGCGGGGCCGACGGGATCATGACCGGCTTCGGCTTCCCGCAGGTGCTGGTCGGCACCTACGAACGGTTCGTCGCCGGGCAGCGCAAGGAGGCGCAGGAGTACTTCTTCCGGTACCTCCCGCTGATCCGCTACGAGGCGCAGCTGGGCGTGGGGGGAGTGACGATCCGCAAGCAGGTCTTCGCCCGGCGGGGGTCGATCAGCTCGCCGCACGCGCGCTTCCCCGCCCCCCCGGTGGACGAGCTCACCCTGGCCGAACTCGACGACCTGATCGCTGCCGTCGGTCTCTGACGGCCCCTCCGACGAGAGGTAGGACTCCCATGCGGCTGACGTCCCTGCGGATGGACGGCGCCGAGCCCGCGGCACTGGTGCGTCCGTCCGGCGCGGTGCTGCTGAGCGCGGTGAACGAGGCGCTGGGTACCAGCTGGGCCGGCACCGTGCAGGAGCTGCTCGAGCAGGGCCAGGTCGAGCAGCTGCGCGACTGGGTGGGCGGCGCCCCGTCCGGGCTGCTCGACGAGCTGGCGATCCCGCAGGACCAGCTGGTGTACGCGCCGCTGTACCGGCGGCCGCGCAAGATCTGGGGGATCGGGCTGAACTACGTGGAGCACGCCGCGGATCTGTCGGCGACGGCGCCCTCGACCGAGCCGGCCAGCTTCCTCAAGCCCGACACCGCCATCATCGGCCCGGGGGAGGCGATCCGGATCCCGCCGCAGTCGCAGCGGACCACCGCCGAGGGGGAACTCGGTGTGATCATCGGCCGCGAGTGCAAGAACGTGGACGAGGCCGACGCCCCGGGCGTCGTGGCCGGCTTCACCACGGTCGTGGACATGACCGCCGAGGACATCCTCGAGAAGAACCCGCGCTACCTGACCCGGTCCAAGAGCTTCGACACCTTCTTCAGCTTCGGCCCGGAGCTGGTGACCGTCGACGAGGTGCCCGACGTCGACGCGCTGGAGGTCTCGACCCTGCACAACGGGGACGTCCACCGCCGCAACGTCGTCTCGAACATGACCTTCCGGCCGTGGTGGCTGGTGGCCTTCCACTCGCGGGTCATGACCCTGCTGCCCGGCGACATCATCTCGACCGGGACCCCGGGGGCCGCTCACATCCGCCCCGGTGACACCGCCGGCTGCTCGATCGTCGGCTTCCGCGACCTCTCGAACCCCGTGGAGTGACCCGATGGACCTGGAACTGACCGGCAGGGTCGCGCTCGTGACCGCGGCCAGCAAGGGGCTGGGGCGGGCGACCGCGACCCAGCTCGCCGCCGAAGGCGCGCGTCTGATGATCTCCAGCCGCGGCGAGGAGCAGCTGGCGAAGACGGCCTCGGAGATCGCCGAGGCCACCGGCGCGCAGGTCGAGTACTGCGCGGCCGACGTGTCCGACGCCGCCGACCTCGGCCGGCTGCTGCAGGAGACCGAGCAGCGCCTCGGCGGCGTCGACGTGCTGGTGAACAACGCCGGTGGCCCGCGCCCCGGTGGGTTCGACGCGCTCGACGACGACGCCTGGCGCGAGGCCTACGAGCTCAACCTGATGAGCACCGTCCGGCTGATCCGCGGCGTCCTGCCGCACATGCGCGAGCAGCGCTGGGGCCGGATCGTCACGGTCGCGTCGTCGTCGATCAAGCAGCCGATCGAGAACCTGCTGCTGTCCAACACCTACCGGGTGGCGATCCTGGGGCTGGCCAAGAGCCTGGCCATCGAGTTCGCGCCCGACGGCATCCTGATCAACACGATCGGCCCCGGCCGCATCGCCACCGACCGCGTCGCGGGTCTCGACGCCGGCCGCGCCGAGAAGGCGGGCCTGTCCGTCGAGGAGGTGCGGGCGCAGGCCGAGAAGGCGATCCCGCTGGGCCGCTACGGCACCGCCGAGGAGTTCGGCAAGGTGGCGGCGTTCCTCGTGTCCGGCGCGAACACGTACACGACCGGGCAGCACTTCCTGGTCGACGGCGGCATGGTGAAGGCCATCTGATGCGCGTCGCCCGCTTCGCGACCGCAGCCGGCGGCCCGGCGCGCTACGGGGTGGTGGAGGGGGACGGCGAGGGCACCGTCGTGGCGCACCTCGACGGGCCGCCCTTCGACGGCGTCCGCGAGACGGGGGAATGCACCCCGCTGTCCGAGGTGACCCTCCTGGCGCCGGTGGAGCCCAGCAAGGTCCTCGCGTTCGGGCGCAACTACGCCGAGCACGCCGAGGAACTCGGGAACGAGGTGCCCGAGATCCCGATCGTGTTCCTCAAGCCCTCCACGGCGGTCGTCGGCCCGGACGCCGAGGTCGGGTACCCGGCGCTGACCTCCGACCTGCACTACGAGGGCGAGCTGGCCGTCGTCATCGGCCGGCGCTGCAAGGCCGTCCCGGCCGGGGACGTCGCCGGCGTGGTCTTCGGGTACACCGTCGCCAACGACCTGACCATGCGCGACATTCAGAAGTCCGAGGGGCAGTGGACCCGAGGCAAGGGGTTCGACGGCGCCTGCCCGCTGGGCCCCTGGGTGGAGACCGAGCTCGACCCGTCGGCGCTGTCGCTCCGGTCGACCGTCAACGGCGTGCTGCGCCAGGACGGCACCACCGCCGACATGCTGCGCGACGTGGGCGAGTGCGTCTCGTGGGTCAGCCAGGCGATGACCCTGCTGCCCGGCGACGTGGTGCTCACCGGCACCCCCGCCGGGGTCGGCGCGCTCCAGCGCGGGGACGACATCGCGGTGACCATCGAGGGCATCGGCACCCTGGTCACCCGGATCTCCGCAGGCTGAACAAGGGGCCCCTCGCGATTCCAGTGAGGTGCGGGGCCGCCAGCCAGCCGCCGATGAAGTGCGCTGACGCCCAGTTCCCGGCGAAGAAAGGGGGCGTGGGCGCACTTCATCCCGTTGGCCGCGCTCTCATCGCGCTCAGATCGTGAGGGGGACCGGGGCTCAGTCGCCGGGCGGGAGGCCGAGCGATCGGGCCCAGAGCCCGGTCATGGTGGCCACCAGCCGGTCCTCGTCGAACTCGGCCCCCAGCACCAGCCAGTAGTGCACCAGGCCGTTGACCATGGCGACCAGTGCATGCGCGCTGTACTCCGCGTCGACGTCGGCATCGACGTGCCCCTCGGCCTGCAGCTGCGCGATGCTGTGCCCCACGCGGCCGACCATCCGCTCCCGGGCGGCCTGACGCAGCGCGCGCACCTCCGGATCGAACGTGGTCACCTGCTCGAACAACGCCATGAGCGCGGTGTTCTGGCGGTACATCGCGACGAAACGGCGGTTGGCCCGGTCGATGCGGCGGACGGCGTCCCGCGGCCGGTCCCCGCTGGGCAGATCGCCGCCCGGTGCACCGTCGCCGGTGCCGAGCGAGGCGTAGAGCTCGTCCATCGTGGCGGCGACCAGGGCCCGGAAGATCTCGGTCTTGGACCCGAAGTACGTGTAGAAGCTGCCGTGGGCGACGCCGGCCGCTGCCGAGATGTCGGTGACGCGGGCGTCGAGGAAACCGTCCCGCTCGAAGACCTCGCGGGCGGCCTCCAGCAGTCGCGCACGCATCCGGCGACCACGCTCGGTGGCGGGCAGCGCCCGGTCGACGGGACCCTCCGTCGTGCTTGGCTGGGACACGCGTCCCACCTCCCTCCCGGCCGCCGGACCGGGGTCCCGGCGGTGGGTTGACACCGACGTCGGTGTCAACTTAGCTGCGCATGTTCCTGCTGTCGCCCGTCGGGAGGCGCCGCCCGATGACCGTGCCGCCGTCCGCGACCGCCTCCGGGCCGTCGGCCGACCGCGGGTCCGACGGTCTGCAGGCGCTGCTGCGTCCGCGGGGCATCGCGCTGCTCGGCATCTCCGGGCGCTCGGAGAACCTGATGGCGCGGCCGCTGCGCTATCTCGTCGAGCACGGCTACGAGGGCGGCATCCACCCGGTCAACCCCCACTACGACGAGCTGGTCGGGCAGAAGTGCTATCCGACGCTGGCCGACGTCCCGGGCCCGGTGGACCTGGTGCTCGTGCTCGTCGCCGCCGAGCGGGTCGAGGACGCCGTCCGGCAGGCCGCCGGGGTCGGCGCCCGCGCCGCGGTCGTGTACGCCTCCGGCTTCGCGGAGGTCGGGCCCGAGGGGGTGGCCCTGCAGCAGCGGCTGGCGGCGGTCGCCCGGGAGACCGGGGTGCGCGTCCTGGGGCCGAACTGCCAGGGCTTCCTCTACGCCCCCACGGGCGTCGTCGCCACCTTCACCGCCGCGGCCGACCGGCCGCTGGCGCACGACAGCGGGGTGGCCTACGTCGGTCAGAGCGGTGCGGTCGGTGGCTCCGTGCTCGACCTGGCCACCGACATGGGCCTCGGCCTGGCCGCGTGGGCCAGCACCGGGAACCAGGCGGATCTCGATCTGGTGCAGGTCTCCCGTGAGCTGCTGGAGGACCCCGCGGTCCGGGTGCTCATGCTCTACGTCGAGGCCACCGACGACGGCGCGGCCTACGCCGCCCTGGCCCGGCGGGCGCGGGAGACGGGCAAGCATCTCGTCGTCCTGCGGTCCGGCCGGTCCAGCGCCGGCCGGCGCGCCGTGGCCAGCCACACGGGCTCGATGGTCGGCGACGACGTCGCGTTCGTGCTGACCTCCCAGGAGCACGGGGTCGTGCTGGTCCACGACATCGACGAACTGCTCGCCGTCGCCGCGGTGCTGGCCACCGGTAAGCGATCGGAGGGGCGGCGGGTCGCCGTCGTCACCACCTCGGGCGGCGCGGGAAGCCTGGCGGCGGACCAGTGCGAGGACCTCGGCCTGGAGATGCCGGAGCTGTCGGCGCAGACGCAGGACCGGCTCCGTCCGCTGATCCCGGCGTTCGGCGCACTGGCCAACCCGGTGGACGTCACCGCCCAGCTGTTCAACCGCGGCGCGCACGCCTTCGGCGACGTCTGCCGGATGGTCGCCGACGACCCGTCGGTCGACGTGGTGGCGGTCTTCGTGACGATGGTCGTCGGCGAGGCCGGTGCCCGGCTCGCGGAGGACCTCGTGGCCACCGCCGGCAAGCTGCCCGTCCCGCTCCTGGTCGGCTGGATCGCCGGCCAGGAACTCACCACCGAGGGCCGGGCGGTCTTCCGCGAGGCGGGCATCCCCGTCTTCAGCTCGGTCGGTGACGTCGTCCGGTGCGCGGCGCGCATGGCCCCGCCCCAGCGGACCGGCACCGTCCCGGCCCTGCCCCGGGCACCGCAGGTGCCCGTCGACGAGGTCAGGGCCCTCGTTCGGGCGCCGGTCGTCGACGGGCCGGCGCTGCTGCGCACCATCGGCATCGCGCAGCCGGCCTCGACACTGGTGACCGACGCGGAGGCCGCGCGCGAGGCGGTCGCCGCGCTACCCGGGCCGGGCGTGCTGAAGCTGTCGGCCGGCGAGCTGGCCCACAAGAGCGACGTCGGCGGCGTGCGGGTCGGCGTCCCGGCCGAGCAGGCCGCGGCGGTCTTCACCGAGCTGCTCGACGCCGCGAAGCGCCACCACGTACCCGACGTCGAGGGCGTGCTGGTGCAGGAGCTCATCCCTCCGGGCACCGAGCTGATCCTCGGTGCCACCGCAGGACGGGACGGCTTCCCTCCGGTGATCACCGTCGGCCTCGGCGGGGTGACCACCGAGCTCTACCGGGACATCGCCTCGGGACTGGCTCCGGTGAGCCCGGAGGGCGCCTGGGCGATGCTGCGCAGCCTGCGCGCCTGGCCGTTGCTGGCCGGGTTCCGCGGTGCCGAGCCGGCCGACGTCCCTGCAGCCGTCGACGCCGTGGTTCGGTTGTCACAGGCCATCGTCGCGGGCGGGGATCGGCTCACCGAGCTCGAGGTCAACCCGCTCATCGTCGCCCCGCGCGGCCGCGGCGCCACCGCCGTCGACGTGCTGGTCGGCACCACCGGACCGGGCGCCCCGCTCGGCGAGTGAGTCACCCAACAGAGAGGCAGGACATCCGCCGTGGGACAGGTACAGCTGGAGAGGCAGGGCGGCATCGCCGTCTTCACCATCGACAACGTCGAGGTGAAGAACGGCCTGACTCCCGAGATGGGGCTCCAGCTGTCCGGCCTGTGCGACGAGGTCGACGCCGACCCGGCGATCGGCGCGGCCGTCGTCCGAGGTGCCGGCGGCATGTTCTGCTCGGGGGCAGACCGCCGGCGCTGGACGGCGGGGGCCGACCAGGCCGAGGACCGGACCTACAAGGAGCTCGGCGCGGTCTACACCGCCTTCAAGCGGGTGGGCACCCTCCAGGTGCCGACGATCGCCGCCGTGCGCGGCGCGGCGGTCGGCGCAGGGCTCAACCTGGCCCTCTCCACGGACCTGCGCATCGTGTCGGAGAGCGCACGCCTGCTGGCCGGCTTCCTCCGCATCGGGCTGCATCCGGGCGGGGGTTACTTCACCATCTCCAGCCGCACCGCAGGCCGGGAGGCGACCGCTGCGATGGGGTTGTTCAGCGAGGAGATCGACGGCGTCCGGGCCGCCGAGATCGGACTCGCCTGGAAGGCCGTGCCCGACGAGCAGGTCGAGGACGTCGCCCTCGAGCTCGCCGGTCGCGCGGCCAAGGACCCGGAGCTGGCGCGGGAGGCGGCGCGCTCCTTCCGTACCGAGGCGGGCCCGCCCGGGATCGGCTGGGACGCCGCGCTGCACTTCGAGCGGGCCACCCAGATGTGGTCGCAGCGACGGCGCGAGACCGCCTGACCCACTCCCGCGCGGCCCGCGCGGGCACCCCCCACCCCGGGAGTCCAGCCATGACGTTCGGACCGTTCGGCCGGCCGGGCGCCGGCGAGCTGTGGCCGCAGATCCAGACGGGAAGGGTGGGGGCATGACCGACTTCGACGTGGCAGTGGTCGGCGCGGGGGTCGCGGGGCTGACGGCGGCGCGGGTGGCGGCGGAGTCGGGGCTCCGCGTCGTCGCCTTCGACCGGCTCTCTCCCGGCGGTCAGCTGGTCAACCTGACGACCGTGCACGACTACCCGGAGCCGGGCGGGTCGGCGGAGTCCTGGCCGGTGGTCTCGGAACTGGTCGCCCGGGCGGAGGCCGCCGGGGTCACGATGCGCTTCGACGAGGTCACCCACGTGCGGGCCGGGGAGCCGGTGCGGCTGGAAACCGGGGGCGGCGACGTGACCGCGGGCGCGGTGGTGATCGCCACCGGACTCGGCAACGGACGGCTGGGGCTGCCCGGTGAGGAGGCGCTCGTCGGCCGGGGCCTGTCGACCTGCGCCGGTTGCGACGGTCCGCTCTACCGCGGCAAGGCCGTCGCCGTGGTCGGTGACGACGAGTGGACCGCCGAGGAGGCGCTCGAGCTCGCGGAGCTGGCGTCGGCGGTGACGGTGCTGGTGCCGGAGTTGCCGACCTGGTCGGCTGCGCGGGCCGAGCGGCTCGCCGCGGCCGACCGGGTCGCGGTGGTGACGGGCGCCACGGTCACCGCGGTGCACGCCGACGGTGTGCTGGAGGGGGTCACCGTCCGAACCGCCGACGGGGAGCGCGAGCTCGCGGTGCAGGGCGTCTTCCCCTACGTCGGGCGCCGCGGACCGGCCGGGCTGGTCGAGGCCGCGCAGACCGACGAGGAGCAGCGGCTCGTCACCGAGGACGGCGTGCGCACCGCCGTCCCGACGATGTTCGTGGCCGGCGACGCCCGCGCCCGTGCCGGCCAGACGATGTCGGAGGCCATGGCCGACGGGGTCGCGGCGGGCCAGGCGGCGGTGGCCGCGCTGCGCCCGGTGACCGGCCCGAGCCTGACGATCGTCGACCCGACGTCCGGCGTCCTGCCCGCGGAGGAGGAGGCCGGGTCGCTCGCCGGCGGGACCGCCGGCTGGACGCAGGTCGCGCTCTTCTCCAACTCCAAGCCGAACGCGACCGAACTGCTGCAGGGCATGGGGGAGCGGCTCAAGGAGCACTGGCAGCTGGCCGACCTGGGCTTCGCCAGCAAGCCGAACGCCTCCACGGCGGCCGACAAGGACACCATCGACTGGCTCGCCCAGTGCTACAGGATGGTGCTGGTGGCGGTCGGTGATTAGGGCTCGTGCTCGTCGTGGAGTTTCCATGACTCGGTCGAACTGGAGAAGCGTGGCGTCGTGGCACCCCTCGTGGTGACCGAGACGTTCCTGCCGCTGGTGGAGGCGCAGGCGAAGGCGCGGCGGCTGACCCCGCGCGTTCTCGTGGTGCCGCACCCGGTGGGCGGGCTGAACGGCGCGGAGTTGGCCGGCCGGATCGAGGCCGCGGCGGCCTCCCTGCTGCCGATGGCCGATCAGGCGCGAGGTACGGCATGACCTCGGCCGTGTCGGACGGCGTGCTCGACCTGGTCGGCGTCACGGAGGACACCTGGCAGGAGGAGGCGCTCGCGCGCGGCTGGGGTGACGGGCTGCCGCTCGTGGCCCCGACGCCGGCGCGGGTCGAGGCAGCGCTGCGTGCCCTGGAAGGCAGGGAGCTGGAGCTGGGTCCGCTCCCGCCGTCCGGGCTCGTACCGACCCGGCAGAGTTTCGCCGCGAACGCGGTGATGGCCGGCTGCCGGCCGGCCGATCTGCCGGTGGTGCTGGCGGCGCTGCGGGCGATGCTCGCCCCGGAGTACAACCTGCACGGCGTGCTGGCGACGACGCACCCGTGCGCGCCGCTGGTGATCGTCAACGGTCCGGTGCGGACGTCGCTCGGCATCAACTGCGGCACCAACTGCTTCGGCCAGGGCACGCGGGCCAACGCGGTGATCGGGCGAGCGGTGCAGCTGCTCACGATGAACGTCGGCGGCGCGCGGCCGGGGTCGATGGACCGCGCGACGCAGGGCAATCCGGCCAAGTACTCGTGGTGCTTCGGCGAGAACGAGGAGGAGAGCCCGTTCGAGCCGTACTCGGTGCGCCGCGGGTTCGCCCCGGGGGAGTCGGTGGTGACGGTGGCCGCGGCGGAGGGTCCGCACAACATCAACGACCACGGCAGCACGACCGGCGAGGGGCTGCTGATGACCATCGCCGGGACGATGGCGCAGACGGGATCGAACAACCTGTACGTGAAGGGCCCGCACTTCCTGGTGCTCGGGCCGGAGCACGCGGCGACGCTGCACCGCGACGGGTGGACGGTCGAGGCGCTGCGGGAACGGCTGTGGGAGCAGGCGCGCATCCCGGTGTCCCAGGTGTCGGAGGAGAACCACCGCCAGTTCGAGGACTGGGGTGTGCAACCCGACGGCGGCTTCTACACGGTCAGCACCGGCCCGGAGGTGCTGCACATCCTGGTCGCGGGAGGGGCGGGCAAGCACTCCGCGTGGATCCCCTCGTTCGGCGCGACGGCCGCCGTGTCGCGCCCGGTGCCGGTCCGCGAATGACCGCTGCCGGGAGTCTGCCGGTGGCGGCCGACGACGCCGATCCTTCCGCCGTGCTCGTGGAGCTGCTCGCGGCCGGGCACGGTGACGGCCTGCCCGTGGTGCCGCCGACGGCCACCCGTCTCTCCGCCATGCTGGCCGGGGTGCGCGACGCCGACGTGTCCTACGGGCAGGTCCCACCCCTGTTCGGCGATCTGACGGTGCGCGCCGTCGCCTGGTACGCGGTGCTGGCGGGGTGCCGGCCGGCCGAGCTGCCGCTGGTGGTGGCCGCGTGCCGTGCAGCCCTGGACGACTCGTTCAACCTGCTCGGCATCGCGACGACGACCGGCGCCCCGGCGGTGGCCGTGCTGGTGCACGGGCCGGTGGCCTCCCGGCTGGGTCTGACGTCGGGCTCCGGCGGGCTCGGCACGGGTAACCGTGCCAATGCCGGCGTGGGGAGGGCGGTGTCCCTGGCGCTGGCCGGACTGGGTGGTGCGACGGCGGGGCTGACGGACATGACGACCATCGGCTCGCCGGCGAAGTACACGTGTTGCACCGCCGAGGTGCGGCGGGGGCCGCTGCCCTCGCTGGCGCAGCGGCGGGCGCTCGGGGTGGACGTCGACGCCGTGACGGTGGTGGGGGCCGCCGGTCTGGTGGAGGTGCTGCCGGGGGAGGGATATCGGGAGCCGCCGTCCGTGCTGGGTCCGGCCGCCGCGGGGATGGCGGGGGTCGCTCTGGCCGCAGGGGACCCGGCGCGCGCCGGGCAGTCCGAGCAGTTCCTGCTCCTGCCGCCGGAGCCGGCCGAGCTGCTGGCGATGCACGGGTGGGGGTACGACCGGATCGCCGGGTTCCTGTTCGAACAGGGGAACGCGCTCCTGCGGACCGGGGCGTCCGCACTGGCCTTCCGTGCCGCGGTGCCGGCCTACGCGGCCGACGACCTCCGGGTGGCCGCGTCGGCGGACGACGTCCACGTCGTCGTCACGGGCGGGGCGGGCGTGAAGATGCTCCTGCTGCCCCCATGGACGGGCGGATCCCGTTCGGTGACCGCGCCCGTCCTGCCGCTCGAGTGACCCGGGTCCAGCGGGCCGGGACGGGTGTCATCCAGTCGACCCACGACGGTCACGGCCCGGACACCCGGCGATGTTCGGATGGGGCCATGACCCGCACCCCCGCACCCCGGCACGTGCCCGACGACGTCAGCGTCGTCGAGGTGTACGGGTCGAAGTTCCTGCTCGAGTGGCTGGACCGGGACGTGCTCGCCGCAGCGGCGGCGCAGCAGCTGGCCGACCGCCCTCCGGCGGCGCACACACCACAGGACGAGGCGGCCTGAGCCGGCGGGCCGGAGCCCGCGGTCGTGACCGTGGGCTCCGGCCGACCCGTCAGACGGTCTCGGGTACCCGGAGGTGGGCGAGGATGATGTCGAACGCCGCCACCTCCGTGATCTGCGTGCCCATCCGGCTGCTGAAGTCCTGCCGCATCGCCGTGCCGGGGCCTTCGGCTTCCTTCATGGATTCGCGGCTGTCGTAGGTCACCGCTGTCGCGCTGCGACCGCTCTGCCGGTCCACCATGACGCTGACGCTGCAGAACCCCGGCAGGTCCTCCATCCGTGGGAGGAGGCCCATGCGGAAGGTGTCGAGCAGCCGATCCATCTGGCCTGGATCCCCCTGGCTCCAGATCACCCGGGCGCAGGCGCCGTAGTGGAGGCCGTGCATCCGGTGCATCAGCGCGATCTCCCACTCCTGGACCTCGGGCTCGCCGCCCATGACGGCGGCGGTGCGCTCCCGCAGCTCCATGACGCCGTCGGCACTCCGCCGCAGCGCTTCCACGTCGGTCCACGACGACGTGACGATGCACCGGCCGGTGTCCCGGTCGCACAACATCGAGAGCCCGACGCAGCCCTCCATCTGCTGCACCGCCGGCATGACCGTGTTGCGGACGTAGTAGATCCCGTCGTCCATGGCCTGCGGATTCCCGCGAATGGTGGTGGAACGGGCATACATGCCACCACTCCTCTCCAGAGCGGGCGGCGCCCCTGCGGCACCGCCGCACGTCCGAGGGTCCTCGCCGGTCACCCCGGAGGGCAATGACCCCGGCGGTTCGGCGCTGCACGGGCCCCCCGGCCGCCGCTGCGGGAACCGGAGCGGTGGCCGGTTCCCGCAGGCCCCGCGCGGGAGCGGTCAGGCCGGTGCGGCGATCCTCTCCCGGGCCTGGACGCCGTCGATGAACGTCCGGAGGACGGGGTAGATCTCGGCCTCCCAGCGGGAGCCGCTGAACACCCCGTAGTGGCCGACGCCGGGCTGCAGGTGGTGGTGCTTGTCCTCGTCCGGGATCCCGGTGCACAGCCGGTGGGCGGCCTCGGTCTGCCCGGGGGAGCAGATGTCGTCCCTGGCGCCTTCGACGGTGAGCAGGGCCGTGTGGGTGATGGCACCGGGATCGACCGGCTCGCCGCGCCAGGTGAATCGCCCCGTGGCCAGGTGGTGCTCCTGGAAGATGCGGCCGACCGTCTCGAGGTAGAACTCCGCGGGGACGTCCATCACCGCGCCGTACTCGTCGTAGAAGGCTCGGGTGTCCGCGGCGCTGGCGGTGTTGCCGGACACCAGATCCCGGTAGAGCCGCCCGTGCGCGCTCAGGTGCCGCTTCGGGTTCATGGACATGAAGGCCGTCAGCTGGACGACGCCCGGGTAGACGCGCCGGCCGGCGCCGGCGTAGCGCGCGGGCACGGTGTCGGTGAGCCGGCGTTCGAACCAGGAGATCGGCTTGGTCTCGGCCAGCGTGTTCGTCCGGTTGCGGTTGACCCGCGTGTCGACCGGTCCGGCCATGAGCGTGAGGCTGCGGGGCTGGGCGGGGTCGCCGGCGGCGGCGAGCAGCGAGACGGCCGCCAGCACGGGGACGGCGGGCTGGCAGACGGCGACGACGTGGGTGTCGGGACCCAGGTGGCGCAGCGCCTGCATGACGTGCTCGATGTATTCGTCGAGCCCGAACCGTCCGGCTTCGACCGGGATGTCGCGTGCGTTGTGCCAGTCGAGGGCGTGCACGTCGTGGTCGGCCAGCAGGGTGCGGATGGCGGGTCGGATCAGGGTCGTGAAGTGCCCGGACATCGGGCCGACGACGAGCACCCGCGGCTGGCCGGTCACCGAGGGCTTCGCGAAGTGGAGCAGGGTCGCGAACGGTGTCCTCGTCAGCGCCGTCTCGGACACGGCAGCCATCCGGTCGCCCACGGGCACGGCGTCGATGCCGAACGCAGGGCGCTCGTGGGTCGGTCGGGCGTGGGCCACGATGTCGCAGGCCGCCCGCAGCCGGCGGACGGCGGGCGCACCCGCCAGCGGGGACGGGAGCGAGTGCAGCGCCCGGGCGGTCAGCCCGGACGCGGCGACGACGGGCGCCGTTGCTCGGCGGTTCAACTCGTAGGCGCGGTAGAGCACGTGGACCTGCCTGACACGTCGGGGGCAGCGAGGTGACGGCGGTCACCTTTACGGAACATATCCGTAATCCGGGCCGCGCGCCGGAAGGCGGCTCGGTCGGCAGACGTGGCCCGCGGTGCCGTGCCGGTCGCTCGGGACAGCGGATCGTCGCTGAACGCGCGCGAGAGGGCAGCATGCGGACGTGACCAACCCGACCGATCACCACGGGCACACCCATCGCCTCGACCTCGCCGACCCGACCGTCCGCGAGTGGAACGCGATCGTGCTCGCTGCCGACCCGGAGCAGGGCATCGTCCTGGACCGGTCGGCCTTCTACCCGGGGGGCGGTGGGCAGCCGCCGGACGAGGGCGTGCTGCTGTGGGGCGGCGTCCGCACGCGGATCGCCGGCACGCGCAAGGGCGACGAGCTGTACCTGATCCCGGTCGAGGGCGACCCGGTCCCACCGGTGGGGACGGCGGTGCGCGGGGCGCTGGACGACGAGCGGCGCACGCAGCTGATGCGCACGCACTCCGGGCTGCACGTGCTCACCGGCGTCGTCTTCCGGGACTTCGGTGCGCTGGTGACCGGCGGCAACATGGAGCCGCTGACCGCTCGGATGGACTTCGACCTCGCCGAGGTGCCGCCGGACTTCAAGGAGCGCATCGCCGAGTCGGTGAACGCCGAGATCGCCGCGGACCGGCCCATCGAGGTGAAGACGCTGCCGCGGGAGGAGGCGTTCGCGATCCCGGACATCATCCGGACAGCGACCAACCTGCTGCCGCCCGACATCGAGGTGGTGCGGATCGTCGACATCGTCGGCCTGGACACGCAGGCCGACGGCGGCACGCACGTGGCCTCGACGTCGATGGTGGGCCGGGTGGAGGTCACCAAGATGGAGAACAAGGGGCGCGGGTTCCGCCGGCTGCGGATCCGCATCGTCTGAGCTCGGTCCGGGACGGGCCGTCTCACTCCGCACCTACCGTGACGGTGGGCGCTCGTGCGGCCCATGACTCGGGGAGGCCTGCGTGCGTACCGGATCCACCGGCCGGATGCGACGGGGCGCCGTCGCGCTGACGGCGACGGCGTGCGTCCTCACCACCGCCTCGTGCACGTCGGGCGGTGGCTCGGGGGAGTCCGCGGCATCCGGCAGCGCTGCCGCCTCCGCCAGCGAGTCGGGTCGCGGCGCCTACCTGGCCCTCGGGGACTCGGTGCCGTTCGGGTTCCAGGGCGGTGCGATGGCGAACTTCTCCGACGCCGAGAACTTCGTGGGCTATCCGGAGCTCGTGGGTGAGGAGCTCGGCCTCGACGTCATCAACGCGTCGTGCCCCGGTGAGACGACGGCGAGCTTCCTGGACGCCACCGCGCAGAGCAACGGCTGCCAGAACTCCCTGCAGTCGGACTTCGGCTACCGGAGGGCGTACCCGCTGCACGTGCCGTACGAGCCGGCGGACCAGTCGCAGCTGGACTTCGCGCTGGACACGTTGACCGAGAACGACGACGTCGAGCTGGTGACCTCCATATCGGGGCCAACGACGTCTTTCTCTGCCAGCAGACGACGCCCGGCCGCTGCACGGATCCCGTGGACGTGCAGGCGCTGGCGCGGACGCGGGAGACGAACGTCGACCGCATCCTGTCGACGCTGCGCGGCGAGGGCGGGTACGACGGCCAGATCGTCGTGGTCACCTACTACGGGCTGGACTACGCCGACGCGTTCGGGGACGTGACTCTGGGCCTGGACTCCCGGATCGCCGAGGTGGCGAAGGCGAACAGCGCCGACGTCGCCGACGGCTACCGGGCGTTCGAGCGAAGGGCGAACGAGGCCGGCGGCGACTCCGTCGAGGCCGGGCTGGTGCTGCCCAACGACGTGCACCCGACCGAGGAGGGTCAGCGGCTGCTCGCCGACGCCGTGACCGCGGTCGTGGAGGAGTGAGCTAGTCGTACGGGTTGGTGAGGACGGGCCTCGCCTGGAGGACGTCGAAGGTGACCGGAGGGCCATCGGTGGTGGTGGTGCCCGGGACGTCGGCCGGCGCGCTGCCGTTGACCGTGAACGTCGCACTCCAGGTGACGGTGAGGTGCGCGGTGTAGGTGCCCGACCGGTAGGAATGCTCGACCGTCTGGTTCGGATATGGGGCGCCGGGATCGATGCTGGTGATCTGGCCGGTGGCGTCGCCGGTGTGCCAGGTGAAGCGTTCGGCGGTGGCCTGGATGACGACGCTGAAGCCGCGGATGTCCACGGTGAAGGTCTGAGTCGTGGGGGAGTCGGTGTAGAAGATCACCGGCAGCCCTGTGAGGCCGTCGCCCGGCGGCTGGTGCTGCGTCGTCAGCTGGGGGAGTGGCAGCCGCTCGAAGTAGCTGAACACCTCCGCGCCAGACGGCGGCGGGTTGAGATCGGTGACGTCGTAGCAGCCCTCGCTGAAGAAACTCCAGTCGCCGATCGGGTCGCCTGGCCCGAAGCCGTCCGGGACTGGCTCGATTGCGGGTCCCTGGCTCGGGACGATCGGCCGACGGTTCACCACGAAGAAGTCGATGACGCGGCCGGGCTGCTGCGGGCATTCCCGCACGTCAGTAGGAGAGCAGTAAGCCCGCGTTTCGGCAGCCGCGAGGCACCGGTCGAGCATCTGATAGGCGTACTGGCCGGCCTCGAGACCGCTAACCCCGACGACCGCAGGAACGCTGGCGCCTTCGAACGTTACGGTCGCTGCGCCTTCTTCGAGCTCGACCGGGCACTCGATGTCATAGCCGCACGCGGCCGCAGGCGTGGCGACCAGCAGCGCACCCACTAGAGCCGCGGCGACAAAAAGTCCTCGCAAGGTTGCTCTCGTCATCCGAGCGTCATGCTCACCACGAGCCAGGAAATGTCTGCTTCAGACCAGACGAGGGTGACTCCAGAACTCAAGTTCGGTTGCGTGGGCAGCCCGGAGTCGACGGGCGTGCCGGCCGCGTCGACCATCACCACGGCCTCTTGTCGAACTCCAAAGTTGATCGACGCTTCGTCGCCGGTGAACTGCGGCTCCGTCACGTCATTCAGCGTCAGTTTGCCGCCGTCATAACGACGACCGGCAGCCAGGGCCTCGTCGTAGTTGTTGGCGATGCGCCAACAGTCGTTGCAATCAGGCCCGAGGTCTCTGAGGGGCTGCCCAGCGGGAACCGTGCGCTGACGATTGATCAGGTCGATCCAGTAACGCAGAAAGGCCTCGGCGCCGGCGGCGTCCTTGGTTCGGGCCTCGTCGGGCACGGGGAAGTCAGCGGGACCGAGCTCGGGCAGTGCTTCGGTGGTGGGCGACGCACTCGTCGAAGGCAGCGTGTCGTTGGCTTCCTGCTTCTCCGCGCAGCCGGTGAGCAACGCCGTCCCGAGCAGGACACCGATCAGCGTGCGACGCAGCCGGCCGGACCCCCGAAGATCACGCACAGCGGGAGACTACGCAGACCGAGACCGGCTCTTCTCGTTCGCTGTGGACAGAGGGGCCGTCCACCGCCGTATCGGGTGAACGGCCGCCCCCTGTCAGCGGCGCCAGCACCACTCGGGAGCTGTCACCAGTGGAACGACCTGGCCCGCCGCGGCCAGGTGCAGGCTCCAGGAGCCGTCGATCTGCCCGTCGTCCAGCGCCGACCGCAGCGCCTCCGCCCACTCGTCGTCGTCCTTGCTGATCTCCGCCTGCCCCGGCCGGCACAGTGCCATCGCGAGGTGACCGTCGCCGCCCAGCTGCTCCTCGAGGATGGAGTCGTGAACCTGCCGCAGGCCCATCACCAGGGCGGGGTCGGAACCAGCGGCAGGTCGTCGACCGGCACGACGACGGGGAGCATGCAGCCGTCGGTACCTACCCAGGACAGCCAGAGACTGCGGGCGCCGAACACCGGCGGGTTCAGCAGCGCCGTCCAGCGGCGGGTCAGGTCGTCGGCGGAGCGGATCGGGATATCAGCGAGCGGGGGCGTCGTCGTCATGCCGCCCACCGTGGCAGCCCGCGAGGTGCCTCACGGGCGTTGTCCACAGGCCGCTCAGCGGTGCGGGATGCCTCCGGGACCGTGGCCGGCCGGGACCTCCTCGCCCTTGAACACCGGCCCGGGTGGCGTTCCGTCACCGAACGGCCGGGCACCCAGCTGTTCGCGGTCGTGCGGCATCAGCCAGTTCGACGTGTCGGGTCCCGACGGGATGATCTGCGTCGGATTGATGTCGGTGTGCACGACGTAGTAGTGCTCCTTGATCTGCGGGAAGTCGATGGTGTCGCCGAATCCCGGGAGCTGGAACAGGTCGCGCGCGTAGGCCCACAGCACCGGCATCTCGCTGAGCTTCTGCCGATTGCACTTGAAGTGGCCGTGGTAGACGGTGTCGAACCGGGCCAGGGTGGTGAACAGCCGGACGTCGGCCTCGGTGATCTGCCCGCCCATCAGGAAGCGCCGGTGCTCCAGGCGCTCGCTGAGCCAGTCCAGCGCGGTGAACAGCCGCTGGTAGGCCTCGTCGTAGGCACGCTGCGAGCCGGAGAAGCCGCACCGGTAGACCCCGTTGTTGACCTCGGTGTAGATCCGCTCCATGACCTCGTCCATCTCGTCCCGGAGGTGCTCCGGGTAGAGGTCGGGCGCGCCCTCGCGGTGGTAGGCGGTCCACTGGGTGGAGAAGTCGAGGGTGATCTGCGCGAAGTCGTTGGTGACGACGGCACCGCTGGGGACGTCGACGATCGCCGGCACGGTGATGCCGCGGGGGTAGTTCGGGTCGCGCGCGAGGAAGGCCTCCTGCAGCCGCTCGTAGCCGAGCACCGGGTCGCGGCCGCCGGCGTCGAGGTCGAACGTCCAGCTGCGCTCGTCGTGGGTCGGGCCGCACATGCCCATCGAGATGACCGGCTCCAGACCCAGCAGCCGACGGACGATGACCGCCCGGTTCGCCCACGGGCAGGCACGGGCGACGACGAGCCGGTAGCGGTTCGGCTCGACCGGCCAACCGCCGGCGCCGTCGGCGGTGATCCGGTCCTGGATGTAGTTGGAGTCGCGCTTGTACTCGGCCTCGACGTAGCCGGATCCGTTGTTCTCTTCGCTCACTGCTTCAGGGTTCCCGATACGGAACGGAACCGCACCCTCACTCCGTCGGGCGAGTCCCTTGTGCTGCCATCGTCCGCATCCCTATGTTGCACGTGTCAGAAAACGCTTACACATGAAGGAGGGGCGTGACAGTAACCCGGCCGTCCGGCGACGACCTGGTCGAGATGCTGGCGGCCCTGGCCAACCCGCTCCGGCTGCGCATCGTCGCAACGCTCGCCGGTGGCCGCGACTACGTGAGCCACCTGGCGCGCGAGATCGGCATCAGCCGGCCGCTGCTGCACATGCACCTGCAGCGCCTTGAGGCCGCCGGCCTCGTCGTCGGCACGCTCGAACTGTCCGACGACGGCAAGGCCATGAAGTACTTCGAGGTCGCCGACTTCGACCTGCACCTGACCGCGACGTCGCTGGCCGAGGCGGCCGCGACGCTCACCCGTTCGGACCCGGCCAAGGGTTCCGGAGAGAAGGAGAAGAACTGATGGATGTCGCTGCCGAGAGCGGCACGACCTGGCCGCACACGATCCTGATCCTGGGCATCATGATGGGGGCGCTCGTCCTCATCCTGGGTCTGGGAGCGACGTTCCTGGAATCCCGCAAGATCCGGGCCGCCGCTCAGCAGGACGCTGATCTGCGACAGCTCGTCGGCCGCTACGAACAGTTGGCCGAGAAGACCCTCGACGCCCAGCAGCGCGCCGCCGCCGACGTCTCCGAGCTGCGCTCGCGGACGGCATCCATCGAGCAGATCCTGCGCACGGTCGAGTGATGAAGGCGATCGTGCGGGAGGCGTACTGCGCACCCGACGGGCTGCGGCTCGGTGAGGTCGAGCAGCCGGTCATCGGGGACGACGACGTGCTGGTGCGCGTGGTCGCGGCCGGCGTCGACCAGGGCGTCTGGCACCTGGTCACCGGCCTGCCGCGGCTCATCCGGCTCGCGGGGTTCGGCGTGCGGAAGCCGAAGAATCCGGTGCCCGGCATGGACGTCGCCGGCGTCGTCACGGCGGTCGGTGCGAACGTGACCCGCTTCCAGCCCGGCGACGAGGTATTCGGGCAGGGAAACGGCACCTACGCCGAGTTCGCGTCCGTGCCGGCGAAGAACCTGGTGCACAAGCCGGCGGACGTGTCGTTCGAGGAAGCCGCCGCGGTCCCGGTCTCGGCCCTCGCCGCCCTGCAGGGGCTGCGGAAGGGGAAGGTCCGGGCCGGGCAGCGGGTGCTGGTCATCGGCGCCGGCGGGGGAGTGGGCTCCTACGCGGTACAGCTGGCGGTCGCCGCCGGAGCGGACGTCACCGGCATCTGCAGCACGGCGAAGATGGAGTTCGTCCGTTCCTTGGGCGCCGACGACGTCCTCGACTACACGCGCGAGCAGATCACCGACGGCGGACGCCGCTACGACCTCATCCTCGACACCGGCGGCAACCGGAGGCTGCGCGAACTCCGGCGTGCGCTGACGCCGAACGGCACCCTCGTCATCGTCGGGGCGGAGGTCGGCGGGTGGCGGCAGGGCATCGAGCGCCAGCTCATCGGGTTGCTGCTCACCCCGTTCATCGAGCAGAACCTGCGTAGCTACGTGTCGATGCCGAACGAGGCCGATCTGCAGTCCCTCGCCGACCAGCTCGCGGCCGGGACGCTGCGGGCGCCGGTCGACCGGACCTTCCCGCTGAGCGAGGCCGGCGCGGCCATCACCTACCTGCGCGACGGCAAGGCCAGGGGCAAGGTCGTCGTCACGGTCTGAGCCGTCGAACCGGCCGGGCTCAAAGTCGGGCGGTCGTCGCGTCGTCCTCGGCGCCGTCGAAGAAGTGGTCGAGGACCGCGCGGAAGACCGGCTCGTCGGGTGCGGCGTGGGCAAAGAGGGTCATGGACGAGCGCAGCTTCTGCGCATCCACCGGTCCGAGGACGCGCTCCGGGTCCGCGGTGTCGAGGTCGGTGAGCGCCCGCGCGCACTCGACCAGTCGGCGGCCGAGCAGGGGGTGCGACAGGTAGGCCCGAGCCTCCTCGGGTCCGGAGATCGCGAAACGCTGCGCCATCCCGCTGCGGCCGAGGCCGGCGACCTGGGGAAAGACGAACCACATCCAGTGGGTGCGCTTCTCGCCGGCGCGCAGCTCCGCGAGCGCCTGGTCGTAGGTGTGGGCCTGGGCGTCGACGAACCGCCGGAGGTCGTAGGGATCGCTCACCCCGGCAGCTTGCCGCACGAGCCATCCGATGACTCCGGGACGCCGGGACCGTCTGACCTGACATGCAGACGACGACTCTGGATTTCGGTCCGCAGACCGCCGAGGTGACGCGGGTGGTCGCCGGCGTGCGCGACGACCAGCTGGGCGATCCGACCCCGTGCGAGGGCACCTCGGTCGCCGCTCTCCTCGACCATCTGGTCGGCCTGACCATGGCGTTCCGGTTGGCCGCGGAGAAGGAGGAGTTCGCCGGGGGCCCGTCCGCGGACGCCGCCCACCTGGCGCCCGACTGGCGGACGCGGCTGCCCGCGCAACTGGCGGAGTTGAGCGCGGCGTGGCGGAAGCCGAGCGCCTGGGAGGGGACGGCCGAGGTCGCCGGGGTGCGGATGCCGGCGCCCGCGATGGCCGCCGTCGCACTGAACGAGGTGCTCGTCCACGGCTGGGACCTCGCCGTCGCCACCGGTCAGCCGTACACGGCCGACCCCGCCGGCGTGCAGGCCTGCCTGGAGATGGTCGGCGACCGCAGCGACCCCACGGCCGAACCCGAAGGGCTCTTCGGACCGGTCGTGCCGGTGCCGGACGACGCGCCGGCGTTCGACCGGTTGCTCGGTCTCACCGGCCGCGACCCGCGGTGGGCGGCGTCCTGACCCGTGGACGGTGCACGTGGTGGCCACCACGTGCACCGACCGACTCGCGGATCAGACCGTCTCGGGTACGCGCAGGTGGGCGAGCACGAGATCCATCTCGGCCACGTCGGTGATCTCGCCGCTCATCTGGCGGGTGAACTCCTCACGCATCGACCGAGCCGCGTCGCTCGCGCGGTTCATCGCCTCGCGGCTGTCGTAGACCGTGGCGGTCACGGCACGGCCGCTCGCGCGGTCGACCAGCATGCTGATGCTGCAGAAGCCGGGCAGCTCCTCCACTCGCGGCAGCATGGCCATCCGGAAGGTGTCCAGCACCCGTTCCACGTCGTGGGGGTTCCCGCGACTCCAGATGAGCCGGCAGCACGCGCCGTCCGGCGCCGGGTGCGCGCGGTGCAGGATGCCGATCTCCCACTCCTGCACCTCCGGCTGGCCGCCCATCATCTCCGCGTAGCGCTGCCGCATGTCGTGCAGGCGGCTCGCGCTGTTGTGCATCGCCTCCTCGGTCTCCCAGGCGGTCGTGGCGATACATCGCCCGCTGTCGCGGTCGCACATCACCGACATGCCGACACAACCCTCGATCTCCTGGGCGGCCGGCATGACCTGATCACGGAGGTAGGCGATCGCGTCGTCGATCGACTGCGCGTTGCCGCGCACGGTGACGGATCGGGCGTACATGCCACCACTCCTCTCGGAATCGGCGGCGAGGCCCCTGCGGCATCGCCGCGCCGATCACTGTCCTCGCGGCGGCGCCCGGCGGGCAACGCCCTGGTGCGCGGTCCGGCTGCTGGATCAGGGTGGCTGCGACCCGCGCTGGAGCTCCTCCTCACCCAGCGCCACGGCGTGCGTCAGCCGCAGGCCGGCGCTGAGCCACAGCAGGACGTCGTGCAGCCGGAGGCGGGACAGCGGGACCTCCCGCGCCGCCAGCTCCTCTTCCAGCCGGGCGAACGCCGCCGCGTTGCCGGCGAGCTCCCGGTGGATCACCGCCTCCACCCCGCTGTCGCCCTCCCGCAGGTGGGGGAGCAGGTGCCAGCGGGTGGTGCGGACGACGAGGGGGAACAGGTCGGGACGGCGGTGATGGAGGGCGGCCATGACGTGGGCGGGCTGCACGTCGGGGGTCACCTCGCAGTGCTGCCAGATCCGGCGCAGCCACGAGCCGACGGTGCCCGGTTCGGCGAGCACGGAGAACTCGTCGTCCGGGAGCTCCCAGAACGGACGGCCGGCGGCGCGCTCGATCGCGGCGTCGGCGAGGGGAGGGACGTCGTCCAGGACGCTCTTCAGGGCCGTCCAGCCCGCCGGGTCCAGACGTCCGTGCAGGCCCTCGGAGCTCAGGATGTCCCCCTCACCGAGCGGGCCGTCCGGCACCGGCCGGCGGTCGAAGCGCTCGTAGCCGAAGGCGGGGACGGAGACCCACCTGCCCGTGGGGTTGCTGGGGGAGCGGAAGTGCAGCGGACGGCGTCCCCGCGCGTACCCGAGCACGGCCGCCAGCGCGGCGCTGGAGGGGAGCGGATCGGGACCGGCACTGGGGAGGATCAGCTCGGCGTCGCTCACCGGTCCTCCCTCTGGCTCGTGGCGCCCATCGTCCCAGGCCGGCGACGGTGGAAGCGCGCGCGAAGGCCTACCGCGGTGTGTAGTGGAGCCACTACGTTCCGCGCCATGGAGGTCGAGGCCGTCGGTGCCATCCCGTCCCCGCGCCGTCCGATGCAGGTCGTGGGCGTCAGCGCCGAGCTGACCGAGGCACGGACCAAGCTGCGGGAGGCCACGCCGTCCGGGCGCTGGGACGCGGTGATCGCCGAGGTGAACCGGCTGCAGTACGACGAGCACCTGTCACCGCTGGCCGCGCTGAAGGCCGTCCACGCCAAGCTCGCCTCCGGGTGGATTCCGCCGCTCGGGCGCTGACCGCGCGGCAGGTGGACACCGGCATCCTCGCCGGTCAGGTGTCCGGAGACGTGATGACCAACTCGTCGTACTCGTCCAACGGCAGGCCGAGCGATCGCCGCACGCGGGATCGGGCCATCATCAAGCCGACGGCGTTCTCCGCCGCGTCGTCGTCGCCGTCCTCGATCCGCTTGACCGACCGGAACACGCCCCGCGTGAACCACCGGTGCGCCTCGCGGAGATCATCGGCGAGTTCGTAGTCCTCGCCGATGAACAGATAGACGTCGCCGTCGACGGGGCCCTCCCGGCGCAGTTCCTCGGCGACCTGGTGAGCAGCGTCGAGGTCGCCGACCTCCAGTAGACCGTGGTGCAGGTAGCACCGGACGTCAGGGGGCACGTGTCCCCGACTCGAGGCGGCGCGACGGAACATCTCTACGGCGGCCTCCTGATCGCCGGCCGCGGACAGGTGCTCGCCGGCACTCACGAGCAGTGCGGCGGGGGAAACGTCCACGTCGAGGGAATGCTCGCCCTCGGCCAGCGTGGCGAGCTGCGCGGCCGCGGTCCGGTGCTCCTCCGGTGACCGGGCGCGCGCGTAGAGCTTCTCGAGGTCGTTCTCGGTCATGCGGCCGAGCCGGGCGTCGTCCTTCACACGGTCTCGGGTACGCGCAGGTGGGCGAGCGCGACGTCGAACTCGGCGACCTCGGTGATGCGCATGCCCATGTGGCCGGTGAACTCCTCACGCATCGCCTGGGCCTGACCCTTGGCCCGGTTCATCGTCTGGCGGTCCTCGTACACGCTGGTGATCGCGCAGCGTCCGGTCTCCCGGTTGACGAACAGGCTGACGCTGCAGAAGCCCGCGAGGTCGTCGATCCGGGGAACGATGTTCGCGCGGAAACCGTCGATGATCCGGTCGGTCTCGCCGAGGGGGCCCTTCGTCCTGATCACGCGACAGGCGGCGCGATCGGGGGCCTCGCGCACGCGGTGGAGGACGCCGACGACCCACTCGACGACCTCGGTCTCGCTCTCGAGGACGTGGACGGTCCGGATCGCCGCCTCGCGGATGGACCGCATCGCCTCGGCGCTGTCGTGCATGGCGTCGGCGTCCTCCCAGGACGTGGTGACGACGCACCGCCCGGTGTGGCGGTCGACGAGCATGGACAGGCCGATGCAGCCCTTCATCTGCTGGACGGTCGGCAGGACCTCGTCCCGGGTGTAGGCGATCCCGTCGTCGATGGCGTCCGGTTCACCGCTGAAAGTGGTCGATCGGGCGTACATGCCGGTGTTTCCCTCCAACCGGCGCGCCCCAGCGGCGTCGCCGCGCGTGATCCACTGTCCTCGCCGCGCGGCCCGCTGGGAACGGTCTTCGGTGCCGCACGGACACACCCATCGTCCCGATGGCTGCGCCGCGCGGCACTCGCTCGTCTTCCGCCGAGTCGGCCTCGGATCAGGTGCGGGAGAGCGCCGGCCGGGTCTTCGCCCAGGAGAGGAACCTCGTCGCCTGCTGGAGGTCCGGGATGTCGTTGCCGACCAGGGAGCGGAGCAGGTCGTTGCTCCAGATGGCCAGGCGGCCGATCGTCCAGGCCACCTTCTCGGCCGGCGGCAGGTCGAGCTCGAAGACCAGCTTGACGATCTCCTTCTTGCCGTCGGTCGCCGCCGAGTACCTCAGCACCGGCAGGAACCGGTCGGGCTGGGCGATGCAGAGCACCTTGGTGAGCAGCGGTTCCTTGTTGAACGAGGGGAAGCCGACCTTCCTGCCGTCGATCAGCTGGGTGAGCCGGTCCTCCAATCGGATGCTGTCGGGACCGTGGAGCAGGTACTCGATCGACTCACGGACCTTCTGCGCCGCCTTGTCGGGGCCCTGGGTCTTCCACGCCCGGGTGAAACCGGACATGTTGCCGGGGCTGGCGACGGTGTCGGTGGTGACGAAGTCGAGCAGGTCCTGGGGTGACGCGGTCGGCAGTCCCTCGCGGCTGAAGAGCGGCTGGAACCGGGCGCGGTAGTCGGCGACCTCCGGGTCGGGCGCGGGATGGTCGAGCTGGAACTCCGACACCAGCATCGCGACCCGCTCGCGGACGTCGGGTCGGACGTCGAGATTGGTCGGGAAGGCGGCGTGCAGGGAGTCGATGGTCCGCACCGCCGGGCGTCCCGGATCGCGCCGGGCCTCGCCGCGCAGCCACTCGTGACCGCAGTCTTGGCAGTGGATGAGCAGCCGGCTGTCGGGCTGGGGCGTGCCGTTGATGTCTTCGCTGTTGCACTTCGGGCAAGCGATCAGAGCCATGAGATTCCCGTTCGTTCGGTTGGTCCGTGCACGAGCACCGGCCGGTCCGTCCGTGCCTCGATGTCGTCGAGGCCATCGGGAAGGACGGCGAGCCCCGCAGGGCGCGTCGCCGTCGGTCAGATGACTGAAGCCTCCCACGCCAGCGGCGGTGGATCGGTTCACGCGCCGGTCACAGCTCCGAGCGGCGACGTCGGTCACGGTCGGAGCACCCACGGGGCTGCCGATAAAGGGTGGGAGGGCGACGGTCACTTCACGACCCCCGTCGTCCGGGGGTGTACTGCATGAAGTTCCGACGAGGGCGGATCGGCAACGGCTTGGCCGTGCTGGCCGGCGCCCGTCCTGACGTGCTGGCCGCCGCGCCCGGTGCCCGCGCCAAGTTCGTGGCGCTGGGTGGCGTGCTGCTGAGCACGGGTGGGCTGGCGCTGGTGTCGATGGCCTTCGCGGTCCACATGGCGCTGGGCGTGTGGTGGCCGTTCGCGCTGCTGGTGGGGGTGGGCTGGGGCCTCGTCGTCGTCAACCTCGACCGGATGCTGCTGGTCGGGATGGCGCACGACTCGTCGCTGAAGCGGAACCTGGTCCTCGCCGTCCCGCGCGTCGGACTCGCGCTGGTGCTCGGCGTCGTCATCGCGACGCCGCTGACCCTGCAGGTGTTCGCCCAGGAGATCGACACCGAGATCGTGACGATGCAGGCCGAGCGGGGCGACGCGTACCGCGCATCGCTGACCGACGACGCGCGGTTCGCGCACCTTCCGGAGCTGGAGGAGCGCATCGCGGCGGAGGAGGCGATCGTCGCCAGTGGGGGAGTGGCCGACACCGGGCTCGCCGTGGTGCGGGCCGAGGTGACGGCTCGCCAGGCTCAGCTCGACGCCGCTGTCACGGTCTCCCGCGAGCTCGAGGCCAAGGCGCAGTGCGAGCTCGACGGTTCGTGTGGCACGGGTGACGCCGGGACCGGCACCGCCTACCTGGAGGCCCGGGCGGCGGCCGACGCGCAACAGGCGGTCGTCGGCTCGGCGCGCTCGGAGCTGGACTCCGCCGTCGCAGCGGCCTCGGCCGCCCAGGCGCGGAGCGCCCAGCTGGCCGCTGCATCGCTGGAGACCGACCGGGCCGAGCTGACCCGGCTGACGGCGGAGCGGGACCGGCTGCAGGCCGCGTTCGACGGGACCAACGAGGGGTCCGGCGGGCTGCTCATGCGGCTGGAGGCGCTGGACCGGCTGGGCGATCGCAACGGAACGCTCGCCGCCGCGCAGTTCATGCTCTCGCTGTTGTTCATGAGCGTGGAGATCCTGCCGGTGCTGATGAAGCTGCTGCTCAACTTCAGCCCGCCGACCGCCTACGACCGGCTGACCGCCCTGCGCGACTCCGGCGACGTCGAGATCGAGGAGCTGGCGCAGGAGTCGCGGCGGACCGTGGCTCAGGCGAAGGAGGAGCTCCTGGTGATGGCCGAGAAGGAGCGGGTCGACCGGCAGAAGGAGGCGATCCTGGCCCGCCGGCGGGCGGCGCTGACCGAGGTCGCGGCCCGCACCCAGGTGCCGCAGCAGGCGCCGGTCGTGGCTGACGCTCCGGCGGAGCCCGCGCGGCAGATGTGGGACACCGGCCCGATCCGCGAGCTGGCGCGCAACGCCGCCATCCGGACGGTGCGCACCGTGCGTCGCCGTCCCGAGGACCGGGTGCCGACGACGGTCTGACCGTCTCCAGCTGCGGGTCGACCGGCCCGTCGCCCGGGTGGTGGACCTGAGGATCTGCTGTGAATCGGGCTCAGGGGCCGGTACCCCGGGGCGACCCCGCGACGCGCTGTGGCAGTGTCGGGGCAGCCGGAGGGTCCGGGCGGTGATGCCCGCGCCTCCGGCTTCCGACGGGAAGCCGGATCAGCGTCCGCAGGCCACGACACGGCCCGACGGATGCCACGGCCGACGGATGGCCTTCGAGGTCGTCGGCCTCCGGTGCCCTTCCGACGTTCCCGGCCGCGCGCGCGGCAGGGCACTCCAGACCCGAGCGAGGCAGCAGCAGTGAGCAGCGACAGCACCAACCAGACCGGTTCCGACCCGACGAGGACCGGCGAGACGACGCCCGGCACCACCGTGACGGCCCAGCCGACCGGCGGCCCGCCGGTGCCCGGCGAGCCGGTGGCCGGCCAGCCGTACTCGGTGCAGCCCACGGCGACCGGCGCGCCTGCTGACGACGTCGTGACCGCGGCGCCGAGCGAGCCGAGCTGGGTCCAGCAGCACAAGTCGCTGCTGGTGGCGGCGTTGGTGGCGGTGGCCGTCGTGGCTGCCGCGATCGGCGGGGTGGCCTGGTACCGCGGCATGGTCGACGACCGGGACGCCGCGACCGAGGCGGCCTTCGCGCAGAACATCGCCCAGCAGGGCGCCGAGGTGGAGACCGTCGACTGCAACGGGGACACCTGCTCGGCGGTCATCGGTGGCACCGCGTACACCGTGCTGGTGCAGGAGGACGCGAACGGCGAGCAGCACTTCGGCGTCGCCGCGTTCGTCGGGGACTGACTCAACCGGTGCTGAACCACGGACCGGCCCGCCGGCATGGACGCCCCACGTCCGCGTCGGAGGGCCGGTCCCTCGCGTTCGGACCAGGGACGACGGCGCGCCCGTCCGACCGGGTCGGCGCGTCAGCAATGGCATCGGTTAGACAGTCCCCATGACCGAGCTGACGACGGCGACCGGTGGCGGCATGCTCTCCCGTGAGGAGATGGACGCCGCGCGCGAGCGGTTGCCCATCCTGTACGTCGACGTGGTGCCCGTGCGGGTGGACGACCAGGGCACGGTGATCGCGGTCGGTCTGCTGCTGCGGGTCGGCGAGGACGGGCAGATCAAGCGGGCCCTGGTCTCGGGGCGGGTGCTGTACCACGAGCGGGTGCGTGCGGCCCTGCTGCGGCACATGGAGAAGGACCTCGGGCCTTTGGCGCTGCCGCGGGTCCCGCCCGCGCCGCAGCCGTTCACCGTCGCGGAGTACTTCCCGACCCCCGGCGTGACGCCGTTCCACGATCCGCGGCAGCACGCGGTGTCGCTGGCTTACGTGGTCCCGGTCGAGGGCGACTGCGCGCCGCAGCAGGACGCGCTCGAGCTGACCTGGTTCTCGCCGCTCGAGGCCCGGGACCCAGCGGTGCTCGCCGAGCTGATGAACGGGCAGAGCACGCTGCTACTGCAGGCGCTGGCGCACCTCGGCGTCTGACAGTCGACCTGTCCGGGCAGCGCCTGTGCTCCTCCGCGACCAGCGACTCGGAGGAGTGCCTGCTACTCGCGCGCGGCGGTCGGCCGTCCGCCGCAATGCGAACGGCAGCGGAGCCGTCGCCGGGGACGGCGCGTTGCACACCGAGCGCCTCGACTGTCGTGGCTGCGCCGCTCGGCCGGCCGATCTTCCGGGCCGAGTACCAGGAGCATCACCCCACATCGTCCAAGGCCTGCTGGGCGAGGGACATCCGCACCCGCTCCTGTTCCAGCCGGACGGCTGTGCCGTAGACGTCGGTGACCAGGGCGGCGTACAGCTCGCTCTCCTCCGGCGTGAGCCGGTGCAGTCGTTCAGCGGTCGGACTCGGCTCGCGCACCCATTGGCTCCGGTGGGCCAGGAGCGTGGGCCGGTCCATCAGCACCGACCGGGCGTGCGGAAACGTCCCCCGCAGCCGATCCAGGATGGCCAGGCCGTGGGTGTCGATGTCTCCCCAGTACCGGAGGTCCACGCGCGCCAGCCAGGTCAGTGGGGTGAGCCGGCGGGCCGCGTAACCCCCACCGAGGAGCACTGCCGTGCGAGGGAGGGGCGGCAACGCCAGGTAGGTGATCTCGTTCTCCACCACGATCACGGTGCCGGCGTCGACGGGCTCGTGCGCCAGTTCCTCGACGCGCACGGAGATCTCGGTGAACGGCCCGGCGTGCTCCGGCGGTAGCCGGAGTCGCAGATAGTCGGGTTTGCTCCGGAAGCCGAATCGGCCGGCGAAGTCCGACCTGAGGCGGGTGGCGTCGACCCGGTCCGGCGGCAGCTGCTGTTCCAGCAGTTCGGCGAGCAGCCCGCGATGCGTCTCCACGAACTTGGTGTCGACACCCGGCACGTCGATCTCCCGCAGATAGCTGCCGGGCCGAGCCTTCTCGTCGATCCAGAGAACCGTGGTGACCAGCCTGGCCCAATCGTCACCGGCGGCGAGCACCCGCATCGGGAAGCGGATCATCCACTCGACCAGGGCGGGGGCTACCTCGCGCGCGGATGCCAGCCGGGCGTCGAAGGTTTCGACGTCGCGCCGCACCCCGAGGACGGCGATCAGCTCGGTCCAACCTTCGACGACGACTCGAGCCGGCAACCGGTTCACCCCGATCAGCCGTCCGCCGATCGGCGCCTCCACCACGCGGAGATCCCTTGGCGCGCTGGCCCAGCGGGCGCGCCAGGCACGGACGTCGTCGAACCGTTCCCCGATGTCGCGGGGGCCGGGCCCACGGATGGGCAGGTCCAGGTGTTCGAACGGCAGGCCCGCCGCGTGGGCGCTGAGGAAGGTGCCGCGATCCCAGCGGCGCCGTAGCTGGTCGCGGACATCGGGCCACGTCGTCCACTCGTTGCGTCGACGCCCCGATGCCGCGGCCCTGCGCGTGCCCGGCATGTCAGCGTGCGTCGCCGGCGGCCCGGCGCAGTGCCTGCTGTTCGCGGTACTCCTCGATGGTCATGCTCTGCAGACGGGAGTAGTTGCCGGTCGGGTTGTCGACGAACCCGACGGCGGCCACGTGCGGCTCGATGACGTGGATCTTCTGCAGCGGCGTGACGATGAGCAGCTGCAGGCCGAGCCGGGTGAACAGGGTGAGGGCGAATCTGGTGGACTCGTCGGAGCCGCGTCCGAACGCCTCGTCGATGACGACGAAGCGGAAGGTCTTCGACCGGACGGCGGCTGGGTCGAGGCGGAACTGGTAGGCCAGCGAGGCGGCCAGGATGGTGTAGGCGAGCTTTTCCTTCTGCCCGCCGGACTTGCCGCCGGAATCGCTGTAGGTCTCGTACTCGCTGTCGTCCTCCCGCCAGCGTTCGGAGGCAGTGAAGACGAACCAGTTGCGGACGTCGGTGACGTACCGCGCCCAGTTGCGGTCGATGTCGGCGTGTCCCCGGGCGGCCGCGCAGCCGTTCGACGATGGCCTTCACCTGCAGGAAGCGCTGTTCGGAGTACTGGTCGTCGCCGTCGGCGAGGGCGTCGTCGGTGCAGGCGCGCAGGTCGCGCTTGAAGTCCTTGATCTCCGGGTGCCGGGGTGGGCTGCGTGTCCAACCGGATGTAGCGGCCGGGGTTGTAGTCGATGCCCACGAGGGACGCGTTGATCGTCGCGACCCGCTGGGCGATCAGCTCTGACCGCTTGTTCAGCTCGGCGAGGAAGCCGGCGATGTCGCGGATGGTGTTCTCGTTCAGGTAGCGCTTGAAGGTGGCTTCGAAGCGGGGCAGGTCGTCGCCGGTCAGGCGCTCGTGCAGGGCACGGAACTCGCCGGCCGCGCCCACGGAGGCGTCCATCTCGCTCGTCTCGACGGGGTGGTCGCTGATGAACTTGCCCATGGCACGGACCAGCCGGGACTCCACGCCGGACTGGCGCTTCACCCGCTGGTCGCGGTCCTCGGTCAGCTGCTGGCGTAGCGCCTCTTCCAGACCGTCGACGTCCTCGAGCGTGATGGGTGGGTCACCGGCTTGCGCCGCGGCGTGGGCGTTCAGGGCCTCCAGGACCACCTCCGGGACGCCGGCGGCACCGTCGAGCCGGGCGGCGACCGTGGTGGCGCGCTTCTCGGCGTCGGCCAATTCGCTGCCGTGCCCGCCCCGCCGCTGCTGGCAGGCCGACAGCGCGACGTCCGCCGCGGTGATGGTGGAGCGGACCACCTCGAGCTCCCGGTCGATGCGCTGCAGCTCACCCGAGGCGGACAGCAACCGGTCGCGTTCGGCGGTCAGATCGGCGATGCGTCCGACGACGGCCTGCCAGTCGAGTTCGGCCCAGGAGTCGAAGACATCCAGCTTGCTCAGCGTGCGGCTGCGCTCGGTCGCCGTGCTCTGAACCTTCGTCGCCCGGGTGCGGTCGTCGGCCAGCCGGTTGAGCCGTTCCTGCAGTTGCTGGGCCTGGTGGAGCAGTGCCTCGATCTTCTCCGCGTTGCTCCAGCCCAGCACGTAGGAGCGGCGATCATCGATCCGGGTGGCGTCGTTCTTCTCGTGTCGCCCGCCCGGTTGCTTGACCTGACCGGCGCGGGTCAGAGCCTTCGGGATGCGCTGGAACGCTTCGATGGAATCGACGCACACGTGGTCGGCGCGGTGGGCCAGCTGCGCCTCCAGCCAGGACCGCACGGGGGTGTCCTCGATCTCCAGCTTGGCGGCGAGCGAGTCGGCGGACGGCAGTGCCGGGAGTGCTGGGACCCGTGCAGGGACGCGGTAGTAGACCAGCCGGGTGCGCAGGTCGTGGGCGTCGATCCACCGGGAGACCGCAGGGTAGTGCTCGTCGGGGACGAGCAGCGACAGGGCGAAGCCGCGCAGCAGACGCTCGGCGGCACCCTCCCACTCGCGGTGGGCCGCCCCAACCTGGATGAGCTCGCCGGCGAAGGGGAGTGCGGTGCCGGGGATGCCGAGCTCGGTGACCAGCCGCTGCCGCAGTTCGAGACTCTGCCGCGGAAGGCTGCTGGTGCGCTGGCGCAGGCTGGCCAGCTCGGCACGCAGGTCCTCGGACTCCTCCTGCAGGCCGCGCGCGTCGACGGCGAGCTCCTGGAGTCGGTTCTGCGCCTCGGCGGCGTCGGACTCGGCGGCGGCGGTCGCACCTCGGACCTCGGTTCGCCGGGTGCTGAAGCCGCGCTCGTCGGCGACCGGGTCGAGGCCGGCGGCGGTGAGCAGGTCGGCGAAGACGGCGGCCTTCTGCCGGCGGGTCTCGAGGGCGCGTTCCTCCGCCTCGACCAGTTCGTCGATGCGGGCCAGGCGGTCGCTGCCGTGCCCGGCCCGCTCGACGATCAGGTCGCTCTCCCGCGCCCGCTGCCGGCCGAGGTCGTCGGCGAGCCGGGCGAGCTCGCGATCGTCCTCCGCCACCGATCCCTGGAGCTGCCCGATCCGCCGGGCGAGCAGCTCGGCCCGCAGGCGCGCGGGGTGCACCGGTAGGGCCTCGCGTTGGGCGTCGAGCGCGGCGATCTCGGCGGCGAGCCGGTCGTGGGTGTCGGCGTCGGCGATGATCGGGCGCAGTTGGTCGAGCTGCGTGCGGGCGCGGACGACCGACTCGTGCGCACGGGTCAGATCGTCGAAGTGGGCAACGAGCTGGTCGATCCAGCCGGCGGCGTCGAAGGGCTCGAGCATGTGGCTGCGGACGAAACCGTTGAGGTCGCTGACCGCTTTCATCGACACCGTCTGGTGGAACAGCTCCAGGGCCTGCTCCGAGTCGATGCCGAGGCGGCGGCGGTAGTCGCGGCCGTACTCGGGGAAGGCGTTCAGCACCGAGATGCCGGCCTGGGCCCGCAGGCGCCGCTTGAGGGCGGTGACGTCGGTGCCGAAGTCGGCGAAGTCGGCCGCGATCGTGAGGTCGCGATCGGCGGTCACGTAGCAGCGGTCGGGCTGGCCGCTGTCGCCGTCCTTCAGCCAGAACACCTGCGCGAGGGTGACCGTGGCGTCGTAGCCGGCGTTGGTGAACACGGCGAGCAGCACCGAGTAGGTGCTGCCACCGCGCAGGCCGACCTGCCGGGTGGTGCCGGTGGCCTCGTTGCGCTCGGAACGCCAGTGCCCTTGCACGTAGGACCGGAGGCTGCGCTCGCGGGTGTCAGCGCCGGCGGCCTTGTTGTAGGAGATCCGCTGCGCCGGGAGCAGCAGGGTGGTGACAGCGTCGACGACGGTGGACTTGCCCGAACCGATGTCGCCGGTGAGCAGCGTGTTGGCGCCGCCGGCCCGCAGGGCCCACACCTTCCGGTCGAACGTGCCCCAGTTGAGCAGCTCGAGGCGGTCGAGCCGGAAGCCGGGCGGCGCGTCGGGCGAAGGCTGCTCGTCGGTGGCCAGGTGGACGGTAGCGGTCACGGGTGTGCACCTTCCTCGGGGTCGAGGGCAGCATCGGGCTCGCCACGCAGTTGAGCGGCGTAGGCGGCGAGCCGGCCGTCGAAATCGGCCAGCCATTGCGCGTCGACGAAGGCCTTGAGGATGCGGCGCACCTCGACGGCGCCATCGGAGCCCGGCACCCGACGGAGGAAGCCCAGCTCGACGACCTTGGTGATGTGCTGGTCGACCTGGTCGACCAGCCGCGCCTCGTTGCTGGTGGCGGGCAGGAAGACCCGGAGCATCGCGACGACCTGCTCGCGGGTGAGGACCAGCCGGCTGCCGGCGTCGGTGGCGTCGAATTCGGCCAGCCGGCGTCGCAGCAGCGCGAGCAGCAGGCTGACGTGGAACGACAGCGAGCGGCGGGCGACCAGCCGGGGAACGGCGGACCCGGCCGGGGAGCCGTCGGTGTTCTCGGGCTCGTCGTCCCGTTGCCGGAGGAAGGCGTAGCCCTCGGCCTCGTCGACCACCGGGACCAGGCCGATGGTGGACATGTACTCGCGCACCCGGCTCTGCAAGGGCAGGAGGTGGCGCCAGACCTGCTCATGGGTGTCGCGGTAGACCACGCCCTTCATCAGCGCGGTGGCCACCAGCGGCAGGTCGAGCTCGGAGTGACTCGGGGCGGAGGTCATCGGGCGGCTCCGATCGGTGCGGCACGGCGGGCGTAGGTGACCCGGGGAACGGTGGCCCGCCGGGTGCGACCGTCGCCGTCGGTCCAGGCGACCTGCTCGGGGGTGTCGTCGAAGACGACGTCGAAGGCGCCGTCGGTGAGGGAGAAGTAGGTGACCAGCTCCGTGAGGCCCTGCTCGAGAGGGTGGTCGTGCAGGAGGGCGGCCAGGCCGACCTGTGGTCGCTGCAGCAGGGCCCGCCGCACGTGCGCGGTGAGCGGTGCCGGGTCGACGTGCACCTGCCCGAACAATGCGGCGGCATCGAAATCATCGTCCCCGCTCTGCACGTCGCTGCTGTCGAGGGTGATGCGCGCCTGCGGCGTGTAGAGGGGACGTTCCATCGGCAGGACGACGGTGGGTGCCAGCGCGTCGATCTCGACGGTCAGCTCTACGCGCCGTTCCCCGCGCAGCTGGAGCGCGGCGGTCTCGATGCTGCGCAGGATGTCCATGACTCGCCGGTTCTCCAGCCAGACCCGGTCGTCGAGGTAGCGGCGCAGCTGTTCGGAGAGGGTGCGCACGGTCGTCTGGGTGCGCTCGCCGGCGGCCAGCCATTCGTGGTGGATCGCGCGCAGCCGGTCGTCGCCGTCGGCGAGTGCGGGCAGCTCGTGCACCCGCCGCAGCAGGTCGGTGAGCTCCTCCTGACGGGTGGGGGAAAGGAGGAAGTCGTAGAAGGCGTGGAAGCTCTTGCCCTGGTCGGAGTCGGCGATGCTCGCCCGGCCGTCGACCACCTGCTCGAGCAGGCCGCCCTTCGCGCCGTCCCAGGTGGTGATCTGCTCGCGCAGCTCGCGGTCGAGCGCCCGGAAGTTGCCCCGACCTCGCGGAAGTCGGCCAGCAGCTCCCGGGCGGTGCCGGCGAACTGCTGGTAGCGGTCTCTCTGCGCGGACGGGTCCATGACGTCGACCTCGCCGCGCCGGACGCGTTCGATCTCATCATCGATCTCCTGCCTCCGGCGCTCGAGCTCGGCGAGGCGGGTGTCGGGATCGGCCTCGGCGCCGTAGACCATCTGGCGCAGCAGGTCGACGACGGTGTTGAGCCGGGACTCGGTGCCGACGAAGGTGCGGGCCCGGAGCGAGGCGCACCAGGCGACCGCCTTCTCCGCGGCGGGGGTGGCGTCGAAGTGCGGTGTCGGAACCGGTGAGGTAGTACTTGCGCAGCCAGCCGGCGTCGGGAGCGGCCCATGCGTCGAGGTAGGCCCGAGCGGGCTTCGGGAAGAGTGGCGCTTCCTGCCCCTCGTTCAGGGCGTGGAGGACGTCGTCGAGCCGGTCGGCCAGCTCACCGGCGGCGATGCCGCGGACGTTGCCCTCGACGAACACCTGGTCGAGGAAGCTGATGATCAGTGGGGCGTGGTCGGCGCGAACCAGCCGCCACGCTGGGCTGTGGCGTTGCAGTGCGGCGACGTCGTCGTAGTGCACGGCACCTCCGGCTCGGGTTCGCGATGGACGCCGATGCTAGGGACGGCCACCGACAGAACCCAGGGCCCGCGGTGACGAGTCGCCGGCACTCAGGTCTGCGGCGAGACCGGAACGGGACGGTTGGGCGGCGAGACCCGGGTGTCCCACCGCGTGCTGACGAGCTGCCGTTCGGTGTGGGTGACGAGGGAGAAGACGTCCGTGGCGGTGTAACCGGTCGTGCCGCGTTCGACCGAACGACGCGCGAGGATCCCGGCGTCGGCCAGCTCTTCCAGCGCTGCCCGCGCCGCCGGGAACGAGACGCCCAGGCGCCGCTGCGCCGTCCGGGACGTCAGAATCGGGACCTCGGGCAGGGTGCGGAGGATGCGGGAGGTCGCTGAGTCGGACCGTGGAGTCTCGCGCCGGCCCTGCGCGGTGCGGTGCTCGGCCAGCTTCGTCTCCCACTCGACCTGCAACCCGGCGATCTGGCCGGCGAACAGCTGAGCCTGTTGCGCGGCGACCGTTGTGGCGTGGAGGAAGACGTCGAGCCATGCGGCGACGGCTGCGGCGGCGTCGACGCTGTCCGGCGCGCCCACGTATCGGTAGGCGGTCAAACCCTCGACGTAGCGACCTCGCAGGGTCGAGAGCACGAGGCTCACCGGGAGGATCGCCGACGGCGTGAGGCCGCGGCGGGTCAGCACGGTATGGATGAGGGCGCGTCCCACCCGGCCGTTGCCGTCGGTGAAGGGATGGATCGTCTCGAACTGGGCGTGCACGATGCCGGCCTGCACGAGCGGGGCGTGAACGGAACCGTTCATGTAGTCGACCAGGTCGGCCATCAGGCCCGGAACCAGGTCGGGCGGTGGCGGGACGAACTCGGCTGACAGCGGGTGCCAGGCGGAGCCGCCGATCCAGTTCTGCACACGGCGCAACCCGTGGTGGGCCTCCTCGGGCAGCAGAGCGCGGTGGAGTGCCTCGATGTCGTCGACGGCGATGGCGTCTGCGGTGGCCAGCTCCTCACCGGCCCGGCGGAGGAGGGTGATGTTGTTGGCGACGAGGCGCGCCTGGTCGCTGAACCCCCGAACGTCCTCGTCCTGCGCGAGCTCCGCGAGAGCGACCTGTTGGGGGGAGGGCGCGATGCCCTCGATGAGGGAGCTGGCGATGGCCTCCGACCGCAGCAGGAAACGCGCCAGGCCCTCCAGGCCCTGCGCTCCCGGGCCGTTGGTCAGCTCCCGGACCGCTCGCTCCGCGACAGTGGCGGCGTGGTTGGCCTCGCGCGACATGCTCAAGGGCCGCGAGGTCACCAGGTCGGGCTCGTAGCGGCGGTACGGGCCGAAGAGCCGATCGGCGCGGGGGACCATGGTCAGGTCCGCGTGCTCCCACACCGCATCCAGCCATCGCGCCATGGGCACAACCTTTCACGGGGCGCCGTGCTGTTAAAGCATGACGCGCGATCCTTTGATGGGTCTGCGTCCCGTGAAAGGTTTGTGGCGTCGTTCTGAGTCAGGTCACTGCTGCTGCCGGCGCTGGCGCACCTCTCAAGGTTCGACGGCCCCGCGTGGCGGGGCTTCACGCCCTCGGCAGGATGACCTCATGCGCAACGACGCGGCGGACGTCCTCGATCGGCTGCGTGACTCGCGGGACCCGCGGTTGCTGCGGCTGATCGATGACGCGCTCCGGGCCGACACCGTGACGCCGCCCGATCCGGACGTGGTGGAGCCCTACCGCTGGTTCCTGGCGCGTGTGGGGGACGGCCTGAAGCTGACCGCCGCCGGCTACCTGCCCCCGGCGGTGGTCAGCGAGATCATGCGGAGGTTCGGCTGGGACGCCGACTGGGTCGGTGCCGGCAACCGGGAGGACCTCACCGTTCCGGTCTCCGCTCTGCGTACCTCGGCCCGGCGGCTCGGTCTGGTGCGGGTCCATCGCGGGGTCCTGCTGCAGAGCGTCGCCGGACGGCGGCTGGCCGAGGATCCGGACGGCCTCTGGCAGCACATCGCGGCGCGGCTTCCCCTGGGCAGCCGCGACGTCGAGCTGCAGGCCGGCGTCCTCTGGTTGCTCGCCATCGCGGCGAGGAGACCGGACCCGGAGCACGTGGTGGCGCTCGGCCTCCGGGCCCTCGGTTGGGTCGGCGGGACGGGGGATCGCCGGACGCGGCAGACGCCCGTGCGCTCGTCCGCGACACGGAGACGGTGTTCGACCGGCTCGGTCTCCTTGCCCGTCGCCGTCTGCCCGGGATCGTCGAATCGGCGGTCGCGCTGGCCCGTGCGGCGCTGCTCGGCGCCGCGGTCGAACCCCCGCCTTCCGCACCGAAGAGCGACGGTGTCGCCATCGAGCTCACCGTCACGCTCGCCGACGTCCACCCTCCGGTGTGGCGGCGGATCGCGGTGCCCGGGGCGTTGACGCTGCGGGAGCTGCACGCCGTGCTGCAGACGGCGATGGGCTGGCAGGACGCACACCTGCACCTGTTCCGCGTCGGGAACGTCCTCTACGGCGACATCGAGGACTTCCCCGGCGAGCTGCGCGACGACGAGACCACCACCGTCTCCGATGTGGCGCGCATCGCCGGCGAGTTCCGCTACGAGTACGACTTCGGCGACGGTTGGGAGCACGCCATCCAGGTCGGCCAGCGGCTGCTGGCGGTCGGGCTCGGCACCCCGCACTGTTTCGACGGGGCCCGCGCATGCCCACCGGAGGACTGCGGGGGCGCTCCGGGCTACGACCGGCTGCTCGTGGTGCTGGCCGACCCGGCTCACCCCGAGCACGCCGAGCTGGTCGACTGGGTCGGGGCTGAGTTCGATCCCGAGGCGTTCGACCGCGACGCGACCAACGGGCTGCTGGAGCTCTACGACCGGCACACGCGCCGGCGCCGCTCCTGAACGGGCGGACGACGGCGTGCGAATTCGTGTCAGCCGGTTACCGAGGAACGACGGTGATCGGACACCGCGATCCCGGTGCTCGACCGAGTCGGCCGTCGGCGGTCACGACGGCGCAGCCGAGGGCCTCCGCGAGTGTTACGTAGGAGGCGTCGTAGGCCGACATGTTGTCCCGCAGCTGCCAGATCCGCTCGAGCAGTGGGGACACGGGGTGGCGGACGATGCCGAGCCGGCGCCAGGTGTCCAGCGCAGCCCATGCCTGTTCGGCAGTAACTGACCGTGTGACGACCTGCCGACGCATCCCGTTGACGATCTCGGAATCGATGAGGTGGGGGACGTGGAGCTGCTCGCTGGACAGCAGCCCCCGGGCGGGGCCGGCGTTGAGCACTGCCGACAACGCAGCCGAGGCATCGACCACGATCACCGTGCGGCGCGCCCGGAGTGCAGATCCTCGACGATCGTGGCCGGATCCACGTCGAGGTCCGGCAGATCGTCCAGCAGCAATGGGTTGTCGGCTCGGCGGGAAATCTCGGCGAGTTCGCGTACCGCCAGGGCGCTGACGGACGTCGAACTCCGTGCGGCAAGTCGCTCCAGACGTTCGACGACGTCGTCCGGAACGTTGCGGAGGTAGAGCGTCCTCATGTTGCAGAATGCTAGCAGCGAGCATGCACAGTGCAAGCACTATTGTGCAGGGGGCACTGAAGCACCTCGGTGTCTGACTCGCGCCGGTCCGAGCAGAGCCGGTGCCTCCGGCATGTCCAATACCGGTCGGGAGGGGCGGAGATGTCGTCCCGGTCACAGATCGTTCCCCCCGTCGGGGTGAACCTCGCACGGTGGGCTGAGGAAGCGCACTGCAGACGACGAGAACAGGATCATGGCCATCGGCATGCTGGACGGCGGACTGAGCTCGCTCTCCGACGCGAGCGCTGCTCCTGTGACGGTGGGTGACCTCGCCTTCGACGTCGACGTGCTGCCGGGCACCAGCACCTGCGAGGACCTCGACCGCCTTTTCGGCCGCAGCTCCGGCCGCACCTGCGCGGTGATCCGGCATCCCGATCTGGACGGCGTGGTCGGCCTGGTCGAGCGCGGCCCGTTCGAGGCCCTGATGAGCGGGCCCTACGGCTACGGCCGGTCCCTCTACGGCCGCCGCCCCGTGGCCGAGATCGCCCAGTGGGACGCGCTGATCCTCCCGCCGGACACCAGCGTGGTCGACGCCTCGAGCCGGGCGATCACCCGGTCGGCCGCGCACGTGCAGGACCACGTCCTAGTGCAGGACGCGGACGGCGTGCGTGCGGTGCCGATGCCGGTGCTGCTGTCGGCGGTGGCGCGCGACCTGGCCGACCAGGCGCTCCGCGACCCGCTGACCGGCCTGGCCAACCGGGAGGCGTTCTTCGGGCGGGTGGAGGAGTCCTGCCGCCGCAGCGCCACGCAGCTCGGCCACCAGACCGCCGTCCTCTACCTCGACCTGGACGGCTTCAAGGGCGTCAACGACACCCTCGGGCACGACCGCGGCGACGCCCTGCTGTGCGAGATCGCCACCGCGTTGACCGACGTGGCCCGACCGGTCGACCTCGTCGCCCGGCTCGGCGGCGACGAGTTCGCCGTCTGCGTCGACATTGACACCGACGGTCCGGAGGGCGACTCCGCGTCGGCGGAAACCATCGCCCGCCGCATGCACCAGGCCGTCACGTCGCTGACCCGGGACGACGGCGTCGCCCAGCGGATCGCGGTGAGCGTCGGGGTCGCGGTGACGGCGACGGGCGGCCAGACCGACCCGCAGGCGCTGGTGCGCGCCGCCGACCTCGCCATGTACACGGGGAAGCGCAGCGGTGGGAACGGCGTCACCGGGCCGGTCGTGGTCTCCACCTCCGCCGACGCCGACCCGCTGCTGGACACCACCGTCAGCGAGGCCACCGACCGCGGCGAGTTCCTGCTGCTGTACCAGCCGATCGTCCACCTGGCCGACGGCCGGCTGGCGAGCCTGGAGGCCCTGGTCCGCTGGCAGCATCCCCGGCTGGGCTTCCTGATGCCGGACGCCTTCCTGCCGGCCGTGGCCCGCGCCGGGCAGCTGATCGCCCTCGACGACTGGGTGCTGCGGACCGCCACCCGCGAGTTCGCCGACTGGCGGCAGGCGGAGGCCGATGACGGTCGGGACGGGCTGGTGTCGCTCAACGTGAACGTGAGCACCGACCGGCTGCTCGCGCCCGGGCTGTGCGACGTGCTGCTGTCGGCCACGGCCGACAGCGGCCTGCAGCCGGCGCTGGTGCGCGTCGAGGTGCCCGAGCAGCTGGTCGTGGACCAGCTGTCTGCCGCGGCCGGGCCGCTGACCCAGCTGAGCGCCGCCGGCTTCAAGGTGACCCTCGACGACGTCGGAGCCGGCGGGACGGCGCTGCGACACCTGCGCGACGTGCGCACCGACGGGCTGAAGATCGACCGCTCGTACGTGCAGGGCATCCTGACCGCCGACCGCGACCGGGCCCTGGTGCAGCTGCTCGTCGACTTCGCGGCGAGCACCGGCACCGCGGTAACGGCCGAGGGCGTGGAGACGCTGGAGCAGCGCGACGCGCTGCTGGAGATGGGCTGCCGGTACGCGCAGGGCTGGCTGTTCTCGAAGGCGGCGCCGCTCGCCGAGGCCCGGGCACCGAAGCGCCGGGTCCCCGCGCAGCGGATACCGGCCGGCGGGCGCCTCGTCCGGATCGACGCGCCGGACTAGGCCGTCCCCGGCATCAACCAGTGTCGAAGTCGGCGTCTGGGTGACGACCGGACCATCGTGAGCAAGCGCCGTGGCGGCGATCCAGGAGTCGTTCGCGTTGACCCGCTGGCCGGCGCGGAGCTCGCCGTGGGTCACGATCGAGACGGCGACCTCGTCGGCGAGCGCCAAGCCGATGCTCACCGGCTCCGTCATCCGCCGGACGGTGCCCCGCTGAGCGAGCCGGCGCGCGCTCCGCGCCGGCCGCCGTCCCTCAGACCATCTCTGGGACGCGCAGGTGGTGGATCACCAGCTCGAACTCGGCCATGTCCGTGATCTCCAGGCCCATCTGCTGGGTGAACTGCTCGCGCATCCCCCGCACCGCCTCGGCGGAACGGTCCAGAGACCCACGGTCGTCGTAGGTGGCGGTCAGAACACTCATGCCGGTCTGCCGGTCTCCCATCACGCTGACGCTGCAGAAGCCCTCGATCTCATCCAGACGCGGCACGAGGCCCGTACGGAAGGTCTCGGCCATGTCGTCCATGCGGGCGGGATCGCCGCGGGTCCAGGTGACGCGGCAGCAGGCGCCCTCGGGCGCTCGGTGCGCGCGGTGCAGGACGGCGATCTCCCATTCTTGGACGTCGAACTGGCCACCCATCACATCGACGGCCCGCTCGCGCATGGCGCGGACCGCTTCTCTGCTGGCGCTCATCGACTCCTCGGAGTCCCAGCTGGTCGTGACGATGCACCGGCCGGAGTCGCGGTCGCCGAGCATGGACAGGCCCATACAGCCGGGCATGCTCTGCACCGCGGGCATGACCTCGTCGCGTACGTAGGCGATGCCCTCGTCGATGCGCTGCGGGTCGGCGTGGACGGTGGTGGAACGGGCGTACATGCCGCCCTCCTCTCGGGATGGTGGGCGACGCCCCGGCGGCGTCGCCGCGGGAGAGATGCTGCTCGCCTCTGCGGCTGACCAACAGACCGCTGCGCGTGCTGGGCACGATCTGCCGCACGGCGCACACGCACCGCCTCGGTCAGTGCTGCTGCCGCCTGGCCGGGGCGACTCCGTGGCCAGGCGTCCAGGGCGGCGGAACCGTCGTAGTGCTGTGGTCGACGAGCGTGCCGATGTCCGTTGTCGTGATCATGGACCGTGCTAGCGGCAAACCTTGTCAGCGGCTCGGGCAGAGGCGCGCCGCGGGCCCAGGCGTGCTGACTCCCACCGTCCCGTGTGAATCTTCGGGCGTGTTCATCGAGAGGAGTTGCATGGGGGAGAAGCTTCTACCGGGCGGGCAGGGCGTGTTGCTGAGCAGCCACTGCGACGTCGTCGGCTTCGAGGTGTCAAGCGCGTGAGCGCGGACGACGGCCGACTGCAGCCACCGCCGGCCCGGCTCCTGAGCGGTGAAGAACCGATCGCCGGGTCGACGGGCACGGTGCGGGACTTCTGGGCCTGGGCGCTGTCGGACCTGCGGGGGAACACGGTCCGGCCGATGCTGGCCGAGTTCCTCGTCGCTCAGGCGCTGGGCGCCACGTCTCGGCCGCGAATCGAGTGGGATGCCTACGACATCGTGACGCCGGACGGGATTCGGGTCGAGGTGAAGTCCAGCGCGTATCTGCAGGCTTGGGCGCAGGCTCGGCCATCGTCCATCCGCTTCGGCGGGCTCAACGGCCGGACCTGGGACTCAACGGTCGGCTACGCGCCTTCGGCCACCTACAACGCTGATGTCTACGTCTTCGCCCTCATGACCGCACGGGATCACGCCTCATACGACCCGCTGGACCTGGCGCAATGGCGGTACTGGGTTCTTCCCCGCCGGATCGTGGAGGCGACCGGGCAGCGCAGCATGGCACTCTCCCGAGTCGAGCACCTCGCCGGCGCTCCGGTCTCGCACGACGGGCTGGCCGAGGCCGTGTGCGCAGCCGCGGAACGGGGTGGAGCCTCGTGAGCGTGGTCGATCTGCGCGGCGGCGTCGTAACCCTCGAACGGGCACGGGACGCTGTGCCGACCGAGCCGGGTGTCTATGCGTGGTGGTCGCTGCCGGGCGCCCTGCCGGGCATCACCGGGCCGTGTCACCCGGACGGCGAGCACGAGTTGATTTACGTCGGCATCGCGCGCAGCGGGCCGTCGTCGGTTGCGACCTTGCGCAGCAGGGTGCTGGGCAACCATGTCCGGGGGACGACGGGGCAGTCGACGCTGCGTCGATCACTCGCCGCGCTTCTCTTCGAGCAGCGGAACTGGCGCAGCCGTTTCACCGACCGCCCGCTGCTCGTCCCGGACGATGAGCTGCGGCTCGACGATTGGATGCAGCAGCACCTGGCACTGACCTGGGCGGTGCACGAGGAGCCGTGGACCATGGAGGCGCAGGTGATCGCGGAGCTCACCCCGCCGCTCAACCAGTCGGCCAACTCGTCGCACCCGCTGTACCGCGTCGTCCGAGAAGCCCGGCGGCGGTGGCGGCAGGCGGCCCAGGAAGTCAGTGAGCGCACGTCCGACGAGTGAGCGACCGCTCCGCCGCTCGCAGACCTGACCGTGTCGTGCGGTCGTTCGGGGCAGGCCGACCGGTGGAATGCGGGCATGAATCAGGACGCAATCTTCCTCGCGGTCGGCAACCAACTGACGGCGCTGCACAAAACGGACTACGACAGCGAGGACGTCCTCCAGCGGGTGCTCGCGCAGTTCCCTGAGCTGGTCGCCGGTATCGGACGGCGGGGGAGAGCGGCAAATTGCTTCTCGTCCGGCGGGAAATGCCTGTGGCAGCCGCAGACAGCGTCGAGCTCTCGCTCGACCACCTGTTCCTCGATCAGTCCGGCGTGCCCGTGCTCGTCGAGGTCAAGCGTGCGTCGGACACCCGGGCGCGACGGAAGGTCGTCGCTCAGATGCTCGACTATGCGGCCAACGGTGTCGCGATGTGGCAGAACGATCTGCGCGACGCCGTGGCGCAGGCGGCGGGGGTGATGGACCCGGGCGCCTTCCTCCAGGAGCAGCTGGGGATCGAGGATGTCGAGGGCTTCTGGGCCGCCGTTGAGGACAACCTGCGGTGGGCAAGATCCGGCTCATCTTCCTGGCCGACCGGCTCGTGCCCGTGACCGGCTGGTACCTCGTCGACGGCGCGGACACCCCCGTCGGGAACATCAACGTGGGCGACACGACGGTTGCCGGCTTCCTGTACTACGTACTCCCCGAGTACTCGACGAGGCATCCCGAGCGCGTTGACGCCTACGCCGACGCCGTCGCGCAGATCCCTGGCCTGGCCGCCAAGGTGCAGCAGGTCCGGTCGCGTGGCTGGAGCGGGTGGTCATCGATGCCGCTTTCCCGCGCCGCGGAAATGCAGGAAGTGGTGTTGACCCCGATTGCAGTTGCTACGCGCTGATCGGCGGAAGCCATGGTCCGCGGCGTGGTGTGAACGGCCGGGCAGGGCTCAGCGCAGCAGACGCTCGAGGAAGCGCTGGGTCTCCGGGTCGGTCGAGTGCACGAGGACCCCTCGCAGGCCCCGGGTGAGCAGCACCTTGTAGACGTTGCGGACCAGCAGGTCGAAGTCCGCGTCGCTGACCTTCTTGGTGTTGCGGAAGTCGGGGTCGCGGTTGGCGCTGCGAACGGCGACCCACCGGTCATCCCGCCAGACGAGGTCGGGTCCCAGCAGGACGCCGTTCCACTCGTACTCGAAGCCCTGCGCGGTGTAGACGCAGCCGACCTGACCGAAGCCGCGGTCATCGCTGGCCCACAGCGCAGCGGGAGGAGCGCCGCCGACCGAGCGGTCACCCTTGAGGTTCCACGGACGCGACCAGTCCCCGATCTGCACATCCGGGACCAGCGACCCGTCAGGTCGCGGGTCGCTCCAGGTCCAGCAGTAGCCGGCCGCCATGCGGGCGTTCTGTCTCTGCGCGAGCTTCTCGGTCAGGACGGCTTCCATCGCCGACGGCGAGGACGCGGTACGCACCTCAAAGCGTTCGTCGCCGGTCCACGGCAGCGGCCCGCCCGGCGTCAGGCCGAGAAGACGTTCGACCCATGAGACGTACGCTGCGCTCCCTCCACTGCGGTACTGCGTGGACAGGTCGATCTGGAAGACGTCGAGTCCGCGTTCGCGGGCGTGCTTCTCGATGTCTTCGACGGTCCCCATCTCGCCGGGGCGTACGACCTGGTTCTGATCGAGCAGGAACACCGGAACCCTGGCCGCGTCGATGAGCTCGTCGACCTGCCGGCGCGGGTCTCCTCGGAGAGCGCCGGGGGTGTAGCGGTCGACCGATGTCTCGCGGATGCGGTGCGCTTCGTCTGCGATGAGCACATCGAGGCCGTTGCGCTCAGCCGCCATGAACTGGTTGAAGTACCGGAACAGTGCCCTGGTACGGGGCGCGCGGTGACTGGCGACCTTGCGCAGCGTCTGGGTGAACGAACGCGACCCTGTGGCGTGCACGGCACGTATCCCACGTCGTCCCAGCTCCCCGAGCAGCGACAGCGCGATGACGCTCTTCCCGCTGCCGGGCCCGCCAGACACGATGACGACGCTCTTGTGGTCACCGCGCCGGGCCTTCTCGACCTCGTGCAGCACCAGGTCGAAGGCGACTCGTTGCTCGTCGAGCAGCACGAATTGCTCACGGGTACGCAGCTCTTCGGCCGCCACGGCGAGCAGCTGCTTGCTGGGAGCGACGGAGGACCGCAGCAGCCGGTCGGCGTGCACCGACGCGTTCGCAGGGGAGAGACGACTGCGGAGGAAGCCGTGGAAGTCACCCCGGTCCTGGGCGGTGAAAAGGCGGCCTAGCTCGTCCTGCGGGTAGCCGCGCAGGGCGGCGACGCCGTCGTCCGTCGCGTTGTGCAGGTAGGCGGCCCCAGCGAGGACATCGCTCGTGCCGTGCAGGACTCCGACGAAGTCCAGCAGGTACTCGCCGTACGCCCGGACCTGGGCGACGGGGTGCAGCACCGGCCGGGGGCCGTAGGTCGGCTGCACCACGAGCTCGGGCTCGTTCTCGAAAAGGGACGCCCGTGTCCACTGCTTCAGCTCGACGACGACGTAGGACGGCCCGCCGCCCCGAGGGTGCTCTCCGGCGAGGACGACGTCGATCCGCTTGCTCGACAGCGGCAGCTGGTACTCGGCCAGAACCTCGATGCCCCCGAGTCCGGCCTGTTCGAGGTCCGCGGCCAGCGCGGCGAGGCTGGCATCCCAGGAGCGGATCTCGGCCGCGGAGGCGGAGCGGCTCATTCGGTGCGCCATCTGGGTGGCCAGTGTGGCGCCGATGCGGCCGGCGCGCGCGAGGTCGGCCAGACCCCTGGCGGATGTACGAAGGAGTGGCAAGGACCTGTCCCCGGGCAGCACGAATCAACGTGCGGGTGGGGGCATGTCCAGGGTTCGGAAGCCAGTCGGACCGCACCGCCAGCCTAGACAGGATCGACGACGGGTCGCCGATACTCGCCGAGTGAGCGATCTTTCCGAGCTGACCGCCCGCATGCGGGTCTTCACCGAGGCCCGCGACTGGGGTCAGTTCCACGACCTGAAGTCGTTGACGCTGGCGCTCGTCGGCGAGGTCGGTGAGGTGACTGAGCTGGTCTAGTGGCTGCCGACGGAGGAGGCACGCGACCTGCCGGCCGGACAGCTGCGGGAGCGGCTCGGGGAGGAGTTGGCCGACGTCCTGCTCTACCTCGTCCGACTGGCGGACGTGGCCGGGGTGGACCTCGGTGTGGCAGCGGCGGAGAAGCTGGCCGGCAACGAGTCCCGTTTCCCGGCCGACGGTTTCCGGGGTGTCGCGCCCGAGCGGCGCTGACCCTTCCTGCAGCATGACGCGTGCCGCCGTCCGGCGGACGCGAACCGCGGCCCAACAGGCTTCCGCCCAGGACATGCCTTCACCCCGGTGATCACGGGTGAGGTCATGACTGTTGACAGGCTGGGTCGATTCTTTGTCGGCGGACGATCTCTCGAACTGGGAGACCTGCAAGCGCTCGGGCCTGTGGGGAACGCCGTCGAACGCCGGTGGAGCTCGGGTCGGGGACGACCTCTTCCTGTGGAAGCCACTGCCTGACTCGGGATGGCTGGTTCACTGCCGGCTGACCAGCGTTCCCCGCAGGATTCGGACGGGTGAGCCGGTGCCCTGGGATGACAACCGTACGTACAAGTACGTGATGGGTATCGAGGTCGTCAGCGAGCCTCCGAACCACATCCCCATGCGAGGCGCCGTGGGGTCGGAGTTGGCTGGATTGGCGCACCACGTCCAACTGTCGCAATTCGCCAGGATGTCCGAGCAAGGCGTACGCGCGGTCAGCGCCCTGTTCCCCCAGCAGAGCCGCGTCGAGCGGGCGCTGGAGGAGTTCCTGGCTGCGGCGGGGATCGACCTACCGGACGAGGATCATCGCGACTACGCCAAGCGGCTCATCGCCGTCCGGCGGGGCCAGGGGCCGTTTCGGCAGGGGCTCTTGCAGGCCTTCGATCGCACCTGCTGCATCTCTGGTTCGCAGGTCGAGGCGACACTCGAAGCCGCGCACATTCGGCCGTTTCGAGAGACGGGCTCGCACGCACCCGGCAACGGGTTGCTCCTCCGAGCGGACCTTCACACCTTGTTCGACCTGCGGCTGGTAACCGTGATGCCGTTCGGGACGATCCGGGTGGCTCCGGACCTGCAGGGGAGCGAGTACGAGGACTTCGACGAGCGGCAGATCCGCAGGCCATCGGACCAGGCACACGTGCCGCACCGAGACGCGCTGGCTGAGCACAACTCCCTCTGCGGTTGGCTGACCTGAGCCTTTTCCTCCTAGCCCCGAGCGCCTGTAAGGACCTGCGCCGCCCCGTCGGCTGCTGGCGGCGAGTCGCCCCGCGGCTCGACGCGGCCGGCGGGCCGGACCGGGACTTCGCGACGTGGCATGAGTCGATCGCGATCGAGCCGCTCGAACGGGTGACGCGTGCACCTCCGTGGAGTCTGAGCGTCGGAGTCGTGTCACTGGCCTCCGCTATCCCTGAGGGAGGCAGGGTGGGTCGGAACGCGTCCGGCAGGCTGCCGACGACGGCGAACGAAAGGCACGTAGGTGATGCAGCGACTCGACGGGCGGCTGGTGCTCAGCCCGACCGACCTGACCTCCCACCAGGAGTGCTGGCACCTGACCCGGCTCGACCTCGGCGTGGCGGCGGGGAGTGGGCGGCGCCGGACGTCGAGACGACGGACGAACTTCAGTTCGTCTTCGACCGTGGCCTGGAGCACGAGAAGAAGTACCTGGCCTCGCTGGTGGCCTCCGGTAAGTCGGTCGCCGAGATCGAGACGGCGTTCGATGCCGAGGGCCGCCGGCGCGCGGAGGAGACGGTCGAGGCGATGCGGCGAGGCGTCGATGTTGTCTACCAGGGGACGTTCTTCGACGGCGCCTGGGGTGGGCAGGCCGACTTCCTGCTGCGGGTCGAGACGCCGGCGCCAGTCTTCGGAGACTGGTCGTACGAGATCGCCGATACCAAGCTCGCCCGGAAGCTGAAGGTCGCCGCGTTGCTGCAGATGGCGACGTACGCCGAGCGGCTCTCCGACCTGCAGGGGGTGGCGCCGGAGTTCATCCACGTCGCCACCGGGGACGGCGAGTCGCGTCCGTGGCGGCTGATCGACGTCGCCGCGTACGCCCGCCGTGCGCGGGGCCGGCTGGAGACCTTCGTGGCCGCGCCGCCGGCGACCGGACCCTCGCCGATCGGCTACTGCGAGCACTGCCGCTGGGCTGAGCGGTGCAACACCGAGCTGCGGCAGGCGGACGACCAGCACCTGGACGACCTCGTCGCCGAGCAGGCGCGGCTGGCTGCTGAGGCTCGCCGGAGCCGATCCGGTGAGCGGTCGAGTTCGGCCGGCTTGTCCAGTACGTCGGGAAACAGTGGATCGGGGAGCGCCACCGGTGGGACTGGCGGCGCGACGTCCGGATCTTCCGGTGGCATGGACACGCACACGGGTGCCGTACTCATGGCTCGAGCGGCACGTCGATCGCCGACAAGGGCCGCCGATACACGAAGATCCACTGCGTCACGAAGCAGCCCATCGGGTGACCTGCTGGACATCACGTCGGCTGAGGCCCACCGGTACATCGAGGAGAACGCGTGGCGCAGTCCGCCAATCATCAGCCAGCCGGCGTCGCGAAGAGGTCGCTGCGCGACAGCCTCTCCGGCGGGGGCTGGTACTTCGCCCTCACCATATTCACGGGCGGCTTCCTGGCCGCGGTTTCGTTCTGGCACGCGGCCCGTCGGTTGAACCGGCCGGCCGTCACGAGGCTGGCCTTCATCTACACCGGACTTGGCGTGTTCCTCGTAGTTCTGATGGCGCTGACTCCCCCGTCGCATCCGGACGGATCCTCCGGAAATCAGACGATCAGCACCATCGGCGGCATGACGGTCGTAGCTGTCGTCGTCGTCGGATGCTTGCAGTTGAAGAGCTTGCGCCGCGATGTCTACGGGAGCTCCATCGCGAAATCGACCCTCGTCCAGCCAGCAGTCGCGCAGGCGCTGGCTGCGCGGAAGAGACGGGTCGAGGCACGACAGCTGCGTGTCAGCGACCCCGTGTTGGCGCGCCACCTGGGCATCGGCCGCCCGGATTTGCGGCGTGACTACGACGACGGGGGCCTTGTCGACCTGAACACGGCGCCCGCCTCGGTCATCGCTCAGGTGAGCGACATCGAGCTCTCGTACGCCGAGGCGGTGGTGAGCGCGCGGGATGCCCGAGGTGGCTCCTACTTCGACCTGGCAGAGGTCTTCGTCGACCTGAATCTGCCGCCACACGTTCAGGAGCAGCTGCGCGAGCACGCGATCGTCTGACGTGCCCGTACGAGGGCTGCCCAAGTGGTCCCAGTCATCGCTCGACCGGCCGAGCGTGGTCCGATGCGAGGTGAGGACTCAGTGGCTCGCAGTGAGGCGACCGCTCGGTGATGAGAGGCGGGCTCGTGGCCGGATCCGGTGAAGTGCTGCTCGGGGTGGACGGCGGCGTCGCGGTCGTGACGCTGAACGCCCCGGACCGGCGCAACGCGCTGACGCCGGCGATGGTCGACGAGCTGATCGCGACGTTCGACGAGGTGGACGCCAAGCCGCAGGTCGGCGCGCTGGTCGTGCGGGCGGAGGGCAAGTCGTTCTGCGCGGGCGGGGACATCGCGACGCTGACCTCGGCCGGCAAGGACCCGGCGGCGCCCGAGGCCTACGAGGGCATGGGCAAGATCTACGACTCCTTCTACCGGCTGGGGCAGGTCAAGGTCCCCACCGTGGCGGCGGTGCGCGGCTCAGCGGTGGGCGCCGGCATGAACATGCTGCTGGCGACGGACCTGCGGATCGTGGCGAAGGACGCGCGGCTGTTTGCCGGCTTCCTCAAGCGCGGCATGCACCCCGGCGGCGGGCACTTCGTGATCCCTGTCGCGCCTGATCGGCCGCGAGGCCGCGGCGGCGATGGCGTTCTTCGGCGAGGAGATCAACGGAGACAGGGCCGTGGAGCTCGGCCTGGCGTGGGAGTCGGTGGACAGCGCCGCGGTGGAGGGCCGGGCGCTGGAGCTGGCTGCTCGGGTTGCGGCGGACCCGGAGCTGGCGCGGGTGGCGGTCGGCAACTTCCGCAAGGAAGTCGTCAACGGCGCCGTCGGCTGGGACGTCGCCATGCAGTACGAGCGCCCCGCCCAGATGTGGTCGATGCGCCGCTCGGCTCAGGACTGACGGAGGCACGCCGGTCGCCCGGTTGCGGGGGCTGAAGAGCCGCCTGCCCTACCGTTGTACCTGCGTCCTTCCCCCGTCTTCGGCGCGCTGTCGGCAGTCCCCCGGTCGTTCATCGGCCGGTGACACCCATGCCCGGGCAATGCCCCCTGCGGAGCGGCGAGGACCTCTCGACCGTCGTCCACACAAAGGGAGCCCGCAGCGTTGTTCGGCATGCCATCCGGCGGGGCGCCTCGGGCCATGTCCACCGGCAACCTGCTGGCCGACTGCGAACGGTGGTGCCGGGACCACCTCCCTCCCCGCGCGGTGGTGCCGCGCCAGGACCGCCGAGAGAGGACGACGCTGCGGGTTGTGGCTGGTTCGGGTTCGGTGACCGATCAGGCGCCGTCCCGTCGGGCGAACTTCCGGCCGGGACCCGGCTGGCCCGGCTTCCCGGCCACGCACACTGCGGCGACGGGCACCTGAGGGAGCGACGGGAACCCGCCACCGGTCAGGCGGTGCCTTCGGCGTCGTAGTCGTCTGTGCGTGACACGTCCTGACCGGTGACGTCCAGGTCACCCGGAGCGTCGCGGGATCGGGCCGAGGGCGTCTTGGGGAGCGACGTAGCCGGGCAGCCACCGCCGGACCTCGGCGTCGACGGCGACGGTGGCGCCGAGCGAGCAGAGGACCCCGACCATCCCGACCGCCACGCGTTGCACCAGCAGGTGCCGCGGCGGGATGGTCAGCCGGCGCTGCGTGCGGGCGGCGGGGCTGAGCGGGTCGGAGGCCCGTCGGGTCTGTTCCTGCATCCAAGAGCGCGTGAACCGGTACGCCGGGCTGCGCAGGGGCTCGAGATAGCGGTCGAGCAGCGCGAGGAGGGCCTCCGGGGTCACCTTGTCCGGCTGCAGCAGGTGGGCGGAGGCGGCGATGCGGTGCAGCGTCGCGGCGTCGCCGTCCCGCCCGGCGACGAGCAACGGCCCGAGCCGGGCCGGCCAGCCGTCCGGCAGGGCCTGGGTTGACCCGAAGTCGAGGACGGCGAGCCGGCCGTCGGGCAGCAGCCGGAAGTTGCCGGGGTGCGGGTCGCCGTGCAGCCGGCCGGCGCGCACCGGCCCGGAGGCGAACAGGCGCACCAGCAGCTGACCGGCGCGGTCGCGGTCGTCCTGGTCGCCGTCGGCGATGACGCGCGAGAGGGGAGTGCCGTCGACCCATCGGGTGATCAGCACCCGGCCCTCGGCCGCCAACACATCGGGAACGGCGATGTCCGGGTCGTCGCGGTAGGCGTCGGCGAACGCCGTCTGGGCCTCGGCCTCGCGGACGTAGTCGACCTCCTCGGCGAGCCGTTCGCGCAGCTCGGTGAACAGTTCCCGGGCGTCGAGGCCGGGCGCGGCCGCCTTCATGACCGGCGCCAGGCCCTGGAGCATCCCGATGTCGGCGACGAGAGCCTCGCCGGCGCCCGGGTACTGGATCTTCACGGCCACCGGCGTGCCGTCGGACCAGATGGCGCGGTGCACCTGCCCCACGCTGGCCGCCGCGGCGGCCTGGTCGTCGAACGAGCGGAACGGCCGCCGCCAGTCCGGTCCGAGCGATTCGTCGAGCTGCGCGTGCACTAGGTCGGCCGGCATGGCCGGCGCCGACTCCTGCAGACGGATCAGCGTCTCGCGGTACGGGCCGACCAGCTGCTTGGGGAGCGCGGCCTCCATCGCCGACAGCGCCTGACCGACCTTCATGGCGCCGCCCTTGAGCTGGCCGAGCGTGGCGAACAACTGCTCCGCGGTGCGCTGCTGCACCTGCGCCGCAACGACTTCCGCGGGGCGCCCGCCGATGCGCTTCCCGATCCCGACGGCGGTGCGGCCGGCGTACGCGGCCGGCAGCGCGGCGAGCCGGACGGTTCGGGCGAGGCGGCTCCGCGTCGGCCGGCCGTTCTCGGGCGACGTCATCGCCCGACGGTAGCGCCGGGCGGCGCGGTCACGGCAGGCCGCGGGCGAGCCGCTCGATCAGCTCGGACCAGGCGGACGGCGCCGTCCAGACAAAGCTGTGCGCGCCGGGCACGGAGCGGAACCGGCCGTCGGGAGCGAGCTCGCTGAGCTGTCGCGCCCACTGTTCGGTGCAGAGGCGGTCCTGGTCGCCGTGGACCACGAGCACGGGGACCGATACCTGGGGGACGACGTCCTCGAGCGCGTCGGCCAGGTGCACCGTGAGCGCGTGCCGGACCCATCTCAGGCCCGCGCGCTACCGCTCTGGGGTGTGCTGCTCGTCGAGGCTCTTGGGCTCCAGCTCGTATTTGCGGCGCCAGGCCAACACGACTCGCCGCATGCTGCGGAAGCTCGGGTCCATGGTCGGGCTGGCGAGGAGAGGCGCTGGTGCGTTTCCGGGCGGCGACCCGGGCGGCCACCTGGGTGCCCCCTGGAGTGGCCGACGAGGAGAACACGGTCGAGCCCGCTCGTGTCCAGCCACTACGCGAGGGCGTCGGCGAACTGGGGGACGTCGAGCGGGTGTGGCGGCTCTCCGCTGCCGGAGAAGCCGGATAGCTCGACGAGGTGCGCGCCAGTCCAGGCGCCGAGTTCGCGCACAGCCGGCTCGAGGTAGTTGGCGACGGCCAGGCCGGGGACAAGGCGCTCGCCGCCGGGGGCTGACGTTCGGGGTGCTCAGCGTCGTCGCGCCGCCCGGCGGTCGCGAACGCGTACGGGGTGCGGGTGACGCCGGCGGGACCGCGGCGGCTGTTCGGCAGCGGGGCGGCGGTGATCTCTGCCCTGGCGCTGACCGCGCGCGCAGGCGAGGAGGTCGACCGGGGACTGGCCGCGGTGGCGGCGATGAACCTGCTCGACTCGGCGACCGCGCTGCTGGCCGCGCGCGGGGCGGGGCGGAGGACGACGATGCGGGCTCTCGCGAGCTCACTGGCTTACGGAGGGGCGGCGCTGGCGGTCCGGTCGTTGAAGGGCTGTCGCTCGTCAGACGGTCTCGGGGACCCGCAGATGGGCGAGGGCGAGGTCCATCTCGGCGACGTCGACGATCTTGGCGCCCATGGCCTGCGAGAACTGCTCGCGCAGGGACCGGGCGTGCTTGCGCATCAGCGCCGCGGCCTCGCGGCTCTCGAAGCTGGTGACGCTGACGGTCCGGGCGTTGCGCCGGTCGACGAGCATGCTGACGCTGCAGAAGCCGGGCAGCTCCTGCAGCTTGGGCATCAGGTTGCTCCGGTAGGCGTCGAGCAGGTCGTCGATGTGGGTGGGGGAGATGCGCGCCCAGGTCACCTGCGCGCCAGCCCCGTCCCCGGCCGGGTGGTCGCGGTGGAGGACCGCGATCTCCCACTCGAGGACGTCGGCGTGCTCGCCACCGAGGGTGTGCAGCAGGCGGTGCCGGACGGTGCGCGCCTCCTCGGAGGACGCGCGCATGGCCTGCTCGTCGGTCCAGGCGGTGGCGACGATGCAGCGGCCGCTCTCGCGGTCGGTGAGCATGGAGAGACCGACGCAGCCTTCGGACTCCCCGATGGACGGCAGCACCTCGTCGCGGACGTAGGCGATGCCGGCGTCGAGGTTGTTTGCGTTGCCGCGGATGCTCGTTGACCGTGCGTGCATACCGCACCTCCGGTTCGGGCGTCGCCCTGCCGGCATCGCCTCGCGGCTCAGCCTCTCGACCATCGACTCGCGAGGCAACTGGGCTCGTGGCCGGATCCGGTGAGGTACTGCCCGAGGTGGACGGCGGCGTCGCGATCGTGACGCTGAACGTCCCGGACCGGCGCCTTCAGACACCCATCACCGCGCCCGGAGGTCCTCCTCCGCGTCCGGCGTCAACAACGTCCGTGGGCACTACATCTGGTGCGTGCGGCTTCTGATCTCCAATCGCGTCTGCTCATCCTTGAGCGGGACCTCTTGGCTTCTGGAGCGACGAATTGCGACTACATCGAGAAGAGCACGGTGCGGCTCCTCGGTCAGTACTTCGGCTGGGTCGAAATCCTGCGGGGCGCGAGGCCCATTCCTCGCCCTTCTCACAGCTGATGACCGCGCCAAGGCGCAGCGGCTGCTCGGGCGCATCGCTCGCGCCTACTCCTCCGACAGCTTGGGCGGCGGCGCCGAGCTACAGATCCAGAGGTCGGAGCAGACGGCGCTCGGTGAAGTGATGGTCATCCGGGGAAGGGACGCCGCGGGAGGACCGCGGTCGGACTGTCTCGGCTATGCAGCTTCCTCAGACGCAGTGAGGTTTTCTCACCAGGTTCAGCGGGCTGAATTGCATCGCCGCTGGTCGGAGCGCGGGTTCCAGATGTAGGCGCGGGCTCTCGGGGTCAAGATCGTCTCGCCAAAGCCGATCTCCTCTTCCCCGGGAGCCCGCTATGTCTCATCGTGCCAGCCTGGACGTGTCCGCACCGGTCCTGAAGGCGGTGAC
>NZ_FZNO01000043.1 GCF_900188025.1 Blastococcus mobilis
GGACGACGGCACGCACCTGCGCCGACCGCTCCACGAGCGCCCGACACACCGCGGCACCCACCAATCCGTTCGCACCGGTCACCACGACGACGGAAGAGGGAGTGGCCATGCCGTCCACACTGCCAGCGACCACCAGACGACGCCCGCTGCGAGGCACGTCGCCGAAGCGTCGGGGTACCCCCTGACCGCCCCGGCACCCGCCCGGGCCGGGTGATCGGCCTTCAGCTGGCAGCGCTCTACACCCGGCGAGGGGCCCTTCGTGATGGGAGGTCGCTCGTCGCCTGTCGACACCGAGCTGACACCTCATCTCGGGACGGTGGCTGCCGCCGCCCCGCCGGGCTGGCCGGACCAACCGGCATTGGTCACCGTCGTCAGTCCTCGTCGACGTCCGTGTCGTGGGCTCCCTGCTCGCGGCCGAGCAGGTGCTCCACTCCCGGGGTGATGTCGCAGCTCTCCACCGGGATCACGAGGTTACCCTCGAAGACCGCGTGATGTCCCCGTGCGGCGATCTTGCCGGTACTGGTCAGCTCGATGAGATATCGCCGTCCGCCACGAGGACCAACTCGTCATCGTCCGTGCGATGGGCCTGGCGGTGTCGCAAGTCCCCGACGCTTGGCTCGATCGTGACCGATCCGCCGTTCCGGCAGGTCGACGTACTGGGGAGAGGCGTCGCCGGCGGGACGTAGGCCCTCGGACACAGCTTCAGGGGCTAGCAGGTCATCCCGAACCGGTGCCACGTCTCCAGCTGCCGAGCAGCGTGTCGCCGACTTCGCGGCTGCGTTGGTAGAAGGGACGCCGCCCGGCAGGTGGTGCGCTCGCCCCGACATGAGCGGTGTCAGGCCCTGCTCGTACCCAGGGTCACCATCAGTGCAGCGGGGACGCCGTGCACGGCCGATCGGCAGTTGTCCCCGTGGCCGCGCCGCGGGACGCTGCTCCGGTGGAGGTCCCGCTGACGGCCGAGGACCGCGCGATCCTGGCGCTGGAGGGACCCGGGCTGGTCGGACACACCTGCAAGCTCATCCGCCTGGCCGCGGGGGCGCCCGGCCCGGAGGCGCTGCGGGAGGCGCTGAGCCGGCGGCTGCCCGCCGCGCCGGAGATGACCTGGCGCCTGGCCGGTCCGGCCGATGCGCCGGTGTGGCGCCCGGACGAGAGGTTCGACCTCGGCCGGCACGTCGGTGCGATCATGGCAGCCGAACCGCTCGATGCGGCCGCACTGCGGGCGGCGGTGACTCGGCTGTTCGTGCAGCCCCTGGACCGCGGTCGACCGTTGTGGCGGATGGATCTGCTCGGACCACTGGTCGGCGGTGGTGTCGCGCTGGTGTGGCGGGTGCACCACGCGTTGGCCGACGGCACGACGGCGATGCGCTTGGCCCGCGACGTGCTGTGGGACCCCCCGCCGGCATCCGCCGACGGCGCGCACGCCGACGCCGGCGTCCACGCGAGCCCGCCGATCGACGACCCGCGGCAGCGTTCCCACCTCGCCGGGCTCCTCGCGCGCGAGTTCCTGCCCGCCGCGCACCGATCCCCGTTCGACGCGCGGGTGGGACGCGACCGCGAGGTCGCGCTCGCCGCGGTCTCGTTGCCCGACCTGCACCACGCTGCCCAGGTGCTGGCCGGAGCGACGGTGAACGACGCGGTGCTCGCGCTCGTGGCCGGCGCGCTGCGCCGCTGGCTGGAGCACCGGCACGGGCCGGTCCGCACCCTCCGGGTCAAGGTGCCGGTCAGCCTGCACCACGACGACGACCCGGCCGGCAACCGCGACTCCTGGTTCCGGGTGGACCTGCCCCTGCACGAGCCGGACCCCGTGGCGCGGCTGACCGCCATCCGTGCGGAGACCGCGCTGCGGAAGGCACGCCACGACGCGCAGGAACTGGACGAGGTGCTGGACCGGCTCGCCCGGGTCTCGCCACGGCTGGCGAGCTGGTCGGAGCGGGTGCAGCGGAGCGGCCGGACCTTCGCCGTCAACGTGTCCGCGATCCGCGGCCCCGACCGCGAGGTCACCGTGCTCGGGGCCCGGGTCGAGGCGATCCACCCGTTGGTGGAGGTGGCGCCGCACCACGCCCTCCGGGTGGCGGCGGTCTCGGTCGCCGACCGGTTGTGCGTCGGCATCGTCGCCGTTCCCGCGGTCGTCGACGACGTCGGGCTGCTGGCGAGCTCGGTGGAGCGGGAGGCCGCTGACCTCGCCGTCGCCGCGGACCTCGCCGTCGCCGCGGACCGGGGCCCACGACCCTGACCCGGGACGGCGGCCCCCGGTCAACCGGCGGACCAGCCGCCGTCCACCGGTATCGCCGCTCCGGTGAGGTAGGACGCCGCATCCGAGCAGAGGAACAGGACGACGCCGGCGACCTCGCGCGGCGCCGCCATGCGGCCCAGGGGTTCCACCGCGGCGTAGGCGGCCCGGCGCTCCGGCTGCGCCTCGAGGAGGCGTTCGAGCATCGGCGTGTCGACCGTGCCCGGACAGATCGCGTTGACGCGGACGCCGCGCCCTCCCACCTCCAGGGCGGCGGCCTTCGTCAGGCCGACGACGCCGTGCTTGCTGGCCGTGTAGGCAGCCGAGTTGCGGATACCGACCAGTCCCGCCACCGACGACGTGTTGACGATCACCCCGCTGCCGGCCGCCAACATCGGCCGCAGCTCGTGCTTCATGCTCAGCCAGACACCCTTGAGGTTGACGTCGACGATGCGGTCCCAGTCGACCTCCTCGAGATCGGTCAGCGCCGGGAAGGCACCGGTCGACGTGTTGGCCCCGGCGTTGTTGACCGCGATGTCGAGGCGGCCGTGGGTCTGCACCGCCGTCTCGACCATCCGGCGGACGTCGGCCTCCTGCGTCACGTCGGTCGGCACGAAGGTGGCCGCGCCTCCCTCCGCCTCGATCTCCGCGACGACGGCGGCGCCCTCGGGTTCCCGGCGGGCCCCGATGACCACCCGGGCGCCGGCCCGGGCCAGGGCCAGCGCCGCTGCCCGCCCGATGCCCGAGTTACCGCCCGTGACGATCGCCACGCGGCCGTCGAACCCGGCGCCCGGACCCGGCCGGGGGACGGTGCCGTCGTCGTCCACGGGCTGATCGGTCATGGACACGACAGCCCCTCCGGTCACGGTGGCGGGTGCGACGGTAGCTGGCCCCGCGGGCCGGCGGCCGCCCTCGCGCACGGCAGTTGCGTCAGGCCACCGCCAGCGGCGGCCGGGCGGTAGCGTCCGCGCGGTCGACCCCGACGAAGGAGGCGACGAGCATGGCGACGCCGCCGACCATCAGCGCTGTGCTGGCGGACAAGCACTGTCCGCCGGACGCGGTCCTCGACCTCATCTCCCCCGGCGACGACCTCATCGTCGGGGCAGTCAACGGCGAGCCGGTCACCGTCCTCGACGCGATCGAGGCCCACGCGGACCGGCTCACCGGCGTCCGGATCCACCAGATGCTGCCCCTGCGGGCGCGCCCCCACATGCGCGGCGAGCTCCTCCCCCACCTCCGGCACGTCTCCTGGTTCCTCTCCCCGGCCAACCGCACGGCCTTCCACCAGGGACAGTGCGACCTGGTGCCGAACAACTTCAGCGAGGTGCCGCACCTGATGCGCCGGTCGACGCGGCGCTCGATGGTGCTGGTGGCGGCTTCACCGCCCGACCGGCACGGCTACTTCTCCCTCGGACCCGACGCGGAGTACACGGCCGCCATGATCGGGGAGGTCCCCTTCTTCCTCGAGACCAACGAGCAGATGCCCCGTACGTTCGGGGGGAACCAGGTCCACGTCAGCCAGATCTCCGGGTGGTGTTCGGCGGACTACCCCCTGGCCGAGATGCCACGGCGACCGACGCGCGCGACGGACCGCGACATCGCGGCCCTGGTCGCCGAACGCATCCCGGACGGGGCCACGCTGCAGGCGGGCATCGGCGCGATCCCGGACGAGGTGCTGGGCATGCTCGGCGATCACAAGCACCTCGGGGTCCACACCGAGCTGCTCTCCGACGGGTTCATCGACCTCGTCGAGAAGGGCGTGGTGACGAACACCCGCAAGCGCACGCACCTCAACAAGATCATCGCGACCTCGGCGTACGGCAGCCGGCGGCTCTACGGGTTCGTCGGCGACAACCCCGGTGTCGAGTTCTGGCCGGTGAACTACACCAACGACCCGCGCACCATCGCCCGCGAGGATCACATGACCGCGGTCAACGCGGCTCTCGAGGTGGATTTCCTGGGGCAGTGCGCAGCCGAATCGCTGGGCAGCGAGTACCTCTCGTCCTCCGGCGGGCAGCCGGACTTCGCCCGCGGCGCCCTGTTCGCCGAGCACGGCCAGTCCTTCATCGTCCTCCACTCCACCACCGCCGATGAGTCGGTGTCCCGGATCGTGGCGCAGCTGCACCCAGGCGCGGCGGTCACGACCTTCAAGAACGTCGTGGACCACGTCGTCACCGAGTACGGGGTGGCCGAGCTGCGCGGTAGCAGCATCCGGGAGCGAACCCGCAGGTTGATAGCCATCGCGCACCCGAAGTTCCGCGACGACCTGCAGCGTGCGGCGCGCGAGATGGGCTTTCTCTGAGCTCCTGCACGACACGCGAACACAGCAGCCAGGGTCACCCTCGCCAGACGTGAGGACGGAACGGCGGCGGTCGCGGCGGCGGCGACGGCGGCCCCCGTCGCCGACCGCGGGCCTTCACGGTGCGCGGTACCCGGCCCGCGCCCGCCCCGGCCACGTCTGTGGCGAACGACTGGTCACCGCGGGTCCGGTCCCCGGCGGGCGCGGGCGACGCCGAGATGCCGCGTCATGACCTCGCCGAGGGAGGCGGCGTCGACGGCGACCGTGATCATCGTGGCCCCCTCGGCGGCGTAACCGGCGGCCTCCTCACCGCTGTAGGCGTGGACTCCGACGGGCACGCCCGCGGCGGTGGACCGGGCGATGATCGAGGACAGCACGCCGCGCAGCTCCTCCCGGTGTGCGTCGCGGGTCAGCTCCAGGGAGAGGGAGAGGTCGCCCGGGCCGACGTAGACGCCGTCCAGTCCCTCGACGGCGAGGACGGCGTCGAGGTCGTCGAGCGCGGTGGCGGTCTCCACCATCACGATCACCAGGGGCTGGTCGGCCCCGCCGGAGAGCCGTCCGATCGAGCGCCTCCCGGCCGGGGCGTACCGGCAGGCGGCGACGACCTCCTGTGCGTGGTCAGCGTCGCGCACGTTGGGCACGATGACGCCGCGGGCACCGAGGTCGAGCGGGCGGCCGACGTCGGCGAAGGCCGCGCTGCGGGTCCGGACGAGCGGTATGGCGCCCGCCGCCGTGATGGCCGCTGCGACGCCCGGCAACTCGGCCTCGGCCATGGCGCCGTGCTGCAGGTCGACCACCACGTAGTCCGCTCCGGTCCGTGCCAGCACCTCACCGGTCACCGCGCCGGGCAGCAGGCTCCACACACCGTGGCACGGCTGCCCGGCGGACCACCGCCGACGCAGAACGACCTCGCTGACCGACATCCCAGGACCCCATTTCTGCCGGCGGCTCCCGACCGGGACGGCGAGGTCGGACACCACCCGGGGACTCGCCGGGACGATCCTGCCCGGAGGCTCCGGCGCGCGCGACCGAGACCGCCGGACTCGCCGGACGCCCCTGAAGTGCACCCACGTTGGATGCCCGGGCAGCTCGGCCCATGCCGAGCTCCGGACGGCTGCCTTCACCGCTCTGGAGACCGCCTGAGGTCGTCCCACGACTGTGCGGCGGCGAGCAGAACCGCTGGTGCGTTCGTTCTCACGCCGTGGTCGAGGCGAGACACGTCTGGCTCGACGCGGTTCGCGCCGAGGCGTAAGAACATCGGGGTGAGCCGCATCAATGACGTCGGAGGCATGATCGGGTTTCCCGATATCGTCGAGGAACCTGACGAGCCTGCCTTCCACGCGGACTGGGAAGCGCACGTGCTCGCCCTCAACGCAGCCCTGATCCGCCGTGGGGTCTACAACCTCGACGAGTTCCGCGACGCCATCGAGCGGATGCCTCCGGCGTCGTACCTCTCGGCCTCCTACTACGAGAAGTGGTTCACGGCGATCACCACACTGCTGGCCGAGAAAGGCGTCGCGACGCCGGAGGAACTGGCCGGTGCCTGATCGTTTCGTTCCAGGCGACCCGGTGCGCGCCGGCACCTGCGATCCCACCGGCCACACACGGCTCCCGCGGTATGTCCGCGGCGCCGTCGGTCAGGTGGCGGAGGTCGCGGGCCACCATCCCCTCGCCGACGACCGCGCCCGCGGCCTGCCGGGCACGGTGCAGGCGGTCTATCACGTGCGGTTCGCCGCGGTGGACCTGTTCGGTGCCGGTGACCATACCGTGACGGTCGAACTCTGGGAGGACTACCTGGAGCCGACCACGGACCATCAGGACAAGGAGGCGCCATGAGCGGGGACCACAGCAGCGCGGCCATCGCCGAGCGGGTCCGGCACGTCGAGGCCCTGCTCGAGGAGCGCGGCCTGCTCGACGACGGCGAGATCGATCGCCGCATCGACGAGTTCCTGGCCGGAGGGTCGCCAGCGAACGGTGCGCGGATCACCGCCCACGCGTGGGTGGACGCGGACTTCCGTGAACGGCTGCTCGCCGACGCCAACGCGGCCATCCGGGAACTGGGACTGTCGATGGCCGGCGGCCTGCAGGAGCAGCGGCTGAAGGTGGTCGCCAACACCGCGAGCGAGCACCACGTCGTGGTCTGCACCCTGTGCTCCTGCTACCCCATCGCCCTGCTCGGGCCCTCACCGGCGTGGTACAAGAGCGAGGCCTACCGCTCCCGGGTGGTCCGGGACCCGCGGGGAGTCCTGCGGGAGTTCGGGCTCGAACTGCCCGCGGACACCCGGATCACGGTGTGGGACGCGAGCGCGGAGTCCCGGTACATGGTCGTGCCGCGTCGCCCCGAAGGGACCGAAGGGATGTCGGAGGCCGAGCTGGCCGGGCTCGTCACGCGGAAGGGCCTGATCGGGACTGCGGCTGTATGACCGGTCGCAACCGTCAGGCCGGCTCGGGAAGGACATCGTGCGCCGGCTCCGACGACTGTTCGCAGTGACTTTGGCTGTGACGGCGGCCGCGGGTTGCACGAGCGGCCCTCTACCGGGGTCTGATCCGGGGAAGGAACCACCTCGCGCAGAGTCCATGGCCGCGCTCGGTGACTCCATCACCCGCGCCGACGCGGCCTGCGACCGTGGCGGGGACTGCGTCGAGGCCTCGTGGGCGGCAGGCACTGCTGACAACCTCGACAGCCACCGGCAGCGACTGGGCATCGATGACCCCGCGGCCGGCCACAACCTGGCGGTCAGCGGCGCCCGAGTGGCGGGGCTCGCCTCCCAGGTGCGGGCCGCGGCCGAGGTCGGGCCGGAGTACGTCACCGTCCTCATCGGAGCCAACGACGCTTGCGCCGTGGACGAGGCATCCATGACCTCGGTCGAGGAGTACACCGACGCTTTCGGCGACGCCCTGGACGCGCTTGTGCGTGATCTTCCGGAGGCGCACATCCTCGTGCTCAGCGTCCCTGACCTGTCGCGCCTGTGGGAGGTCGGGAAGGAGCAGCCCGAGGTGCGCCGGATATGGAAGTCCTACGGCAGCTGTCAGTCGATGCTGGCCGACCCGGGAAACACGAGCGCCGCAGCAGAGGCCCGCCGCGAACGCGTCCGGGCACGAGTGCAGGCCTACAACGCCGCAATGGCCGCCGCCTGCGATCGGCACGCAGAGAACTGCCGACACGATCGGAACGCCGTCTTCGATCACCGCTTCGACCTCGCCGACGTCAGCCCGGTCGACTACTGGCATCCCAGCGCTCGGGGTCAGGCAACACTGGCCCGAGTCGCTTGGGAAGCGGGCTTCTGGCCGTGACGCAGGGGGACCGGCTCCCCGAGCTGCACCTGTCGCGGCCGGAAGCGTCAACAGGGCAGACAGGAAAGCGGTTCTCAACGAGTTGCCGGACGGACAAGCGTCCCTACGAGGCATTCGGTCGGCAACGGACTGGTGGCTGGACGGAAGGTTCGGGGCTGGGTGACGTCCTGGCTCAGCGACCTGACCGACCACGGTGACCTCAGCCGAGGGGCACAGGCGCCCCTGTCGCAGGCGGGAACGGCCGATGGCAGAGCGCTCACCTGGATGGCCGTCTGTCCGCGGACGGCCAGCGCCTCCTCGTCCCGCTCGTCGAAGCCGTCCCAGAGGTGAACGTCCCCCCAGTAGCCGCCGAGCGCACCGTCCTCCCAGGCGACCTGGATGTGGTTGTTGGTGCCGCGCAAGCCGCCGTCGGGGTGCGCGAGCCGCTCGGGGGCGAGGGCGCGCACGCGCTCGAGGAAGGGCGTCGGCCCCTCGCATCGCGACCACTCCGCGCTGGGGAACCACGTCGTCTCGTCCTGCTGGTCGGCCACGGCAGGCAGTCTCACGTATCCGGGCCGGCAAGGCGGTGACCTGTACGGTCGCGTCAGGAGGATGCTCCCGCGGCCGACGAGTCGCATACGCGCCCGTGTCCAGGTGCCGGAGGTACTCAGGGCCCGGTCGATGCCGGCAGATCGCCACCTCCGTTTCTTGACCTGTTCAAGGACAGTCGTCAGGATGTGGCCGTGCCGGACGTCGCAGACCTCGAGCGTTCACTCCGTGCGGCGGGGCTGCGGGTCACCCGCCCGCGCCTGGCGGTGCTGGACGCCGTCCACGCGCATCCGCACGTCGACACCGAGAAGCTGATCGGCGCCGCGCGCGCCCGCCTGGATGCGGTGTCGCACCAGGCGGTGTACGACGTGCTACGCGTCCTGACCGACAGCGGTCTGGTGCGGCGCATCCAGCCACAGGGCTCCGTCGCGCGCTACGAGGCGCGGGTCGGCGACAACCACCACCACCTGGTCTGCCGGTCCTGCGGCGCCATCGTCGACGTCGACTGCGCGGTGGGCGAGCCCCCCTGCCTGACGGCGTCCGATGACGCCGGGTACACGATCGACGAGGCCGAGGTCATCTACTGGGGCCGCTGCCCGGCCTGCAGCCCCCGCCCGTCCGTCCCCTGATCCCCGGACCGATCCGCAGCACAGAAAGGCACACCGTGAAGGACGAGACCAACAAGGTCCAGACCGAGAGCACCAGCGAGAGCGAGAACCCGGCGATCCCGTCGCCGACGCAGGTGACGAACCGCCGCCCGCAGAGCAACCGGGACTGGTGGCCGAACCAGGTCGACCTGTCGGTGCTGAACAAGCCCTCGAAGGACTCCGACCCGCTGGGAGCGGACTTCGACTACAAGGCCGCGTTCGCCGAGCTCGACGTCGAGGCGGTCAAGCGCGACCTCGCCCAGCTCATGCGCACGTCGCAGGACTGGTGGCCGGCCGACTGGGGCCACTACGGCCCGCTGTTCATCCGCATGTCGTGGCACTCCGCCGGCACCTACCGCATCGCCGACGGGCGGGGCGGTGGCGGGCAGGGCGGCCAGCGCTTCGCCCCGCTCAACAGCTGGCCGGACAACGCGAACCTCGACAAGGCCCGCCGCCTGCTGCTGCCGATCAAGCAGAAGTACGGCCGCAAGCTCTCGTGGGCCGACCTGCTCCTGCTCGCCGGCAACGTCGCCCACGACGACATGGGGCTGCCGACCTTCGGCTTCGCCTTCGGCCGCGAGGACACCTGGCAGCCCGAGGAGGTCTTCTGGGGCCCGGAGGACACCTGGCTCGGCGACGAGCGCTACGCCGACAACACCCCGCTCGACCTCGACGAGGGTCCGCTCGCGAACGTGACCATGGGGCTGATCTACGTCAACCCCGAGGGCCCGAAGGGTCAGCCCGACCCGCTCGCGTCCGCTCACGACATCAAGGTGACCTTCCGCCGCATGGGCATGAGCGATGAGGAAACCGTCGCCCTCATCGCCGGCGGGCACACCTTCGGCAAGACGCACGGCGCGGGCAACCCCGAGCTCGTCGGCCCGGAGCCCGAGGGCTGCCCGGTGCACGGCAACGGCCTCGGCTGGATCAGCCAGCACGGCACCGGCAAGGGCGCCGACACCATCACCAGTGGCCTGGAGGGCGCCTGGACTCCGACGCCGACGACCTGGGACAACACCTACTGGGAGATGCTGTTCCGCTGGGACTGGGAGCTCGTCGAGAGCCCGGCCGGCGCCAAGCAGTGGCAGCCGAAGAACCCCGAGGCGCAGGACCTCGTCCCCGACGCGCACATCGAGGGCAAGAAGAACCCGCCGATGATGTCCACCGCCGACATGGCCCTCGCGGTCGACCCCGAGCTCCGCGCGTACGCGGAGCGCTTCCGGGACGACCCGGAGTACTTCGCCGACCAGTACGCCCGTGCCTGGTTCAAGCTGCTGCACCGCGACATGGGCCCGAAGGTCCGCTACCTCGGCCCCGACGTCCCGAGCGAGGACCTGATCTGGCAGGACCCGGTTCCCGCCGTGGACCACGAGCTCGTGGGCGAGGCGGAGATCGCCGACCTCAAGCAGCGCCTGCTCTCCTCCGGGCTCACCGTGTCGCAGCTCGTGCACACCGCCTGGTCCGCCGCCGCCTCCTACCGCGGCACGGACAAGCGCGGTGGCGCCAACGGTGCCCGGCTCCGCCTCGAGCCGCAGATCGGCTGGGCGGTCAACGAGGGCGTGCGGGACGTGCTGCCGGTGCTCGAGCGGGTCAAGGGCGAGTTCGAGCAGCAGACCGGGAAGAAGGTCTCGCTCGCCGACCTGATCGTGCTCGGCGGCAGCGCGGCGGTGGAGAAGGCGGCCGCGGACGCGGGCGTGCAGGTGACGGTGCCGTTCCGCCCGGGGCGCACCGACGCCTCGCAGGAGCAGACCGACGTCGACAACTTCCGCTGGCTCGAGCCGCGGGCCGACGGCTTCCGCAACTGGATCGCGCCGGGGAACAAGCTGGAGCCGGAGACGCTCCTGGTCGACCGGGCCTACATGCTGGAGCTCACCGCCAAGGAGATGACCCTGCTGGTCGGCGGCCTGCGGGTGCTCGGCGCCAACACCGGCGGCGTGCAGCACGGCGTGTTCACCGACCGGCCGGGCGTGCTGTCGCAGGACTTCTTCCGCAACCTGCTCGACCTGGGTATCTCGTGGCGCACCTCGGTCGCCACCGAGGGCGTCTACGAGGGGCTGGACGCCGACGGCAACGTCGTGCGCACGGCCACCGCGGCCGACCTGGTGTTCAACTCGAACTCGATCCTGCGCGGCATCGTCGAGGTCTACTCGGCCGACGACGCCCAGGAGAAGTTCGTGCGGGACTTCGTCGCCGCCTGGACCAAGGTCATGGAGCTCGACCGCTTCGACCTGCGGTAGACACCACCCGTCCGGACGCCCCGGTCCGCACTCCGCGGGCCGGGGCGTCCGCGCATCCAGCCGGTCCGTTCACCGGCAACCGGCCCCGGCACCCGGCACCCGGCACCCGGCACCCGGCACCCGGCACAGACCATGACACACGCGTGGACGACGCCATGGGGTCGCCGTCGGTCCGGAGCCGGGACCGCCACGTTCCCGGGGGCTCGCGCCTTCTGCACCGGAACGCCTCGCTCCCCCTGGGAACCACCCGACGTGCGCCCAGGCGACCGCGAGACGCAGCCGTGTGCGTATGCAGCGTGTCGCCCCTCGGACACCGGCGAACCCCCGCGGTCATCGGGCGTGGGGGCTCAGCCATTCCCGGGCACCGCTGGCACTCGCGTTCGGCTGGAGCCGGCGGCTCGATTCCTTCGCGTCGATGCGGGCGTAGCGGGCATCGAGGGCCTCGCGCGCCGAGATCTCTCTCCGCCGGATCGCGGTCGCCAGTTCCTGGGCGGACAGGTCCTCGAACGCTGCCATCAGGACGTCCCGCCGCGCTGCGGCCCGACCCGCGACATGATCGCGGCGTACGCGGCGGTGACGGCCGTGACGAGGGTCGGCTCGATCACCGGCGCGAAGAACGGCGAGTGGTTCGACGGCACCGGCTGGTCGCCGTTCACCACCTCGTCCGGCATCCCGCCGAAGAACCAGTACACGCTCGGCACGCCGATCGCGCCCGGCAGGTGCCCGAAGTCCTCGCTGCCCATCTGTGCCGACGTGTCGCGGACCTTCTCCGGGCCGAGTGCCGCGGCGAGCGCCGCCTTGATCTGCTCCGTCGCCTCGGGGTCGTTGTCCAGCAGCGGGAAGGTGTACAACTCCTCGATCTCCGGCTCCGGGGCGCCGGAGGCCTGGGCCTCGGCGGCGATGACGCGCCGCAGCGCGGCCAGCACCCGCTCGCGCACCTCGGGATCGAGGGTGCGGACGTTGAGGGTGAACACCGCTGTCGCCGGGATGATGTTCTCCTTCAGGCCCGCGTGGAAGCTGCCGACCGTCACCACCGCCGACTTCAGCGGGGGCACCTCTCGGGCCACGATGCTCTGGATGCGCACCACCATGTGGCAGGCGAGGACGACGGGGTCGACGGTGTCCTCCGGTCGCGAGCCGTGTCCGCCGCGGCCGTGCACGGTCACCCGCCAGCTGTCGGCCATCGCCATCGCCGGACCGGTGGAGATCTCCACCTCACCGGCCCGGCCGGGCCAGACGTGCTGGCCGAAGATGACCTCCGGCCGGGGCGCGCGGTCCCACAGCCCGTCCGCCACCATCGCCGCGGCGCCCTCGCTGGTCTCCTCGCCGGGCTGGAAGAGGATGACCACGGTCCCCGACCAGCTGTCGCGGCTGCCCACCAGCAGGGCGGCGGCGCCGATCGCGCAGGTGATGTGGGTGTCGTGGCCGCAGGCGTGCATGACCGGCACCTCGGTGCCGTCCGGCAGCCTGCCATGGGCTGTGCTCGCGTAATCCAGCCCGGTGTCCTCCGTGACGGGCAGGGCGTCGGTGTCGGCGCGGAAGCCGACGACCGGACCTTCACCGTTGCGCAGGACCGCCACCACGCCGGTGCCACCACACGAGAAGGTCTCGAAGCCGAGGGCGGCCATCCGCTCCGTGATCAACGCGGCCGTCCGGTGCTCCTGCATCGACAGCTCGGGGGCGGCGTGGAGCTGCCGGTACAGCGCGTGCAGCTCGTCCCGGAGCTCCGGCGAGATCCTGGTGCCGCTCGTCACCGACGTCATCCGATGGTCCTTCCTGGGTCAGCCGCCGACGTCCATGTGCTCGGTGCGATCTTCCGGGTGCGGAACGGGCTGCGCTGACCGGTCGCGCAGCACCCACGCCAGCACGACGGTGCTCATCACCACGAGAGCCGTCGCGTAGTTGGCCAGCGCCGCGACGTTGGGAACCAGGACCAGCTGCACCAGGACCGCCACCACAACAGCGATCACGGTGATCCGGTGCTGCTTGACGAACACGGCGAACTGCACCACGACGGCCCCGATGATGGCCGGAAAGATGTAGATCTGGGTCACGCTGCGGATGTCCTCGGGGACGACGCTCACCAACCAGGTGCCGAGGATCCCGACGAAGATCAACAGCGAGAAGATGTGCACGGTGGCGGCACCGCAGATCGCCATCACCGCGGCCAGTTCCGCCCGTTTGGTGCCGGGCCTGGCGTTGATCGCGGACTGCGCGACGACGGCCGACGGCAGCAGCTTGTTGGCGATGTTGCCGATCATGAACGCCTGGTACATCGCCGCGGGGCCCAGGACGGGGAAGTAGGTGAGCGGCTCGAGCACCCAGAACACCCAGAAGACGGCGCCCACCGCCAGGAAACCGGTCCACAGGTCGGACTGGGCGATCCGCAGGTCCGTGAAGAAGATCAGGTAGACGGGGGCCGCCCAGGAGAGGAGGAGGCCGAGCGCCATGGTGATGCGACCCCACCGGGACGTGGTGCGGTCGTACTGCTCGTAGGCCGACTGCGCGGTCTGGGCGGCGGTGGTCATGGTCGGCTCCCCTCCCGCTTGCGTCAGGCCGGTGGCGGGCCGAGACCGGCGCTGTGTACGAAGTACGCGACGACCAGGCCGAGGATGATCGAGAAGCCCAGCCCCCATTCCCGCAGCCAGGCCGCGTTCAGGGCCCTGGCCAGCGCCAGGCACACGGCCATGGTGAGCGCGGAGACGACGACGACGATGATGTGACCGGTGGACTTGCCGAGCTCCGCGATGCCCAGGGAAGCGAAGGCGGCCAGCAGGGCCGCGGCGGGGACGATGGCCATCAGCGCCGGGTTGATCGCGCGCATCTTCACGTCGCCGTGCTTGAGCAGCGGGGTGAGGACGAGGGTGGCGAGCATCCACATCCCCCCGGACAGCGACATCGCGAAGAACGCGACGGTGAACACCTCGGGGGTGTAGCCCTCCCCGCCCAGAGTCGCCCCCATGGTTCCCGAAGCGAGGCTCGCCGAGGCGGTCTCGGTGGCAGCGGACCCCACCAGGCCGATGCGGACCAGGACGGCCGGCGTCCCGAACAGCGCCAGCAGCGCGACCGCGACGATGACGATCGCCAGCGACGGGCCGATCGCGGCGACCGCACCCGAACGGAACGACGCCCTCAGGTCCTCGCGGGGGAAGTCGAGCTGCGGCCCTGCCCGGCGTGCGGCGCGCATGTAGATCATGGTCTGCACGATGATGACGCCGAAGACCCCGAGGGCGAAGAACCACAGCACCGGGGAGTTCACGTATGCCGAGAGCTCTTCCACGGCGTGCCTCCAGGAGGAGACGGCACCCGGCCGATCACGAGGCCGAAGGCGCGGAAACCCCGTCATGGTACTTCTTCGGGAGTACGTCCGGTCGCATCCTGCGCGACCGCATCTGTGGTAGGTGAGCTGCGGCCTCCCGGCATGCCTGACAGCACAGCCCCAGGGGCTCCAGTCGCAGTCCGCAGCCGCCCAGCGGACGCACGCGCTGCGACCGTGGAACCGCAGACCGACGGGAGGCCCTCCCCACCATTGATGGGGGTGACCGCTCAGCGGGCTCCCCGTCCGCGATGCCCTGGTGACCGTCAGCGCTCCGTGGTGGGATACCCAGACGGAGGAGCCGTGCTCGTGCATCGGTACCCCTGCACGAGCACGCCGGCCCTCGGTCGGTGGAGCTTCAGCAGGAGCGGAGGCCGTCATGACCAACGGAGCAGCACGGGTATCGGTCTGCCTGGGCTTCGACTTCGACGCGATCTCGTTGTGGATCGGATCGATGGGATCCACCAGCCCGAGCATGATGTCCAGAGGCGAGTTCGGCGCGGCGGCGATCCCCCGCATCCTCGACCTGCTGAAGCGCTACGACGTCCGGGCGACCTGGTGCGTCCCCGGGCACAGCGTCTACGCCTATCCGGACCTCGTCCGTCGCATCCACGACAGCGGCCACGAACTGGGTCACCACGGCTGGGTCCACGAGAACCCGCAGAAGTTCGACCGGGACGGTGAGCGGCGCAACCTCGAGCGCGGGTTCGAGGCGTTCGACAAGGTGGTCGGCATCCGGCCGCGCGGGTATCGCTCCCCGGCCTGGGACTTCAGCGAGAACACCATCGATCTGTTGCTCGAGTTCGGGTTCGACTACGACTCGAGTTGCATGGGCAACGACGTCCACCCGTACTACCTGCGGCAGGGCGACAAGGCATCCGCGACGGAGCCGTACGTCTTCGGTGAACCGGTGGAACTGGTCGAGGTCCCGGTCACCTGGGGCCTGGACGACTTCCCGCCCTTCGAGTTCGTGTGGGGAAGCAATTCCGGTCTCGCCAGCCCCTCCGACATCGAGGAGATCTGGCGCGGCGACTTCGACTACGCCTACCGGCACGCCGGCCTCGACGGCGAGGGCGCGGTGTACGCGCTGACGATGCACCCGCAGGTGATCGGCCGTGGTCACCGCATGCTCATGCTCGAACGGCTGCTGCAGCACATGTCCGGCCACGACGGCGTCGTGTTCGAGACGATCAGCGAGTTCGTGGACAGGTGGAAGGCCGCGAACCCGCTCGACCAGTGGCGGACCGCGCATCCCGAGTTCGCCGAGCCCGGACGGCGCGGCGCTTCCTGACGCCCCGTCAGGTACCTCATCTGGTCGTCGGAAAGGGTGGGTGGCGTGACCGCCGACGCGGAGTACGAACTGCCCGGCCTCGAAGGCCCGGCCGAGATCCTGATCGACCGCTGGGGCGTCCCGCACATGTACGCCTCGACCCTGTACGACGTCTTCCGGGTGCAGGGGTTCAACGCCGCCCGCGACCGGTTGTGGCAGCTGGACTTCTGGCGCCGCCGGGGGCTCGGCCTGCTCGCCGAGGTGTTCGGACCGTCGATGGTCGAACGCGATCGTGCGTCCCGGCTCTTCCACTACCGCGGGGACATGCATCCGGAATGGCTGTCGTACGGCTCGGACACCAAGCGGGTGGCCGGCGCGTTCGTCGACGGCGTGAACGCCTACATCCGCCTCGCGCTCCGGGACCGGGAGCTGCTGCCCCTGGAGTTCCGCGAGCTGGGCTACGAGCCGGCGTTCTGGGCGCCGGAGGACTTCGCCCGCATCCGGTCCAACGGGCTGTACTACAACCTCGACTCCGAGGTCGCGCGGGCACTGATCCTGCGCGACCACGACCCCCGGGTCGAGGACCTGCGCCGGCGCCGTGAACCTCCGGTCGATCTGGTGGTCCCCGAGGGCCTGGACCTGTCGCTGTTCCCGGACGACGTCCAGCGGATCTACCGCCTGGCGATCGACCCGCCGGACCTCAGCGGGGTCAAGGAGCCGGTGCTGCAGGGCAGCAACAACTGGGTGCTCGCCCCCCACCGGACGACCACCGGGCGTCCGCTGCTGGCCAACGACCCGCACCGGGCGCTGTCGGTCCCTTCGTTGCGCTACGTGGCGCACCTGTCAGCACCCGGCCTGGACGTGATCGGCGCCGGCGAGCCCGCTCTGCCCGGAATCTCCATCGGTCACAACGGACGGATCGCGTTCGGCCTGACGATCTTCTCGATCGACCAGGAGGACCTGTACGTCTACCGGACCAATCCGGACAACCCGATGGAGTACCGCTACCAGGACGGCTGGGAACCGATGCGGGTGGTCCGTGACACGGTCAAGGTCAGGGACAGTGAGGACGTCGAGGTCGAGCTGCGGTACACCCGGCACGGCCCGGTCATCTACGAGGACGCCGAGCGCCACACCGCGTTCGCCGTCCGGGCGGCCTGGCTGGAGCCGGGGACGGCTCCCTACCTCGGGAGCATGGACTACATGCGGGCGACGAACTGGGACGAGTTCCTCGCCGCGATGAACCGGTGGGGCACGCCGCCGGAGAACCAGCTGTTCGCGGACCCGGCCGGGAACATCGGCTGGAAGCCGGCCGGGCTCACGCCGATCCGGCCCAACTGGGACGGCACGCTGCCGGTCCCCGGCGACGGGCGCTACGAGTGGGCCGGCTTCCGCGACATGGACGAGCTGCCGGTCGCGAGCAACCCGGAACAGGGCTGGCTGGCCACCGCGAACGAGATGAACCTGCCCGAGGACTACCCGGCGCACGACAAGGTGATCTCGTTCGACTGGTATCCCTCGTCGAGAGCCGAGCGGCTCGCCGAGGTCTTCGGAGGCGACCGGCGGTTCTCACCGGAGGACTGCGTGCGACTGCAATCGGACTTCGTCAGCCTTCCGGCCCGCCGGATCCTCCGGCGGCTCGCCTCGGTGACGGCCGACGACGACACCACGAACGACGCGCTGCGGCTGCTCACGGCCTGGGACGGCGACCTCTCCCCGGAGTCGGCCCCGGGCGCGCTGTTCGAGGTCTGGTACCGACGCCATCTCCGGCCCGCCCTTCTGCGTGCGGCGGTGGCTCGGCTGGTGCCGGCGGACCAGGTGGAAGCCGTCGTCAGGAAGGTGACACCCGAGGAGAGCCTCCTGGCCGACCCCCGGACGGACGTGGCGATCCTGGAGCACCCCGTCGACTCGTTGGGTGAGGACGGCGAGGCGGTGCTCGACGAGATCCTGCGGTCGACCCTGGCACCGGCCGTCGCCGAGGTGGAGCAGCTGCTGGGCCCGGACCGCGGGACATGGGCGTGGGGACGGCTGCACGTCTCCCGCCTCGCGCACGCGCTGTCCCCGTTGATGAGCGAGGACACCCAGGCGCGCCTCGCGGTCGGGCCCGCGGCGCGCGGCGGAAGCGGCGACACCGTCGGCAACACGGCCTACCTCGCCGACACGTTCGTCCAGACCGGCGGAGCGACCTTCCGGATCGTCGTGGACGTCGGCGACTGGGACGGCTCGCTGGTCATGAACAGCCCAGGGCAGTCGGGCGACCCCGACAGCCCGCACTTCTCCGACCTGTTCGAGGCATGGAGCCGTGGGGAGGCGTTCCCGCTCTGCTACAGCCGTGCGGCTGTCGAGGCAGTGACCGAGCGGCGCATTCATCTGCGCCCGATCGGTCAGCCCGCCGAGCCGGAGAGCTGAGCTCGGCGGTCTGTTCGACGAATGACGACCGCTGCATCCATGCGTCCCGGGGTGCAGCGGCTGCTGCGTGGTCATGTCGAGGTCCTGGGCGTGTGCGTGTGCAGCACGTCGCCCCTCGGACACGGCCTCACCCCCGGGTCCCTGCAGAACAGGAGCCCGGGGTGTTCTGCGGTAGGGGCCTTTGAAGCCCTCGTGACACCCGCGTGATGCTTCGCGCCCGCATCGGCTCTCGAGCGGCGCCGCGAAGCGGTCCGCCGCCTCGCGACCCATGCCGGGGTGCACGTGCCGGTAGACGGTGAGCGTGGTCACTGCGCTGACGTGGTGCAGTCGCTCCGAGACGACCATCAGCGGCACGCCATCGGTGGGCAGGGTGGCCGTGCGTTGCAGCAGTGGCGAGCCACTCGTCGGCCCGTTCACGCGGGATTCGCGTCGTCCGGCGCGATACCGCGGTAGGTGGATGATGGCCCGATGCTGATCACCGAGGATCGAGATGACGTTGCCGTCCTGCGCATCGAGCACGGTCGGGTCGGCGCCCTTGACGTGGAGCTGCTGAACGCCCTCACCGAGGCCGTCACCGCGTCCGACCGGGCGCTGGTCATCACCGGCAGCGGATCGTCCTTCTCCGCTGGGGTGGACCTGCACCGGATCCTGGACGGCGGCCGACCGTATACCGAGGAGCTCCTGGCTGCGCTGTCCCGCACGTATCGCGTCGTGTTCGACCATCCGCGGCCGACGGTCGCGGCGGTCAACGGGCACGCCATCGCCGGTGGCTGCGTGCTGGCCCTGGCCTGTGACCTGCGGCTGATGTCGGGCGGACGGATCGGTTTGACCGAGCTGGCGGTCGGCGTGCCTTTCCCGACGCCCGCCCTGGAGATCGTCCGGCATGCGCTCGGCTCCCGTGCCGGCCGGGTGCTCCTCGGCGCGGAGACGGTGGACCACGAGCGGGCGCTGGCCCTGGGGATGGTGGACGAACTCACCGAGCCGGGCGAGTTGCTTCCGCGGGCGGTGGCGCTGGCCGCTGAGCTGGCCTCCCGGTCGCCTGAGTCCTACCGGCTGGCCAAGGTTCAGCTCCATCTCGCCGCCAACGCGGCGATCGAGGCGACCGCCGACGGCGACGCGGCCGTCCTCGCCGGCTGGACCTCCGACGACACCCGACTGCGGATCGGGGCCGCGCTCGCGGCCCTGGCCCGGCGTCAGTAGCTCTCGGCAGCGAACCGGCTCCCCAGGCGCGGCCCTTCCGGGCCGATGGGCGGTGACCCTGCCCGAAGCCGGCAGTCGGCCCTCCCCCCCGCGACGACGCTGTCATCGGCGACCCGGGACCTCGTCAGGGGCGCTGGCCCACCGACCGGATCGCGCGGGATCGCAGACGTGCCTGCTCCCAGCGACCGGTCCGCCACTGCGTCACCACGGACGTCCCCAGTGGTGGAGGCACGCCGATGAGCGAGCCCGGACTGAGCGGGCTACTTGACTGCCGGCCGCCCCGGCGGGTTGATGCCTGTCATCGTCACGCTGGGCGAGAGTGGAGGAGGCGCCATGTGCATCGACGGCACCAGCGACGCCGTGCGGTCACGAGTGGCCCACGTGCATGCCGACTCCGGGGCCTCCCAGGAGGACGTGCCGCAGAAGGCACGGCTGTCCCGCCGGGGGCTCCTGGCCTCGGGTCTCGGCGCGGCCGCCGTCGCGCTCGCGTCGGGCACCCCCGCCGCCGCAGCGCCGGCCGGTGCCCGCATCCGACCGTCCCACCTGCCCCACCGAGTCGTGGACCTGACCCACGTGTTCTCCCCCGACATGCCGACCTTCGGCAACGAGAAGCCGACGCGGGAGAATTTCCAGCCGCCGGCCTCGCCCGGCGAGTTCGCCTTCTACAACAACCGTTGGACGTTCACCGAGCACGTCGGCACCCATCTCGACGCCCCCGGTCACGTCATCGGTGGAGGGCGGCTGTCGCACGACATCGCGGTGGCCGAACTGGTGGCACCGGCGGTGGTCATCGACATCCGCGCCAAGGCGGCGCGGAACTCCGACGCCATGGTGACCGTGGACGACGTCCACGCCTTCGAGCGGGACCACGGGCCCATCCAGCCGGGCACCGCTGTCCTGATGAACTCCGGCTGGGCGTCGCGCTGGGCCGGCGGTGACCTTCTCTTCCGCGGCACCGACGATCCCGAGGACGTCACCTTCTCCTTCCCCGGCTTCGACGCCGAGGCATGCGACCTGCTGGTCACCGATCGCGACGTCATCGGGATCGGGGTGGACACGCTGAGCACGGATCCCGGGAACTCCACCACCTTCCCCGTCCACGAGATCCTCGGCCGGGCCGACCGCTGGGGGCTGGAAGCCCTGGCCGGCCTGGACCAGGTACCTCCACGCGGGGCCACGATCACGGTGGGGTTGGTCCCGTGGGAGGAGGGCTCGGGTGGCCCCTGCCGGGTCGTGGCGACCTGGTAGACCGCGCACTACGACGGCCCGTGGCGGCGCGCAGCTCGGTGTGGTCGAAGCGACGACGTCCCACTCGTCGTTCCTGATGCGGAGCGGACCCGTTCAGCGCGCGGCCCCCGACGTCCTTCCGGGCCCAGTGGTGGGCCGCCGACCGTGGTCGAGCGAGGCGCCCCGGCGACTCCCGGCGGGGGTCCAGGGTCAGGTCGCGCAGCAGCTGTCCGCTGGTGCTGAGCACGCGGATGTGCAGGTCGTGGACCCGGACGAGCACGGGTGTGCCGGCGTGACGGCGGCCGATGCCGATGTGGTGCAGCCGGCTGTTGTGCCGCAGACCCGGTCGCCCCAGGCCCGCAGGACCCCGGGAGAGGCCTACCGCGCCCGACCCAAGGCCGCGGCCACCGGCATCCCGCTGATCAACGGCCACTTCCGGGTCCGCCACGACACGATCGACAGCAACCGAAACCTCACGGATTTGAACGACCGGGCGGAGGTCGCACAGCTCTTCTGGAGACCCTCGGCAGGCAGGGCCCCGCCTGTCACCCGCAGTTGACATGGCGGGACGCTACTGGCAGATCGCTTCCTTGTGCTCCACCCGGCAGTGTCCCCCGGGCTGCGGTCTGCCGGTCACGTCGCGAAGCGTGGCGCTCCAGCCGGCCGAGCCC
>NZ_FZNO01000048.1 GCF_900188025.1 Blastococcus mobilis
CACCGTTAGTGCGTGAAACAGCACCCGATCCAGCGCATCCGCGCAGCTCAGCGACCTGCCGACGAGATCATCATGACGCCGTGAGCCAACTCAGGGCGCACCGGGAGGCGAACCGGTGACCAGGGGGAGCAGCACGTAGTCCAGATGGACCTGGCTCGTGGTCTGCGCCAGGCAGAGCCAGTCGGCGGACCGGAGGAAGGCGTGGATGCCTTGCCCTTTCCGGGTTCGCTCGGCGGCACGTGGTGCTGAGCCGCTTCTCAGCCGTAGCGGTCGCCGCGTAGCCGGTCGGGCCAGGGGCGAGGGGGCCCGGGCCCGGCGGCCACCTCGTCTGGGCGTACCCATCCAGCAGCTCGCGCGCCGGCCGCCGACCTCGACAACCGTGGCGCCGTCCACACCCCGCACGATCGTGTCCGGGTGTCCGCTCGACAGTTCTCTCACTCCCCCGTCGACCTCGCCATCTGACCCAGCCCCAGGTCAAGGACCATCGCGGACGCTGGGCGTCACGGAGTCGCCTTGGTCGCCAGCGAGAGCGCGTAGTCACCGTCCCGATCGGTCCACCAGGACAACAGCTGCAGCCCGGCGGCGGTGAGCTCGTCGGCGACGCGCTCCCGGCGGAACTTGGCGCTGATCTCGGTGCGCAACTCCTCCCCCCGGGTGAAGGGCACCTCGAGGTCAAGGACGCGCACCACCTGCTCGCGCAGCGACCGCAGGCGCATCTCGATCCACTCGTTCTGGGCGTCCCACAGCGCAACGTGTGCGAAGACGTCGGGGTCCACGTCGGCACCGAGCTCACGCGCCACCACGTGCAGCACGTTGCGGTTGAATTCAGCGGTCACACCGGTCGCGTCGTCGTAGGCAGCGACCAGCCGCGCGGGGTCTTTCACCAGGTCAGTGCCCAGCAACAGGGTGTCCCCCGATCCCATGTGCGATGCCAGCGTGCGCAGGAACCGGGCGCGCTGCGGGGGTAGCAGGTTGCCGATCGTGCCGCCCAGGAAGGCGACCAGCCGACGACCACCGGCCGGCAGCAGCGGCAGGTGGTGCTCGAAATCACCGACGACGGCGTGCACCGCAATCCCGGGATACGCATCGGCCACCGCCTCACTTGACTGCGTGAGCACGGTCTCGTCCACGTCGACGGGCACGTAGCGCCGCAGGGTGCCGGCCTCGTGCAGCGCGTCGAGGAGCAGGCGGCTCTTCTCCGAGGTCCCACTCCCGAGCTCGACGAGGGTGTCGGCTGCCGACAGATGCGCGATGTCGGTGGCGTGCGTCTGCAGGATCTCGCGTTCACGTCGGGTGGGGTAGTACTCCACCAGCCCGGTGATGGCCGTGAACAGCTGCGAGCCGCGGGCGTCGTAGAACCATTTCGGCGGCAGCGTCTTCGGCGTGGCGCTCAGTCCGGCCCGGACGTCGGCTTCCAGCGCGTCCCGCATTGCCGCCGGCGGAAGGTGACGATCCAGTCGGACCGGGACCCTGACCGGCGCGTCAGCTGGTGCCCGTCGCGGCGTCCCGTCGTCGCAGTGCGCTGCGTTGCCCTGGACGGTGGTCACGGGCGGGCCAGCCGCAGTCCGGCAAAGGCCCATCGGGCGGCAGCCGGATAGAAGTTGCGGTAGGTCAGTCGCTCGTGCCCGGCCGGGGTCACGCAGCTCGCCCCCCGCAGGACGTGCTGGTCGGACATGAACTTGCCGTTGTACTCCCCGACCGCGCCCTCCACGGGCCGGAAGCCCGGATAGGCCAGGTAGGCGCTGGAGGTCCACTCCCAGACGTCGCCGAGCATGTGCCGACCGGTCAGCCCGGGGTGCAGCCGGTCAGGGTCGAGAAGCTGGCCGCGTAGCTCCGCCACGTCACGGGCCGCGACCTCCCACTCAGCCTCGGTTGGCAGACGGGCACCCGCCCAGCGGGCGTAGGCGTCGGCCTCGTAGAAGGAGACGTGACAGACCGGTTCGGCCCGACGCAGCGGCCGCACGCCCCCGGAACCGAAGGCGACCCACTGGCCGTCCTGCTGCTGCCAGTAGCCCGGTACCTGCCAACCGTGCTGCTGCACCGCGGCCCATCCGTCGGAGAGCCACAGCTCCGGCCGGGCGTAGCCGCCGTCGGCGATGAACGCCAACCAGTCCTCGTTGGTGACCGCCCGCTGGGCGATCTCGAACGGCACCAGATGCACGGTGTGCCGCGGGCCCTCGTTGTCATAGGCGAAGCCCACGCCGTCGTGGCCGATCTCGTACAGCCCGCCGGTGATCGCTCGCCAGGTCAGCGGCACCGGGTCGGGATCATCCTCCACCGGGCGGTCGATCATCGCCGGGCCGAACGGGTGGCAGGAGAGCAGGTGCAGGGCGTCCATGACCAGCAATTCCTGGTGCTGCTGCTCGTGGTTCAAACCCAGCTCAACGATGCCGACCTGCGCCTGCCCCAGCCCGCTTTGAATCAAGGCGATGACGGCCTGCTCGACGTGCTCCCGATAGCGGCCGACCTCGGCGGCCGAGGGGCGGGTCACCAGCCCACGCTGCGGGCGCGGGTGCCGCGGCCCGACCGCTTCGTAGTAGGAGTTGAACAGATAGCGGAACGTGGGATCGAACGGTCGGTAACCGCCTGCGGGGTCGAGGAGGAACTCCTCGAAGAACCAGGACGTATGGGCGCGATGCCACTTCGTCGGGCTGGCGTCGGGCATCGACTGCGCCGTCTGGTCCTCTGGTGACAACCGTGTGGCGAGGCGCTCCGTGAGCGCGCGGACGTCGAGGAACCGTGCGAGCAGAGGCGATGTGGCGGGAGTCTTCAGGGTCAGGGTCATGCGCTTCTCCAAGCTCGTGGTTGACATGTCGCGGGGGATGTCAAGGGCACCGGACAGCTGCACCGGTCACGCGCTGCCCACCGGCAGCGGTTGGCTCGTCGGTGCCGGTCAGGCGCCCTGGCCGGACATCTGCATCAGCCCGCCGTCCATCACGTAGGTGGCGCCGGTGACGTAGTCGGCGTCGCTGGAGGCGAGGAAGACCGCGAGTCGGCCGATCTCCTCCCGTTGCGCGGCGCGCTTGAGCGGGATGCTCTGCACCTCCTTCTCCAGCAGGTCGGGGTCGTCGATCGCGGCCTGGTTGAAGGGGGTGAGCACCATCCCGGGTGCGATGTTGTTGACGGTCATCCCGAGCTCGGAGACCTCCAGCACCAGGGTGCGGGTGAGGTTGCGCAGCGCCCCCTTGGAGCAGTCGTAGTCCGCGGCTCCGGCGCGGGGCTGCTCCTGGTGCACGGACGTGGTGTTGATGATCTTCCCGCCGCCTCCCTGCTGCTTGCGGTGGTTGATGAAGTGCTTGCAGCAGATCAGCTGCCCGATGAGATTGCTCCGCAGGGCGCGCTCGAAATCGGCGATCTCCAGGTCCGCCACGTAGGTGCCCGAGGCGTCGACGCTGGCGTTGTTCATGAGGATGTCGACGCAGCCGACCCGGCGGGGTTGACCCAGGGCCAGGTGGATCGCGATCAGGCCATCGATGGAGTTGCCCCCGACCGTCGCTGCGGCGATGCCCACGGCGTCGAGGAAACGGGCCAGCCAAACCGCCAGATCCTCCATCGCGTACGAGGCCGGCGGCACACTGCCACCGTGTCCGGGCAGGGCTGGGCGCGATAACTCGGTGGCCGGCGTCGGCTAAAGCCGGGGCCACCCAGCGCCAGTCCCGGGCGGTCTCCCCGTCGCCATGGAGCAGCACGAGCGCCGGCCCGACCGGCGGTCCGGTGTCCAGGTACTCGACGGCTCGGCCGTCGACGTCAATCCGGGCGATCTCCGCTTCGGTCGTGGTGGGCCTCCCGGTCATGGACCCTTCACTCCTCTCCGTGCCCGGAAGAGGGCCGTTGGGACCTGCTTCCCGCTTCCGACCCGGAGAAGCCGGCGACTGGCCATAACCGCCAGGGTCCCTCCCGCAATCCGGCCCAGGACGGGGTGGCAGCCGAACGTGCGGGTGTAGGCGCCGCGCCGGAAGGCGAACCGCCCGAACCGGCCCCGCACCGATCCGGTGGTGTCACTCGGCTCGTACAGGTTGTTCTGCCCGGCGTCGGCCTCGTCGCGCTGCTGACGACGGAAGGCCTGACCACCGAGGCCCAGCAGCCGATCGGCCAGGGCGGGGCTGAGCCGCTCGAGCAGGTCCAGCTGGCGGGCGGCGGCGCCGACGTAGATGTCGCGACGCCGATGCATGGCGGCGAACAAGATGGCCTGGGCCACGGCCGCGGGCTCGTACACCGGCGGAATCGGCGCTGGCCTGCGGCCCATGAACGATGGAGCGTGGTCGAACAGCGGCGTGTTGATCGACGAGGGCAGGATCGTGGTGAGCTGCACCCCCGACCCGGCACGCCGCTCCTCCATCCGCGCGCCCTCCATCAACCCCACGACGGCGCGCTTGGCGGCGCAGTCGGGCACCTGCAGCGGAACACTGCGCACCCCCAGGCCCGAACTGACCGCGACGATCGTTCCGCTGCGCTGTGCCCGCATGACGGGAAGTGCGGCCTTGATGCCGTGCACCTGGCCCAGCAGGTTGACCGCGATCACCCGGGCAATGTCAGCAACTGGCGTGTCCGCCACGGTGCCGTAGGAGGTCACCGAGGCGTTGTTGACCCCGGTGTCGATGCGCCCGAACCTTTCGACGGCCGTGTCCGCCAGCGCCTGAACCGCAGTGGCGTCCGCCACGTCGGTCGGGACGACCAGCGCCGTCCCACCGGCTGCCGCCACCTCCTCGGCCGCGGTCTGCAGCGCGGGCCCACCGCGGCCAGCCAGCACGACCTGTGCGCCCCGGGCGGCGAACAGCTGGGCCGTGAGCCGCCCGATGCCTGAAGACGCACCGGTGATGACCGCCACCTGGCCCGCCAGGCGCGGCTTCATGCCGGCAACGGTCTGAGTCGCAACGCGCCCACGGGTCACTCCTCGATCGCGTTCAGCGTCGCCTCGGTCACCATGCCCAGCACCACGTGACCGACCAGGCCACGCACGTGCGCCTGCCAGGGATACGCACCCGGCGGACCGGCGATCCCCAGCAACGGAGCGGCGATCTCGTCGTTGACAACAAAGAGGCCGAAGCCGTAGAGGGCACCGCGCCCGGCGCGTAGCCATGGGTGCTTTCTTCGCTGCGCGGCGTAGCGGCCCCTGGTCCCATGCCCAACGCGTAGTGCACCGCGATACCGGCACCGTTGGGCTGCTCACCCCCGGCGTCACTGCCGACCGCCTCCGCCACCCGGCGGACCAGCGCATGCGCGGTGTCCTGACCGAAGGCCCGGGCCCGCTGCTCGCGCGCCAGGTCGGCGGGGTCCTCGCGCCGGTACATCAGCCAGGTCACCACGTCCATGGCCAGGACACCGACCGCGCCGGCGGCGGCCCCTCGTGCTGTCGTCATCGTTGTCATCCCAGCTCCTTCGGTCGAGGATCACCACGGCGGTCAGATGGCCAGGCCGCTGCCACCGCCGGAGTGGAACAAGCCGTAGAAGATGCCGGTCAGCAGGCCGAAGCTCAGGTGCCCGACGAACGAGGTCGCCACGTCCAGCGGGCCGTAGTGGCGGTAGGCCAAGCCCTGCTTGCCCACGTCACCGGTGTCCGGGTCCACCGAGGGAAGGAGCTTCACCACCGGACCGGCCAGTGTGTAGTGGACCAGGGCACCGACCAGGCCCCACAGCCAGAGGTCGCCCTCCACGCCGATCAGCCGGAAGAAGACCGCGTACAGCACCGCGATGGCCGCAGCCAGCGCCTGGTGGAACAGGATCCCGACCAGGTAGCCGCTCGCCCCGCGCAAGCCGAACAAGTTGCCCCAGGTCCGGAAGATGTTCTGCTTCACCGGCAGGCCGACGGCCTTCTGCAGATAGACCGGCCCCTCCATGACCGCGCCGGCGATCAACCCCGCCAGGACGGCCGGCAAGATCTCAATCTCGAGCACTGCTCCTCCTCGCTCTCCGCTGGGTCAGCACGATCGGGTCTGAGGCCGGTCGGACGCCAGGCGAGGCAGGGACAGGTAACCTTGCGGTAATAAGCCGGTCCCCGACCGGGTGACCTGTCGCATCGTCCGGGGCTCGCGTGACGACCCCCGAACCTTCGGCCGGTCACTCTGCCGGTGAGCCGCCGCATGCGGCGCGTCGCTGCACTCGGGCGGCGCGCGCACGCCGGCGTTCCATCCGCGGGCATGGGCGCGGGACCAGGCCGACCAGGTTCGGCGTGCAGTCTCCAGGCGCCTCATCAGCGCAGGGGGCGAGACAATTGCGAGGACGACAGCTGCCGCTCGGGTGACGATCGCGGTAGCGGCGGATCTGCGGCACGGGTCGAGCTCCATGTCAGCAGCCTCTCCAACGGTCCTCTGCCGAGGACCAGACGCCAGGCGGCAGCGACCACCACGGTGACGAGGACGTAGGCCAACCACGGTCCGTTGTCGACGTAGTCGTCAGGGTCGATCAGCCAGATCGCGACGACGCTGCCGGTGTAGACCGTGAGTGCCATCGACCCGACCGAAGCCAATGGGAAGGTGGCCGTGGGCAGGCGGTCGGCGACGACCAAGCACACCGCGATGACGACGAGCGCGAAGCCGACTGAGCCGGCGATCTCGAAGGTCGTGCCACTGTGCGGGGCGGCGCCGCTCAACCAGGCGGGATCCCAGTGGCCGGGATGGTGTGCGCCGTCGAGCGGACCCTCCGACGGCCTTCCGGCCGCCCACCACTGCGTCGCGAGCCACCCGCCGCCGTAACCCACCACGGCCAGGCCCAGGCCTGCGGCCACCAGTGTCCTCCGTACCGGCACGGAGTCGAGGTGGGAGCGTCCTACGGCCAGTCCGACGAGGATGAAGGTCCACCAGATCAGGGCCGGATAGGCGCCGGTCACCGCCAACGACACGAACGGCGCGTCCTGGGAGTCCATCGCGTCGACGAATTGCGCGAGAACCAGAACGGCTGGTGGCGCCAACACCGCCAGCGCACCGGCTGCCATGAGCAATCGTCGAGGGGGCCAACGCAGGAAGGGCAGCGCAAGGACGAACAGGACCGCGTACACGCCGAGGATGACGTCGATGTCGGTGCCGAGCGCCTCGAGAGCACCCCCGATCGCGAGGACCCATGCGGCGCGGACCACAATTCGCAGGCGCGCGCGGACCAGGTCGTCGCCGGTGGCCGGATTGGTCCGCCCGGAGAGGAGCGCCACGGATATCCCGGCGAGGACCGCGAAGAGGATCGACGACCGGCCGTTGACGACTCCCAGCCAGGTGGAGGGCGAGGCCTGCACGTCGTCCGGAACCGCTCCGACGTGGGCGCCAAACATGCCGAAGACTGCCAGGGCCCGCGCCACGTCGAGCCCGATCACCCGGTCGGACCGGAAGCTGCGGCCCCCCGCCGCTGGTAGAAGTTCGGCGTGGGCAGCGCTGGTGTGTGGGATGTTCAGGTTGTCATCCTCGGATTTCACTGGATGGCTCTCCTCGGTGCTCGCTTGATACATCCGGGCAAACTCGCTCCTGCCGCGGGCTGTGGTCAGTGCCCTTCGGGTGATTCTCGATGGCGTTCACGGGGGTCTCGGTGAGGCCGTCGCGGTCGGGTGGCTACCGCGACCCAGTGGCACTGGTCGGCGAGCTGCCACTTCTCCTGATGAAACTCGCACGACACCGGGGATGACGGCTGTTGACAGTCGTCGGTAAGGACGGCCAGCGGCTCGAGGCGCGTGTCGAGGTGCTGGAAGCCGTGCGAGGACCCTGCCCCGGTGCACTTCACGAACGCTTCCTTGAGGGTCCACGCCCGGAGGAATTCCGAGCGGCGGTCCGGGACCGGCTGGGCTTCCAGCCGGACCCGTTCGGCCGGGGAGAGCACCGACCAGACAACGGGATCCTCGTGGTCAGCCACCGCTTCGACGTCCACCCCCACGTCATGGGTGACGGACAGGGCCAGGGCGATCACCTGGGCGGTGTGCGAAATGCTTACGTCGAGGCCGGTGTCGGCGGGGGTGACGACCGTCAGCTTGCCAAGCTCGGTCCGACCGAAGCGCCAGTCCCTGGGAGGGACGTCCGGGCACCATTCCGCTGACAGGGTCAACCGCACCAGCGCCCGGGAGATGACGAAGGCGTCCCGCCGCTCCGACGAGCTGAGGGCGTCCGACTCGTGCACCTCCTCCGAAGAGAGGAAGGTGATCAATTCTGCCTCTCGGTGCCGGCATGCGTCCAGCGTAAACAGGGACAGCGCCACACCAGATGAGCGCGGAAGACGTGGTCCGGGGTTCGCCCGCAGCTCACGGAGCAATGAAGCCAGAGCCGGGGACCCTGCCGGTATGGCTGGTGGAGCCGCCGGAAGGGCGGCTGGGGCGGGGGTCGTCGTCGGGCGAACCCCGGGCGGGTGGAGTTCCTGGGCCGGGTTGCCCCGCCACCGGGCGAATCTTGCAACCTCCTCGCCCTTCATGAGAAAGGCGTCGGCGTCGAGTACGGCGCCATCACTCATCGTCACGCCGTAGTGCACAAAGGATTCGATGCCGAGGGTGCAGCCGGCGCCCAGAGTGGTGAAGTCGGACTTGAAGGTTCCGTCTTCCAACGAATGGCACTGGATGACGCTGCCGGCGTTCAGCGTGCAGTCGTCCCCGATCGTGACCAAGCTTTTCTCCGGGATTGAGCAGCCGTCGTCGAACACCCGTCGGCCGATGCGCACCCCCAGCAGGCGCCACATCAGGTTCTTGAACGGGGTGCCGTGGAATGGGACCGTCGCGATCAGCTTCCAGAAACGCTCGTGCCCCCAGAAGTATCGGTCATAGATTGAGCAGAACCGCGGGCTCATCGGGCGGAAGCGCTGGACGGCGCGCTCGACGAACACCGAATAGGCGAGGCTGAACAGGAGAGCGGCGACGCCGAACGCCGCGACCGCCGTCGCCCCTAGTTCGTCGTAGAAGCCGGCCGCGACCGCAGCTAGCACGGCAAGGCAGAAGACGAGGTACCACCGCACCAAGAGAAAGGTCGCCATGGTGACGATGTTGTGGCGGTTTTTCGCCGAGATGCTGCGCTCCAGCTCGTCCCCGGTCTTCAGGTGGTCGAACCCGGCATCGCGCTGGACGGAGCGGGGGATCTCGAAACACGGGGAGCCCAACAAGCCCACGTTCTCGCGGACGGGTCCGTCTATCGGAACCATGACCTTGGTGGCCAGCAGGCAGTTGGCGCCGACTTTGCTCTGCGACGGGTAGGCGATGTTGTTGCCGAGGAAGTTGCGCTCGCCGATCGATACCTGGGACAGGCGGAAAGAGGTGCTGGAGACGTCCCTATTCATGACCGACAAAGCGTCCGAAACCATCGTCCCGCTGCCGACGGTGGTCAGATACGGGGACTCGTGCCCCAGCTCGGTGCCGAAGTTGGACCCCGTCTGCTGGACCTGCGAGAGGTTGTACCCGAGGGCGCGCAGGTAGTGGACGATGTAGGAGCTGTCCCCGAAGAAGTCCACGTAGAACCTCACGTTGGTCATGCGCGTGATCGTCCGCTGGATCATGTAGTGGATGCCGTACAGGGGATACACCTTGCCCGGCGTGAGCGCGAGGTTCAGCGCGCGTGGGACCGTGACCACGAAGATGAGCCCGGTGAGTACGGCGCCGAAGAACATGACGAAGGTCAGGGCCAGCAGGTTGCGGTAGAACGTCCAGTCCGTCAGTGCCGTGTAGTCGGCGGCTAGGACATCGGGAAGCAGCGAGCCCGCCAAGACCATGCCCACCGGGACGTACAACACCAGCACGGTCGCAAGCTGCCAGGTGGCGTAGGACCCCCTGCGGAGGGCGCCGCACCGCGCTGGTGGGACCGTCCGGTAATCCGTGTCGGTCCGCTGCGCTGGAGACCCGTGCCAGCGCTCGCCGGCTGGCACGGCTTGGGGTTCATGGAGTGAGGAGACGTGACCGAGCTGGGCGGCGTCGCCCAACGACGTCCCGATGTCCAGGACGGTCTTCTCGCCGATCAGTACTCCCTTGCCGATAGTGATCGCGCCCGTCTGGATGACGCCGGCGTGGGCGCGGTAGCCGGGGAGGAACGAGTCCTTGCGGATGACGGTGCCGTCGCCGATGGTCAGCAGGTCCGTGCACACCGGCATCGTATGGGTGAAGATCGCCACCCCGCGCCCAATCTTCGCTCCTAGCATCCGCAGGTAGAACACGTAGATCGGCGAGCCGACGAATGCGGCCAGCGGGCTGGACCGGACCAGCGTCTTGACCAACCAGAAGCGGAAGTACGACAGGCTCCAGACCGGGATCTCTTGCGGCTTCCAGCGCCCGATGAGCAGCCACTTCGCGACGATGGGCAGTGCGCTGAAGCCCAGGAAACTGCCGGCGCCGAAGACGAGCGTCCGCTGGTAGATGTCGATCACCTTGGTGCCACCGGCTACCCATTCGAAGCCGCTGACGAGGACGAGTGAGCTCAGACACATGTAGCCGAAGAACGCCAGGAGCTGCAGTGCTCCGCAGAGGACGTACTGGCGGGTGCTGCCCGGTTTGACCGCCTTCTCCGGGGCCGAGGTCCCGTGCGTGTCTGCAACGGTGGGCGGCGTGTCCCCCAGCGTCACGGCCAGGCTCTTGACCGTCGGGTGCAGATAGACATCCCTCATCGCGATCGAGGGCAGGCCCGACCGCTTGCGCAGGCCGGAGCAGAACTGCGCCATGAGCAGGGAGTTGGCGCCCAGGTCGTCGAAGAAGTGGCTGAGGACCGATACCCTGTCCAGCCGCAGGATCTCGGCCAGTGCGTCGGCGAGGGTTTCCTCGGTGGTGGTGGATGGGGCGACGTATGCCTGCTGGGGCTCGCCGCTGTGCCGGTTGCGCGGCGCAGGCAGGCTTTTGCGGTCGGCCTTGTCGCTCGACGTCATCGGAATGATGTCGAGTTCCTCGAGGTAAGCAGGAACCATGTAGGCGGGCAGCCGCTCCCGCAGCCGCCGGTAGATCAGCTCCTTGTCCACCGACGCGGTGTCCTTGCGCAAGCTGTAGTAGCCGACCAGCTCTACCGTGCCCGGCTCCGGCTCGTACGTGTTGACAACTGCTTGAGCGATCCCCGGGACCTGCGCCAAGAGTGACTCGATCTCGGTCAGCTCGATGCGGTAGCCGCGAATCTTGACCTGGGTGTCGATCCGGCCGTGGTACTCGAGCTCACCGTATGCATTGATCCGGCCAAGGTCGCCGGTGCGGTAGATGCGGCCGGATGGGTTGTTGTCGAGTCCGAGGAAGTCGGGGATGAACACCTTCTCGGTCAGGTCGGGCCGATTCAGATAGCCGATGGCCAGCCCGATCCCGGCGATGCCGATCTCCCCCATCTCCCCGCGCGGAAGTGCTCGGGCCTCGTCCGCGTCAAGGATCACGATGGAATAAGTGGGCAGTGGGACACCAAGGGTTACCGGCCGGTCGGGATGGACCGACGTCCAGGTCGCGGTAACCGTGGCCTCGGTGGGCCCGTAGACGTTGAGGAACCGGCGACCCGGACGGTGCCATCGGGCGACGAGCTCCTGCGGGCACGCCTCCCCGGACACCAGCAGGAAGCGCAGGCCCGGCACGTCTTCGTCGAGAGTGGCGAGGAGCGTCGGAACGCAGCACAACGCGGTGATGCGCTTGCACTGCAGGAACTCCCCCAGCTCGGCGCCCAGCAGGCTGGAACCGCCCGGCTTGGGGACCAAGGTGGCCCCGGCGATCCAGGGCACCCAGATCTCCTCGACCGAGAAGTCGAAGGCGATCGTCATGCCCTGGTAGACCCGGTCGCTGGACGTGATGCCGTACACCTCGACGGCAACGCGCACAAAGTTGCAGATGCTGCCGTGCTCGATCGCCACGCCCTTCGGCCGACCGGTGGTCCCGGAGGTGTAGATGAGATAGGCGAGCTGGTCGACAGGCTCACCCGCTTCCTCATCGGTCAGCCGCCCGGGGGGTTCCGCGGCGACCAGCCGCGCCACCTCGTCGACGAAGATGAAGCTGGCGTCGACCTGGTCGAGTCGCTGCCGCAGATGCGACAAGGTGAGCATGACGCCAACGCGGGCGTCGTCAGTGATGTAGCGCAGCCGGTCCGGGGGGAAGCCGACGTCCAGCGGCACATACGCAGCGTTGATCTTGAGCACGGCCAGCATGCCGATGTAGGAGTGCAGGGGCGAGTCGAACAGCAGGCCGATTCGGTCCCCCGGGCGGGCGCCGCAGGCCAGCAGGTACCGGGCCAGCTGGTTGGCTCGGGAGTCCAGTTCGTCGTAGGTCAGGACGACGTCGCCGGCGTCTACGGCCAGCTGGCCGCTGCGGCCGTCGTTGCGCAGCTCGTCGCACCGGGCCTCGAACAGGTGCTGCATGCGTTCCCCGGCCCGCCACCGGACCGACTGCTGATAACCCGCGCACACCAGTACTGGAGCTGCCGCAGGAGCATGCTGCGGCTGCGGGTCACGCCGTGTGTCGACCAGGCTGCTGCTCATAGCCCCTCGGGTTGCCGCTGACGATCGATGTAGGAATCCGCACTGCGCCGTGCGCCTCAGCCCAGCGGAGTGAGATCGCGGCTGGCCGTGCTCACGATGGCCTCCGCCGCCGACCGGCAGCCCTCCTCGATGGCGTCGAGCAGGATGTCGCAAGCGGTGTCGAGCACGCTCTCGGTGACGTTGAGCGGCGGCAGGATCCGCACCACTGCGTCATCTCGTCCGCCGAGCTCGAGAATCAGTCCCCGGCGCAGCGCCAGGGCCTGCACCGCACGGGCCAGAGTGCTGGCCGGGCGGTCGGTGCGCGGGTCGGCCAGCTCTATCCCCCACATCAGGCCCACGCCGCGGACGTCGCGCACCCACGGGTTCCGGTGCAATGGACCCAGCCGGATGCCTACCTGCTCCGCGCGGCGGCGGACATTGCCCAGGACGTCGTCACGGCGCACGATCTGCACGGCCCGAGCGCCAGCGGCGAAGGCCAACTGGTTGCCGCGGAACGTGCCGGTGTGCGCTCCCGGTGCCCACACATCGAGCCGCTCGTCGTACAGGATCACCGCGATCGGCAGACCGACACCGCTGAGGGCCTTAGAGGCGACGATGACGTCCGGCTCGATGTCGTACTGCTCGAACGAGAACCAGGTGCCGGTTCGCCCGCAGCCGGTCTGCACCTCGTCCACGATCAGCGGGATGTCGAGCTCGCGGGTCAGCACTCGCAGCCGCTGCACGAACTCCCGGTTCGCCGGGATGACACCCCCCTCACCCTGCACCAGCTCGAGAATCACCGCGGCCGGCAACGGCACGCCCCCGTTAGGGTCCTGCAGAGCACGCTCCAGGTAGCCGATGCAGTTGACGCTGCAGGCGTCCGGGGTCAGCCCGACCGGGCAGCGGCTGCACGAGGAGAACGGAAAGAAATGCACCCCCGGCATACCGTTGGCAATCGGCCGCTTCTGGTCCACTAGACCCGTCACGGCCATTGCGGCGTGGCTACTGCCGTGGAACCCGCCCTGAAAGGAGATAACCTCACCTCGACCGGTGGCCGTCTTGCACAGTTTGATCGCGGCGTCTACCGCGTTGGCTCCGGTCGGACCGCAAAAGTGCATCTTTATCCGCCCACGCATGCTCTCGGGCAGCATCGACAGTTGCGCGTCGATGAATGCGCTCTTGGCGGGGGTTGGAAAGTCCAGGCCGTGCGCATGGATAGCAAGCTGCTCGCCCGCCGCACGCACCAGCTCCGGGTGGCTGTGCCCCAGCGAGAGCACGCCCGCACCGGTCAGGAAGTCGATGAAGACGTTCCCGTCCACATCGCGGACGAAGCTCCCCTGCCCTTCAGCGATCGCGATGGGTAGGTGCCGTGGATACGTTCTCGCGCGGGACTCCACCCGCTCTTGCTGTGCCAGCAGCTGCGCGGAGCCTGGTCCCGGCAGGGCAGTGGATACCCTCGGCCTCGTCAGCAGACCATCATCGACCAGTGTCACCGTGCATCCCTCCATGGATTATTGAAGACGAGCAGCTTTCAGCCGCGGGATGGGAACATCATTGAAGAAGCTGAAACAGCGATGGCCACACCGGCGGTCGTCCATTCCCGCGTCGACAAACTGTCGATAAGTCCGCCACCGGTTTCGGCGCACGCCGACTCATGCAGGCTAAGCGAGCACCGCAGGGCCTGCGCCGCTTGTAAGAACCTCGTCACTTTTGGGTAGCCAGCCTGGGCGGCCTATTCACCGCAAGTGCTTGCCGCATCGCGCTCTGTGACAGATCTGAGGAGACGTGGCAGGTGCGAATCCCGATCCCGGATGGTGATCTTGCTTCGTCCGCTCTCGCTGCGTTTGGGAGCGTCGGGGCCGAGGGTCGGCCGCAGCCACCTGCCGAGCGGCCGGAGCCCCCTTGACGCCGGCGCAGTCCGGCGCATCCCTGCTGTTGGAGCACGGACATGCTCCAACGCCGATTCCTCGGTATGGACAGGCCCGCGGCGCTCGCTCACCCCTTGCCGCTTCAGGCCGGCGTGGATGCTTCAGCAGAAGCCGTTGGCGGGGTCAATCCGAGCGGGCGACCTCGCCGGAGCTTGGGCTCATGAGAGGCAAGGCCCGCGCCACCGCGACCCTCCGGGTGGCTGACGCCCCGGTGGGCAGGGTGAGCAAAACGCCGTCGGCAGATCGCGCAGCCCTGTATGACCAGGCCGGTCAGTTCACGGGGCGGCTACGATGAGGCCGCTGGCGCGCCCGCGGTAGACGGCGCCTCGATCGCGGACCCCTTGCCGGGGCGGGTGTTCTAACCCTCTGCCCGCCGTCCTCCAGCAGTCTTCCGGAGCGATGGTTGGAGAATTGAAGGTGCAGTGATCTTCGCGCCTCACTCGTCGCGGCGCTTAACGGAGTGGAGACGTCCACGAATGGAGATGCCTCGGGCGGCGGGCTGGTCCCTAGAATCCTGGCATGCCTCGGGTCCTGGTCGTCGAGGACGATCCGACCGTCGCGGAGGTGGTGAGCAGCTATCTGCGGCGGGCGGCGTTCGAGGTGGACTGCGCCAGTGACGGTTATGCCGCGCTGGCTGCGGCAACGCCAGAGCTGCCCGACCTGGTGGTGCTCGATCTCATGCTGCCAGGAATTGACGGGCTTGAGGTGTGCCGGCGCCTGCGCCGCCGCGGCCCAGTGCCAGTCATCATGCTGACCGCGCTGGGTGAGGAGAGTGACCGGGTAGTCGGGCTGGAGGTCGGGGCCGACGACTACGTCACCAAGCCGTTCAGCCCGCGCGAGTTGGTGCTGCGGGTGGGGTCGGTGCTGCGGCGCACACGCGGCGCAAGCATGTCCGCCCTGAATGCCCAGCACGTGCTGCGCGCCGGTGCAGTGGAGGTGGATCTGTCCGCGCACCGGGTGACCAAGAGCGGTGTGGATCTGTCGCTGACCAGCCGCGAATTCGACCTACTCGCGTTCCTGTTGGCCCACCCCGGAGAGGCCTTCACCCGCACGCAGCTGATGCAGCGGGTGTGGGGCTGGTCCCACGGCGACGAGTCGACGGTCACGGTGCACGTGCGGCGGCTGCGGGAAAAGGTCGAGGACGACGCCACGGGTCCGCGACTGATCAGGACGGTATGGGGCGTGGGCTATCGGCTGGATCCGTCCTCCTGACAGGCTCAGGCTATGCAGGACAGCATGCTCCAGGCGATGCGGGACGCGCCACTGATCGCTTCCATCGCCGGGGGTTGCTCGCTGATCGTCGGCGTGCTCGGCCTGGTGCTCCTACGCCGGCTGCGCCGGCGATCGCTGCCACTGTCTCTGCTGGTCGTCGCCACGATTCCGGTACTCGCCGTACTTACTGGCACCCTCGGGGCGGCAGCGGTGATGTTCTTCTCCGCCCACGACCTCGGGGTGATGCTCATCGTGGCTGCGGCCGCCGGCGCGGTAGCGCTGGGTGCCGCGCCCGAGTTGGCTCATTTGGTTAGTGCGTGACTGCCGGTGTCCTGGAGCGCGTCGAGGACGGCTTGTTGCGCTGGCGGGACGTGGGGGTCGAAGGT
>NZ_FZNO01000002.1 GCF_900188025.1 Blastococcus mobilis
CGAAGTGGTGTCTTGGCGGACGCCCAACACCTACCTCACGGCCGGTGCGGGCAGGGGGCCGCCACCTCAACTTCTACGAGACCCGGGACAACCTCCGCTGTCGAGCCAGCTCTCTCATGACGACTGAGACACCGACGCGGCCGGCAATGTCTGTCATCTCGAAACCGTCCCACGGGCGGGCCGAGGCGCCGCGTGGGCCGCAGCCTTTGCAGATCGGCGAGATCAAACCGATGGCCACCGTTGCCCGAAGCACTCCACAGTCGGACATCCACGGCGTCCTCCGCCACTCCCCGTCTTTGTCCCAGCGATGGCACGTCTGTTGCCGCCCGTCAATCCCACACGACTTCGAGCGCCTGGGTCATGCATCTCGTGACCTCGACCAGTGAGGCTCTCTCGCCGCGCGTCCAACACCCCTCGAACAGGTCATCTCCGCCCCCGATCCTGCGGCATCGCTAGAAGCTGCGGCATCGCGTTGTGCGCGTTGAGTAGACGGCGTACGGACTTCCGCGGGGTCTTGTCGGAGGTTATGTACGGCTGACCGGACAAGCTGGCCCGCATGCGCCGGCTCGATCTTGACCGCCAGAGCCGAAGGCTTCTGGTCGACCGCGTACCGCCCGCATCGGGCCATCCCCTAGCGTCCCTTGCATGCGTGCTGTGCAGATCACCCGTTTCGGCGGGCCCGAGGTCCTCGACATCGTCGACCTGCCCGACCCCACCCCAGGACCGGGACAGAAGCTCTACGAGGTGCAGGCCGCAGGAGTTAACTTTGCCGACACCCACCAGATCGAGAACTCCTACCTGGCGGCGCAGGAGCTGCCGCTGGTTCCGGGTGCCGAGTTCGTCGGCACGCCGGTGGGCGGCGGGCAGCGCGTCGTCGGGCTGCTCGACGGCGGCGGCTACGCGGAGAAGGCCGTCGCGCACGACGTCCTGACCTGGCCGGTCCCGGACGGCGTCAGCGACGAGCAGGCGCTGGCCGTCGTCCTCCAGGGGGCGACCGCCTGGCACCTGCTGCGCACGAGCGCGCACATGGCCGAGGGCGAGTCCGTCGTCGTGATCGCCGGCGCCGGCGGCGTCGGCAGCCTCGCCGTCCAGCTGGCCAGGCACTGGGGCGCCGGCCGGGTGATCGCCACCGCCTCCAGCCCCGAGAAGCGGGCACTGGCCGAGGACCTCGGCGCGCACGCGACCGTGGACCCGGCCCTGGCCGACGACGACCCGAAGACCTTCACCGGAGCGCTGCGCGAGGCCAACGGCGGCAAGCCGGTCGACATCGTCCTGGAGATGACCGGCGGCAACGTGTTCGCCGGCTCCCTGTCCGCGTTGGCCCCCTTCGGCCGCCTGGTCACCTACGGCATGGCCGCACGTCAGGAGACGACGGCGGTGCCGCCGGGCGCGCTGATGCAGAAGAGCCGGGCCGTCATCGGTTTCTGGCTGGCCCACTGCATGGCGCGCCCGCGGATGCTCGACGCCGCGATGAACGAGCTGCTGCCGATGGTGGCCGACGGCGTCCTGAAGCCCGTCGTGGGGGGCCGCTACCCGCTGTCGAACGTCCGCGACGCCCACCAGGACCTGCTCGCCCGCCGCACGACCGGCAAGCTCGTCCTCGACCCCGCGCGGTGACGGACTCTCGGTACAGGAAGTCCCGGGAACCGAGGGAGTTCCTGTACCGAAAGTCCCCGATCAGACGAGGCGGTTGGTCCAGAGCAGGCTGAGGACGGCTCCGAGCAGGGCGAGCAGGACGCCGGCCCGCACGAACCAGTAGCTGATGTCCTGCGGCTCCGTGGTGTAGCCGATCTGGCTGCCCAGGTCCGCGTAGACCTCTTCGAGCTCGGCCGCGCTGGCGGCTTGGCTGAAGCTGCCGCCGGTTTCGTCGGCGATCTTCTCCAGCGTCTCGCGGTCGACGGGTACCGGCACGGTCTCGCCGTCGAGGTCGAGCGTCCCGTAGTCGGTACCGAAGGCGATCGTCGAGACCGGCACCCCGGCGGCGCGGGCGGCGTCGATGGCCTGGGTGTCCTCCCGGCCGACGGTGTTGTAGCCGTCGGACAGCAGCACGATCCGGGCCGGAGCCGCCTCCTCCTCGCCGTCGTCCAGCGACGACTGGAAGTTCTCGATGGTGGTGAGCGAGGTGAACACCGCCTCGCCGATCGCGGTGGCCTCGGCGAGGTCGAGGTTGTCGATCGCGCCCGCCAACTGCGCACGGTCGGTCGTGGGCGGCACGACGGTGGTCGCAGTCCCGGCGAACGAGACCAGGCCCAGGTTGATCCGCTCGGGCAGGACGTCGACGAACTCCTTGGCCGCGGTCTGCATCGCACGGAAGCGGTCGGGCTCGATGTCGGTGGCCTGCATCGACAGCGAGACGTCCACGGCCATCACGACCGTCGCCCGCTCGCGCGGCACCCGCACCTCGGTGCTGGGCATCGCCAGGGACACGACCAGCGCGGCCAGACCCAGGGCGACGACGCCGAACGCCAGATGGCGCCGCCAGCCCGGGCGCTTGGGCACGATCGACCCGAGCAGCGCGACGTTGGTGAAGCGCGCCGCGTAGGCCTTCCGGCGCATCTGCAGCAGGACGTAGAAGACGACCAGCGCCACGACGGCCAGCAGTCCCAGCAGCCAGAGCGGTGCCTGGAAGGTCATCGGGAGGCCCCTCCGCTGCCGGCACGCCGGCGGTCGGCGACGAAGCGAACCACGTCCATCAGCCAGTCGCGGTCGGTGCGCAGCCGCAGGTGCCCGGCGCCGGCCCGGCGCAGCGCGGCGGCGACCTGCTCCCGCTGGGCCGCCGCCCCCTCGGCGAACCGGGCACGGAACTCCGCGTCCCCCGTGGGCACCTCCAGGGTCTGGCCGCTCTCCGGGTCGACGACGGTCAGCAGTCCCACGTCGGGCAGCTCCAGCTCCCGCGGGTCGACCACCTCGATCGCCAGCAGCTCGTGCCGGGTGCCCAGCCCGCGCAGCGGCCGCTCCCACTCGCTGTCGCCGAGGAAGTCCGAGATCACCACGACCAGCCCGCGCCGGCGGTGCGGCCGACGCAGCGTCTCCAGGGCGGCGGCCAGGTCACCACGGCGCCCGCTCGCCGCCCGGGGAGTCGCAACCACCGAGCGCAGCAGGCGCTCGGCGGCCAGTCGGCCGGCCATCGCCGGATAGCGGTCCAGCCGCTCCCCTGTCGTGACGACGGCGCCGAGCCGGTTGCCGCCGTGCACGGTCAGGTGCCCGACCGCGGCGAGCCCGGCGATCGCGAGGTCACGCTTCTGGCAGTTCGCGGTGCCGAAGTCCAGGCTCGCGGAGAGGTCGACGACGGCCCAGGTCTCCAGCTCGCGGTCGGCGATGGTCTCCCGCACGTGCGGCACCTGGGTGCGCGCGGTGACCGGCCAGTCCATCCGCCGGACGTCGTCCCCCGGGTGGTAGGTGCGGGAGTCCCCTGCCTCCGAACCCGACCCGGGGACGAGCCCCAGGTGGTCGCCCTGCAGCAGGCCGTCGAGCCGCCGCCGCACGGTGAGCTCCAGGCGGCGCAGCAGGACGTCCGCCGGGCCGTCGGTGAAGCGCGGCGGGGCCCCGCCGCCATCCCTGGGCTCCGCCCCGGACCCCGGCGTGGCCGGGTGCAGCAGGAGCCCCGGGTGCTGGGGCGCCGGCTGGGACGGCTGGGCGGCGCGGCGACGCAGGATCACGCCGGGTGCGGCCCGTGGGCGTAGCCGTTGGCCGCGGGACCGGCCGGGGGGCCCTGCGGGCCGGCGGCCTGCGGTCCGGATCCGTTCGGCGGCCCCGCCATCTGGGGCCCGGGTGCCGGCTGGCGCGGGCCGAAGTGCGGCACCTGCGGCCCGCCCGGGGTGCCCGGCCCGAACCCGGTGGCGTTCTGCCGGGGAGCGACCTGCGGCATGGGCACCGTCTGCACGATCCGCTTCACGATGTGGTCGGCGGGGACTCCGTCGGCCAGCGCGTCGTAGGAGAGCACCAGCCGGTGCCGGAGCACGTCAGCAGTGATGTCGAGGACGTCCTGCGGGAGCACGTAGTCCCGCCCACGCACCAGCGCCAGCGCCCGGCTGGCGGCGATCAGCCCCAGCGACGCACGCGGGCTCGCGCCGTAGGACACCCACGTCGCGACGTCCTCCATGCCGTGCTCCCGGGGGGTGCGGGTGGCCACGACGAGGCGGACGACGTAGTCGACCAGCGCGTGGTGGACGAACACCTGCGAGGCGGTCCGCTGCAGCCGGCGCAGCTCCTCGGCGCCGAGCACCGTCTGGGCGACCGGCGGCTCCGAGCCCATGCGGTAGACGATCTCCCGCTCCTCCTCCGGGCTCGGGTAGTCCACGAGCACCTTCATCAGGAAGCGGTCGCGCTGGGCCTCGGGCAGCGGATAGACGCCCTCGGACTCGATCGGGTTCTGGGTGGCCAGCACCAGAAAGGGGTCGGGCAGCGGATGCGTGACGCCGCCGATGGACACCTGACGCTCGGCCATGACCTCGAGCAGTGCCGACTGCACCTTCGCCGGTGCGCGGTTGATCTCGTCGGTGAGCACGAAGTTGGCGAAGACGGGGCCGAGTTCGGTGTCGAAAGCGTCCTGTCCGGCCTTGTAGATCCGGGTGCCGATGATGTCCGCCGGCACCAGGTCGGGCGTGAACTGGAGCCGGGCGAACTTCCCGCCGACGGCGGTGGCCAGCGTCTCCACCGCGAGCGTCTTGGCGACGCCGGGCACCCCCTCGAGCAGCACGTGGCCGCGGGCGAGCAGCGCCACGAGCATCCGCTCGACGAGACGGTCCTGACCCACGATGACCCGCTTGATCTCGAACAACACCCGTTCCAGCCGGGCCGCGTCGGCCGACGGGGGAACGGGCGATCCGGCGCCCGCGGGCGGAGTACCGATCGGGGTGCTGGCAGCGCTGCTCACGCCACCTCCTCGCTGGCGCTCGTCCGCCGCGTTCGCGGCGCTGCTGTCCTCATCGGTTCGCTCGCAAGCTCGCTCACGGGCGCTCCTCGCTGGCGCTCGTCCGCCGCGTTCGCGGCGCTGCTGTCCTCATCGGTTCGCTCGCAAGCTCGCTCACGGGCGCTCCTCGCTGGCGCTCGTCGGCCGCGTTCGCGGCGCTGCTGTCCTCATCGGTTCGCTCGCAAGCTCGCTCACGGGCGCTCCTCGCTGGCGCTCGTCGGCCGCGTTCGCGGCGCTGCTGTCCTCATCGGTTCGCTCGCAAGCTCGCTCACGGGCGCTCCTCGCTGGCGCTCGTCCGCCGCGTTCGCGGCGCTGCTGTCCTCATCGGTTCGCTCGCAAGCTCGCTCACGGGCGCTCCTCGCTGGCGCTCGTCGGCCGCGTTCGCGGCGCTGCTGTCCTCATCGGTTCGCTCGCAAGCTCGCTCACGGGCGCTCCTCGCTGGCGCTCGTCGGCCGCGTTCGCGGCGCTGCTGTCCTCATCGGTTCGCTCGCAAGCTCGCTCACGCGTGCTCCCTGGTCGTGCCGGCCGACGGCCGCCCGGTGGGAGCGGCTGTCGACGGGGCGGCAGGACCGTCCCCCGTGCCAGTGTCCTACACCGGCTGAACCGGTGACTGGGCGCGCGGAGAGAGTTGCCTGAGGAGTTCCTGGGAGACTTCCGTGACGCGGCCACAAGTCTGCCCGGGGGGCACGCTGACTGCTAGCCTTGCCACGCGTCGGGCAGCTCCCCCCGTGGCTGCCCGACGCCTTGACGTCTGGCGCCGGTGCCCTGTCCCGGCGGCCGCCCGCGCCCCGGATCCGCCGTCAGGCGCTGGGCCGCACGGCGCCGGCGTAGCCCTTCCACCGCATGTCGGAAGTCTTGACGACCGAGCCGCTCTCCGGCGCCTCGAGGATGCGGTCCCCGCCCAGCCAGATGGCCACATGGTGAATGGTGCCCGGCGCCGAGACGTCCGTGGCCCAGAAGACGAGGTCGCCGGGGCGCAGGTCGTTGCTCGAGACCTTGGGCAGCGAGGCGTACTGCGCGCGGCTGTTGCGCGCGATCGTGACGCCCGCCTGGCCGTAGGCGTACTGCGTCAGGCCGCTGCAGTCGAACCCGATGACGCCCTCGTCCGGATCCTGGCCGGGCCCCGGCCCGCGCGTACCGCCGCCGCCCCAGGCGTAGGGCGTGCCGCGGTAGGCCATCGCGGCATCGATCGCCGCCTGGGCGGCGGAGGTGTCCCCCGCTCCGGCCGGGGTCGGGTTGCCGGCCGGCGTGGGCGCGATGCCGGCCGCGGGCGGCGTGACCACCGGACGGGTGATCTCGGCGGTGCGGTCCGCGGCAGCCCGCTCGCCGACCAGCTGCTGCAGCTCCACCTGGGCGGCGGCCAGCTCGGTCTCCAGCTGCGCCTGCTCGGTGGTCAGCGCGGCGGCCTGCTCGCGTGCGTCCACCTCGGCGGCCTTGGCGACCGCGAGGGCGGCGGCGGCGTGCTCCTGCAGGCCGGCCGCGGTCTCGACGCTGGTCCGCGCGACCGTCTCGGCCTCGGCGGCCTGCGCCTGCAGCACCGTCACCCGGTCGAAGACGTCGGACCGGTGCGCGCCCGCCGCCTCGAGCAGCGCGGCACGCTGGATCAGCTCGCCGGGATCGGCGGCGGTGATCAGGGCTGCGGCCCCGGGGTACGTGCTGCCCTGCATGTAGCTGCGGCGCGCGAAGGCAATCACGTCGGTGCGGGCGGCATCCAGGTCCGCGGTGGCCTGCGCGGCCTCGGCGGCGGCGGCGTCGGCCTCCTGCTGGGCGACCAGGTAGGCGGCCTGCGTGGCCTGGTACTCGTCGAGCGCGATCGCCGCGTCGGCCTGCGCGGCGTCCACGACGTCCTGTGCGGCGGTCAGCCGGTCCGACAGTTCGCGGATGCGCGTGGCGACGGCGTCGGCGGCGGCCTGCGCCGCGGCGATCTCGCTGTCGCTGGGCCGTCGGGGGTCTGCCTGCGCGACCGACGGAGTCAAGCCGAACGTCAGGGCCGCGGCGACGGCGACACCGCCGACGCGCAGCGCAGTCCGGACCCGGCGGGACCGCGTGCCGGCGTCCGCCCCATGGCGAGGCGGCCGCACGGACGCGGTCTGCCTACTCCTGTCCACTGATCCGACCTCTTCCGACGCTCCCGACCCGGAGGCCGGTGCCACTCGACACCGACGGCGCCCGGCAGGGCGCCACCATGGTCAGGATCGACCGGTACGAGCCACCCGTTGAGGGCGTCTCACCCTTCAGGGGGAGACGACCCGCACGGGCGATCCGCGGCGCGGTCCCGCCCCCCGGGAGCCCCGAGCCCCCAGGGGGCACCAGGAAGGGGTCCTTCGCTCAGTTGACCTTGCGCTCCGAGTCCTGCCAGAACGCCTCGCGGAGCTTGAACTTCTGGATCTTGCCGGTGGCGGTGCGGGCCAGCTCGTCGCGGAACTCCACCCGCTTGGGCACCTTGTAGCCCGCGATACGGGCCTTGCAGTGGGCGATGATGTCGGCCTCGGTGGCCTGCTCCCCCTCGGCCAGGACGACGATCGCGGTCACCAGCTCGCCCCACTTCTCGTCGGGGATGCCGATGACGGCGGCCTCCGCGACCGCCGGATGGCTGAAGAGCACGTCCTCCACCTCGATCGAGGAGACGTTCTCGCCGCCGGTGATGATCACGTCCTTCTTGCGGTCGGAGATGGTCAGGTAGCCGTCGTCGTCCAGCACGCCGCCGTCCCCGGTGTGGAACCAGCCGCCCTCCAGGGCCTCGCCGGTGGCATCGGGGTTCTGCCAGTAGCCGGCCAGCACGGTGTTGCCCTGGGCCAGGACCTCGCCGGACTCGCTGATCGCCAGCCGGGTGCCCAGGGCGGGCACGCCGGCCCGCGACAGCAGCCTGGCCCGCTCCTCGGGGTCCAGCTCGTCGTACTCGGCACGCGGCCGGTTGATGCTGATCAGCGGAGCGGTCTCGGTGAGGCCGTAGATCTGGTTGAACTCCCAGCCGAGCTCGGACTCGACGCGGGCGATGGTGCGCGAGGGTGGCGGAGCGCCGGCGACCACGATCCGCACCCGGTCGCGCCCGGGGAGCTCGCCGTCCCACTCCGCGGCGGCCTCGAGGACGGAGTTCCAGACGGCAGGCGCCCCCGACATCATGGTCACGCCGTGCCGCTCGACCCGGCGCAGGATCTCCGCCCCGTCGACCTTCCGCAGCACGACCTGCGTGGCCCCGAGGCCGGCCATCGTGTACGGCAGGCCCCAGCCGTTGCAGTGGAACATCGGCAGCGTGTGCAGGTAGACGTCGCGGTCGCTCACCTGCATGTGCATGCCAAAGGTGACGGCGTTGACCCACAGGTTGCGGTGGGTCATCTGCACGCCCTTGGGCCGGGCCGTCGTCCCGCTCGTGTAGTTGATGGTGGCGGTGGCGTCCTCGTCCGGCGCGGACCACGGCCGGGGCTCGGTGTCGAAGCGGAGCAGCTGCTCGTACTCCTCCCCCGTGCCGAACCGGTGCTCGGCCTCCACCCTCTTGAGCGAGGACTCGAGCTCGGGGTCGACCAGCAGCACGCGGGCACCGGAGTGCCCGACGATGTAGCTGACCTCGTCGGGCGCGAGCCGGAAGTTGATCGGTACCGCCACGCGTCCGGACGACGGCACCGACAGCAGCAGCTCCAGCAGCCGTCCGGCGTTGTGGCTGACGATCGCCACCCGCTCGCCCTCGCCGATGCCGAGCTCGTCCAGTCCCGCCTGCAGCGCTCGGCCGCGGCGGGCGACCTCCCGGTAGCTCACCTCGCCCAGGGACGGGGCGGGCTGTGTCGGCTCGTCGATGATGCCGGTCCGGTCGCCGTAGACGAGCTCGGCCCGGTCCAGGAAGTCACGGGTGGTCAAGGGCACGCGCATGCCGGCTCCCGGGGGCGTGGGCCGGACGGCGCCGGCCGCTCGTGGTGGTCCCCGTCACGCTATCCGCCGGGACGGCCGACGACGAGGTGTGCGTCTGCGTTCAGGAACCGCCGGACAGCAGGCGCGGCAGAGCCGTGCCGATGGGCTCACGGACGACCAGGTCGACGATGTCGTCGTACGGCGTGGGCTCGGCGTTGACGACGACGATCCGTGCGCCGGCGCCCGCGGCGAGATCGGTGAGTCCCGCAGCGGGGTGCACGGTCAGCGACGTCCCGACGGCGAGGAAGACGTCGCAGTCGGCCGCGGCCTCGGCGGCGGCGCCGATCACCTCGGGGTCGAGCATCTGACCGAAGCTGATCGTCGCCGACTTCAGGATCCCGCCGCAGACGAGGCAGGCCGGGTCGGGGTCACCCGCGTCCACCCGCTCCATCGCGCTGTCCATCGTCGTCCGGTCACCGCACGACAGGCACTCGACCTCGTGGATGGTCCCGTGCAGCTCGAGGACGACGTCCGGCGACGAGCCGGCCCGCTGGTGCAGCCCGTCGATGTTCTGCGTGAGCAGGGCCCGCAGGCGGCCCTGCCGTTCGAGGTCCGCGAGCGCTCGGTGGCCCGCGTTCGGCGCGATGTCCCCGACCCGCAGGTCGCGGCGCATCCGCCAGGCCCGCCGTCTGATGTCCGGATCGCTCACGTAGTAGGAGAGCGTCACCAGCTTCTCGGCGTCCGGGTCGCGCGTCCACACCCCGTTGGGTCCGCGGTAGTCCGGGATGCCGCTCTCGGTGGAGATCCCGGCGCCGGTGAGGGCGACGACCCGGCGCCCCCCGGTCAGCCAGTCGGGCAGGACGTCTGGAACTGCTCCGGTCACGCACCCACCGTAGGCAGCGAGTCCGCCGGAGGTGTTTCCCCGACCGTGATGGAGGTCACCGGGTGAGGGAAGGGGTGCCTCACCCGATGCATCCGGCGCTGGGCTGGGATGATCGGACGTGGACACGAGCGCGACGAACCAGCCGCGACGAACCAGCGAGGGGTAGGCGCAGAGAAGTGGCAGCCAGCAAAGACAGCTTCGGAGCGCGATCGACGCTCACGGTCGACGGCACCGACTACGACATCTACCGGCTCGACGCGGTGGAGGGCGCTGGGAAGCTGCCCTTCAGCCTGAAGGTCCTCCTCGAGAACCTCCTCCGCACCGAGGACGGCGCCGACATCACCGCCGACCACATCCGGGCGATCGCGAACTGGGACCCGTCGGCCGAGCCCGACCAGGAGATCCAGTTCACCCCGGCCCGCGTGGTCATGCAGGACTTCACCGGCGTCCCCTGCATCGTGGACCTCGCGACCATGCGCGAGGCCATGGCCGAGCTGGGTGGCGACCCGCAGAAGATCAACCCGCTCGCCCCGGCCGAGCTGGTCATCGACCACTCCGTGATCGCCGACGTCTTCGGCACCCCGGAGTCCTTCGAGCGCAACGTCGAGATCGAGTACCAGCGCAACGGTGAGCGCTACCAGTTCCTGCGCTGGGGCCAGGGTGCCTTCAGCGACTTCAAGGTCGTCCCGCCCGGCACCGGCATCGTGCACCAGGTCAACATCGAGCACCTGGCCCGCGTCATCTTCCCGCGCCAGGAGGGTGACCGCGTCGTCGCCTACCCCGACACCTGCGTGGGCACCGACAGCCACACCACGATGGTCAACGGCCTGGGCGTCCTGGGCTGGGGCGTCGGCGGCATCGAGGCCGAGGCGGCCATGCTCGGCCAGCCGGTGTCGATGCTCATCCCCCGCGTCGTCGGCTTCAAGCTGACCGGCGAACTGCCGGACGGCGCGACCGCGACCGACCTCGTCCTCACGATCACCGAGATGCTCCGCGAGCACGGCGTCGTCGGGAAGTTCGTCGAGTTCTACGGCGCCGGCGTGTCCGCCGTCCCGCTGGCCAACCGCGCGACGATCGGCAACATGAGCCCGGAGTTCGGCTCCACCGCGGCGATGTTCCCCATCGACGAGGAGACCATCACCTACCTGCAGCTCACCGGCCGCAGCGAGGAGCAGGTCAAGCTGGTCGAGGCCTACGCCAAGGAGCAGGGCCTCTGGCACGACCCGTCCCGCGAGCCCGCGTTCTCCGAGTACCTCGAGCTCGACCTCGCCACCGTCGTCCCGTCGATCGCCGGCCCGAAGCGCCCGCAGGACCGGGTTGCCATCACCGACGCCAAGACCGCCTTCCGCGCCGCGCTGACCGACTACGTCCAGGACGACCAGACCGGCGGTGACGACCGCAAGCACGGCGTGCCGGCCAACCAGCAGCCCTACGGCGTCGAGTCGGTCCAGGACGAGGCCTCGGCGGAGTCCTTCCCCGCGTCGGACCCGGCGACCCCCGCGCCCGGAGCCGGCTTCGGCAACGGTGAGGCCGGCAAGCCCCACCACTACGAGAACGATGCCGTGTCCGGCCGTCCCTCGAAGCGGACCCCGGTGGTCATGGAGGACGGCACGGAGACCTCCATCGACCACGGCTCCGTGGTCATCGCCGCGATCACCTCCTGCACCAACACCTCGAACCCGCAGGTCATGATCGGCGCCGCACTGCTGGCGAAGAACGCCGTCGAGCGTGGGCTGACCAGCAAGCCGTGGGTGAAGACGACGCTGGCCCCCGGGTCGAAGGTCGTCATGGACTACTACGAGAAGGCCGAGCTCACCCCGTACCTGGAGAAGCTGGGCTTCTACCTGGTCGGCTACGGCTGCACGACCTGCATCGGCAACTCCGGCCCGCTGCCCGAGCCGGTCAGCCAGGCGGTCAACGAGGCCGACCTCGCCGTCGTCTCCGTCCTCTCGGGCAACCGCAACTTCGAGGGCCGGATCAACCCCGACGTCAAGATGAACTACCTGGCCTCCCCGCCGCTGGTCATCGCCTATGCCCTGGCCGGGTCGATGGACGTCGACCTGAACAACGACCCGCTGGGTCAGGACCCCGAGGGCAACGACGTCTTCCTGCACGACATCTGGCCCTCCCCGCAGGAGGTCCAGCGGGTCATCGACCACGCCGTCTCCGCGGAGATGTTCAGCAACGACTACGCCGACGTCTTCGCCGGCACCGAGCAGTGGCAGGCGCTGCCCACCCCCGCGGGCGACACCTTCGAGTGGGACCCGCAGAGCACCTACGTGCGCCGTCCTCCGTACTTCGAGGGCATGCCCGCCGAGCCGGCCCCGGTCGAGGACATCACCGGTGCCCGCACCCTCGCGGTGCTCGGTGACTCGGTGACCACCGACCACATCTCGCCGGCCGGCTCGATCAAGCCCGACAGCCCCGCGGGCAAGTACCTGCGCGAGCACGGCGTCGAGCGCCGCGACTTCAACTCCTACGGCTCCCGGCGCGGGAACCACGAGGTGATGATCCGCGGCACCTTCGCCAACATCCGGCTGCGCAACCTGCTCGTCCCGGGTACCGAGGGTGGGGTCACGAAGAACCACCTGACCGGCGAGACGACGACGATCTACGACGCCTCCCAGGCCTACCAGGAGGCCGGCATCCCGCTGGTCGTGCTGGCCGGCAAGGAGTACGGCTCGGGCTCGTCGCGTGACTGGGCGGCCAAGGGGACGGCACTGCTCGGGGTCAAGGCGGTCATCGCCGAGAGCTACGAGCGCATCCACCGGTCGAACCTGATCGGCATGGGCGTCCTGCCGCTGCAGTTCCCGGAGGGCCAGAACCGCGAGTCGCTCGGCCTGACCGGCGACGAGGAGTTCACCATCACCGGCGTCACCGCGCTCAACGACGGCGAGACGCCGCGCACGGTCAAGGTGAAGGCGGGGGACGTGGAGTTCGACGCCCGCGTCCGCATCGACACCCCCGGTGAGGCGAACTACTACCGCAACGGCGGGATCATGCAGTACGTCCTGCGCTCCCTCCGCGGGACCGTCTCCGCCTGATCGGGGCCGCACCATGGATCTGGGGCTGGGCGGTCGCGGATACCTGCTCACCGGCGCGAGCCGGGGACTGGGGTTCGCGACCGCCCGTGTCCTGGTCGACGACGGCGCCCGGGTCCTGGTCAGCTCGCGATCCGCCGACGCCGTCGATGCCGCGGTGAAAGAGCTGGGTGGCGCACCCGCCGCCCACGGGTCGGCCGCCGACCTGGCCGACCCCGACGCCGCCGAGCGACTGGTCGCCGAGGCCCGGGAGCGGCTGGACCGGATCGACGGCGCCCTGATCTCCGTCGGTGGCCCGAAACCGGGCACCGTGCTCGAGACGGCGGAGGACGACTGGCGGGCCGGCGTCGACAGCGTTCTGCTCGGACCCCTGCGGCTGGTCCGGGCCTTGGTCCCCCATCTCGACGACGGCGCCGCGATCGGTTTCGTCCTCTCCACCTCCGTCCGCCAGCCCATCGGCCACCTGGCGATCTCGAACGGCCTCCGACCGGGGCTGGCGATGACCGCCAAGGCGCTCGCCGACGAGCTGGGCCCCCGGGGCATCCGGGTGTTCGGCCTGATGCCCGGCACGATCGCGACCGACCGGATAGCCGAGATCGAGGCCGCCTCCGGGGACGCCGAGGCGATGCGGGCCCGCACCGAGGCCGGTATCCCGCTGCGCCGCGTGGGCCGGCCGGAGGAGTTCGGCCAGGTGGCTGCCTTCGCGCTCTCGCCTGCCGCCTCGTACCTGACCGGGACGATGATCCCCGTCGACGGTGGCGTCCTCCGCGCGCTGTGAACCATCCGCCCGGACCCCCGGTGCTCATCGCCTGCGCGCACGGCACCCGCAACCCCACCGGCCGCCGGCTGATCGCCGAGCTGGCGCTGGCCGCCCGGACGCAGCGGCCTGGGCTGATCACCACCGCGGCCTTCGTCGATGTCCAGCCGCCCACCGTCGGCGACGTCGTCGCGGAGTTGTCCGCCACCGGGCGACCGGCCGTCGTCGTCCCGCTGCTCCTCTCGGGCGGCTACCACGTGCACGTCGACATCGCGGGCGCGGTGGCCGCCGCACCTGGGACGGTCGCCGCCCGGCCGCTCGGACCCGACCCGCGGCTGGTCGAGGTGCTGCACGACCGCCTGCTGCAGGCGGGAGCCGATCCCCGCGACCCACTGACCGCCGTCGTCCTCGCCGCGGCCGGCTCCAGCGATCCACGCGCGGTCGCGGACGTCGGGGACACCGCTGACCTCCTGCAGCGCTCCTGGGCGGGCGCGGTCACGACCGGCTACGGCTCTGCCGCTCAGCCCCCTGTGCCGGACGCCGTCGCGGCTGCTCGCCGGGGCGGCGCCGAGCGGGTCGTGGTCGCCGCCTACCTGCTGGCGCCGGGGCACTTCTACGACAAGCTGGCCGGAGCGGGCGCCGATGCGGTGACCGCACCACTGCTGCCCGACGAGCGGATCGCCGCCGTCCTGCTCGACCGCTACGACGCGGCACTGGTGGCGGCGGGGGCCTGAGTCAGGCCTGCCACACGAGTACCTGGTCGCCCAGGACGAGGACCAGCACGAGGAACAGGGCGGCCCCCACCGGGATCGCCGGCGTCCACCAGGAGCGGCCTACCGCCCACCGGACCAGGAAACGCCGCGAGCACGAGCCAGAGGATCCACAGCGGGATCAGCGCGTAACCCGGGACCACCAGCCCACTGACCAGGGAGAAGTACCCCACGACCAGGTGGGCGAGCCCGGCCAGGACGGCGAGGAGGAGCGGCCCGGTCGAGCGGGCGGTGTCGGTCTGCACGCCGGGAGTATGGCGGCGCCGGAGGGTGCTCAGGCGGAGGTGATCATCGGCCGGTGGCGGCCGGGCGGTCGGGATCGGCCGCCCACTGCGACCACGACCCGGGCCACAGCGCCGCCTCGATGCCGGCGACGGCCAGCGCGGCGACCTCGTGTGCGGCCGTGACGCCGGAGCCGCAGTAGACACCGACGTCCGTGCCGGGTTGCACCCCCATGGCCGCGAACCGCGCCCGCAGCTCGGAGGCGGGGCGGAACGTCCCCTCGACGGTGAGGTTCGCCGTCGTGGGGGCGCTGACCGCACCCGGGACGTGCCGGGCGCGCGGGTCGACCGGCTCCACCTCGCCGCGGTACCGCTCGCCCGCCCGGGCGTCCAGCAGCACCCCGGACGACGGCAGCGCCGCCGCCTGATCGATCGAGAGGACGGGCAGGCCGCCCCCGGTCAGGGTCACGTCCCCGGGCTCGGGGACCACGTCGCCGGTCGCCACCGGTCCCCCGGCCCGCAGCCACGCGTCGAGGCCACCGTCCAGCAACTGCACGTCGGCCACCCCACCCCACCGCAGCAGCCACCAGGCACGGGCCGCCGCGAGGCCGCCGGTCGCGTCGTAGGCCACGACGGCGTCGCCGTCGCGGATCCCCCACCGCCGGGCCGCTGCCTGCAGTCGCTGTAACGACGGCAGCGGATGGCGTCCCTCCGCCGCCGACGGCGGGTCCGCGAGCTCGTTCCCCAGGTCGACGTAGACCGCTCCGGGCAGGTGCCCGTCGAGGTAGCGCGCCCGCCTGGGGTCGTCGCCGAGCGCCCAGCGCACGTCGAGCAGCACCGTCGGGCCGCGGTCACCCGCCAGCAGGTCGGTGGCGGAGACCAGCACGCTCACCGCGGCGTGAGCAGGCCGCGCAGTTCCTCCGTGAGCGCCTCGCGCTCCTCCGGGAAGCCGTGGAAGGCGGCCGGCGTCGACTGGAAGAGCGAGATCCGCCAGCGTCCGGATCCCTCGTCCACCGCGACGAGCGTGTGCACCGTGTGCAGGTCCGGGTCGAGGTCGCTGCTTCCCGGGGGGATCATCCCGGCGTGTGCGAGCAGCACGGCCACCCCCGGTGCGATGGGCCGCACGGACCGGATGATGCCGACGTAGGCGGGAGTCTGGTGGCTGCCGAAGATGGCGCGCAGGTCGGCGGCAATGGACAGCCGACCGCGATGGTGGCTGCCGTCGAAGCCGATGATGTCCCCGTCATCGGCGAACCCGGCCGCCACGGACGCGCCGCTGCGCCGGTTCCACCCGTCGAGGAACTGGTGGTAGAGCGCGCGGATCTGGGCGTCCTGCGGATGTGCTGCGGTCACGTGTTCTCCTCGCTGGCGCTCGTCGGCCACGTGCCAACGGTGCTGCGTTCTTCGGCGTGACCCTCGAGCTCGGTCACGCTGTCTCGAACTCCTCTTCCGGTACTGGGACAGGAGTGACGGTAGTGCTCAGGCCGCCTCCACCGTTCGACGCTCGCCGTCGGCGAACTGCGTCCGGTAGAGGTCGGCGTACCGCCCCCCGAGTGCCAGCAACTCATCGTGTGTGCCCGACTCCGCAACGCGACCACCGTCGATCACCAGGATCTGGTCCGCGCTCCGGATGGTGGACAGCCGGTGGGCTATGACCAGCGATGTCCGGCCGGTGAGCGCGGTGTCCAGAGCATGCTGGACGGCGACCTCGGACTCGCTGTCCAGGTGCGCCGTCGCCTCGTCGAGGATGACGATGCCCGGGCCCTTCAGCAGCACACGGGCGATCGCCAGCCGCTGCTTCTCACCGCCGGACATGCGGTACCCGCGGTCTCCGACGACCGTGTCGAGCCCCTCCGGCAGCGACCGCACGAGCGCCGCGATCCGCGCTCCCTCCAGTGCCGACCAGAGCTCGGTCTCGCTCGCCTCCGGGCGGGCGTAGAGCAGGTTCGCCCGGATGGAGTCGTGGAAGAGGTGCGCGTCCTGGCTGACCACGCCGATCGAGTTCCGGAGCGACTCCAGCGTCGCCGCCCGGACGTCGACCCCACCGACCCGGACCGCTCCGCCCGTCACGTCGTACAGCCGCGGGACCAGGTTCGCGATCGTCGACTTGCCGGCGCCGGAATGACCGACCAGCGCCACGAGGTGCCCGGGCTCGACGCGGAAGGAGACGTCGTGCAGCACGTCCACCGGTCCCCCGTGCTCGGGCAGCGACACTTCTTCCAGTGACGGCAGCGAGACATCGGTCGCCGACGGGTAGCTGAAGGACACCGCGTCGAACTCGATCGAGCGGTCGCCGGTCGGCACCGGGACGGCGTCGGGCGCCTCGCGGATCATCGGTTCCAGGTCGAGCACCTCGAAGACGCGGTCGAAGCTGACCATCGCGCTCATCACGTCGACACGGACGTTGGCCAGCGCGGTCAGCGGCCCGTACAGCCGCGACAGCAGCAGGGCGAGGGCGACGACGTCGCCGGCGCTCAGGGAGCCGGTGAACGCCAGCCAGCCACCCATCCCGTAGACCAGCGCGGTCGCCAGCGCAGCGACGAGGGTGAGGGCGGTGAAGAACGTGCGCCCGTACATGGCCGACAGGACGCCGATGTCGCGGACCCGCGCCGCCCGCCCGCGGAAGGACTCCGCCTCTGCCGAGGGGCGGCCGAACAACTTGACCAGGAGCGCGCCGGCCACGTTGAACCGCTCGGTCATCGTCGCGTTCATCGAAGCGTTGAGCCCGTAGGACTCCCGGGTGATCTCCTGCAGCCGCCGGCCGATCCGCCGTGCCGGCAGGACGAACAGCGGCACCATCACCAGCGACAGCAGCGTGATCTGCCACGACAGCGTCAGCATCACCCCGGCGGTGAGCACCAGCCCGATCACGTTCGAGACGACGCCCGACAGCGTCGAGGTGAACGCCTGCTGGGCCCCGATGACGTCGTTGTTGAGCCGGCTCACGAGTGCGCCGGTCTGGGTGCGGGTGAAGAACGCGACCGGCATGCGCTGCACGTGCTCGAAGACCCGGCTGCGCAGGTCGTAGATGACGCCCTCGCCGATGCGGGCGGAGAACCAGCGGGTGGCGAGGGAGATGCCGGCGTCGAGCACCGCCAGCCCGGCGATGAGCAGCGCGATGCGGACGATGTCGCCGGCCGTGCCTTCGAGCCCGGCGATGCGGTTGATGATCTGCCCGGCCAGCAGCGGGGTGATCACGCCGATCAGCGACGACCCGACCACCAGCAGGAGGAAGAAGGTGAGCTCGCGCCGGTAGGGCCGGGCGATGCCGAGGATCCGGCGCACCGTGCCCTTCGGCAGCTCGCGGGCCGTCACCGAGGGGTCGCGCCGGAACGACCGCATGGCGGCCATGGAGGTCATCGATGAACTCACGTCCACACCGCCTCCTTTCCGTCGTCCGGCCAACATCGGGGGTGGCCGGGCTGTTCCGGAGGCAGTCTGTCAGCGCCCTCCGACGAGTTCCTGCAGCCGCAGGACCTGCGCGGCACGTTCGGCGGCGTCCTGTGCGGCGGGGTCGTTGCGGACCGCCGAACGGACCAGCGCCGCGGTCGCCCGGCTGGCGGCCACCGGCACGGCGGTCAGGGCCGCCACGAGGTCGGCGACGGTGGCCTCGAGTTCGGCGACGGGGACGACGACGTTCGCCAGCCCCAGCGCCTGCGCCTCGGCGGCCTTCACCGCACGCCCGGTCAGGCAGATCTCCATCGCCCGCGAGTAGCCGACCAGCTCCATGAGGGTGCTGGTGCCGGTCAGGTCGGGCACGAGACCCAGGGTCGCCTCCGGCAGCCGCAGCTGCGCGTCGTCGGCGAGGACGCGCAGGTCGCAGGCCAGCGCCAGCTGGGCGCCCGCGCCGATCGCGTGCCCCTGCACCGCCGCGACCGAGACGATGCCCGGGGAGCGCAGCCACCGGAAGCCCGCCTGGTAGGCGCGGATCCGCTCCTGCGACTCCTCGGCCGGCAGTCGCCCGAGCTCGCCGAGACCGCCGTCCGTGGAGGGGTCGGCGCTGAACATGCTGCGGTCCAGGCCCGCGGAGAACGACCGCCCCTCACCACGCAGCACCACGACGCGCACGTCCTCGTCCAGCGAGGCGCCCACCGCGGCCAGTGCGGTCCAGGTGGCCGGTGTCTGTGCGTTGAGCTGGTCCGCGCGATCGAGGGTGACGGTGAGGACGGCACCGTCCCGGCTCGTGCGGACCCAGCCGTTGTTCTCGAGATCTGAGGAGGTCACGCGCGCGCCTCGCTGACGCTCGGCGGGCGCGTGCCCCGGGGTGCTCTGTCTACTGGCTCGTTCGCAAGCTCACTCACGTCTTCTTACTATTCCGGTTGGCCCCACCGCGGCTGCGCAGTGTGGCCCCGGACTCCGAGAGGAGGCGGTGGACGAACCCGTAGGAACGGTTCGTGGACGTCGCGAGGGAACGGATGCTCTCGCCGCCGTCGTAACGCTGGCGGAGCTCGTCGGCCAGCGAGGACCGGTCCCCTCCGGTGATGCGCTTGCCCTTGCCGAGATCCGCAGTGTTCGAGTCCGCCATGACTCCCCTCCGTGTCAGCCGCCGGCCCACGTCACCACCGCTTGCGACCGGTCGGCACCGGCCCGGTGACGGCAGTCCGTCCCCCTGGGCGCCGCCGTCCCGCTGACCACGACGTCCCGGAACCCATGATCACCCACCCCCGGGTGGGCCGCGACGCGAAAGAGGACGGGATGGACCGTTCGCACCGCGCCGGACCGCCGACGACGCGCATGCCCTGCCGTCCCGGCGGTGCAGGAGTGGTACCGGACGCCGGACTGGGACGCTGCGGCGCGTGCCGACTTCGAGCAACGCCTCGGCCGTGCGAGGGGCTCCCGCCGCCCCCTGTACCTGCGGGGCAAGGCCTGGGCGCTCCAGCAAGCCGGTCACGTGGACGACGCCGTCGAGCTGCACGAGCGCTTCCTCCGCGAGCATCCCGATGAACTGGACGCGCCCTACGTGCAGGAACGCGTCTTCCTACATCGCCGGAGAGCAGCGCAGGCTCGACCGAAGGAGCGTCAGGCCAGCTCGACCAGGTCGGTGAGGTCCTCGCTCCAGGCGTCCTCGGTGCCGTCGGGCAGCAGGATGACCTTGTCGGGGTCGAGCGCCCGGACCGCGCCCTCGTCGTGGGTGACCAGCACGATCGCCCCGGTGTAGGTGCGCAGTGCCTCGAGCACCTGCTCCCGGCTGGCCGGGTCGAGGTTGTTCGTCGGCTCGTCGAGCAGCAGCACGTTGGCACCGGAGACGACCAGCGTCGCCATGGCCAGGCGCGTCCGCTCGCCGCCGGACAGCGTGCCGGTGCGCTGGTCGACCGTCTCGCCCGAGAACAGGAACGCCCCGAGGATGCGGCGCAGCTCGGTGTCGGTGCTGTCGGGCGCGGACGAGCGCATGTTCTCGAGCAGCGTGCGGTCCATGTCCAGGGTCTCGTGCTCCTGGGCGTAGTAACCGACCCGCAGCCCGTGCCCGGCCTTCACCTCACCGGTGTCCGGGGTCTCCGTGCCGGCCAGCATGCGCAGCAGCGTCGTCTTCCCGGCGCCGTTGAGGCCGAGGACGACGACCCGGGCGCCCCGGTCCACCGCGAGGTCGACGTCGGTGAAGATCTCCAGCGAGCCGTAGCTCTTCGACAGGCCCTCGGCGGTGAGCGGCGTCTTGCCGCAGGCGGCGGGGGTCGGGAACCGGAGCTTGGCGACCTTGTCGTGCACCCGCACCTCGGCCAGACCCGCGGCGAGCCGCTCGGCACGCTTGTCCATGCTCTTCGCGGCCTTGGCCTTGGTGGCCTTCGCGCGCATCTTGTCGGCCTGCGCGTTCAGCGTGTCGATCTTGCGCTCGGTGTTGGCCCGCTCCTGCTTCCGGCGCCGCTCGTCGGTCTCCCGCTGGTCGAGGTAGCGCTTCCAGCCGAGGTTGTAGATGTCGACGGTGGCGCGGTTGGCGTCCAGGTGCCACACCTTGTTGACGACGGCCTCGAGCAGCTCGACGTCGTGGCTGATGACGATGAGCCCGCCGCGGTGGCTGGAGAGGAAGCCCTTGAGCCAGGTGATTGAGTCGCCGTCCAAGTGGTTGGTCGGCTCGTCGAGCAGCAGGGTCTCGGCGTCGGAGAACAGGATGCGGGCGAGCTCGACGCGGCGGCGCTGACCGCCGGAGAGGGTGCGCAGCGGCTGGGCGAGCACGCGGTCGGGCAGGCCCAGGTTGGTGCAGATGCGGGCGGCGTCGCTCTCGGCCGCGTACCCGCCCATCGCGGCGAACTGGTCCTCCAGCCGCCCGTAGCGGCGCACCGCCTTGTCCCGCTCGTCGTCGTCGGCCGGCTCGGCCATCGCGACCTGCGCCTTGACCAGCTGAGCGCGCAGCACGTCGAGGCCGCGGCCGGAGAGCACCCGGTCGCTGGCGGTGATGTCGAGATCGCCGCTGCGCGGGTCCTGCGGCAGGTAGCCGATCTCCCCGACGACGTCGACCTTGCCGGCGTGCGGGACGCGCTCCCCGGCGAGCGTGGTGAGGGTGGTGGTCTTGCCTGCGCCGTTGCGGCCGACGAGGCCGATCCGGTCGCCGGGCTGCACGCGGAGGTCGGCGTCGCTGATGAGGATGCGGGCGCCGGCACGCAGCTCGAGGCCGGTCGTCGTGATCACTGATCCCAGGATAGGCGTCCCCGCGGCGATACTCCGCATGTCCCGGGCGTGACATCGGCGGCATCACCCGGCCGGGCGTGTTGCTGTGGATTCCATGTCGTCCCGGTCGCCGGCGGGCCAGGATGCGCGCATGGATCCGCGGGGAGGCGCCTGGGGGCCGCCGTGCCCGGTCTGCGGCAGTGCGGTCGGCGACATCGGTGCAGGCCCGTGCCCCGGATGGGCTGCCGGCCGCCGCGCGGTCCGCGGTGATCCTGGCGCGGATCGGGACGACGATGGGCGAGCTGGCCCGCGAGCGCGACGAGCTGCTGGCCACCACCCTCCGCGCCGCCGGGGCCACCTACGAGCGCCGTCGTCAGCAGGCGCGGGAAGCGGTCGCCCGGGTCGCGCAGATGCGCTGACCGGGTGCCCCGCTCCCCCGGCCGCCCTACGGTGGGACGGCCCGAGGGGAACGGAAGGGGGCGGGGATGAACCAGTCGGTCGGGACGGCGGCGCACCGTCCTCTGCCCTACCGCACCAGCCCTCCACAGGTCCTCCTCGGCGTCGGCGCGGTGCTGCTGGTCAGCGCGGGCGGCGCGGTCGCGTCGGCCTACGGCGGCGGTCCGGTCCGCGTCCTGCTCCTCGCGCTCGCGGCCGGTACGGCCTGGTTCTCCGTGCGCGCCGCCCGGACCGGACTGCGCAGCTCCGAGGAGACCCTCGCCGCGTGCACCGCGGGTCTCGCGCTGGCCGGCACCGACCTCGGCGGCCCGCTGCTCGGCGCGGCTCCGGGATCGGCCGCCGTCCTGGCCGTCGGCTTCCTGGGGCTGCACCGCGTCGCGCGCACCACCGTGAGCTGGCCGCTGGCGGCCTGGGGCGCCGCGCAGCTGGCCGTGCTCCGCGGGCTGGACGCGGTTCCGGACGTGCTGCACACCGCGGTCCTCCTCTCCGTGGCACTCATCGGGCTGGGCATCGCGCTGTCCGGACGGCGGGTCGTGGCGCGGGTCGCCCTCGTGACCACCGCCCCCTGGTGGCTGGCCGGGGTGGTGGGCGGGTCGTCGAGCGCCTGGACGGGGGCCGGTGCCGAGCGGTGGCTCTCTGCCGTGCTCGTGGTCGCCGCGGCGGGAGGTCTGCTGGTCGTCCGGGTGCGGGCGGAGCTCGAACCGCTCACGGGCCCGCCGGTCGCGATACCGGTGGTCGCGGGCGTCGTGGCGGGGGCCGCGGTCACCGGCGCGTTCTCGTCGCTGGGCACCGTCGCCATGACGCTGACGGGTTACGCCGGCGTGCTGCTCGCCAATACGGCCGCGGCCACGCTGACCGGCCGGCGGCGCGGGCTGTTCCTCCCGGTCGCGCTCGCCGCCGGCATCGTGATGGCCCTGCTGTGCATCGGCCAGCTCGTCGCCCGCGAGCGCTGGTCGGAGCTCAGCCTGCTGCTGCTCCTCACCGCGCTGCCGACGGTGCTGGTCGCGGTCCGCCGTCCCGACGACCGGCCCGTGGCGCTGCCCGTGGCCATCGGCTGCCTGGCGGGCGCCGCGCTGCTGGCGCTGCCCGACGGCTGGCTCGGGCCGGTCGGGGCCGCGGTGCTGCTGACGGTCCTCTACGGCGTCGCGATGACGGTGGGCGCCGGGCTGGACGCCACCTCGCGCAGCGCGACGGCCCGGGCGGCCGCGCTCTGCTCCCTGGCCGCCGCGGCGCTGCTCCGCGTCGAGGACGAACGGACCACCCTCGCCGTCCTGCTGGCCGTCCAGGGCGTCCTCACCCTCAGCTGGGCCTGGCGCACCGGCCGCACGCACAGCGCCGAGGAACCGCTGCATCCGACGTCCGCGACGGCCTGGCGGGGCGGGGCCGTCCAGCTCGTGGCCGCGGGCTGGTTCTTCGCCGCCGCCGCCGATCTGGCCGCGGTCGAGTGGTACTCCCTGCCCGCGGCGGTCGGACTGCTGATCGCCGCCGGGCCGAGGCTGGTGGACGGCCCGTCCTGGCCGGCCTGGGGTCCGGGGCTGCTCACCGCCGCCCTGCCGTCGGCCGTGCTGGCGGTGACGACGTCCGACGGCGACCGCGCCATGAGCGTCCTGCTCGTCGCCGCGGCTGTGCTGGTCGCCGGCGCACGGACGGGAGTGCGCGCGCCGCTGATGGTGGGGGCCGGGACGGTGCTCTTCCTGGGGCTCGGGTTCACCGTGCGGGCACTCCCCTGGCCCCTCGCGACGGCGCTCGTCGTGGGATGCGCTCTCCTGGCCCTCGGCATGCGGCGGGAACGCCGTCCGGTCGCCGGCTTCGGCGCCCGCCTCGCCGACCTGCGCTGAGCTACCGCCCGCCGGGACCGCACCGGAACGGTGCCGGCGGGCTGTATCCCGCCCGCGTGCGCATCGGGGCGTTTCAGGAACCGAAGAGGACCTCGGCTCCGACCGGGCGGTAGCCGGCGGTGAGGAAGGCGCGCAGCGACGCGGTGTTCGCCGGCGCCACCTGCGCCCACAGCGGCTCGGCCGCCAGGGACCGGGCGGCCCGGGAGAGCGCGGTGCCGAGTCCACGACCGCGGCAGTCCGTCTCGACCTCAAGGCTTGCTTCGAGCCGTCCGGCGACTCCCCGCCCGATGGTCAGGAGCCCGGCCCCGTCGGGAGTGGCCCAGACGCGGACATCGGTGCGGTGCAGGAACGCCCGCTGCACACGCGGGTGCGAAAGCCCTGTGGCGGACACTTCCTGCACCGGAATGTCCGTCTGAGGGACACCGCCGCCCGGTGGCGCGACGAGGACGGCGTCCAGCACTCCGGGCTCGCAGCCGACCCGGTCGGCGAGGGCCGCGAGGAACCGCGCACCGAGCGGCGCCGCGATCGGGTCGTGGGCCATCGCTGCGGCCACCCAGCGCGGGTCGACGTCGGCAGCCACGACGTGCCACGCCGTCCCTCCGACGACGACTGCCCGCGCCCCTCTAGGGCGCGGAGGTGACGTGCTGGAGCGGCCCCTGCCCCTTGCAGGGGCCCACCGCGAGCCTGCGAGCGGTGGGGGGCAAGGGGTGCTTTTCAGACGCGGAAGCCGAGCGCGCGGAGCTGCTCGCGGCCGTCGTCGGTGATCTTGTCCGGGCCCCACGGCGGCATCCAGACCCAGTTGATCCGGATGTCGTCGACCAGGCCGGGGCCGGGGCCGCCGGTCAGCGCCTGACGGGCCTGGTCCTCGATGACGTCGGTCAGCGGGCAGGCCGCCGACGTGAGGGTCATGTCGAGGATCGCCACGTTGGACTCGTCGACGTCGATGCCGTAGACGAGGCCCAGGTCGACGACGTTGACGCCCAGCTCGGGGTCCACGACGTCGCGCATGGCCTCCTCGAGGTCCTCGAGCAGCGCCGACTTGTACGCGGGCAGCTCGGCCGGCGTCTCGTCGGCGGTCACGTTCTCGGTGGTCTCGCTCATCGGGTGGACCCTCCCCAGGCTCGGGCGGACGCGTCCTTCAACGCCATCCAGCTCATCAGCGCGCACTTGATGCGCGCGGGGTACTTCGACACACCGGCGAACGCCACGGCGTCCTCCAGCTCGTCCTCGAGCTTCTCGGCGACGGCGGGGTCGCCCTTGGCCTGCATCAGGGTCATGAAGTGCTCGCCGGTCTCCAGCGCCTGCGGCACCGTCTTGCCGATGACCAGGTCGTACATCGCCGACACGGAGGCCTGGCTGATCGAGCAACCCATGCCTTCGTAGGACACGTCGGCGATGGTGTCGCCGTCCAGGTGCACCCGCAGGGTCACCTCGTCACCGCAGGTCGGGTTGACGTGGTGCACCTCGGCCTCGAACGGCTCCCGCAGGCCGCGGCCGTGCGGGTTCCGGTAATGGTCCAGGATGATCTCCTGGTACATGTTCTCCAGCTGCATCAGCGGCTCGACCTCACACCGTTCCGAAGAACTTCTGGGCCGCGAGAATTCCATCGGCCAGCGCGTCGATGTCGTCGTAGCCGGTGTGCACGTAGAACGTGGCGCGGGTGGTCGCCGGCACGCCGTACCGCCGGACGACGGGCCAGGCACAGTGGTGCCCCACACGGACGGCGATCCCCAGGTCGTCGAGGACCTGGCCGACGTCGTGCGGATGGATGCCCTCGACGGTGAAGGAGACCGCTCCCCCGCGCGCCACCGTGTCGGGCGGGCCGACGACGGTCACGCCGGGGATCTCGGCCAGCTTCTCCAGCGCGTAGCCGGTGATCGCCTTCTCGTGCGCCTCGACGTTCTCCATGCCGAGCGCCTCGAGGTACTCGACGGCGGCGGCCAGCCCGATCACCTGCGCGGTCATCGGGACGCCGGCCTCGAAGCGCTGCGGCGGGGCGGCGAAGGTGCTGCGCTCCATCCGGACGACCTCGATCATCGAGCCACCGGTCAGGAACGGCGGCAGCTTGTCGAGGACGTCGTAGCGCCCCCACAGCACCCCGACACCCGTCGGACCGAGCATCTTGTGCCCCGAGAACACCAGGAAGTCCGCGCCGAGCTGCGTCACGTCGACCGGCTGGTGCGGCACCGACTGCGCGCCGTCGACCAGTACCAGGGCCCCGACCTCGTGCGCCCGGGCGGTGATCTCGCCCAACGGGTTGATCGTGCCGAGGATGTTCGACTGCTGGGTGACCGCGACCAGCTTCGTCCGCTCGTTGATCACCGTGGTCAGGTCGGAGAGGTCCAGCCGGCCGTCGTCGGTCAGGCCCAGCCAGCGCAGGGTCGCCCCGGTGCGCTCGCAGAGCTGCTGCCACGGCACCAGGTTCGCGTGGTGCTCCATCTCGGTGACCACGATCTCGTCGCCCTGGCCCACCGCGTAGGTCCGGAACTCCGGCTCCTTCGCGGTGGCAGCGTTCGAGAGCGCGTAGGCCACCAGGTTGATCGCCTCGGTGGTGTTGCGGGTGAAGACGATCTCCTGCTCGGGCGCCCCGATGAACGCGCCGATGGCAGCGCGGGCGGCCTCGTAGGCGGCCGTGGCCTCCTCGGCGAGCTGGTGGGCTCCCCGGTGCGGCGCGGCGTTGACGTTCTCGTAGAACCAGCGCTCGGCGTCCAGGACGCTGCGCGGCTTCTGCGAGGTGGCCCCGGAGTCGAGGTAGACCAGCCGCTTCCCGTCCCGCACGGTGCGGGACAGGATCGGGAAGTCCGCCCGGATCGCCTCGACGTCCAGAGGCAGGGGCGCCTGCTGCGCCCCTACAGGACGCGAGACGGTGACGGTCATGCGGAAGCGACCTCCGTCGAACCCTTGACGTACGCGGCGTAGCCGTCGTTCTCCAGCTTCTCCGCCAGCTCGGCGCCGCCCTCCTCGGCGATCCGCCCGTTGACGAACACGTGCACGAAGTCGGGCTGGATGTAGCGCAGGATCCGCGTGTAGTGGGTGATCAGCAGGACGCCGACGTCACCCTCCTCACGGGTCTTGTTGACGCCCTCGGAGACGATCCGCAGCGCGTCGACGTCGAGGCCGGAGTCGGTCTCGTCGAGGATCGCGATGCGGGGCTTGAGCAGGCGCATCTGCAGGATCTCGTGGCGCTTCTTCTCACCACCGGAGAAGCCCTCGTTGACGTTGCGCTCGGCGAACGCCGGGTCCATCTCCAGGCCGGCCATCTCGGTCTTGACGTCCTTGACCCAGGTGCGCAGCTTGGGGGCCTCGCCCTTGATCGCGGTCGCGGCGGTGCGGAGGAAGTTCGACACCGAGACGCCGGGGACCTCGACCGGGTACTGCATGGCCAGGAACAGGCCGGCCCGGGCGCGCTCGTCGACGGTCATCGCGAGGACGTCCTCGCCGTCGAGGGTCACCGTGCCACCGGTGATCGTGTACTTGGGGTGCCCGGCGATCGAGTAGGCCAGGGTCGACTTGCCCGAGCCGTTGGGGCCCATGATCGCGTGCGTCTCGCCCGACCGGACGGTCAGGTCGACGCCGCGGAGGATCTCCTTGGCGTCATCACCCTCGCCGACCGTGACGTGCAGATCGCGGATCTCCAGGACGGACACTCTTGTTCGCTCCTCAGTTGCTGGCTCAGTGTGCGGCGCGCATGGCGGGAAGGCTGTCGTCGATGGCGACATCGACGTACACGTCCTCCCCTTCCACGCGGGCCGGGTAGACGGACACCGGCTCGGTGGCCGGCAGGTTGGTGGGCTCGCCGGTGCGCAGGTCGAAGCACGACCCGTGCAGCCAGCACTCGATGGTCGGGGCGCCGTGGAACTCCTCGACGTCTCCCTCGGACAGCGGCACCTCGGCGTGGGAACAGAGGTCCTCGATCGCGTAGACCTCGCCCTCGAACCGGACGACGGCGATGTCGACGTCGTCCAGCTCCACCCGCAGCGAGCCCGGCTCGGGGATGTCCTTCAGCGCGCAGACCCGCTCGAAACTCATGCCGGCTGCTCCACCGACTGCTCCTCCAGGCCGGGGAGGGCGCCGAGGCGGGCCTCGATGGCGGCCATCAGCCGGTCCTGCAGGCCGTCGATGCCGATGAGCTGGACGACGTCGGCGAAGAAGCCGCGCACCACGAGGCGGCGGGCGGTCTCGGCGTCGATGCCGCGCGAGCAGAGGTAGAACAGCTGCTCGTCGTCGAACCGGCCGGTGGCGCTGGCGTGGCCGGCGCCGACGATCTCACCGGTCTCGATCTCCAGGTTGGGGACCGAGTCGGCGCGGGCGCCGTCGGTGAGCACCAGGTTGCGGTTGAGCTCGTAGGTCTCGGTGCCGGTGGCGGCGGGCCGGATGCGGACATCGCCGATCCAGACGGTGCGCGCCTCCTCGCCCTGCAGCGCGCCCTTGTAGAGGACGTTGCTGCGGCAGTTCGGGACGGCGTGGTCGACCCAGAGCCGGTGCTCCTGGTGCTGGGTCTCGTCGGCGAAGTAGACGCCGAAGAGTTCCGCGGTGCCGCCGGGGCCGGCGTACTGCACGTTGCTGACCAGGCGGACGAGGTCGCCGCCGAGGGTCACCACGACCTGCTTGAAGGTCGCGTCGCGGCCGACGACGGCGTCGTACTGGCCGCCGTGGACCGTTCCTGGCGCCCAGTCCTGCACCGAGACGAGGGTGACCTGGGCGCTGTCGCCCACGATGATCGCGACGCCGCCGGCGTAACGAGCCAGGCCGGTGTGGTCCAGGACGATGGTCGCCCTCGCGAAGGCGCCGACCTCGATGACCAGCTGGCCCCAGACGATGTCGTCCGAACCCGTGCCGGCGAGCCCGAGGGTCACCGGACGGTCGAGCTGGGCCTCGGACTTCACGCGGACGACGGCCGCGCCGCCGCTGCGCTGGCGGGCCAGCGCGGCCAGCCGGTCGGCCGGCTCGGGCAGGGCCTTGAGCAACGGGTCGCCGGCCTCGACGCTGGTCAGCTCGACGCCCTCGGGCAGGTCGGTCGTCCACGTGAGGTGGGCGTCCGACGGGGCGCCGTCGAGCAGGGTGCGCATCCGCTTCATCGGGGTGAAGCGCCACGTCTCCTCACGACCCGTGGGCACGCCGAAGGCGTCCGGGTCGGTCGAGGTGAACCGCTCGGCCGGCGAGCCGGTCGGGGCGGGACCACCGTGCGAGTGCGCGCCCGGAGCGACGCCGGTGCCCTCGGCCGGGGTGGTCGGGGGCCCGGCCTGCGCGCCCACGCCCGGAGCGAAGAGCTCCGAGGCGAGGGCCGCAGTGTCGGTGGTGAGTTCGGTCGTGCTGGTGTTCTCGGGACTTGCCGACATCAGCCGACGGCACCTTCCATCTGCAGTTCGATGAGCCGGTTCAGCTCGAGGGCGTACTCCATGGGCAGCTCGCGCGCGATCGGCTCGACGAACCCGCGCACCACCATCGCCATGGCCTCGTCCTCGGACAGGCCGCGGCTCATCAGGTAGAAGAGCTGGTCGTCGCTGACCCGGGAGACCGTTGCCTCGTGGCCCATGGCCACGTCGTCCTCGCGGACGTCGACGTAGGGGTAGGTGTCCGAGCGGCTGATCGTGTCGACGAGCAGGGCGTCGCACTTCACCGTCGACCTGGAGCCGTAGGCGCCCTCGTCGATCTGGACCAGACCGCGGTAGGAGGTACGGCCACCGCCACGGGCCACCGACTTGGACACGATGGTCGAGGAGGTGTGCGGGGCGGCGTGCACCATCTTGGCACCGGCGTCCTGGTGCTGACCCTCGCCCGCGAAGGCGATGGACAGCACCTCGCCCTTGGCGTGCTCACCGGTCATCCAGACCGCCGGGTACTTCATCGTCACCTTGGAGCCGAGGTTGCCGTCGACCCACTCCATGGTCGCGCCCTCGTGGGCCACGGCCCGCTTGGTGACCAGGTTGTAGACGTTGTTCGACCAGTTCTGGATGGTCGTGTACCGGCAGCGCGCGTTCTTCTTGACGATGATCTCGACGACCGCGGAGTGCAGCGAGTCGCTCTTGTAGATCGGCGCGGTGCAGCCCTCGACGTAGTGCACGTAGGCGCCCTCGTCGACGATGATCAGCGTCCGCTCGAACTGGCCCATGTTCTCGGTGTTGATCCGGAAGTAGGCCTGCAGCGGGATGTCGACGTGCACCCCCTTGGGGACGTAGATGAACGACCCCCCGGACCACACGGCGGTGTTCAGCGCGGCGAACTTGTTGTCACCGGACGGGATCACCGAGCCTAAGTACTCCTGGAAGATCTCCGGGTGCTCCTTCAGGGCCGTGTCGGTGTCCAGGAAGATGACGCCCTGGTCCTCCAGCTCCTTCTGGATCTGGTGGTAGACGACCTCGGACTCGTACTGCGCGGCCACGCCGGCGACGAGCCGCTGCTTCTCGGCCTCCGGGATGCCCAGCCGGTCGTAGGTGTTCTTGATGTCGTCGGGCAGGTCCTCCCACGAGGCGGCCTGCGCCTCGGTGGAGCGCACGAAGTACTTGATGTTCTGGAAGTCGATGCCGGACAGGTCCGAGCCCCAGTCGGGCATGGGCTTGCGGTTGAAGAGCTTGAGGGCCTTGAGGCGGCGCTCGAGCATCCACTCCGGCTCGCTCTTGCGGCGGGAGATGTCGCGGACGACGTCCTCGTCGAGCCCGCGGCGGGCCGAGGCACCGGCGACGTCGGCGTCAGCCCAGCCGTACTCGTAGCGGCCGAGCTGCTCGATCTGCTCGTCCTGCGTCAGCGGCGTGCTGGTCACCGGCTGCTGGGTGCTGGTCATACGGGCGTCCTCTCCCGGTCGTTCACGAGGGCGGTGCTGGTCGGTGCGGTCCTGGTGGACGGTGCGGTGCGCGCGCGGTGCGGCGCTGCTCGCTCACCTGGTACAGGTCGTGCGGGGGCCGATCTGTTCCCCGTCCGGATGTGGTCCCGGCTGCTGCGGAGGGTGTCCGCCGCGAACGGCCCCGGGATGTGGGTGGTGCAGATCCCGTCGCCGTGGGCGATGGTGGCCAGCCGCTGGACGTGGGTTCCCACGAGCCGGCCGATCACCGCGGTCTCGGCCTCGCACAGCTGGGGGAACTCCGCGGCCACGTGCGCCACCGGGCAGTGGTGCTGGCAGAGCTGCCCCCCGCTGGAGATCGCCGAGGCCGTGGCAGCGTAGCCCTCGGCCGTGAGCGCGGCGGCAAGGGCCTGGGCACGGTCGACCGGCTCCCCGGGCCGCGCGTCGACCGCCTGCTCCACCGCACTCGATGCACGGGCCTCGAGGCCGGCGAGCTGCTGCTCGGCCACGGCCCGGACGGCGTCGGCGCCGCCCGACGCGGCGACGAACCGCAGCGCGGTCAGTGCCAGGTCGTCGTAGGCGTGCGGGAAGGAGGCCCGGCCGGCATCGGTGAGGTGGAACCGGCGGGCGGGCCGTCCCCGGCCCCGGTGGGCCGTGCTGCTCCCCGGCCCTCCCACGCGCTCCTCGAGCCGGCCCGCGGCGACGAGGGAGTCCAGGTGCCGGCGGACGGCGGCCGGCGAGATGCCCAGCCGGGTGGCGAGCTCGGTGGCGGTCTGCGGGCCGTGCTCCAGCAGCAGGGCACTGACGCGGTCGCGGGTACGCCCGTCGTCGGCGGTCACCGACGTGCGCGGGTGTGCCCCGTCGACGGTGCGAGCGCTTTCCACAACACGAGTGTGTCCTATTTCAACTGCCCCGCAAGCAAGGTCCACCTAAGAAGGGCGGGTGGGGGTCCGTTCGTGAGCAGGCTCACGCCCGGGAACGGGGCCCTGCAGGGGCCCGCCGCGAGCCTGCGAGCGGTGGGGGGCAGGGGGTCCTTCTAGCATCGGGGCGTGCCGGTCCTGCCCACCGCCTTCTCCCCCGCGACCGTCTCGCGCGTCGCCCTGGCGAACGCGGTCGCCAACGGTCTGATCGTCGTGACCGGCGGCCTCGTCCGGCTGACCGGGTCCGGACTGGGTTGCCCCACGTGGCCGCGCTGCACCGAGGAGAGCTTCGTGGCGACGCCGGAGCTCGCCGTCCACGGTGTCATCGAGTTCGGCAACCGCTTGCTGACCTTCGTGCTCACCGCCGTCGCCATCGCCACCGTCGTGGTGGTCTTCCGGTCGGTGCGGCGCGACCTGCGGGGGCTGGCGGTGCTGGGCTTCCTCGGCATCCCGGCCCAGGCCCTGCTCGGCGGTGTCACGGTGCTCACCGGCCTCAACCCGTGGACGGTGGCGGCACACTTCCTGCTGTCCATGGTCCTGGTCGCCGTCGCCACCGTGCTGTGGCTGCGCTCCCGCGAACCGGGGGTCGGTCAGCCGCTGCTCCGTCGTCCGCTGGTCCTGCTCGTGCGCGGCATCGCCGTCGTCACCGCCGTCGTCCTGGCGCTCGGGACCGTCGTGACCGGGAGCGGGCCGCACAGCGGTGACCCGCAGGCCGGGCGCACGGGGCTGGACCCGGAGCTGGTCAGCCAGGTGCACGCCGACGTGGTCTTCCTGCTGCTGGGCCTGACGGTGGCCCTGCTCCTCGCGCTCTACGCCACCGAGTCCCCCGGCCGGGTCCGCCGGGCGGCCCGGGACCTGCTGATCGTCCAGCTCGCCCAGGGCGTGGTCGGGTACGTGCAGTACTTCACGAACCTGCCGATCGCGCTGGTCCTGGCCCACATGCTCGGCGCGGTGCTGATCACCGCCTACACCGCGCGGCTGGTCTGGTCGGTCCGCGGCCCGGCGTCCGAGCTGCCGCTCCCCTCCGCCGCGGAGCCCGCCGCCGCCACGCGTTGAGGGCGGGCCGTCAGCGTGCGCTGATCGGCAGTGCTGGGCCTCGACCTGCCGATCCGCGCACACCGCCGGCGCGACGGCGGTCACTCGGGCCAGACGGGGACGACGGCGAGCGCACCGTCGGCTGACTCCCACCGCCCGCTCGTGACCGTCTCCGGGGCGGTTCGTGCGTCCGCCCAGGCAGGCCACGCGTCGTCCTCGTCGTGCCAGAGGAGCCGCCCGCCGGCGACGTAGGTGACCACCGGCCACCCGGCCTCGATCAGGTCCTCGATCTCCGGGCCCTCGATGCGTGAGGCGCGCAGCGAGTAGGTGCGCCCGTCCGCCCCCACGAACTGGCCCATCCGCGCGTTGGCGAGGTCACGCCGCACGGCTTCAGACGATGGCGTCGACGACGATCGCGACCATCAGCAGCGCCAGGTACGAGATCGAGACGTGGAACAGCTGCATCGGCTTGGTCTCCCCGCCCCGCACGATGCGACGCAGCAGCCGGTGCGACTCGAGGACGAACCAGCCGCCCAGCAGCGCCGCGGCGATCGTGTAGCCCAGCCCGATGCCGTAGTCGGCCGCGACCGGCCACAGCAGCAGCGAGACGGCGAGGGTCACCCAGGCCCAGGCGACGGTCTGCCGACCGACCGACACCGCGGTGGTCACCACCGGGAGCATCGGGACGTCGGCCCGCGCGTAGTCGTCCTTGAACCGCATGGCCAGCGCCCAGAAGTGCGGCATCTGCCAGCAGAAGACCACCCCGAACACGACGACGGCGGGCCAGTCCAGCGATCCCGTGACAGCGGCCCACCCGATCAGCACCGGCGCCGCCCCGGGCACGCCGCCGAACTCGGTGCTGCGCCTGGTGTGCCGCTTGAACACCATCGTGTAGAGGACGGCGTAGTAGAAGATCGCGCCGGCGGCGAGGGCCGCGGCCAGCAGCGTCGTGGTGAGCGCGAGCAGCAGGATCGAGCTGACCGTGAGCACCGCACCGAAGATCAGCGCCGCGCGCGGGGTGATCTCCCCCGTCGGCAGCGGCCGCTTCTGCGTGCGGTGCATCAGCCGGTCGATGTCGCGGTCGAAGTAGCAGTTGAAGACGTTGGCCGCGCCCGCGGCGAGGGTGCCGCCGACGAGCGTGGAGAGCAGCAGCGTCCAGGACGGCCAGCCGCGGGCGGCCAGCATCATCGCCGGCACCGTGGTCACCAGCAGCAGCTCGATGATGCGCGGCTTGGTCAGCGCCACATAGGCGGTGATCCGCGCACGCAGGACGGCGGGCAGGCGGCGAGCGGGGTCGGCCTGGCGCTCGGACAGAGCCGTCACCGGGTGCCCTCGTGCGCGCGGACGCGCGGGCAGCAGGGCACCACGGGGTCCCTTCGAACCGGGGATGGGAACGGCCGCAACTGTAGCCCGCGCACGGGCAGGCAGCGGTGAGGCATCGGCACGGACGACTAGGGTCGATCACGTTGATGCCGCGTGTGCAGCGGGTAGGGCCGACGTCGACGACGACGGTGCGCCCCCGGTCAAGAGCCGGTCCGGGCGGAACGCTCAGCCACACGACGCAGGGCCGTATTCGAGGGAGCACCCAGCACATGACCCAGAGCACCCCGTCCGAGGCTCCGGCCGAGGCGGCGACCGACGCCCCGACCGGCAGCCCGGTCCAGCCGCAGCCGACCCTGCCGGCCGATTTCGGCGACCTGGACCGCCGGGCGATCGACACCGCACGCGTCCTGGCGATGGACGCCGTCCAGAAGGTCGGCAACGGCCACCCCGGGACCGCGATGAGCATGGCGCCCACCGCCTACCTGCTCTTCCAGAAGTGGCTGCGCCACGACCCGAGCGACCCGAACTGGGTGGCCCGTGACCGGTTCGTGCTGTCGATGGGCCACTCGAGCCTCACCCTCTACATCCAGCTGTACCTGTCCGGCTACGGGCTCGAGCTCACCGACCTCGAGTCGCTGCGCACCTGGGGCTCGAAGACCCCCGGCCACCCCGAGGTCAACCACACCCCGGGCGTCGAGACGACGACCGGTCCGCTCGGCCAGGGCGTCGGCAACGCCGTCGGCATGGCGATGGCCGCGCGCCGGGAGCGCGGTCTGTTCGACCCCGACACCCCCGAGGGCGAGAGCCTCTTCGACCACACCATCTGGGTCTTCGCCTCCGACGGCGACCTCGAGGAGGGCGTCAGTGGCGAGGCCTCGTCGCTGGCCGGGACCCAGCAGCTCGGCAACCTGGTCCTCGTCTACGACGACAACCGGATCTCGATCGAGGACGACACGAACGTCGCCTTCACCGAGGACGTCGGCAAGCGCTACGAGGCCTACGGCTGGCACGTCCAGCGGGTCGACGACGGCGAGGACCTCGCCGCGATCGACGCCGCCTTCGCCGCGGCCAAGGCCGAGACCGGGCGCCCCTCGATCATCGTGCTCAGGACCGTCATCGCCTGGCCCGCCCCGAACAAGCAGAACACCGGCGCGGCGCACGGCTCGGCGCTCGGCGAGGACGAGGTCAAGGCCACCAAGGAGATCCTCGGCTTCGACCCGGACCAGACCTTCGAGGTCGCCCCCGAGGTCATCGAGCACGCCCGGAAGGTCGTCGACCGCGGCCAGGAGGCCCACGCCGCCTGGCAGCAGCGCTTCGACGCCTGGGCGCAGCAGCACCCGGACAGCGCCGCGCTGCTGGAGCGCATGACCACCCGCACGCTGCCCGACGGGTGGGTGGACGAGCTCCCCTCCTGGGACGCCGACCCGAAGGGCGTGGCCACCCGCAAGGCCTCCGGCGAGGTGCTCGCGGCGATCTACCCGACCCTCCCGGAACTGTGGGGCGGCTCGGCCGACCTCGCGGAGAGCAACAACACCGCGGTCAAGGGGGAACCGTCCTTCCTCCCCGCCAACCGGCAGACGAAGATGTGGTCGGGCGGTCCGTACGGCCGCACGCTGCACTTCGGCGTCCGGGAGCACGCGATGGGCGCGATCATGAACGGGATCGCCCTGCACGGCGGCACGCGCGTCTACGGCGGCACCTTCCTCACGTTCTCCGACTACATGCGCGGCGCGGTGCGGCTGGCCGCGCTCATGCAGCTGCCGGTCATCTACGTGTGGACGCACGACTCGATCGGTCTCGGGGAGGACGGGCCCACGCACCAGCCGATCGAGCACTTCGCGGCGTTGCGGGCCATCCCGGGCCTGGACTTCGTCCGGCCCGCCGACGCCAACGAGACGGTGGTGGCCTGGCGGACGATCCTCGAGCACAACGACCGGCCGGCCGGCCTGGCGCTGTCCCGGCAGAACCTGCCGGTCTTCGACCGCACCGCGTTCAACTCCGCGGAGGGGGTGGCGCGCGGCGCCTACGTCCTCGCCGAGGCCTCGACCGGCAGCCCTGAGGTGATCCTGCTCGGCACCGGGTCGGAGGTGCAGATCGCGGTGGCCGCCCGCGAGCGGCTGGAGGCCGAGGGCGTGCCCACCCGGGTCGTCTCCGTCCCCTGCGTCGAATGGTTCGCCGACCAGGACCAGGCCTACAAGGACGAGGTGCTCCCACCGTCCGTCCGGGCCCGCGTGAGCGTCGAGGCCGGCGTTCCGATGGGCTGGCGCGAGTTCGTCGGCGACGCGGGCCGCATCGTCGGCCTCACCCACTACGGCGCCAGCGCCGCCTACAGCGTGCTGTACGAGCGGTTCGGCCTTACCGACGAAGCCGTCGTGGCCGCCGCCCGGGAGAGCCTGGAGGCCGCCCGATCCGGCGATGCCGTCCCGACCGGCCCCGTGGCGGCCACGGGCGGTCTCCCGCATCCCACCGGCGACCGCTGAGGGACCCCACTGCCCCCGCCGTGAAAGGACTCCGTCCCCCCAACCCTCCGCAAGCTCAGTGCGGGCCCCGAGACGGGGCCTTGGGCCCCTGCAGCGGGGCCGCTCCCCCACCCGATCGAGAAGGGCACGAGACATGGCACAGAACGAGAAGCTGGCCGAGCTCTCCGAGGCAGGGGTCGCCGTCTGGCTCGACGATCTCTCCCGTGACCGCATCCGCAGCGGCAACCTGCAGTCCCTCGTCGACGAGCACTCCGTCGTGGGGGTCACCACCAACCCGACCATCTTCGCGGCGGCGATCAGCGGGTCGGAGTCCTACGACGACCAGCTGCACGCCCTCGCCGTCCGCAAGGTGAGCGTCGAGGAGGCGCTGCGGACCATCACGGCGTCCGACGTCCGGGACGCCTGCGACCTGCTGGCCCCGGTGGCGGAGATGTCGCCCGGCGACGGCCGGGTCTCGCTCGAGGTTGCGCCCGGCCTGGCCCACGACACCGACGCGACGGCTGCCGAGGCCGGTCACCTGTGGTGGCTGGTCGACCGGCCGAACCTCTTCATCAAGATTCCGGCGACAGAGGCGGGCCTGCCGGCGATCACCGAAACCATCGCCAACGGGATCAGTGTCAACGTCACCTTGATCTTCAGCCCGGAGCGCTACCGCGCGGTCATGGACGCCTACCTCTCCGGCCTGGAGAAGCGCGTGGCCGAGGGCGGCTCGCTCGCCGGAATCGCCTCGGTGGCGTCGTTCTTCGTGTCCCGGGTGGACACCGAGATCGACAAGCGGCTCGACAAGGCGGGCGCCGACCCGTCACTCAAGGGCAAGGCGGGCATCGCCAACGCGCAGCTGGCCTACCAGGCCTACGAGGAGGTCTTCTCCTCCGAGCGCTGGCGGAGCCTCGAGGCGCAGGGCGCCCGCCCGCAGCGGCCGCTGTGGGCCTCGACGGGCGTCAAGAACCCGGAGTACTCGGACACGATGTACATCTCCGAACTCATCGCGCCCGGCACCGTGAACACGATGCCGGAGAAGACCCTGATGGCCTACGCCGACCACGGCGCGCCCGGCGCGCCGGTGCAGAAGTCCTACGACGAGGCCGCCGCCGTGATGCGGTCGGTCGCCGACGCCGGCGTCGACCTCGACGACGTCTTCCGGGTGCTCGAGGAGGAGGGCGTGCAGAAGTTCGTCGACTCCTGGGACGAGCTGACCGAGTCGGTGCGCACCCAGCTCGAGGACAAGGCATGAGCCTGTCGGTCAGCGTCCACGGGCTGGACGTCCCCGACACGGTCCGGGGCCCGCTCACCGAGGACGACGTCCCTGCGCGACTGGTCGCCAAGGACGCCACCCTGTGGGGTCCCGAGGCGGAGAGCGAGTCGGCGATCCGGCTGGGCTGGTTGGACCTGCCGGCCACGTCCCGGGAGCTGGTCTCCCGGCTGGCGGACCTGCGCGCGGAACTTGTCGGCGAGGGGCTGGACCGGATCGTCCTGTGCGGCATGGGTGGCTCCTCCCTGGCGCCGGAGGTCATCTGCCGGACGGCGGGGGTGCCGCTGGTCGTGCTGGACACCACCGATCCCGGTCAGGTGCTCGCGGCGATGGACGACCTCGACCGCACGGTCGTGGTGGTGAGCTCGAAGTCCGGCGGCACGGTGGAGACCGACAGCCAGCGGCGCGCCTTCATCCAGGCGTTCGCCGACGCCGGGCTGGACGAGAAGGAGATCGGCCGGCGTTTCGTCGTCGTCACCGACCCCGGCTCGCCGCTGTCCGAGACGACCGCGGCGATGGGCGCCCGCGCGGTGTTCCTGGCCGACCCGAACGTCGGCGGGCGATACAGCGCCCTGTCGGCGTTCGGCCTGGTTCCGTCGGCGCTCGCCGGTGCCGACGTCGGAGCACTGCTGGCCGAGGCCGAGGATCTCGCCGTCCAGCTGGCCGAGCCGGACAACCCGGCGCTGCAGCTGGGGACGGTCCTCGGCGCGGCCTTTCGCGCCGGTCGCGACAAGCTGGCCCTGGCCGTTGGTGGATCGCAGGGTTCGGGGCCGCAGCTGCAGGGCTTCGGCGACTGGGCCGAGCAGCTGATCGCGGAGTCCACCGGCAAGGAGGGGCGCGGCATCCTGCCCGTCGTCCTCGAGTCCGTCGACGCCCCCGGCGCATCCGGCCCGGACGTCCTGCTGGGGGTCGTCGGCTCCGGCGCTCCCGCGCTGGAGCCGTCGGTCGGCGTCTCCGGACCCCTCGGTGCCCAGTTCCTGGGCTGGGAGTACGCGACGGCCGTGGCCGGCCGGGTGCTCGGGATCAATCCCTTCGACCAGCCCAACGTGACCGAGAGCAAGGAGAACACCCAGCGCATCCTCGGCGAGGGCCTCCCCGAGGAGCGGCCCGCGGCGACGATCGGCGCCATCGAGGTCTACGGCAGCGGCGGAGTCCTCGACGGCGTCGACCTGTCCTCGCACGACGGAGTGTCCCTGGCGATCGACGCGCTCCTGGCGTCGATCCCCCCGCGTGGATACCTCGCGGTCATGGCCTACCTCGACCGGCAGAAGGACGCGAGCGCCGAGGGGCTGCGCGCGGCCCTGGCCCGCCGGAGCGACCACGCGGTCACGTTCGGATGGGGTCCGCGCTTCCTGCACTCGACCGGCCAGTACCACAAGGGCGGTCCGCAGGTCGGGGCGTTCCTCCAGCTCACCGGCGTGGTGGCCGAGGACCTGCAGGTCCCCGACCAGCCGTACAGCTTCGGGACCCTCCAGGCGGCGCAGGCCGGTGGTGACCGCAAGGCCCTCGCCGATCGGCAACGGCCGCTGCTCCACCTGCACCTGACCGACCGCGCCGCCGGGCTCGATCAGCTCCTGGCGACGCTCAGCTGACGGCCGTGGTTACAGCCGCACGACCCGCGTGCTGATCCGCCCCGTCGTCCGGTCCCCCGCCGGGCCGGACGACGGGTGTCCCTCCGATCTCGAGGACCGATCATGATCCCCAACCCGCTGCGTGACCCGCGGGACCGGCGGCTGCCCCGAGTGCCCCAGCCCTGCGCGCTCGTCGTCTTCGGCATCACCGGCGACCTGGCCCGCAAGAAGCTGCTGCCGGCCGTCTACGACCTGGCCAACCGGGGACTGCTGCCCACCAACTTCGCGCTCCTCGGTTTCGCCCGCCGCGACTGGGCGGACCAGGACTTCGCGGAGCTGTCCCGGGAGGCCGCCCGGAAGCACGCTCGCACGCCGTGGCGCGAGGAGGTGTGGGAGCAGCTGGCCGCCGACATCACCTTCGTGCCGGGTTCGTTCGACGACGACGCCGCCTTCGACCAGCTCGCCGCCACTCTCGGCCGGCTCGAGGGGTCACACGGGATCGGTGGCAACGCCGCGTTCTACCTCTCCATCCCCCCGGCGATGTTCCCGACCGTGCTCAAGCAGATGCAGCGGACCGGTATGGCCGAGAGCACCCCGGAGCGCTGGCGCCGGGTGGTGGTCGAGAAGCCCTTCGGCGACGACCTGCTCTCCAGCCGCCAGCTCAACGAGCTGGTCGACTCCGTGTTCAGCGCCGACGACGTCTTCCGGATCGACCACTACCTGGGCAAGGAGACCGTCCAAAACCTGCTGGCCCTGCGCTTCGCCAACAGTCTCTTCGAGCCGATCTGGAACGGCCACCACGTCGACTCGGTGCAGATCACCATGGCCGAGGACGTCGGCATCGGCGGCCGCGCCCAGTTCTACGAGAACACCGGCGCCGCCCGTGACGTGCTGCAGAACCACCTCCTGCAGCTGCTCGCGCTGACCGCCATGGAGGAGCCGGTCGAGTTCTCCCCCGAGGAGATCGGGACGGAGAAGCTCAAGGTCCTGCGCGCCATCTCGATCCCCGAGGACATGGAGACGTTCGCCGTCCGCGGCCAGTACGAGCAGGGCTGGCTCGCCGGGGAGCGCGTCAGCGGATACCGCCAGGAGGAGGGGGTGGACCCCGAGTCCACGACCGAGACCTTCGCCGCCGTCCGGCTCGGGGTGGAGACCCGTCGCTGGGCCGGGGTGCCCTTCTACGTGCGCACCGGCAAGCGACTCCCCCGCCGGGTCACCGAGATCGCCCTCGTCTTCAAGCGGGCCCCGCACCTGCCCTTTGCCGACACCGACACCGAGGAGCTGGGCAACAACCAGCTGGTGATCCGCGTCCAGCCGGACGAGGGGGTAACCCTCAAGTTCGGCTCGAAGGTTCCTGGCAGCGTCATGGAGGTCCGCGACGTGTCGATGGACTTCCTCTACGGCGAGCAGTTCACCGAGACCAGCCCCGAGGCCTACGAGCGGCTGCTGCTCGACGTGCTCCTGGGCGATGCCACGCTCTTCCCGCGGAACGCCGAGGTGGAGGCCTCGTGGACGGTCATCGATCCGCTGGAGGAGTTCTGGGCCGGCACGACACCGCACTCCTACCGGGCCGGCGAATGGGGCCCGCGCGCGGCCGACGAGATGCTGGCCGCCGAGGGTCGCCGGTGGCGCCGACCGTGAGGGGGCGAGTTCCCCCACCCACCCGCCGATCCGCTCCCCCGTCCCCCACCGAGGAGACCCCATGACCACGCTCTGGGACACGACCGGCTCGGCCGTGGTGAAGGAACTTGCGGCGCAGCGGCGCACCGGCGGCGCCGTGCTCTCCGGCGTGGCGCTCACCCTGGTCGTCGTCGCGGACGAGAGCCGGGTCACCGAGGCCGAGGAGGCCGCGACGCACGCCGCCGAGGCGCACCCGTGCCGCGTCCTCGTCGTGGTGCGACGGCAGATCGACGCGCCGACGCCGCGGCTGGACGCCGAGGTGGCGATCGGGGGCCGGCTCGGCCCCGGTGAGGCCGTGGTCATGCGGATGTACGGCCGGCTCGGGTTGCACGCGGAGTCGGTGGTGCTGCCGCTGCTCGCCGCCGACGCCCCCGTGGTGGCCTGGTGGCACGCTCCGCCGCCGGATCAGTTGTCGACCGACGCGCTCGCCGTCTTCGCCGACCGGCGGATCACCGACAGCTCCATCTCCGACGACCCCCTGGCTGCACTGAAGACCCGCGCCGCCGACTACGCCCCGGGTGACACGGACCTGGCGTGGACGCGGAGCACGGCGTGGCGGACGATCCTGGCCTCGACCCTCGACTCGGTGTCCGGCCGGCGGGGGGAACCGGTCGTGGTGCGGAGCGGCCGCATCTCAGGCGATCCGGGAAATCCGACTGCGGCGCTCCTGGCCGGCTGGCTGATCTCGCGGTGCGGTTGCCCCATCACCGTGGAGGAGGGCGGGCGCAGGCCGGGCTCCAGCGGCGTCGACTCGGTCGTCCTGGAGCTCGACCAGGACGAGGAGGTGCAGCTGCACGCCGACCGCAAGGGCAGCGCCGTGATCTCCCAGCCGCACCGGCCCGACGCCACCGTGGCCCTGCCCGAGCGGGCACTGGGTGACCTGCTCAGCGAGGAGCTGCGCCGGCTGGACACCGACGAGCCCTACCGCGACGCACTGGAGGCCGCGACCGGTGTGACCGGCCTGGCCGACCGGTCGCCGGTGCGGGAGTACGTGTGGGTCGACCCCGCCGAGGAGAACGCCGACGGCGACCACCCCAGGGAACGCGCCGCAGCGAAGAGCCCCGACTCGTGAGCACGTCCCCGCCGGACGTCGTCGTCGAGCCCGACGCCGAACACCTGGCACGGGCCGGGGCCGAGGCGCTCGTCGCGCGCCTCGCCGCGGCGCAGGCCGTGCACGGGACGGCGTCGGTGGTGCTCACCGGCGGAGGCATCGGTACCGCGGTCCTCCGACGGGTCGCCGAGCTGGCTGCCGAGCCGGTCGGCGAGACCGTCGACTGGACGGCGGTGCACGTCTGGTGGGGCGACGAGCGATTCGTTCCGGCCGACGACGACGAACGCAACGAGAAGGCGGCCCGCCGCGTACTGCTGGACGTCGTCGGCGTCCCGGCGGAGCGGGTGCATGCGATGCCCGCGTCGGACGGGGAGTTCGCCGAGCCCGAGGACGCCGCCGCCTGGTACGCCGCCGAGCTGGCCGCCGCCGCACCGGAGGGGCGTGCCGTGCCCCGCCTCGACGTCCTGCTGCTCGGGATGGGCCCGGAAGGTCACGTCGCGTCCATCTTCCCGGAGACACCGGCCGCGCGGGACGAGCGTCCCGTCGTCGCGGTGCGGGACTGCCCCAAGCCGCCGCCGACCCGGGTCAGCCTGGGCTTTGCCGCCATCAACGCCGCGGAGGAGGTCTGGCTGCTGGTGTCCGGGGAGGCGAAGGCGCCGGCCGTCGCCGCGGCGCTGGCCGAGGGGGCGACGGCGGAGCAGCTTCCCGCCGCGGGCGTGCACGGCGTCCGGACCACCAGGTGGTTGCTCGACCGCGCCGCCGCCGCCGGGCTGCCCGTGTCGCCCGGACAGGGGCTTAAGTCTGTATCCGCGAGGCACGCGACGGACTCCACTTGAGGCGAGCGGTCGCCTCCGGCCGCTCAGCACCAGCCGTCCAGGAGTTGTCCGATGACCGTCTCCGAGGCCCGCACCGCGAGCACCGCCCCGCCGATCCCGCGCCCGCGCGACGCCGAACCCTGCCTGCCCGAGGCGGCCGGCACCGGGACGCCCCTGGTTCCGGAGCTTCCCGAGGCGCACTATCCCTGGCCGGAGCCGTGGCGGTCAGCCCGGGGCGCACAACCGCGCAGCGAGTTCTGGCACGCCGAGAGCGGCAGCTGGCGATCCCGGGGACCGGTGTCCGCCCCGCGCGCCGACTGATCTCAGACGCTGCGGCGCTGGTGCAGCCGGGTCAGGGCTTCCTCGAGGAGCGCGTCCCCGTCGGCGTCGCTGCGCCGCTCGCGGACGTAGGCCAGGTGGGTCTTGTACGGCTCGCTGCGTGGCGCCGGCGGCGGGTTCTGCTGATCCTGCCCGGCCGGGAGACCGCAGCGCGGGCAGTCCCAGAGCTCGGGCACGTCCGCCTCCGAGGCGAAGGCGACGCGGGTCTCGTGCCGGTTGGCGCACCAGAACGGGATGCGGTTCCGCGGAGCCGCCTCACCGCGCTCGACCTCACCCATCGGACCTGCGCCGACCCGGGTCCCCCGGATCGCATTGCCACCAGCCACGAGCGCCCCCTGCAGTCCTCGCCGGTCGTGCGGCACGTCACGGCCGCGGGCGAAGTCTAGGGCCTGGTGGCGCCATCTCCGGTCACGTTTCTGCGCCGGATCGATCGGGAGCCCGAGCGGGCGCTCAGCCGACCTTGAGCAGGATTCCCAGGCCGACGATGCAGACACTCCAGATCAGTGCACAGAACACCGTGAGCCGGTTGAGGTTCTTCTCCACGACCGAGGACCCGCTCAGCGAGGAGGACACCGCGCCGCCGAACATCGAGGACAGACCGCCGCCCTTGCCCCGGTGCAGCAGGATCAGCACCACGAGGAGCGTGCTGGTGAGGACCAGCAGCACGTTGAGGACCAGCTCGACCATGACTTCTCCAGGCTAGGCGACCGGCAGGAGGGCACCGGGCTCTGGTCTACGAGCCTAACCGACGCTCAGCGCACGCCCGCGGTGGCGAGGTCGTAGCCGCTGTAGGGCTGCATCACCACACCGTTGCGCAACCGCTGGCCCGCGACCAGCTGCACCCGCACCTCGGCCAGCGGCACGTACACCGACGTCTCCGACACCGCCGTGGCGACCTCGCGCCACGCGTCCGGATCATCGGCGGCCTGGGCGGCGTCCACCAGTGCATTGACGGCCGGGTCGTCGAGCCGGGCGTAGTTGGTGTTGCCGACGTGCCGGAGGCTGCCGCCGTCGACGAGCGGCGTCAGGAACGAGGCCGGCGTCGGGAAGTCCGCCGTCCAGGTGGCGAGCACGATGCCGAAGCCGTTCGCCGCCACGTTGTCGGGGTTCCCGACATCGGTCGCGTAGAAGCTCGTGGCGCTCAGCGGCCGGACCTCTGCGTCGATGCCCACCTCGGCCAGTTGCCCGGCGATCAGCCCGGCGACCTCGACACTGGTCGGCGTGTCGGCAACCGCGAGGACGGTGCCGAAGCCGTCGGGGTGCCCGCAGGCCGCCAGCGAGGCCCGGGCGGCCGAGAGATCGGGACCCGGGTCGGAGTCCTCGGGACCGCCGCCGAGGCCACGCGGCCACAGCTGCGACCGGCGGACCGCGTTGGCCGCCCCACCCAGCTCCTCCTGCACCGCCGCGCGGTCGACCGCCGCTGCGACCGCGGCGCGGCAGTCGGCGTTGTTCATCGGCGCGACGTCGGTCGGCAGGGCGAGCAGCCGGAGGGCCCCGGTGGTCGTGTCGTCCACCCGGTCGCGGACCGGGTGGTCCTCGTCCGCGTCCAACCGGGCGGTGGTCGCCGGCTGCACGCCGGTGCCCGTGATGTCCGCGTCGGCGGACCCGGCCAGCAGCGCCTGATCCCGCTCCACGCCCGTCAGCCCCGTCCGGACGACGACCCGGTCGGGTAGCGCGGTGCGGACGGCGTCGGTGGCGGGGTCCCATTCCGGGTTCCGCTCGAGCAGGATGCCCGTCGCCGGGTCGACCGAGGCGATCGCGTACGGCCCCGAGGAGACGGGGTCCTGGCCGTACTCGGCGGCGGTGTCGGCCTCGATGGGCACGGGACTGCTGGACGGCAGTGCCATGACGTACGGGAAGTCCGGCTGGGGTGCGCGCAGCCGGAACGTGATCGTGCGGTCGTCGGGGATCTCGACGGCGGCGAGGTCCAGCTTGTCGGGCGACTCGTCCTGATAGGGGCCGGCGTAGGGGTTGCCGGGGTCGTCGAGCAGGTCCACGACATACGTGGGGCCGCCGACGATCACGTCGGAGGCGAAGGACCGCTCGATGCCGTACTTGAGGTCGCGACTGGTGATCGGGCGGCCGTTCTCGAAGCGGACGCCGTCCCGCAGGGTGAACGTCCAGCTCAGTCCGTCCTCCGACGGGGTGCCGAGGTCGGTGGCGAGGTCGGGCACCAGTTCGTCGGTGCGGCCTGGCTCGGAGGAGTAGGTGACCAGGGTGCGGGTGTAGAGCCGCATCAGGTTCCAGACACCCGGGAGGTAGGACCGCTGGGGGTCGAGGCTGTCGATCTCCGCCGACACCACCCGCAGCGTCCCGCCGGTCCGGTCGGAGGGGGCGCGCACGCCGGTCACTCCCGCGTCGGGGGTCCCCTCGACCACGGGGACGTCGGCGCGCCCCCCGGTCCCGCCACCGCAGCTGACGGCGATGACGACCACCAGCAGGACGACGGCCGCGGCGGCCAGAACCCGCCGCCGCGGCCGGTCGCGGATCCATGTGGGGAGCCGGTCCCGCAGCCGCTCCAGGGTGCTCTCCACTGCCTGCTGCCCGCTCCCACCCACATGCGGCCGGCGGCGGCAGCGGGGCTCAGCTGCCGTCGGCGGCGATCCGACAGATCTGCGCGAACTCGTCGGCGTCCAGGCTCGCGCCGCCGACGAGGGCACCGTCGATGTCCGGCCCGGCCAGGATCCCGGCCGTGCTCGCGGCCTTCACCGACCCGCCGTAGAGGATACGGACGGAGGCGGCCGTCTCCGGGCTGAACCGCTCGGCGAGCCGCGCCCGGAGTGCGCCGCAGACCTCCTGCGCATCCTCCGGAGTAGCCACCTCTCCGGTGCCGATCGCCCACACCGGCTCGTAGGCGATGACCAGCGAGGCCACCTGCTCCGCCGTGAGGCCCTCCAGGGAGGCGTCGAGCTGGGTCGTGCAGTACGCGACGTGCTCGCCGGCCTGCCGGATCTCCAGCCCCTCCCCCACGCAGACGATGGGGACGACGCCGTGCCGCAGTGCGGCCCGCGCCTTGGCCGCCACCACGGCGTCGTCCTCGGCGTGCATCGCCCGCCGCTCCGAGTGACCGACGGTGACGTACTGGCAGGCCAGCGCGGCGAGCATCCCGCCGCTGACCTCACCGGTGTACGCCCCGGAGTCGTGCGCCGACAGGTCCTGCGCGCCGAAGCCGACGGCGAGCTTGTCGCCGGTCACCAGGGTCTGCACGCTGCGCAGCGCGGTGAACGGCGGGAGGACGACGACGTCGACGGTGTCGAGCACCAGCTCGGGCACCGTGAACGCCAGCTTCTGCACCAGGCCGATGGCCTCCAGGTGCGTCATGTGCATCTTCCAGTTGCCGGCGATCAGCGTGCGCCGGCCCTCCCCCTGGAAGGCGCCACGCCTGGGTTCGGTGCGTTCCTTGCGCGCCATCACTGCCCCGATCCGTCGGCGAGCACCACGAGCCCGGGCAGCTCCCGGCCCTCGAGGTACTCCAGCGACGCGCCGCCGCCGGTGCTGATGTGGCCGTAGGCCTGCTCGTCGAGCCCGAGCTGCCGGACGGCGGCGGCGGAGTCGCCGCCCCCCACCACCGACAGTCCGTCCACGGCGGCGACGGCCGCGGCGACGCCGCGGGTGCCCGCCTGGAAGGGGGCCAGCTCGAACACGCCCATCGGGCCGTTCCAGAAGACGGTGCGCGCGGCGCCCAGCGCCTGGCCGAACACCTCGACGGTGCGCGGGCCGACATCGAGGCCCATGAGCCCGTCAGGGATCTCCGACACCGGGACGACGCTGGTTTCTGCCTCGGCGCTGAAGGCCGTGGCGCAGACGACGTCGAGCGGAAGCACGATGCGCTCCCCGGCCTCGGCCAGCAGCCGACGGCAGGTGTCGACCTGATCGGCCTCCAGCAGCGAGTTCGCGACGCCGTGCCCCTGCGCTGCCAGGAAGGTGAAGCACATGCCGCCACCGACCAGGAGCCGGTCGACCTTGGGCAACAGGGCCTCGATGACCGCGAGCTTGTCGCTGACCTTGGAGCCGCCCAGCACGACCAGGTAGGGCCGGTCGGGTTCGGCGGTCAGCCGGGTCAGCACCTCCAGCTCGCGGGCGACCAGCCGCCCTGCGACGTGCGGGAGCCGCTCGGCGACGTCGAACACCGACGCGTGCTTGCGGTGCACCGCACCGAAGGCGTCGTCGACGTAGACGTCGGCCAGGTCGGCCAGCCGGTCGGCCAGCTCACCGCGCTCGGCGTCGTCCTTCGAGGTCTCGGCGGCCTCGAAGCGGACGTTCTCCAGCAGGAGGACGTCGCCGTCGCCCAGCGCGGCCGCCTTGGCGTTCGCGTCCGCACCGGCCACGTCGGTGGCCAGCGGCACCGTCGTCCCCAGCAGCTCGCCCAGACGTGCCGCGACCGGCGCGAGGGAGAACTGCGGGTCCGGCGCCCCCTTGGGCCGACCGAGGTGGGCGGCCACGATCACCTTGGCACCGGCCTCGCGCAACGCCTGCAGCGTGGGCAGGCTCGCCCGGATGCGGCCGTCGTCGGTGATGGCCCCCGTGTTCTTGTCCAGCGGGACGTTCAGGTCGGCGCGCAGCAGGACGCGCCGACCGGAGACGCCGTCGGCGATGAGGTCGTCCAGGCTCCGCATCAGAGCTTGGAACCCACCAGCACGACGGAGTCGACGAGGCGGTTGGAGTATCCCCACTCGTTGTCGTACCAGCCGACGACCTTCACCTGGTCGCCGAACACCTTGGTCAGCTTCGCGTCGTAGATGCACGACGCCGGGTCGGTGACGATGTCGGAGGAGACGATCGGGGCGTCGGTGTAGACGAGGTACGGGGCCAGCGGACCCGCGGCGGCCTCGCGGTAGGCGGCGTCGACCTCCTCGGCCGTGACCTCGCGGGACAGCGTGACGGTGAGGTCGGTGGCCGAGCCCGTCGGCACCGGGACGCGCAGCGCGTAGCCGTCGAGCTTGCCCTGGAGCTCGGGCAGCACCAGGCCGATGGCCTTCGCGGCGCCGGTCGAGGTGGGCACGATGTTCAGCGCGGCGGCGCGGGCCCGGCGGAGGTCCTTGTGCGGGCCGTCCTGCAGGTTCTGGTCGGCGGTGTAGGCGTGGATGGTGGTCATCAGGCCACGCTCGATGCCGAAGGCGTCGTTGAGCACCTTGGCCAGCGGCGCGAGGCAGTTCGTGGTGCAGGACGCGTTGCTGATGATCGTCTGCGAGCCGTCGTACCGCTCGTGGTTGACGCCCATGACGATCGTCAGGTCGTCGCCGGTGGCCGGCGCGGAGATGATGACCTTCTTGGCGCCACCCGCGTCGACGTGCTTGCGCGCGTCGTCGGCCTTGGTGAAGAAGCCGGTGGACTCGATGACGACGTCGACGCCCAGGTCCCCCCAGGGCAGGTTGGCCGGGTCGCGCTCGGAGAGGACCTTCATGGTCTTCCCGCCGATCTTGATGCCCTCGCCGTCGGCCGCGACGTCCTCGGCGAGCTTGCCCAGGATGCTGTCGTACTTCAGCAGGTGGGCCAGGACCTCCGGGCTGGTCAGGTCGTTGACCGCCACGATCTCGATGTCCTGGCCGCTGGCCGCAGCGGCCCGCCAGAAGTTGCGGCCGATGCGGCCGAATCCGTTGATGCCCACCCGGATCGTCACTGAAGACCTCCCATTGAACGATGAAGCTGTGGCGTCGGAGGCCGCACGTCGGCGCGCGGCCTTGCTCGTCGAAACCCTATCGGTCCGGGCGGGGACCGGCCTGCGTCGCCCGGACGGGCGAGGAGGCCGGCCCTCACGGCGAGCCGGGTGACGTCCTGGAACGGCCACTCTTCAGGGGCCCGCGCCGAGCGTGGCGAGGTGCTGGAACGGCCCCCCTGCAGGGGCCCCGCCGCGAGCGTGGGAGCGGTGGGAGGCAGAGGGGTCCTTCTACTGCGCCAGCATGTCGTCGGTGACGACGGATTCTGTGTCCGGGATGCCGAGGTCCTTGGCCCGCTTGTCGGCCATGGCCAGCAGGCGGCGGATCCGCCCGGCGACCGCGTCCTTCGTCATCGGCGGATCGGCACGCTGACCCAGCTCCTCCAGCGACGCCTGGCCGTACTCCAGCCGCAGCCGGCCGGCGACGAGGAGGTGCTCGGGTGCGTCGTTGGCCAGGATCTCCAGCGCCCGCTCCACGCGTGCGCTGGCGGCCACGGCCGCCCGGGCCGAACGACGCAGGTTCGCGTCGTCGAAGTTGGCGAGCCGGTTCGCCGTCGCCCGGACCTCGCGGCGCATCCGCCGCTCCTCCCAGGCGAGCACGGCGTCATGGGCTCCCATGCGGGTCAGCAGGGCGCTGATCGCGTCGCCGTCGCGGATGACGACCCGGTCGGCGCCGCGGACCTCGCGGGCCTTCGCCGGGATACCGAGGCGCCGCGCGGCGCCGACGAGCGCCATCGCCGCCTCGGGCCCGGGGCAGGTCACCTCCAGGGAGGACGACCGGCCCGGCTCGGTGAGCGAGCCGTGGGCCAGGAACGCGCCGCGCCAGGCCGCCTCGGCGTCGTTGATGCCGCCGGAGACGACCGACGGCGGCAGGCCGCGGACGGGCCGGCCGCGCTGGTCGACGAGCCCGGTCTGACGGGCGAGGCCCTCGCCGTGCTTGGCGATCCGCACGAGGTACCGCACGCCCCGGCGGATGTTGCCGCCGGCGAGCACGCTGACCCCGCTGGTGTAGCCGTACACCTCGCTGATGTCGCGACGCAGTCGTCTGGCTACCGAGCCCGTGTCGAGCTCGGCCTCGATGACCACCCGGCCGCCCACGATGTGCAGGCCACCCGAGAAGCGCAGCAGCGCGGTGACCTCCGCCTTGCGCTCGGAGGTCTTCGTGCACTCGACCCGTGAGAGTTCGTCCTTGACCATTGCGGTCATCGCCATGTGCGGCGTCCCCTTCCCCCTTGTACCGACCGCTCAGGATCGAAAGCTGTCGCAGTCAATTCCGATACCCGATCGGACACTCGTACTCCCTCACCGCGCGCCGACCACGGAGGCCAGCGCGGCCGACAGGCGCACGGGATCGTGCCGTGGCGCACCGTCGAGCTCGGCGACCGGAGCCAGGACGAGCTCGGCGCCGCACTCCCGCACCGCAGACAGAAGACCACGACGGTCAACGACCCAGTCAGCATCCGCAATCACCGTGTGCAACGCCACCCCGTCCAGATGTGACTGCAGCACGCTCAGATGCTCCTCCGGGGAGAACCCTTCGGTCTCCCCGGGCTGCGGCACCAAGTTGAGCACAACCACCACCCGGGCGTGCGCGGAGGCCAGCGCGCTGCGCAGTCTGGGCACGAGGAGGTGCGGAAGCACCGAGGTGTACCAGGACCCCGGCCCGAGGGAGACGACGTCCGCCGCGGCGATCGCCTCGAGGACAGCCGGGTGCACGGGCGGGTCGGGCGGCGAGAGCAGGATCTCCCGCACGCGGCCCGGGGTCGCGGCGATGGCGCCCTGCCCCCGGATCGTGCGGGTGCGCTCCGGGTCGTCGGGGTCGGTGGTGTCCACCTTGGCCACCAGGTCGAGCGGGACGTCGGCCATCGGCAGCACCCTGCCGCAGCAGCCGAGAAGCTTCCCCAGGGCGTCGAGCGCCCGCGTGGTGTCGCCCGCGTGCATCTCGGTGAGGCCGGTGAGCATGAGGTTGCCCACCGGGTGACCGGCGAGCACTCCGGTGCCCCCCAGCCGGTGCTGCAGCAGCGCGGCCAGCTCGCGCCCCCGCGCACCGCCGTCGGCGAGGGCCGCCAGGGCCATCCGGAGGTCACCAGGAGGCAGGACCGGCATCTCGCGGCGGATCCGGCCCGATGACCCCCCGTCGTCGGCGACGGTGACCACTGCGGTGAGCTCCGTGGTGATCCGGCGCCAGGCCTCGAGTGCGGCCGCCAGTCCGTGACCGCCGCCGAAGGCCACGACCCGCGGGTTTCTCCCGTCCACTACTCGCGGCCCAGGTCGCGGTGTCGGGCGGCGGCGGTCAGCCCCTCCGCGGTGAGACGGCGCGCGAACTCCTCGGCGATGGCGACGCTGCGGTGCTTGCCGCCGGTGCAGCCGACCGCGAGCGTCAGGTAGCGCTTTCCCTCGCGCCGGTAGCCGGGGATCAGCAGCCGGAGCACGTCGGAGTAGCGGTCGAGGAACTCGCCGGCGTCGGCCTGGCCGAGCACGTAAGCGCTCACGTCCGGGTCCTTGCCGGTCTTGGGCCGCAGTTCCGGGATCCAGTGGGGGTTGGGCAGGAACCGCGCGTCGATCACCAGGTCCGCGTCGAGCGGGAGCCCGTACTTGAACCCGAAGCTCATGACGGTCGCCGTGAGCGGTGGCGTGCGGCCCTCGCGGGCGAAGGCGTTCTCGAGCGTCGCGCGCAACTGGTGGACGTTGAGATCGCTGGTGTCGACCCAGAGGTCGGCCTCGCCCGCGATCCCGGTGAGCAGGCCCCGCTCGGCGGAGATCCCGTCGATGAGCGTGCCGGTGCCCTGCAACGGGTGCTCACGGCGCACGGACTCGTACCGCCGCACGAGGACCTCGTCGCGCGCGTGCACGTAGATCACCCGGGGCCGGTTGCCCGCCTCGGCCAGGACACGGATCGCCTCCTGCAGGTCACTGGAGAAGGCGCGGCTGCGGACGTCGACGACGGCGGCGAAGCGGCGGATGTCGCCACGCGCGCCCAGCTCGACCATGGGTTGCAGCAGCGCCGGGGGCAGGTTGTCGACGACGAACCAGCCGAGGTCCTCCAGGACGCGGCCGGCACTGAGCTTCCCGGCGCCGGAGAGCCCGGTGACGACGACGATCTCCAGTGGCTGCACCTCGGTCGTGGTGGGGTCCAGCCCGGGCGCCACGTCGCTGTGCGGACCGGCGGGGCCACCCGGAGATCGTGGTGCCGCCTGGTCGGGGGCGTCGTCGAGCCCGCTCGGGGCGCCCACGGTCACGACGCCACCCGACCAACCTCGGCGGTCGCGCCCGCTCCGGCTCGGGGAGTGCCGCGCTCGGCGGGTCCCTGGGGTGCCGTCGTGGACTCCACGGCAGCCCCGTCGGCGGCGGGCGGCGACGTCGACGCGTCGTCGGCCGCCGGCTGGGCGACGGCCGCCAGGACGGCCTCGGCGGTACGCCGGCCGATGCCGGGCACCGCCGTCAGCTCCTCGACGGTGGCGGCCCGCAGCCGCTTGAGCGATCCGAACTGTTTCATCAGCGCCTTCCGCCGCGACTCCCCGAGACCCGGGACATCGTCCAACATCGACACCAGCATGCCGGTGGACCGCTTCTGCCGGTGGTACGTGATGGCAAACCGGTGGGCCTCGTCACGCACCCGCTGCAGGAGATAGAGGGCCTCGGAGGTGCGGGGCAGGATCACCGGGTCGCTGTCTCCCGGCAGCCACACCTCCTCCATGCGCTTGGCCAGCCCGCAGACGGCGACGTCCACGATGCCCAGCTCGTCGAGGGATCGCGCCGCCGCCGCGACCTGCGGCGCACCGCCGTCCACGACCAGGAGGTTCGGCGGGTAGGCGAACCGGCGTGGCCGGCCCTCCTCCGCCGCCACGCCCTGCTCGTCCCGGCGGTCCGCCTCCTCCTTGAGGTGACGGGCAAACCGCCGGCGGACGACCTCGGCCATGGCGGCGGTGTCGTCGGTTCCGTTGGCGACGGAGAACCGGCGGTAGTCGGACTTCTTGGCCAGGCCGTCCTCGAACACCACCATGCTGGCCACCACGTTGGTGCCCTGGACGTGCGAGATGTCGATGCACTCGATCCGCAGGGGTGCGTCGGGGAGCTCGAGCGCCTCCTGCAGCTCCGCGAGCGCGAGGGAGCGGGCCGTGAGGTCGCTGGCGCGCTTGACCCGGTGACGGGCGAACGCCTCCTTGGCGTTGCGCTCCACCGTCTCCAGCAGGCTGCGCTTGTCGCCCCGCTGGGGCACCCGCAGCGAGACCTTGCCGCCGCGCAGCTCCTCGAGCAGCTCGGTGTAGACGTCGGCGTCGTTCGGGAGTTCCGGGACCAGCACCTCGCGGGGCACGGCCTCCCCCGCCTCGCCGAGGCCGGTCTGCTCGTCGACGCCGCCGTAGACCTGGAGCAGGAACTGCTCGACCAGCTCGCCGGTGGTAACCGCCTCGACCTTGTCGACGATCCAGCCGCGCTGACCGCGCACCCGCCCGCCGCGGACGTGGAAGACCTGGACCGCGGCCTCGAGCTCGTCCTGGGCGAAGGCGACGACGTCGGCGTCGGTGCCGTCGCCGAGGACGACGGCCTGCTTCTCCATCGCCCGCTTGAGGGCACCGAGGTCGTCGCGGAGCCGGGCGGCCTTCTCGTACTCCATCGCCTCGGCGGCCGCAGCCATCTCCCGCTCGAGGCGTTTGATCATCGACTCCGTCTTGCCGGCCATAAAGTCGCAGAAGTCGTCGACGATCTGCCGGTGCTCCGCGGCGCTGACCCGGTCGACGCAGGGCGCCGCACACTTGCCGATGTACCCGAGCAGGCAGGGGCGGCCGATCTGGCCGGCCCGCTTGAACACCCCGTTGGAGCAGGTCCGGGCGGGGAAGACGCGGGTCAGGGTGTCGAGCGTCTCGCGGATGGCCCAGGCGTGGGCGTAGGGGCCGAAGTACCGGACTCCTTTGCGCTTGGGCCCCCGCATCACCTGCAGCCGGGGATACTCCTCGTTCAGCGTCACCGCGAGGCTGGGATAGCTCTTGTCGTCCCGGTACCGGACGTTGAACCGCGGGTCGAACTCCTTGATCCAGTTGTACTCGAGCTGGAGGGCCTCGACCTCGGTGCCGACGACGGTCCAGTCCACGCTCGACGCCGTCGTGACCATCTGCCGGGTGCGCGGGTGGAGGCCGGCGACGTCGGCGAAGTAGCTGTTCAGCCGCTGCCTGAGGCTCTTGGCCTTGCCGACGTAGATGACGCGGCCTGTGGGGTCGCGGAACCGGTAGACGCCGGGCGACTCGGGGATGCTGCCGACCGCTGGGCGGTACGTGGACGGGTCGGCCATGGCTCCCAGATTATGTCGGCCCTCCGACATGGCGGCCGGGGGTCGGGCGCCCGTGCCGGCTGGGGGACCGTTCGAAGGCCCGGGACCATCGGACCTGCCGGTGCACGGCTCCCTCCGGTTCTATCGACATCCCAGGGCCTCGGGACCAGACCCGTCCCACCTGGTTCAGCCCTCGCCGGAGGTGGCGCGATGAGCTCGACTCGCGACTCGACCGGATCGGCGCAGAACCCGATCACCCGGGAGCCCGACGCCCGGGGACCGATCCCGGAGGCACGGACGCCGACGGCTGCGGGGCCCACGGTCGGCAGCGACCCGCTGGCCGAGCTGGCGGCCTTTCCGTTGGTGGAGGCCCTGTTCGGGCGCCGATCGCGGCGGTTCGCCCTGGGCGACGAGATCCCGGACGGGCCGCTGGCCTACCGATCCCGGCACGAGCCGGTGCCGCTGAACGAGCTGGAGCGCCTGCTGGTGCTGAGCGCCATGGGCGGGACCACCGGGTGGCACTACTCCATCACCCGCAATGCCCGCTACGCGCCCCATGCCGCCAACTACGCCGGCGGGGCCGCGGGCCGGACCTTCCCCTCGGCCGCCGGCTTCCACACCGCCGAACTCTTCTTCACCGACGACTCCGGCGTGTACTTCTTCCCGACGCGTGACGCCGGTGCTCTGGTGGACCCGGCCGTCGAGGACGTCACAGCAGAGCTCATGGTGGAGCGGCACGCGTCCCGGCTGCGCCGGCTGTCCGGCACACGGCTCCACCTGCCGGCGGAGGAGCCGTACCTGGAGGGGCACAACACCTGGTGCGTCAACGTGCCCGGTTCGCTGCTGGTCATCCCGGTGGCCGACATCGCCCAGCACATGCTCGCCATCCTGTGCTTCTTCGCCCAGAACGGGTACGCGATCTTCGACGACGTCAACGGCCGTGAGATTCCCGGCCTGGACGAGTTCCGGGACCTCGTGGACGTCGATGCGCCGTTCCCGCTCACGTTCAGCGAGCAGTACGCGCTGACGGAGGCCACCGCTGAGCTGGCCACCAGCTGCTACGCGGGCGTGCTCATGCTGCAGGGCCTGGGTCTGGGCGGGTGGATGTTCGACGGGATCGACCGCTTCTCGATGCTGGGCGCGTCCGGGAACCCCGACGTCCCCGGACTGGGCTTCCGGTACGACACCGATGATCGCTGGGCCGTGCCGAACCCGACGGGCCTGCCCGGTGTCTTCGAGGCGTTCTGCCCACCGCACCACGCCGACATGACCGCTGCCGTGGAAGCGTTCGCGGAGCGCAAGTTCGGCGAGGGAGGCCCGTTCAACCCCCGCACTCCCGGCCCGTGGACGGACAGCCCGGGTTTCCGGGGCAGCGCCCAGGTCCATGACGAGCGGTTCAAGGCGTGCGTGGCGCTGCAGGCCCAATACGTGCTGGACACGTTCGGCAAGTTCCCGGGCACCGTGCCGACGCTGTTCATCCTCAACTACGTGCAGGCCCACCACCTGGACCTGGAGTTCTACGACCGCTTCTTCGCTCCGGGCGCCTACCTGCGCACGCATGCCGAGCACATGGAGCGGTGGCACTCCTGAGAGGAAGCTGCACCGACGGTCGTGCTCGCCGGCGGGCGAGACCCCACGGCCCGCCCCGAGCGGCCGCGCCGTCGCCGACACCATCCGCGGTCCGCACCGCGACCCCAGGAGCCCCCGGACCACGAGCGGATGGTCGCCCCAGCCGACAGTCCGACGTCCTGACGGCCGGGGCGTTCCCTCAGCTGGCCTTCTTGCGCGCCCGCTTCTTCGGGGCGGTGGCCGCGGCGATCGCTTCGGGGTCGAGGATCTTCGCCAGATACCTGCCCGTGTGGCTCTCCGGCACCGTCGCGACGAGCTCCGGCGTCCCTTCGGCCACGACGGTGCCGCCGCGGAAACCACCCTCGGGGCCCATGTCGATCAGCCAGTCGGCGCTCTTGATCACGTCGAGGTTGTGCTCGATGACGATGACCGAGTTGCCCTTGTCGACCAGCCCCTGCAGCACGAGGAGCAGCTTGCGGATGTCCTCGAAGTGCAGGCCCGTGGTCGGCTCGTCGAGCACGTAGATGCTGCGGCCGTTGGACCGCTTCTGCAGCTCGCTGGCCAGCTTCACGCGCTGCGCCTCACCCCCGGACAGCGTGGTCGCGGGCTGCCCCAGCCGGACGTACCCGAGGCCGACCTCGGTGAGCGTGCGCAGGTAGCGGGCGATCGCCGGAATGGCGGCGAAGAACTCGGCCGCCTCCTCGATCGGCATGTCGAGGACCTCGGCGACCGTCTTGCCCTTGTAGTGCACCTCGAGGGTTTCCCGGTTGAACCGGGCGCCCTTGCACACCTCGCAGGGCACGTACACGTCCGGCAGGAAGTTCATCTCGATCTTCAGCGTGCCGTCGCCGGAGCACGCCTCGCAGCGCCCGCCCTTGACGTTGAACGAGAACCGGCCCGGCAGGTAGCCGCGCATCTTCGCCTCGGACGTGCTGGCGAAGAGCTTGCGGACGTGGTCCCACACCCCGGTGTAGGTGGCCGGGTTCGACCGGGGGGTCCGGCCGATGGGCGACTGGTCGACGTGGACGACCTTGTCGAGCTGCTCGAGACCGGTGATCGTGCGGTGCCGGCCGGCGACGAGCCGGGCGCGGTTCAGCTGGTTGGCCAGCGTCGTGTAGAGGATGTCGTTGACCAGGGTCGACTTCCCGGAGCCGGAGACGCCCGTGACCGCGACCAGACAGCCGAGCGGGAACGCGACGTCGATGCCGCGCAGGTTGTTCTCGCGGGCCCCCTTGACCACCAGCTCGCGGCCCGGCGTGGGCTCGCGCCGCTTCTCGGGGATGGCGATCTGCTTGCGGCCGGAGAGGTACTGGCCGGTCATCGACCGCTCGCTGGCCAGCAGGTCCTCGACCGTTCCGCTGACCACGACCTCACCGCCGTGCTCGCCGGCGCCGGGGCCGATGTCGACCACCCAGTCGGCCACCTTGATGGTGTCCTCGTCGTGCTCGACGACGATGAGCGTGTTGCCCATGTCGCGCAGCCGCACGAGCGTCTCGATCAACCGGGTGTTGTCCCGCTGGTGCAGCCCGATCGACGGCTCGTCGAGGACGTACAGGACGCCGACCAGGCCCGAGCCGATCTGCGTGGCCAGCCGGATCCGCTGCGCCTCCCCGCCGGCGAGGGTCGCGGCGGGGCGGTCGAGGGAGAGGTAGTCCAGGCCGACGTCGACCAGGAACGAGAGCCGGGCCTGGATCTCGCGGAGGACGCGGTCGGCGATCGCCCGCTCCCGCTCACCGAGCTCCAGCACGTTGAGCCATTCCCAGGCGTCGCCGATGGAGAGGTTGGTGACCTCGGCGATGGACCGCCCGTTGAGCTTGACGGCCAGGATCTCCGGCTTCAGGCGGGTGCCGTGGCAGACGGGACAGGGCACATCGCGCATGTAGCCCTCGTACTTGTCCCGCATGTAGTCGCTGTCGGTGTCGTCGTGCCGTCGCTCGAGGAACGGCAGCACGCCTTCGAAGGCGGCGTAGTAGCTGCGCTCACGGCCGTACCGGTTCTTGTAACGGACGTGCACCTGGTCGGGCGAACCGTGCAGGACCGCCTTCTGCACCTTCGCGGGGAGGTCCTCCCACGGGGTGTCCATGGAGAAGCCGAGCATCTGCGACAGCCCGGTGAGCAGTCGCGTGAAGTATTCGTTGCTCATCGAGCTCGACCACGGGGCGACCGCACCCTGGGCGAGGCTCTTCCCCGGGTCGGGCACGACCAGCTCGGGGTCGACCTCCTTGCGAGTGCCGATGCCGGTGCACTCCGGGCAGGCGCCGAAGGGCGAGTTGAACGAGAACGAGCGCGGCTCCAGCGCCTCGAACGACAGTCCGTCGTCGACGCAGGCGAGGTGCTCCGAGAACGTGCGCTCGCGCTGGGGGTCGTCCTCGGCGAGGTCCACGAAGTCGAGGACGACGAGACCGCCGGCCAGCCCGAGCGCGGTCTCGACCGAGTCGGTCAGCCGCCGCTTGGCGCTCTCCTTGACCGTGAGGCGGTCGACGATCACCTCGATCGTGTGCTTCTCCTGCTTCTTGAGCGTCGGCGGCTCGGTCAGCGGGTGGATCACACCGTCGACACGGACGCGGGAGAAGCCCTGGGTCTGCAGCGAGCTGAACAGGTCGACGTACTCGCCCTTGCGGGCGCGGACGACGGGCGCGAGCACCTGGAAGCGGGTGCCCTCCTCCATGCCGAGCACCTGGTCCACGATCTGCTGCGGGGTCTGCCGGGAGATCGGCTTGCCGCAGTTGGGGCAGTGCGGCTGGCCGGCGCGGGCGTAGAGCAGCCGGAGGTAGTCGTAGACCTCGGTGATCGTGCCCACGGTCGACCGCGGGTTGCGGTTGGTCGACTTCTGGTCGATGGAGACCGCCGGGGACAGCCCCTCGATGAAGTCGACGTCGGGCTTGTCCATCTGCCCGAGGAACTGGCGGGCGTAGGCCGACAGCGACTCGACGTAGCGGCGCTGGCCCTCGGCGAAGATCGTGTCGAAGGCGAGGCTGGACTTCCCCGAGCCGGAGAGCCCCGTGAAGACGATCAGTGCGTCGCGGGGCAGGTCGAGGTGGACGTCCTTGAGGTTGTGCTCTCGGGCGCCGCGGACGACGAGCCGGTCCATGTGATCCCTGTCGGTCGCTGTGGCTGGAATGCGGTCAGGCCGGTCGGCCGTGGTTCCGGGGAACGGTGGTGCGGGCGGCGGCCTCCCGGTGGAGGCAAGGCGCCGCTCCCGGCGGCTGTTCCCCCGCCTCCGCGCGCCCCGGTGTCACCCGCATCACGCGTGCCGGGACGACACCACGGCACGGTGGCCGAGGGCTCAGCCCGGCGCCTGGGCCGGTGACGCGGTGGGGTCGAAGACGGGTGCATGGCGCCGCCAGGGCTGCTGACGCTCCAGCTCTCCGGCCAGCCAGAGTAGTCGTCCTTCGGCGCCCGGAGGACCGACGAACTGGACAGCCACGGGAAGGCCGTCCGGCCGGATCCCGGCCGGCACGACCGCCGCGGGGAGGCCCGCCAGGTTCCAGGCCGCGGTCCACGGGGCCCAACGGGCGTTCGCGGTGATGTTGGCCAGGAACGACCGCTCGTGCCACGGGCGCGCGGCGAGCGGGGGGCCGGTCGTCACCGGGCTCAGCAGCACGTCGACGTCGTCGAAGAACGCCACCATCCGCTCCCGGAAACGCTCCGCCGTCCGCGGCCGCACCAGGCCCGCACGGCGCACGAACCGGCCGATCCGCGCGTGCGTCCGGCTCCGGGGCTGGAGGGCCTGCCGGTCGAGGCCGAGATGCTCGGCATCGTTGTCGGCGCCCACCATCCAGCGGGTCAGCGCGCCCGCTGCCGCGGCCGGGGTGATGGGCGCTTCCCGGCGCACGACGGTGTGGCCTGCGGCGGTGAGCAGTGCCACGACGGCGGCGACCGCGGCACGCGTGGGGGCGTCGGCGCGGGCGCCCGGCACCGGGGACCTGGTCGAGAGCGCGATGCGCAGCGGCCGGCCGGGGGCCGCCGGGTCGGCCGGCTCCTCCCCCGCCATCACCGCGTGCGCCACCGCGAGGTCGGCCACGGTCGTCGCCAGCGCGCCGTTCTCGGCCATGCCCGACCAGCTGTCGGCGCCGATCTCGGCGGGCACGACACCCGTGCCCGGCTTCAGCGTGACCAGCCCGCAGGCCGCGGCCGGCAGCCGGAGGGAACCCATGCCGTCGTTGCCGTGGGCGAGCGGCACGGCCCCGGACGCCACCGCTGCCGCGCTCCCCCCGGAGCTGCCCGCCGGGGACCGGGCGGTGTCCCAGGGGTTGCGGCTGACCGCACCCGGGCCGTCGGTGACCGCGTAGAGACACAGCTCGGGCGCCCGCGCGATGCCGACGATCACGGCCCCGGCCTTGCGGAGGCGGCTCACGACCGGGTGGTCGCGGGGCTCGGGACCGGAGGTGGACGCCGGGGAGCCGTCGGTGCACACCTCGCCGGCGACCGCGACGTTGTCCTTGACCGCGATGGGGACGCCGGCCAGGGGCAGGGCGAAGCGGGTGAGCGCGGTGTCGACCGCGTGCGCCTCGGCCAGAGCGGCCTCCCGGCGGACGACCCGGAAGGCGCCGACCCGGGCGTCGACGGCGTCGATGTGGTCCAGGTGCGCGCGGACGACGTCGACCGCGGTCACCTCGCCGGAGCGCACCAGGCGCGCGATCTCGGTGGCGGGCAGGCCGACGGTCGCGGCCGCACGCGGAACAGCAGATCCGGCGTCGTGGAGAGCTCCGCTAGCGTCCATGCCAGGACCGTAACGGCGGCCGCTGACACTCTGCGATCGGAGTCCCGATGAGCGCCTCTCCCCCGACCGGCGACCAGCCCTACACCGGCGATGTGGAGGTCGGCGGCCCGGCCGACGTGCGGGCGCTGCCCGGCCTGACCATCAGCAAGCTGGCCGTCAGCGAGATGGCGAACAACGCCTACCTCCTGCGCTGCACCGCCACGGGTGAGGCCCTGCTCGTCGACGCGGCCGCCGAACCGGAGGCGCTGCTCGCCCTGATCGGCGACGCCGACCTGCGCACCGTCGTCACGACGCACGGGCACTGGGACCATCACCGGGCGCTTCCGGAAGTGGTCGAGGCGACCGGCGCGGCGACCGTGGCCGGCACCGCCGACGCGGCGGACCTGCCCGTCGTGGTGCAGCGCACCGTCGAGCACGGCGACACCGTGACGGTGGGCGAGCAGACGCTCGAGGTGGTGCACCTGCGCGGCCACACGCCGGGCAGCATCGCGCTGGTCTGGCGGGGGCCGGAGGACGCGGGCGTCCACGTCTTCACCGGGGACAGCCTCTTCCCGGGCGGTCCTGGAAGGACAACGAACCCGACGGACTTCACCTCGCTGATAGACGACCTGGAGGAGCGCATCTTCGGGCAGTTCGACGACTCGACGTGGTTCTACCCAGGCCATGGCAAGGACAGCACTCTCGGAGTCGAACGTCCGCATCTGAGCGAGTGGCGCGCTCGTGGCTGGTGAAGTGGAGCCACCGCGTCCCAGAGGGGCAACGTGACAGACCGGCTTGCGGACCTTGCCGAGACGGCGCGCAAGTCGGGGTGGGCTACCGGGTCCATCCCCCCTGAGCAACCTGCGGTGGATGGCAACATCGCTCGGCTGGGAAGAGGTACTCCAGATCCGCCACTTCGGCCCGGCCGCTGACAGGCAGTTGAGCCGGTCGAGCCTACGGAGCAGAGATCGGGCACACCGCTGTCCCAGGAGGCTGTCATGAGTGGCAGGCACCGTCTGCTCCGTTCCGCAATCGCTGCTGCCGCGGCCACCGCGGCCGGCCTGCTGACCGGATGGATGGTGCGGACCGTCAGTGCTCCCGAGGACGGAACCGGGTAGGACGCTCGTTGCGGTACCCAAGGACCGGGTACGGCACGGCGGGACGGTAACGACCGGCGGCCGAGCCCGTCGTCGCCCTCAGGGGTGAGGGCCCTGGCCGCGAGGTCCCGCTCGGCGGCGGACAAGGCCGGTCGCCACAGCAGCCACAGCGCGAGCAGTTGCGCGCCCGCGACCGTGCCCAAGCCGGCGGCGCCGTGGAAGCGCGCGTGTGGAGGCCACTCCGGGTTGAACACGTGGGTGGCGTTCAGGTCTGCTCGCGCCGTGCCCACGATCGTGCCGACCGCTGCGCCGGTCAGTACCAGGCGGCTCGTCCTCATCGCGTCTCCTCCCTCCGTCACCCCCGTCGGACGAGGCCGCGAGCGCGACCCCAGGAGCTCACTCTCATCTCGCGGCCGTGGTGGTCGACGGTCGTTGGGGCCACGCCGCCGGCGGCAAACGCTGCACGGTCACCGTCCTCGAAGGACGTCGCGGCCCCCCACCCGGCCGCCTGATCGACCTGCCAGCACGACGGCGTTGACGCCCAGGCCCAGTACGGCGGCGATGACCGCGAAGGTGTTGGCCACGGCCACGACGCCGGCCACGGGGTTGGCCCAGCTCCGGTAGATCCCCGCAGGAGTCTCGGCCGGGGCCCCGACGAAGTGCACCCACACCACGAGGGCACCCAACAACAGCGATGTCACGAACCAGTGACCGGCCACGCGCCCCCGTGAGGTCAGCCAGATGCCGGCGCCGAGGAGCCCGTAGACCCCGATCAGGCTGGCGGTGAAGGGAGTGAACTCCGACATGAATGGCCAGCCGCTGTGGTTCCAGGAGGGATCCAATCCGCGGTCGACGACGTAGTAGCCGCGGATCACATGGTCGAGAAAGTGCAGTGTGCCAACCGCGACCGTGACCCACGCGATGACCAGGGTCCGCCGGCGGAGCAGGCCGGCCGTGCGTGCGCTCTTAATGCTCGGTCGCGCGGCCATGCTCGCCTCCCCCCACGAACCGGTTCGGTGTACTTCAGCGTGGACCACGGCGCGGGGAGCGCACGGGTTGGGGCGCCGACCCCTTGACGGCCGCGGTGGCGACGCGAGTGAGGGTGCCGACCTCCGCCGCAGCGCTGCTCCTGGACAGTTCGCGGACTGGTCGCGGGCTGGGCTGCTTGGGGCGTCCCCATGAGCAGCGTCCGGGCCCCTTGGGCGGGATCGGCGTACAACGAGATCCCGGACCCTTGACAGCGGCCGTGTCCCCCGTTTGGGTGACCTCCTCTACAGGCGCCGTGTCAAGGGAAGCGGCCGACCGACCGGCCGGTCCGCTATCCCGGGGAGGGCACGTGTTCACGAGGATCGGCAAGGTCACGGCTCTGGCCGCCGTCGGCGTGTTCGCGACGGCCGCGCCGGCGTTCGCGCACGACGACGAGGGAGCGACCGAGGAGACGCAGGTCGCTCAGGGACGCGACGCGCAGCACGACGGGACCGACGGTCACCTGCTGCCCGTCGACGAGAACGTCGACCTGGTCAGCAAGCTCGAGCTCAGCAACGTCGAACCTGGGGGCATCGCCGACGTCGCCGTGTTGGGCGATCACGCTTATCTGGCCGCATTCGGCCGGTCGGTCTGCGAGAACACCGGGGTCCACGTCGTCGACATCTCCGACATCGGAAATCCCCGGGAGGTCGGCTTCGTTCGCGCACCGGAGGGCAGTTTCCCTGGCGAGGGGGTGCAGGTCGTGTCGATCGACACCCCGGGCTTCACCGGCGACGTCCTGCTGACCAACAACGAGATCTGCAGTCCGGATAGCGGCTTCGGCGGGATCAACCTCTACGACGTCACGGACCCTCTCCAGCCGCAGCCCCTCGCGGTCGGTTTCGGCGACGCCGATGACCCCACCAACCCACAGATGTCGGCCCATCAGACCCACAGCGTCTTCGGGTGGGACGCCGGCGACAAGGCGTACGCGGTGCTGGTGGACAACCAGGAGTCCGCGAACGTCGACATCGTCGACATCACCGATCCCAGAACGCCGGTCCTCATCGCGGAGCACGACCTCGCGGCTCTGTTCCCGGAGATCCTGCAGCCGGGTCAGGGCCTCGACCAGGTCCTCCTGCACGACATGGTGGTCAAGGAGATCAACGAGCGGTTCGTCATGCTGGCCTCGTACTGGGACGCCGGCTACGTGCAGTTGGACGTGACCGACCCGGCCAACCCGGTCAACCTCGCCGACAGCGACTTCGCCGAGCCCGATCCCGAGGCCCTGGAGAGTGGCTTCAGGGTGCCGCCGGAGGGCAACGCCCACCAGGCCGAGTTCACGGCGGACAACGCCTTCGTGATCGGCGCCGACGAGGACTTCAACCCCTACGCCGTCACCGCTCGCAATGACACCGACGGCACGGAGCTCGACGCCGCCCCAGGCAGCAGCGAGGGCACCCGGCTCGAGCCGGGTGAGACGATCAGCGGTCAAGCCGTCTTCGTGGGACGGGCCTGCCCCGGGGACCCGGCGGTGCCGACGGGCGGGGAGGGCACGCAGATCGCCGTCGCCGAGCGCGGGGTCTGCGAGTTCACGGCGAAGGTGGCCGCGGTGGAGGCCGCGGGCGGCTACGAGGCCGTCCTCGTCTTCAACCGGGAGGGCCCGGACGGCTGCAACCTCCCGGCCGGCATGGCGGTCGAGGGCAACATCCCGACGTTCGGCGTCGCGCCACGGGACCAGGGCTTTGCCATCTTCAACGCTCCCTACGACGACGCCGCCTGCCGTGCCGGGGACGGTTCGGCGGTCGCGCCGATCGCCGTCGGCACGGCCGGGGACACGCTGACCTTCTCGTCGTACTTCGACGGATGGGGCTACGTCCGCCTCTTCGACGCCACCGACATGACCGAGCTGGACACCTACGCCATCCCCGAGGCGCACGATCCGCGCTTCGCCCGCGGCTTCGGTGACCTCTCGGTGCACGAGGTGGCGGTCTCGCAGGAGTCCTCCGGTCTGGCCTACCTTTCGTACTACTCCGGCGGCCTGCGCGTCATCGAGGTCAGCCCCGGGGAGATCCGGGAGGTCGGCGCCTTCATCGACGAGGGCGGCAACAACTTCTGGGGAGTGGAAACCTTCGTCGCGGACGGCGTGGAGTACGCGGCAGTGTCCGACCGGGACTTCGGGCTCTACATCCTCCGGTACACACCCGCGCCCTAACCCGAACCTTTCCGGGAGGCCGGTGCGGCACCGCGGAGCAGGCACCTCGGCTGGTCCGGCCCCGCACTCACCTCATCGAGCCGTGGGACGCGGCCTGCGTCCGGCCTACGGCTCGACGAGGCGGTCCCCACCAGAGTGGGCCCGGCCGGCGACAGCACCGGCATCGCGGTGACCTGCCAGGTGCCCGGCGCAACGCCGGGCACGCGAACCGTCAAGGCGACGCGCCCGCCGCCCAGAGGCCGGGCGGCCCTCGGCGACGCAGACGACGTCCGGAGCGACGGCGACCGCCCAGGAGACCGGCGGTGGCTCCGGGCCTCAGCACAATCCCCACGGTGGTCCTCCGCCCGAGGGGATCGAGACGGCGACCGATCCCACGTACCCCGTCGGCACGACGGTCATCCTCACCGCCAACCACATGACCCGCATGGACGGCGCAAAGGCGACGATCGAGAGCTCGACCGACGAGACCGTCTACATGGTCGACACCGTGATCAACGGCATGACGTTGACCAACCACAAGTGGCTCGTCGAGAGCGAGGTCCAGCCGGCCGAGTGATACCGCGCGCGGAAGAGCAGTGCAGAAATTTCCCAACGCTGTTCACCGAGGGTCCAGCAGGCCGGCGATGCCACGCGGATGCGATGCAGCGGCTGCTCAACCACGCTGGCTGGAACGCCGACGCCGTCCGCGACGACCCGCGTGACTACGTCGTCGAGCACCTCGGGCAAGCGGTGCTGGTGGTGGACGAGACCGGATTTCTGGAGCAGGGCAGTAAGTCCGCCGGAGTGGCCCGGCAGTACTCCGGCACCGCCGGGCGGATCGAGAACTGCCAGGTCGGGGTCTTTCTGGCCTACGCCACCCCGGCCGGGCGGGCCTTTCTCGACCGGGAGCTGTATCTGCCGAAGCCCTGGATCGAGGACCGGGCTCGTTGTGCCGAGGCCGGCATCGGCCCCACGGTCGAGTTCGCCACCAAGCCAGAGTTGGCGCTGGCGGTGCTCGCTTGCTCGGCTGGCCGCGTTGGCCGTCTGCGCCGGGACGGGGTGGCATCCGGGCGAGGAAGGGCGCTGAGAGGCCTCCGCGATCCGCGCGTTCGTGGGCAGGATGGCCGGGTGTTGCGCCGACGCCGGACCGCTTCTCCACCCCCGAACCCCCCGGCCGTGCTGCATGTGGGTGAGTCGGCGTGGCGAGATCTCCAGGCGCCGCGCCCCCGTCGGCGGAGGAGAGCGCACTGCTCGCCCCGCTGACGGCGGCCACCGGTGACCCGCGGCTGCTCGAGCAGGCCCGGTCAGCGGCCGTCGTCGCGGTGTGTCGGTGTGGCTGTTCCTCGGTGCGGCTGCGCAGCGACACCGGGCGGAAAAACTGACGGGGCCAGCCCGGGCTTGGTCGGCGGTGGGGGTTGGGGTGACTACTTCAGCGTGGCGGCCTCGGCACGTGGTCCAGGACATGAGGTCGTCACCCTGGCCCTGCACATCGTGTCCGGCTACATCGAGGAGCTGGAGGTGTTCGCCGGGGAGGGGATCGCCGTTCCGCTGTCCGGCATCACCGACCTGACCGAACCGGTGGCGGGCTGACCAGCACTCGTCGCCGCCCACTCGTCGGGCCGGTGCCAGCAGGAACCGCCCGCCGCCGCGCTGCACCGCCCGTCTCCCCTACCGCGACCGACGGTCAGCCCGCGGCCTCGGCAACGGCGACCGCAGTCGGCCGTCGCCTCCCTACCGACGCCCCGCGGCGTAGCTCTAGGAACTTTCGGCGAGTGGCGTGACGCACTTTTTCCTGGAAGCAGGTCGACGCTCCCGCCACGCGCATGGCCGTGCCCGCCTGGTGGCGCTGTCCAGCCCGTGAGCCCGACCGTGGGCCGCGAGCTGGTGACCTACGCCGGTAGAAGCTGGTCAGGGTCAGGCGACGCGGAGCAGTCGGGCGCGCTTGGCCAGGATCCCGGGGACCTGCTGGTTGGGCCGCTGCTGCTCACCGTGGACGGCGTTGAGCACGGCGATCCCGCCGGTGAGCGCGGGGATGACCCACTGGGTGATCTTGAGCTGCTGCTGGGCCTGCGCGACGTCCTGGGGGGTGTCAGCGGCGGGGTCGGTCCCGCCCTCGACCGGGGTGCCGGCGGCCTGCTCGAGCTTCTTGCCCAGCGCCCGGCTGTAGGCCGTCACACCCAGGGCGGCGCCGGTGAGCGCCGTCTTGGCCGCGGTGGAGGCGCCGACGCCGCTCTGGGCGGCGACGCGCCCCTTGTTGGCGTACAGGAGCCCGGCCCCGCCGACGAGGTGCGCGGCGATGGCGGCCAGGTTGATCGGGGTCCAGCGGGCCCAGCCGGCGTTGGCCACGAGCAGCCGCTGAGTCTTGTCGGGGACGACGGCGGCGGCACCATTGACGGCGATGGCACCGGCCAGGGTGCCGCCGAACCAGGCGGCCAGACCCAGGTCGTGCAGGCTGCGAACGACGGTATTGCGCTCGGACATGGTGTGGCCCTTCGACGGTCGGCACCGAGGAGCCGGAACCATCCGTCGCGACCCACCCGACGGACTCCCGGTCCACCCTGAACGGGGTGACAACACGCTACCCGCGACTGACCCCACCCGGCACCGCCCCCGCACGCTGACGCAGTCAGGAGGTGGGCGCCATGACAGCCGCAGATCGAGGCGCTCGCGGCGCGACCAAGAGATGTCATCTGACCGAGCGCCTCTTGAACCTCGGGACTGCTGCACGAGCAGGTGACGTCTGATCTGTGGTGCCGAGAGCTGCCGCTGGAAGGATGCACACCGTGCCCAAGCCCTACCCCAAGGAGTTCCGCGACGACGTCGTGAACGTTGCCCGCAACCGCGAGCCGGGCCAGCATCTGAAGCAGATCGCGGCCGACTTCGGGATCAGCGAGTCGTGCCGGACGAACTGGATGAAGGCCGCCGACGTCGAGGATGGGGTCAAGCCCGGGACCACGGCGGCCGAAAACGCCGAACTGCGTGAGGCCCGCAAGCGGATTCGGCTGCTGGAGCAGGAGAACGAGGTCTTGCGCCGGGCTGCGGCCTACCTGTCCCAGGCGAACCTGCCGGGAAAATGATCTACCCGCTCGTCGGTGAGCTCGCCGTCGACGGGATCCCCGTGACGGAGGCGTGCCCGGTTCTGAAGCTCGCTCGCCAGCCCTACTACCGGTGGCTGGCCACCCCGGTCACCGCCGGCGAACTGGCCCAGGCCTACCGGGCCAATGCGTTGTTCGACGCCCACCGCGACGATCCGGAGTTCGGCTACCGGTTCCTCGCCTGCGAGGCCGCCACCGGCGGGCAGCCGATGGCGGCGCGCACGGCTTGGGCGATCTGCTCGGCCAACCGGTGGTGCAGCGCGTTCGGCAAGCCCCGACGGGGCAAGGGCGGCCGTCCGGGGCCGCCGGTGCACGACGACCGAGTCCAACGGGTGTTCACCGCCGCTGCACCCAACCAGCTGGGTTGACCGACATCGCCGAGCACCGACCGCGCGAGGGCAAGCTCTACCTGTGCGCGATCAAGGACGTGCACTCCAACCGCATCGTCGGCTACTCCATCAGTGATCGGATGAAGTCCCGGCTCGCTGTCACCGCGATCGACAAAGCCGTCGCCCGGCGGGCCGCCGACGGGGCTGAGGTGGCCGGCTGCATCGTGCATGCGGACCGCGGATCGCAGTTCCGTAGCCGGAAGTTCGTCCAGACGCTCAATCGCCATCAGCTGTCGCGCTCGATGGGGAGCGCTGCTGCGGCCGGCCGGCGCCGTCCTGGTCGAGGCCCACGACGAATGGCAGGTCTCCGACCGCCGCTACCTCTCCGAAGGCTCCATGACACTGCTCAACCGCCCCGACCCGACCGAGGAGGTGGCGCAGCCCGCTCTGATCGCGTCATAGCCACCCCACCGCTGACCAACACGGTGAGGACTACATCCACCACTCAACGGGACGTCACCGACGTCTTCTACGACCAGCACGTGGCCGGCAAGCCGCTGATGGGGCCGCTCACCGCCGCGCAGTCGTTCGCGCACCAGTTCTTCGGGATCTGAGTCACTGATACCCCGCGCTTCACCCGCCCGAGGGGGATAGAGCACCGCTTGGTGGGCCGCCTAATTCGCACACCGAGCGACGGACAGGCCCGCCCTTGACAGCGGCCCCCGGCTGCTCCGTCAGGCACCGCCGACGGCCCGGCCCGCGCTCAGCGGGCGGCTGCCACGAGGCGGGCCAGCTCCTCGACCATGACTCCGGGAAACTGCAACGGCACGAAGTGGGTCGCCGACACCTCACGGAGCCGGGCCCCAGGCACCGCCCGCGCTGCCTGCCTGACGTCGCGGACGTGCACCAGCGAGTCGTAGCGACCCGCCACGAAGGTCACCGGGCAGCACACCGCCGCCACGTCCAGAGGCGCGTGCTCGGCGAGGGCGAGGGTGAGGTGGCGGTACCAGTTCCAGTCGTGGCGGGCGAACTCGTGCAGCACCGCCCAGAGTGCGCCGGGGTGGGCCGCCTCCTGCGCCGGACCCCGGACCGCCGCCGGCGACCACAGATCGTGCGCGGGCGGCAGGCTGGCCACGAGCAGCGGCAGCAGCGGCCCCACCACGGGCAGCAACCGGCTGCTGAGGCGGCCCATCCGGGGTCGCATCCGCCGCGGGACACCAAAGGCCCCGAACAACGAGGAGTAACTGCCCCCGGGGATGCCGGCGACGGCCAGCACGGCGCCTACCCGGGCCGGGTCCTCGAGGGCGAGCTCGAACGCCACATTGACGCCCAGGGACCAGCCGATCACGACCGCGGAGGGCATGTCGAAGGCGTCGAGCACCGCCCGCGCGTCCTCGGTGTGGTCCTCGACCCGCACCCGGCCGGGATCGGCCGGACGCTTCGATCCGCCCAACCCACGCTGATCCCAGGTGACCACCCGGTAGCCGCTCCCCCGGGCGGTGATCCGGGGCCAAGCCTCCGGCGGCGCGCCCAGCCCGTTACAGAGCAGAACCGCCGGCCCGACGCCGTCGTTGCACCAGGCGCGCAACCGGGTCCCGTCGCCGCTGCCCACGACGCGCGTGCTCATGAGCGCGGGACCTGCTGTGTCACGGCGACGCCCGACGCCCGCGCGCCTTCGGGTCGCCCCCCGCTGCACAGGCAGGACGCCAGCGACCGTCGGACGGCATGACTGGGGAGATGCAGGAAACCGCGGGCCCCGGACCGTACGGTCGACTCGCGCTCGACCCCACGGAATCCGGGCGCGAGTCCGTACGCCGCTGGCCGAGGGAGCTGTTCCGCCCCGAGGCCGGCGCCATCCTGGGCATGCCTGACAGGTAGCAGCCGTCGAGAGCCGGGCTAACGCCGCGCATGGCTCACTATCCCGCAGGGATACCGACAGTGGGCCGGACTGCGTCCAGATACTCCGGAGGCACACCGGTCCCACCTAGAACACGCGCACGCGCTCCGACCGCGCCATCGACGGGCACCTGCCCCCCGACTTCCCCGGCGGCGTCGGCAAGACCCAGAAGGACCCGGCGCGGTTCGCCAGCCTCATCGACGACGTCGAAGAACGTCTCTTCGGCACTCTCCCCGACCAGGCGTGGGTCTACCCCGGGCACGGCAGGGACACGACGATCGGGGCCGGGCGTCCCCACCTCGCTGAGTGGCGCGCCCGCGGCTGGTGAGCGCGCCACCGGCGCGCGCGGCCGTCGTGCGCTACGCGTCGTCGAAGAGGTCGACCACCTCGTCGACGGTCCCCGGCAGGTAGAGCGGGACGACCGACACCATCCACTCCGGACGACGCTCGTCCACGCCGACCGCCAGGTCCCAGGCCGCCCGCGCCGTCAACGGGCCGAAGCATCCGTCGTCGCCCTCCTCCCCGACGGCCACCTCCACCAGCCACTGGTCGGAGAGGTCCGAGGCGAGCTCGGCGAACGCCGGTTCGGCGTCCTCGTCGGGCTCGGGTGCGTCGGCCTGGACGGGATAGATGAGCGCCATGGCCCGCACGCTAGGGCCTCTGCCGCCCGCAGGCAGTCCGCGCGGACGCCTCGCTCAGTCGACCCGGGTGGCCCGCACGGTGAGCGGTTCGGCGCCGGGCGGCTCCACCGCGTCGGGACCGTCCTCACCGGCGCCGAGGGCCGCAGGCTCCGAGGCCACCGCCTCGACCAGTTCCGCCGATCCGGCGCCCGGGTTCTGTGCGGTCGGCAGCCACCGCGCCCACCAGCGCAGGACGTGCTCGAACCGCGCCAGCCGGTGCGCCGGCCGGCCCGACCGCGTCAGCTCGTGACCCTCGCCGGGGAAGAGCAGGAGCTCCGACGGGACGCCGCGGCGCTTGAGCTCCACGTAGAGCCGGGCGCCCTGCTCGACGGGGCAGCGCCAGTCCTCCTCGGAGTGGATGACCAGGGTCGGCGTGGTGATCGAGCCGGCGTTCGCCAGCGCGCTCTGCGTGGCCAGCCGGTCGGGGTCCGTGCCCAGGTACTCGTCGGGAAAGAGCCAGCCGATGTCGGAGGACCCGACGAAGCTGACCGGGTCGAGGAACGCCCGCTCACTGATCGCGGCCGCGAAGCGCGAGGTGCGGCCGATCAGCAGCGCCGTCAGGTAGCCGCCGTACGAGCCCCCCATGATCCCGACGCGGTCGGCGTCCAGCTCCGGCTCCTCCAGCGCCGCGTCCAGGAAGGCCAGCACGTCGGCAGCGTCCAGCCCACCGAACCCGCCCCGGATCGCCCGCCCGTGCGCCGAGCCGTACCCCGACGATCCGCGGGGGTTGCACTGCACGACCGCGTAGCCCGCCGAGACGTAGACCTGGGTCTCGTCGAAGAGGCTCCAGCCGTACTGGGCGAACGGGCCGCCGTGGATGGTCAGCAGCACGGGGTGCGGGCCGGGCCCGGGAGGGGTGGTGACCCAGCCGTGCACCGGGTAGCCGTCCGGCGCGCTCGCGGTCAGCTCCCGCATGCGGTGCACCCGACCGGTCTCCCCCAGTCGCCGACCGAAAGCCGTCAGCAGCCGCCGCCGGCCAGGGCTGATCGCGATCAGCTCCCCGGCGGACCGGTCGTGCGCGACCACCGCCACGACGACGCCGCCGGCCGCCGCGAAGCTGCGCACCGTGAAGGGTCCGTCGACCAGCGGTTCCGGGACACCGCCGTCCAGCGGCACCCGCACCAGTTCGACCGCGCCCCGCCGCTGCACGCCGACCAGCACGGCGCCGTCGACGAGGACGGTCGCCGGCGTCTCGTCGCCGCGATGCTCCAGCTCCGCGTCCAGAAGGGGCTCCAGCGTCCCGCTGGCCGCGTCCACCCGGCACGGCACCGACTGCCTGGCGACGAAGTCCACCCCGTCGGCACCGAGGTCGGGCACGGCGGTGACGTAGAGCTGTCCGCCGGTGCGGTCGTAGGCGGGGAAGGCGCAGTCGCCTCGGGAGCTGGTGACCTTCCGCAGCCCCGACCCGTCGGGCCGCACGGTGTAGACGTCGCGGACCAGGTCGCGGTCGGCCCGGGGATGCCGCGCGGAGACGAATGCGAGCTCCGCCCCGTCGGGCCGCCAGGTCACGTCGACGCAGTCGGCGTCGCCCGTGGTCACCTGGAACTCCTCGGGCAACGGCGCCGTGTCGTCGTCGAAGTCCTCGGGCAGAGCGAGGACGAAGACCTGGCTCCGGCGGTCGGAGAGGAATCCGACGGCGTCCCGCCGGTACTGCAGGGTGGTGATCAGCCGCGGCGGCTCGGCGCCGGGCCCGACGCCGTCGACGGTGCCGTACCTGCCGTGCTCGGGGACCCGGGCGGTGTACGCGACCCGGCGGGAGTCCGGTGACCAGACCGGTGCCCCGGCGCCGAGGTGCTGCTCCGTCAGCCGGCGCGGGGCGCCACCGGCGGTGGGCAGCAGCCAGATCTGCGGCCCGCCCCCGGGCTCGGCACTGAGGTAGGCCAGCCACCGGCCGTCCGGGGAGAAGGCGGGAGCGGAGTCCTGGTGTCCCGTCGTCAGCGGTCGCGCCGGAGCGGAGGCGTCGGTGGGTACGGCCCACAGCTGACTGCGGTACTCATCGGCCTCGGGATCGGGACGGGCGACGGCGACGACCACCATCCGGCCGTCGGGGGAGACCGTCGGGACACCTGGCGTGCGCAGGAGCGCGAGGTCGTTCGGCCGCATGCCGGCGACGCTAGCCGAGGCCGCTGACACGCCTGTCGCGGCGCACCTCGCACGGGACCGCAGGGCTCAGGAGCGGACCCGCCCGGCGCCAGGCCGGGCGGGTCGAAGAGCAGCCCGAGCAACGCCGCACGGGCGCGTGCGGCTGGAGGTAAGGACCGAGTCCCCACCGGCCGCCGCCGGGACGGGCTCGGAAGGTGCCGTCTCAGCGGCGGGCGCGCTCCTCGTCGGACTCGTCGGCGATGCGCGACTCCGCGGCCGCGGCCGCCTCCGGCCCGCCGGTGGGCACCGACCTGGCGGTCTCCGGGTCGATGACCGGCTCGTCGACGGTCACGAGCTGCCCCCGGGTCTTCACCAGGCTGGCCACCGTGGCGATGATCAGGACGCCGAGGATGATCGTGAGCGAGAGCCAGATCGGGATCTCCGGCACCGCGTCGATGTGCTCACCGCCGTTGATGAACGGCAGCTCGTTGGTGTGCAGCGCCTCCATGATCAGCTTCACGCCGATGAAGGCGAGGATCACGGCCAGGCCGATCGACAGGTAGACCAGCCGCTTGAGCAGGCCACCCAGCAGGAAGTAGAGCTGGCGCAGGCCCATGAGGGCGAAGACGTTGGCCGTGAAGACGATGAACGGCTCCTTCGTGAGGCCGAAGATCGCCGGGATGCTGTCGAGCGCGAACAACAGGTCCGTCGTCCCCAGGGCGAGGAAGACGATGACCATCGGCGTCCAGTACTTCTTGCCGTCCACGGTGACGCGGATCTTGCTGCCGTGGAAGTCCTGGGTGAGCGGCAGGACCTTGCGCGTCCGCCGGATGAACGCGTTCTCCTCGTAGTCGTCCTCCTCGCCCCGGTGGCGAACGAGGTTGATCGCCGTGTACACGAGGAACGCGCCGAAGATGTAGAAGACCCAGGTGAACCGCTCGATCACCGCGGCGCCGAGCAGGATGAAGACTCCGCGCAGGACCAGCGCGATGATGATGCCGACCATCAGCGCCTCCTGCTGCAGGTGCCGCGGCACCTGGAAGCGGGCCATGATGATCACGAAGACGAAGAGGTTGTCGACCGAGAGGCTGTACTCGGTGAGCCAGCCTGCGTAGAACTCGGTCGCGTACTGCCCGTTGGTCACGGCCAGGATCACCAGCCCGAACAGCAGCGCCAGGGCCACGTAGAAGCTGACCCAGATGCCCGCCTCCTTGACCGAAGGCTCGTGCGGACGGCGGGCGACGATGGCGAGGTCTGCGAGCAGCAGGACCGTGAGCCCTACGAACGTCGTGATCTCGAACCAGACGGGGAGCTCCACGGGGCCTCACTCTACGGGTGAGGCTCGTGCGCCGCCCTCGGCGGAAGACACCGGTGGACGGTGGCGTCGGTCACGGCGGAGGGCGTCACCCCTCCGCCGTGACCGTGGCCCGTCGGTCAGCGGGACTGACGAGCCGGCGCGTCGGGGAGGGGCCGGGCCGCGGTCGGGGGCGTGGCATCGGCGGGAGCTTCGTCCTCGCCCACCGTCGCCTCCACGAGCCGCACCTCGGCGGCGAGCCGCCGCGCGCGATCCCGGCGGTTCTTGGCCAGGCTCGCCACGGTCGTCACCAGCAGGGTCACCAGGATGACCGTCAGCGACAGCCAGGTGGGGATCTCCGGGATCACGGTGACGTGCTCGCCGCCGTTAATGAAGGGCAGCTCGTTGGTGTGCAGCGCGTGGATGAGCAGCTTCGCGCCGATGAAGCCGAGGATCACGGCCAGGCCGTAGGACAGGTAGACGAGGCGGTCGAGCAGGCCGTCGATCAGGAAGAACAGCTGGCGCAACCCGAGCAGCGAGAACGCGTTCGCCGCGAAGACCAGGTACGTCTCCTGGGTCAGGCCGAAGATCGCCGGGATCGAGTCGACGGCGAAGATGATGTCGGCGGTACCGATCGCGATCAGCGCGATGGCCAGCGGGGTCAGGTATCGCTTCCCGTCGAGGCGGACCGCCATCTTGTCGCCGTGGTACTCGTCCGTCGTCCGCAGGTGCCGGCGGGCGAACCGGAGGACAGCGTTCTCCTTGTAGTCCTCGTGGCCGTCGTGGCCGCCGGACCGGGCCTGCACCCACGCGGTGTAGACGAGGATCGCGCCGAAGATGTAGAAGACCCAGCTGAAGTTCTCGATCGCGGCGGCACCGATGACGATGAAGACGGTGCGCAGCACGAGCGCGAACGTGATGCCGTAGAGCAGCACCTTCTGCTGCAGCTCCCGGGGAACCCTGAAGCTGGCCATGATCAGCACGAACACGAAGAGGTTGTCGATCGACAGGCTCTTCTCGGTGATGTAGCCGGCGAAGTACTCGCCGCCGAACTGGGGCCCGTAGAACCAGAGGATCAGCAGCCCGAACACCACGGCGATCGCGACGTAGACGCCCGACCAGATCGCGGATTCACGCAGGGTCGGCGCATGCGGTGTCCGCACGTGCCCGACGAGATCGAAGATCAGCATCCCCACGATCAGACCGATCGTGAGAGCCCACACCCAGAAAGGAACGTCCATGCGGCAATGCCTCCGGCAACTGGCAGTCGTCAGTACCGGAGGTCTCTCCCGCCGCCGGCGTGGCCGACAACCGACCGGACCGGAGATCACGGGATCTCGTACTGACGGCCCTGCCGCGGGGGGATACTCCCCTCCTCGGACCCGGATCGGGGGCACGCGTCAGCGCCCGCACTCCGTGTGGTCCGCTTCGTGCAACGGCAGGAGTCGGCGGGAAGTTCCCGGCCGACAGATCGGCTCGGCGAGGCCTACGTCACACGATGTGCTCATCCGGTCGGACGGCGCTCTTCGGCAGCGCTGCCACCGCTGCGTCGTAGGACGCGTTGATCAGCTCGCGGACCTCGTCATCGGGGACCGGACCGGCGAACCGCGGATGATCGACTCCAGCGGGCCCAGATGGGGCCCGTTCGCTAGGCGTGCGCCGCGTCGAGCTGACGGAGCTCCCTCTTCAACTCGCTCAGCTCGTCCCGCAGGCGCGCGGCGACCTCGAACTGCAGCTCGCGGGCCGCGGCGAGCATCTGGTCGTTCATCTGCGAGATGAGGTCGGCCAGCTCGTTGCGCGGCAGCCCCTGGACGTCGATCGCCCCGGCCTTGGCCGCCTTCGTGCCCGCCTTCTTCGACGACAGCCCCGGTACGGGCGCCTTGCCGCGCGACTGCTGGCGGCCCGAGCCCCCGATCAGCTCGGCGGACTCCGAATCCTCCGCCTCCCGGTAGATGCCGTCGAGGATGTCGACGATCTTCTTGCGCAGCGGCTGCGGGTCGACGCCGCGCTCCTTGTTGTACGCCATCTGCTTCTCGCGGCGCCGGTTGGTCTCCTCGATCGCCAGCGCCATCGACGGGGTGATCGTGTCGGCGTACATGTGCACTTGGCCGGACACGTTCCGCGCCGCGCGGCCGATCGTCTGGATCAGCGACTTGCCCGACCGGAGGAAGCCCTCCTTGTCGGCGTCGAGGATCGCCACCAGAGAGACCTCGGGGAGGTCCAGCCCCTCGCGCAGCAGGTTGATGCCCACCAGGACGTCGTACTCGCCCTGCCGCAGCTCGCGGAGGAGCTCTACCCGACGCAGCGTGTCGACCTCGGAGTGCAGGTAGCGGACCTTGATGCCGAGCTCGAGCAGGTAGTCGGTGAGGTCCTCGGCCATCTTCTTCGTCAGCGTGGTGACCAGCACCCGCTCATCGCGCTCGGTGCGCAGCCGGATCTCGTGGACGAGGTCGTCGATCTGACCCTTCGTCGGCTTGATCACGACCTCGGGGTCGACCAGACCGGTCGGCCGGATGACCTGCTCGACGACCTCACCGCCGGTACGACCCAGCTCGTAGTCCCCGGGCGTGGCGGACAGGTAGACCGTCTGGCCGATCCGGTCGGTGAACTCCTCCCACTTCAGCGGGCGGTTGTCCATCGCCGAGGGCAGCCGGAAGCCGTGCTCGACCAGCGTCCGCTTGCGGCTCATGTCGCCCTCGTACATGCCGCCGATCTGCGGCACGGTCACGTGCGACTCGTCGATGACCAGGAGGAAATCGTCCGGGAAGTAGTCGATGAGGCAGGAGCCGGCACTGCCGGGCGCTCGGCCGTCGATGTGCCGCGAGTAGTTCTCGATGCCCGAGCAGAAGCCGACCTGCCGCATCATCTCGATGTCGTAGGTCGTGCGCATGCGCAGCCGCTGGGCCTCCAGCAGCTTGCCCTGCCGCTCCAGCTCGGCCAGGCGCTGCTCCAGCTCCGCCTCGATGCCGCGGATCGCGCGCTCCATGCGGTCGGGACCGGCGACGTAGTGACTCGCCGGGAAGACGAAGAGCTCCTCGACCTCGCGCACGACCTCACCGGTGAGTGGGTGCAGGTAGTACAGCCGTTCCACCTCGTCGCCGAACATCTCGATCCGGCAGGCCAGCTCCTCGTACACCGGGAAGACCTCGATCGTGTCGCCCCGCACCCGGAAGGTCCCACGCGTGAAGGAGAGGTCGTTGCGGGTGTACTGCTCGGTGACCAGCGTCCGCAGCAGGTCGTCGCGGTCGCGGGAGTCCCCCACCCTGATCTTCAGCGCCCGCTCCACGTACTCCTGCGGCGTGCCGAGGCCGTAGATGCAGGAGACGGTGGCGACGACCACGACGTCCCGCCGGGTGAGCAGGCTGTTGGTCGCCGAGTGCCGCAGCCGCTCGACCTCCTCGTTGATCGAGGAGTCCTTCTCGATGTAGGTGTCGGTCTGCGGGACGTAGGCCTCGGGCTGGTAGTAGTCGTAGTACGAGACGAAGTACTCGACGGCGTTGTTCGGCAGCAGCTCGCGGAACTCGTTGGCCAGCTGTGCAGCGAGCGTCTTGTTGGGGGCCATCACCAGCGTGGGGCGCTGCACCTGCTCGATCAGCCAGGCCGTCGTCGCCGACTTCCCGGTGCCGGTGGCCCCGAGCAGGACGACGTCCTTCTCCCCGGAGTTCACCTTGCCGGCGAGCGCCTCGATGGCCGCCGGCTGGTCACCGGAGGGCTCGAACTCGCTGACGACGCGGAAGCGCCCCTGGGTCGGCCGGATGTCGGTCATCGCGCTCACGGGACGACGGTACGACGGGGATGGGACACAACGGGCGGGAGCGGTCGTCTGCGTCGGCTGGTGCACGCGGGGACACCGGGACCGATCCGCTACTTGTCCTGCACGGTGGCGTCCCCCTAGCGTGCCTGGTCGCAGGAGCGGTTCCAGACCGGGGACCAGCGCCACCCGGGCTCCCCCGGGCGAGGTCGGCCCCCGGAGCACGGCGTCCGACCCCACGGGGCCGCTCACCGTGGCCGCCCGGTGCCGAGGCCGCCCGCCCGGCCCCCGCCGGACCTGCGCACGACGCCCCCGCGACTCGGCCCGGGGGGCGTCGTCGTGCTCGGATCGTTCCCGTCCGGCGTCGCCCCCGGGCTCCAGGACAGCGTGCGGACTCACAGACAAGTCAGGTGTGCCGCCCGCTCCGCAGGGGCACCCGACCACGGTCGCCCCAGGCGGCCTCCTCCGCGAAGATCGCCGGAGACACACCCGAGCCCCGCGCGACCGGGGCACCATGCAGGAGGAACGCTCAGGATGACCCAGGTATGGCCCGGCAGTGCCTACCCCCTCGGCGCCACGTACGACGGCACCGGGACCAATTTCGCCATCTTCAGCGAGGTGGCCGAGAAGGTCGAGCTCTGCCTCTTCGACGACGCCGGGAACGAGGAGCGCATCCGGCTGCCGGAGATGGACGGGTACGTCTGGCACGCCTTCCTGCCCGGCGTCCACCCGGGCCAGAAGTACGGCTTCCGGGTGCACGGCCCGCACGACCCGGGCCAGGGCCTGCGCTGCAATCCGAACAAGCTGCTCCTCGACCCCTACGCCAAGGCCATCGACGGCCAGATCGACTGGGACCAGGCGGTCTTCGGTTACGACTTCACGACCAAGGAGCGCAACGACGAGGACTCGGCGCCGCACATGCCGAAGTCCGTCGTCGTCAACCCGTTCTTCGACTGGGGCGTCGACCGCCCGCCGAAGACGCCGTACAACAAGACGGTCATCTACGAGGCCCACGTCAAGGGCCTGACCATGACCAACCCCCGGATCCCGGAGGAGCTGCGCGGGACGTACGCCGGCGTCGCGCACCCGGCGACGATCGAGCACCTCACCGACCTCGGGATCACCGCGCTCGAGCTCCTGCCCGTGCACCAGTTCGTGCAGGACGACACGCTGCAGCAGAAGGGCCTGCGCAACTACTGGGGCTACAACACGATCGGTTTCTTCGCGCCGCACAACGAGTACGCCAGCAACACCACCGCCGGCCAGCACGTGCAGGAGTTCAAGGGCATGGTCCGCGCCCTGCACGAGGCGGGCATCGAGGTCATCCTCGACGTGGTCTACAACCACACCGCCGAGGGCAACCACCTGGGACCGACGCTGTCGTTCCGGGGCATCGACAACCGGACCTACTACAAGCTCGTCGAGGGCGACGAGCAGTTCTACATGGACTACACGGGCACCGGGAACACGCTCAACGTCCGGACGCCGCAGTCGCTGCAGCTGATCATGGACTCGCTGCGCTACTGGGTGACCGAGATGCACGTCGACGGCTTCCGGTTCGACCTCGCCTCGGCCCTGGCGCGCGAGCTGCACGCCGTCGACCGGCTGGCCACCTTCTTCGACCTGGTGCACCAGGACCCGGTGGTGAGCCAGGTGAAGCTGATCGCCGAGCCGTGGGACGTCGGCGAGGGCGGCTACCAGGTGGGCAACTTCCCGGCGCTGTGGACGGAGTGGAACGGCAAGTACCGCGACACCGTCCGCGACTACTGGCGCGGCGAGGGTGGCACTGTGGGCGAGTTCGCCAGCCGGCTGACCGGCTCGGCGGACCTCTACCAGCACTCGGGACGTCGTCCGGTCGCGAGCATCAACTTCGTCACCGCGCACGACGGATTCACGCTCAACGACCTCGTCTCGTACAACGAGAAGCACAACGAGGCCAACGGCGAGGGCAACAACGACGGCGAGAGCCACAACCGCAGCTGGAACTCCGGCGTGGAAGGTCCGACCGACGATCCGAAGATCCTGCAGCTGCGCGCCCAGCAGCGGCGCAACTTCATCGCCACGCTGATGCTCAGCCAGGGCGTGCCGATGCTGCTGCACGGTGACGAGCTCGGCCGGACCCAGGGTGGCAACAACAACGGCTACTGCCAGGACTCGCCACTCACCTGGATCGACTGGGAGAACGTCGACGAGGGGCTGCTCGAGTTCACCAAGAAGGTCACCAAGCTCCGGACCGACCACCCGACGTTCCGGCGCCGCCGGTTCTTCCACGGCCGGCCGGTGCGCCGCGGACAGGGCGAGCCGGTGCCCGACATCGACTGGCTCACCCCCGAGGGCGAGCAGATGACCGAGGAGGACTGGGACGTCGGCTACGCGAAGTCGCTGGCGGTCTACCTCAACGGCGTCGGTATCCGGGAGATGGACGAGCGCGGCGAGTTCGTCAAGGACGACCACTTCTACCTGGCGTTCAACGCCTCGCACGAGCCGATCGAGTTCTGCCTGCCCAGTGACGACTACGCGCAGACGTGGACGACGGTGCTCGACACCGCCGAGATGGGTGAGGTGGAGCCGCGCGAGCTCAAGCCCGGCGAGACGGTGACGGTGCAGGGGCGGTCGATCGTCGTCCTGACGGGACCGGCCCTGTGAGTCGGCCGATCCCCGTGCCCGGCGGCGAACGCCGCCGGGGAGTGCCGGCGGCGACCTACCGGCTGCAGGTGCACGCGGGCTTCCGCCTGGAGGACGCCGCCGAGGTGGTGGACTACCTGGCCGACCTCGGCGTGACCCACGCCTACTCCTCCCCCCTGCTGCGCTCGGCGGAGGGCAGCAACCACGGGTACGACACGGTCGACCACGCGCACGTCGACGAGGCCCGCGGCGGACGAGCCGGCCTCGACCGGTTCGTCGCAGCCCTGCACCAGCACGGCCTGGGGCTGGTGCTGGACCTGGTGCCCAACCACATGGGCGTCGCCGACCCCTCGGCCGCGCCGTGGTGGTGGGACGTGCTCCAGCACGGTCGGGACAGCGCGCACGCGGCTGCCTTCGACATCGACTGGGAGTTCGGCGGCGGCAAGCTCCGCATCCCGGTCCTCGGCTCGGCCGACGACGTCGACGAGCTCGAGGTGGTCCACGGTGGGTCGGGCGGGGACGGGTCGGCCGAGCTGCGCTACTACGACAACCGCTTCCCGATCGCTCCCGGCACCGAGCACGGGACACCGCAGGAGGTGCACGCCCGCCAGCACTACGAGCTGGTCGACTGGCGCCGCGCCGACTCCGACCTCAACTACCGGCGCTTCTTCGCCATCAACACGCTGGCGGGCCTGCGCGTGGAGGACCCGGCAATCTTCGACGCCACCCACGAGCTGGTGCTGGAGCTGGTGCGCGACGGTGCGGTCGACGGTCTGCGCATCGACCACCCCGACGGCCTCGCCGACCCGAAGGGGTACCTGGAACGACTGGCCCGGCTGTCCGGTGACCGGTGGACGGTCGTGGAGAAGATCCTGGAGCCGGGCGAGGACCTCCCGGAGTCGTGGCGGACCGCCGGGACGACGGGCTACGACGCGCTCGCCGAGGTGGACCAGGTGCTGGTCGACCCCGACGGCGAGGCGGCCCTGACCGCGCTGGACACCGAGCTGGCCGGCAAGCGCGTGGACTACGAGCGGCTGGTGCACAACTGCAAGCGCGAGGTCACCGACGGCATGCTGGGCTCGGAGGTCGCGCGCCTGGTGCGGGTGATCGGCGAGCTGCCGGGCATCGACCCTGCCCAGCAGACCGAGGCGCTCGCCGAGCTGCTGGCCACCTTCCCCGTGTACCGCAGCTATCTGCCCGACGGCCGTGAGCACCTCGATGCCACGGTGGTCGCCGTCCGGGAGCGGCGACCGGACCTCGCCGCCGCCGTCGACGCCCTGCACCCGGTGCTGTCCCAGGCCGGGACCGAGGCGGCCACCCGCTTCGAGCAGACCAGCGGGCCGGTCATGGCCAAGGGCGTGGAGGACAGCGCCTACTACCGGTGGTCGCGGTTCGTGGCGCTCAACGAGGTGGGCGGCGACCCGGCGCGCTTCGGCAGCACGGTCGAGGAGTTCCACGCCGCTCAGCAGCGCCGCGCGGAGCGCTACCCCGAGTCGATGACGACGCTCTCGACCCACGACACCAAGCGCAGCGAGGACGTCCGGGCCCGCCTGGCCGTGCTCGCGGAGCTGCCCAGCCAGTGGAGCGGACTGGTGCGCACGCTGCTCGGCCGTCACCCGCTGGCCGACCGTCCGCTGGCCCACCTGGTGTGGCAGAACCTCGTGGGCGCCTGGCCGCTGTCCCGCGAGCGGGCCCACGCCTACGTGGAGAAGGCCGCGCGTGAGGCCGGGACCTCGACGACCTGGACCAACCCGGTGCAGGAGTTCGAGGTGCAGCTGCACGCGTTGGTCGACGCCGCCTACGACGATCCCGCGACCACGGCCGACATCGGCGCGTTCGTCACGCGCATCGCACCGCTCGGCTGGTCGAACTCGCTGGCCCAGAAGCTGCTGCAGCTCACGATGCCCGGCGTTCCGGACGTCTACCAGGGCACCGAGCTCTGGGACTACTCACTCGTCGACCCGGACAACCGCCGTCCGGTGGACTACGCGCTCCGTCGCAAGCTCCTGAGGGACCTGGACGACGGCCAGGTCCCCGCCGTCGACGAGAACGGCGCCGCCAAGCTGCTGGTGGTCTCGCGTACCCTCCGGGCCCGCCGCGACCACCCCGCGTGGTTCGCCGGATACGCACCCGTCGAGGTCACCGGGTCGGGCGCGCAGCACCTGGTTGCCTTCGACCGTGGTGGTGTCGTCGCCGTCGCCACCCGCCTGCCGGCCCGCCTGGCCGCGGACGGCTGGGGTGACACCGCGCTGCAGCTGCCCAACGGCGCCTGGCGGGACCTGTTCACCGGTGATCGGGTCGTGTCCGACGTCGCCGGAGTGGCAGCGGACGTGTTGCTGACCCGCCTGCCGGTGGCGCTGCTGGTCCGCGACTGAGCGCGGTCGGCTCGGAGCACTCCGAACGGGCGCCTCGGCGTGGCGGCACCTCGCCGAGGCACACCGCTCGAAGTCGTCCCGTTCGGCAGGCCGACTCCCGGAACGCCACCTAGCGTCATCCGCGCGTCCGGGCCTGCCTGGTCGGACGCGAGGCGCCGGACCGCCCAACCTCGTCCGCCGGTGCCTGACTCCGACCCACCCAGGACGGGGGCGGGGGACCCATCTCCCGGCGCGCCGCGCGCGCCTTGGGGTGAAGCCGCACCGTGCGTTCCACGGCACGGCGGCCGGGCACCGATTCGCCCGAACCCGACAGCTCACCTCGTCGGCGGTGATCGGAGGATCACCCATGTCCAAGCACCCCTCGATGACGCGCGCCCTCAGCCGCTCACTCCGCGGAGGCGCCGTCGCGCTCGGTGCCGCAGCGATCGGCATCGGCGTGCTCGCGGCGCCGGCCTCGGCGGCCGAGTACGACTGGACCGCCGTCGCCACGTGCGAGTCCAGCGGCAAGTGGAACATCAACACCGGCAACGGCTACTACGGCGGGCTGCAGTTCAGCTCGCCGACCTGGCTGGGTCACGGCGGGGGCCAGTTCGCCCCGCGGGCCGACCTGGCCACGCCCGCGCAGCAGATCGCGGTCGCCGAGCGGGTCCTGCGGACCCAGGGCGTGGGTGCCTGGCCGACGTGCGGCAAGCACCTGCGGCCCGGTACGACCCCGGCGGCGGCCGGATCCCCTGCCGCCCCGGCAGCACCGAGACCGGCACCGGCCGTGGCTCCGTCGACCAGCGGCGGCTACACGGTCAAGGCGGGTGACACCCTCGCGAAGATCGCCCGCGCGCAGGGCGTCGACGGCGGATGGCGCGAGCTCTGGGCGGCCAACCGCGAGACCGTCCGGAACCCGAACGTGATCCGGGTGGGGCAGAAGCTCACCCTGCCGAACTGAGCGAGGCCCCCCTGCACCCCACCTCGAGCTGCGAGGGGTGGGGGGCAGGGGGGTCCTTCGTCAGAACCGGATGGCGTCGATCACCTTCGCGCGGACGGCGATGATCGCGGGCAGCAGCCCGGCCAGCGCGCCGACCGCGGTGGCCGCGATCATGCCCTCGACCGCGGCCGCCACCGGGAAGCCCGGCAGGTCGGCGATCGGGATGCCGTTGTTCAGCAATCGCTCCAGCGGCAGGTTCCGGACCAGCCCGATCGAGGCACCGACGGCGATCAGGCCGGCCAGGGCGGTGGCGCAGACGCTCTCCAGCATCACCGCGGCGAAGATCCGACCGGAGGTCGCGCCGAAGCTGCGGCGGACGCCGATCTCCCGGATCCGCTGTCGGACGGTGACCAGTCCGATGTTGAGCACCCCGAGCCCGCCCAGGACCAGCACCACGGTGCCGGCGCCTCGGATGGCCAGCCGGAGCAGTGCGATCGTCTCCTCCGCCCCCTGCGGGCCGGACCGGTAGGCCTCCACCTGGACGTCGCCCAGCGCGAGGGACAGGTCATGCCGCACCGACTCCATCACCTGCTCGGCCTGGTCGGCGGGCACCCACAGCTCGAGGGTGCTCGGACCGCCGTACATCGCGTTCGCCGGATCCACGACGCCCGCCTCGCCCCAGGGGCCGGCGACGCGACCGTAGTGGCGCAGTTGCCCACTGTGGTCATCCTGCGGACTGACGCGCGGTACGACCCGGGGTTGACCGGCCGCGGGACGGGCATGATCGGTGCGCCCTCGTTCACCCTCCCGTCCGTTCGCCCTGGAGGCCCCTGCATGTCCGCTCCCGTCGAGTTCGCCGTCTGGGCGCCCCTGCCCGAGCGGGTGCGGGTCCAGGTCGACGGCACCGTGCACCAGATGCGCCGTGACGGCGACGGCTGGTGGCGGGCCGAGGTGGAGGCATCACCGGAGGCCGACTACGGCTTCCTGCTCGACGACAACCAGACGCCGCGCCCCGACCCGCGTTCGCGGCGCCAGCCCGAGGGGGTGCACGGCCTCTCCCGCCGGTTCGACCCGAGCGCCCACGAGTGGGGCGACGGCGCATGGACCGGCCGGCCCCTGGCGGGTGGTGTCGTCTACGAGCTGCACGTCGGCACCTTCACCCCCGAGGGCACGTTCGACGCGGCGATCGGCCGGCTCGGCCACCTGGTCCGGTTGGGGGTCGACTTCGTCGAGCTGCTGCCGGTGAATGCGTTCAACGGCACGCACAACTGGGGTTACGACGGCGTCCTCTGGTACGCCGTGCAGGAGACCTACGGGGGGCCGGCGGCCTACCAGCGCTTCGTGGACGCCTGCCACCAGCAGGGCCTCGGTGTCATCCAGGACGTCGTCTACAACCACCTCGGCCCGTCCGGGAACTACCTGCCGGAGTTCTTCCCGATCTTCGCCGAGGGTGCCAACACCTGGGGCAACTCGATCAACCTGTCCGGTCCGGACTCCGACGAGGTCCGCCGCTACGTCATCGACAACGCGCTGATGTGGCTGCGCGACATGCACGTCGACGGCCTGCGGCTGGACGCCGTCCACGCGCTGGTCGACGAGCGCGCCACGCACGTGCTGGAGGAGATGGCCCAGGAGGTCGACAAGCTGTCGGTCGCCGCCGGCCGGCCGCTGACGCTGATCGCCGAGAGCGACCTCAACGACCCCCGCATGGTCACTCCGCGGGTGGCCGGCGGCCTCGGGCTCACCGCTCAGTGGAGCGACGACTTCCACCACGCGCTGCACTCGGTGCTGACCGGCGAGAGCCAGGGCTACTACGCCGACTTCGCCGCGGGCGGGCTCGGGGGCCTGGCCAAGACGCTGACCGGTGCCTACTTCCACGACGGCGCGTGGTCGAGCTTCCGCCGCCGGCACCACGGCCGCCCCGTGGACACCGCCACGCTGCCCGGCTGGAAGTTCCTCGGCTATCTGCAGGACCACGACCAGATCGGCAACCGGGCGGTGGGTGACCGGATCTCCGCCACCCTCTCCCCCGGTCTGCTGGCCGTCGGGGCGACGGTGGTGCTGACCAGCCCCTTCACCCCCATGCTGTTCATGGGCGAGGAGTGGGGCGCGAGCACCCCCTGGCAGTTCTTCACCAGCCACCCGGAGCCCGAACTGGGCAAGGCCACCGCCGAGGGTCGGATCGGGGAGTTCGCCGAGCACGGGTGGGACGCCGATGTCGTCCCCGACCCCCAGGATCCGGAGACCTTCACCCGATCCAAGCTCGACTGGTCGGAGCTCTCGAAGGAGCCGCACGAGCGACTGCTCGCCGTCCACCGGTCGCTGCTGGCACTGCGCCGCGCCCATCCCGACCTGGTCGACCCCGACCTGTCGGCGGTGCAGGTCACCTGGGACGACGCCGACCGCTGGCTCGTCGTCCACCGCGGATCGCTGCGGGTGGTCGTGAACCTGGCCGACGAGCCGCGGGAGATCGAGCTCGACCGCCGGGCGGCCGACGTCCTGTTCGCCACGGCGGAACTCCCGGATCTCGACGGCGCGACCGTGACGCTGCCCGCCGAGAGCGCGGCCGTGCTCAGCACGCGTTGACGTGCGGCGGCTGCTTCCCGATCCGGCGGACCTCGACGACGCCGCGCTGATCGAGGCCTATCGGCTGCCGGCGGGGAGGTCGCTGCGGGTCAACTTCGTCGTGTCCCTCGACGGCGCGGTGACCGTCCGCGGGGTCAGCGAGGGGCTGGGCTCACCCGGCGACCAGCGGATCTTCCGCGTGCTCCGGGCCCTGGCCGACGCCGTGCTCGTCGGCCACGGGACGGCGGCGGCCGAGGGGTACCGGCCTCTCACCGCCGACTCCGCCGTCGGCCGCCTGCGTACATCGCTCGGCCGACCGGCGACCGCACCTGTCGTCGTCGTCTCCCAGCGGGCGTCGCTGGACCCGCGCAGCCGGCTCGTGAACGAGGCCGTCTCCCCCACCGTGCTGGTCACCTGCGAGGCGGCCGACGCCGACCGGCGAGCCGCGCTCGCGGCGGCCGGGGTGACGGTGCTGGTCTGCGGGGACGACGACGTCGACCTGACCCTGGCGGTCGACCAGCTGAGAAGGCTGGGGCACGAGCAGGTGCTGTGCGAGGGCGGGCCGCACCTGCTGCGCGCCGCGCTCACGGCCGGGGTCGTCGACGAACTGGACCTCACGGTCTCCCCGGCGCTCGTCGGCGGCCAGGCACGACTGCTCCATGCCGCCCTGCCGGCGCTGCAACGGCTGCAGCTGCACCAGGTGCTGGAGGAGGACGGCGTCCTCTTCACCCGCTACGGGGTTCGCGCCGCCCGCTAGGCACCGGGCGCCCGATACGAGGCCCCCTGGGCCACGCCGAGGGCGGCCATCGTGCCCTCGACACTCGAGGGGTGTAGCTGAACCTGGTCAGGGACATGGGCATCGACGTGCCTCCCGACGCGGGTCGACCTCGCGCTGGCGTCGCCCGCGTGCCCGCGGACGACGTCCAGATCTCCCCCGCCACCCCGGACGAGGTGGAGCACCTGCTGGCCGCGTCACGGCATGCCTTCGCCGAGTCGCTCGCCCGCCACCGGGGACTGTCACCGGCGGACGCGGCCGAGAAGGCGGACAGGGACACGGCCGCCCTGCTGCCCGACGGCGCAGGTACGGAGGGTCAGGTGTTCCTGGCCGCCCGTCGCGGCGGCGACCTGGCCGGCGCGGTGTGGGCGGCCGTCCAGGGCCCCGACCGGCCCGATGCGGCCTGGATCTACTTCGTGTGGGTCGCGCCGGCCGGCCGCCGCCGCGGGCTCGGACGCCGACTAGTCGAGGAAGCGGCCACCGCGGTCCGGACGCGGGGGGCCCGGTACCTGCAGCTCAACGTCTTCGGCGACAACACCGCCGCGATCGCCCTCTACGAGAGCATGGGTTTCACCGTCGCCGCGCAGCAGATGACGCGTCCGCTCACCGAGGGGTGACCTACCGGACGACGGCGACCGGTCCTCGGGCCGTGCCGCCGTCGAGCCGGGTCCAGCCGGCCTCGACGCGGCCCAGCCCCGTGGCGGCGTCGTCGGCGCCGACCGACGGCTGCAGGACGCGGACGAACTCGAGCCGGCGCTGACCCGTCGTGGTCGAGGAGTCGTCGCTCAGGTCGACGGCGACGACGGTTCGCCCCTGCGCCGCGTCGAAGACCCGGTGCGGGCGAGCGGCGGCCAACCGCCCCGGGGAGCCCCAGTGGCGGCCGACGGAAGGGTCGGGGGTGTCGCTCTCGCTCTGGTGCTGCGCCTCGGCCGCGCCGCAGAGGAACGCGAGCAATTGCGTGACGGCGACCGGGTCGTGGGCAGCGTCGTAGATCCACCGACGGCCGAGGACCCCGTGCTCCGAGGTGCCGATCAGGCCCTGCTCCGCCTCCGCCAGCGGTCGGCCACGGTAGGTCATCGCCGCGTGATAGGTCGTCTCGTCGCCGGAGGTGCCGTCGGTGACGAAGGCGAACTCGATGCCCACCTCGCCCGCCGGATCGTCGAGCCGGAAGCCACCCGCCCGGCTCAGCTGCGGCGGCCTGCCCGCGTGCCGGCACCACGGCTGCCGCGGAAGCCAGTCGGCGAGGAGCTCGAGCTTGGTCGGCGTCATCGTCGTGCGGTGGATCGTGGCCATGCCGCACCCTCCCACGCCGCGTGGCGGACCGACGTGCCCGGCCGTCCTCACGGTGCGGTCACCGTCCTCACCGCTCAGCCCCTGGTCAGCGACCGCACGGTGAGGGCAGGGATCATGATCGACCGCGGCTCGGACTGCTTGACTGACCGCATGGATCTCCCCGTGCTGCCGCCGGTGAAGCCGATGCTGGCGAAGGCCGCGACCAAGCTCCCGATCGGTGACGGCCTCTTCTACGAGCCCAAGTGGGACGGGTTCCGCTGCATCGTCTTCCGCGACGGCGACGAGGTGGAACTGGGCAGCCGCAACGAGCGCCCGCTGACCCGCTACTTCCCGGAGGTGGTGGAGGCGGTCAAGGCGAACCTGCCCGACAAGTGCGTCGTCGACGGCGAGATCGTCGTCCCCCGCGGGGATCGGCTGCACTTCGAGGACCTGCTCCAGCGCATCCATCCCGCCCAGTCGAGGGTCGACCTCCTCGCCGAGCAGACACCGGCCTCCTTCGTCGCCTTCGACCTGCTCGCGCTCGGGGACGAGTCGCTGCTCGAGGTTCCCTTCAGCGAGCGGCGGGCCCGGTTGCGGGCCGCGCTGGACGGAGCCCGGCCGCCGGTCTACATCACCGCCATCACCGAGGACGTCGCCACCGCGGAGCGCTGGTTCCAGACGTTCGAGGGCGCGGGCCTCGACGGCGTCGTCGCCAAGGCGGCGGACCTCCCCTACGGCCCCGATCAGCGGCTGATGGCCAAGGTCAAGCACGTGCGCACCGCCGATTGCGTGGTCGCCGGGTTCCGCTGGCACAAGAGCGGCCCGATCGTGGGCTCCCTGCTGCTCGGGCTCTACAACGACGCCGGCGACCTGCAGCACATCGGCGTCGCGGCGTCCTTCCCGATGACCCGCCGGGCCGAGCTCGTCGAGGAGCTCGCCCCGTACCGCGAGAACGCGCTGGAGAACCACCCCTGGAAGGACTGGGCGAACGCGGACACGAGCGCGCTGGAGGGCGAGCACCGGATGCCCGGCGCGGTCAGCCGCTGGAACGCGAAGAAGGACCTGTCGTGGGTGCCGCTGCGCCCGGAACTGGTCGTGGAGATCAAGTACGACCAGCTCGAAGGGCGTCGTCTTCGTCACACCGGCCAGTTCCTCCGCTGGAGGCCGGATCGCGACGCGCTGAGCTGCACCTACGACCAGCTCGACGTCCCTGTGCGGTACGACCTCGGCGAGGTTCTGGCCGGTGGCGGGTCGCCCGATCGGGAATGATCGACTGCAGCGCGCCCGCAGGGCTCCTACGCTCGTGATCATGCGTCTGCACCGCGGCCGGCTGACCGTTCCGTCGACCCTGCTCGCCCTGAGCCTGGTGCTGGCAGGCTGCGCGTCCTTCACCGACACGGTCGGCGAGGAGGCCGCCACCACCACGTCGGCGGCACCGGAGCCGAAGGCCGCCCCGATCGACTGGACCGACTGCAACGAGGAGATCCAGCAGCTCGTCGCCGGCCAGCCCGGCAGCGACCGCGACCTCTCGTTCGAGTGCGGCCGCACCGAGGTGCCGATCAGCTACGAGGAGCCGCAGGGTGCGACGCTGCCGCTCTTCCTGGTCCGGGTGGTCAGTGGCACCCAGACCGACCGCATCGGCTCGCTGGTGGTCAACCCCGGCGGGCCGGGCGCGTCCGGCGCCGACGCAGCCATCGGCCTGGCCCTCACCCTTCCCGAGGAGGTCCTCGGCCGCTTCGACATCGTCGGGTTCGATCCGCGAGGGGTGGGGCTGTCGACGCCGGTCGAGTGCATCCCCGGCGAGAGGAAGGACGAGATCGTCGCCGCCGAGCCACGGCCGGTCAGTGACGAGCAGCTCGACGCCGCCTTCGCCCTCGCCCAGGAAACGGCCGACGGCTGCGCCGAGGAGTACGGCGACGCCCTGGGCACCTTCAACACCGTCGACACGGCCCGGGACATGGACCGGCTGCGCGAGGCACTGGGTGACGAGCAGCTGACCTACCTCGGCTACTCCTACGGGACCACGCTCGGGTCCACGTACGCCGAGCTCTTCCCGGACAAGGTGCGCGCCCTGGTGCTCGACGCCGCGGTCGACCCCGACGGCGCCGCCATGGAGGACGCCGAGGCGCGCGCTGCCGCGTTCGAGGCCGGCTTCGACGCCTTCGCGGCGAACTGCACCGGCCTGCTGGCCGGCTGCCCGCTCGGGGCGGAGCCGCGGCAGTTCGTCGAGCAGGTGCTCGGCCAGGCCGGGCAGGCCCCGATCCCCAGCAGCGAGCCCGGCGAGACCCGTCAGGCCACCCCCGGCGTGGTGCTCACCGCCATCCAGGCCGGTCTCTACGACACCGGCTCCTGGCCGCAGCTCGCCCAGGGGCTCGCCGCCGCCCAGGCCGGCGACTCCAAGGGGCTGTTCTCCCTCGCCGACAGCTTCTCCGGGCGCCTGGAGGACGGCACCTACTCGAACCTCATCGACGCCAACATCGCCATCAACTGCGCCGACACCGACGAACGGTTCGAGGCGCGACAGGTGCGCGACCTGGCCGCCGAGTGGAACGCGAAGTACCCGCTCTTCGGCGCCGGCTCGGCGGTCGGGCTCTACACCTGCTCGGTGTGGGAGGCCGAGCGCACCCCGCTGCCCCAGCGCGACGCCGCGGGCAGCGCGCCGATCCTCGTGGTGGGCAACTCCGGCGACCCGGTCACCCCGCTGCCGGGGGCGGTCGACCTGGCCGAGGACCTGGACTCCGGGGTGCTGCTCACCTGGCAGGGGCAGGGCCACACCGCCTACCCCAAGACCGACTGCGTCACCGCGGCGGTGAACGCGTACCTGATCGACCTCACGGTGCCGATGGACGGACTCACCTGCCCTGCGTGACACTCCCCCTTCCTTCGTGAAGGCCCACCCGCGGTAAGGGAGAGCACCTGATGGCCAGCAGCAAGGACGCCGTCGTCCTCGACATCGACGGCCACGAGGTGCGCGTCTCCAACCCGGAGAAGCCGTACTTCGGCGAGCGCGGGATCCGCAAGATCGACGTCGTCCAGTACTTCGTCGCGGTCGGCGAGGGGATCCTCTTCGCACTCAAGGACCGGCCGACGACCCTCGAGCGGTGGCCGGGCGGGGTCTTCGAGGGTGCCCGCATCTCGACCCGCGTGGACAACACCGGCGACGCGTTCTACCAGAAGCGGGTGCCCAAGAACGCCCCCGAGTGGGTGCCGACGGCGCACATCACCTTCCCCAGCGGGCGGACGGCGGACGAGATCGCGCCCGACTCGGTGGCGGTGGTCGCCTGGTGCGCCAACCTGGGCACGCTGACCTTCCACCCGTGGCCGGTCGACAAGACCGACGTCGAGTCACCGAACCAGATCCGCATCGACCTCGACCCGCAGCCGGGCACCGACTTCTCCGACGCCGTCTGGGTGGCCCCGCACGCGCGGGAACTGCTCGCCGAGTTCGGGATGCAGGGCTGGCCGAAGTCCTCCGGCGGTCGCGGCGTGCACATCTACGTGCCGATCCAGCCGCGGTGGACCTTCACCGAGGTGCGGCGCGCGGTGATCGCGTTCGGCCGCGAACTGGAACGCCGCCTGCCCGACCGCGTGACGATGTCGTGGTGGAAGGAGGAGCGCGGCGAGAAGATCTTCATCGACTACAACCAGATGGCCCGGGACCGCACGATCGCCTCGGCCTACTCCATCCGGCCCAAGCCGCACGCTCCGGTCTCGGCACCGCTGGACTGGGACGAGCTGCCCGACGTCTCACCGTTCGACTTCGACGTCCTGACGATGCCCGACCGCTTCCGGAAGGTCGGCGACAAGCACGCGGGGCTGGCGGAGCACGCCTTCGGCATCGAGCCGCTGCTGGAGCTGGCCGAGCGGCAGGAGAGGGACGCGGGCCTCGGCGACCTGCCCTATCCACCGGACTACCCGAAGATGCCCGGCGAGCCGATGCGCGTCCAGCCCAGCCGCGCCAGGCGTCCCACCAGCACAGACGGATAACGAGGCCATGAGCTGGGCGACGGCGGTCCTGCTCCTGCTGGCGTGCTCCATGCTGGGAGCGCTCGCCAGCTTCGCACCCGGCCGGGTCCGCACCCGGTTCCTCGTCCTGGGTTCGATCGTGGGGGCATTCCTGGTGTTCATGCCGGCGAAGTGCGTCACCGCGACGGCATCGACGCCACTCGGCACTCCGGAGCAACTGGGTGGCCAGACGTCGTGCGAGACGCTGTACGGCACCGCACTGCCAGAGGTCGGCGCGGTGCAGGCGGACGCGGTCGGCACCCTCCTCGGGATCATCGCTGCCGGAGCCGCAGCAACGGCCCTGCTCGTGGTGCGGCGTCGGACGAGCAGTCCGCCGCCGGCCTAACCGGGCCTCTGCAGTGCCGGCGGCGTGTGCGCCGGACGGTGCCGCCGCCAGATCCGTCGTGAGGCCGCCAGAGGGTCGGCAACCATGCTGTCGCGCGCAGCCCACACCCGGGTCAGAGCCTCGCCGGGGCGGTAGCTCGACCACCCCGGGTCGCCGGTGGCCGCGAACGCCGTCCAGGCGGCTCTCATCCGGGCCGACAACTCCTCCTCCGGCTCCCCGGTCCGCCCCAGCCACGCGCGGGCGAACGGGGTGTCGAGCGTGCCGAAGACGAACGGGATCTCAAGGGCGTGGCAGGCCCCGAGCGCACCGCCGGCCACCGGACTGGGCCACGCGAACTCGTAGGCGAAGGTTCGCCCCTGCACGCTTCCGGCACCGGCATGCCCGTCGGCTGCATCGAGGGTCGGCATCCGGAACAGCCAGTCCGAGCACAACACGGAGTACAGGTCGGGGCCGGCCAGTCCGCGGTAGGCCCGCCCGTAGTCCTCCGCTGCGGCGCCCCCGGAGAACAGCGTGACGGCGGCCCGGAACACATCCTGCATCCCCTGCCGGCCGCGCCGACCAGCCGACTCGAGCATCATCTGGTACTCATCCCGGTTGTAGCCGACCAGAAGATCCAGGTCGGCGGCGGCGCCGTCGCCCAGGGCGTCGAACGGCGACGCGGGGAGCACCTCACCGTCGATGATCGGGAAGTACGGCGTGGTGGCGTAGTGCAGCACGCCCCAGGCCTGCGGCGCGTCCTCGAGCGCGGCGATGACCTCGGCGGAGGTGTTGGCCAGCTGCTGCGGAGCGAGGGCCGCCAGTTCCTCGGTGCGCGGGGAGACCCCCGCCGCGGTGGCGACCCGTCTGGTGACCCGGGAGGCCAACTCCGGCGGGTAGAACAGGCCGGGGACGCTCTGAGCGATGCAGCGGCGGAACAGCCCCCGTGCGGACGGCATGGTGGCCAGCGCCACCACCGATCCCCCGCCTGCGGAGGAACCGCATACGGTCACGTTGTCCGGGTCGCCGCCGACGACGGTGATGTTGTCCTGCACCCAGCGCAGGGCCGCGACTTGATCGAGCAGGCCCCGGTTGTCGGGAACGTCGGGCAGATGGCCGAAGCCCTCGAATCCGACGCGGTAGTTGAAGGTCACGACCACGACCCCTTCCCGCGCCAGCCGCGTCCCGTCGAGGACCGGGTCGTCAGCGGACCCGTGCTCGTAGGCGCCGCCGTAGATCCACACGAGCACGGGCAGTCCCCGGGTGGTCGGATCCGGGGTCCAGACGTTGAGCGTCAGACAGTCAGGAGCGCGCGCCGGCCGGGCAGGCCGGTCGCTCCCCCAGATGGGCTGCGGCGGGCGGGGGCCGAACCGGGTCGCGTCCCGGACGCCGGACCAGGGCACCGGCAGGGACGGCGCCCGGAATCGGCGCGGGCCGAAGGGAGGCGCGGCGAACGGGACGCCGCGGAGGACGGCGCCACCGGCGGGATCACGCAGGCCGCGCAGGAGTCCGGCCCGGGTCCGGAAGGTCACCTCCACGGGTGCAGCAGTGCCACCGGTTCCGTCGGTTCACACCTGGGTGGACGGCGGAGCGGCCGGCTTCGCCGGAGGAGGCGGCCAGGCACCGTCGGCCGTCAGCCCGCGACTCCCAGCAGCGCCTGCTCGCGCAGCCGGGACCGCTGCACCTTTCCCGCATCCGTGCGCGGCAGCTCGGACACGAAGTGGAAGGTCCGTGGGGTCTTGTTGCCACCGAGGCGCTGGCGCACCTGCTGGCGCAGGGTGACCGAGAGCGCGTCCGAGGGGGCGACCCCGTCGAGCACCACGAACGCCTCCGGCTTGATCAGCTTGTCCCGGTCGGGCACGCCGACGACGGCGCACTCGGCGACCCGCTCGTCCTGGCTGAGCACCGACTCGATCTCCACCGGGCTGACCCACATGCCGCCGACCTTGAGCATGTCGTCCTCGCGGCCCAGGAAGGAGAAGTGGCCGGAGTCGTCCTCCACGACGACGTCGCCGGTCCGTAACCACTCCCCCGTCATCGTCTGCCTGCTGAGCCCGAACTGCCGCCAGTAGAACGGCGCCAGCGAGCCGCCTCGGACGAGCAGCGTTCCGGTCGTGCCCGGTGGCACGACCTCGCCGTGCTCGTCGACCACTCTGGCCTCGTAGCCGTCGACCACCGTGCCCAGGCAGTCCGGTCGGATGTCGTCGAGGCGGTTGGAGATCACGATGTGGCAGGTCTCGGTGGCGCCGATGCCGTCGAGGATGTCCAGGCCGGTGGCCTCCTTCCAGCGGTGCAGCAGCGAGCCGGCCAGCGACTCGCCGGCCGACACGCAGACCCGGATGCCGCGGAAGTCGGCCGGCCCCGAGGAGCTGGACCCGGCGGCGAGGGTGTTGGCGTAGCCGGTGGGAACACCGAACAGGACCGAGGGCCGGAATCGCCGCACGACCTCGGCCACCATGCGTGGCTGCGCCGGCGCGTCCAGCAGGACCGACGTGGCGCCTACCGCGAACGGCAGGTACAGCCCCCCGCCCAGGCCGTAGGCGAAGGAGAGCTTGGAGACGGAGAAGGTCACGTCGGACTCGTCCAGGCCGAGGACCGGCCGGGCGTAGGCGTCGGCGCAGAAACGCATGTGGCTCTGCAGGTGCACGACCGCCTTGGGGCGCCCGGTGGTCCCGGAGCTGTACAGCCAGAAGGCCATGTCCTCGGCCACGGTGTCCGCTGGCTCGAGCCGGTCGTCGGCCGCCGCGGTGATCTCGGCGAAGTCGGACTCGCCGGGCACGGGTTCGGTCTCACCGACGACGACCAGCCGGCACGGGCGGGTGGCACCCAGGTCGCGCACCGCCGTCCGCACGGCGAGCGCGGTCGACGCGTCGACGACCGCCACCTTGGCGCGGCTGTCGGTGAGCAGGAACGCGTAGGCGTCCGGGGCGAGGCTCGGGGGCACCGGGACCGGCACCGCACCGGTCTTGACCGCGCCGAAGAACGTCGTCGCGAACTGCACGCCGTCCGGCAGGGCGATCAGCACCCGGTTCTCCGGCTCCACGCCGAGCTCGCTCAGCGCGTTGCCCACCCGGTTGGCGGCCGCGGCCACCTCCCCGTAGGTCCACTCCCCCTCGGGGGTCCGGACGGCGGTCTTGTCCCCTCGGCCCAGGTCCAGGTTGCCGTCGAGCAGGTCGACCGCGGCGTTGTAGTGGTCGGCCTGGCTCAGCCACCGGGCAGCGGGAGAGCCTCCGACGGCGAGGGGATGGCGGCCCAGGAAGTCCAGCAGGATCCGGGCGGCGCTGGTCGGCTGCTGGATGTGCAGCAGGTGCGTGGCGCCCTCCAGCACAGTCCGCTCGGTCTGCGGCAGCCACTCGCGGATCTGCTCGTAGCACTGCTCGTAGAGGGCTGAGCTGCGGGAGCCGCGGACGAACAGGAGGGGGGCCCGGATCCGGCACGCCTCCTCGGCGCCGAACCGCCAGGCCTCGTGCGCCGGGGCCTCCACGCCGAAGTAGGTGTCGGTGTCGCGCAGGCTCTGCTCGAGCGCACCGGGCACGTTCTGTGCGACGGCGGCCCGCTCCTCCGGGCTGCCGAGGAACAGGTCCTGGGCCGCTTCCCAGTCACCCAGCCGGTATCGCTCCCCGGCGGCCCGGACCAGATCGACGACCGCCCGGCCGCCGGGCACGGACAGCAGCGCCGCCTCGAGCAGCACCAAGGACTGCACCCGCTCCGGATGGTCGGCGGCGAGCTGCAGCGCGATCGTCCCGCCGTAGGAATGGCCGACGACGTGGGCCCGCTGCACGTCCAGGTGGTCGAGCAGCGCCCGGGCGTCGGCGGCCTGGTCGGCGATGGTCACCGGCCCCTGCACCGGCGAGCTGCCCAGGAAACCCCGGCGGTGGTAGCGGATGAGCATGTACCGCTCGGCCAGCTCCGGGCGGGTCACCAGCGGCAGGAACGAGCGGGCGATGTGGCTGCCGTGGACGAACAGGACCGGTTCCCCCGAGCCGCGGATCTCGTACTCGAGCGTGGCACCGTTGATGCGCGCCGTCTGCACCGGGGGTCCCGCTAGGCCGAGGGAGGGGCCGACGCCGGCTCGGCCGCGCGCTCCGGCGCCGCAGCCTCCTGGGAAGTACGGCCGACCGCTGGCACCATCGCGAGCTCCCTGACCTCGACGCTCATGGAGAGTCCCAGGTCGGAACGGCCGCGGTGGCGGCGTCCCCGGTCGGCAGCGGTGCGGTGTGGGCGTAGGCGGCGCGCGGAACGTCGCCCTGCCCGTACCAACCGACGCCGTCCATCCCGGCTCCTCGGTTGGTACGCGCAATGCTGAACGCAGTCAAGACCGCGCCAGACGTCGGTCCGGCCGCGACCGGCGAGCAGCTCGACCGTCGATTGCGCAGGCACGGCGATCCTGCACAGCGGAAAACTGTTCCCCACGGCGTCGGAACGTCGGAGGATCGACCACCCGTCGAGGAGGACTCCCTTCATGGCCCAGCAACTCGCGTCGCCTGTCTCGCTGACCGCCGTCGATGCACCCGACCAGCCGACTCCCACGCCCGAGCTGGAGCAGCTGTACCGCGGGTTCGAGCAGGAGCTGCTCGTCCCGTTGTGGACCGAGATCGGCGACCTCATGCCGGTTCACCCCCGGTCCCGTGCCGTACCGCACGTGTGGCGCTGGCAGAACCTGGTGGAGCTCGCCGACCGGGCGGGACATCTCGTGCCCGTCGGCCGTGGCGGTGAGCGCCGGGCGATCGCGCTGGCCAACCCCGCGCTGGGCGGCAAGCCCTACGCCACCCCCACCCTGTGGGCGGCGATCCAGTACCTGATGCCCGGCGAGGACGCTCCCGAGCACCGGCACACGCAGCACGCCTTCCGCTTCGTCGTCGAGGGCGCGGGGGTGTGGACCGTGGTCGGCCGGGATCCGGTGCCGATGAATCGCGGCGACTTCCTGCCGCAGGCCGGCTGGAACTGGCACGCGCACCACAACGCCGCCGACCGGCCGATGGCGTGGATCGACGGCCTGGACATCCCGTTCCAGTACACCTCGGAGTCACAGTTCTTCGAGTTCGGCCGCGAACAGATCAGCGAGCAGGAGCGGACCACGCCGGAGCGCTCCCGCTCGCAGCGGTTGTGGGGTCACCCCGGCCTGCGCCCGGTCTCCGTACCGGGCACCACTCCCGGCACCCCGCTGCTCAACTACCGATGGGCCGACACCGACGCCGCGCTCACCGACCAACTCGCGCTGGAGGCCGAGGGCTACCCGGGCACGGTGGAGCCGGGCCACGCCGCCGTCCGCTACACCAACCCGACCACCGGCGGGGACGTCCTGCCGACGATCCGGGCCGAGATGCACCGCGTCCGCCGCGGCGCCGAGACCGCCCCGCGTCGCGAAGCCGGGTCCTCGGTGTTCCAGGTCTTCGACGGCAGCGGCACCGTCACCGTCGGCGACTCGTCCTGGCGCGTCTCACGCGGCGACCTGTTCGTCGTCCCGTCGTGGCAGCCGCTGTCCGTCCATTCCGAAGCCGGCACCTCCGACTCCGACTCCGGCGCCTTGGACCTCTTCCGGTTCAGCGACACCCCGATCTTCGAGGCACTGCACCTCGACCGCGTCTCCGTGGAAGGCGCCGAAGGATGAAGCTGGCCACCATCCGCACCCTCGACGGGCGCACCCGCGCGGTGCGCGTCGAGGACGATCGTCTCGTCGACCTGGGCGCAGCCGACCTCGGCGTCCTTCTCGGCACCCCGGGGTGGGAGGAGCGCGCGACGGCCGCGACGGAGCCGGTCCCCGAGGTTCGGGGCGCGGCCTTCGCTCCGGTCGTCCCGCGCCCCGGCAAGATCGTCTGCGTCGGGCTCAACTACCGCAACCACATCCTCGAGATGGGCCGGGAGCTGCCCGAGTACCCGACGCTGTTCAGCAAGTTCGTCGACACCCTCGTCGGTGCGAACGACGACATCGTCAAGCCGCCGGAGACCGACGCGTTCGACTGGGAATGCGAACTGGCGGTGATCATCGGCACCCGCGTCCGCCGGGCACGCGGCGCCGACGCCGAGCAGGCGATCGCGGGCTTCGCGGTGCTCAATGACGTCACCTGCCGGGACTGGCAGTTCCGGACCCGAGAGTGGCTGCAGGGCAAGAACTGGGAAGCCACCACGCCCCTGGGTCCGTACCTGGTCACCCCGGACGAGCTGCCCGGCGGCGTCCGCCCCGCCTTGGAGATCACGACCAGGATCGACGGCGAGACGGTGCAGAAGGACACCACCGCCGACCTGCTGTTCGACCCGGTCGCGCTGGTCGAGTACGTCTCCACGATCGTCTCGCTGCGGCCCGGCGACGTGATCGCCACCGGCACCCCTGGTGGCGTCGGCCACGCCCGCAAGCCCGCCCGCTACCTGGAGGTCGGCCAGGTGCTGACCACCGAGATCACCGGCCTGGGTCGGTGCGAGAACATGGTCGTCGCCGACATCCCGGCGTGACGGCGATGCGCGACGCCGCGACGCCGCGACGACCCAGGCTCGGATGGACGAGGGCACGTCGGTCTTCCTGGACAGCCTCGCCCGCATCGAGGACGACGCACTCGCCGGTCCCACCGCGCTACCGGGCTGGACCGGTCGGCACCTGGTGGCCCACGTGGCCGCCAACGCCGAGGCGCTGGTGAACCTGGCGCACTGGGCCGCCACCGGTGAGGAGACGCCGATGTACTCCTCCCGGGGACAGCGGAACGCGGACATCGAGGACGGCTCCCGACGCCCACCGGACGAACTGCGCCGGTGGGCGGCCGCCTCCTCGGAGCGGCTCTCCTCCGTCCTGCGTGCGCTCACCGACGAGCAGTGGTCACGGCGCGTCCGCACCGCCCAGGGGCGCGAGGTCGCGGCCACCGAGATCCCGTGGTTGCGCGCGCGGGAGGTCATGGTGCACGCGCTGGACCTCGACCCGACCCTGACCTTCGACGACCTGCCCGAGGGTTTCGTTCTCGCACTCGTCCACGACATCGTCGCGCGTCGATCGAACGGCGAGCAGCCGGCCCTCGCCCTCGCCGCCGACGGCGGCCGGCACGTGTGGTCGATGCCGGGGCGGGACCAGCCCATCGAGGTCCACGGATCACTCGACGGCGTCGCGGCCTACCTCGCCGGGCGCCCCGGAGCCGACGTGACGAGCCCGACCGGTGCGGTTCCCGATCTTCCGCCCTGGCTGTAGGCCCCTCTCTCCGCGGTACCACCGTCCATCAGACCCCACCAGGTGCCGGGCAGGCGCCGTCCGGGGACGCGCAGGCTTGCCGGGAACATCTCCTGAGAGACCGCCGCGAACACTTCGTCCCGTCCTCCGGAGAGTCCGGGTTCCCGAGGTCATCGACGCCGGTCAGGAGCTGCGCCGGGTGGTCCCCGGAGAGGCGGGAGCGGTGGGGGCTCGGCCAGCTAGGGTCCCCCGATGACCACCGAAGCGCCGGCCTGGTTCCCCGAGGACGTGACGAGTGCCCTGGACGAGAAGCTCGGCATCGAGATCATCGACTGGAATCCCGACCGAGTCGTGGCCCGGATGCCCGTCGAGGGCAACACCCAGCCCTACGGCCTGCTCCACGGCGGAGCGACGTGCAGCCTGGTCGAGACCGTGGGGTCGTACGCGGCCGCCTTGGCAGCGGGGCCCGGCGCTCACGTGGTGGGCATCGAGCTGAATGCCACCTACCTTCTCTCCGCCACGTCCGGGCACGTCACGGCGGTCTGCACACCCGTCGGGTCCGAGCTTCCGCTCGCAACCTTCGTCATCGAGGTCGTCGACGACCGAGGTCGGTCGACCGCCAGCGCTCGCCTGACCTGCATGGTGCGACCCGCCCGCGACGCCTGATCCGCGGCATCCGTCGTCTCGACGCACGTCGCGAGCGGAACCCACGAGCCGGGTCCACAGCGGCCGAGTCGGGCGGATCTCGCTCGGCAGAGAGCCACGCCGGTCAGGACCCGGCTCGGACGTCCTACAGGCTCGAGTCCCGAGTCAAGCGTTGCGTAGTGCGAGAGACTGACGCGGTGTCAGCTCCTGCGCACCACCTCGCCCGGTGACCGCTGCGACCTCGCGTGTCCAGTCGGTCGGCGGCCCGGCCCTGTTCGTCCTGCTCTGGAGCACCGGCTTCGTCGGCGCCAAGTACGGCCTGCCCTACGCCGAGCCCTTCACCTTCCTCGGCGTCCGCCTCGCGCTGGCCGCGGTGCTGCTCGCCCTGATCGCAGTCGTCCTCCGTTCGGCCGGCATGGTCTCCCGGCCGCAGTACGGCAGAGCCGCAGTGGCCGGGATCCTCCTGCACGCGGGCTACCTCGGCGGGGTCTTCTACGCGATCTCGCTCGGCATCCCGGCCGGGGTCTCCGCAGTCGTGGTGAGCCTGCAGCCGGTCCTCACAGCCGTCCTCGCCAGCCGGGTGCTCGGCGAGCACCCGACGCCGCGGCAGTGGGCGGGCCTCGCGCTCGGCGTGGCGGGGGTGGCCCTGGTGGTCGGCCCCGGGCTGGCCCGTGCCGGCTCGGCCGAGCCCCTCTCGATCCCCGGACTGGTCGCCTGCGTGGTGGCCCTCGCGTCGGGCACGCTCGGCACCGTCTTCCAGAAGCGGCACGGGGACGGTATCCCGCTGGTCTGGGGAACGGCGGTGCAGTACGTGGCGGCCGGGGCACTGCTGCTGGCGGTCGCGGCCGCCACCGAGGACATGACGATCCGATGGACCGGCGAGTTCGTGGCCGCCTTCGTCTGGCTCGTCGTCGTCCTGTCCCTGGGCGCCGTCCTGCTGCTGCTCCTGCTCCTGCGTCGCGGCAGTGCTGCCGGGGTCTCGAGCCTGTACTACCTCGTGCCGCCGGCGGTCGCCGTCGAGGCGTACCTGCTCTTCGGCGAGCGGGTGACCGCGCTCTCGCTCGTCGGGATCGTCGTCACCGCGGTGGGCGTCGCACTCGTCGTCGTGCCGCCCCGGAAACGGTGACGACGGGGCGCCGCCCCTCCGACTCCCGGAACGGCGGGGGCGACGGTCACCCGGCGGCGAGCCGGGTCGCCAGGTCCTCGCGGAGCGCCTTCTTGTCGATCTTCCCGACCTTGGTCGTGGGCAGGTCGTCGACGACCTCGAGTCGCTCGGGCCACTTGTAGCGGGCCACGTCGGCGGCCGCCATCGCCGTCCGGACGTCCTCGAGGGTCAGCGTCGCCCCCGGCTTGAGGACGGCGTAGAGCGCCACCCGCTCCCCCAGCTCGGCGTCGGACATCGCCACCGCGGCGACCTGCGCCACCTCCGGCAGTCGGTAGACGAGGTTCTCGACCTCCTCGGCGCTGATCTTCTCGCCACCCCGGTTGATCATGTCCTTGTCCCGGCCCTCGACGACGAGGTTGCCGTCCGGCCGGCGCCGCACGACGTCCCCGCTGCGGTACCAGCCGTCCGCGGTGAACGCGCGGGCGTTCTGCTCCGCCGCCCGGTAGTAGCCCCTCGGGGTGTACGGGCCCCGGGTGAGCAGCGAGCCGGGGACGCCGTCGGGGACGTCCCGGTCGGCCTCGTCCACGATCCGCACCTCGTCGCCCGGGCTCAGCGGACGGCCCTGGGTGGCGCAGACGACGTCGTCGGGATCGTCGAGCCGGGTGTAGTTGAGCAGCCCCTCGGCCATCCCGAACACCTGCTGCAGCGTCGCGCCGAGCACCGGCCGGATCCGCCGGGCGACCTCGTCGGCGAGCCGGGCGCCCCCCACCTGGAGCAGGCGGAGGGAGCCCAGCTCCCCGGCGCCGTGCTCCTCGGCATGAGCCAACCAGCGCTGCGCCACCGCCGGGACGGCCGCGGTCGTGGTCACGCCCTCCGCCGCGATCACGGCGAAGGTCCGCTCCGGTTCGGGTGATCCGAGCATGACCGCCCGCCCACCGGTCAGCAGCGTGCCGAGGATCCCCGGGCAGGCCAGCGGGAAGTTGTGCGACGCCGGCAGGGACGTCAGGTAGACGGTGTCCTCGTCGAGGCCGCAGAGTTCGGCGCTGGCGCGGGCGTTGTAGCCGTAGTCGTCGTGGGTGCGGGCGATGAGCTTCGGCAGCCCCGTGGTCCCGCCGGAGAGCAGGAACACCGCCACCTCGCGGCTGCCCGGCGGATCGGCGTCCCATCGGGACCGGACCTCGTCCTCCGGTTCGGCACAGAGCGCGGTGAGGTCCACGGAGCCGGGGCGGACGTCGTCGCCGACCACCAGCACGTGCCGCAGGCCGGCCGACTCCGCCACCAGCTGCACCGCCATGGCCTGGTGGTCGAAGCCGCGCAGCTCGCCGGGGACGGCGAGGGCGGCGGCCTCGCTGTGCTCGGCGAGGTAGGCCAGCTCGTGGCGGCGATGGGCGGGCAGCGCCATGACGGGGACGACGCCGGCGCGCAGGCAGGCGAGCGTGAGGACGACGAACTGCCAGCAGTTGGGCAGCTGGACCACGATCCGGTCGCCCCGCTCGAGCCCGAGGTCGGCGAGCCGGCTCGCGGCCGCGTCGGAGCGGGTGGTCAGCGACCGGTAGGTGAGCCGCAGGTCCCCGTCGACGACGGCCACCGCGTCGGGGCGGCGGTCGGCGGCGGCCCACAGCTCCTCGCCCAGCGAGAGCCCGCGCCACCATCCCCGCTCGGCGTAGGCGGCGGCGACGTCGTCGGGCCACGGGACGACCCCCGCGGCGATCGGCGTCGGTCGGAAGGGCTCAGACACGGTGCTCCTCCTCGCGCAGCGTGACGACGGCGTCGAGGGCGATCAGCCCGTCGACGGTGACCCGCAGCGGATTGATCTCGACGGACTCCAGCTCGGGACGGGCCAGGAGAACCCCACCGAGGGCCACCAGCACCGCGCCGAGCGCGGCCCGGTCCGCGACCGGGCCGCCCCGGAAGCCGTCGAGCAGGGCCCGCCCGGCCAGTTCGTCGGCGAGCGCACCGGCGTCCTCCGGGCTTCCCGTCGCCGGGGCCACGGCGACGTCGGCCAGCGCCTCGGCGACCACGCCGCCCAGACCCAGCAGGACGATCGGACCGAACACGGCGTCCCGCGAGGCGCCGGCCAGGAGGTCGACCCCGGGCGGCGCCATGGACTCCAGCAGGAACCGTCCGGCGCCGAGCCCCTCGAGGGCGTCGAGCGCGGCGTCGAGCTCGACTGCGTCGCGGACGCCGAGGTGCACACCGCCGACGTCGGACTTGTGGACCACCCGCGCGTCGAGCAGCTTGACCGCGAGCGGGCCGGGCAACTCGGCCAGGGCCCGGTGCGCCGCCGCGCGGTCGTGGCAGGCCCGCCGCGGCGGGGTGCGCACGCCGAGCCGGCCGAGCAGCGTCTTCGCGGCGTCCTCGTCGAGTTCCCCGCTCGGAAGGTCGACGACGGCCGGTGCCACGGGAGGCGCGGCGGATGCCCTGGCCTGCGCCCGGGCGTCGTCGATCAGCGCGACGACCGCGGTGGTGAGGGCCGCAGGGCTCGTGAGGGAAGGGACGCCGAGGTCCCGCAGTGCCTGCCGTTGCGGCCGCACCTGCTCCGCCGGGCCGCCCAGCCCGACCACCAGGGGGCCCGCGGCCGGGTCGACGACCCCGGGCAGGTCCAGCGCGTCCGGCTCGGACAGGGCGTAGGCGCTGACCAGGTCGATGCCGGGATCGGCGGCGACGGCGGCCAGCACCGAGCCGAAGCCGGGCCCCGGTCGGCCGGTGTCGACGGGGTTGGCCTGGTAGGTGAGCGGCGGCAGCAGCTCGCCGAGCCGCGAGACCGTCGCGGCCGAGAACGCGGGGACGGGCACGCCGCGCCCGCGGAGCCCGTCGACGTGGAGCAGGCCGGGCCCCGCCTGGGCGGTGACCACCCCGACGGCGGGACCGGCGGACGGCGGCAGCCGCAGGACCGACAGGGCGGTGACCGCGTCGACCAGCGCGCGCTCGTCGTCGACGAGGACCGCGCCCGCCGAGCGCAGCGCCGCGCGGGTGGTCCGCCAGGAGGTGGCCAGGGCACCGGTGTGGGAGCGGGCGAACTCGGCGACGTCGTTGCGGCCGACGACGAGCGCGACGACCGGGACGCGGGCGCTCGCGGCGCGGACGGCGGCGACCAGGGCCGGACCGTCGTCGACGGATTCGACGTGCAGTGCGACCACCCGCGTGCGGTCGTCCGCGGCCAGGTGCCCGAGGACGTCGGGGGCGCCCACGTCCACCGCGTTGCCGAGCCCCACGGCGAGCGAGACCCCGAGCCCGGCCTCGGCCAGGAGGAAGGCCAGCGCGTGGTTGACCCCACCGCTGGCCGCCACCACGGCGACCGGTCCGGGCGGCACGGAGGCGACCCCGGGGACGAAGGTGGCGGTCAGCGCCCGGGCGGGGTCGAGGAAGCCGGAGGTGTTCGGGCCGAGCAGCGCGATCCCGGCGTCCACGGCCGCCGCGACGAGCTCGCGCTGGTAGGCCACGCCCGGGCCGCCGGCCTCCGCGTAGCCGCCGGAGCAGACGAGGACCGCACGGGCTCCCCCCGCGGCGGCGTCGGTGAGGGCCGCCGCCGACACCGAGGCGGGCACGCACAGCACGGCCAGGTCGATCGGTCCGGCGGCAGACGCGGCCTCGGCGACACCGGCGTAGCGGGCCGCCGCCGGGTCGGCATCCCGGGGGTTGACACCGACCACCGTGCCGGGGAACGCGCGGAGCGACCGGGCCATGACCGCCCCCAGCTTCGAGGGGTCGCGGGAGGCGCCGACGACGGCGATGCCCCGCGGGGCGAACAGCGGGTCCAGCCGGCTCACTGCCCGGCCCCGGCGCCGAGCGGATCCGTGCTGACCAGGTCCGTCCGGCCGGAGAGGACGGCGGTCAGCGCGTCGTCGGCCGCCTGCTCCCCCGACCCGTCCTCGACCAGGAGGCTGACCGCGCCGTGGGTGAGCCGCGCCTCCTCGCACACCAGCCGCCGGGTGAGCGCGGTGCCCCCGCCGGCCGCCACCAGGGCGGCACCCGCCGCGACCCCGTCGGCGACCGCCGCGAGGGCCGCGGGCAGGTCCGCCTCGTCGTCGGGCGCGGAGACCCACAGCCCCCAGGGTCCACCGTCCCCCGGGGGCCGCTCGCGCAGCGGGAGCGGATCGCCCGGCAGCCGGGCGGTCCGCCCGGCCACCGGGACGAGTCGGCCGGGCAGCCGCTGCCCTGCGACATCGATGGGGCTCTCGAGGGGCCCGGCGCCGTGCTCGGCCCGCCAGCGCGCGTGGACGGCGCTGACGAAGGCGTCGTCGCGGCGGCGGAGCTTCGCGTCGGGCAGGCTGCGGGTGAAGAAGTGGTAGGCGAACTGCCAGGCAGGCAACGCGTCGTGCGATCGGCCGAAGTGTTCCCACCAGGAGAGGCTCGGGCGGGCGGAATCCTGGATTTTCGCCACCTGCGGCTGCCGGACGGCCTCGTACTCGGCCAGCGCGGCGTCGATGTCGGCGCCGTGGTCGTCGAGCGCGGCCACCAGCGCGACGGCGTCCTCCATGGCCATCTTCGTGCCGGAGCCCACCGAGAAGTGCGCGGTGTGCGCGGCGTCGCCGAGCAGGGCGACCGCGGTGCTCCCCGCGCGGTGCCGCCAGCGCCGGGTGCGGCGGGTTCGGAAGTTGCCCCACCGCGAGTTGTTGACCAGCAGCGGATGGCCCTCGATCTGCTCGGCGAAGAGGTCCTGGAGGTAGGCGTGGGACTTCTCGTCGCTGCGGCCCGGCGGCTGGGTTACGTCGAACTCGTCGAGTCCGGCGGCCCGCCAGGCGTCCTCGTCGGTCTCGACGATGAAGGTGGAGACGCCGTTGCCGATCGGATAACCGTGGACGGCGAAGACCCCGTGCGGCCCCCGCTCGTGGACGAAGGTCAGCCCGTCGAACGGGTAGGTCGTACCCAGCCAGATGAACTTGGCCGTCGCCGTCTCGACGCAGGAGTCGAAGACTCGGGCGTTCCGCTCGCGAAGGCGGGAGTTCGCGCCGTCGGCGGCGACCACCAGGTCGTAGCCCGCGGCGAGCAGCCCGTCAGGATCGGCCTCGGTGGCGAACCGCAGGTCGACGCCGACCTCGATCGCGCGCTGCTGGAGCAGATGGAGCAGCATGCGGCGCTCGACGGCCGCCATGCCGTTCCCCCCGCACAGCAGCCGCTCGCCGTGCAGCCGGACCTCGATCGGATCCCAGTGGACGCCGTGCTCGGTCAGCGCGGTGCGCAGCACCGGGTCGGCGTCGTGGATGCCGGCCAACGTGGCGTCGGAGAACACCACGCCGAACCCGAAGGTGTCCTCCGGACGGTTGCGCTCGAAGACGGTGACCTCGCGGGTCGGGTCGGAGGCACGGGCGAGGGCCGCGGCGAACAGCCCACCGGGACCACCGCCGATCACCGCGATGCGCATGGCTCTCCCGGGGGACTCATGTGTGTCATCCGTTTGACCGGCGACCGCAGCATGGCACAGGATGGACGTTCCGCACACCACACCGGAGGCCGACGATGACCCGCACCCGACCGTCGCCCCCGGTGCCGTCGGGCCGCCGGGGATGAAGCCGCGGGCGATCGTCTTCGATCTCTTCGGTGACCACCTCCGCTACCACGGCGGCGCGGCTCGGCTGCAGGCGCTCGGCGAACTCCTCGAGGCATTCGGCGTCGGCGAGAGCACGACGCGCGTGGTGCTCGCCCGGATGCGGCGCGAGGGCTGGTTCGAGACCCGCCGCGAAGGCCGGCAGACCGTCTACACGCTGACCGACACCAGCTGGCGACTGCTCGACGAAGGCCGTACCCGCATCTTCGACCGGCAGCGCGAACCCTGGGACGGGCAGTGGCGCATGGTCATCTACGGCGCCGCCGAGCGGGACCGGACCGACCGGGACCGGCTGCGCCGGACACTGACCTGGCTCGGGTTCGGCCCCCTCGCGCCCGCGACCTGGGTCAGCCCCCACCCGCGACTGGAGCAGGTGGCCCGGGCCGTGGCCGCCTCCCCCGCGACGAAGGTGGACCTGCTCACCTGCCGGTCCGGCGGTGGGGCGGCCGACCGGGAGATGGCCGCCCGCTGCTGGGACCTGAACGGCTTGGGCAGGGACTACGCCGACCTCGTCGACCGGCTCCTGGCGCTTCCCCCGCCCAGTGCGCTCGAGGAACTCCCCGGTCCCGACGCACTGCGGCTGCGGATCGAGCTCGTCTCTGCCTACCGGGCCTTCCCCTTCCGCGACCCGGACCTCCCCGCCGAGCTGCTGCCCGAGGGGTGGCCGGGGCGGCGAGCGCACGAGCTGTTCGTCGCGGCACATGACGCGCTCGCCGGACCCGCCGACGGCTACGTCGCCGAAGTGCTCGAACGACAGACCTGACCCGTCATCAGGCGGGATCGAGCCCGGCGTAGACGCGGAGCGCGTTGCCCCCGAGCACCAGCGGGACGACGTCGTCGGGCAGGCCGAGGGACGCGACGGCCCGCGCGTTGGCGGCCTGCCCGGGAACGCCGGGCCAGTCGGTGCCGTAGATCCACTTGCCGGCCAGCCGGCCCAGGTCGAAGCGGCTGTAGTACTCGGGCAGCCGCTTGGGCGGCAGACCCGACAGCTCGATCCACACGTTGGGCCGGGAGACCGCGAGGAAGGCCGCGGCGTCGTACCACCAGCCCCGGCCACCGTGCGCCAGGACGACGTCCAGCTCCGGGAAGTCGCGCAGGACCGCATCCAGGTGCATCGGATCGGCGTACGCGTTGGTGGAGCCGGGGAAGCTGCTGGTGCCGCAGTGCACGACGAGCGGCACGCCCCGCTCCACCAGCACCGAGTAGGCCGGGTAGAGCGCCGCGTCGTCGGCTCGGAAGCCACCGTGCACCGGGTGGATCTTCAGCGCCGCCGCGCCGTGGTCGAGCTGCCGCTGGAGCTCGCGGGCGATCGGGAAGTGCAGGTGCGGGTTGACGTTGGCGACCGGCCGGAACCGCCGCGGGTTGTGCTCGACGATCGGCAGCAGGTCGTCGAAGTGCTGGTAGCCGGTGGCCTTGGGGCTGTACTCGCAGAAGAGCAGGGCGACGTCGACGCCCTCGTCGCCCATGAGCCCGTCGAGCGCCGCCGGGTCGGGCGTGCCGTCCGGGCGCCAGATCCGGTCGAGGATCCCGGGTGCTCCGAACTGCCGCGCCCAGTCGATCCAGGCCGGCGCCAGCGAGCCCAGGACCGGCACGTGCACGTGCGCGTCGACCAGCAGGTGTCCGTCGAGCATCCAGCGGTCCTCCTCGCTCACCCAGGCGCTACGCAGCTCCGCTCCGGCGCCTTCGCTGTGTAGCACATCTGCGCGCCACCGGCCGTCCCGGCACCGACCTGGACGACTATCCGCGGACGACGACCTGCCGGGGCGGCGGCTCCGCCGAGAGCAGCGCCACCAGGTCGGCCCGGCGCTCCCGCACAGCGCGCTGGTTCACGTAGCCCTTGTCGGTGATCTCTCCGGCGTCGAGCACCGCGGGCTCCCGGAGGACGAGCAGTCGCTCCACCCGCTGGGACGATCCCCCGCCCTGCGCGGCCAGGCGCTCGAGCGTCTGCGCGAGCTCGGCCCTGAGCCCGCTGTCCGGGACGCCGTCGTCGTCGCAGCGGTGCGTGTGGTCCGGGTGCAGCCACACCATGGCCGTGACCTCGAGCCCGTTCTCACCGCAGATCACCGCGTCGGTGAGCAGCCCGTGCGACGCCGACAGGAGCTGGGGCCGCAGGGTGCCCACGCTGACGAACGTGCCGGTCGACAACTTGAAGTCCTCCGCGATCCGACCCTGGAAGAGCAGGCCCGCCGCCACGTCGTCCGGATCGGCGAGGATCACGGCGTCACCGGTGCGGAAGAAGCCCTCCTCGTCGAACGCGGCCCCGGTCAGGTCGGGCCGGCCGTGGTAGCCGGGGGTGACGTTGGCTCCCCGCACCCGGACCTCGGTCTTGTCGCCGGTCGGCACGAGGGCCAGCTCGACGCCGGGGAGCGGCACGCCGAGCGAGTCGCTGCGGGTGATCGGGAAGTGCGCCGACGTCGCCGCGGGCGCCGTCTCGGTCAGCCCCCACGACGTGGTCATCTGCATCGCACCGCCGTGCTCCGCCGAGAGCTTCTGCAGCCGGTCCCACAACTGCTGCGGCAGGGCCGCGGCGGCGAAGAAGCCCAGCCGGAGCCGGGAGAGGAAGGCCTGCGCCGCAGCCGGATCGCGTTCCAGGTGCGGCAGCAGCGCCGCGTATCCGGCGGGCACGTTCAGGTAGATGGTCGGCCGCGCGTCGGCCAGGTTGCGCACCGTCCGCTCGACGAGCCCGGGGACCGGCCGGCCGTCGTCGATCCACAGGGTGCCGCCGTTGACCAGGACCAGGTTGGTGTCGTGGTTGCCGCCGAAGGTGTGGCTCCACGGCAGCCAGTCGAGCAGGACCGGCGGCTCGTCCTGGAGGAACGGCCATGCCTGCCGCATCTGCTGCTGGTTGGCCGACAGCATCCCGTGGGTGTTGAGCACGCCCTTCGGCGCGCCCGTCGACCCGGACGTGAAGAGGATCTTGGCGACGTCCTCCCGGCGCAGCGCCGCGCACCGGCGGTCCACCTCGTCCGTGGGCGTCGCCGCCAGGTCGTCGGGGTGCAGCGCTCCGGGGAGGGCGGCGTCGGGGCTGAGGACCGTCCGCCCCGCGGCGACGGCCTCGACGGCGCCGGCGAACGAGGCATCCTCGGCGACCACGAGCCCCGGATCGACCAGGTCGACCATCGCCCGCAGCTTGGCGTGGTCGGTGCTCTGCAGCGAGTAGGCCACGCTGGTCGGGACCAGCGTCGCCCCGACCGTCATCGCGGCGAGCGCGACGACCAGGTGCAGCCGGCTGTTGCCGGACAGCACCATGACCGGCCGGTCGGCCAGGCCGCGGTCGAGCAGGCCCTGGGCAAGCGCATCGGCCTGCGTCCGGGCCTCTCCCCAGGTCAACCGCGCCCACTCCTCCCCCAGCCGTTCGGCGACGAGCAGCCGGTCGGGATGCGCCTCGCTGCCCGCACGGAAGGAGTGGACGACGCTGACCGGGTAGTCGGCCAGCGGCTCCACCGACCGCAGCAGCAGCCGTCCGTCGGGCCGCCGTTCGACCTCGATGCGGGGCGGGGCGAACGTGTCCACCATCGGTTCCTGACCTCCAGGACGGGGGTGCGGGCGACGGACCGGCCACCCGGTTCGGCCATCCGCCCACGCCCGACGCCGTGCACCTAGGTTGAGTTCGTGAGCACGCGGTGGTTCGAGGACTACGTCGTCGGTACGACGTCCGAGCTCGGCACGGTACGCGTGGACGAGGCCGAACTGGTCGACTTCGGACGGCGGTTCGACCCGCAGCCGTTCCACGTCGACCCCGAGGCGGCCGCCGAGGGTCCGTACGGCGGGCTCATCGCCAGCGGTTGGCACACCTGCGCGCTGATGATGCGACTGTTCGCCCAGGAGTACCTGTCCCCGGTGTCCAGCCTCGGCTCGCCGGGGGTCGACGAGCTGCGGTGGGTCCTCCCGGTCCGCCCGGGCGACGACCTCGTGCTGCGGACGACGGTGGAGGACGCCCGGGTGTCGCGGACCAAGCCCGACCGCGGCCTGGTGCGCACCCGCATCGAGCTGGTCGACCAGCGCGGGGACGCGGTCCTGCGCATGACCGCGATGAACTTCATCCGCACCCGCCCCTCCGGCTGACCTCGGCTGGGCTTCGTCGCGCGGGCTACGAGCCCACCTCGGCGATCCCGGCCGCATGGCGGCGGGCCAGCTCCCGGTAGGCCGACGGGTTGCCGTCGACCCACCCGGCCGCGGTCTCCGTCAGCGGGCCGCGCACGCGGGCGGGGGCCCCCAGCGCCAGGACCTCCGCCGGGATCACGGCTTCCGGCGGTACGAGGCTGTGCGCACCGATCAGGGCGCGGGGGCCGATGCGCGCGCCGTCCTGCACGGTGGCGCCGTTCCCGATCAGGGCCTCCGCGCCGATCACCGCGCCGTGGACGACGCACATGTGGCCGACAGTGGCACCCGGCCCGATCTCCGTCTCCGGGTCGGCACCGCCGTGGAGCACCGAGTTGTCCTGCACGTTCGCCCCGGCGCGGATCACGATGCGACCGAAGTCGGCCCGGAGCACGACCCCGTACCAGACCGAGGCGCCGGCCTCGACGACGACCTCGCCGATCAGTGTCGCCGTGGGAGCGACCCACGCCTCGGGGTGGACGTGCGGCGACCGGCCTTCGAACGAGAACAGCGGCATGGGCGGGAGCGTAGGTGCCGGCCGCCGCCGGTCAGCGGTAGGGCGAGAAGTCCGGCTGGCGCTTCTCCGCGAAGGCGCGGGCGCCCTCCATGCCCTCCTCGCTCTTCGCGTAGTGCTCCAGTCCGTCGAAGGCGAGGTGGGAAATCCCGCTCAGGTGATCGGTGTCGGCGTTGAAGGAGTGCTTGAGGAACTTGATCGCCGTCGGCGAGTAGGAGCCGATCTTGCGGGCCCACGCCCGGGCGGTCTCCATCAGCTCCTCCTTGGGCACGACCTCGTTCACCAGCCCCCAGCGCTCCGCGGTCGCCGCGTCGTACCGGTCGAGCAGAAACCAGATCTGGCGGGCCCGCTTCTCGCCCACGACGCGGGCCAGGTACGCCGAGCCGAAGCCGGCGTCGAAGGAGCCGACCCGGGGCCCCGCCTGTGCGAACGTGGCGTTCTCCGCAGCGACGGTCAGGTCGCACAGCACGTGCAGCACGTGGCCGCCGCCGATCGCGATGCCGTTGACGGCGGCGATCACCGGCTTGGGGATGTCCCGGATGATCCGGTGCAGCCGCTCGATCTCGAACGTGCCCCACTCGGTCTCGCCGTACCCGCCGGTCTCGGCCCGTTCCTTGACGTCACCACCGGTGCAGAAGGCCCGCTCGCCGGCGGCGGTGAGGACGACGGCGGCGACCCGGCGATCGGCCCAGGCGTGCTTGAACGCCGAGATCAGCTCGTCCACGGTGCGGCCGCGGAACGAGTTCATCCGGTCCTGCCGGTCGATCGTGATGACCGCGTGGTTGTCCTCCTCCACCTCGTACCGGATGTCGGTGAACTCCTCGAGCTTCATCAGCGCGCCCCTTCCCGTCGACGGTGCCCCGAGTATGTCGTCATGTTGACGGGCGTCAACAGCGAGTGGCAGGCTCCCGCCGTGCCCACCCGCCGCTGCCTGGTCACCGGTGCCGGGCGAGGGATCGGCGCGGCGGTCGCCTCCCGCCTGTCCGCCGAGGGACATCACGTCGCGCTCACCGCCCGTAGCGGCGACGAGCTCACCGCGGTGGCCGCACGGCTCCCGGGGCCCTCGCTGACCGTTCCCGCCGATCTCACCGATCCCGGGGCCGCGGACACCGTGATCTCCCGCATCGAGCAGGAGTGGGGCGGCCCGGTGGACGTGCTCGTGCTCAACGCCGGCGCCGGGACGTCGGCCCCCGTCGTGCGGACCACCGACGAGGACTGGGCCCGCATGCTCGATCTCAACCTCACCGCGCCGTTCCGGCTGCTGCGCCGCGCACTGCCCGGCATGGTCGACCAGGGCTGGGGCCGCGTCGTCGCCGTCGCGTCGATCGCCGCCAAGCGGGGCGATCCGTACGTGAGCGCGTACACCGCCAGCAAGCACGGCCTGCTCGGGCTGGTCAGGTCGGCGGCAGCCGAGGTCGCTCCGAAGGGGGTCACGGTGAACGCCGTCTGCCCGGCCTACGTCGACACCCCGATGACCGCGGAGACGGTCGCGAGCATCAGCGCCACCACCGGCCGCTCCGAGGAGCAGGCGCGCGAGGCGCTCGCACGCCGCCAGCCGATCGGACGGCTGATCGACCCGGAGGAGGTCGCCGACGCGGTGCTGCTGTGCGTGCACAGCGCGGCGATCACCGGACAGGCGCTGAACGTCGACGGAGGAGCGGTGCAGTCATGAGCGGTCTTGAGCGGATCAACCCTGCGGAGCTGGCCCGACCGGCCGGCTTCAGCCATGCCGTCGTCGCGGGCCCGGGCCGGACCGTGTTCCTCGCGGGCCAGACCTCGATGGACGGCGAGGGGCGGATCGTCGGCGAGGGTGTCGTCGCACAGTTCGAACAGGCGCTCGGCAACCTGCTGACCGCCCTGCGCGCGGCCGGTGGCGAACCGGCGCACCTGGTCACGCTGACCGTCTACGCCGTCGACCTCGCCGACTACAAGGCCCACGCCCGGGAGATCGGTGGCGTGTGGCGCCGGCTCGTCGGCACCGACTACCCGGCGATGGCGGGGATCGGCATCGCCCGCCTGTGGGACGACGAGGCCCTCGTCGAGGTGCAAGGGATCGCCGCACTCCCCGCCTGAGCACGGCGGCGATCAGGCGCCGATGAGGCGGCGGGCGTGCTCGTGCGCCGGCCCGGCCAACCGGCCGCGCAGCTCGCTGAACAACTCGGCGGCGCGCGCCCCGTTCCAGTCGGCCGGCAGCAGGTCGAGCGGCAGGCCCGGATCGGCATAGGCCAGCCGCCGCCAGTCGGTGAGCAGCCGCACGTAGTCGGCGAACGCCTGCCCGGGCCCGGCTCCATCGCCGGCCACGATGCGTTCGCGCACCGGCTCCTGCCGCTCGAGGAACTCGGCGTACCGGGCGTGCAACTGACCCAGGTCCCACCAGTGGGCGACGTTGTCGCGGATCTGCCCGAGCGCCAGGTGCGCGCCGCGGAAGAGCTCGACGTATCCGGCCAGGCCGCGGCGCGCCAGCACCTCGGCGGCCTCGTCCGCCAGGTGACCCGGCGCCACCCATACGCCCGGGGCGACGGTACCGAAGCCCAGCCGGGTCAGCTCGGACCGCAACTGGTGCCGCTTGTCCCGCTCGGACTCGGGCACCGAGAAGACGACCAGCAGCCAGCCGTCGGACTCGTCCGCGCGGCGCCGGCCGAAGATGCGGGCGTCACCGTCGGCCAGGATGTCCCGGGCCACCTCGGTGAGCGCGTAGCCGGCGACGCCGTCCATCCGCAGGGCGTCGAGCAACCCCCGCCGCTTCAGCCGGGAGATCGAGGAGCGGACGGCGGGTTCCTCCACGCCCAGGGCGGCCATGAGCCGGACGACGGCAGCGATCGAGAGCCAGCCGCCGCACTCACGGGCGTAGAGCCCGTACAGGGTCACGATGAGCTGCCGCGGCTGCAGCGCACCGGACTGGGTGGTTGCCTCCTCGACGGCGGTCACCGGCACACGATAGCGACGACGGGCGCCGGACGGACCAAGGTATGGCGCGTTGTTGACTCTCGTCAGGTAGTCGCCATACTTGCGCTCGACCGCCGGCCTCGCCGCACTCCGGCGACCTCTGGAGAGGTACCTCGATGGCGCAGCACCCCTCCGCCGCCGGACTCAGCACGCTGAGCCCCTCGGCCCACACGGACACCTTCTGCCGGGACAACCTGCCGCCGCTCGACCAGTGGCCGGTGCTCGACCTGGGCACCCTGGACTACGGCGAGCGGCTCAACTGCGCCACCGAGCTGCTCGCCGCGACCATCGAGCGGCTGGGCCCGGACCGGCCGTGCCTGCGCTCGCCGGACGGGCCGAACTGGAGCTACGGCGACCTGCGGGCGCAGGCGAACCGGATCGCCCACGTCCTGGTCGAAGACCTCGGCCTGGTCCCGGGCAACCGGGTGCTGCTGCGCGGCTTCAACGAGCCCTGGCTGGTCGCCTGCTGGTTCGCCGTCCTGAAGGCCGGCGGGGTCGCGGTGACGACGATGCCGCTGCTGCGCGCCGGGGAGCTGGCGACGATGGGCGAGATGTGCCGCCCGAGCGTGGCGCTGTGCGATCACCGGCTGGGCGAGGACCTGGAGCGGGCGGCGATCCCCGGGTTGACGACGGCGTTCTTCGGCTCGGCGGCCGACGACGACCTGTGCGTGCGGGCGGCCGGGAAGCCGGCGGAGTTCGACGACGTGCCGACCGCCGCCGACGACGTGGCCCTGCTGGCCTTCACCTCCGGCACCACCGGCCGGCCGAAGGCCACCATGCACTTCCACCGGGACGTGCTCGCCATCGCCGACACCTTCGCAGCGCACGTGCTGCGCCCCCGGCCGGACGACGTGTTCACCGGGTCGCCGCCGATCGGGTTCACCTACGGCCTGGGCGGTCTCGTGGTCTTCCCGCTGCGCGTGGGTGCCAGCACGCTGCTGCTCCCGAAAGCCACCCCGGACCTGCTCGCCGACGCCGTCGCCCGGCACGGGGTGACGGTCCTGTTCACCGCGCCGACCGCGTACAAGGCGATCATCGCGGGCGGCCACGCGGACAAGCTCGCGGGACTGCGGCGCGCGGTCTCGGCCGGCGAGGCGCTGCCGGGCAGCGTGTGGCACGCCGTCCACGACGCGACCGGGCTGAAGATCATCGACGGGATCGGCGCCACCGAGCTGCTGCACATCTTCATCTCGGCCGCCGACGACGACATCCGCCCGGGCTCCACCGGCCGCGCCGTGCCCGGCTACACCGCGACGGTCCTCGGCGACGACGGCCGGCCGGTGCCCGACGGGACCCCCGGCCATCTGGCCGTCCGGGGCCCGACCGGCTGCCGGTACCTGCGCGGCGACCGGCAGGAGGTGTACGTGCGCGACGGCTGGAACGTCACCGGCGACACCTACGTGCGCGACACCGACGGCTACTTCTACTACCAGGCCCGGACCGACGACATGATCGTCTCCGCCGGCTACAACATCGCCGGGCCCGAGGTGGAGCAGGCGCTGCTCGGCCACCCCGAGGTCGTCGACTGCGCCGTGGTCGGCGCCCCCGACCCCGAACGCGGCATGATCGTCAAGGCGTTCGTCGTCCTGAACCCCGACCGCAGTCGCGACGTGTCCGCCGAGGAGCTGCAGGACTTCGTCAAGCAGGCGATCGCGCCCTACAAGCGGCCGCGGGTGGTCGAGTTCGTAGACACCCTGCCGCGGACCAGCACGGGGAAGCTCCAGCGGTACAAGCTGCGCTGACCGTCAGTGCCCCCGGAACGCCTCCTCCAGCCACCAGGACGGCTCGCCCGCCGCCACCTTTGCGTCGATCAGCAGCGGCGCCGAGCGCGGGCCGGCCAGCCAGGCGGCCACCGGCGCGAGGTCGTCGACGGTGCGCGCGGTGACCGCGTCGAAGCCGTACCCGCGGGCGAGGGCGGCGAAGTCCGTCTCGGGGAACCGCACCGTGTCCAGCGGGTGGCCCTCCGGCCCGAAGTGGTGCACCTCGGCGCCATAGGCGGCGTCGTCGTAGACGATGACCACCATCGGCAGGCCCAGCCGCACGACGGTCTCCAGCTCGGAGGCGCCCATCAGCGCCCCGCCGTCGCCGAGGGCGGCCACCGGGAGCCGATCCGGGCGGGCGAGCGCTGCCCCGATCGCGGTGGACAGGCCCAGGCCGACCGACTGGAACGCCTGGGTGAAGCAGAAGCCGAACTCGTCCGGGACGTCGAGGAACATGCTCGGGTACCCCATGAAGTTGCCCGAGTCGACCGCCACCACGCGCTCGGCGGGCAGCAGGTCGTCCAGGGCGATCGTCAGGGCGCGCGGGTCGATCCGTCCCTCCCCGCCCCGGTCGGAGAACGGCACGTCCCGCCAGCGCACGCGCTCGCGGATGGCCGTCGCGACCTCGGCCGTCCGGTAGCCGGCGGCGTCCGGGCCGTCGAGGACGGCCGCCACCGCCTCCGCCGTGGCCCGCACGTCGCCGACGACCCCGACGGCGACATCCCGGTGGGCGCCGAGCGCGTCGGCGTCGAGGTCGACCTGAGCGACGACGGCGTCCTCGCCGATCAGCCGCCCGTGCCGCGTCGTCCACATGTTCAGCGCGCAGCCCCAGCCGACGACAAGGTCCGCGCCGGAGATCAGCTCGGCGGCCAGCGGCGAGGCGAAGCCACCGGACACGTCCAGCGACCAGGGGCCGCCCGCGAACAGCCCCTTGGCCACCGCGGAGGTCGCCAGCAGGGCGCCGCAGCGGGCGGCGAGCGCCTCGAGCGCGGCCTGGCAGCCCGGCCCGCGGGCGCCCCGGCCGGCCACGAACACCGGTCGGCGGGCGACCCGCAGCGCGTCGGCCAGCCGTCGGACGCCGTCGAGGTCGACCGGCGCCGGAGGGAACGGCGCCGGCCGGACGGTCACCTCCCCGGCCGCGGCTGCCTCCCCCTGCACGTCCAGGGGAAGGTTCAGCAGCACGACCCGGCGCTCCTCCACCGCCCGGGCGACCGCCGCGGCGGCCTGGCCGGCCGCGTCGGCTGCGGACGCGATCCGCACCGGTACCGCGCCGACCGCCGCGGCCAGCGCTGCCTGGTCGACGAAGAAGTTCGACCGCGGCTGCGTGGCCTCCGCGGCGACGACGACCAGCGCCGTGCGGCTCTTGGCCGCCTCGGTCACCCCGGTCAGGGCGTTGGTCAGCCCGCAGCCCTGGTGGACGGTGACCGCCGCCGGGCCGCCGGTCATGCGGGCGTAGGCGTCGGCCATGGTGGCCGCGCCACCCTCGTGCCGCGCGGCCACGTACCGGGCGCCCGCCGCCACCATCGCGTTGGTGACGACGAAGTTGCCCGATCCGACGACTCCGAAGGCGGTGTCGATGCCGGCGTGGACCAGCGCCCGCCCGACCTCGTGCGCGACGGTCATCGGCGCTCGACCAGCGCCAGCACCCGCGACGGCGCTCCGGAGCCGGTGACGATCGGCAGGGGCGCGGCGATCAGCACCGCGCCGGTCGGCGGCAGCAGGGCGAGGTTCTGCAGCTGGGTCAGGCCGTACTTGCCGCTGCCCATGAGCGCGGCGTGGCACGGGAAGGGCGGGTCGAAGGAGTGCGCCGCGCCCGCATCGGTGCCCACCGTCTCCACGCCCAGCCCGATGACCGGAGCCTCCTCGGCCAACCAGCGGGCGCAGGCCGGTGAGACGCCCGGTGTGTGCGGGCCGGCGTCGTCGGCGTTGAGGAACTGCTCCTGGGATCCGGAGCGGGCGTCCCAGCCGGTGCGGTAGAGCAGCCACCCGCCGGCGGGCAGCGGCCCGTGGACCGACTCCCACTCCCGGACGTGGTGGACCTCGAGCAGGAAGTCCGGGTCGTCTGCGACCTGGGCGGAGAAGTCCAGGACGGCGGCGGGGGCGATCAGCCGGGCGGCCGGCACCGAGGCGACGTCCTCCCGGTCCCGCCCCGTCACCCAGTGGTTGGGCGCGTCGAAGTGCGTGCCGGTGTGCTCGCCGGTCCGGAAGTTGTTCCAGTACCAGGCCGGGCCACGGTCGTCGTACCGGCTCAGCTCCTCCAGCTGGAACGGCGCGGTCTGGGCGAACTGCGGCGGCAGCTGGATGACCGGCGTCTCGGCGGACAGCGGCGCGGTGAGGTCGACGACCTCGACCGCACCGGTCGCGAGCCGGTCGGCGAGCGTGGCCAGGAGCGACATGGAGCCCCCTCGGGTCGGGAACGCGGACCGCCAGAGCATTCCGTGACCAGGCGTCGCGGGGGAATGCCCTCCTCGTCGGAGTTGCATCTAGCGCAATGTTGACGACCGTCCTGAAGGCGGCATACCCTCGACGCGCGGTCCACCCGAGGCAGAGGACGAGCCATGCGCATCGCGGTTGTCGGCGGAGGCCCCGGAGGCCTGTACTTCTCTGCACTGGTCAAGCAGCTCGACCCGGCGCACGACGTGACGGGGTGGGAGCGCAACGCCCCCGACGACACCTTCGGCTTCGGCGTCGTGTTCTCCGACGAGACCCTCGGCGGCATCGAGCACGCCGATCCCGTCGTGTTCGCCGAGATGCAGCGACACTTCGCCCGCTGGGACGACATCGACGTCCACTACCGCGGGACGACGACCACCTCCGGCGGTCACGGGTTCGCCGCCATGAGCCGCAAGGAGCTCCTCGCCGTCCTGCAGCGCCGGTGCGCCGACCTCGGCGTCACCGTGCACTTCCGCGCCCCGGCGCCGGACCCCGACCGGCTGCGCAGCGAGTACGACCTCGTCCTCGCTGCCGACGGCGCCCGGTCGCAGCTGCGCGCCGCCTACGAGGACGTGTTCCGACCGACGCTCGAGACCCGGCACAGCAAGTACATGTGGCTGGGCACCGACCTGGTCTTCGAGGCCTTCAAGTTCTACATCGAGGAGACGCCGCACGGCGTCATGCAGATCCACGGCTACCCCTACGACCGCACGGGCAGCACGTTCATCGTCGAGATGCACGACGACGTGTGGCAGAAGGCCTTCGGGGACGTCGCCACCCTCGACCTGCCGCCGGGCGAGAGCGACACCAAGTCCATCGAGCTCGTCGAGCAGCTGTTCGCCGACGTCCTCGGCGGCCACCGGGTCTTCGCCAACAACTCCAAGTGGCTGAACTTCCTGTCGCTGCGCAACGAGACCTGGCGGCACGGCAACCTGGTGCTGATCGGCGACGCGGCGCACACCGCACACTTCTCCATCGGGTCGGGCACGAAGCTGGCCATGGAGGACGCCCTCGCGCTGGCCGCCTGCCTGCACGAGCACGCCGACCTCGACGCCGCACTCACCGCCTACGAGGCGGAGCGCCGCCCGGTCGTGCTGTCCACGCAGCGCGCCGCCCAGGCCAGCCTCGAGTGGTTCGAGGACATCGGGCACTACGTGCACCAGGCGCCCGAGCAGTTCGCCTTCAACATCGTCACCCGCAGCCGCCGGGTGACCTACGAGAACCTGCGACTGCGCGACCCCGAGTTCGTCGCCGGCATCGACGAATGGTTCGCCCGGTCCCAGCCGGAGCCGGTCGCGCCGCGGCCACCGATGTTCCACTCGTTCCGACTGGGACAGCTGGAGCTGAAGAACCGGATCATCGTCTCGGCGATGGACATGTACTCCGCCGTCGACGGCCTGCCGACCGACTTCCACCTCGTCCACCTGGGCAGCAAGGCACTCGGCGGCGCGGCGCTGGTGATGACCGAGATGGTGTGCACCTCGCCCGAGGGCCGGATCACCCCCGGCTGCAGCGGGCTCTACACGCCCGAGCAGGAGGCGGCCTGGAAGCGGGTCGTGGACTTCGTGCACGGCGCGACCGACGCGAAGATCGGCGTCCAGCTCGGCCACTCCGGCCGCAAGGGCTCCACCAAGCTGATGTGGGAGGGCATCGACGACCCGCTGCCGGAGGGCAACTGGGAGGTCGTCGCGCCGTCGGCCCTGCCCTACTCCCCCGCCAACCAGGTGCCGCGCGAGCTGTCCGAGGCCGAGCTCGCGGACATCCGCGACCAGTTCGTGGGCAACGCCGAGGCCGCGGCCCGCGCCGGCTTCGACGTCCTGGAGCTGCACTGCGCGCACGGCTACCTGCTGTCCTCCTTCATCTCCCCGCTGTCCAACCGGCGCACCGACGAGTACGGCGGTCCGCTGGAGAACCGGCTGCGCTTCCCGCTCGAGGTGTTCGACGCCGTCCGCGCCGTGTGGCCGGCCGAGCGGCCGATGACCGTGCGCATCTCGGCCACCGACTGGTACGAGGGCGGCACCGACGTCGACGACGCCGTCGCGGTGGCGCGCGCCTTCGCCGAGCACGGCGCCGACGCCGTCGACGTCTCCACCGGGCAGGTCGTGAAGGACGAGCGCCCCGCCTTCGGCCGCAGCTACCAGACGCCCTACGCCGACCGGATCCGCAACGAGGTCGGCCGCGAGTTCGGGATCGCGGTGATCGCGGTGGGCGCGATCTCCAGCTACGACGACGTCAACTCCATCCTGCTCGCCGGGCGGGCCGACCTGTGCGCGCTCGGCCGCCCCCACCTCTACGACCCCCAGTGGACGCTGCACGCCGCCGCCGACCAGGGCTACAGCGGCCCCGGCGCGGTCTGGCCGAAGCCGTTCGCGGCGGGCAGCCGCCGACCGCAGACCGGTCGCAACGAGGGCCCCCGCCCGCGCCTGGAACTCGTCCGGCACGGGGAGTCGCGCACCCGGCACGCCCGCTGGCGCCCGGCAACGGATGACATCACTCCGCCCGACCAGCACGATGGCGCCATCACCACCGGCCCGGGCGCGCCGCCCGGGAGCGCGTCCAGCGGCACCGAGTGAGGGAGCGGCCATGACCGACCGACCGGGGATCCCGGCCCGCGAACTGTCCGACGAGGAGCTCGAGCGCCAGGGCGTGCACGCGCACGCCATGCGGCACTGGGTCTTCCTCCACGGCACGGCCGAGCAGTTCCGCACGCACACCGAGCGGATGTTGGAACTGGAGCAGGAGTACCTGCGCCGGCACCCGCAGCGGACCTGGCAGGGCTCCGGCGGCGAGGCGGAGGCGCCCTCCCGGGACGACCGCATCCGCGACCTGGTGCAAACGTTCTCGCGCGCGATCACCGCGCTCCTGGACGAGCAGCCGCCGGCGGCCGCCACCGGCCAGAGCACCGCGCGGCGCGACCCGGTGCAGGCCCAGGCAGCCCTGCTGCGGCGGTTCGCCGAGGCACCGGACGGCCGGATGCACAAGCTGGAGGCGCATCAGATCGCCCGGCAGCTGGCCCCCGACAGCCACCTGGTCGCCCAGCTGTACCGCCAGGACCCGCCCCTGCTGCAGGCCGACCGCGACACGCGGGTGATCACCGACGCCGGCCGGGCCTGGCTCGAGCAGTACTCCGTCCCGGCCTGAGCGGACGGTTCAGTGGCGGCGGGCCAGCTCCGCCCACGCGGCTGCGGCGCGGGGGGCCCATGCCGCATGCCGCTCGCGGAACACCTCGGCGGCGCGGTTGCCGCTCCACCGCGGCGGCAGGAGCTCGCGTGGCAGGCCGGGGTCGAGCAACGGGAACCGGCGCCATTCCTGCACCAGGCGGATCTGGGCGACGAGCGCCTGCCGATCGGTGCGCGGACGGGGCCGACCGACCAGTTCCAGGAAGTCCTCGTAGCGGCGCTCGATGGCGTCGAGGTCCCACGCCGTGCGCGCGAGCGACCGCTCGTCGCCGAGCCGGCCGGCGGTCGCCACGAAGGACCAGCTGCCGATGGTCAGTCCGAGTTCGTCGAGGACCCGACAGGCCTCGGGCTCGCGGTCGACGCGCGGCGTCACCCAGGTGGTGGCGTTGACCGATCCCAGCCCGGTCCAGCCCAGCCGGGTGCGCAGTCGCTGCCGCAGCGCCCGGTTGTTCTCCGGCACGCCGACGGTCATCACCAGCCAGCGACCGTCCCACGGCCGGTCGTCGGCGGCGAAGCCGTAGATCCTGTCGGTGCCCTCGCGCAGCAGCCGGGTTCCCGCGGCGGTGAGGGTCCACCGGGTCTCCCGCCCGACCCGGCTGGCCTCGATCCAGCCGCTGTCCGCGGTGCGCATGATCGCCTGGCGTGCGGCCTTCTCGGCGACGCCGACGTCGGCGAGCAGATCGATGAGCGTGGCGGTCCACACCGGCCGCTCGTCGGGCAGCACGAACTCCCCCAGCACGGTGAGCAGCAGGCTTCGGGCACTGGCCGCACCGAGCTCCTGACGCCGGGTGACGACGGGCCCCTCGACGACCTCCACGGAGCACATCGTTCCACGCCCCGTCAGCGCTCAGCCGAATCCCACCGAGGGCGCCGAGCACCCCCCTGGCGAGGTCACCGATGTGTAACAACCACGCTGACCCCGATGTGAGTCTTGACACATGTCCCCGTACCACTACAGGCTTCATCGGCGACGGACGTGCGTCTGTAGCACGTCGCCCAACCTTCTGGAGTGTGCAATGACGCCCCCGGTCCCCATTCGTCGCCGTGTGATCACTCTCTTCGGGGCCGGTTCCATGGCCTTGACCCTTGCCGCCTGCGGTGGCGGCAGCCTCGGGGGCGAGGAGGGGGGCGCGGAGGGCGGAGGCGACGGCGGCGGCACGGTCCGCGTCGGCCTGGTCATCCCTCAGGCCGGTGTCTACACGCCGCTGGGCGAGGACATGCAGCAGGGCTGGGATCTCTGGCTGGACCAGAACGACGGGATGATGGGCGACTTCGACGTCGAGACCGTCATCGCAGATGAGGGCGAGGGTCCCGACACCGGCGTCCCGGCCGTCCAGCGACTCCTCACGGAGGACAGCGTCGACGCGCTCGTCGGCATCGTGAACTCGGCGACCGCACTGGGCGTGGCCGAGCAGGTCACCGAGGCCGAGGTGCCCCTGATCGTCGCCAACGCCGGTGCCGAGGCGATCACGAAGGACGCCGCCAGCCCCTACGTGTGGCGGTCGTCGTTCACCAACGCCCAGATCGCCGCGGCGATGGGCACCCACCTCGCCGAGGAGGGCATCGGGCCGGTGTACGTCATGGCCCCTGACTACGCGGCCGGTCAGGAGGTGGTGGCCGGGTTCACGGAGGCCTACGAGGCGGGTGGCGGCACCATCGCCGGTCAGGCCCTCACCCCGTTCGGCACGACGCAGGACTTCCAGCCGTTCCTGTCCGGGGTCCAGTCCTCCGGCGCGGCGGCCACCTTCGTCTTCTACGCCGGTGGCGAGGCCGTGAGCTACGTCCAGCAGTACGACGAGTTCGGCCTCAAGGACTCCATCCCCCTCTACGGCTCGGGCTTCCTCACCGAGGGCAGCGTGCTCGACGCCCAGGGCGAGTCGGCCGTCGGCGTCCGGACGACGCTGCACTACTCCACTGAGATCGACAACGAGGCCAACGCCGAGTTCGTCGAGGCCTACCAGGCGGCCTACGACGAACTGCCGACGACGTACGCGGTGCAGGCCTACGACGCCGCGAACGTGCTGGGCCGCGCGCTGGCCGAGGCAGGGGACGTGTCCGGTTCGGCGATCACCGAGGCGCTGGACGGTCTCGGCGAGATCGACGACAGCCCCCGTGGTCCGTGGAGCTTCACCAATCAGACCCCGGAGCAGAGCATCTATCTGCGCGAGGTCGCCGACGAGGGCGGCACACTGCTCAACACGGTGGTGGAGGACCTCGGCGTCCAGCCGCAGCCCTAGACCAGCCGGAGCCGGACGCCGCGGCGGCGATCGCGGCCGGGGGACCTCCCCCGGCCGCGGCCGCCGTTCCGCGCGGAGAGGAGATCTCTATGCTCGGCTGGTTCGACGCCAACCTGGTCAGCATCCTGAACGGGTTCGCGATCGGCTCGCTGCTCTTCATTCTCGCCGTGGGACTGTCCATCGTCTTCGGGATGATGGACGTGCTGAACCTGGCCCACGGCGCCTTCTTCCTGATCGGCTCCTACCTGGCCGTGACGTTCGTCGCCGGGGAGTCGTGGGGCGGGTTCCTCACCGCCCTCGGGGTCGCCGCGCTCATCGGCCTGCTGGCCGGAGGGGCGCTCTCCGGCCTGACCGAGCCACTGGCGCGCCGCCCGATCCTGGACCAGGCGCTGCTGACGCTGGGCATCTCGCTGATCGTCGCCGAGGTGCTGTCGATCATCTACGGCAACGACGTGTTCTCCGTCCCGCCGCCGCCGGGCCTGGCCGAGAGCATCGACGTCGCCGGTCGGGCCTACCCCGCCTACCGGCTCATGCTCATCGCCGTGGGCCTCGTGCTCGCCCTGGTCGTCTGGCTCGTGGTCGAGAAGACCTCGATCGGCGCACTGGTGCGGGCCAGCGTGGCCGACCGCGAGATGGTCTCGGCCATGGGGGTCGACAACCGGAAGGTGAAGTTCGCCGTCCTGGGTGTCGGCTCGCTGCTGGCGACCGTCGCCGGCGTCCTGGCCGCCCCTGTCTACGGCGCACGCCCCGGGCTCGACGAGACGATCCTGCTCCTCGCCCTCGTCGTGATCGTCATCGGCGGTCGCGGCTCGGTCCGCGGTGCGCTGGTGGGCGCCCTGGTCATCGGCCAGGTGGAGTCGCTGGGCCGGGCACTGGTCCCCGACCTGGCGTCCTTCATCCTGTTCGGCACGCTGGCGCTGGTCCTCATCGTCCGGCCGCGGGGACTCTTCGCCGGGAAGGTGGCCCACTCGTGAGCGAGTTGGCGAGCTCACGCATGAGCGCAGCAGTCATGAGCACAGCAGCGCCGCGAACGCGGCCGACGAGCGCCAGCAAGGAGGACTCGTGAGCGTCATCCCCGACAGCTCGACCGAGACCACAGGCGCCGCCGCCGCGGTCGCCGCCACTTCCCCGGCGTCCCGGCGGAACGCACTCCTCCGGCGCGGGGTGCCGGCGCTCGTGCTGCTCGTGCTCCTCGCCGCGGTGCCGCTGTTCGCCGACCCCTTCACCACGAACACGATCTCCCGGATCCTGATCTTCGCGCTGTTCGCCGTCAGTCTCGACCTGCTCGTCGGGATCACCGGACTCCCCTCGCTGGGTCACGCGGCCTACTTCGGCGTGGGCGCGTACACGGCCGGGCTGGTGTCGATCCACTGGACCAGTGAGGCGCCGGTGCCGGTGCTCCTGGCCGCGGGTGCCGGCGCCGTGGCCGCTGCCGCCACGGGTTGGCTGGCCGTTCGCAGCGGTGGCGTCTACTTCCTGATGCTGACGCTGGCCATCGGCGAACTCGTCCACCAGCTCGCCCAGCGCCTGACGTCGGTGACGGGTGGCTCCAACGGCCTGTTCGGCATCCCGAGCGTGCGGATCGGCGGCCAGCCGCTGACGCTGGCCGGGCTCGTGTACTGGTACGTGCTCGTCCTGGCGTTGCTCGGCTTCCTCGGCCTGTGGCTGGTGGCGCGCTCCCCCTTCGGCGGCGCCCTGCGCGGGATCCGCGACAACGAGCCCCGGATGCGGTCCCTGGGGTACTCCCCGTTCCGCTACAAGTACGTCGCGTTCATCCTCGCCGGCGGTTTCGCCGGACTCGCCGGCGGGCTCTTCGCGGGCCTGCTGCGGATCGTGAACCCGAGCGACGCCGGCTTCACCACGAGCGCGCTCATGCTCCTGGCGGTCATCCTCGGCGGGGCCGGGACGCTCTGGGGGCCGGTCCTGGGCGCCGCAGTCGTGGTGCTGGTCCGGGACACCTTCGGCCCCCAGCTCGACGGGCACGGCCCGCTGCTGCTCGGCATCGTCTTCGTCGTCGCCGTGTACGTACTGCCCCGCGGGTTCGCCGGCCTGACCGGGGTCCTCGCCCGCCGGAAGCGGACCGCGGGAGGTACGGCATGAGCCAGCCGCTGCTGTCCCTGTCCGGCGTGTGCCGTCACTTCGGCGCCCTGAAGGCCGTCGACGACGTCAGCCTGGACGTCCCCGCGGGCGCCCGGCATGCCCTCATCGGTCCGAACGGCGCCGGGAAGAGCACGCTGTTCAAGCTGATCACCGGCGCGATGCCGGTCACGGCGGGCCGGGTCGCCCTCGCCGGCGCCGACATCACCCGGCTGCCGGAGCACCAGCGGGCTCGGCGGGGGATCAGCCAGACCCTTCAGCACTCCAGTCTCTTCCTGACCCAGACGGTGCTGCAGAACGTTCTGCTGGCCGCTCAGCGTCAGCACAGCAGCCGGCACTCCCTCGTGCCGCGGCGACAGGCGGGCGCGCGCGAGCGCGCCCGGGCGCTGCTGGCCGACGTCGGCCTCGAGCAGCGGGCGAGCACCCCCGTCGCGGCGCTCTCCCACGGCGAACGCCGTCAGGTTGAGGTCGCGGTGGCGCTGGCCTGCGAACCGCGGCTGCTCCTGCTCGACGAGCCGGCGGCGGGCATGTCACCGGCCGAGAGCGCCCGGCTGGTCGCACTGCTGAAGTCGCTGCCGGCGTCGGTGACCCTGGTGATCGTCGAGCACGACCTCGACGTGGTGTTCGCGCTGGCCACCTCGGTCACCGTGCTGCACCTGGGCCGGGTCCTGCTGACCGGGTCACCCGACGAGGTGCGCGCCAGCGCGGCGGTGCAGGAGGCCTACCTCGGCACCGGTCGCGAGTCCCTCTTCACCGACGGCTCCGGGCCGGCCCATCTGGAGGTGAGCTGATGCTCGAAGTCCGCGGACTGGAGTCCGGCTACAAGCGCAGTGCCGTCCTGCAGGGGGTCGACCTCGACGTCGCCGCCGGTCAGGTGCTCGGGCTCCTCGGCCGCAACGGCGTCGGCAAGAGCACGTTGATCAACACGCTGATGGGACTGGTGCACCCCTCCAAGGGCACCGTCACGCTCGACGGCGTGGAGCTCGCCGGCCGCCGGCCGGACGTGATCGCCCGGGCCGGTGTGGCGCTGGTGCCCCAGGGGCGGCGGGTGTGGGCGCCGCTGAGCGTGACCGAGCACCTGGATCTGGCCGCGCGACGGGGCCGGGGCCGCGGCCCCTGGGACATCGACCGCGTGCTGGAGCTGCTGCCCCGCCTCGGGGAGCGCCGCCGGCACGGCGCCGGCCAGCTCTCGGGCGGTGAGCAGCAGATGCTGGCCATCGCGCGCGCCCTGCTGACCAACCCGCGCCTGGTCCTCATGGACGAGCCGTCCGACGGCCTCGCCCCGGCGGTCGTGGACCTGATCGGCGAGGCCATCGGCGGGATGAAGGCTGAAGGCGTCACCCTCGTCGTCGTCGAGCAGGACCTGCACCTGGCGTTCGCCGTGGCCGACGACATCGCCGTCATGGACAAGGGCGTGATCGTGCACCGGTGCACCACGCGCGAGTTCCGCAGCGACAGCTCGGTCGCGCACTCCCTGCTCGGCGTGGCGTGACCCGCAAGCCCTGACGCCCCGCCGGGTCGCGCCGAGTGGGCCCGGAGGGGTGCGCGCAGGCGTGACGAAGCGGCTCATCGCGACCGGCGCGGCACCTGGCCGCGGTGTCGTCCGGAGGACGACGATGTCATCGACGTCAGAACCGGTGCTGCTCCTGGTCGACGTAGCCGCCGCTCTCCTCGGCCCCCGGGCCCAGGTCGGAGCCGCCGGGGTGCTCCACGTCGGTCCGGGGACGCGCTGCCGCCCGCTCGCGCTCGACGGCGTACCGCGCCTGGTGCCCCTGGTCCGGCAGCTCGGCCTTGCTGGTCCCCGGACGCCCCGCCTGGTGCTGGCCGATGTCCCGAGCCCGGTCGCCCACCCGCTTGCGCAGTCTGCCGTCCTCGGTACCGGTGAACCCGTGCGCGAGGAACCACTCGGTCACCGCGGTCCGGTCGGGGTGTGTGTCGCGCACCACGTTGAGCACGTAGTTGAGCCCGCGGGCCGCCGCCTCCTCCTCGAGCCGGGCGAGCGCGAAGGCGCCGGCTCCGGTCCCGCGTGCGGCCTCCTCCACGGCGAGCAGGATCTCCGCGTCGCCCCAGACGTCGTCGAGCCAGCCGTAGCCGACCACCCGGCCGCCGTCCTCGACGCGCCACCAGTCGCTGGACAGACGCTCCCCGGGAGTCCGGGCCTCGGCGCGGAAGACGCCCTCCGGCACGGTCGCGAAGATCCGCTCCCGGTCGGCGTCCCAGCGGGGGTCGTCGTCCTTGACCCAGGCCAGTCGGGCGGTTCGTGCTTCCGTCTCGGTCATGCCGGGCTCCTCGCGCTCGGGCGGACCCGGGCGCCACCTCCGGCGTCGCGGGCGGATGACCCGAAGCTACACAAGATTGGCATCTTGCGCAGCAGTCTGTAGCACGTCAGGATGGTCCTGCAAGCCCGCGGGATCACCGCGCGAGCGCACCCCTTGGAGGCACCGTGACCACCCTCGACGACCGTCCGGGCATCGGAGGCGCGGAGGCCACGGCCCCGGCTCCCGACCAGCCGCCGGCCCGCACAGAGGTCTCTTTCGACACCTCCCCCGACCGGTACAAGCACTGGACGCTGTCGGTCGAGGGCGACGTGGCGACGCTCACGCTCGATGTGGCCGAGGACGGCGGGATCGTGCCGGGCTACGAGCTGAAGATGAACAGCTACGACCTCGGCGTCGACATCGAGCTGCACGACGCGGTCCAGCGGATCCGCTTCGAGCACCCCGAGGCCAAGGTCCTCGTCGTCACCAGCGCCAAGGACCGCATGTTCTGCGCCGGCGCCAACATCAAGATGCTCGCGGCGTCGCCGCACAGCTGGAAGGTCAACTTCTGCAAGTTCACCAACGAGACCCGCAACGGGATCGAGGACGCCTCGGCTCACTCGGGTCTGCCGTCCATCGCCGCGGTCAACGGCACCGCCGCCGGCGGCGGCTACGAGCTCGCACTGGCCTGCGACGAGATCGTGCTGATCGACGACAACTCCTCGGCCGTGTCGCTGCCCGAGGTGCCGTTGCTCGGCGTGCTGCCCGGCACCGGCGGCCTGACCCGTGTCGTCGACAAGCGCGGCGTGCGCCGCGACCTCGCTGATGTCTTCTCCACGACGGCGGAGGGCATCCGCGGAGACCGCGCCGTGCAGTGGCGGCTCGTGGACGCCGTCGCCAAGGCCCGCGACTTCTCCGACGCGATCGCCCGCCGTGCGGCCGAGGCCGCGAAACGGTCGACCCGGCCCGGCGCCGGCGCGAAGGGCGTGCAGCTCACCCCGCTGACGCGCGAGGTCGACGGCGACACCATCCGGTACGGGCACGTGCGCGTCGAGATCGACCGGGAGGAGAGCACCGCCACGATCACCGTCCTGGGGCCGACCGCCGTCCCGTCGTCGGTCGAGGAACTGCACGAGCAGGGCGACCAGGCATGGCTGCTGGCCACCACCCGCGAGCTCGACGACGCGATCCTGCGGCTGCGCACCAACGAGCTGGCGATCGGCACCTGGCTGCTGCGCACCGAGGGCGACGTGGCGACCGTCGTCGCCTACGACGGGTTCCTCCTGGCCAACCGCGACGACTGGCTGGTCAACGAGACCATCGGCTTCTACCGCCGGACGATGAAGCGGCTGGACACCACCTCCCGCAGCCTGTTCGCGCTGATCGAGCCGGGCAGCTGCTTCGCCGGCCTGCTGGCCGAGATCGCCTTCGCTGCCGACCGCTCGTTCATGCTCGACGGCCAGTTCGAGGACGACGACGACCCCAAGCCACCCGCAGTGCTGCGGCTGGACGAGTTCAACCTGGGGCTGCTGCCGATGAGCAACGACCTCTCCCGGCTGCAGGTCCGCTTCCTCGGCAGCGCCGACGAGCTGGCCGCCGCCCAGGCCGCCGTCGGCCGGGACCTGCTCGCCGCCGAGGCGCTCGAGCTCGGCCTGGTGACCAGCGCCCCGGACGACATCGACTGGGAGGACGAGATCCGCTTGGTCGTCGAGGAGCGCAAGAGCTTCTCACCCGACGCGCTGACCGGCATGGAGGCCAACCTCCGCTTCGCCGGTCAGGAGACCCCCGAGAGCAAGGTCTTCGGCCGGCTCACCGCCTGGCAGAACTGGATCTTCCAGCGGCCCAACGCCGCTGGCCCCGAAGGAGCACTGCGCCGGTACGGCACCGGTCAGCGGGCCGACTACGACAGGAAGCGGGTCTGAGGATGACGACGACGGAGAGCAGTCCGCAGAACGGCACGGTCACCGGCGAGGCCCCGAAGCCCACCGGTCCGCTGTCGAAGATCGACTACAGCGAGCGCATCCCGAACAACGTCAACCTGGCCGGGGACCGGAAGCTGCAGCGTGCTCTGGAGGGCTGGCAGCCCAAGTTCCTCGACTGGTGGAAGAACCTCGGCCCCTCCATCCCGACCCACGACGTCTACCTGCGCACCGCGATCGCGGTCGGTCGCGACGGGTGGGCGCACTTCGACCGCGTGCCGATGGAGGAGTACCGCTGGGGCATCTTCCTGGCCGAGCGCGACCCGGACCGCAAGGTGAACTTCGGCGACAAGAAGGGCGAGCCGGCCTGGCAGGAGGTTCCCGGCGAGCACCGCTCGGACCTGCGCCGGCTGATCGTCGTCCAGGGCGACACCGAACCGGCGTCGGTGGAGCAGCAGCGCCACCTCGGCATGACCGCGCCGTCGCTGTACGACATGCGCAACCTCTTCCAGGTCAACGTCGAGGAGGGCCGCCACCTCTGGGCGATGGTCTACCTGCTGCACGCCTACTTCGGCAAGGACGGCCGCGAGGAGGCCGAGCAGCTGCTCAAGCGCAACTCCGGCGACTACGACTCGCCGCGGATCCTCGGCGCCTTCAACGAGGAGACCACGGACTGGCTGTCGTTCTTCATGTTCACCTACTTCACCGACCGGGACGGCAAGTACCAGCTCGGGACGCTGAAGGAGAGCGGCTTCGACCCGCTGGCGCGCACCTGCGAGTTCATGCTCAAGGAAGAGGCGCACCACATGTTCGTCGGCACCACCGGCGTGCAGCGCACGGTGCAGCGGACGGCCGAGCTGATGAAGAAGCACGGCACCGACGACATCTGGCAGTACGGCGGCATCCCGCTGTCGGTGATCCAGAAGTACCTGAACTTCCAGTACTCCGTGTCGATGGACCTCTTCGGCTCGGAGACCTCGTCCAACGTGGCGTCGTACTACACCGCCGGTCTCAAGGGCCGCTGGATGGAGACCCGCCGCAAGGACGACCACCAGCTGCACGACCTCACGATGGACGTCCCGATCATCGAGGGTGGCCGGATGAGCACCAAGACGGTGCCGATGCTCACCGCACTGAACCTCGACCTGCGCAACGAGTACGCCGCCGACTGCGAGAACGGCGTCAAGCGGTGGAACCAGGAGCTGGAGGACGCCGGCCTCGAGCAGCGGCTGTTCCTGCCGCACCAGGGCTTCAACCGCAAGGTCGGCGCGTTCGCCGGGCATCACGTCACGCCGACCGGCGAGATCGTCGACGAGGCGACCTGGGAGCGGACGGTCGGCGACTACCTGCCGACCGCCGACGACCGCGCGCAGGTCGCCGAGCTGATGGTCCCGCACTACGAGGCCGGCGACTTCGCAGGCTGGATCGCCCCTCCGTCGGTCGGCATCAACTCCCTGCCGGTCGAGTACGACTACGTCCGTTTCTGATCCGTTCGGTTCTGACCCCCGCCGGAGCCGCCGGCTGACGTCCCCGTCAGCCGGCGGCCCCGCCCGCACGAGAAGGGACGGACAGCGTGGCCACCGTCGACACCGCTTCCGCAGCACCCGCACTTCCGCCCGCGCTGCCGGACCGGAAGGTCTTCAACGCGGCTGACTGGCTGGTCACCCGGCATGCCGTCGCGACTCCGGAGCGGCGGGCGATCACCGCCATCGGTCTCGACGGCGGCGTGCGCACCTTCACCTACCGCGAGCTGGACCAGGAGGTCCGCCGTTTCGCCGCGGCCCTCGTCGCCTCCGGCGTCCGGCCCGAGGAGCGGCTCATCCTGTGCATGGGGGACACCCCCGAGCTGGTGACGGCGTTCCTCGCCGGGCTTCGGATCGGCGCCGTGCCCGTGCCGGTGAGCACCATGCTCAAGCCGAAGGACATCGCCGTGCTGGCGCGGGACAGCCGCGCGCGGCTCGTCGCGCTCAGCTCCGAGTTCACCGACCTGGCCCCCGCGGTCGGCGGGCTGCCCGACCTCGCCGACGTCGTCGTCCTCACCGACGGACCCGCGGCCGGGCTGCCCGAGGTCGAGGGAACGCGGGTGCGCGACTGGTCGTCGTTCGTGACGGCCGGGTCCGACTTCCTCGAGCAGGTGGCCAGCCCCTATCCGACGGTCGCCGACTCCCCCGCCTTCTGGCTGTACACCTCCGGGACGACCGGCACGCCCAAGGGCGCCATGCACCGGCACGGGTCGCTGCGCGACACCGCCGAGACCTACGCGCAGGACGTGCTCGCCATCGGGCCGGACGACGTCACGTTCTCGGTGGCCAAGTTCTTCTTCGCCTACGGCCTCGGCAACACCCTGACGTTCCCGTTCTCCGTCGGCGCGAGCACCATCCTGGACCGCTCCCGGCCGAGCCCGGCCGGCACCCTGCAGGTGCTGCGGGACCTGAAGCCCACCCTGTTCTTCGGCGGTCCGACGTACTACGCCGCACTGCTGGCGGCCGACCTGCCGCAGGACGCCTTCGCGACCGTCCGCGCCTGCGTCTCCGCCGGTGAGGCGTTCCCCGCTCCCCTCTTCGAGCGGTTCACCTCCAGGTTCGGCGTCGAGATGCTCGACGGCATCGGATCGACCGAGATGTTGCACATCTTCATCAGCGGCCGGCCCGGCCGGACTCGCGCCGGCGCCACCGGGGAGATCGTCGCCGGCTACGACGCCAAGATCGTCGACGACGACGGGAACCCGGTCCCCGACGGCACGCCCGGGAACCTCTTCGTACGCGGCAGCTCCGCGGCAACCGGCTACTGGTGCCGCACGGAGACCACCCGACTGGTGTTCCAGGGTTCCTGGGTGCGGACCGGGGACACGTACGTCCGCAGCGCCGACGGCTACTACACCTCGCTGGGGCGGACCGACGACATCATCAAGGCCGGGGGCATCTGGGTCTCCCCGACCGAGGTCGAGGAGCGGCTGCGCCAGCACCCCGACGTGATGCAGGTCGTCGTCGTGTCGGTGCCCGACGAGGCCGGTCTGGACAAGCCGGTCGCCTGCGCGGTCCTGTCCCCCGGGGCCACGACCACCGCCGACGACCTGGTCGCGTTCTGCCGCGAGGGCCTCGCCGCGTTCAAGCGCCCCCGGCACGTCCTGGTGTTCGACGAACTCCCGACCACCGCCACCGGCAAGCTGCAGCGCTTCCGCATCCGGGAACTGGCCATCGAGCAGCTCGGCGGCGCGGCCAAGCCCGACCTCACACCGATCTCCGGAGGCTCTGCGTGACAGCGACCGACACCCTGCTGCCGGAGACCGCGGCCGGGGGACGGCGGGTCGATGTCGACCTGCTGGTCGTCGGGGCCGGCCCGGCCGGCCTCTACGCCGCCTACTACGCCGGCTTCCGGGGGCTGCACACCGCGATCGTCGACAGCCTTCCCGAGCCCGGTGGCCAGGTGACGGCGCTCTACCCGGAGAAGATGGTCTACGACGTCGCCGGATTCCCCGGGATCAAGGGCCGTGACCTGGTCGCCGGGCTGGTCGAGCAGGCCGCGCGCTTCGACCCGGTCTACGTCCTCGGTGAGCGTGCCGAGCACCTGACCAACGAGGCCGGGCACCGCCCGCGCGCCGGTGAGCGGCTCGTGGTCACGACCGACAAGGGCACCCGGATCCGCACCGGTGCCGTCGTCATCACCGGGGGCATCGGCACGTTCACGCCGCGCCCGCTGCCCGGCGGCGCGCAGTGGGAGGGCCGCGGCCTGACCTACGTGGTCAAGGAGCTCGCCGCCCACGCCGGGCAGGACGTCGTCATCGTCGGCGGAGGCGACAGCGCGGTCGACTGGGCGCTGGCCCTCGACGGCCTGGCCGCCTCCGTCACCGTCGTGCACCGGCGCAAGCACTTCCGGGCGCACGCGGCCAGCGTCGCCGACATGGAGAAGGGCTCGACCGTCGTCGTCACCGACGCGCAGGTGGACTCCCTGGAGGGAGATCACCGGCTGCACACCGTGCACGTCAGGCACAAGGACGGCGCCGTGACGCCGTACAAGGCGCAGTCGGTCATCGCCGCCCTCGGGTTCACCGCCGACATCGGCCCGCTGGAGACGTGGGGTATCGACATCGTCGACCGCAAGATCATGGTCGACACCGCGATGCGCACCTCGGTGCCCGGGGTCTACTCCGCCGGAGACATCACCGAGTACCCGGGCAAGGTGCGGTTGATCGCCGTAGGTTTCGGGGAGTCGGCAACCGCGGTCAACAACGCCGCCACCTATCTCGACCCGGACCAGCCGCTGTTCCCGGGCCACAGCAGCGACGACCCCGCCGGTATCGGCGCGCCCGCCGCGCACTGATCACCCACGCTCTGTCTTCTCCCACCACCCACTCGAGGAGAAATCCCGTGCCCTACGTCATCGGCGCCGAGTGCATCGACACCACGGACATGTCCTGCGTGGATGAGTGCCCCGTCGACTGCATCTACGAGGGCGACCGGAAGCTCTACATCAACCCCAAGGAATGCATCGACTGCGGGGCGTGCGAGCCGGTCTGTCCGGTGGAGGCGATCGCCCAGGACCGGCGGGTCTCCGACGAGAACGAGCCGCACATCGCGGACAACCGGCGGTTCTTCGTCGAGCCGCTCCCCGGCCGCGACGCCCCCCTCGGTAGTCCCGGCGGGGCCTCGAAGGTGGGGAAGATCGGCGTGGACACCGAACTCGTCGCCGAGCATTCCTGAGGAGTCACCTCGCCGATCGACGACACCGTCCCCGGGCACGTCGCGAACGCTCGTCCACCGGGAGCAGCTCCCCCGCGTCCGGTGGCCGGATCAGCGCAGCCCCCCGGTCGCCTCCACGACCGTCCCGGTCACCCATCCGGCCTGCGGGCTCAGCAGGAAGGCGATGACAGCGGCGATGTCGTCGGCCTCCCCGAGCCGGCGCAGAGCCGGCGCCTTGGCCATCGCGTCGATGGCGCCCTCTGACGTGGTCGAGCGCAGCTGGGGCGTGTCCGTCGCCCCCGGACGCACGGCCGCGACCCGGATGCCCTGCCTCCCCAACTCCTTCGCCGCCACGCGGATCGCCGCCTCGGCCGCAGCCTTGGCCATCACGTACGAGGTCTGGCGGGCCGGCGCCAGTTCCGCGGCAACCGAGGACACCACCACCGCTGCGCCACCAGCGGGTAGCCGTCGCCCGGCTTCCTGGAGCGTCAGGGCCACGGAGCGGGCGTTCAGCGCCCACGACTCGTCCAGCTCCTCGACGGTGACATCGTCCAGGCGCGTATAGGTCCAGGCACCGACACAGTGGACGACGCCGGTCAGGCCGTCGCCCGCGGCCTCGAATGCCGCGACGACATCGGCAGGACTGCGGACGTCGCAGCGCACCGTCCGCGCCCGTGGCGCGAGATCCGCGCAGAGCCACTCCGCGCGCTCCGCCCCGGTGTGGTGGGTGAACACGACCGATGCTCCGCCGGCGACCAGGCGGCGCACGGTGGCTCGCCCGATCCCGCTACTGCCGCCGAACACCAGCACCGTGTCGTTCACCGCCATTCACGACATTCTACTCAGCATCACCATGCCGTAGGTTGGCAGTAGCACATCATCACGGAAAGGGGAGCCCGGTGCGCGTGATCCTGACCCTGAGTTTCGATCAGCAGGCAGTGGCTGCCGAGGCGCGGACCGCGGAGGACGCGGGCTACGACGGCGTGGCCGTCGGCGAGCACCTCTTCTTCCACGGCCCGCATCCCAACGGGTTCGTCGCCCTCGCGGCGGCCGCCGGCGCCACGAGCAGGATCCGGCTGCTCAGCTCGCTCACCGTTCTGCCGCTGTATCCGGCCGCGCTGGCGGCGAAGCTGGCCACCACGCTGGATCAGGTGTCCGGCGGCCGGTTCGACATGGGCGTCGGGGTGGGCGGTGAGTACCCACCGGAGTTCGAGGCGGCGGGCGTCGACGTGCGCGAACGCGGGGCACGAACGGACGAGGCCCTGGAGCTGATGCGGGCGCTGTGGCAGGGCGGGCCCGTCGACTTCACCGGCCGCTTCTCCCGTGTGCCCGCGCTGTCCCTCTCCCCCGGTCCCGTTCAGCCGGGGGGTCCGCCGCTGTGGGTGGGCGGGCGCAGGCCGGCCGCGATCCGCCGGGCGGGCCGCTTCGGCGACGTCTGGATGCCCTACATGTACACGCCCGAGCAGTTGACCAAGAGCCTCGGCGAGGTACGCGCCGCCGCGGAGGAGGCCGGCCGCGACCCGGCCGGGATCCGTGGCGCCGTCTTCTGCTGGGGCGGGGTGGACGGCGACGCGGCCCACTCGCGGCGAGAGGTCGTGGACGCGGTCGGCGCGGTCTACCAGCAGGACTTCGAGCCGCTGGCCGACCGGTACCTGCTGCACGGCGACCCCGACCGCCTCGTCGCCCGGGCTCGCGAGTACGCCGATGCCGGAGCGGACACCCTGGTCTTCTCTCCGGTGGGCGCCGGCGACCGGCGGCGCGAGATCGTCGACCTGTTCACCGAGGCCGTCCTCCCCCGCCTGACGGCGGACCGGTGACGTCGCCAGCGCTGCGCCCCGAGATCGCCTCGTCTCGCGGCCGGTCGGTCAGCCGTCGTCGGAAGGACGGAACCCGTCCATGGACCACGGTGGACCCACCGGTGGTGACGACTGAGGCAGCCGTCGGTCCGCCTGGAGCACGGCGCGCACTTCGCCGGTGGCGGCCGGATCAGGCCTGCCCGGCGGGAGCCAGTTGTCCGCCGGCGGGCCGGGAGATGCCGGCTGCGGCGTAGATCTCCGGCTCGTCGAGGGTCTCCTTCTCGAGGAGCAGGGCGACGATCGCGTCGAGCCTGGCCCGGTTCTCCCGCAGCAGCCGACGGGCCTCGGCGTAGCAGTCGTCACTGATGCGGCGGGCCTCCTGGTCCACGGCGTCGAGCAGCGCGTCGGAGACGCCGGCCATTCGCGGATCGGCGTCCCTCGGGAGCACGGACACCGGCCCGACGCGCTCGGACATGCCCCACCGACCGGCCATCGCCCGGGCGATGCGGGTGCTGTTCTCCAGGTCGTTCTCCGCACCGGTGGTGATCACGCCGAAGATCTCCTCCTCGGCGGCCATGCCGCCCAGCGCGGTGATGATCCGCCCACGCAAGTAGCGCTGGTCATAGCCGTAGCGGTCGGACTCGGGCGTGGACAGGGTGACGCCCAGGGCGCGGCCCCGCGGGATGATCGACACCTTTCGCACGGGATCCGCGCCGGGCTGCAGCATGCCGAGCAGGGCGTGCCCGGCCTCGTGGTAGGCGGTGCGCCGCCGCTCCTCCGCCGACATGACGACGCCGCGTTCGGCGCCGAGCTGGATCTTCTCGAGGGCGTCGCCGAAGTCGCGGGAGCCGACCGCGTCGGCGCCCCGCCGGGCCGCGGCCAGGGCGGCCTCGTTGACCAGGTTTGCCAGGTCCGCGCCGGTCATCCCCGGGGTGATCGCGGCGATGTGCCGCAGGTCCACGTCGTCGGCCAGGGGGACCGTGCGGGCGTGCACCTGCAGGATCTCGTAGCGGCCGTTCTGGTCGGGTGGATTGACGGTGATCGTCCGGTCGAAGCGGCCCGGCCGCAGCAGCGCGGGGTCGAGGACGTCGGGCCGGTTGGTCGCGGCCATGACCACGACCCCCTCCGAGCCGGAGAAGCCGTCCATCTCGGTGAGGATCTGGTTGAGCGTCTGCTCGCGCTCGTCGTGTCCGCCTTGAGCGACCGCGCCGCCCCGAGCGCGCCCGATGGTGTCGATCTCGTCGATGAAGATGATGGCCGGAGCGACCTTGCGGGCCTCGGCGAACAGCTCGCGCACCCGCTGGGCGCCGACACCGACGATCATCTCGATGAACTCGGAGGCGCCGGCGGAGAAGAACGGCACCCCGGCCTCGCCCGCGGTGGCCCGGGCCAGCAGCGTCTTGCCGGTGCCGGGCGCTCCGGCCAGCAGCACGCCCTTGGGGACACGGGCACCCAGCCGCCGGTACTTGTCGGGATGGCGCAGGAAGTCGACGATCTCGTCGATCTCGGCCTCGACCTCGTCGATGCCGGCCACGTCGTCGAAGGTGACTCGGAGCGCCTCCGGGTCGACCGGCTTGCGCTTGCTGCCACCGCCGAACAGTCCACCGCCGCCCATGAGCCGTTGCTGGCGACGGAACAGCCACCAGTAGAAGGCGATCAGCAGCAGGAACGGGGCCAGGGAGATCAGCAGGTTCCACAGCGCGCCGCGTTGCTCGATGACCGGCTCGGCGCTGACCGTGGCCCCGGACTCCTCCAACTGGGCCAGCGGATCGTCCTGGGCGAACGTCGGGCGCTCGGTGACGAACTGCCGGTAGGTGCCCTCGGCCTCGCCGGGGGCCTCGGCCGGCTCGCGCAGCGTCCCCTGGATCGTTTCGCCCCGGGCGAAGATCTCCTCGACGTTGCCGGCCTCGACCTGGTCGGTGAACTCGGTGTAGGAGATCGAGATCCCAGCCCTGTTGCTGTCCTCCCAGGTGAGCATCCCGAACACCAACCAGTAGGCGAGCAGCGCCACGAGCAGCGCCCGTACCCAGCGGAAGCGGTCGGGCTTGTCGCCGTCCTTCCTCCCCGGCGGCAACCCCTCGGTCCGCCACGGACGCTGGGAGGCCTGGTCCGGCGGTTGCGGACTGGGTTGCTCACGCTGCTGTGTCGCCGGGACCGAGGACCGCGGATCGCTCATGACGAACTCCGATGGTGCGGAAGCCGGGTGGCGCCGACCGGGCTACCCGTCCGGCCGCCCGGGAGACCGACCGCGCCTGCCGGGTTGCCCCGGGTCGAGGGAGCGGGCGGTCTCGGGCTGTTCATTCGCTCACGGACGGCCGCTCGGTGAGGACCACGTCGAGGTCCTGTTCCCGACCTCCGCCGCCGCGGACGCTGAGGGTGACGGTTTCCCCGGGATCCCGCTCACGGAGGGCGGCCAGCAGAGCCTCGGGGCTCTCCGTCGGTTCACCGTCCACGGCGGTGATCACGTCACCGGGCCGTACGCCCGCGCTGGCCGCGGGACCACCGGACACGACAGCCGACACGATGACTCCGTCGGTGCTGGGCAGATCCAGCTGCTCCGCGATCTGCGGAGTGATGGGCGCCGGCTCGATGCCCAGGAAGGCGTGGTCGGCCGTTCCGTCCTCCTGCAACTGCTCGACCACGTCGATCACCGTGGCCGCGGGGATGGCGAAGCCGAGCGAGACGGCCCCCGCCTGCGGAGGGATGTAGGCCTCACTGATACCGATCACGTCCCCGTCGCCGTCCACCACCGCGCCCCCGCTGTTCCCCGGACTGATCGCGGCGTCGGTCTGGATCAGGTCGACCAGCGACGCGCTCTGCGCAGCGCTGCCGGGGATGTCCCGGTGCAGACCCGAGATGACTCCCGCCGTGACCGTGCTCTGGAAACCCAGGGGGCTGCCGATGACGATGGCCAGCTCCCCGATCTCGGGAAGCTCCGATTGGAAGTCAGCGGGGGGCAAGCCGGTGCGCTCCGACTCGACGAGGGCGAGGTCGGTCACGACATCGACGGCGAGGACCCTGCCGGGGACGCGCTGGCCGTCCGCGAAGGCGATGTCGACGGCGGATGCACCACGCACCACGTGTTCGTTGGTGACGATCAACCCCTCGTCGCTGTACACCACACCGCTGCCGCTTCCTATCGCGGTCAGGACGGTGACGACGCTGGGCTGGAGCCGCGCCGCGACGTCCGGCACGACGGCAAGCGTGTCGGCCTGGGCCGACGGTGCCGACGGCAGGGCAGGGGTTGCCGCGGCGCCCTCGGGCGCGTCGTCGGAGTGGGTGCAGGCCCCGCTCGCCAGCGCCGCGACGACTACGAACCACAGCCGTCGACGGCCCCGCCCTCGTCCCGCCATGTGCGCCCCTCGCCCGCCACGTGCGTGATGACACGGCCGCAGGCCGGGGCTTCTTCCGGCTGCCGGACCCGTACCCCGAGGCGTGGGTCGCGGAAACGGCTCGATCTGCCGTCACCAGCGTTCACCGCGCCACCAGGGCGTCGTGCTCCTCGTGCGCCCGGCGGAGGAGGGCCATCAGTTTCTCCTCCTCGCGGATCCGTTTCCGGTACTTCTCCGGCAGGGCGCGCATCTGCTCCTCCTCGACCAGGAGGTTGCGGAAGATCTCCTCCCGGTGGGCCGGGTCGGTCTCGGCGTCGAGGTACTGGCTGGCATGGCGTCGGGCCGCGGAGACGGTGTTCTGCGCCCTGCCCTTCGGACTGGTCAACGAGGCCAGCACGGTGACTGCCAGGACCCCGAGTATCACGGTCAGCGAGAGCCCGGTGGAGATCTCCGTGACGTCCACCGGCTGCCCGTCGTTGATGAACGGCACGTTGTTCTCGTGCAGCGCGTGCAAGATCAGCTTCACGCCGATGAAGGCCAGGATCGTCGCCAGGCCGTAGGTCAGGTAGATCAGCCGGTCCAGCAGCCCGTCGATGAGGAAGTACAGCTGCCGCAGTCCCAGCAGCGAAAACGCCGTCGCGGTGAACACCAGGTACACGTTCTGGGTGAGTCCGAAGATCGCGGGGATGGAGTCCAGCGCGAACAGGATGTCGGTGCCGGCGATGGCGACCATGACCAGCAGCATCGGGGTCAGCGCGCGCCTGCCGTCGACGACGGTGAACAGCTTGTCGCCGTCGTAGTGCTCCGAGGTGTGCAGGAACCGCCGGGCCAGCCGCACCATGAGGTTGTCGGCGGTGTGGCTGTCCTCCCCCTCCGGCTTGATCAGGTTGCCGGCGGTGATGAGCAGGATCAGGCCGAAGAGGTAGAACACCCAGGCGAAGGCGTTGATCAGGGCCGCGCCCAGGAAGATGAAGCCGGTCCGGGCGATGAGGGAGAACACGATCCCGAACAACAGCACCTTCTGCTGGTCGGCGCGGGGCACCTTGAAGCTGGTCATGATGATCAGGAAGACGAACAGGTTGTCGACCGACAACGCCTTCTCCGTCACGTAACCGGCGAAGTACTCCGTGCCCATCGTCGCCCCGCCGAAGATCCACACGCCGATGCCGAAGAGCACGGCGATGCCCACGTAGAGCGCCGACCAGGTCCCGGCCTCCCTCAGCGTCGGGATGTGCGCCTTGCGGACGTGGAACACGTAGTCGAACACCAGCAGGCCGACGATGCCTATGACGGTGAGGGTCCAGATCCAGCCCGGTACGTCCATGCACCCCCCGATCCGGGTCTTACGGCGGTGGAACCGGACGACCAGGTACCGACGCCCGGCGCATCCACCGATGAATCACGTGCCGGCGTCGCTCACGGTGCCTTGGGGATGAGAATCCAGAGGATGATGTAGGCCACCTCACCGACGCCGAAGAGGCCGAACAGTACGAAGGCCACGCGCACCAGCGCACGGGAGAGGCCGAATCGATCGGCCAGAGCGGCACAGACCCCCGCGATGACCTTTCCGGAGCGGGGTCTCACCAGAGTCGATGCCATACGTCGCCCGTACCCGTGGTGGAGCCGCGCCAACACCTCGGCGCGCCCGGCGTTGCCTCGCGCGCCGCTCGCGAGCGGTTGCCCGGCCGAGCGCCGTCCCGCAGCCGGCGCGGATACCGACGAGTGACCGCGGAGCCCGACCAGTGACATGGCCACGGCCGCAGTGGGACACCGCCCGGCGACCGGTCATCCCGACGGCCCGTCGGCGTAGCGTCACGCGTGCGGATGCGCGGTGTGAGGGAGGAGGACGCGATGCCCCCACACAGCTGCGCCTCCGGCCGGCATCCGGCGGGCAACCGCTCGGACGACATCCGGGTGCTCGTCGTCGATGACAATCCGTGGGTTCGGGCGTCACTGACCGAGTTGCTGTCCGACGAGGACGACCTCACCGTCGTCGGCGAGTGCGCGGACGGCTCGCAGGTCGTGGACGCCGCTTCCCGTCTCCGTCCCGACGTCGTGCTCATGGACCTGTCCATGCCGGTGATGAACGGCCTGGCGGCCACCCGAGCGCTCACCGCGGTCCAGCCGGGGCCCCGGATCGTCGTGCTGACCGGGGAAGGCCCCGCCGCAGGGCCCCAGGTGGCGGCCGCCGGCGCTCATGCCCTCGTGTCGAAGAGCGGCCGGTCGGAGGAGCTGCTCGGCTGCCTCCGCACGCTGGTCGCCGGCTGCGGCTGCTGTCCCCACTGCCTCTGAGGCCCGGGGCCCCTCCGAACGGGTGAGGCCGGGAGGGACGGGCCGCGGGATGTCTCCAGCACGGTGCGCTTTCGGTCGATCGGGGCCAGGTGAGGGTCTCGTTCCTGGTCTACGGCGTGCTGTACGTCGTGGTCGAGGTGATCGGGTACCGGTTCGAACAGATCGGCTGGACCGACATCTCGGCGCTCGACGTGGCCACCGCCCTCACCGATGCCTGCCTGGCCGTCGCCGTCTGCGCAGCGGTGCTCGTGGCCGTCGACCTCGGCGCCCGGCGATGGCGCCGGTCCATGGCGGCGTGGCGCCTGCAGCAGGCCGAGCTGCGCGGGGAGATCCGGGACGAACCCGTCACCGTGGCCTCGTGGCGCCCGGCACCCCTGGCGGTCACCGCCGAGCGGGTGGACGAGTCGCGGAAGGCGTCCTTCACCGGCAACCCGTACTCGTTCGCCGGGCACCGTTTCCCGAAGAACCCGGGCACGCTCCTCTGATTCAGAGGACGGCGAGCGGCAGCGCCTGTGCGCCCATCGTGTGCGCGGACATCGCGGCCGGTGCAGAGCGCCCGAGGAGGTCCACCAGCTCGCCCGCGGTGGCCGCGGCCAGCCCGGCGTCCACGAGCCGGTCGGCCAGCACGCCGTCCAGGTCCGCGTCGTGCAGGTCGTCCACGTCCCGCAGCGGGAACGGAACGGCGGCCTCGGCGGCGAAGCGGGCGGGGGTGGCGACGGCGGTCTCCATGACGGCATCTCCTGGCTCGGCGGGCGCCGGGGGATCCCGGCCGAGGAGCACTCTGCGCACCGGGCCGCAGGACCCTGCGGAGAAAGCCGCACGAGATCCGCAAGAACCTGCCGCCGGTCTGCGCCACGATGCGGGCATGAAGTACGTGATGACCTACCGCGCCGTCGAGGAGTTCCTGCCGCTGGCTCGCGAGCACGGGCCGGCCCACGTCGAACGGCTCCGGGACTTCCACGGACGGGGGGCGCTCCTGATGGTGGGGACGTTCGAGGAGCCGATGAACGGCGACGCCATGGGCATCTTCACCAGCCGCGAGGCGGCCGAGGAGTTCATCGCCGGAGACCCCTTCGTGCTCAACGGGGTGGTCGCCGCATGGACGTTGCGTCCCTGGAACGAGATCCTGCAGCCCGCCCCCGCCTGAGCCTGCGTCGACGACGTCGGCGAGGAACCGCAGGTCACTGAGTGGCGTCCAGGTGTTCCGATCGGGCGTTCTCCGGTTAGGGTGACGTCATCGGGAAGGCCCTGCGCTATGGCAGGACCCCGATGCACCACCACAGCTAGGAGCGAGCAATGCCCGAAGGAACAGTGAAGTGGTTCAACGCTGAGAAGGGGTTCGGCTTCGCCACCCCGGACGGTGGCGGACCGGACGTCTTCGTCCACTACTCGGCCATCCAGACCAGCGGGTACCGCTCGCTCGATGAAGGCCAGCGGATCGCGTTCGACATCGAGCAGGGCCAGAAGGGCCCGCAGGCTGCGAACGTCACTCCGCTCTGATCTGCTGATCAGCGCAGCGCCCCCGTCCGGATTCCCGGGCGGGGGCGCTGTCGTCTGCAGGCTCCGTCACCGGGGCTGCGTCACCGGACCCGGGGGACGTATCCGCCGATCAGCGCCGACATCAGCAGGGCGCCGTCGTCGGGGCCGATGGCCGCTGCGGCGTCGGCGAAAGCCTGCCAGCGCTTCCGCTCGACGTCGGTGGGCGCATTCGTCGCGCGGGCGGTCAGCTGCTCGGTGAGCCGCTCCCACTCTCCCTGTGGCGTCGGCCAGAGGCCGGTGAGCCGCCGGGCCTCGGCGGAGATGCCCGTGATCCGCACGATGTCCCCGGCGTGGTTGGTGAGCGCCTCGGCGTAGCCCGCCGACACCAGGGCCTTCGCCGCCGCGATCACCTCGGCCTTCGGCAGACCGCTCGCCGGAACCACGGCGCCCAGCAGGTACGGCGAGTTGCCGTGCTCGGATGCGTCCACGAGGCGAGCGATGGCCCGCAGGACCGGCAGGTCGCGGGTGAACCAGACGTCGGGCAGCAGATCGCCCGGCGCGGTGGGATCGGGGGAGGTCACGTCTCCAGTCTCCCCTCACCCCTCGCCCCGGTCCCCTGCTGCCCCCGCGCCGTACCGTGGAGGCATGACCACCTCCGCATCGCAGCCCCAGGTCACCAAGACCGACGAGGAGTGGCGCGCACAGTTGTCCCCGGAGGAGTACGCGGTGCTCCGCCAGGCCGGCACCGAGCGGCCCTGGACCGGCGAGTACGTCGACACCAAGACCGTCGGTGTCTACGAGTGCCGCGCGTGCGGCGCCGAACTGTTCCGCTCCGAGACGAAGTTCGACTCGCACTGCGGCTGGCCGTCCTTCTACGAGGCCTCCGCCGAGGACAACGTCATCCTCCGCGAGGACACCAGCCACGGGATGATCCGCACCGAGGTGCTGTGCGCGACCTGCCACAGCCACCTGGGGCACCTGTTCGACGACGCGCCGCAGACGCCGACCGGCGACCGGTACTGCATCAACTCGGTCAGCATCCGGCTCCAGCCGGCGGAGAGCTGAGACCGCGCCCGACGTGCGGCTGACCGCTCCCCCGCGCGCGCTCGCTGACGACCTCGTCCGGCCGGCGGACGGATAGGCCGCCCGAGGGGCGTGCTCGCGCTCCTGGGGTCCTTAGCCTCAGGACTCCAGGAGCGCGAGCAACACTCCAGAAACGGTCAGGGGAGGTCGCGGACCAGCTCGGCGACCGGCTTGCGGACGCCGGTGTAGAACGGCACCTCCTCGCGGACGTGCCGCCGCGCCGTCGAGGCCCGCAGCTCGCGCATGAGGTCGACGATGCGGTGCAGCTCGTCGGCCTCGAAGGCGAGCATCCACTCGTAGTCACCGAGCGCGAACGATGCGACGGTGTTGGCGCGCACGTCGGGATAACCACGCGCCATCTTCCCGTGCTCGGCGAGCATGAACCGCCGCTCCTGGTCGGGCAGCAGGTACCACTCGTAGGACCGCACGAACGGGTAGACGCACACATAGCGGCGCGGCTCCTCGTCGGCCAGGAACGCGGGGATGTGGCTGCGGTTGAACTCCGCGGGCCGGTGCAGTGCCATCTGGGACCACACCGGGTCCAGGTGCTGGCCGAGCGTGGTGCGCCGCAGTCGGGTGTAGGCCTCCTGCAGCGCCTCCGGGGTCTCGGAGTGCCACCAGACCATGACGTCGGCGTCGGCCCGCAGACCCGCCACGTCGTAGACCCCGCGGACGACGACGTCCTTGCCGGCCAGCTCGTCGAGCAGCGCGGTCACCTCGTCGGCCGCGGCGGACCGCTGGTCGTCGCCGAGCGGGCGGGCCAGCCGGAACACCGACCACATCGTGTAGCGGATGGTGGCGTTGAGCTCGTTCGCCCGCTTCCCGATGCTGCGCTCGTCGGCCTGCTCACCCGTGTGCTGCTCGCTCATGCCCCCATTGTCCCGCGAGCCGACGCGGACACCGCCGCGGGCCCGCACCCGGGATCACCGCGGTCCCCTCGCCGCGACGATCGACGAGGGGACCGGGCACGTGGCGGAGTCCCAGGAGTCGGAGAGGGAGAGCGTCAGCGCTGCGGGGTCGCGCTCGCCCGGCGGCTCTCGAGGAGCGGGGCGTGGGCGTCGCGGCAGTCGCCGCAGTAGGCCATCCACACGTGGTGGCGGAAGCAGCGGGAACTGGAGCGGGAACGGGTGCGGTTGCGGTCGTTCGGGTCGTGAACTGTTCTCACGCCCTTCTCAACACCGGCAGGCCGTCCGCGATGCCCCGCCACCGCGTGGGCTCCACCACGGGTCAGAGGAGCGCGTCGAGTGCGTGGTGGGCGTCGCGGATGCAGGCCGGGACGCCCACCCCGCGGAAGGCCGCCCCGGCGATCGCCAGGCCAGGCACCTCGCTCACGGCCGCACGGATCGCGTCGACCCGGGCCGGATGCCCCACCAGGTACTGCGGCAGCCCGCCGCCCCACCGCACGAGACGGGTCTCCACCGGCTCCGGGCGGTCGAGTTCCAGCAGGTCTGCGACGTCGGCGACGACGGCCGCGGTGAGGTCCTCGTCGGAGCGCTGCAGCTCCGACTCGTCGCGGAACCGGCCGACCGACGACCGCACCAGCAGCGCCCCTCCCCCGGCCAGGTGCGGCCACTTCGCCGACGACACGGTCACGCCCTTCACCACACGGCCGCTCACCGGCGGGACGAGCAGCCCGGAGCCCGCGTCGACGTCCTGCGGCTGGAACGCCATCGCCACGACGGCCATCGACGCGTACGGAATCCCCTGCAGCGGCTCGACGGCGGCCGGCGCCACCTCGCCCAGCAGCCGCGCGGCCTTCGGGGCCGGTGCGGTCAGGAGGACGGCGTCCGCGGTCAGCAGCTCGGGCGCGGCGGCCGGCCCAATCGAGAGCTCGAAGCCGGTCGCCGTCCGCCGGAGCCCGTGCGCCGGTGTCCGCAGCCGCACGACGGCGCCCGACGCAGCGGTCAGCGCCCCCGGCAGCGCCCCGATGCCGTCGGCGACGGTCGCGAACACCGGCCCGTCGGCGTCCCCCCGGGTCCGGGCGCCCGCGTCGCGGGCGACCGCCGCGGCGGCGAGCACCGACCCGGCCGTGGACAGCTGGGCCGCGAGCGCCGGCATCGTCGCCCCCAACGACAGTTCGTCGGCGCGGCCGGCGTAGACGCCGCCGAGCAGCGGCTCGACCAGCCGGTCGACGATCTCGTCGCCGAGCCGATCCCTCAGCAGTGCGCCGACCGCGAGGTCCCCCTCCAGGCGGAGGGGTGGGAGCTCGGCCTCGGCGCGGACCCGGGCCACGCCCTCCGGCGAGAGGATCCCGTCCAGGCCGTCGGCCGACGCGGGCACACCGAGCACGGTCCCCGCCGGGAGCGGGTGCCGGCCGCCGGGCAGGACCACCGACGCCTGCGTGGTCGCCGGGGCGACGAGCCGTTCGCCGAGTCCCAGGTCCTCGATCAGACGGACCGCCTCGGGCACCCGCGCGAGTACGGCCTCGGGTCCCGTGTCGTACCAGTGCCCGGCCAGCTCCACCCGGTGCAGCTTCCCGCCGATCCGGTCACCGGCCTCCAGGACCACGATCTCGTCGTCGGGACGGCGGCGTCGCCACTCGAAGGCAGCCGCGAGGCCGGTGATCCCGGCCCCCACGACGACCAGGCGACGCGCGCTCACCTCGCTGGGGTGGTGGGGCGGGCCGGAGACACCGAGAGCTCGTGCACCAGCTCGACGACGTGGGTGAGCACGCCCGGATCGGTGTCGGGCAGGACACCGTGCCCGAGGTTGAAGATGTGCCCCCGGGCGGCCCGGCCCTGCTGGACGACCCGGCTCACCTCGCGGTCGACGGTCGCCCGGTCGGCCAGGAGCACGGCCGGATCGAGGTTGCCCTGCAGGGAGCGGTCGGGGCCGACCCGGCGCGCCGCCTCGTCCAGCGGCACCCGCCAGTCGACGCCGACGACATCGGCACCGGCGTCCCCGATCAGCGGGAGCAGCTCGCCGGTGCCCACGCCGAAGTGGATCCGCGGCACTCTGTCCTCCCCCGCCCGCCCCCCACCGAGCCCGTCGAACACCGCCCGCGAGTGCGGCAGCACGCGCTCGGCGTAGTCGGCGGCGGAGAGCACACCCGCCCAGGAGTCGAAGAGCTGCACCGCGGACGCCCCGGCGTCGACCTGCGCCCGCAGGAACGTCGCCGCCGAGATCGCCAGCCGGTCCAGCAGCCGCCCCCATGCCTCCGGCTCGGCGTACATGAAGGCCTTGGTCCGGGCGTGCTCCTTCGAGGGGCCGCCCTCGATCAGATAGGTGGCGAGCGTGAAGGGCGCCCCGGCGAAGCCGATGAGCGGCGTCGGCCCCAGTTCGGCGACCAGCTGCCGCACCGCCGTCTGCAGGAACACCAGGCGCTCCGGCTCGAGCGGCGGGAGCGCATCGACGTCGGCGACCGACCGCACCGGGGTGGCGACGACCGGCCCGACACCGGGCTTGATGTCGATGTCGACGCCGGCGACCACCAGCGGCAGCACGATGTCGGAGAAGAGGATGGCTGCGTCGACGCCGTGCCGGCGGACCGGTTGCAGGGTGATCTCGGTGACCAGGTCGGGATCCTGGCAGGCGGCCAGCATCCCGGTGCCGGCCCGCAGCGCCCGGTACTCCGGCAGGGAGCGGCCCGCCTGCCGCATGAACCAGACCGGCGTCCGGCTCACCGGCAGCCCCCGGGCGGCGCGGACGAGGTCGGAGTCGGACGGGATGACCGACCGTGCGGGGTCGAGAGCGGCACTCACGACCGCCGATCCTCCCAGACGGAACCGGACCGCCGGAGCGCTGGACGCGATCGCCGGGCTCCGGGACGGCTGCGGGACGGTTGCGGCGCGTCGGGCGCGGTGTGCTAGCCGGCGGCCTACCCTGCCAGTCGTGGAGCCGACCAGCCTGGCCAGCGCCGGGACCCGAGGCAGGGATGCGGCCGGGGACGAACCCCCGGCCGAGTTCCGTGCCGCCCTGGACGCGCTCGCGACCGTCCGCGCCCGCCCCGAGATCGTCCTCGAGCAGATCCCGGCGCCGCAGCGGCTGGCTCCCTTCGCCCACGCCGTCGCCGCCAGGGTCACCGAGCCCGACCCCGAGGGCACCGACGACGATCTCGAGATCGCCAGCGCCCGCTTCATCGTCCTGTACGACCCCGAGGGGCACGAGGCCTGGAAGGGCACGACCCGCTGCGTGGGTTACCTGTCCGCGGCGACCGACGAGGAACTGGTCGACGACACCATGTTCTCCGAGGTGGCCTGGAGCTGGCTGACCGATGCCCTGACCGAGGCCGGTGCGGAGCACCACGCCGTCGGCGGCACCGTGACGCGCACCGCCTCCACCCGCTTCGGGGACCTCGCCGGCCCGGAGCACACCGTCGACGTGGAGATGCGCGCGTCGTGGACCGCGGAGGACACCGGGCTCGACCGGCACCTGCAGGCCTGGCTGGACGTCCTCGGGAACGCCGCGGGGCTGCCCCCGCCCGGAGTACGCCTCCTGGGTCCCTCCGACCGCCCCGGTGGCGAGACTCTCTAACATCGGTGCTGCCAGCCGGGCGTCAGCCCGCTGTGCCGGCGCCCCTCTCCCCCCGTCCGTGGATCCCGCACGGACGCAGCCAGGGCCGGCGGCCCGACCGACGAGGACCGGCAAGAAGGTGGACGGCAACTGAGCACCGAGCCCACTCCCCCGGTGGAGGACCCTGCTGCGGAGGAGTCCCCTCCGGCAGTTCCTCTCCTCGCCCCGCGCGACGGCCTGCCCCCGGTCATCGAGACGTCGACCCAGCTCGTGGAGTACGCCGAGGCCCTCGGCGCCGGGACGGGGCCGGTCGCCGTGGACGCCGAGCGGGCGTCCGGCTACCGCTACGGCCAGCGCGCCTACCTGGTGCAGATGCGCCGCGACGGCTCCGGAACGGGACTGATCGACCCCGTTCCACTGCCGGACCTGTCGGTGATCCAGGACGCCGTCGCCGACGCGGAGTGGGTGCTGCACGCCGCGAACCAGGACCTGCCCTGCCTCGCCGAGATCGGCCTGGTGCCGAAGCGCATCTTCGACACCGAGCTCGCGGCCCGGCTGGCGGGGCTCCCCCGGGTCGGTCTGGGCGCCGTCGTCGAGTCACTGCTCGGTTTCTCGCTGCAGAAGGGACACTCCGCGGCCGACTGGAGCACCCGCCCGCTGCCGGAGGAATGGCTGGTCTACGCCGCCCTCGACGTGGAGGTCCTCGTCGACCTCCGGGACGCGCTCGCCGCCATCCTCGCCGAACAGGGCAAGACGGAGTGGGCGCGCCAGGAGTTCGAAGCGATCCTCGCCGCCGGGCCACCGCCGCCCAAGGCCGACCCGTGGCGGCGGACGTCGGGAGTGCACGGCCTGCGCAGCCGCCGGCAGCTGGGCATGCTCCGTTCCCTGTGGCAGGCCCGGGACGACATGGCCCGCCGCCGGGACGTCGCCCCCGGTCGCGTGCTCCCCGACGCCGCCATGGTCTCCGCCGTCCAGGCGGACCCCGCCAACGAGGGGGCCCTGCTGGAGCTCCCGGTGTTCCGCGGGCGGGCCAACCGCAGGCTGATCGCCACCTGGTTCGGCGCGATCGCCCGGGGCCGGGCCCTGCCGGAGGCGGAGCTGCCGCTGCAGAGCAGGCCCGGGGACGGACCGCCGCCGGTCAACCGGTGGGCCGACCGCGACCCCGTCGCGGCCGCCCGCCTGCAGGCCGCCCGAGCCGGGCTCGCCGAGATCTCGGAGAAGCACTCGGTGCCGGTGGAGAACGTCCTCTCCCCCGACCTGGTCCGCCGGCTGATGTGGAGTCCGCCCGAGCCGCCGGATGCCGGCGCCGTCGCCGAGGCGCTGCGCGCCGGCGGGGCACGCGAGTGGCAGATCGAGCTCACCCTGGACGTCCTCACCGACGCCGTCGCCAAGGCCTGACCCGCCCCTCGCCCCGACCGCCGATCCGGGAACCGTCGTTACGGGATCGTGACGGCTCCCTGTGGGTCCACGCGGCACGCTGCTGCGTGTAGGCAGCGACGGGCGGCGAGGGGACGGGCGTGGACGGCGCGGACGGCGAGGGCCCGGGTGAGGGCCCGACGTCCTTCCCCGACTTCGTCACCCGCCAGCAGCAGTCGCTGCTGCGCCTGGCGTTCCTCCTCGTCGGCGACCGCGGCCATGCGGAGGACCTCGTGTGGACGGCGCTGATGAAGACCTACCGGCACTGGGACCGGATCACCCGGCGCGGCGAGCCGTCGGCCTACGTGCGCCGCGTCCTGGTCACCACGCACACCAGCTGGCGGCGCCGGGCCTGGCATCACGAGCAGCCCACCGGCCGACTGCCCGACGGCGCGACCACGGAGTCCGACGACCGGCTCGACGGGAACGAGGAACTCCGCCGCGCCCTGGCGGCGCTACCGCCCCGGATGCGCGCCACCGTCGTGCTGCGCTACTACGAGGACCTCAACGAGCTGCAGACCGCGCAGCTCATGGGCTGTTCGGAGAGCACGGTCAACACCCAGGCCGCCCGGGGGCTGGCCCGCCTCCGCACCGTGCTGGCCACCGGTCCGGCTCCCCTGCCCACTGCGGACCACGGACCGCCGAGCCGACGGCGGGAGCCGCCGCGATGACCCCCGAGGACGCACTGCGCCGCCGGTTGGGCGGGCTCGCCGAGCAGGCCGGGCGCCCGTCGGCGGACGGCCCCGGCCTCGCCCGGAGGATCGCCCGGGACAGCGCCGGCCGGCAGCGCGCACGCCGGAACCTGCTGGCCGGCGTCGGGTGCGTGGTTCTGCTCGGCATCGCGGTACCCCAGCTCGTCGGCACCGGCGCTCCGGACGCCGTACCGGCGTCGGGCCCCGCCCCGGCAGCGCCCTCCCGGATCGAGGACGGGGCCTTCGGCACTCCGGACGCCGACATGTTCGCCGGGCCCACCCGCGGGTCCCTGTCCGACGACCGTGCCTTCGTCGACGCCGTCCGCGCCCTGCCCTGGACCCCGGACCCGCCGTCCGCGGCAGCGGAGGGGCTCACGGATCACCTGCCGGACCCACCGGTGGAGACCCGCTCGGTGGTCTTCGCCGGTGAGGTGTCCGGGAACCGGTGGGCTCTGGTCGTCGGCCGGTTCGCCGACGTCCCGCCCGACGCCTCGCGACTGCCGGGTCAGGTCCCCGGCCCTCCCCAGCTGGTGGCCGCCTGGTTCACCGGGCCGGCCGACGCGGGGCCCGAGGAGATGAGGCTCCGCAGCGGTCCGGGCGGCATCGTGTCGGACTGGCCGCTGGCGGTGATCGATCCACGCACCGGTGCCCTGGTGGTGGTAGCCGCACCGGGGGACGTCGTGGAGGTGTCCGAGCGCCCCGAGATCACCGCCGACGGCAGCACCACCCGCGCATGGCAGGAGGTGGAGACCGTCGACGGCATCGCGATCACCCGGATGCCGCCGTCCGTGCAGCCCTACGACGCGTCGACGTCCTACCGCGTGCTGCGGAACGGCCGCACAGAGGCACGCGACAGCCCGTGGTCGTTCCACTCCGACCAGCCCCCCGTCCCCGTGCCGGTCGAGTACCCGCGCGGCCGGCCCTCCGCCCTCGGCGAGCAGGCCGCCGACAACGCCGCGCAGCACGCGCTCGCCGAGCTCGGTCTCCACCCGGCGGAGGTCGAGATCACCGCCCAGTGGGTGGGCAGCGTCCCCGCCGGCGACGTCGGTCAGGCGGCGGCGTGACCATCACCCTGCCCAGCGGGGCGGTGGTGGTCGCGGGGCAGGTGCTGGTGCCCCAGCGCCCGGCGGGCGCGACGACAGGCACGCTCTGCGGCCAGGCGATCCTGCCGGCGGGTCCACCCGCAGCGCGCCGGGTCCAGGCGATGGCGTGCGAGGTGATCGACCACACGACCGGCGCCCCGATGAGCACCAGCCTGGTGGTGGTCGCCCCTGCGGAGGTTGCGTTGATCCGCACCTACGCGGCCGACCGGACGTTCCTGGCCGAGCACTCGGCGGTCGACGGAATCCTCGTCGCCCCGCTGCCACTCGGCACCGACACGGTGGAGGCAGTCACCGCCGGCGGAGTGATCCTGGGGCGGGTCGACCTGCTCCGGCACGCGGCGGACTTCGGTGACTGACCGGCTGCGGAGCCGGTCGACCGAGTTCGAGGGCCCCGACGGCGTCTCGGCCGGCGACCGAGCCCCCACCAGGGGGTGCGGTCGGCTTGGCCATGTGGTTACCGACGGGTAACTTCAACGGTGCCGGCCCTGTTCCCTGGGCCGGTTCCGAACTCTGCGGAGGTTCCATGTCCCGCTCGTTGCGTGAGGTCGTCTTCGTCGACGGCGTGCGCACCCCCTTCGGCAAGGCCGGTCCGAAGGGCATCTACGCCGAGACCCGCGCCGACGACCTGGTCGTCCGGGTCATCCGCGAGCTCCTGCGCCGCAACCCGGCGCTGCCGGCCGATCGCGTGGACGAGGTGGCCATCGCCGCCACGACCCAGATCGGCGACCAGGGCCTGACCCTGGGCCGGACCGCCGCGCTGCTGGCCGGGCTGCCCAAGTCGGTGCCCGGCTACTCGATCGACCGCATGTGCGCCGGCGCGATGACCGCGGTGACCACCACCGCCAGCGGCATCGCCTTCGGCGCGTACGACGTCGCCATCGCCGGCGGTGTCGAGCACATGGGCCGCCACCCGATGGGCGAGGGCGTGGACCCGAACCCGCGGATCATGAGCGAGAAGATCGTCGACCCGTCGGCCCTCGTCATGGGCTCGACCGCGGAGAACCTGCACGACCGCTTCCCGCACCTGACCAAGGAGCGCGCCGACGCGTTCGCCCTGGCCAGCCAGCAGAAGTACGCGAAGGCCGTCGCCAACGGGCAGATCGGCCCCGAGCTGGTCACCATGGCCACCCGCTCGGCCGAGCAGGGTTGGGACGTCGCCACCGTCGACGAGCCCCCGCGGCCGCAGACCACCCTCGACGGGCTCGCCACCCTGAAGACGCCGTTCCGGCCGCACGGGCACGTCACGGCCGGCAACGCCGCGGGCCTCAACGACGGCGCCACCGGCTGCCTGCTGGCCGCCGAGGACGTCGCCCAGGAGCTGGACCTGAACGTCGGCATGCGGCTGGTCGGCTACGGCTTCGCCGGCGTCGAGCCCGAGGTCATGGGGATCGGCCCCGTGCCGTCGACCGAGAAGGCGTTCGCCCGCACCGGTCTGTCCATCGACGACATCGGCCTCTTCGAGCTCAACGAGGCCTTCGCCGTCCAGGTACTGGCCTTCCTCGACCACTTCGGCATCGCCGACGACGACGAGCGCGTCAACCCCTGGGGCGGCGCGATCGCCGTCGGCCACCCGCTGGCCTCCTCCGGCGTCCGGCTGATGACCCAGCTGTCGCGGCAGTTCGCCGAACGGCCCGACGTCCGGTACGGGCTGACCGCCATGTGCGTGGGCCTCGGCATGGGCGCCACCGTGATCTGGGAGAACCCGAACTGGGAAGGGGCGGCAGTGAGCGAGCTCGCGAGCTCACCCGGGGCGGAGCGACGCGGAACGCGTCCGACGAGCGTCAGCGAGGAGGACAAGTGACCGCGACTGTCTTCGAGGACGAGGTCGTCACCGAAGCCAAGGTCCGCTTCCTGCGACTGCCCGGCCTGGCCGGCGAGTTCGCCCTGATCACCATCGACAACGGGCACGACCACACCCGTCCGTCGACCTTCGGTCCCGGCGGCCTGGCGTCGCTGGACGCCGCACTGGACGAGATCGCCACCCACTCCCCCGCCCCCGTGGCGATCGGCGTGACCGGCAAGCCGTTCATCTTCGCCGTGGGCGCGGACCTCTCCGGCGTCCCGACGATCACCGACGCCGCCCTGGCGCGGGAGATCGCCGAGACCGGTCACCGGGTGTTCCGCCGGCTGAAGGACTCGTCGGTTCCGACGTTCGCCTTCGTCAACGGCGTCGCGCTCGGCGGCGGTCTGGAGCTGGCGCTGCACTGCCGGTACCGGACGATCGCCTCGACGGCGATGGTCGCCTTCCCCGAGGCCTTCCTCGGCCTGGTCCCTGGCTGGGGCGGCACGCAGCTGCTGCCGAACCTGATCGGCATCGACCCCGCCGTCACGGTGATCGTCGAGAACGCCCTGGCGCAGAACAGGATGACGCCCGCGCCGAAGGCGGCGAAGCTCGGCATCGCCGACGCCGTCCTGGAGCCGGCGGACTTCCTCGAGCGGTCGCTCGAGTGGGCCGTCGGCGTGCTCGGCGGCGACGTCGCCGTCTCCCGTCCCGAGGTCGACCGGTCGGCCTGGGACGCCGCCATCGAGCGGGCGAAGGGCGTCGTGGCCGCGCGCACCCGCAACGCATCCCCCGGCGCCGTGCGCTCGGTCGAGCTGCTCGACCTGGCCCGCAACGGCGTCGACGGTGACGCGTTCACGGCCGGCACGAAGGCCGAGGACGACGCGCTGACCGAGCTGCTGATGAGCGACCCGCTGCGGGCTTCGCTCTACTCCTTCGACCTGGTGAACAAGCGGGCCAAGCGGCCGGCCGGGGCGCCGGACAAGTCGCTGGCCCGCACGGTCACGAAGGTCGGCGTCGTCGGCGCGGGGCTGATGGCCTCGCAGCTGGCGATGCTGTTCGTGCGGCAGCTGAAGGTGCCGGTCGTGCTGACCGACATCGACCAGGCCCGCGTGGACAAGGGCGTGGCCTACGTGCACGGCGAGCTGGACAAGCTGGCCCAGCGCGGCCGGCTGAACCAGGACAAGCTCAACCAGCTCAAGGGGCTGGTCACCGGTTCGCTGTCCAAGGACGTCTTCGCCGACGCCGACCTCGTCATCGAGGCCGTCTTCGAGGAGATGTCGGTCAAGCAGCAGGTCTTCGCCGAGGTCGAGGCGGTCGTCTCACCCGAGTGCGTGCTCGCGACCAACACCTCGGCGCTCTCGGTGACCGAGATGGCCTCGAAGCTCGAGCACCCGGAGCGCGTGGTCGGCCTGCACTTCTTCAACCCGGTGGCGGTCCTCCCGCTGCTGGAGGTCGTGCGCGCCGAGCAGACCGACGACGCCACGCTGGCCACCGCGTTCTCGGTCGGCAAGTCGCTGAAGAAGAGCTGCGTGCTGGTCGCGGACGCCCCGGCGTTCGTGGTCAACCGGCTGCTCACCCGCTTCCTCGGTGAGGTCACCGCGTCGGTGGAGCAGGGCACCCCGGTGGCTGTCGCCGACCGCGCCCTGGACCCGCTGGGCCTGCCGATGACGCCGTTCGAGCTGCTCACGCTCGTCGGCCCGCCGGTGGCGCTGCACGTGGCCGAGCGCATGCACGAAACCTTCCCCGACCGCTTCCACGTCGGCGAGGGTCTGCGGAAGATGGTCGAGCTGGGCAAGTCGTCGGTGTACAGCGAGCCGGGCGTCGTCGACCCCGAGCTCCAGGGCATCGATGCCGGCGACTCGCCGCTGACCGAGGACGAGGTCCGCGAGCGGGCCGAGCGAGCGCTGGCCGAGGAGATCCGGCTGATGCTGGACGAGGGCGTCGTCCAGGGGGTGCAGGACATCGACCTGTGCATGATCCTGGGCGCCGGCTGGCCGTTCTGGCTGGGCGGCATCTCCGCCTACCTGGACCGGGCCGGCGTCTCGGAGAAGGTCACCGGTGAGCGGTTCCTGCCGAAGGGCGTGGCCTCGCTCCCGGCCTGAGGGCGATGACGACGGCCCGGCTCCCCTCGACGACGAGGGAGCCGGGCCGTTCGTCGTCCTGAGGTGCCGCCGCCGGGCGGAGCGTCCTCCCACCCTTGTCGCCGCGACCCCGGCGTCACGACGCTGCGGTCGCGCCCACAGGCCTCGGGTGACGGTGGCGGAGCGGGCCGGTCAGCGGAACTTCGCGGTCAGGCTGTCCATCGTGCGGTTCACCGAGGCGACCTTGATGTGCGAGAGCCCGCCGGCGGCACCGGCGGCCAGCATCGCCTCGTGCGCCGCACGGAGAGTGGCCCACACCTCGTCGGCCTCGCCCTCGAGCGTGGTCCCGAGCGCGCCGACCTCGTAGCGCAGCCCCGACGCCTGGAGCACCGCGATCGCGGCCTCCACGTAGGCGTGCGGGTCGTCCGCGGTACCCGGCGGCGACGGAGCCACCTGGATCTCGGCTATCACAGTGCTTTCCCTTCCTCGGCGGCCCCATGGCCCCGTCCGGCGGCTCGCCCTGAGCGTGCGAAGGGTGAGGGGGACGGGGTCCTCCTACTGCCGACCGCCGTCCACCGGCTCGATCACGGGGTCGTCCGTCCGCTCGCCCAGCGTCGCGGCCCACTCCGCGATCCGGCGGGCGACGTCCTGCTCGGTGAGCCCGGCGTCGGCCAGCACCTGGCCGCGGCTGCCGTGCTCGAAGAACGTCTGCGGCAGGCCGACCGACCGCACGGGCACGTCGCACTCGCGGTCCTGCAGCGCCTGGGTCAGCGTCGTCCCCACCCCGCCGGCCCGGCCGCCGTCCTCGACGGTGACGACCAGCTTGTGGCGGGCAGCCAGGTCGACCAGCTCCGAGGCGACCGGCAGGATCCACCGCGGGTCGACGACCGTCACCTCGATGCCCTGGTCGGCGGCGCGCTCGGCGACGGCCAGGCACATCGGCACCATCGCCCCGACGGCGACGAGCAGCACGTCCGGCCGTCCACCCCGGCGAAGCACGTCGACCGTCCCCCGCCGCTCCAGCGCAGCGATGTCCACCGGTGGCGCCCCCTTCGGGAAGCGCACCACCGTCGGCCCGTCGGTGACGGCGACCGCCTCACGCAGTGCCTCTCGCAACGTCGACTCGTCCCGCGGCGCCGCCACCCGCACACCCGGAACCACCGACAGGATCGACATGTCCCACATGCCGTTGTGCGAGGCGCCGTCGGTCCCGGTCACGCCGGCCCGGTCGAGGACGACGGTCACCGGCTGCCGGTGGAGCGCGACGTCCATCAGCAGTTGGTCGAACGCCCGGTTGAGGAAGGTCGAGTAGACGGCGACGACCGGGTGCAGCCCACCCATCGCCAGCCCGGCGGCCGAGGTCAGCGCGTGCTGCTCGGCGATGCCGACGTCGAAGGTCCGCTCCGGATACCGTTCGGCGAAGGCCGCCAGCCCGGTCGGGTGGAGCATGGCAGCGGTGATCGCGACGACGTCGGCCCGCTCGGCGCCGATCCGCACCAACTCGTCGGAGAACGCCGTCGTCCAGTCGCGGGCTGCCACGGTGCTCGTGCCGCTGTCGGGGTCGAAGATCCCGGTCGCGTGCCAGGCGTCGATCTGGTCCGTCTCGGCCGGTGGGTAGCCGAACCCCTTGGTGGTGACGGCGTGCACGATGACCGGCCCGCCGAAGGAGCGGGCCCGCCGCAGCGCGGACTCCATCATCTCGATGTCGTGCCCGTCGACCGGCCCGACGTACTTCAGACCGAGGTCCTCGAACATGCCCTGCGGGGAGAGGATGTCCTTGAGGCCCTTCTTGATCGCGTGCAGCGCGTCGTACAGGGTCGAGCCGACGACCGGCGCCCGGTGCAGCGCCTGCCGTACCGCGTTGAGTGCATCCTCGTAGCCGGGTCGCAGCCGGAGCGTGGCCAGCGCATCGGCGACCCCACCGATGGTCGGCGAGTAGGACCGCCCGTTGTCGTTGACGACGATGACCACCGGCCGGTCCTCGGCGGTGGCGATGTTGTTCAGCGCCTCCCAGGCCATGCCGCCGGTCAGGGCACCGTCACCGATCACGGCCACCACGGGCCGGGTGTCGCCACGGACGGCGAAGGCCTTGGCCAGCCCGTCGGCGTAGGACAGCGACGTGGAGGCGTGGCTGTTCTCGACCCAGTCGTGCTCGCTCTCCGACCGGTTCGGATAGCCGGAGAGACCGCCGCGCTGGCGCAGCCGCCCGAAGCCCTCGAGCCGGCCGGTGAGCATCTTGTGCACGTAGGCCTGGTGCCCGGTGTCGAACACGATCGGCTCGCGCGGCGACTCGAACACCCGGTGCAGGGCGATCGTCAGTTCGACACAGCCCAGGTTCGGGCCGAGATGGCCGCCGGTCTTCGCGACGCTGTTGACAAGGGCGTCACGGATCTCGGCCGCCAGGGTGGGCAGCTGGTCAGCGGGCAGGGCCCGAAGGTCCTCAGGACCCAGGAGCGATCGCAGGAGCGGCACGGCTCGGCGGTGTCCTCTCGGTCGGCGGCAGCTGCTCGGCAGCCGCCGGTCAACTGTAGCTGCGCTCTTTCCGCTCTTCCGATCCTGAGCATCATCTGGATGCAGGTCACAGCCGTGGGACCCACCGCTCACCGCGCAACGCTCCAGCCACCACCTCCACGCCACGGGCCGCGGCGGCAAGGCGCGCGCCCTCGCGTTCGTAAGCGGTCATGGCGGCCTCGATCGCCTCTGCGGGCAGCTGGTCGGCCAGCTCCACCCGCACCGTGCGCCAGCCCTTGCGCGCGGCCTCGAGTCCCGCGGCGACGTGGTCGTCGGCGAAGCGGGCGAGCAGGACCGGATAGCGGCGCAGCACCTCGTGCGCCCGGTAGTCCGGAGGGACGAGGTCGAAGAGCCAGGCCACCGCCGTCCGTTCCCAGTCCGGGGCACCCGGCGGCCGCACCTCCTCCGGCCATCCCGGCGGCAGGGTCCCGTCCACGCCGCCAGTCTGCCCTGGGCCGGGGACGGTCCCGGACCGGCCCAGCCGTCAGGAGCTGGACTGGCGCTTCAGCCAGAACTGCTCGAAGCCCCAGGTCCCGGCGCCGCTCGAGTGATAGCTCACCAGCTCCCACCCCTCCGAACCGAGCCGGTTGAGGACGGAGCTGGTGTCACCCTGCTGACGTTCCGACTGTCCACCGGGGAGCTTGATGCTGACGCCGGCGCGCTGGGACTCGGCGTCGTTGGCGGTGATGACGGAGGCGTATTCCCACGTGGGCACACCCAGACGTTAGCCGGTGGCCGGACGCCACCGCGTGCTCGCCCGGGCGCCGGCCCCACCGCGCCGCAGCCGCTCAGGCGGGCACCAGCAGCGCGACGCACTCCACATGCGCGGTCATCGGGAAGCCGTCGAACCCACGGACCCCAGCCAGGCGGTATCCGGCCGCGCCGAAGGCCGCGGTGTCGCGGGCCAGCGCCGCGGGGTCACAGGCGACGTAGACGACGGCCCGCGCTCCGGTGCCGGCCAGCAGCCGGCTGACGGCCTGCCCGGCACCGGCCCGAGGCGGGTCGAGGACGACCACGTCGGGCCGGCCGAGCTCGCCCAGCAGCCCGGCCAGTCCGTCGGCGTCGACGTCGCCCTCCCACACCTCGGCCTGCGGGAAGTCGGCGAGGTTGGCGTCGGCCGCCGCGCAGGCCCCGGGGTCCGACTCCACGCAGACGACGCGGCCCTCGGCGCCCACGCCCGGGGCCAGGGCGCCGCCGAACAGCCCGGCCCCGGCGTACAGGTCGAGGACCGTCTCCCCCGGCCGCACCTCCGCGTACCCGGCGACGGCGGCCACGAGGGCGTCGGCGGCGGCCGGGTGCACCTGCCAGAACCCGGTGCCCTCGACCTCCCAGTCGCGGCCCCCCGCCCGCCGCTCGGCCCGCGCCGACGGCTCCTCCGGCAGGTCTCCCCCGGGCCGCAGAACCCGGCTCGACGTGGCCCGGCCCTGCCGGTCCAGCCGGGTCGTGGTGATCGCGCCGGCGGAGTCGACCGAGACGTCCACGGCGCCGGCGCCGGGCCAGCGCCGGCCGAGCACCGCCTGCGCCGCGGGCTCGACGGTGATCGGGCAGTCGTCGAGGACGACGACGTCGTGCGACCGGTGGCGGCGCAGCCCGGGCGCCCCGGAGCGGTCGACGGCGAACCGCGCCCGCGAACGCCAGCGCAGCGGTCCACCCGGGAGCTCCTCGACGGTGACGGCGACGTCGAGGCCCGCGAGGCGGGTGAACTGTTCCCGGACCACCGCGGCCTTGAGCCGACGCTGCTCGGCCGGGTCGACGTGCTGCCAGTCGCACCCCCCGCAGCGCCCGGGGCCGCTGTAGGGGCAAGGCCGCTCCACACGGGCGGGCGAGGCCTCCAGCACCTCGATGGCGTCGGCGCGGCAGAACCCCGGGTGCCGGTCCTCGGTCACCCGGACGACCACCCGCTCCCCCGGCAGGCTGTGCCGCACGAACACGACCCGGCCCTCGTGCCGGGCCACGCAGTGACCGCCGTGGGCCACCGGGCCCACGGTGACGTCGAACTCTTTCCCGGTCCAGCCTCCGCCGCGCGCGGCTCCGTCCCTGGTCCGGCCCCGCTGTTCTCTCTCAGCCATAGGGCGTGACCTCGACCTCGTCACTGGCCAACCCGCGGCGCAGGTCACCGGGGGCGGGTCCGCCCCGGCGTCCGTCGCCGTCGTCGCGCCCGACCGAGCTCTCCAGCTGCCACGGCACGGTCGTGATCATCACGCCGGGCTGGAACTGCAGCCGGGCGCGCAGCCGGAGCGCGCTCTGGTTGTGCAGCACGTTCTCCCACCAGTGGCCGACCACGTACTGCGGCACGAAGACGACCACCAGCTCGCGGGGGCTCTCCCGCCGCACGTCCTTCACGTAGTCCACGACCGGGCGGGTGATCTCGCGGTAGGGCGACTCGAGCACCGTGAGGGGCACCGGGATGTCGTAGCGCTCCCAGTCGCTCTGCAGGGCACGCGTCTCCGCGTCGTCGACGTTGACCGTCAGCGCGGTGAGCACGTCGGGCCGGGTGGCGCGGGCGAACGCCAGCGCGCGCAGCGTCGGCTTGTGCACCTTGGCCACCAGGACGATCGCGTGCACCCTGCTCGGCAGCATGCGGGCATCGGTGTCGGGGACCAACTGCTCGGCGACGTGGTCGTAGTGCCGGTGGATCGACCTCATCAGGGCGAAGATCACCGGCATCGCGACGATGACCAGCCATGCGCCGTGGGTGAACTTGGTGATCACGATGATCACCAGCACGACGGTGGTGAGCGTGCCGCCGATGGTGTTGATGACCTGCGAGCGGCGGGCCTGCCGGCGGCGGGCCGGATCGGTCTCCAGGCGCAACTCCCGGTTCCAGTGCCGCACCATGCCCCACTGGCCGATGGTGAAGCTGGTGAAGACGCCGATGATGTAGAGCTGGATCAGCCGGGTGACGTCGGCGTCGAACGCGACGATCAGCAGCACCGCGAAGCCGGCCAGGAGCAGGATCCCGTTGCTGTAGACCAGCTTGTCGCCGCGCGTGTGCAGCTGCCGCGGCAGGAACCGGTCCTGCGCGAGGACCGAGCCCAGCAGCGGGAAGCCGTTGAAGGCGGTGTTGGCCGCGAGGATGAGCACGAGGGCGGTCGCGCCCTGGATGTAGAAGAACCCCAGCGAGCCGTCCCCGCCGAACGTCGCCGCCGCGAGCTGCGCGATGACGGTGCGCTGCGGCTCGTTCTCGCAGTTGGCGAACCCCTCCAGGTCGCAGGGGTTCTCGGTGTACTTCACCCCGGACAGCAGGGCCAGCGCGGTCACCCCCGAGAACATCGTCGCGGCGATGCCGCCCATGAGGGCGAGGGTGGTGGCGGCGTTGCGGCTCTTCGGCGGCTTGAACGCCGGGACGCCGTTGGCGATCGCCTCGACGCCGGTGAGCGCGGTGCAGCCGGAGGCGAAGGCCCGCAGCGCCAGGAACAGCAGCGCCAACCCGGCCAGCTGCTCGTACCCCGGCTCGGGCGTCACCGTGTACCGCGAGGTCTCCGCGGACAGCCCGGCGTCGGTCAAGAAGTACCGGACGAGGCCGGTGACGATCATCACCATGATGCCGGAGATGAACAGGTAGGTGGGGACCGCGAACGTCCTGCCCGACTCCCGGACGCCGCGCAGGTTGATCGCCACCAGCAGGGCCACCAGCCCCACCGCGATCGCCACGCGGTGCTCGTGGAGCTGAGGGAACGCCGAGATGATGTTGTCGGTCCCGGCCGACACCGACACCGCCACGGTCAGCACGTAGTCGGTGAGCAGCGCGCTGGCGACCACGAGTGCGGCGAACTGCCCGTGATTCTTCATCGCGACCTCGTAGTCGCCACCGCCCGAGGGGTAGGCCCGCACCACCTGGCGGTAGGACAGCACGACCGTCACCAGCAGGAAGACGACGCCGACCGCGAGCCACGGCGTCAGGTACAGGAACGCCGTCCCGGCCAGGGTGAGCACGATGAGGATCTCCTGCGTGGCGTAGGCCACGGAGGAGAGCGGGTCGCTGGCGAAGATCGGCAGGGCCAGCCGTTTGGGCAGCAGGGACTCGCCGGCGCGGTCGCTGCGGACCGGGCGGCCGAGGACGAGTCGTTTCGGTAATTGTCCGAGGTCGGACAGGCTTGGCACGGCGGCGATGGTACGGACGCCGGGGGCCCGCGCGCCGCCACGCTCGGCGCGTCCCGCCCGGGAGGGGATGTCGGGGCTTCGGGCACCGGTCCCGGCCGTACCGGGTGTAGCTTCGCGCCCGTTGACGCGCGGGCGGACGGCGCCGGTGCGACGGATTCCTGGGAGCTCGACGTGCACGTGGTCGTGATGGGCTGCGGACGCGTCGGCTCCGCCATCGCCCGCCGGCTCGAGGAGGTCGGGCACAGCGTGGCCGTGATCGACCAGGACCCGGCGGCCTTCCGCCGGCTCGGTCCCGAATTCGCCGGTCGCCAGGTCACCGGTCTCGGCTTCGACCGGCAGACGCTGCTGGACGCCGGAGTCGACTCCGCGGGAGCGTTCGCCGCGGTCAGCAGCGGTGACAACTCCAACATCATCAGCGCCCGCGTGGCGCGCGAGACGTTCGGCGTGCAGCACGTCGTCGCCCGCATCTACGACTCCAAGCGGGCCGAGGTCTACGAACGCATGGGCATCCCCAGCGTCGCGACCGTCCCGTGGACGGTGAATCGCCTGCTCCGGGAACTCCTCGGCGTGAAGGTCAGCGAGCTGTGGCGCGAGCCCACCGGCAAGGTCCTGCTCATGCGGATCACCGTGACCGAGGGCTGGGTCGGGCGGAAACTGAACGAACTCGAGAGCGTCTCGGGTGCGCGCGCGGCCTGGCTGGTCCGCTTCGGTGAGGCGCAGCTGCCGACGTCGGCGACCGTGCTGCAGGAGGGCGACCAGCTGGTCGTCGCCGTCACCGACGAGATCACCGCCCGCGTGCACGAGGCCGTCGAGCAGGGGCATCAGGGAGACAGGCGCTGATGCGCACGGCACGAGGGGACCGATCATGAGAGTCGCCATTGCAGGCGCCGGGGCCGTCGGCCGGTCCATCGCCGGGGAGCTGTTGGGCAACGGGCACACCGTGATGCTCATCGAGAAGGACGGGCGCAAGGTGCGCACCCGCTCGGTGCCCGGCGCCGAATGGGTCCAGGCCGACGCCTGCGAGGTGTCCTCACTCGAGGAGGCGCAGCTGGCCACGTGCGACGTCGTGGTCGCCGCGACCGGCGACGACAAGGCCAACCTGGTCGTCTCGCTCCTGGCCAAGACGGAGTTCGCGGTGAACCGGGTGGTGGCCCGGGTGAAGGATCCGCGCAACGAGTGGCTCTACACCGAGGCCTGGGGGGTCGATGTCGCCGTCTCCACCCCGCGCGTCCTCGCGGCGCTGGTCGAGGAAGCCGTGACCGTCGGCGACGTCGTCCGCCTGATGAGCTTCCGCAAGGGCGCGGCCAACCTGGTCGAGATCACCCTGGCCGAGGACACCCCGTGGGTGGGCCGCCCGCTGCGCGAGGTCCCGCTGCCCCGCGAGACGGTACTGACGGCCATCCTCCGCGGGGACCGGGTCATCACCCCCACGCCGGATGAACCCCTCGAGGCCGGGGACGAGCTGCTGTTCGTCACCCACGCCGACGTGGAGGAGCAGCTGAAGACGGTTCTCGCACCCGAGAGCGCCATGGGCCCCGCCTGAAAGAGGACCCCGTCCTCCCCGCCCCTCGCAGGCTCGGGGCGGTGCCATGGACGGGGCCGTCACGCCGCGGGGCGCCGCCTCCGCACTCCGCGCAGGTCGGCGCTGCGGTGGCGGTGCAGCCGGGAGACCACCCAGAGCGTGATGACGATCTCGACGGCGGTGACCGGGAGCCCGAGCAGCAGGGACACGGTGCCCAGGACGGTGACGTCGTCCTCCGACATCCGGTACAGCACCCACTGCACGAACGCGCGGATGGCGAACACCCCGCCCCACAGCACCGTCAGCCAGCTGTAGGCCCGCAGCATCCGCGGGTCGTCGCGCCAGTGCCGTTCGGGTTCGGGGTCCGGGTCGCGGCGGCCGCCGGCCGGCTCGACGGCGTCCTGTGCCGCACCGGGGTGCAGGGTGGCGCGGGCCCGGTCGATCCGCCCACGCAGCAGCGGCAGCGAGTGGCCTGCCATGGCGCCGAGGTGGCTGGGGGCCAGGAACTCCGCCACGACCCCCACCAGGGGGCGCCGGAACGCGATGGAGGCGAGCAGCACGCCGCCGAGGGCGGCGTTGCGCACGATGCCCAGCACGAAGTAGTCCCGGGCCTGCCCGGAAGCCGCGGCGATGGCGACCGCGACGCCGACGGCGAACAGCCCGCTGACCGCCTGCTGCACGCTCTCGCGGCGGAGGAGCCGGAGCAGGAACACCAGGAGCGCCGCGCCGAGCGCCGACCAGACGCCGGTGCGCAGTCCGCCCAGGGAGTTCGCCACGATGAAGGCGACGGTCGGGAGAGAGGCGTCCACCATGCCGCGCCAGCCGCCCAGCTGCTCGAGCACGAGGTGGCGGTCGAAGGTCAGCGGCGCGTCCGCCGGTTCCCCGCCGGGATCAGGGGCCGTGGGCGCCGGCCCCTCTGCCCGGTCCCCCGGTGCACTCATCGCCCACTCCCCCGGTCCTTCGGTCGCCGGGACCTTCCCCGGGCGGTGTCCATGTCGTCGGGCGGATCAGCCGGCGCCGAGCTCGTACCAAGGGTTGTAGATGACCCGCTTGCCGTCGAAGGCGGCGAACCGGCCACGGGCGGTGAGGGTACGGCCCGGCTCGATGCCGGCGATCCGGCGGCGGCCGAGCCAGACGAGGGTGACCGACCCGGAGCCGTCGAAGAGCTCGGCCTCCAGCGTCGGGACGGTCTCGCGCGGGGTGTAGACGACCGACTTGAGCCGGCCGGTCACGGTCACGACGGCGCCCTTGCGGCAGGACCCCACCGGCTCGCAACCGGCGCTGGCCGACTCGGCACGCAGCTCCTGCGCGTCGATGGTCTGGTCGTCCGCGGTGAGCCGCTGCAGGGTGCGGGACAACCAACCGGGTGATCGGGTCTCGGTCACGTGCCCTCCTCGCTGGCGCTCGTCGGCACGTGCCGACGTGCTGTGCCCCCTGCGTGACCTCGCAAGCTCGGTCACGGGCCCTCCTCGCTGGCGCTCGTCGGCACGTGCCGACGTGCTGTGCCCCCTGCGTGACCTCGCAAGCTCGGTCACGGGCCCTCCTCGCTGGCGCTCGTCGGCACGTGCCGACGTGCTGTGCCCCCTGCGTGACCTCGCAAGCTCGGTCACGGGCCCTCCTCGCTGGCGCTCGTCGGCACGTGCCGACGTGCTGTGCCCCCTGCGTGACCTCGCACGCTCGGTCACCGGTCCCAGCGTACGGCGTTCGCGACCGCGGGCGTGCCGATGTCCCCTAGCTCGCAGGCGCTCGGCGCGGAGGTCACCCTGCCGGTGGTGTCGCCGGCCGGGTGGCCGGCGGACGGACCGCCGCCTGCTGCTGCTGGGCCAGCTGCGCGGCCGCCTGCGGGGGCAGCGTCAGCGGGAGCTGCTCGCGGACCGGCATGGGGTCGGCCCCCCGGACGACGACGATGCCGCGAAAGGCCGCCTCCAGGACCGCCGCCGCCTCGGGGCTCTCGGCCGCCGGGCCGGTGATGAGCCCGCGCAGGAACCAGCGGGGGCCGTCGACGCCGAGGAACCGCGCGGGCCGGCGCACCGGCTGGGGCGCAGTGGCCTGGCCGGGCTGCGCGGGGGGGGCCGCGACGATGGTGCCGGCCAGCTCGGGGCCGAACGGGCCCTCGACCTCCCGCAGCGAACCGCCCTGGCCCGAGGCGCTCCTGGCTAGGTCCTCGCGGACGCCGTCCCAGATGCCACCGGCCCGCGGCGCCGCGAACGCCGACACCTGCAGGAGCGAGTCACCCGAGCGCAACGTCGCCCCGATGACCTTCTGCTGCTGGTTCAGCTCGACCCGCAGGTCGGTGCCCGTGATCGCGGGCAGGCGGATGGAGCCGAGGTCGATGCGCGGCACGCCGTCCTGGGGCGCGTCCGCGGCGTCCCACGGCCCCGTGGTCTCCGCCACCTCCCGCTCCCGGTGCTGCGGCTCCGGGGGAACGCCCCGCTCGCGCAGGCTGCGGTCGATCCGGTTGCGCCGCCGTCCGAACGGCATGTCAGGCCTGCCTTTCCCGAGTCGCTGCAGCCCCGTCGTCAGCCACTGTCACCGTCGCCCCGTGACCCCCGGTCGAACCGTGACCACCAGTGCCCCGCTCGGTGTCCGGGAGCTCGTCGACCCGCACGAAACGGGCCCGCACCACCGGCTGGACGACGAGCTGCGCGACGCGGTCCCCACGCCGCAGGTGGAGTGGGGTGGTCGGGTCGAGATTGATCAAGTTGACCTTGATCTCCCCCCGGTAACCGGCGTCGATGGTCCCGGGCGCGTTGACGAGGCTGAGGCCGAGCCGATGGGCCAGGCCCGACCGCGGGTGCACGAATCCGGCGTACCCCTCGGGGATGGCGACGGCCACCCCCGTGCCGACGAGCGCGCGCTGGAAGGGAGCCAGGTCGACGTCCTCGGCGAGGGAGAGATCGGCGCCCGCGTCGCCTGGGAGGGCATAGCGCGGCGGGACGTCCTCCGGCGAGGTCAGGCGGACCGGGACGTCCAGCTGCGGGAGGGGGGACTCGGGCACGTCGGCGACCCTAGCCGCGGACCGGGTGGGCGCGCGGCGCCCGGGTCAGGCGTCCGGGTCGAGCGGAGGGGTCGCACGCAGGTCGGCCAGCACCTGCTCGGCGAGGGTCTCCGTGGCCCGGCGGTTGATCCGTCCGGCCAAAGCGGCACCGACCAGGAACGGGGCCGCGGTCGGGACGGCGCGGGCCACCCTGCGGGTCATCCTCCGCTGCAGCGCCCGCATCCCCGGTCCGCCGAGCAGCGAGCTGATGCCCGCGACCCCGGCGCGGTCGATCGACCGCTGCGCCGACCAGCTGGCCAGGTAGGCGCCGGCCCGGGCGCGTGCGTCACCGGCCGCGGGGCGGCCGTACAGCTCGTGCAGCTCGCCGATCAGCACGATCTCGACGCCGGCGACGAGCACCGTCTCGGCCCCGAGCTCGAGCGGCAACGCGAGCAGCGACGGCGGTGCGAACCAGTGCGCCGCCGAGAGCCCCCCGCCGGCCGCCCCGATCGTGGCGGTCGACCGCGCCGCCCGGGCGACGAGCGCGTCGGCGATCTCGGCGTCGGAGGCGCCGGGATGAGCCTGCCGGAGTCGCGCGCGGTCGCGGATGGGCAACCGCGGAGCTGCGGCCGACAGCAGCTCGCTGAGGAGCGCCCCCGGAGACCGGTCCCCGGGAGACGCGGCGCCGGCCGGTGGCGTCGCGGCCTCCCGTTCCGGCCGGAACGCCGCGCCCACGGCTCCGGCCACGGCGCCCACGACGTCCCGCAGGCCGGATGCCGCCGGCCGACGCGCCGTGCCGACCGGCTCGTCGGGGCGACCGGCGGCAGTGCCGACCAGGCCGGCGACCGCCTCGGCGACGGCACGCGCCGCCCGGCCGAGGCCGGTGTCCTCGGCAACCGGCGGAGGGGACGCCACCGGACGCGGCGGCGGGACGTCCCGTGGCGCACCGGTCCGCGCCGAGTGATCAGCCATCGGTCGCCCTCCTCGGTCGGATGCCCTTTCTCGGCCCCGTCCGCCCACCCTGCGCCTGCGAAGGGTGGGGAGGACGGGGGCCCCCTGCAGGGTCCCGCCGCCAGTCCGCGTGGCGGGGGCAGGGGCGGCCCCCCTGCAGGGTCCCGCCGCGAGCCTGCGAGTGGCGGGGGGCAGGGGGGTCCTTTATCAGGCTGCGCAGTCCCGGCAGTAGAGCTGGTCGCCCTTGGTCGCCGCGAGCCGGCTGCGGTGCTGCACCAGGAAGCACCGCGAGCAGGTGAACTCGTCCTCCTGCTTGGGCAGGACGCGCACGGTGAGCTCCTCACCGGACAGGTCGGCGCCCGGGAGCTCCAGGTTCTCGTTGAAGTCGGTCTCGTCGACGTCGACCGAGGCGGACTGCGCCTCGGCCCGTCGCGCCTTGAGCTCCTCGAGCGAGTCCTCACCCAGCTCGTCGGCCTCGTTGCGGCGTGGGGCGTCGTAGTCGGTGGCCATGGGGTGCCCCTCCCTCTGTTCTCGCGGGTGTCGTGCCCGCTCGTCTGACGCGGCGCAGGGTGAGCGCCGTCGTCCTGGCCGGTCGCGGTGGCGACCGGTGGATCGGGAACCGGCAGCCCGCTGCTGGGCTCCCGGTACCGGTGCTGCTCCGGGACAGGTCCGGTGCCGGCTTCCGCGGGTACGGGGGGCGACCGGTTCCTGTCCGGGCCGGACCCCCTCCCACCGTCGATTGGACGGTGGGTGGGATGGACCGGCGAGCCCCCCAACGCGGCGCGGCCCCGGTTTGTGCCCGCCTCCGGAAACGAATTCCGTGCGGACCCCCTGGCCGCGGAGCGCCAGAGGTTACCCTGCCGCCGTGTCGACTCCTGTGGGTGCTGATCCAGCCGTCGTCGGGCCGTACCTCGCCTCCGCCCTGAACGACCAGCGCTGGCGCTCGGTGGACATCGAGCTCATCGCGGCGGGCATGTCGAACCTCACCTATGTGGTGACGCCGGAGGGCGGCACTGCGGACGACGCGGTGATCCTGCGGCGGCCGCCGACGGGGGCGGTGCTGGCCACCGCGCACGACATGGCCCGCGAGCACCGGGTCATCTCCGCGCTCGGCTCGACCGACGTCCCGGTCCCCCGCACGCTGCACCTGTGCACCGACGACTCGGTCCTCGGCGCACCGTTCTACGTGATGGAGCGGGTGGTCGGCGTGCACGTGGTCCGGGAGTTCCCGGCCGGCTACGCCGACGAGCCCGCTCAGCGCCGCGCGGTCGGCGAAGGGCTCATCGACGTGCTGGCCGACCTGCACTCGGTCGACTACGAGGCGGTGGGGCTGGCCGACTTCGGCCGGCCGGAGGGGTTCGCCGCCCGCCAGGTCCGGCGCTGGACCAAGCAGTGGGACGCCACGCGCGACCGGGACCGCCCCGGCCTGGATGCACTGGCCGCCCGCCTGGCCGAGACCGTGCCCTCCACGCAGCGGTCGAGCATCGTCCACGGTGACTACCGGCTGGACAACTGTCTGCTCGACCCGGCCGAGCCCGGTCGGATCCGGGCGGTCCTCGACTGGGAGATGTCCACGCTGGGCGACCCGCTCACCGACATCGGGATGATGTTCGTCTACTGGCCGGAGCCCGGTGAGGAGCGGCCGTCGACGCTGAGCCCCGTGACCACGCTGCCCGGTTTCCCGACCCGGTCGGAGGTCGCGGAGCGCTACGCGCGACGCACCGGCGCGGACCTCTCCGACCTCAACTGGTACGTCGGGTTCGCCTTCTTCAAGTTCGCGGCGATCATCGCCGGCATCGTCGCCCGCTCCGCGGCCGGTGCCATGGCGGGCAAGGACACCTCGGGGTACGCCGAGCGCATCGACCCGTGTGTCGAACTGGGACGCGCCGCGCTGGACGACGGTGCGATCTAGGACCCCCTCGCGCCCCTAAACTCCTGCCGACCGCCCCCTCCCGGCACGCCGCCGGCCGCGGCCCTGTCGGGCCCCTCGGCCGGAGGCGGACCGCCGGGTCTCGCCGAGGAGTGACCGTGACGATGCGTACCGACCGCCCCCCGGTGCGCCCCCGGAGCGGCCGCCGCCCACTGCCGCCGCTGATCTTCCTGCTGGTGCTCGCCCTGGCCGCTCTCGGCGTCTGGTGGTACGTGCTGCGGCAGGAGACGCAACAGGTTGAGCGGGAGGCCGAGGCGTGCGCCTCGGCCTCCGAGGAGGCACCCCCCACCACCCTGGACCCGGCCTCGATCACTCTCCGCGTCTTCAACGCCACCGACACGGCCGGCCTCGCACAGACCGTGGCCACCGATCTGAAGAACCGCGGCTTCGTCGTCGAGGAGGTGGCCAACGACACGAGCGGCCGCGAGGTCACCGGCGTCGGCGAACTCCGGCACGGCGCCCGCGGATCCGATGCGGCGGAGTACGTGCGGCTGTTCCTCCCGCAGGCCGGCGACTACCTCGACACCCGAGCGACCGCAGTGGTCGACGTCGTCATCGGCCCGGAGTTCACCGCCCTGGCCTCCGCCGAGGAGGTGGCTGCCGCGCTGGCCCCGGCGACCAGCGCAGCAGCCGACTGCTGACGACCCGCCTGCAGAACGGTCCTCCTAGGCGGCGTGCAGCTCCTCCAGCAGCTCCAGGAACGGTCCGGCGATCGACGGCGCGGCGGCGACGGCCATCGGCTCGGCGAAGGGCCGGCCGGCCAGCCCGGTGACGACCAGCCCTGCCTCGGCCGCGACCAGCGCGCCGGCCGCGTGGTCCCAGGGCTTGAGATCCAGTTCGTAGTACGCGTCGATGCGACCGGCGGCCACGGAGCACAGGTCGAGGGCCGAGCTGCCGTGCCGGCGGATGTCGCGCACCCGCGGCAGGAGCTCGGCGACCACCGCCCCCTGCGCCCGCCGCTGTTCGACCCGGTAGCCGAAACCCGTGCCCACGAGCGTCTGCTCCAGGGAGACCGGGCGGCTGCCGGTGAGCCGCACCGGCTCCGGCCGGCCCGGGGAGGCGAGGTACGCGCCACCCCCGGCCGTCGCCGTGAACAACTCGCCGGTCGCCACGTTGAGGACCACCCCGGCGTGGACCTCGCCGTCGATCTCCACGGCGATGGACACCGCGTAGGCCGGCAGGTCGTAGAGGAAGTTGACCGTGCCGTCGATGGGGTCCACCACCCAGCGGACCCCGCTGGTGCCCCGGCGGTCGGCCCCCTCCTCGCCCAGCAGGCCGTCGTCGGGCCGGGCATCGAGCAGACGGGCGACGACGAGCTCCTCACTGGCGCGGTCGACGGCGGTCACCACGTCCACGGGGCTGGACTTCACGTCGACGTGCTCGGCCGCCGTCGACCGGCCGCGGGCGACGACGCCGGCGGCCTCGCGGGCGACGTCGACGGCGAGGGCCAGCAGCGCGTGCGGATCGGGGGGGACGGCTCCGGCGGACGAGGGCACGGGCTGATCCTGCCGCAGCAGGGACATCCCGGCCGAGGCTCACTAGCCTGTCGACGTGCAGGGCTTCGGAGTGGACATCGGCGGCAGCGGCATCAAGGGATGCCCGGTCGACCTGGAGAAGGGCCAGCTGATCGGTGAGCGGCTGCGCATCGAGACGCCACAGCCCTCCCTTCCCGACCCCGTCTACGACGTGGTGGGCCGGATCGTCGACCACTTCGGCTGGACGGGACGGGTCGGCGTCACCTTCCCGGGTGTCATGAAGCACGGGGTCGCCCACACCGCCGCCAACGTCGAGAAGAGCTGGATCGGCACCGACGTCGACGCCGGCCTCGACCGGTTGATCCCCGGCACGGTGGAGACGCTCAACGACGCCGACGCCGCGGGCATCGCCGAGATGCGCTATGGCGCAGGCCGGGACCGCGCCGGCGTCGTCCTCATGCTGACGTTCGGCACCGGCATCGGGAGCGCGCTGTTCGTCGACGGCAACCTGGTGCCCAACACCGAGTTCGGCCACATCCAGGTCGACGGCGAGGACGGCGAGCGCCGCGCCTCGGCCGCCGCGAGGGAACGCGAGGAGCTGAGCTACCCGGACTGGGCGCGGCGGGTCGACCGCTACCTCGACGTGCTGGAGGCGGGCCTCTGGCCGGATCTGATCATCGTCGGCGGAGGGGTGAGCAAGAAGGCACACAAGTGGGTGCCGCTGCTCTCCACCCGCACGCCTGTCGTCCCGGCCCAGCTGCAGAACGACGCCGGGATCGTCGGGGCCGCCTTGGCCGCTCACGAGCGCGGCGACCACTGAGCCGTGGACGCCCCCGGAGGGGCGAGGCTGGAGGGGCCGGCGAGGCACCGGGCTTCAGTCACCCACCCGTCCGGCCGATGGAGCACGAGGAGTGAGCACCGCCTCGAACACCCGGAACGCCACGTCGCAGCCACGATCCCGGGATGCGAGACGGTGGAGATCATCGAACACGTCGTTACAATGAGAGCGCCCCACCCCGTCGCCCTCCAGCCCGGGAGGGATCCCCAGCCCGCCCGGCGGTCAAACGCCGCACCGGCCTGTGGGGACCCTTCCCACCGGACCGGTGCGAGGTCCGGAGCCGCTGCCCGGGACCAGAAGGCCCCCGGGGAACGAACCCAGCACGGGAAGGAACCCTGAGTGCCCGCCGATCAGCCAGCACCGGAAGCAGCCGCAGCGAGCACCCCGAAGCGCTCCAGGACGGTCGCGGCCGGGACCCGGGCTCCCCGGACCAGCGCCGCGGCAGCCAAGCCGGCGAAGACGGTGACGGCCGCCGCGCAGCCGGCCACCCGCAAGAAGACCCCGGCCAAGGCCGCCGCCAAGGGCAAGCCCACCGTCGTCCCGTCGCCGGGAGCCGGTGAGGGCACCGTGCTGACCGCCGTCGCCGGCGACGCCTCTGCCGTCGCGGTGATCGATGCGGGCTCGGAAGGTCTCAAGCTCGACGAGACGGTCGTGGCCGGCCCCGACGGCGTCGCCGTCGAGGCCCCCGTCGAGGAGGAGGCCGCCGAGGGCGGCGACTTCGAGTGGGACGACGAGGAGGAGTCCGAGGCGCTCCGGCAGGCCCGCAAGGACGCCGAGCTCACCGCGTCGGCCGACTCGGTCCGCGCCTACCTCAAGCAGATCGGCAAGGTCGCGCTGCTCAACGCCGAGGAGGAGGTCGACCTCGCCAAGCGGATCGAGGCCGGCCTCTACGGCTCGGAGCGGCTGCGCCAGGTCGAGGAAGAGGGCCAGAAGATCTCGCCGCAGATGCGCCGGGACCTCAACTGGATCGTCCGCGACGGCGAGCGCGCCAAGAACCACCTGCTGGAGGCCAACCTCCGCCTCGTGGTCTCCCTGGCCAAGCGCTACACCGGACGCGGCATGGCGTTCCTGGACCTGATCCAGGAGGGCAACCTCGGCCTGATCCGCGCGGTCGAGAAGTTCGACTACACCAAGGGCTACAAGTTCTCCACGTATGCCACGTGGTGGATCCGCCAGGCCATCACCCGTGCCATGGCCGACCAGGCCCGCACCATCCGCATCCCGGTGCACATGGTCGAGGTCATCAACAAGCTCGGGCGCATCCAGCGCGAGCTGCTCCAGGACCTGGGTCGCGAGCCCACCCCGGAGGAGCTGGCCAAGGAGATGGACATCACCCCGGACAAGGTGCTGGAGATCCAGCAGTACGCCCGGGAGCCGATCAGCCTCGACCAGACCATCGGCGACGAGGGTGACAGCCAGCTCGGCGACTTCATCGAGGACTCGGAAGCCGTCGTGGCGGTCGACGCGGTGAGTTTCACCCTCATGCAGGACCAGCTGACCAGCGTGCTGCAGACCCTGTCGGAGCGGGAGGCCGGCGTCGTCCGCCTGCGCTTCGGGCTCACCGACGGCCAGCCGCGCACCCTGGACGAGATCGGCCAGGTCTACGGCGTCACCCGCGAGCGGATCCGCCAGATCGAGTCCAAGACGATGTCGAAGCTGCGTCACCCCAGCCGCTCCCAGGTCCTGCGCGACTACCTGGATTAGGACTCACGCACGAGGACTCGGCACGCATCGCGTGCCGGGTCCTCGTCGTCTCCTGAGCCAGGCCGACAGGTCTGGTCGTTCCGAGTGGGCCCCGGAGGGGTCCGCGCAGGAACGACGCAACGGCTCCCCGCGGCAGGGGGACGGCACGTGGCCGCGGTGCGGTCCGGAGGAGCGCGGTGTCATCGCCCGGAAGGGTCACGGTGTGGTCGCGAACGGTGTACGCCGACACGTGTCGGGTAGACGGCGTAGCGTGGGGGACGTCAGAACAGCAGCGGACCCACGGTCGGCCCGGTCATCCACCGGTCCGGCAGACGACAACCAGCACGTGCACCACCGGTTCCACCCCAGTGACGTCCCCTGCTGAACCCGCTCCATCCATGCTCGGCGTGTTACGGACTCATCTCTTTCGGCGAGTCCGCGATGATCCGGGTGGGAACGGGAATCCGAGGGGCCATCCTGGCGCTGTGCAGGAGGCCGATCCGCAGCCGCGGGTCCGTGCGGTAGAGAGCGAGTGATGAGCCAGATGACCCAGACGCTGACGTCGACCCCGCCCACCGATGACCTCGTCGTTCCGTTCCACTGCGACCGCTGTGGAGCCCTGGCCAAGGTGCGCGTCGTGCTCGCGAGCGGCAGCGATCTCGTCTTCTGCGGGCACCACGCTCGCGAGTACGAGAGCAAGCTTCGCGACATCGCCGTCGACATCATCGACACAGAGGGCGACCAGCGCGTAACTGCTTGAGGGAGGCGATATCGTCGCGCCCGCGATGACCGCCTCACACGACGACGACGCCGCCGCGTCCTCGACGCCGCCTCGCGCGGACAGAGGGCCGGCGGCTTCGTCGTTCCCGGGGACTCCCGGTCGACGGACACCGGAGGACTCCCCCATGCCCCAGCATCCCGCCGTGCCTGACGACACGGTGCACGACGACACCGTGCGGATGCCTGCCGACGGCTCGGACGGCCGTCCCTCCCCGGCCGGACCGGCGGACCGCCCTTCGTCGGTCGAGGATCTCGACGCCACCCGCCCGGTGACCCGGGACTGGCTGCTCGGCGCGCCGGACGACCCGGCCGCCGCGCCGGAGGACGGCGCCGCGACCGAGCCGGTCCACCTGCGGGACGACCCGTCCGGGACGGCCACCCCGCCCCCGCCCGGCGAGGAACCGCAGGGCGACGGCTCCCGTGGTCCGTGGTGGCGTCGCCCTGCGGTGCTCGCGCCGGTCGGCGCCGTCGCCGTGCTCGCCGTGCTCGCCGTCGCCTACGGTGCGGACCTGCTGGTCTCCTCGGGCGACATCCCCCGCTCCACGGTCGTGGCGGGCGTCGACATCGGCGGCCTGTCCCCCACGGCCGCGGCCGAGCTCCTCGACGAGGAGCTGGCGCCGCGGGTCGACGCCGAGCACCAGGTACGCGCCGACGACGTGATCGCGCCCTTCTCACCGCTCACCGCGGGCATCAGCCTGGACGTCGAGGCCACCATCGACTCGGCCGACGACCAGCCGCTCAACCCCTGGACGCGGCTGGTGAGCCTCTTCAGCGACCGGGAGGTCGAGCCCACCTTCACCGGCGAGGAGACCGCCCTCGCCGCCCAGATCGACGCCGTGGCCGAGCAGGTGGACCGCGCGCCGGTCGACGCCTCGATCGTCATCGAGGGCACCACGCCCTCGGTGACCGAGCCGGCCGACGGACGTGCCCTCGATCGCGAGGGCGCCGCCGATGCCGTCCTGGAAGCGCTGCAGTCCGGCGCCGACCCGAGCACGCCGATCGACCTGCCGGTCGAGGTGACCCCGGTCGACGTCGACGAGGCCGAGGCCCAGCGGGTGCTCGAGGAGACGGTCAGGCCCGCCTTGTCGGCGCCGGTGTCGGTCGTCGTCCAGGGCAGCGAGGACACGGCCGAGGTGTCGGTGGAGGCCATCGCGGCCTCGCTCACCTTCACGCCCCAGGAGGACGGCGTCCTCGCGGTCGACATCGACCCGGCCGCCCTGCAGACGGCCCTCGGCGATGAGCTGGCCGTCTTCGGCAGCGGTGCGAAGGACGCCCGCTTCGAGGTCTCCGGCGGATCGGTCACCGTGGTGCCCTCCGTCGACGGGACCGGCGTCGCCCCGGCGACCCTGGCCGAACAGTTGCTCCCCGTGCTCACCGCGCCGGAGCCGCGCACGCTCACCGCGCAGCTGGGGCCGGTGCCCGCCGACTTCACCACGGAGGAGGCCCAGGCGCTGGGCATCCGCGAGGAGATCGGCAGCTTCACGACCAACATCGGGAACCCCGCGAGTGGGACCAACATCCGGGTGGTCGCGCAGGAGGTCGACGGCGCCGTCGTCATGCCGGGAGAGACGTTCAGCCTCAACGACTTCACGGGCCCGCGGGGGCTGGCACAGGGGTACGTCGAGGCCGGCGTCATCAACAACGGCACGTTCACCACGGCCGTGGGCGGCGGGATCAGCCAGTTCGCCACCACGATGTTCAACGCGGTGTTCTTCTCCGGGCTGGAGGACGTCTTCCACAAGCCGCACAGCTACTACATCAGCCGCTACCCGGCCGGGCGGGAGGCGACGGTCTACTACGACTCGATCGACCTCGAGTGGCGCAACGACAGCGACACCGGCGTCTACATCGACACCACCTGGACGCCGAGCACGATCACGGTGACCTTCTACGGGACGAAGCGGTACGAGATCCAGTCGATCAGCAGCGACCGTTTCAACCAGCGCAGCCCCGTGGTCCAGGAGAAGCCGGACGACGGCACCTGCAAGCCGCAGAGCGGTTCGACCGGTTTCGACATCACCGTCACCCGCGTCTTCCGCGACCTCACCACGGGGGCGGAACTGAAGCGGGAGAACTTCCGCACCCGCTACGCCGCCGAGCCGGTGATCCGCTGCATCCCGCCGGCCGCGCCGCCGGCGGCACCCGAGGAGACGCCCTCGGGCGGCTGAGCCGGTCCCCCGCCCAGCTCAGCGCCCCGCTCTCCCGGCCAGGGCCACGGCCGAGGCAGGACCGGACGTGCACACTGGACGGGTGAGTGCCGTCCTGCCCGGAGGTTCCCCGGCCGACGCCGGGGTGCCCGGGAGGGTCGGTGACGCCGCTGTCGACGCCGGCCCAGCCCCGGCCGGTGGCACGCATCCCTCACCCGCTGGTGCCACCCGGCTGGACACACCGGCGGACGGCGAGACGCGGCCCGGGCGGATGGACGGCTGGCTGGCGCCGGTGCGGGTGCCGCTCCAGGTACTCGGCCACACGGTGGCGAAGGCCTGGCACGACCGCATCCTGGGGCTCTCCGCCGAGGCCGCCTTCTGGCAGATCCTGTCCGTGCCCCCGCTGTTGATCGGGCTGCTGGGCTCGCTGGGTTACCTGGGCGCGGTGATCGGCGACGACGGGGTCCGGCAGATCGAGGACGAGCTGGTCACCGCCGCGGCCCAGGTGCTCACCTCCGACGTGGTCGACGATCTCGTGGCACCGACGCTCTCGGACATCCTGGGTTCCGGCCGTCTCGAGGTCGTCAGCCTGGGTTTCCTGCTCTCGCTCTGGGCGGGCTCCTCGGCGACGGCGACGTTCATGAACACCATCGTCATCGCCTACGACCAGCGGGACGTGCGGGGCCCGATCCGGACCCGGCTCAAGGCGTTGTGGCTGTTCGTCGTCGGCATGCTGATGGCCGTAGTGACCCTGCCGCTGCTCGTGCTCGGTCGCGGGGTCCTCGTCGCTCTCCTGCCGGCCGACTGGCAGTCGACCGCCACGGTGCTGGTGAACGCCGTCTACTGGCCCGCGGTGCTCGTCGGCCTCCTCCTGGCGCTGACCAGCTTCTACCACGTGGTGCTGCCGAACCGGCTGCCGTGGCGCCGGCATCTGCCGGGCACGGTGCTCGCCGTCGCGTTCTTCCTCGTCGCCGCCCTGCTCCTACGGGCCTACATCGCGGACATCCTGATCACGGCGCTGCCCTACGGCGCACTCGCGGCGCCGATCGGCGCCCTGCTCTTCTGCTTCTTCTTCGGGATGGCCGTGCTGCTGGGCGCCGAGCTCAACGCCACCATCCAGGCCCGATGGCCGGCCCCGCTCCGCCGCCACGACCGGCGGCGCCGCGAGCGACGGGCCGCAAAGCTCCAGGAGGAGGCCCGCCGCCTCGGCCTGCTGTGACATCGCGGACCTGCTGTGACACTGCGGTCCTCCGGACCGCACGGCGGCCACGTGCCGTCCCCCGCTTGCTCGGAGCCGTCGAGTCGTCCCTGCGCGGACCCCTTCGGGGCCCACTCGGGACGACGGCGCTGCGCGCCTCTGCTCACTCCTTCTTGAGCTGCTCGTAGATCTCCTTGCAGGCCGGGCACACCGGGCTGCCGGGCTTCGGGCTCTTGGTCACCGGGAAGACCTCGCCGCACAGGGCCTCGACCAGGGTCCCCATGACCGCGCTCTCGGCGATCTTGTTCTTCCGCACGTAGTGGAAGACCTCGTTGGCGTTGCCGGTGTCGGAGTCGCGGACGTCCGGCCGTTCGAGGATGTCGCTGCTGCTCATGGGAACTCCCTGCTGGTGGCGGGTCGGGGGGACGGCCACGGAGGGGTGACTGGGGCGGCCGCACCGGCCATCCATGATGACAGGGTGCATCCCTCAGCTCCCGCTCGTCCCGCCAATACCGTCCTCTCCCCCGAAGTGTCCGAGGCCCTGAACGCCGGCCGCCCCGTCGTCGCCCTCGAGAGCACGCTGCTCGCCCACGGGCTTCCCCGCCCGGACAACCGCGCCGCGGCCGACGACGTCGAGGCCGCTGTCCGCGCCGGTGGCGCGGTGCCCGCGACGATCGCCGTCCTGGACGGGGTCCCGCACGTGGGCCTGACCGCCGACGAGGTCGACCGGGTCTGCGCCGACCCGGGTCTGGCGAAGCTCGGCGTCCGGGACCTGCCCGTCGCAGCCGCCCTGGGTCTCAGCGGAGCGACCACCGTCTCCAGCACGGCCCTGCTGGCCGCCGCCGCCGGGATCGGGGTGTTCGCCACCGGCGGCCTGGGCGGAGTGCACCGGCAGTCGGTGGACACCTTCGACGAGTCCGCCGACCTGACCGCGCTGTCGCGCACCTCCCTGGTCGTGGTGTGCGCCGGTGTGAAGTCGATCCTCGACGTCCCCGCCACGCTGGAGCGGCTCGAGTCGCTGTCGGTCACCGTCGTCGGCTACCGGACGACGACCTTTCCCGGCTTCTACGTCGCCGACTCCGGCTCCACCGTGGACTGGTCGGTAGCCGACCCCACGGAGGCCGCCCGCGTCTTCGCCGCGCGCCGGGACCTCGCCGCCGGCGCGGTCGTGGTCGCCAACCCCCTTCCCCTGGACGAGCAGCTGGACCCGGACCTGCACGACCGGGTGATCGCCGGGGCACTCGCCGCGGCCGAGGACGCCGGCGTCCGCGGCAAGGCGGTGACGCCCTTCGTGCTCGACCACCTGCACCGGGCCAGCGAGGGGGCCACCCTGGCGGTCAACGTCCGGTTGGTGCTGCGCAACGCCGAGCTCGCCGGCCAGATCGCGGCGGCGCTGGCGGGGGTGACCCGCTGACCGATCGCCCGCAGGTCGTCGTCGTCGGAGACGTCGCGACCGACGTCGTCGTCGTGCTGTCCGGGGAGCCCGCCCCGAGCTCGGACCGGCCGGCCGCCATCCGGAGCCGCGGCGGCGGTGCAGGCGCCAACGTGGCCGCGCACCTGGCCCGGCTCGGCACGCCGGTCCTCCTGGCCGGGTGCATCGGTGACGACGCCGCGGGGGCGGGGCTGACCGCGGAGCTCGCCGCGGCCGGCGTCGCACTCCGCCTGCGCACCGTCCCGGGCTCTGCCACGGGCACGATCGTCAGCCTGGTGGAGCCCGACGGGCAGCGCAGCATGCTGGCCGACCGGGGCGCGAACCTGGAGCTGCGGCCCGACGACGTCCCCGTGCCCCCTCCCGGTGGGCACCTGCACCTCTCGGGGTACACCCTGCTGGACCCGGGATCGCGCGGCGCCGGGCTCGGCGCTCTGGAGGCCGCGGTCGCCGCCGGATGCACCGTCTCGCTCGATCCCGCCTCGACCGGCCCGCTGGCCCGCTACGGCGTCGACCGATGGTTGGCCGACACCGCCGCCGCCACGCTGCTGCTGCCCAACGCCGACGAGGCACGCCTGCTGACCGGCTGCACGGACGAATCCGACGCGGCGCGGGCGCTGGCCCGCCGGCACCGGATCGTGGCGGTGACCCTCGGGGCCGACGGCGCGCTGTGGGCCTCCGGTGACCTCCTGCTGCACCGGCCCGCGCACCCCACCGACGTCGTGGACACCACCGGCGCGGGCGACGCGTTCGCGGCGGGCCTCCTGGCGGCCTGGCTCGCGGCGCCCGAGGCCGACCCGGCCGTCGCGCTGGACGCGGGACTGGCCCGGGCGGCCGAGGTGGTGCGACGAGCCGGCGCCCGGTGAGGGCTCCTGCGGCGGTCAGCCGTCGATGACCCGCGTGGGGCGGGACTCCAGTACGCGGTCCGGGCGGGCGTCGTAGTGGTTGACGTGCAGCTTCTTCTTCGGGGGCCGGTCGTTGGCCATGATCACGGCGATCCAGGGCAGCACGGTGCCGAGGACTGCACAGATGATCATGAGCCAGACGATCTGGTAGAAGGCCGCCGCGAGGACGATGAAGACCACGCGGATACCCATGGTGAGGGCGTAGCGCTTCTTCCGCGCCGCGTGCTGCTCGGCCAGGCTCGGCTCGGCCTCGGTGATCAGCACCGGCTCAGGACCGCGGGGCCGTGGGAACTGCTGGCTCGAGGCCACGGGCACTCATCCCCTCCGCTGGCCGGCTCTGCCGGGGACCACCCCGTCGCTCCTCCGGTCCGGGCCCCATCGTGCCACCGCGATCGGCTCGATGCTCGTGTCCCCGTCGCCTACTTCCCGGCCGGCTGGCGAGCCTTGGCCGCCTGCTTCTGCGCCTGCTTGAAGGCACGGACCTCGGCCAGCGATTCGGGGCCGGTGATGTCGGCGACCGAGCGACGCGAGCCGTCGGTGCCGTAGTCCCCCGCCGCCTCGCGCCAGCCGGCCGGCGTGACGCCGTACTGCTTGCCCAGCAGCGCGAGGAAGATCTTCGACTTCTGGGCCCCGAATCCCGGGAGTTCCCCCAGCCGCCGCAGCAGGGTCGCCCCGTCCGGCGCGTCGGCCCACAGGTTCTCCGGCCGCCCGTCGTACCGCTCGACCAGCAGCCGGCAGAGGTCCTGGGCGCGCCCGGCCATCGAACCCGGGTAGCGGTGCAGGGCCGGCGGGCCCTGGAAGACGCGGGTCAGCTCCTCGGGGTCCGCTGCGGCCAGTTGCGCCGCGTCCAGGGTCTCGACCTCGAGCCGGTCGGCCAGCAGCCGGGGGGCTGCGAAGGCGCGCTCCATGGGGAACTGCTGGTCCAGCAGCATCCCGAGCAGCAGGGCCAGCGGGTCGCGCCCCAGCAGTCCGTCGGCCGCGACGTCCTGGGCGATGCGGAGGGTCGGCACGCTCCCCGATCCTGCCGTACCCGCCCGGACGGTGACGTCTCGCCGTCCCGTCGGCTGCCCACAGCCGTGCCGGAGCCGCTCGTCGACATGAGACGTCCGGTGCGCCGGGCGCTGAGCAATCGGTCCCGGACAGCATGGGCGAGCGAGACGAAGGCGGCCGTGGCAGGGTGCGGTTCTGTGGCCACCACGCTGAGGAAGGTGGCCGACGGCGTGCACGTCGGACCGCTCTTTCCACGCAGCCTGTTCAACACCGTGGTTCTCGAGGGCCCGCGGGGCGATGTGGTCGTGGACGCCGGCCTGCCCTGGTCGGGGCGTCGTCTGGCCCGTTTCCTGCGCGGACGGGACGTCGTGGAACACGTCGTGACCCACGCTCACGGTGACCACGTCGGGTCCACTGCATGGCTCTGCAACCACACCGGCGCACCGCTGGCCATGAGCGAGATCGAGGCGGACGACTTCGAGACCGGAGGCAGCATCGCCTACCACGCGGATGCGGGCGGCAGGTACCTGATCGCTCCCCTCGGGCTCCGACGGCGTCGCGTCGACCGACGTCTGAGGGCAGGTGACACCGTCGCCGGATTCGAGGTCGTCGCCCAGCCCGGCCACAGTCCGGGCCTGCTGGCCTTCTGGCGCGCAGCCGACCGGACCCTTGTCGTGGGCGATGGGCCGGTCAACGTCTCCACGGATCCGACGAGCCCGCGGTGGTTCCACCTGCCCAAGAAGCTTCATCACGACCCGGACGCCGCAGTCGCCTCGCGGTGGCGCCTGACCGAGCTGCAGCCGGAGCTGATCGTCTCGACGCACGGCTACCCCGTCCGAGGGCTCGACCACTGGACCGAGGGGATCCGGACAGTCGCGCACTGAGCAGCAACGGTGCCACCTGCGGCGCCACCGGGCGAACTCCGTCGCGGATGTCGGCCAGTGCTGCCGGCTCCCGTGGCCCGGAACTCGGTGCGGGGTCGGGGAGGCAGCACCTGCTGAGGCCGTGCGCCGGCCGGTGACTGCGCTCCTGGGTTGCGGGGCTGCCCCCTCCAGGGCGCCGCCCCGAGCTTGCGAGGGGTGGGGAGGAGGGGGGTCTTCGTCAGGTCGGGTCGGGGTCACGGGATCCCTGGCGCTCGCCGGCGGTGAGACCGACGTCACTGACCCCGGCATAGGCCGCGTGCCGCCGGCCGGCGTGCTTCTCCCGCTCCAGCCGTTCGACCAGATGTGGGTAGTGCGCCTCGAAGGCCGGGCGCTCGGAGCGGATCGGCGGGATCGCCACGAAGTTGTGCCGCGGCGGCGGCGAGGACGTCGCCCACTCCAGGGAGCTGCCGTGGCCCCAGGGGTCGTCACGCAGCGCCGGCCGCCCGTACCGCCAGGAGCGCACCACGTTGTAGATCGCCGGGATGACCGAGGCCCCGAGCACGAACGAGAAGATCGTCGAGATCACGTTCAGGGTGGTGAACCCGTCGGTCGGCAGGTAGTCGGCGTACCGGCGCGGCATGCCCTCGCCACCGAGCCAGTGCTGCACCAGGAAGGTGCCGTGGAAGCCGACGAAGGTCAGCCAGAAGTGCAGCTTCCCGAGCCGCTCGTCCAACATCCGGCCACACATCTTGGGGAACCAGAAGTAGATGCCGGCGTAGGCGGCGAACACCACGGTGCCGAAGACGACGTAGTGGAAGTGGGCGACGACGAAGTAGGTGTCGTGCAGGTGCCAGTCGATCGGCGGGGTGGCCAGGAGCACACCGGTGAGGCCGCCCAGCAGGAAGGTGACCATGAAGCCGACCGAGAACAGCATCGGCGCCTCGAAGGTCAGCGCTCCTCGCCACATGGTGCCGGTCCAGTTGAAGAACTTGATGCCGGTGGGCACCGCGATCAGATAGGTCATGAACGCGAAGAAGGGCAGCAGCACCGCGCCGGTGGCGTACATGTGGTGCGCCCAGACCGCGAGGGACAGCGCGGCGATCGCCAGGGTGGCGAAGACCATGCCCTTGTAGCCGAACAGCGGCTTGCGGCTGAACACCGGAACGATCTCGGTCACGATGCCGACGAACGGCAGCATGATGATGTAGACCTCGGGGTGGCCGAAGAACCAGAACAGGTGCTGCCACAGCATCGGCCCACCGTTCTCATCCGAGTAGATCAGCGAGCCGAGGTTCCGGTCGGCCAGCAGCGCAACCAGCGCAGCGGTCAGGATCGGGAAGGCCAGCAGTGCCAGCAGGCTGGTCACCAGGGTGTTCCAGGTGAAGACCGGCATCCGGAACATCGTCATGCCGGGGGCGCGCAGGCAGACGATGGTCGTGATGAAGTTGACCGCCCCCAGGATGGTGCCCAGCCCGGTGACGGCGAGGCCGCTGATCCACAGGTCCCCGCCGACGCCGGGCGAGTGCACCTCCAGCGAGAGCGGCGGGTACGCGGTCCACCCGAAGTCCGGTGCGCCGCCCGGGGTCAGGAACCCGGCGAGCACGATCAGGCTGCCGAAGAGGAACAGCCAGTAGGAGAAGGCGTTCAGCCTCGGGAACGCGACATCCGGCGCCCCGATCTGCAGCGGCACGATCAGGTTGCCGAACGCGAAGAACAGCGGCGTCGCGAACAACAGCAGCATCACCGTGCCGTGCATGGTGAACAGCTGGTTGTACTGCTCGGCCGACAGGTACTGCAGGCCCGGCTGCGCCAGCTCGCCGCGCATGAGCAGCGCCATCAGCCCGCCCAGCAGGAACCACGTGAACGACGTGACCAGGTACATCAGGCCGATCGTCTTGTGGTCCGTCGTCCGGAGCAGGTACGAGAGTCGCGAGCCCTTCCGCGCCCGGTTCACCGAGCTGGGACGGCTGACGATCGGGTGCGGTGCGAGTGCGGTCATCACGAGCTCTCAGACGGTGCGCTGGGTCGGTCCGGCACGCTGTCGGGCCGGTGGGGACTCGGTGTGCTGCGCTCCGCGCTCAGGGCCCCCTCGACGTCCCTGCTCCGGACGGCTGGCCGTCCGCTGTCGCGATCGGGCCGAGCGGCCGTCGCGCCCTCCCCCTGACCGCCACGCCTGCTCCCCACGTCACGAAGGTGGTCCACAACGTCGTCCACGCCCTCGACCGGCTGCTGGCGACCACCCCGACGCTAGGCGGCTGACCAGGCGCCTTCCAGGTACCGTGGCGACTGATGGTGGTCAGATTCGGACAGGCGCGGTCGGAGCCGGTCCCCGAGGCCCTCTTCTCGCCACGGCCGAACTGGCCGGCCGGCGGGGAGGTCATGTCCCTGGCCGACCTGCGCTCGCGGGTTCCCGCGGACGTGCTCGCCCGCCCGCAGCGGCCGGCGTTCCACTCCGTCCTCGCCGTCACCGCCGGCAGCCTGCGGAGCACCGTCGACTTCACCGACCACCACGTGGAGCCCGGGATGTGGCTGTGGATCCGCCCCGGCCAGGTGCTCCAGTGGCGCGACCTGGAGCAGGCGGAAGGCACGCTCGTGCTCTTCGAACCGGAGGAGCTCGACCCCGGGACCGCGACCCTGGCGCGTGCGGACGGCCGCCACGGGCCGGTCGTCCTGCCGACGGACGAGGAGGACCGCCGAGCGCTCGACCTGGCCGTCCGCCACCTCGGCCGCGAGTACTCCGCTTTCGGCGGACTGCCCGCCGACGTGCACATGCAACTGCTCCGCCACCTGCTCGCCGTGTTGGTGATCCGCCTCGTGCACGTGGCCACTCGGGACGACGGTTCGGCGCACGACCCCAACGACGCCTACGCCCGCTTCCGCGACGCGGTGGAGCAGCACTTCCCGTGCACGCACCGCGTCGAGGACTACGCCCGGCTTCTCGGCTTCGCACCGCGGACCCTCACCCGCGCCACCCAGGCGGTGACCGGGCTGGGAGCGAAGGCCTTCATCGACCGACGGGTCGCCCTGGAGGCCAAGCGGATGCTCGCGCACACCGACTGGCCGGCGGCGCGGATCGCCGCCCGGCTGGGGTTCTCCAGCGCGACCAACTTCGGCAAGTTCTTCGCCCAGCACACCGGCACCAGCCCCGGCGCGTTCCGGAGTGCCGTGCACACCGGTCGCAGCGCCACCGGTTCGTCCGGGACGACGCAGGCCGTCTGCCCCGGGTCGTAGTCGACACGCCGCCCGGTTGAATGGCCTGGTGCGCGCGGTGGTGAGCAGAGTCAGTACAGCAGCTGTAACGGTCGACGGGGCCGTGGTCGGCCAGATCGGCCCCGGCGTGCTGTCACTGGTCGGAGTGGGGCACGCCGACGACGCCGTCTCCGCCCGGGGGCTGGCCCGCAAGATCCACGAGCTGCGCATCTTCCCCGGCCCCGACGGCGCCGTCTCAGCCGCCGACCTCGGCCTCCCGGTGCTGGTGGTCAGCCAGTTCACGCTCTACGCCGACACCCGCAAGGGCCGCCGTCCGTCCTGGCAGGACGCCGCGCCCGGCGAGGTGGCCGAGCCGCTGGTGGACGAGGTCGTCGCCGAACTGCGGCGGCGTGGCTGCACGGTGGCGACCGGGGTCTTCGGCGCGCGGATGCAGGTGTCGTCGGTGAACGAGGGGCCCATGACGCTGCTGCTGGAGGTCTGAGGAGCATCGATCGGCACGTCGGCCTGGTGAGGCATCACCCCGACGCGGGTACGACGGGGTGACCGAACACACTGCCTGTCGGTTTGCTGTGAACGCGGCATTCATGGAACACCGAACCCCATCAGCGCCGTTGTGCAGGGCGTACCACACCGGACAGAAGAGCAAGGGGCCGGTCCGGCCACCCCCGGAGCCCCGGAGCTCGACGCCTGGATGCGTCGTCACCGCCAGCCACGCAGCGGCGACTGCATCCGAATCGAAGGCAAGGACGAAGACCCATCGTGACGCTGCTGCAGTCTTCCCCCGACGACACCCTCGCGGTGCGCTCGCCTCGACGTGAGCCCGACGCCAGCGGACTGGTGTCGACCGACCTCGTGCGCGTGTACCTCAACACCATCGGAAAGACCGCGCTGCTGACCGCGGAGCAGGAGGTCGAGCTCGCCAAGCGGATCGAGGCGGGCCTCTACGCGGAGCGCCTGCTCGCCGAGAAGCGGGGCCTCAGCCCGGCGCGCCAGCGCGACTACAAGATTCTCGCCGTCGACGGCAAGGCCGCGAAGGCCCACCTGCTGGAGGCCAACCTCCGGTTGGTCGTCTCCGTCGCCAAGCGCTACACCGGCCACGGCATGACGTTCCTGGACCTCATCCAGGAAGGGAACGTCGGCCTGATCCGGGCGGTCGAGAAGTTCGACTACACCAAGGGCTTCAAGTTCTCGACGTACGCCACCTGGTGGATCCGGCAGGCCATCACCCGCGCGATGGCCGACTCCGGGCGCACCATCCGGCTGCCCGTCCACCTGGCCGAGCAGGTCAACAAGGTGGTCCGCACCCGTCGGCGCATGCACCAGGAGCTGGAGCGGGAGCCCACCGCCGAGGAACTGGGCCTCGAGCTGGACATGCCCGAGGCGCGGATCACCGAGCTCCTCGAGTACAGCCGCGACCTGGTCAGCCTCGACCAGACCGTCGGAGCCGACGAGGAGTCCCGCCTCGGTGACTTCATCGAGGACGCCGACGCCGCGGTGGCCGAGGACGCCGTGGCCTTCCAGATGATGAAGGGCGACGTGCGCAACGTCCTCTCCACCCTGGAGGACCGCGAGCGCGACGTCGTCATGCTTCGCTTCGGCCTGGACGGTCACCAGCCCCGCACGCTCGAGCAGATCGGCAAGCAGTTCGGTCTCTCCCGCGAGCGGGTCCGGCAGATCGAGCGCGAGACGATGGCCAAGCTCCGCGACCCGGAGCGCGCCGACGCCCTGCGCGACTACCTGGCGTAAGAGGTAGGGGTCCTCGCGGCGCGGGGGCCAGAGGCCTCCCGCCGCGAGGACCGGACGGCCTCAGCGCAGACCGGGACGGCACCTGGTCGGCGTGTCGTCCGGAGGACGACGGAACGCAGAGCCCGCCACCTCACGGGGTGGCGGGCTCTCGCCGTCTTCTCACCCGCGCACGCCGTGCCGGATGGCGTAGGCAAGCGCCTCCGCCCGCGTCGCGACGCCGAGCTTGGCGAAGATGCTCCCGACGTGGTGTTCCACGGTCCGCTTGCTCAGGAACAGGCGGTCGGCGATCTGTTGATTCGACAGGCCCTCGACGAGCAGGACCAGGACCTCCCGCTCCCGCCCGGTCAGCGGGCCGGACGTCCGGGGCGCCGGAACACCGTGGACGTGGGCGCCGAGGGTCCGCAGCACGGTGGCGGCCTCGTCCGCTTCGTGCCGTGCGCCCAGCCTCCGGAACACCTCGAGCGCGGACCGCGCCTCGGCCACGGCGACGTCGGGAGTGGAGCCGGCCAGCAGGCGGGCGATCAGCAGCCGGCAGCGGGCGGCCTCCCACGGCAGGCCCGCCTGCAGGAAACCCGAGAGCGCCGACTCGAAGTGCGACAGGGCATCCGCGCCCGACGCCCGGGACAGGACCCCGGCCGACTGCGCCGCCAGCGCGCCGACGTTCGGCAGCGCGCACCCGGCGGCGAGGTCCCGCAACTGCTGCTGTGCCGCGTGCGCGTCGTCCAGCCGGCCCCCGACGGCGTGCGCCTCGACCAGCAGCGCGAGGACGGGGGCGTGCAGCACCGTCGTCCCCCCGGAGCCGAGCGACCGGCGGAGGACCGCGGCGGCCCGGTCCACCTCGCCCCGGACGCGGTACAGCCGGGCCAGTGGCAGCACCGCCTGCGGGTCGGACTCGTGGTCGGCCAGGAGCATCGCCGCCTCCGCCAACCGTCCCTGCCGGATCCGAAGGTCGGCCAGCCGCACGGCCGCGCCCGACCGCATGGCCCTCATCCCGTCGTCGTAGAGACGCAGGGACGTCGACAGCGCGTCCTCCGCCTCCTGCCACCGCCCGGCCGCGGTCATGATCCCGCCGTAGTACATCCGGCAGACCGCCGAGACCCACAGATCGTTCGATCGACGGCCCGCGGACTCAGCGGTGGTGATCCACTGCTGCGCCCTCCGGACGTCGAGGGTCAGCTCGCAGCAGAGCAACATCGTGCAGAAGATCTCGCCGACGACGAGGTGGTCGCGGACCTCCCCCATGGTCGCCGCGATCGCCGCCTCGTCGACCCGGCGCATGCCCTCGGCCACCCGCCCGCGCAGGACCAGGCCCAGGCCCCGGTAGCCGAGCGCGCAGAACTCCAGGTCGGCGTCCCCTGCGCGACGGGCGATCCCGGTCGCCGCCCACGCGTGCGTGTCGATCTCGTCCGGATCCTCGGCCGCCAGAGCCTCGGCCAACTCCACCCAGCCCGTCTCCGGGCACTCCCCCGCCTCGTCGGCCAGGCTGCGGGCCCGCGCCAGCCAACCGCCGGCTGCGGCGAGGTTCCCGAACACGGCGGCGTGCAGGAAGCTCAGTTTCCGACCGGCGATCAGGGCCGGCAGCCGCGTCTCCCCGCGGGCTCGGTAGCCGGCGAACGCGCGTTCGTAGAGGCGCACGGCGGCGTCGAAGTCGCCGGCCCACTCCTCGGCGCAGGCGAGTCCGTGGCACGCCTCGGGCGTGTCCGCCCGCGCCAGCGCCGCCCGGAACGCCGACCGCGCACCTGCCCAGTCACCTCGCGCGAGCGCCGCCCGGCCCGCTCGGATCAGTTCATCGTGCGGCAGGCCCCCACCCGCTGCTGCCATGCATCAAGGGTCCCACCGACGTGGCCGCCCCGATGCTCCGTCGTACGCCCGGATCGGGTGCGAAACCGGGTGCCGGCACCCATGTCCACGCGGCCGCCGGACGGGAGGGTGGGCGGCGTCCACACAGGTCCGTGAAGGGAGTGCGTCATGACGGCTACCGACGACTTCCAGGTCTCGCTCGAGGTGGCCGAGCAGTACGAGGCGAGGTTCGTGCCGGCGATCTTCGCCGAGTGGGCTCCGCTACTGGCCGACGTCGCCGGGCTCGCGCCGGGCCAGTCCGTGCTGGACGTCGCCTGCGACACCGGGATCGTCGCCAGGACGGTGGCCGACCGGCTGGCCGGCACCGGGCGGGTGGTGGGGGTGGACCTCAACACCGGCATGCTCGCCGTCGCCCGCAGGGTGCGACCTGACCTCGAGTGGCGGCAGGCCGACGTCGTCGACCTCCCCTTCGCAGACGGGTCGTTCGACGCCGTGCTGTGCCAGATGGCGCTGATGTTCTTCCCCGACCGGACCGCGGCGATACGGGAGATGGCCGCGGGACCCGGCCGGGCGGTGTCGTCGCACTCGTGGTGCCTGCGTCCCTGGACGACCAGCCGGCCTACGGGCCGTTCGTCGAGATGGCGGCCCGGGTCGCCGGCGCGGAGGCGGTCTCGCTGCTCAGCACCTACTGGTCGTGCGGCGATCTCCACGAGTTGCGCGGTGCCGTCACCACGGCCGGCCTGGAGGTCCGCGAGGTCCGGACGCACGCCGGCACCGCGCGCTTCGCTTCCCCCGACGAGCTGGCGGTGACCGAGGTGGAGGCGTCCCCGCTGGCCGCGCGGCTGGACCGGGAGCAGTACGCCGCCATCAGGGCGGGCGCCCGTGAGGTGCTGGCTCCGTTCATCGCCCCGGACGGCACGCTCGCCGCACCGCTGCACGGGCACCTGGTAGCCGCCCGCGTGCCACCGTCCTGAGTCGGCCTCGGGCCGGCTGGGTCACATCGGGCTGCGCATCCGTCGGGCACCGGGGTCGACGCGGGCGGTCGGCGGGCCGACGCGCCCCCTGGCCCCGGCCACCACGAGCGAGCGACCGCCGTGCCAGGGGCGGGGCGGCCCGACGATCACCGGCTCCAGCGTCAGCCGCAGCACCTCGGGCAGGTCGTCGGCGAGGCGCGCGACCCGGAGCAGCAGGTTCTCCAGCGCCGCGAGGTCGACGGGCTCGGACCCCCGGTAGCCGTCGAGCAGTGGGAATGCGCGCGGGGCGCGCACGAGCTCCGCCGCGTCCAGGTCGGTCAGCGGCAGCGTCCGGTAGGCGCGGTCGCCGAGCAGGTCGGTGGCCACTCCCCCGAGGCCGAAGCTGACCAGGGCACCGAAGGAGGGGTCGTCGACGATCTCCACGACCGTCGCGACGCCGGGTGCCGCCATCTCCTGGACGACCACGGGGTCGCCCGACGGGATCGCGGCGAACGCGGCCCGCACCGCGTCGGCGTCGATGAGATCCAGGCGCACTCCACCCAGGTCGGATCGGTGCCGCAGCCACGGTGCCGTCGACTTCAGCACCACCGGGTAGCCGATCTCCCCGGCGGCGGCGACCGCCTCGTCGGCGTCGGTGGCCGTCCGCGTGCCGAGCAGCGGCACCCCGTAGCCGGCCAGCAGCGTGATGAGCTCCTCGTCGGTGAGCTCCCGGCCGGCCGGGGCGTCGGCCAGCACCCGCCGCACGAGGGCCTTCCCCGCCGGCTCGTCCACGTCGGACAGCTCGGGCACCTGACCGACCGGCCGCCGCCGCCAGCGGGCGTACTCCGCGACCTTCGCCAGCGCGATGACCGCCCGCTCCGGCGTGGAGTACGAGGGCACCGAACCGCGGGCCGGCATGCCGTCCTGGTCCAGGACGGCGAGCTCCGGTGGGATGCCCTCGGTGGACAGGAAGCTCGCCACGATGGGCTTGGCCGACCCCTGGGCGACGTCGCGCAGCGCGGGCCCGTACTCCTGGGACCCCGCCATGAGCGGCGGCAGGAACACCGCGACCACGGCGTCCACGTCGTCGTCGTCGACCGCCGCCTGCAGCGCTGCCCGGAACTGCTCGGGCCCGCCGTTCACACCGATGTCGACCGGCGCCTCGTGCGCCAGCTCCAGCCTCTCCTCCAGGACGGCATCGGCCACCAGGACGCCGATCGCGGTGGAGTTCCCCACGACGGCGACCCGCGGCCCGTCGGGCAGCGGCTGGTGGGCCAGCAGGCTGCCCACGTCGAACATCTGTGCCACGGTGTCCACCCGGATGACACCCGCGGACGCGAAGAGGGCCGCCACCGACTGCTCGGGCACGGTGACCGACGTGCCCACCAGCCCGGGGGTGACGCTCACGTGCCGGCCGCTCTTCACCGCCACGACGGGCTTGGTCCGCCCGACGCTGCGGGCCAGCCGCGCGAACTTCCGTGGGTTCCCGAAGCTCTCCAGGTGCAGGAGCACCACCTCGGTGCCCGGGTCGGTGGCCCAGTACTGGAGCAGGTCGTTGCCGCTGACATCAGCCCGGTTGCCGGCGGAGACGAAGGTGGACAACCCCAGGTCGCGGCTGCGCGCCCGCTCGAGCAGCGCGACCCCCAGCGCGCCGGACTGGGCGAAGAACCCGACCCGGCCGCGGCCGGGGATCATCGGCGCGAGGCTGGCGTTCAACCGAACCTCGGGATCGGTGTTGACCATGCCCAGGCAGTTCGGGCCGACCACCCGCATCCCCGAGGCGCGAGCGGCCGCTACGAGCTGCCGCTCGGCCGCCCGCCCCTCCGGCCCGGTCTCCCCGAACCCGCCGGAGACGACGACCAGGCCCCGGACCCGCTTGCGCCGGCAGGCCTCGACCACGGCGGCGACCTCATCGGCCGGAACGGCCAGGACCGCGAGGTCGATGTCGTCGGGGATCGACTCGATGTCGGCGTAGGAGGGCACGCCGCGGACGTGCCGCACGCCGGGATTGACCGGGTAGACCGGCCCGGCGAAGCCGTAGTCGAGCAGGTGCCGGAGCAGCGCGTTGCCGATCTTGCCGTCGTCGTTGCTGGCACCGACGACCGCGACCGACGAGGGCTTGAGCAGCCGGGCGATGGACCGGGACTCGCTGCGCTGCTCCCGCTCGTAGGTGACGGCGAGCGCGTCCTCGGTCTGCTCGATCGGGAAGGTCAGATGGACGACGCCCTCCTCGTAGGAGCGCTCGGCCTTGTAACCGGCGTCCTGGAAGACCCGCACCATCCTGCTGTTCTGGGCCAGCACCTCGGCGACGAAGTTCTTGATCCCCCGCTCCCGCCCGGCGGCAGCCAGGTGCTCCAGCAGCACCGACCCCAGGCCACGGCCCTGGTGGGCGTCCTCGATGAGGAAGGCGATCTCGGCATCGTCGGTGCCGGGGTACCGGTCGAACCGGCCCACACCGATGATCTGATCGCCCAGCAGCACGACGAAGGCCACCCGGTCGACGTGGTCGACGTGGGTGAACCGGTGCAGGTCGCGGTCGGAGAGCCGCTTCATCGGGCCGAAGAAGCGGTAGTAGCGGGTCTGGTCGCTGCTGCGCTCCATCAACCCGACCAGGGCCTCGGCGTCCTCCGGGCAGATCGGCCGCAGATGGACCGTCCCGCCGTCGGCGGCCACGATGTCAGCCTCCCAGTGCGGAGGCGGCGCCGGGCGGTCCTCGGGTGCGTCGGGGGTGGCGTCGAGGTCGGTGGTGGTCTGCTCAGTCACGTGGGTCGTCCGGGTCGAGGCCGAAGTAGGGGAAGGTCGCGCGCCGGGTGCGCATCACGGCCCGGTCGACGCGGGACTCGGTGAAGGTGTCCCACCGCGAGAACCCGGTGTAGCCGCCCTCGGTCATGTGGGTCGGCGGCCTCGCCCGCAGACCACGCCGGACGACGTCCTCGCGCCAGGACTCGGGGATCTCCGTCGCCGGATCGAGCGGAGCGCCGGCCACCTCAGCGAGCAGGTGGGTCCAGGCACGGGGCACGCAGCGCACCAGGCCGTAGCCACCCCCGCCGAGGACGACCCACCGTCCCTCGCAGATCTCGTGGGCCAGCTCGTGCATCGCCTTGTAGCTGGCGCGCTGCCCGTCGACGGTCAGGGACAGATCGGCCAGTGGGTCCTCGTGGTGGGCGTCGCAGCCGCACTGGGTGACGATGATCTGCGGCTGGAAGGCCCGGAGCACGCCGGGGACGACGGCGGTGAACGCCCGCAGCCAGGCGGAGTCGTCGGTCCCGTTGGGCAGGGCCAGGTTCACCGCGCTGCCCATCGCCTTGTCGGGATCACCGGTCTCCTCGGGATAACCAGTGCCGGGGAACAGTGTGAGCGGGGTCTGGTGGACGCTCACCGTGAGGACGCGGGGGTCGTCGTAGAAGGCGGCCTGGACGCCGTCGCCGTGGTGCACGTCGAGGTCGACGTAGGCGATCCGCTCGTACCCCTTGCCGAGCAGCCAGGCGATGGCGATCGCCGCGTCGTTGAACACGCAGAATCCGGACGCGGAGCTGCGCATCGCGTGGTGCAGGCCACCGGAGATGTTGACCGCGTGCTGGGCCTGCCCCTCGTGCACCCGCTGGGCGGCCAGGACGGTGCCGCCGGTGATCAGGGCGGCGGCGTCGTACATGTCCTCGAAGATCGGGTTGTCGGCCGTGCCCAGGCCGTGCCCGACGCCGGGATCGGTAGGAGCCCGCCGGACCGCTTCCAGGTAGGCCGGGTCGTGCACGAGGGTCAGCAGGTCGACGTCGGCCGGCGTGGGCTTCAGCAGCTCGAGCCGATCGTTCCCCAGCACGCCGAGGCTGTCGGCCAGCCGCATGGTCAGGTCCAGGCGGACCGGGTGGAGCGGGTGGTCGCCACCCATCGTGTAGCCCAGCAGCGAGTCGTCCCAGACCACGGTGATCGCGTCGCTCACGTGTCCTCCTCGCTGGCGCTCGTCGCCCCCGTTCGCGGCGCTGCTCTGCCCCTGCGTGAACTCGCAAGCTCGCTCACGGGCCCTCCTCGCTGGCGCTCGTCGCCCCCGTTCGCGGCGCTGCTCTGCCCCTGCGTGAACTCGCAAGCTCGCTCACGGGCCCTCCTCGCTGGCGCTCGTCGCCCCCGTTCGCGGCGCTGCTCTGCCCCTGCGTGAACTCGCAAGCTCGCTCACGGGCCCTCCTCGCACTGTCCCCGGACGTGAGCCGGCACACGCACGCTCGCGCCGGACGCTACCCGGTGACCACCGGCCAGGCTCGTTCCCGGACCACTCGTCCGGTTGACCGGCGCAGATCGTGCTCCCCCGTAGACTTGCCGTGACACGGAGGAGTACCTGTGAACGACCTCATCGACACCACGGAGATGTACCTCCGGACGATCTTCGAGCTGGAGGAGGAGGGGATCGTCCCGCTGCGCGCGCGCATCGCGGAACGGCTCCACCAGAGCGGCCCCACGGTCAGCCAGACGGTGGCCCGGATGGAGCGCGACGGCCTGCTGACCGTCGAGGGCGACCGGCACCTGCAGCTCTCGGACGAGGGACGCCAGCTGGCGACGGCGGTCATGCGCAAGCACCGGCTGGCCGAGTGCCTGCTCGTCGACGTCATCGGCCTCGACTACGCCGACGTGCACGAAGAGGCGTGCCGGTGGGAGCACGTCATGAGCGAGGCGGTGGAGCGCAAGCTGCTCAGCCTGCTCGGCAACCCGTCGGTCTCTCCCTTCGGCAACCCGATCCCGGGCCTCGACGCGCTGCGCGGAGAGGACGGCCGGGCTGGGGAGACCTCGGCGGTGCTCGACTCCCTCACGCTGCTGAGCACGACGGCCACCGTGGAGGGCCGCCCGGTGATCATCCGGCGGATCAGCGAGCAGCTGCAGGAGAACACCGAACTGCTGCGCCTGCTGGCCCGGCAGGGCGTGCGGCCGGGCGCGACCATGACCGCACGGCTGGTGGAGGGCTCGGTCAGCCTCGACGGCGAGCTCCTGCCCATGGGCGTCGCCCACCACCTGTTCGTCAGCGCTGTCGACGAGGAGCTCACCCCGCTGGAGGCCGCGCCCCGGCTCTGACGGGTCCAGGAGCGGGAGCCACGCAGGCGGGACTCCCCTCGGACAGGTGCTCGGTGACGGGACACGGCCGGTCGGCTGAGCCGCCGGTTCCGGCGCGGTCTAACTACTGTGGCGCGCACCGCGCCGCCCTGCCCGCGAGCTGGAAGGAAGACCCCGGTGAGCCCGTCCGCTCCCGCACCGCACGACCCGACCACCGAAGTGGAGCACAGTCCTTTCGCGGACCTCGCCCAGTTCGTGGCCCTTCCCCGTGTCACCGGGCTCGCCCTGTCCCGCGACGGCTCCCGGCTGGCGGTGGCGGTGCAGACGCTGGACCCGCAGAGGAAGAAATGGCAGTCCTCGCTCTGGGAGGTCGACCCCGCGGGGAGCCGGCCGGCGCGACGGCTCACCCGCAGCGCCCCGGGCGAGTCGTCCCCGGTGTGGGCACCCGACGGGTCGCTGCTGTTCACCTCCGCGCGTCCTGATCCCGACGCGGCGGAGAGCGGCGACCCCGTACCCGGGCTGTGGAGCCTGCCGGCGGGAGGAGGCGAGGCGCGGCTGGTGCTGACCCGTCCGGGAGGCGTCTCCGCCGTCACGGTCGCGGGCGACACCGGCGACGTCGTCATCGCGGCGGCGACGATGCCCGGCGGCTCGGACGCCGAGGCGGACGAGGAGCGGCGCACCAGGCGCAAGGACGCCGGGGTCTCGGCGATCCTGCACGAGGCCTATCCGGTGCGGTACTGGGACCACGACCTCGGGCCGGCCACACCGCACCTGTTCTGGGCCCGTCGGCTGCCGGCCGAGGAGCCACACCCGGACGAGTCCGTCGAGCTGCGTGACCTGACCCCGGACGCCGTCCCGCCGAGTGGCGCCGGTGAGGACTTCACGCTCTCCCCCGACGGCCGCTTCCTCGCCCGCGCCGAGGAGGTACCGGACGGTCCGGCGGGTCGCCGGACGCGCATCGTGCTCACCGGGACCGACGACGGCCGCACCCGTCCGCTCGTCGACGATCCGCTGGCCGACGTCTCCGCGCCCCGCTTCTCCCCCGACGGCGCGATGCTGGTGTGCGTCCGCGAGTCCCTGTCGACCTACGCCGAGCCGCCGGACTACACGCTGCTGCTGGTCGACGTCGCCGACGGCGCGGCCCGCGAGCTCACCGCGGGCTTCGACCGGTGGCCCAGCGCGCCGCAGTTCAGCGCCGACGGCTCGGCCGTCTACTTCCTCGCCGACGACGACGGCCGCCACGCGATCTTCCGCGTCCCGGCCGACGGAGGCACACCCGTGCGACTCACCGGCGACGGCGCCTACAGCGACCTGCAGGTGGCGCCGGACGGCAGTGCCCTCTATGCGCTGCGGTCGGCCTACGACTCCCCCGCGGTGCCTGTCCGGCTCGACCCGGAGGCGCCGCTGCAGGACCCGCTCGTGCTGCCGAACCCCGGAACCCTCGACCGCCTGCCCGGGACGCTGCACGAGGTGGAAGCCACCGCGGCCGACGGCACCCGCGTCCAGTCCTGGCTCGTGCTGCCCGAGGGCGCGTCCGCCGACAGTCCGGCGCCGCTGGTGCTCTGGGTCCACGGCGGCCCGCTGATGAGCTGGAACTCCTGGTCCTGGCGGTGGTGCCCCTGGGTGCTGGCCGCTCGGGGATACGCCGTGCTCCTGCCCAACCCCGCGCTCTCCCAGGGCTTCGGCCTGGACTTCGTCCGCCGCGGATGGGGTGAGTGGGGTGGCGCGCCCTACACCGACCTCATGGCCGCCGTCGACGCGGCGGAGCAGCGCCCCGACATCGACGCCTCCCGCACCGCCGCGATGGGCGGCTCCTTCGGCGGCTACATGGCCAACTGGATCGCCACCCAGACCGACCGGTTCCGCGCCATCGTCACCCATGCCAGCCTCTGGGACCTCGACTCCTTCACCGGCACGACGGACGCCGCCTACTACTGGGAGAAGGAGTGGGGCGATCCGCTGCGCGCCCCCAAGCGCTACGAGCAGAACTCCCCGCACCGCTACGCCGACGCCATCCGGACGCCGATGCTGGTCATCCACGGCGACAAGGACTACCGCGTCCCGATCAGCGAGGCGCTGCGCCTCTGGTACGACCTGCAGAAGCGCGGCGTCCCCTCCAAGTTCCTGTACTTCCCGGACGAGAACCACTGGGTGCTGACCCCGGGCAACAGCCAGGTCTGGTACTCGACGGTGCTGGCCTTCCTCGACGAGCACGTCCTGGACGAGGAGTGGCAGCGACCCGAACTGCTCTGACCGGGACAACGGCTATCGGCCGTCCGGGCTCCCGGCGGCCGCGCGGATGAGCCCCCGCAGCTCGGCGGGAGGAAGGCAGGCCGCGAGCGCCTGGGTCAGGAGCCGGGCCAGGGTGTAGTCCGGGTCGCTCGTCAGTGCCCGGCTGAGCGCGACGTCGGCCATGGCGCCGTCGCCGCGCAGCCAGGCGCTGACCGCCAGCAGCGTCGCCGGTGCCGCGTCCAGGGGAGCAGGTGACCGTCGGGTGCACTCGGTCCACAGCTGCTCGGCGGCTGCTGAGTCGGGGCCCAGTGCCAGCTCCAGCGCCCGGTCGCGCACCGCGTGGTCGCGCAGACCACACACCAGCCGGGCGACCTCGAGGTCGTCCAGCGCCGCCCGGGCCGCCCGCGCCCCCGGCCGGCAGCGCGTGAGGGCGTCGAGGACCGCTGTCCACGACCGCTCGCCCACCGCGTCCGGGCCGTCCTCGAGGATCGCTTCCGAGCACTCCACGGCGATGGCGGCGCACGCCGCCGCCATCGCCTCCCGGGCGGGAGCGCCCGGCGGCGCGATCCGCGCGGCGAGGCCGTCCCGGTCCTCCTCCACGACCACGCCGGTGGCCACGGCAGCGACCTCCAGTTCCGTCACGCCCGTCGGCAGCGGCGTGCCCGCGGTGGGCGCGCAGCAGGCGTGCGGACAGTCGTAGGACCACCAGCGCCCGTCCCGGACCAGGATCGCGTCCGGCACCGGGACGCCGCGGGCGGCCAGCGCGACGACCACGGCGCGGACCAGCCCCCGATGCGGCAGCCCGTCCCCACCGTCGCAGTCGCCGTCGGCGGCCTCGGAGACGACGGCCAGCAGCACCCCGCCGGGCCGGTCGGTCAGCACGCTGCGCGTCAGCACCGCCGCCACGGCGCCGGCGTGCTCGTCCGGCGGGATGTCGGCCCGCACGGTCAGCCCGACGCGACCGCCTCCCGGGCCGGCGATGCTCACCAGGACGACCGACTCACGCGGCCGGAAGCCGAGCAGGTGCGGGATCGACGCCGCCAGCTCGCCGAGGTCGTCGATCCGGACGTCGATGCGCCCGGGAACGGGGAGAGGGGGCCGGCCGGTGCGTGCGTCCATGGGATGACCCTCGCCGCCGACACGGGCGTCGAGGACCGTCCCGGGCGATCTGTGGACGCGCCTCCCGGCTGTGGACGAGGTCCCGCCCGGGATCAGTCCAGCGCCTCCGCCTGGGCCGGCAGGCCTGTTCCAGCAGATCGGTGAACGCCGCCGGGTCCGCCGGTGCGGCGCCGACCGCTGGGCCCCCACCGGTCAGGTCCCCGGTCCCGAGGTGGAGCAGGACGAGCAGCCGGTCGTCGAACGTAGCCCGTGCGCGGAGCGCCCACGACCGGTCCGATCCCGCGGACGCGCCCGCCGGCGCGTCCCTCAGATGCGGTACTGGACGGCGCTCCGAGCGGCCAGCCAGGGGCGCACGTGCTCGGCGAGGACGGAGAGGTGCACGGGGTCCTGGGCGTAGCGGTGGAAGGCCTCGACGTCGGGGAAGTCCGCGATCAGCACCGTGTCGGCGTTGCCGTCCGAGAGCCCGGCGTCCTCGGCCACCACGAGGGAGGTCATGCCCCCGACGTCCTGGCGCAGCCGGCGCAGCGCCTCCAGGGTCGTCGCCCGGCGCTCGGCGTCCGCGGCCGGGGACCAGGTGAACACCACGACATGACGGATCATGTCCGGCACCTTGCCAGCGGCCCGGACCAGCGTTCCACGGGGGTGGCGACCGGCTACCGGCCGGAGGTCCGGACCCGGCTCGTTAGAGTCCGGCGCATGGGACGGTCGCTGCGCATCGCACTGCTGTCCTACCGGAGCAAGCCGCACAGCGGTGGTCAGGGCATCTATGTGCGGGCGCTGTCCCGGGAGCTCCGCGAGCTCGGGCACCGGGTGGAGGTGTTCAGCGGGCAGCCCTATCCCCTGCTGGACGACGGGGTCCCGCTGACCCCGCTGCCCAGCCTGGACCTCTACCGCGAGCCCGATCCCTTCCGCACCCCACGGCCGTCGGAGTTCCGCGACTGGATCGACGTCGCCGAGTGGGCGGCCATGTGCACCGCCGGCTTCCCCGAGCCGATGACCTTCAGCCTCCGCGCGGCACGGCACCTGCTGCCACGCGCCGGCGACTTCGACGTCGTGCACGACAACCAGTCCCTCGGCTGGGGCCTGCTGCGGCTGATCCGGGTGGGGATGCCGACGGTCGCCACGATCCACCATCCGATCGCGATCGACCGCGACCTCGAACTCGCGGCCACGACCTCTCTGCGCCGGCGGCTGACGCTGCGCCGCTGGTACGGCTTCACCGGCATGCAGGCACGGGTCGCGCGGCAGCTGGACGCCGTCACCACGGTCTCGGAGAACTCCCGACGCGACATCGCGACGCACCTGGGCCTGCCCGCCGAGGGCATCGACGTGATCCCCGTGGGCATCGACCCCGATGAGTTCGCCCCGCCGCCCCCCGGGCAACCACGCGATCCGGACTCCATCCTGGTCATCACCAGTGCCGACGTCGCCCTCAAGGGCCTCGTGCACCTGCTGGAGGCACTGGCCAAGCTGCGCACCGAGCGGCCGGTGCGGCTCACGGTCGTGGGCACCGCGCGTCCCGGCGGCCCGGCCGAGGCGGCCCTGGACCGTCTCGCGCTGCGCGACGCCGTGCGATTCACCGGGCCGGTCCCCGAAGCCGAGCTGGTCGAGCTGCTGCAGCGGGCGTCGGTCGTGGCGATCCCTTCCCTCTACGAGGGCTTCTCCCTGCCGGCGATCGAGGCGATGGCCTGCGCCACCCCCCTGGTCACGACCGACGCGGGTGCGCTGCCCGAGGTCGTCGGCACCAGGGCGGGCCTGCGCGTCCGGGCCGGCGACGTCGGCGAGCTGACCGCCGCGCTGCAGCTGGTGCTGGGCTCCCCCGCGCTGGCCGAGCAACTCGGCCGGGCCGGCCGGCGGCGGGTCCTGGACGGCTTCACCTGGCGGTCGACGGCGCAGCGGACGGCCGACTGGTACGCCGAGACCCTGGAACGCAAGGGGACGACCGACCGCAAGGGGACGACGCAGTGCTGACCGTCGACTACGACCGCCTCGACCTGCGGCCGGGGATGACCGTGCTCGACCTGGGCTGCGGCGAGGGACGGCACGCCTTCGAGGCCTACCGCCGGGGCGCCTCCGTGGTGGCCGTCGACTGGGGTGTCTCCGAGGTGGAGACGACGAAGCGGTGGCTGGGCGCCATCGACGCGGCCGGTGAGGCGGGCGCGGCGGGCGCCGGTGGGACCGCCCGCTACGAGGTGGTCCGCGGAGACCTGCTGCACCTGCCCTTTCCCGACGCCAGCGTCGACCGCGTCATCGCGTCGGAGGTGCTCGAGCACATCCCGGACGACGTCACGGCGATGGCCGAGATCTTCCGTGTGCTCAAGCCGGGCGGCCGCGTCGCGGTGACGGTGCCGCGCTACGGGCCGGAGCGGATCTGCTGGGCGTTGTCGGACGAGTACCACGCCAACGAGGGCGGGCACATCCGCATCTACCGGGCCGACGTACTGCGGACCCGGCTCGCCTCCGTCGGCCTCACCCCCGGCGCCAGTCACCACGCGCACGCCCTGCACGCGCCCTTCTGGTGGCTGAAGTGCGCGGTGGGGGTGGAGCGGAACGCCGCCGCCGTCCGGGCCTATCACCGGCTGCTGGTCTGGGACCTCACGAAGCGGCCGTGGATCACGCGGACGGCCGAGCGGCTGCTCGACCCGCTGTTCGGCAAGAGCCTGGTCGTCTACGCCGACAAGCCCGCGGCGGTCGCCCCGGTGAGCGAGGCCGGCGCGGGCGGCACGCTCCTCGCGGAGCGGGAGCAGACCGCTGCCGCCCGCTGACCGGCCGGGGATGCTCCCGGAGCTGCCGGGCGTCTTGACCGGGGACCAGCTGCGCGCGACCGTCGCCTCGATCGCCGCCGAACAGGACGCCGACGGCGCCCTGCCCTGGTTCCGCGGCGGGCAGCTGGACCCCTGGGACTCGGTCGAGGCGGCGATGGCGCTCGACATCGGCGGGGCCCACGACCGGGCCGCCGCCGCCTATCGGTGGCTGGCCGCACGCCAGCGGCCGGACGGCTCGTGGGCGGCCGAGTACCGCGCGGGGGCCGAGTCCGCCCCCGCCGCCGAGAGCAACCATGCCGGATACCTCGCCGTCGGGGCCTGGCACAGCTGGCTGATCACCGGTGACGAGCACCTGGCCACCGAACTGTGGCCGGCGGTCCGCCGCGGGCTGGACCTGGTGACCCGCATGCAGCTGGCCGGCGGGGCGATCGGCTGGGCCCTGCGCCCGGACGGCACCGCTGACGACACCGCGCTGCTGACCGGCAACGCCAGCCTGTTCCAGGCGCTGCGCTGCGGGATCGCGCTGGCCGGGTTGGCCGGCGACGCGCAGCCGGACTGGGAGCTCGCCGTCGCCGACCTCGGCGCGGCGCTGCGCAGCCGGCCGGACGCGTTCGCCGACCGGTCGCGCTATTCGATGGACTGGTACTACCCGGTCCTCGGCGGCGCGGTCACGGGCACCGCGGCCGGCGAGCGGCTGGCCGCCGACTGGGACCGGTTCGTCGTCCCCGGGCTCGGCGCCCGGTGCGTGTCCGACCGGCCCTGGGTCACCGGCGCCGAGACCTGCGAACTCGCGCTCGCCCTCGCCGCCGCCGGGCAGCGCGATGCCGCCGTCGAGCAGGTCGCCGCGATGCAGCACCTGCGCCACGACGACGGTTCCTACTGGACCGGGTACGTCTACGCCGATGACGCGCGCTGGCCGGTCGAGCGGACCACCTGGACCGCGGCGGCCGTCGTCCTGGCCGCGGACGCCCTGTCCGGGGCGACGCCGGCGTCGGGGTTGTTCAGCGACCCGAGTGCACTGCCGCCCGCCGGAATGCCGGAGCCCGGGCAGCACGCCGGGTGGGTCCCCGGTGGCGCAGGCACCGTCTCCCCCTGACCGACCACCGCACACTACTGCCCCGACCGGTCTCGTCCTGGCCGGAACATCCGAGCGGTGACACCGGGGGCGACGAAGCCTGGCCATGACACCCGGGCCATGACTCACCGTGATCGGCTGCGCGGCTGCCCTGCGACATCGGGCCGGCCGACCCGCAGGAGCCGTTCAACCAAATCCTTCGTCGCGCCCCCGTGGACCGGATGGGATGCCGACCGCCACCGGAGCAGCGGCGCGTGATTCCGAGACAGGTCGGCCCCACACTTTCCACGGCCTTCGACCATCCATTCAGCGATCATCGGATGAACAATCCGAATGGGCTGACACGTCGAGAGGGAATGGTGCACAGCGCCTGATCACGCGACTGTGCGAAATGCACGCCGACGGGTGATTGACGGTGACCGAACGTGGCGAGCCGGCGGTCGGGCGCCGCAGTGTGCGCGCTCATTTCTGTCGCGCCCCACCCCCGAGCGCCTGCTCATCGGCCCGGAACGGGGCGGGATACCGGCCACGAAGACCCGCGCCGGGCGGCGCGGACCAGGGTCGTCCGGGCATTACGCTACGTAATCATTACAGCGCTTGACGTCATATCGGCTCACTCTCTCGATCTACATCGCGCACTCCGCGTTGCGCGCCGCTCCCCTCGGTCCCTCACTCGTCTGGAACACGACCACCGCCCTTCACAGGGCGCCGCGGGGGATTCCGGCCGACCCGGCCGACGCGGTCGAGAGACGGGGACATGACATGACCATCACGACGACGACCCGGCGGGACCGGATGCTTCGGACTGCAGCGGTCCCCACCGCTATTGCGGCCGCTTCCGCATTTCTGCTGGTTTCGGCACTGCCTGCATCGGCGGGTCCGGGCGGCGGCGAGAACGAGCCGAAGGTGACGCTCTCTCACGCGACCGGGTCGGCGGCCAATCCCTACGTCCAGATCACCGTGGCGGCGGCGGGGGCCTACAACGGCCACTACAGCCAGCACGAGCACCATGGCGAAGGCGACATCATCCCGCCCTTCAGCTACCAGGGGCAGACGTACTCGCTGAACTGGGACGCCGCCGGCCAGGCGACCTTCGGCAACGGCTGCGAGGCACCCGCCGACTCCGCCAACCCGAGCAACCCCGGCAACCCGAGCAACCCCGGCAACCCGAGCAACCCGAGCAACCCGAGCCCCCCGAGTCACCCCGGCAACCCGAGCAACCCGAGCCCCCCGAGTCACCCCGGCAACCCGAGCAACCCGGGCAACCCGAGCAACCCCGGCAACGAGCCGAAGGTGACGCTCTGCCACGCGACCGGATCGGCGACCAATCCCTACGTCCAGATCACCGTGGCGGCGGCGGGGGCCTACAACGGCCACTACAGCCAGCACGAGGACCTCGGCCAGGGCGACATCATCCCGCCCTTCAGCTACCAGGGGCAGACCTACTCCCTGAACTGGGACGCCGCCGGCCAGGCGACCTTCCGCAACGGCTGCAAGGCGCCTGCCACGCCGGGCACCCCCGGGACTCCGGGCACCCCGGGCACTCCGGGCACCCCGGGCACTCCGGGCCCCCCCGGCACCCCGGGCACCCCCGGCACCCCGGGCACCCCCGGCACCCCGGGCGGGGGTGGCCAGGTGGTCGTCGCCGCCCCGCAGGCCGGCACCCCGCAGAGCCGGCCGTCGACCGCTGCGACGCCGTCCTCCGTGGCCGGTCCCATTCCCGGGGCCGCGGATGCCGGTAAGGGTCTGGCCGGCGGATGGCAGCTTCCCGCAGGCCTGACGCTCGCCACGCTGGGGGCGCTCGCCGGCGGGACCGCCCTCTACCGCCGCAAGCTCCTCGGCAGCTGAGGTACCTCGGATGCCCCGGCTGGCACTGGTCGTCCTGAGTTCGCTGCTGTCCCTCTCGGGAGCTGCTCTCCTCGTCGAGCACGGGTGGGGGCCGGATCCGGAGATCCAGCTGGGGTCGGAGACATCGTCGGCCGGGGCCGCCCGAGAGACGGCGTCCTCGGCGGTGGGTCTGCCGCTGCCGGGGACGCCCGACCGGTCGGGCGTCCCGGTCCAGCTGGTCATCCCTTTCGCGAGCAGCAATCACTCCGAGGGCGTCACGGCGCCGGTCTCCGCCGATCCGCTCACCGACGACGGTGACCTGTTCGTCCCCCCGGACCCGCGGGCCGTGAGCTGGGCCCGGGAGGACGCGGCACCCGGCGCCCCCCGCGGCACGGCGATCCTGGTCGGCCACGTCAACTACGTGGTGGAGGGGAAGTTGGTCCGCGGGGCACTCTCCGACCTCGCGGAGTACGCGGTCGAGCACGTCGGGAAGACCTTCACCGTGGTGCTCGACGACGGTCGGCACCTGACCTACCGGATCACCGGCGGCGAGCAGTACGACAAAGACCAGCTGGCTGCCCAGCCCGAGCTTCGAAGGGCGCTGTACGACCAGGAGAGCGCGTTCGGTCCGGGCGCCGGCACGGGAAGGCTGGTGCTGGTCTCCTGTGGCGGGGCGTTGGACCCGGACACCGGGAACTACGAGGACAACGTGTTCCTCTTCGCGCTGCCGGTGGATGCGTCCGCCGAGGAGGCGTCCACCGAGGAGGCGTTGGCGGCCGGCTGACAGCGCGGCCCGCGGAGGAAGGAGCCGGACCGGCTGATTGGCTGCCGCGGAGTGCGGGCACGGTCGGTCCGTGACCTCCACACCGTCCGGGCGCTCCGGGCACACACCCTCCGATGTCACCGTCGTCGTGGCCAGTCAGAACCGGCGGGAGGACCTGCTCGCCACCCTCCCCCGCCACGAGGCCCCCGTGATCCTGGTCGACAACGCCTCCACCGACGGCACGGTCGAGGCCGTCCGGGAGGCGCACCCCGAGGTCACCGTGCTCCCCCTGGAACGGAACCAGGGCGCCCACGGCCGGACCCTCGGCGTGGCACGGGCGGGCACGACGTTCGCGGCGTTCGCGGACGACGACTCGTGGTGGGCGCCCGGGGACCTCGCCCGGGCAGTCGCGATCATGCGCGCCCACCCGCGGCTCGCGGTGCTCAACGCCCGGATCCTGGTGGGAGAGGAGGAGCGACTCGACCCCGTCTGCACCGAGATGGCCGACAGCGCCCTGGGCACCGCCCCCGATCTCCCGGGCCCCTCGCTGCTCGGCTTCGTCGCGTGCGGGGCGATCGTCCGCACCGAGGCGTTCGAGGCCGTCGGGGGCTTCGATCCCGTCGTCCGGTTCCCCGGCGAGGAGGAGCGCTTGGCGCTCGACCTGGCGGCGGCCGGCTGGGGCCTGGCCTACGTCGACTCCGTGACGGTGCACCACCACCCCTCCCCCCGGCGGCACGCCCCGGGTCGGCGGCAGGCGGGCATCTGGCGGAGCAAGGTGCTGACCGCGGTCATGCGCTACCCGGTCGCGGACCTCACGGGAGTGCTGGCGACCGCGGTCCGCTCCGGCCGTCCGGGCCGCGCGGGGCTGCTGCGCGCGGTCCCGGATCTTCCCGGCGCGCTGCGCCGCCGCCGTCCCATCCCGCCGGAGGTGCGGGCCGCCGTTCGGCTGCTGGCCGGTGAGCCCGCGTGAGAGAGGACCCTCCTGCCTCCCACCACTCGGGGAAGGACCCCGGCCTCCCCACCCCTCCGAAAAGGACCCCGTCCTCCTCACCGGTCGCGAGCTCGCGGCGAGCCTCGGGACGGGGCCGACCCGGGGCGGGGCCGGGGACCCTCCAGGAGGGCGGACCCGACCCCCGCGTCGCCGTCGTCGTCATCACCCACCAGCGGCGCGACGAGCTCGTCCTCGCCGTCGAGCGACTGCTCGCCCTCCCGGAGCAGCCGCACGTCGTGGTGGTGGACAACGGCTCGACCGACGGCACCGCCGACGCCGTCCGTGCCCGCTTCCCCCAGGTGGAGCTGGTCGCGAGTCCGGAGAACCTGGGGGCCGTGGGGCGCAACGTCGGTGTCGCGCGGCTGGACGTCCCCTACGTCGCCTTCTGCGACGACGACACGTGGTGGGACCCCGGCTCGCTGCGGACCGCGGCCGACGTCCTCGACCGCCATCCGGGCCTGGCCGTCGTGACCGCGCGCATCCTGGTGGAACCGGGCGGGATCGAGGACCCCATCGTCGCGGAGCTGCGCGACTCCCCCGTGCACGGTCCCGACTGGCTTCCCGGACCCGCCCTCGGGTCGTTCCTCGCCGGCGCCTCCGTCGTGCGGCGGAAGCCGTTCCTCGAGGTGGGCGGCTTCTCCGAGCGGCTGTGGCTGGGCGGCGAGGAGGAGCTGATGGCCGGTGACCTCGCCGCCGCCGGCTGGGAGCTGTGCTACCTGCCCGAACTCACCGTCCACCACCAGGCCAGCCGGGCACGGGACCCCCATCTGCGGCGGCGGCACGGCATCCGCAACACCCTCTGGACGACGTGGCTGCGCCGTCCGGTGCGGCCCGCGCTGCGGCGCACGTGGCAGTTGCTCCGCACCGTCCCACGCGACCGGGTGAGCGCCCTCGGGTTGCTGGAGGCGGTCCGCGGCATCCCGTGGGTGCTGGGGGAACGGCGGGTCCTGCCCCCGCACGCCGAAGCGCGGTTCGCCGCGCTCGAGGACTCCCAGCGCCGCTCCACCGCCCGCCGCTACGTCAGCTGAAGAAGGACCCCGTCCTCCCCACCTTCTCGGGAGCTCAAGACGGGGCCCTGGACGGGGCCTGGCGGGCGCAGTCGATGCACGTGCGGGCGGCCGGGCGGGCGGCGAGGCGTTCGGGGGCGATCGGGCGGCCGCAGCTCTCGCAGATCCCGTAGCCGCCGGTGTCGCGACGCGCCAGGGCCGCCTCGACGTCGGCCAGCCGCCGCCGCGCCTGCTCCAGCAGCGCTGCCACCTGCTGCCGCTCGAACGCGATCGTCGCGCCCTCCGGGTCGTGCTCGTCGTCGGCGTTGGACGCCCTGGAGGCGGCGACCACGCCGTCGAACTCGCGGCTCAGCGCCTCGATCTGGGCCAGCGCCGCCGCCCGCTCGGCCTCCAGCCGGCCCTCCTGCAGGGCCCCGCCGCGAGCTTGCGAGTGGTGGGGAGCAGGGGGGTCCTCTTTCACCGGAGCCTGCGCAGGAGCCGCAACGAGCCCGTGCCCGGCAGCTCCTCGAAGTTCCCGGATGCGATCACCCGGGTGTACACCCCGAAGGGCGCCTGCCCGCCGTCGGCCGGATCGGGGAAGACGTCGTGGATCGCGAGGGTGCCGCCGACCGCCAGCTTCGCGACCCACGCGTCCTGGTCGCGCCGCGCGGACTCCTCCGTGTGGCTGCCGTCGAGGAACAGCAGGGCCAGCGGCGAGGTCCACAGCGGGGCGAGCGTCTCCGACCGGGTGACGACGGCGACGACGACGTCCTCGGCTCCGGCGTCGGCGATGGTGCGGCGGAAGTGCGGCAGGGTGTCGATCCGGCCCACGGCGGGGTCGACCAGGGACGGGTCGTGGTACTCCCATCCGGGCTGGTGTTCCTCCGACCCGCGGTGGTGGTCCACGGTCACGACCTGCCGTCCGGTCTCGCGCGCCGCGGCCGCCAGGTACAGCGCGGACTTCCCCATCCAGCTGCCGACCTCCAGCAGCGGTCCGGGGACGGCGACGGCGCGCGCGGCCTCGTAGAGCGCGCGCCCCTCGTCGTCGGGCATGAACCCGGGGGCGGCCTGCGCGGCGGCGAGAAGATCGGTGCTCACCACGACAGCCTCGCTCATCGGGCGAAGCGCGCCCGCAGCGCGGTCATGCGGCGCTCGGTCGCCGCACCCGCCTGGGTGTCCGCGGCCTTCGCGAAGAACGCCCCGGTCGCGGTCGTGACCGGAACGGCGAGGACGAGGGCGATGGCGCCGACGAGGGTGCGGATCACCTCCTCGGCCAGTACCGAGCTGGTGACCGTCGTCCACAACGGCTGGGGCGAGAGCTCGAAGGTCAGCAGGAGCGGGAGCGCGGCCCCCGCGTAGGCGAAGACGATCGTGTAGACCGTCGAGGCGATGTGGTCGCGCCCCACCGCCATCCCCCGCGTGTACAGCTCCCGCCAGGTGATCTCCGGCGACACCTCTCTGAGCTGCCAGATCGCCGACGCCTGGGTGATGGTGACGTCGTTGAGGACGCCGAGCCCTGCCACGACGATGCCCGCGAGCACCAGCGCGGAGAAGTCGAGGGTCGGGTCGTACCCCTGCAACCGCACCGTCTCCTCGCTGGTCAGCCCGGTCAGGCGAGCGGCGGAGACGGCGAACGAGCCCATGACGGCGACCAGGGCGAGCCCGAAGAGGGTCCCCACGAGCGCAGTCGTCGTCCGCGCGGAGAAGCCGTGCGCGAGGTACAGGACGACGAACATGATCGCCGCCGAACCCACCAGGCTGACCAGCGTCGGGTTCTCCTCCGCGAGCAGGCCCGGCAGCACGAACTGCAGCAGGACGAAGAACGCGAAGGCGAGACCGACCAGGGACGCCAGACCGCGCGCCCGCGCCACCACCCCGACGACGACGGCGAACACGAGCGCCAGAACGATGATCGGGAGGTCCCTGGCGTAGTCGAAGAAGCCGTAGGCGACCCCACCCTCGGCCCCGGCGTCGCGGGTGAGCACCAGCGTGTCCCCCTCCTCCACGCCGCCCGCGACGACCTCCGGCGGGAGCTCGACCTGCTGGAAGTCCCCGGCCCCCGGCCCCTCGAGGACCTCCACCACGGCGTTCGCGCAGGTCTGCGCCGGCACCGTGGGGTCGATGCCGCAGTCGAAGGGCTCGACCGAGACGACCCGGGCATCGGGAAAGGTGGTGCCGGGTGGCTGAGCGATCGCGGCGGCCTGCTGGGCCCGGGTCGGCTCCCCGTCCGGCCACAGGACGATGAGCCCGATGACGGTGGCGAGACCCACGGGGACGAGGAGCAGCAGCATGAGCCAGACGGCGCGCCGCCGTCTGCCCAGCGCCTCGTGGCTCGGCGGTGGCGCGTCGGGGTCTGGTCCGTGGCTGTGAGTACTGGGCGGCACCCCGTCAGGCTAGGAGCCGCCGCGCACGGCTCCCCGGTCGACACCACCACGACGCGACAGGCCTCCGGGGTCGTAGGCCTCCGGGACCGCACCTCCGAGGGGGAAGCGGTGCCAGAGCCCACTCAGCTGCAGGGGCCGGACCACGGCGGCAGGCGGATCGACCAGCACGAGGTCGATCCCCCGCGGCGCGGTGAGGCGCTGCAACTGGACCAGCACGGCCATGCCGGCGGAGTTCATGAACGTCACGGCGGACAGGGCGAGCTCGATCCGCGCCGGTGCGGGCTGGGTCAGGAGCAGGTCGGTGACCACCCGGACCAGGGGCCGGCGGGCCAGGTCCGTGAGCTCCCCCGTCACGGTCAGTCGGGCGGTTCCGCCGACGACCTGGTGAGTGACCTCCGGTTCGATCCCGGCCTGCTCCCGCGAGTTCGTCTCCTTCACGGACGAACTCTGCCCCCGGCGGCCGGGATCCACGCGCCGGTTCAGCGCACCCATCGGGAAGAAGTTTCGCACAGTGGAGGTTTACACCAGTGCCCGGTCGAGGTAATCTCCAGTCGCCACTAGAGGTTATCCCTCGGGCAGTGAACTCCACAGACGCAGATCCAGGAGGTTGGAGGACCATGATGCTGACCGCCTACGACCCGTTCGCCGCCACGAACGCCGCCTTCCGTGCGCTGGACCAGCTGACCGGTCGTGCGGGGGCCGGCACCGCTCGCCCGCTCTCGGGCATGCCGATGGACGCCTACCGGGTCGGCGACAACTTCGTCGCCCACTTCGACCTGCCCGGCGTCGACCCCGGCTCGATCGACCTGGCGGTGGAGGGCAACACGCTGACGATCAGCGCCGAGCGATCGGTTCCGCAGTTGGAGAACGCCGAGTGGACCGTCGCGGAACGGCCGTTCGGCAGCTACACCCGCCAACTGGTGCTCGGGCGCAGCCTCGACACCGACCGGCTCGAGGCCAGCTACCACGACGGCGTTCTGACCGTGAGCATCCCGGTGGCCGAGAAGGCGAAGGCCCGGAAGATCACGGTGACCCGAGCGGACACACCCGCCGCGGTGGAGGGCCGCACGATCGAGGGCGAGTCCTCGGAGCAGAAGGCAGTCGAGAGCTGATCGACCGCCGTTCGGGGGCCGGGTCCACGGACCCGGCCCCCGGCATGTACCCGAGCCGACAGGAGGGACGGCGATGACCACCGACGACAGCCGTTCCGGCGCGCCGACCCCTGACCCGGTGAGCCGACTCGACGATCCCGACTACCCGACGCTGACCATGAGCCAGGCCGCCGAGCTGCTCGGCGTCCAGGCCGCCTTCCTGCGCAGCCTCGACGCCTCCGGCGTCCTCCAGCCCTATCGGTCCCCCGGTGGGCACCGGCGCTACTCCCGCCATCAGCTCGACCTCGCCGCGCGCATGCGCGGACTCCTGGACGACGGTCACTCCCTGGCCTCCGCAGAGACGATCGTCGGCCTGCAGGACGAGCTCGCCTCCGCGCGTGCGGACGCCGAGCGCCTGCGGACGACCGCTGCCCAGCTCCGCTCCGACGTCGACCGACTCCGGCTCGGCTCCGGTGACCCCGGCCCCCTTGGCAAATAAACCCTAGGGGGGTATGGTTCTTGCCGTGCCGCAGTCCGCGCGGCCGGCAGGAAGGGAACCGCATGGAGATCGTCGAGCACGGCAGCCCTGCCGGCGCGCCCGACCATGGTGCCCAGGACCACCAGCACGGCTACATCCACCGCAAGGACGACTACCTCAAGCGGCTGCGCCGCATCGAGGGTCAGGCCCGCGGCCTGCAGCGCATGGTCGAGGACGAGAAGTACTGCATCGACATCCTCACCCAGGTTTCAGCGATGACGAAGGCGCTGCAGTCGGTCGCGCTGGGCCTGCTCGAGGAGCACATGAGCCACTGCCTCGTGGAGGCCGCTGCTGCCGGCGGCCGCGAGGCCGAGGAGAAGGTGCGCGAGGCCTCCGAGGCCATCGCCCGCCTCGTCCGATCGTGACCGTCCGATCCTGACCAGTTGGCACCCCCCGGAGGGAACCCCATGAGCACCACCACCTACACCGTCGTCGGCATGACCTGCGGCCACTGCGTCAGCGCGGTGACCGAGGAGGTCTCCCAGGTGCCTGGCGTCACCGGCGTCGACGTCGACCTGGCCAGCGGCGGGCTGACCGTGACCAGCGAGGCACCGGTCGACGAGAGCGCCGTCCGGGCGGCCGTCGAGGAGGCCGGTTACGAGGTGGCCGGCCGCTGACGCGGTCGTGCCACTGCTGACCGGATCACCATGAACACGCCGCTCAAGCTCGCCGGCTTCGCCCTGGGGCTGGTCGCCGTCTTCGCCGCCGCCGTGGGCGTCGGCACCGCGGTCGGCCCGGTCGGGCCGGCCGCCGAGTCCTCCGCCGGCGGCCACGACATGGGCACCGAGGCGGCCGGCGGGCACGACGAAGCGGGGGGTCACGAGGCGACCGCCCCAGCCCTCCCAGCCGGACTGACCGTCTCCGAGAGCGGCTACACCCTCGACCTCGGCGAACGCTCGCTGCCGGCCGGCGCGGCGACACCCGTCTCCTTCCGTGTGCTGGGTCCCGACGGCGATCCGGTCACGCAGTACGACGTCGACCACGAGGTCGACCTGCACCTGATCGCCGTCCGCCGCGACCTCACCGGCTTCCAGCACGTCCACCCGGAGCTGGGTGCCGACGGCGTCTGGCGGACCGCGCTCGCGCTCGACCCGGGCGCCTGGCGGCTGTTCGCCGACTTCACTCCGAGCGCTCTCGGTGAGGACCTGACGCTCGGCGCCGACCTCGCCGTCCCCGGGGATTTCGCACCGGCGCCGCTGCCGGCGGAGTCGCTCACTGCCGAGGTCGACGGCTTCACGGTCGTGCTGACCGGGGAGCTGGACCCCGGCCGCGAGTCCGAGCTGACCCTCAGCGTGAGCCGCGACGGCCGCCCCGTCACCGATCTGCAGCCCTATCTGGGGGCCTACGGCCACCTGGTGGTGCTGCGCGACGGCGACCTCGCCTACCTGCACGCCCACCCGGTGGACGAGCCCGGCGGCGCGGCCCCCACCCCCGGGCCGCACGTCCGGTTCGCGACCACCGCCCCGTCCGCCGGCGACTACCGGCTGTTCCTGGACTTCAAGCACGACGGCGTCGTCCGGACGGCGGCCTTCACCGTTCCCGCCGGCGCACACGAGGAGAACCACGGATGAGCACCTCCACCGACGTCGAGCTGCTGATCGGCGGCATGACGTGCGCGTCCTGCGCGAACCGGATCGAGAAGAAGCTCAACAAGCTCGACGGCGTCACCGCCACGGTGAACTACGCGACGGAGAAGGCGAAGGTCACCTTCGACGAGGGCGTCACGCCGGAGGACCTGATCGCCACGGTGGAGAAGACCGGCTACACCGCCGAACTCCCCCGGCCGGCCAGAGCCGAGGAGCCGGCGGAGCCCCCGGCCGATCCGGTGCGCTCGCTGCGCCACCGGCTGCTCGTATCGACGGTCCTCACCGTGCCGGTGGTCGCGATGGCGATGATCCCGGCGCTGCAGTTCGAGTACTGGCAGTGGCTGTCGCTGACCCTGGCCGCGCCGGTCGTCGTGTGGGCTGGCGCGCCGTTCCACCGGGCCGCCTGGACCAACCTCCGGCACGGCGCCGCCACGATGGACACGCTCGTCTCGCTCGGCACGCTCGCGGCCTTCGGCTGGTCGCTGTACGCCCTCTTCCTCGGCACCGCCGGCATCCCGGGCATGACGCACCCGTTCGAGCTGACGATCGCGCGGACCGACGGCAGCGGGAACATCTACCTCGAGGCCGCCGCCGGGGTGACCACGTTCATCCTCGCCGGGCGGTACTTCGAGGCCCGGTCCAAGCGGCAGGCCGGCGCGGCGCTGCGCGCCCTGCTGGAGCTGGGCGCCAAGGAGGTCTCGGTCCTGCGCGGCGGCAGCGAGCGGCGCATCCCGGTCGACGAGCTGGCGGTGGGCGACCTGTTCGTCGTCCGACCGGGAGAGAAGATCGCCGCCGACGGCGAGGTCACCGAGGGCTCCTCGGCCGTGGACGCCTCGATGCTCACCGGGGAGTCGGTGCCGGTGGAGGTCGGCCCCGGCGATCTCGTGGCCGGCGCGACGGTGAACGCCGGCGGCCGGCTGGTCGTGCGGGCCACCCGCGTCGGCTCGGAGACCCAGCTCGCGCAGATGGCGCGGCTGGTCGAGGACGCCCAGAACGGCAAGGCGGAGGTCCAGCGGCTGGCCGACCGGATCTCGGGGATCTTCGTGCCGATCGTCCTCGCGCTCACCGTCGCGACGCTCGGCTTCTGGATCGGCACCGGCGCCGGAGTGCCGGCCGCGTTCACCGCCGCAGTGGCGGTCCTGATCATCGCGTGCCCGTGCGCGCTGGGCCTGGCCACGCCGACCGCGCTCATGGTCGGCACCGGACGCGGGGCCCAGCTGGGCATCCTCATCAAGGGCCCGGAGGTCCTGGAGAACACCCGCCGGATCGACACCGTCGTCCTCGACAAGACCGGCACCGTGACCACCGGCCGGATGACCCTGCTCGACGTCGTGCCGGCCGACGGCGAGGAGCCCGGGCAACTGCTGCGGATCGCCGGCGCGCTGGAGGCGGCGTCGGAGCACCCGATCGCCCAGGCGGTGGCCCGCGCGGCAGCCGAGCGCACCGGTTCCCTGCCGCCCGTCGAGGGCTTCACCAACGTCGAGGGCCTCGGCGTACAGGGCGTCGTCGAGGGCTCGGCCGTCGTCGTCGGCCGCCGGCGCCTGCTGGCCGACTGGTCCCTGCCCCTCACCCCGGCCCTCGACCGGGCCGCCGCCGAGGCGGAGGCCGCCGGCCGGACCGCGATCGCGGTCGGCTGGGACGGCGCCGCGCGTGGCGTCCTGGTCGTGGCGGACGCGGTGAAGCCCGGCTCAGCCGCCGCCGTCCGCCAGCTGCGCGACCTCGGGCTCACCCCCGTCCTGCTGACCGGCGACAACGAGACGGTCGCCCGGACGGTGGCCGCCGAGGTCGGCATCGACACGGTGATCGCCGAGGTGCTGCCGAAGGACAAGGTCGACGTCGTCCGCCGGCTGCAGGACGAAGGTCGCACGGTGGCCATGGTCGGTGACGGCGTCAACGACGCACCGGCGCTCGCCCAGGCCGACCTCGGGCTGGCCATGGGCACCGGCACCGACGTGGCGATCCAGGCCAGTGATCTGACCCTGGTGCGCGGCGACCTGCGCGTGGCCGCCGACGCCATCCGGCTGTCCCGGCGCACCCTGTCGACGATCAAGGGCAACCTGTTCTGGGCCTTCGCCTACAACATCGCCGCGATCCCGCTGGCCGCCGCCGGCCTGCTCAACCCGATGATCGCCGGGGCGGCGATGGCGTTCAGCTCGGTGTTCGTGGTGTCGAACAGCCTGCGGCTGCGCGGCTTCGCGCCCCTGCCGGAGAACCGCGACGCGACGACCGCCGTGCCCTCGGGACAGCAGCGCAAGGACCGGACGACGGCCCGCTCCCCCCGCTGAAAGAGCGCCGACCTCACCTACCCAGGCCATGAGCCAGTGCTGGAGGACTGTCGTCGCGCCGAGGACCCACCTCATCGCTCTGTCCGGCCTGAGCGTCGTCAGGTGTCCCTGATGGGGCACCTGCGCGAATGCGCTGTAGGGGATCGGGCGAGTGACCAGGGTGGAGTTCGGTCAAGGGTGGCTTGCGTGCGCGGCCGAGCGCTCGCGCTCGATCAGTCCGCGGCGGACGATCTTGCCGGACGGCGTCCGAGGAATCGCCTCGACGAACTCGTAGCGGCGCACCCGCTTGTAGGGCGCCACTTGTTCTGCCAGGTAGGCCATGACCTGCTTGGCGACGTCTTCTCGATCGGCGGTTTCCTGGTCCTGTAGGACGAGGAAGGCCTTGGGCACCTCGCCGGCCTCCTCGTCCGGGCTTGCGACTACGGCGGCGTCGGCGATCAGGGGATGAGAGATCAGCGCTGCTTCCAGCTCGGCCGGGGCGACGTGGTAGGCCTTGTACTTGATCAGCTCCTTGAGCCGGTCCACGATCTGCACGAAGCCGTCGCCGTCGACATGGCCGACATCACCGGTTCGGCACCAGCCATCGTCGGTGATGGTCGCGGCGGTCGCCGCCGCCTCGCGCAGGTAGCCCTTCATCACGTTGGGCCCCCGAAACCAGAGCTCCCCCAACTCGCCGACCCCCAGCTCGGCGCCGCTGGCCGGATCCACGATCCGCAGTTCGGCGCCGGGGACACCCCAGCCCACCGTGCCTGGCTTGTCCGCAGCCTGGTCGGCCGGGGGAGAGACCGATCCGGCACCCAGCTCGGTCATCCCCCACCCCTGGCCGTCCGGCATCCCAGCCGCTCAGCACAGGCCTGCTGCACTCCGGCGCCCAGCGGCGCGCCACCGCTGGTGAGCAGGCGCAGACTCGACAGGTCGTAGCTGTCCACCAGCGGGTGCTTGGCCAGCGCGACGGTGACCGGCGGGGCCACCACCGTGCTGGTCACCCCATGGTCCTGGATCGCGCGCAGGCACTGCTCGAAGTCGAACCGGGGCATGGTCACCAGCGTCGCGCCGCGGCACAGCCCACCGATCATCGTCACGGCCATGCCCATGATGTGGAAGAACGGGGCGACCGCGAGCACGACATCGCCGGGACCGGTGTAGAACGGGCCGCACTGCACCGCATTGGCGACCAGGTTGCGGTGGGTGAGCATCACGCCCTTGGGCAGGCCGGTGGTGCCGCTGGAGTACGGCAACGCGGCCAGGTCCTCCGCCGGATCGATGTCGACCGTCGGCGCCGGCCCCCCGGCGCCGAGCAGGGCGCCGAAACCGATCGCCTCACCGGACGCCTCGCCGAGCACGACCAGTCGGACGCCGGGCCCGCTGGCGGCTCGGGCCTTGTCGAGGCTCTCCGGGGTCGTGACCACGACGCCGGCCTCCGAATCGGCCAACTGCGCCGCGATCTCCCGGGCTGTGTAGGCGGGGTTGAGCGTCGTGCTGGCCGCACCCACCCTGGCGATGCCGAGGAAGACCACCGGGTACTCCGGCAGATTGGGTAGCAGGATCGCCACCACGTCGCCCTTGCCGACCCCCAACTCCGCCAGGCCGCCGGCGAAGCGGTCGACCTGCGCGAGGAGGTCGCCGTAGCTGAGTCGGCGTCCGCTGACGGCGTCGATCATCGCCGGCCGGTCGGGGTGGTCCCCCGCGTCCGCGAGCACGAACGCCGACAGGTCTCGGTCGGGGATGGATGACTTCGGGAACCGACTCGCGAAGATCATTGCTACCCCTCCGAGCCGCGGGGTGCCCACCTACAAGCGACGGTCGCAGCACCCGTCCGTCCGGTCAAGACCGAGCCCCACCCGGACCATCGGAGCAGCACTCGCGACGGCGATCTCCGGGGCCGACGCGGAGATCGTCGTCCATCGCGGGCTCACGATTCCACGACTATGTCTGCTGGGTGCCCGTGCACTCGGAGACGTAGCGTGCACCGACGCCCCTGGACCCGCGGAGGACATCGATGACCGCACCTGCCGACTCTTCACGCCGGATCCTCACCCGGCTGCTGGCCGGCGCGGGTGCTGCGACCGGCGTGCTTCTGCTGGCGCGGCCGCAACAGGTCGTCGACGCCGTCGCCCCCGCGTTCCCGCGGGAACGGCTGTGGCTCGCCCGGGCCCTCGGCGCCCGACTGCTGGCCCAGCACGGGGCGGTGCTCGTCGCGGCCCGGCCCGGGCTCGTCCGGCTCGGCTCGGCGGTGGACCTGGTGCACGCGGCGAGCATGGTGCCGTTCGTCGCCTCGCCCCGGTACGGCCGTGCGGCGAGGGTCAGCGGCGGGCTGGCGGCGGCCTGTGCAGCGGTCGCACTGGCCCTTGCTCCCCGGTCACAGGGCCGGTAGCACCAGGAGGCCGGTCGGCACCAGGAGGAGCAGACCCGCCGACGCCAGTGCCGCCCACCGAACGGGCACCGGCAGCGGGGACGGCGGCTCCAGCAACCGCACCACCCGCGCGCCCGTCGCGCCGCCGCTGACCGCGAGGGCGCCCCTGGGCACCTCCTCTCCCCCGCCCGCGGCGGCCACGATCGCCCGCGCGAGCGTCCGCCTCGGCGCCGTCCCGGACAGCGAACCCAGCGCGACGTCGTCGGCGCGCATCTCGACCAGTTCCCGCACGGCCGCGTGGGCCCGGCCGGCCGCCGGGAGCACCGGCAGCGCCGCCTCCCAGGCCACGAACGGCAGCAGCAGCAGGTGGTGGTGCTCCCGCAGGTGCGCACGCTCGTGGGCGACGACCGCGGCCAGCTGGTCCCCGTCGAGCTCGGCCACCATGCCCGACGAGAGCACCAGCAGCGGGCGGGCCCCCGGGATGCAGAACGCGACCGGCGCCGGGTGATCGAGCAGCCGGGTGTCGGGGAGCTCTGCCGAGGGCTCGACGACGAGCTCGAGCAGCTCCCGGTGCCGTCGCCGGGTGCGGGTGGTCCGCACCCACGACAGCACCAGCACCCCGAGCAGCTCGGACGCGAGCACCCCGGCGAGGGTCAGGGCCGCCCAGTGGTCGCCGCGCACGGGGTCGGCGGCAGGATGCGCGGTGAGCACCGACCGGAGCGCCTCGGGCAGCGAGTGACCCCACGGCGACAGGCCGTGGACGAGCAGCGCGCCGATCATCGACAGCCCACCGGCCAGTCCGATCGCCTGCCAGCACACGAGGGCCACGAGCGGGTCGCGCCGGGGCCACCGCGCCCGGGCGAGCAGAGCCGGCACCGGCCAGGCCAGCAGCGCGGCCAGGACGGCGAGCGAGACCGCGGTCGCGGGCAGCACGGGGCCGGCTACGCCGTCAGCGAGCCGGGGCGTCGGCCGAGGTGTCCGGGGCGCCGGCGAGCAGCTCCCGGAGCATCCGCGCCTCGTCGGCGTCGACGCTGCCGACGAACCGGGCGAGGACCGCCTGCCGGTCACCGGCCTGGCCGAGCACCTCGCGCATGAGCTCGGCTGCGTGGTCGGCGCGGCTGCTGCGGGCGGAGAACCGGCGCGGCCGGGCGTCGTCGTGGACCACGAAGCCCTTCTGCTCCAGCCGGGACAGCACGGTGTGCACGGTCGTCAGTGCCACCCCGCGATCCGCGAGCCCGTCCCGCAGCGCGGTCGCAGCGACCGGGCCGTCCGCGGCCCACAGCCGCTCCATCACGGCGCGCTCCAGTTCGCCGAGCGAGGCCATCGACCCTCCTGTCACCCGTCTCACACCGCGTTCTTCTACGTGTCGTAGAAGAACTCTTCTACTCGGCGTAGAAAGGACTCGTCGATAGTACGTCGACCTCGACGACGAGGGGACAGGTGCCGTGGACGTCCTGGACGTGGCGCGCTGGCAGTTCGGGATCACGACCGTCTACCACTTCCTGATGGTCCCGCTGACCATCGGACTGGGAATCCTGGTCGCGGTCATGCACACGATGTGGGTGCGGACCGACAAGCCCGAGTGGCTGCGCATGACCCGCTTCTGGGGCCGCATCTACCTGATCAACTTCGTCCTCGGCGTCGCCACCGGCCTGGTCCAGGAGTTCCAGTTCGGACTGGCCTGGAGCGAGTACTCCCGCTTCGTCGGCGACGTCTTCGGCTCGCTCCTGGCGCTGGAGGCGCTGCTCGCCTTCTTCCTCGAGTCGACGTTCCTCGGCCTCTGGATCTTCGGCTGGGGCCGCATTCCCAAGAAGGTGCACCTCGGCGCGCTCTGGGCCGCCGTCATCGGCTCGATCGTCAGCGCGTACTTCATCATCGCGGCCAACTCCTGGATGCAGCACCCGGTCGGCGTCGTCACCGACGACGAGACCGGTCGGCCGCTGCAGGTCGACTTCCTCGCCGTCCTCACCAACAACACCGCGCTGGCCGCCTTCAGCCACGCGATCGTCGCCGCGCTGATGGTCGCCGGCGCGCTCCTGGTGGGCGTCGGGCTGTGGCACCTGCGCCGGAGGAAGCTGGCCGAAGCCCCCACCACCGACGTGGACCACACCGTGTGGCGGCGCTCCGTGCGGCTGGGCGGGTGGGTCTCGCTCGCGGCGTTCGTGCTGGTCGCGCTCACCGGTGACTGGCAGGGCAAGCTCATGTACGAGCAGCAGCCGCTGAAGATGAGCTCGGCGGAGGCCCTCTGCGAGACCGAGGCACCGGCGTCCTTCTCGATCTTCGCCTGGGGCAAGCTCGGCTCCAACGAGTGCGACGACGTCCACTCGATCACCGTCCCGTACCTGCTCTCCTACCTCGCGCACGGCGACTTCTCGACCGCCGTCCCAGGCGTCAACGAGCTGCAGCAGGAGTACGCCGCGGTCTACGGCGAGACCTACCCCGACGACCCGTCGTTCGGCGACAAGGCCGGCGAGCCGATCGACTACACCCCGCTGCTCGCCGTCACCTACTGGAGCTTCCGGCTCATGATCGGCATGGGCGCGGTGTCGGCCGGTGTCGCGGCGTACGCGCTGTGGGCGACGCGCAAGGGCCGGGTGCCGACGTCGCGGATCGGCGTCTACGGCGCGCTGCTCGCCGTCGCCGCACCGTTCGTGGCGAACGCGACCGGCTGGATCTTCACCGAGATGGGCCGCCAGCCCTTCGTCGTCCACCCGAACCCCGACGTCCCGGTCGAGGACCAGGTGTACTTCTTCACCGCCCAGGCCGTCTCCCCGGGCATCTCGGCCGCCGAGGTCTGGACGTCGCTGATCGCGCTCACCCTCGTCTACGGCGCGCTCGCCGTCGTCGAGCTGTGGCTGCTCACCGGGTTCGTCCGGCGCGGCGTGACCACCGGGGACGGCGCACCCGTGCCGGGCTCCACCCCCGAGGGCACGCCGGACGACGACGTCCCCGGCGGCGCGAACGGCCCGCGGTCGGACCGCGACGACGACGTCCTCTCCTTCGCCTACTGAGCTCTGCCTCTCCCACCCAGGAGCCTGACCATGGATCTGCAGACCCTCTGGTTCGCCGCCGTCGCGGTGCTCTGGATCGGCTTCCTGCTGCTCGAGGGGTTCGACTTCGGCGTCGCCGCCCTGCTGCCGGTGCTCGGCCGGCACACCTCCGACCGGCACCTCATGCTGCGCAGCATCGGCCCCCTGTGGGACGGCAACGAGGTATGGCTGATCACCGCCGTCGGCGCGGTGTTCGCCGCCTTCCCCGGCTGGTACGCCACCTGGCTGCCGGCGCTCTACCTGCCGTTCGTGCTGGTGCTGTTCGGGCTGATCATCCGGGCGGTCGCCTTCGAGTGGCGGCACTCGCACCACACCCCCGCCTGGGACTCCAGCTGGACGTGGGTCATCACCACCGGCTCGCTGATCGCCGCGCTCGGCATCGGCGCCGCGCTGGGTGCGACGACGCTCGGCCTGCCCATCGACGCCGCCGGGAACCGGGTCGGCGGCGCGTTCTCCGGGCTGGGCTGGCCGGCGCTGCTCGGGGCCGTGGCGGTCCTGACGTTCTCGCTGGTGCACGGCGCGATGTTCCTGGCGCTGAAGACCGACGGTTCGCTCCGGGGCGCCGCCCGCGCGTTCGCCCGCCGGTGGGCGCCGGTCGCCGCGCTCCCGCTGCTGGGCTGGGCCGCGGTGGTGCACCTGCGGTACGGGACCCCCGTCACCGCGGCGCTCTGGCTGCTCGCCGCGCTCGCCGTCCTCGTCGCCTGGGCCCGGATCGTGGTCGGGCGGGAGGGCCAGGCGTTCGCCGCCTGGGGCGCGATGCTGATCGCCGCCGCGGCCACCATCTTCGGTGCCGCCTATCCGGTCGTCGTCCCCTCGACGGTCGACGCCGCGTTCGACGTGACCGTCGCCGATGCGTCGGTCAGCGACTACACGCTGACCGTCATGACCTGGGCCGCCGGGTTCGGCCTGCCGGTGGTGCTGGCCTACCAGGCGTGGACCTACTGGGTGTTCCGCAAGCGGCTGACCGCCGAGCCGGTGCACGAGGAGCCGGTCGAGGCACCCGCATGACGGGGCGGGGGCCGCTGGGCGCCCTGGCCGGGGTCCCGGGGCTGACCGGCGCGCTGGCGCGGGCAGCGCTCGCCGCGCTCGCGCAGACCGCCGGGCTGGTGCTGCTCGCCACCGGGCTCGCGCACGCGGTCGCGCGGATCGCCGGCTTCGCCGACGGCGCGATCACCACCCCGCTGGCCCTCGCCGCCGCCGGCGTGGCACTGCGGGCGGGCGCGGGGACCGCCGGTGAGGTCCTCGCCGCCCGCGACGCCCGCCGCGCCGAGGACCGGCTGCGCCGCGAGCTGCTCGACCGGCTCGCCTCCTCCCCCGCCGCCGTGTCCGCCGCGGGCGGCCCGGGCCCGGCCGCGGTGCTCACCACCACCCGGCTGCACGACCTCGGGCCGGCGCTGACCAGCTACCTGCCCGCGCTGGCGCAGACCCTCGTCGTCCCGCCGGCGCTGCTGCTGGTGCTCGCCTGGACCGACCTGCTGTCAGCGGTCCTGGTCGCGGTGACCCTGCCCCTCGTGCCGGTGTTCATGGTGCTGGTCGGCATCCACACCCGGGATGCCACGGCCGACTCGGCCCGCGCCCTGGACCGGATCGCGGCGCACGTCGCCGAACTGGTGCGCGGCCTGCCGGTGCTCGTCGGCCTGGGTCGGGCCACCGACCAGGCTGCCGCCCTCGCCCGGCTCGGGGAGGCCCATCGGACCCGCACGCTGGCCACGCTGCGGATCGCCTTCCTGTCGGCACTGGTGCTGGAGCTGATCGCCACGCTCTCCGTCGCGCTGGTGGCGGTGACCGTCGGCCTGCGGCTGGTGCACGGGGACGTGGCACTGGCCGTGGGGCTCACCGCGCTGGTGCTCGCACCGGAGGCGTTCGCGCCGCTGCGCGCCCTCGGTTCGGCGCACCACGCGTCGGAGGACGCCGCGCTCGCCGCCGCCGAGGCCCGCGCCGTGCTGGCGGTGCCCGTGCCCGCTCGGGTCCGGCCGCCCGTGGACGAGGACCCGCGCGGGGCCGACGTCGCCGTCGCCGGGTTGACCGTGCGCTTCCCGGGCCGTTCCCTGCCGGCCCTGCCGCCGGTCGACCTCACCGTCCGGCCGGGCGAACTCGTGGCCCTCCGTGGCCCGAGCGGATCGGGCAAGACGACGCTGCTGGCCGCCCTGGCGGGGCTGGTCGGTCCGGACGCGCACGTCGGCGGTGCGGTGGACGGCGTCCCCGGCGCGGTGGCGTACGTGCCGCAGTTCCCCCGGACCACCGGGGCGACGGTCGCCGACGAGCTGCGCCGGCACGCGGGCTCCGACGCCGGGGCCGACGAGGTCGTCGGCGAGGCCTACGTCGTCGAGGCGCTCGCACGGGTGGGGGCCTCCGCGCTGGCCGGCCGGGCGCCGGAGTCGCTCTCCCCCGGGGAGCTGCAGAAGGTCGCGTTCGCCCGCGCCCTGGTGCGCATCCGCCGGGGCGCCCGGCTGCTGCTGCTCGACGAGCCCACGGCCCACCTGGACGACGACGCCCGTGCCCTCGTCATGGAGGTGCTGCTCGGCCTGCGCGGCACCGTGACGACGCTGCTGGTGGCCCACGACCCGATGCTCGCCGCCCTGGCCGACCGCACCGTCGACCTCCCCTCCCGGACTTCCTGTACAGAGAGTCCGGCTCCGACGGGGGACTCTCTGTACAGAAGGTCCGAGGGGGCGGGTGGGGACGACGGAACCGGTGACCCCGTCGCCGGGGAACGACAGGGGGACGACGCCGGCGACGGCGCCGGGCCGGCGTGGGGGCGGGCGGGGCTGGCGGGGTCGCTCTCGGCGGGCGCCGGGATCGCGCTGACCGCGGTGTCGGGCTGGCTGATCGTGCGGGCCGCGGAGATGCCGCCGGTCCTCACCCTGCTGGTCGCGATCGTGGGCGTGCGGTTCTTCGGCCTCGGCCGGGCGCTGCTGCGCTGGCTGGAGCGGATGACCGCCCATGACGCCGCCCTGGGCCTCGCCGCGGCCACCCGGGTCCGGGTCTGGGCCGCGCTCGCGGCGCAGGGGATGGCGGCCGACCGGACCCCGGGCTCGGCACTGGCCCGCGTGGTCGGCGACGTCGGGCTGGTCCAGGACCTCACCGTGCGGGTGCGGCCGCCGGCCATGGTGGCCGGGGTGGTCACCGCAGGGACCGTGGCCGCCCTCGCGCTCGTCGACGCGGCCGCCGCCGGCGCGGTCGCGCTGGTGCTGGGGCTCGCCCTCGCCCTGCTCCTCGTGGTGCACCGCCGGGTGGACGCCGGGGCCGCCCGTGCCGAGAGCGCGCTCCGGGTGGGCGCGCTGCAGGACACCACGACCGTGCTGACGGGGGCGCCCGATCTGCGGGCCCACGGTCTGGCCGGCCGGGTCGCCGGCGACCTGGACCGGCTGGCCGACCGCCAGGCGGCGGCCGCCCGCACCGGGACCCGCGCCACCGCGATCGGCACCGGCCTGGTCGTGCTCGGCACCGGGCTGGCCGCCGTCCTGGCTACGGCGGTGGGCGCCCGGAGCGGCCTGGACGGCCCGGCGGTGGCCGTCCTCGCCCTCGCGCCGCTGGCGCTCGCCGATCCGCTCGCCGGTCTCGTCGGCGCGTTGCAGCGGCGGGGCGCGCTCGCCGACGCCCGGGCCCGCATCGACGCCGTCCTCACCGCCCCCGTGCCGGCCGACCCGGCCGATCCGCTGTCCGTCCCCGTGCCGGTGCGCGAGGTCGCCGTCGACCGACTCACCGCCGGGTGGCCGGGCGGCCCCGATGTCCTGCGGGGCCTCGACGCCGCCGCGCGGGCGGGCGAGGGCTGGCTGGTGGTCCGGGGCCCCTCGGGCTCGGGCAAATCGACGTTCCTCGCCGTGCTCATGGCGGCGCTGCGCCCACGGGCGGGCACGTACGCCGTGGACGGCGTGGACACGGCCCGGATCGCCGGGGACGACGTCCGGTCGCGGATCGCCTGGCTGCCGCAGGAGGCGCACGTCTTCGCCTCGACGATCCGCGCGAACCTGGCGCTGGCCGCCCCGCGCGGTGAGCTCTCCGGGGCCGACGGCGAGCCCCGGATGCGGGCCGCGTTGACCGCGACCGGCCTCGGCGCCCTGCTCGCCTCACTTCCTGCCGGGCTCGACACGCAGGTGGGCGCCGGCGGCACGGCCCTGTCCGGCGGTGAGCGGCGTCGCCTCGCCGCGGCCCGCGCGCTGCTGGCCGACCGGGACGTCGTCCTCCTCGACGAGCCGACCGCGCACCTGGACGCACCGACCGCCGCGGCGCTCCTGGCCGACCTGCGCACGGCCCTGGCCGACCGGGTCGTCGTCTGCGTCACCCATGACAGCGACGTGGAGCAGCCCGGCGACACGGTGGTGCGGCTCACCGCCGCGTCGGCGCGGGTGTGAATCGTCGTACCGCTGCGGCACGGTGTCGGCCATGACGTCCTCCTTCACCGGGTCGGTGTTCCTCGGCATGAGCGTCGACGGGTTCATCGCCCGCCTCGACGGCGACCTCTCCTGGCTCACCGGCGACAGTGAGGTCGGCGGCGCACCCGATGACGGCGCCGGCGGCGACTTCGGGTTCTCGGAGTTCGTCTCCGGCATCGACGCGCTGGTCATGGGCCGCGGCACGTACGACGTCATCGCGCCGATGGACGAGTGGGCCTACCAGGGGAAGCCGGTGCACGTGCTGAGCAGGACGCTTCCGCCCGGCGCCGATCCACGGATCGTGGTGCACGGTTCCTTCGAGGACGCGGTGGCCGGGCTCGAGGCGGCCGGGTACCGGCGGGTGTACGTCGACGGCGGGCGGACGGTGCACGCGTTCCTGCGGGCCGGTCTCATCTCGGACCTGACGCTCTCGCGCGTGCCGGTCCTCATCGGGACGGGGCACACGCCGTTCGGCGAGCTGGCGGCCGACGTGCCGCTGGAGCACGTCCGCACGCAGACGTTCCCCGGCGGCATGGTGCAGACCACCTACCGGGTGCGCCGGTAGCCGTGGCCCCCTCGACTCAGGCCGGGACGTCGACGGCGATTTCCGGGCCGAGCCGCGCCCCCTGCAGCAGCTCCAGGTCGTCGCCGGACCAGAAGCTGCCGGGGTCGTAGGCGTTGAGCGGGCGGTCGCCGGGCAGCAGTCCCATCGCGGTGTAGGTGGCGGCCACCAACTCCGCGCAGAACACCGTCTCTGCCGCGATCTGCCGGCGGAGCCGGCCGTTCACCCAGCCGCGGACCAGCGCGCGGGTGGTCGGGAAGGGCCGCCCGTCCAGCCGGGCGATCGTGCGCAGGACGGCGCCCTCCATCGACGGCGTCACCCCGCCGTCCTCCGCGGGCCCGACCAGCTGCCGCAGCCAGGGCCGCTGGCCGTACCGGCGGCGCCAGGTGAGCACGGCGTCGCGCAGGTCGTGCAACTGGACCCCGCGCTGGTGCTCCCCGGTCCAGGCGTCGGGCAGCGACTTCCCCAGTTCGGCGTGCCACAGCAGCGGGGGCAGGTCCTCCACGACGACGGCCATGCCGACGTGGTTGACCGGTGCGTTGGTCAGCGCGCGGATGGCGCGGTCGGCCAGGGAGGGGCCGCGGAAGACCCAGACGTCGCCGGTGCGGGTGAGCTCCACGGCCGCGTCGAGGGAGAGGGCGGGCACGGGGCGCTACGTTACGGACCGTGCGCCTCTGGAAGCTGCTGGGAGTGGCCGGACTCGCGGGAGTCGCGGCCGGTGGTGTCGTACTGGCCCGCAACGAGCGGCAGCGCCGCGCCTACACCCCCGACGACGTCCGGGCCCGGCTGCACGAGCGGGCGGCCGCAGCGACCGAGGCCCCCTCGACCGAGCTCCTCGCGCCGGCGGCGCCCGGCGAGCTGGTCGCCGGGCGCACCCACCGCCTGGCCCGCATCCTGCGCCGCCGCTGACCCTGCGCGCGGCGCGAGCGACGCCGGACCTGGCCGACCCGGGAGGAGGAACCGGTTCAGCGCTGGACGGGCGCCTCGGGCAGCACGACGATCCCGTCCCGGTCGGCGCACAGCCACGCGCCCTCTCTGAAGGTGACCCCCGCGAAGACGACCGACCGGCCGGCCTGCCCAGAGTGCAGCCCGCGCTCACTCTTGCGCGGGAACGCCCCCAGGGCCCGCACGCCCAGCGGCTGCTCGGCGAGTTCATCGGCATCCCGGATGTAGCCGTACACGACCAGGCCGGCCCAGCCATTGGTCGCCGCGGAGACCGCCAGGTTCCCGCCGACCAGGCCGCAGCGCCGCGATCCGCCGCCGTCGACCACGAGCACCCGGCCCCCACCCGGGCTCTCCAGGGCCTGCTTGATCAGCGTGTTGTCCTCGAAGACCTTGAGCGTGCTGATCGGTCCGCTGAACCGGACGCTGCCGCCGAAGATCTGGAACACCGGCTCGCAGACCTGGATCTCCGGGTGCTCGTCGCAGAGGTCGGTGGTGGCAGGAGTGCTCACGAGGGCTCGCTCTCGGACGACGACGGGACCGTTATAACCTATAACCGTCCCCACAAGGAGCGCCATGCCTGATTCCTCGTCTTCCGGTCCCCCCGCCTTCGCGACCAAGAGCGACCTCGCCTACACCCGCGTCCGGGACCTCATCCTCTCCGGCGACCTCGAGCCGGGCGCAGTGCTCCCCCAGGCAGCTCTCGCCCAGACCATCGGCATCAGCACCACTCCTCTTCGTGAGGCGTTGCGCCGGCTCAAGCAGGAGGGCCTGGTGGAGCTCGACGCCCACCGGGACGCCCGCGTCCGGCCGTTGGATGCCACCGAGGCCCGAGACCTGCTGGAGCTGCGGCGGAGCCTCGACCCGCTGGCCGCCTCCCTGGCCGCGCAGCGCCGGACGGAGGCCGACCTCGCCGACATCCGGGCCGCCCTCGACGGGCTCGAGGCGCTGAGCGCCCGTCCATCGGTCCCTCAGCTCGAGAGCCACCATCGCTTCCACGCGGCCATCCACCGCGCCTCGCACAACGCCCTGCTGATGGAAACCCTCGACGGGCTCTGGGTGAAGAGCGACCGCTACCGCCGGCACGGACTCGAGGCCGGCCGGAGCGACGAGGAGCGCGACGCTCGCGCGACCGAGCACCGCCTGCTGTTCGAAGCGGTGCGGGACGGCGACGAGAAGACCGCCGCGGAGCTGATGTGCCGGCACGTGGAGACGAGCCTCGGGGCGCGGTCGCTCGACCGGCTGGGCGACCCGGAACAGCCCCGGTGAGCGGCCCGGGACGCACGCTGCTCGCCGTCCTGCTGCTGCACTCCACGCTGACGCAGGTCATCACGTTCGTCCTCCGACCCACGTCGGCCTACCGGGCGCTGGAGCTCGACGTACCCACGGCCTGGCTGGGTGCGCTCACCGCCTCGTTCGCCGTCGTGCCCCTGCTGCTGGCCGTGCCGTCGGGCCAGGCCACCGACCGCTTCGGTGAGCGACGGGTGATGCTCGTCGGCGCGGTCCTCCTGGCACTGTCCGGTGCGGTCTTCGCGACCGAGCGAGGAGGCGCGGCCGGGCTGGTCCTGGGCAGCGTGGTCCTGGGCACGGGGCACCTGCTGTCGGTCGTCGGTCAACAGGCCGCCGTCGCCAACACGGCCGGGCCCGGCCGGTTCGACACGGCTTTCGGCTACTACACGTTCGCAGCATCGCTCGGGCAGGCCGTCGGGCCTGCCCTCATCACGCTCATCGGCGGCAAGGGCGAACTGCCCGACACCACGCCCATCTTCGTGACCGCCACCGTGCTGGGCGTCGTCCTCCTGGCGTGCACCGCGTTCTTGCGGATGCCCACCCGCGAACGGTCGGCCGGCAGTGCCGAACACGGCGCCATGGGCACGTTGCTGCGTCTGCCCGGGCTCCTCCGTGCGCTGCTGATCAGCTGCGTCGTGCTGGCCGCCGTGGACATCACCGTCGTCTACCTGCCCGCCCTCGGCGCGGACCGCGGCCTGGCTGCGGGCTTCGTCGGACTGCTGCTGACCCTGCGCGCCGTGGCCTCGATGTCCTCACGTCTGTTCCTCGGGCGCCTGGTCCACTGGATCGGTCGGCGTCGGCTGATGATCGTGAGCGTGGCGCTGTCGGCGGTGTCGATGGCCGCGGTCGCGGCCCCGATGCCCCCGGTCGCCGTGGCGGTCGTCGTCGTCCTCCTCGGTCTGGGCCTCGGGGTGGGGCAGCCACTCACGATGTCGTGGCTCGCCGAGGTCGCTCCCGCCGGACTCCGGGGACGTGCCATGTCGCTGCGGCTGACCGGGAACCGGCTCGGCCAGGTGCTCATCCCGAGCACAGTGGGCCTGGTGGCTGCCGGGGTCGGTGCGGCCGGCGTGCTCTGGGCCACCGCCGCCGCGCTCGCAGTCGTCGGGGTGGCGGCCCGGCGCCTCGCCGTGGACGGCGACGCGGGACCTAGCCCGGGGTGACGCGCTCGACCACCGCGGCGGTGAACTCGTCGGTGGAGGCCGTGCCACCCAGGTCCCGGGTGCAGACCCCACCCCGCACGGCCGCGCGGACGCCCTCCTCGACCCGCGCGGCGGCGTCGAGCGCCCGCTCGTCGCCGTGCCGAGTGCCCAGCCAGTCGAGCAGCATCCCCGACGACAGGATCATCGCGACGGGGTTGGCCAGATCCTTCCCCGCGATGTCCGGAGCGGACCCGTGCGCGGCCTGCGCCATGCAGCGGTCGTCCGAGGCGTTGATCGACGGCGCGATGCCCAGCGAACCGGCCAGTTCGCCGGCCATGTCGGAGAGGATGTCCCCGAACATGTTCTCGGCGACCACGACGTCGAAGGACGACGCCCGGCGCAGCAGGTGGACCGTCATCGCGTCGATGTGGAAGTCGTCCACCTCGACGTCGGGGTAGCCCTCGGCAACTTCCAGGCAGACCCGCTTGAACAGCCCGGAACTCAGCTGCAGGACGTTCGCCTTGTGCACGATCGTGACCTTCTTCCGGCGGCGCTGCGCCAGCTCGAACGCGGCGCGGGCGATCCGCTCGACGGCCGGTCGGGTGAAAATCCCCATGGCGACGGCGACGTCCGGTGACGGCATGAACTCGCCGGTGCCCGCGTAGGTGTTGCGGTCGGCGTAGAAGCCCTCGGTGTTCTCCCGGACGACCACCAGGTCGGTGTCCGGCGCGATCGCCTTCCCACCCTCGAAGCCCCGCGCCGGCCGGATGTTCGCGTAGAGGTCGAAGTGCTTGCGGATGGCGCCGCTCGGGTTGAGCTGCGATCGGAACGGCTCGGGGTAGGCCGCGCTGTCGTGCGGCCCGAGCAGCCAGCCGTCCAGCTCGGCCAGCGCCGACATCGTGGCGGCGGGGATGGCGCTGCCGTGCTCCTCGATGGCCGCGGCGCCGAGGGGCAGCTCCTGCCAGTCGACGGCGTCCGCACCTGCGGCGGCCAGGGCGGCGTCGACGACCCGCACGGATGCGGGGACGATCTCGGGCCCGATGCCGTCGCCGAGCATCACGCCGAGGCGGTAGCGGCGGGTGGTGGTCATGTCTCTCCTCGGGTGGGTCACTCGCTGACGGGGGCGGAACCAGCGGGCTGGTCCAGGACCCACCAGGTGCGGACGTTCACGAACTCGCGGATCCCCGCCGCGGCCAGCTCGCGGCCGTAGCCGCTGGCCCGCGTGCCGCCGAAGGGCATCCGCGCGTCGGAGGCGACCAGCGCGTTGACGAAGGCCGCACCGGAGCGAATCCGGCGGGCGACGGCGATGCCACGCTCGGGGTCCGTCGTCCACACGCTGGCGCCGAGGCCGAAGCGGGTGTCGTTGGCGATGCGCACCGCGTCGTCCTCGTCCTGGGCGACGATGACCGCGGCGACCGGGCCGAAGACCTCCTCGTCGTACGCGGGCACCCCGGGGACGACGTCGCCGAGCACGGTGGGGGCGTAGAAGCACCCCGGGCCGGGCAGCGGCCGGCCGCCGGCGAGCAGCCGCGCACCGGCCGCGACGGAGGCCTCCACCTGACGGTGCACGCCGTCGCGCAGGTCGGCGCGAGCCATCGGCCCGACGTGCGTGCCGGGCGCCTCGGGGTCGCCGACGACGAGGGCCTCGACCTCGGCCACGAGCAGCCGGGTGAACTCCTCGGCCACCGACGCGTCGACGATCAGCCGCTTCGGCGAGATGCAGCTCTGCCCGGCGTTCATCAGCCGCCCGCGCGCCGCCAGCGCCGCCACCCGCGGCAGGTCGGCGTCGGCGAGCACGACGAACGCGTCGGAGCCGCCCAGCTCGAGCACCGACTTCTTGATCGCGTCCCCGGCGGCGACGCCGACCGCCCGGCCGGCCCGCTCACTGCCGGTGATGGTGACCGCGCCGACCCGCGGGTCGCCGATCAGCCGCCGGGTGACGGTGGGGACGTCGGCCTCCGCGACGACGAGCGCGCCGAACAGGCCATCCGGCGCCCCCGCCGCGGTGACGACCCGCTGGACCGCCAGCGCGCAGCCGGTCGTGTTCGGCGAGTGCTTGAGCAGCGCGCCGTTGCCGGCCATCAGCGCCGGAGCGGCGAAGCGCAGCACCTGCCACAGCGGGAAGTTCCACGGCATGACGGCGAGCACGACGCCGACCGGCTCGTAGGAGATCCAGCTGCGGTCGGCGGAGGTCACCACCGACTCGTCGGCGAGGAACGCGGCGGCGTTGTCGGCGTAGAAGTCGCAGGTGGTCGCGCACTTCTCCACCTCGGCCCGCGCCTCGACGAGCGGCTTGCCCATCTCCCGGGTCATCAGCAGGGCCAGGTCGTCGATCTCGTCCCGGAGGATCGCGGCCACCCGGCGGAGCACGACGGCGCGCTCCCCGATCGGCCGTGCTGCCCACTCCTGCTGCGCCTCGGCGGCGCGGTCCAGTGCGGCATCGACGTCGGCGTCGGTGAACGTGGCGTACTCGGCCAGCGGCTCGCCGGTCGCGGGGTTGGAGGTGACGAGGGCGCTCATGCCGGCTCCCCTGAGGACGGCACGGCGGGAACAGCGCCACGGTCGGCCTCGGACAGGTGCTCGAAGGTCTCCCCCGTCGCCGTGATGGTGCGCGTGACGTTCCGTCCGCCGTAGACCCAGTAGATGGTCATGGAGCCCTCGCCGCGGTTCCGGAAGCAGTGCGGAACGCCGGCCGGCACCCAGGTCGCCTGACCGGCGACGAGGTCGAACTCCTCGTTCCCGATGACCGCGGTGGCCTCGCCCTCGTAGACGAGCACCGATTCCTCGACGTTGTGCGAGTGCAGCGGGATGCCGGTGCCGGGCGAGAAGACCGTCATGCCGGTGGTGACCTCGTTCCCCTCGCAGTTCCACTTCCCGACGAACGGGATCGTGACGACGCCGTTGCCGCGATCGAAGCGCTCGATCTCCTCCGGGCGCAGGACCATCGACGGCGGGACCGGCTGGGAACTCATGCGGACTCCTCGGAGGCGTGGGTGGTGAGCAGCTCGCCAGCGGTGTTGACCTGGGAGCCGGGGACGAGCACCCGCTCGGCGATCTCGCGCCACCGGGCGAAGTGCGGGGACGCCTTGTGCGCGGCGAAGGCCTCGGCGTCGGTGTACAGCTCGTACAGGAAGAAGCGGTTCGAATCGGTCGCGACCGCGGAGACGTCGAAGCGCAGGCACCCCGGCTCGTCCCGGACGGACGCTTCCGCATTGGCGGCGATACCGGCGACGAACTCCTCCCGCCGGCCGGGGTGCACCTCGACCTGGACCACCAGGCTGAACATTCGCCGTCCTCCGCTTCTCGTCGATCGCTGTATGCCTTACTGTATACAGCACTGAGTACAGCAGAGCGCAAGGGGCAGCCATGACGGAAGCACGGATCGCGCCGGACACCCTCCGGGAATTCGGGACGCGCGTCCTCGTCTCCCTGGGCATCCCCGAAGATGACGGCGCCCTGGTCGCGGACAGCCTCGTCCAGGCCGACCTGTGGGGCCACCAGTCGCACGGGTTCCTGCGGCTGCCCTGGTACGCCGCCCGCCTGCGTTCCGGCGCGATGCGGGCGGTCACCGATCCGGCGGTCCTGTCCGACACCGGTCCCCTGGTGCTGCTCGACGGCCGTGACGGCGTCGGGCAGGTGCTCACCGAGCGCGCCCGCCTGTTGGCGGTCGAGCGGGCGCGGACCCACGGCGTCGGCGTCGTGGGCGTGCGCAACTCCAATCACTTCGGCACGGCCATGTACTTCACCCGCCGGGCGGCCCGCGACGGGTGCGTCGCCGTCCTCACCACCAACGCCAGTCCGGCCATGGCCCCCTGGGGCGGCCGGGAGAAGCGGCTGGGCACCAACCCGTGGTCGATCTCCGCGCCCGGCCCCGACGGCCGGGTCGTCACCGTCGACATCGCCAACACCGCGGTGGCGCGGGGCAAGATCTATCTCGCCAAGAACCGCGGCGAGCCGATCCCGGAGACGTGGGCGCTCACGGCGGACGGCGCACCGACGACGGACCCGGCGGAAGGAGTGCTCGGCGTGATCCTGCCGATGGCCGGCCACAAGGGCTACGCCATCACGTTCCTGATGGACGTGCTCTCCGGCGCCCTGACCGGCAGCTCCGTGGGCACCGGGGTCGGCGGCCCCTACGAGGCCGACCGGCCCAGCGGCTGCGGTCACCTCTTCCTCGCCCTCGACCCCGACGCCTTCGGTGACCGCGCCGGGTACGAGGCGCGGGTGCGCCAGCTGATCGACGAGGTCAAGACCGTCCCCCTCGCCCGGGGCTTCGACGAGGTCTTCTACCCCGGTGAGGTGGAGGACCGGGCCGAGGCGGCGAACCGCGCCGCCGGCGGCGTCGTCCTGGCCGAGCAGTCGCTGGCCGACCTCCGCGCCCTGGGTGCCGAGGCCGGCGTGCCGTTCCCTGCGGAGGGTGCTCGATGACCACCGCCGAAGGGGCCGTACCCGACGTCAGCAAGGCCGACCTGGTCCACCGGCAGATCAAGGAGGAGATCGAGCTCGGTGAGCTGGCGCCCGGCACACCGCTGTCGGAGCTCGCGCTGGTCGAGCGCACCGGCGCGTCCCGCACGCCGGTCCGGGAGGCGCTGCGCCGGCTGGCGGCCGAGGGTCTGGTCGACCTGGTGCCACGGCAGGGAGCCCGGGTGTCGCGGGTGTCCCTGCGGAGCGTGCGCGACCTGTTCGACTTCCGGTCGCTGCTCGAGCCGGCCGCGATGCGCCAGGCGACCGAGGCCGCGGCCGCCGATCCGGAGCTGCGCCGCGCGTTCGCCTCGATGCGGACCGAGTTCACCCGCGTCGTGCGCCGGGCGCCCTCGCAGGCCCGCTCCCGGGCGTTCTACGAGCTGGCCGACCGGTTCGACTGGGCCATCATCGGTGCGACCCGCAACGAGCACCTCCGGCGGACCATCGCCGAGCTGCGGCCGCACACCGCCCGGCTGCGCAACCTCTCCCACGTCGACCCCCGGCGCGTGGAGGTCTCGGTCAGCGAGCACCTGCGCATGTGCGACGCGCTGCTGGCCGGGGATCCCGACGAGGCGGCGGCCGCGATCACCGAGCACCTCGCGGAGAGCCTGCGGACGATCTTCCGCAACCTCGCCTCCGGGCCCGGAGACGGCCTCGACCTCCTCGACTGATGCGTCAGTAGGAGGCCTTCACCGCCAGCACCGGGCAGTGCGCGTCGAGCAGGATCCGCTGCGCCTGGCTGCCAGTGATGAGCTTGCCGGTGGCGCTGCGACGGCGCAGTCCGATGACGATCATGCTCGCCTTGATCCGGTCAGCGGTCCGGACGAGCTCCTCGGAGGCCTCGTGCCCGCCCACCTGCTGGTCGATCTCGAACACGACACCGGACTCCTCCAGCCGGGTCCGCACCGCCTCGAGGGCGTCCTCCGAGGCGAACCGGTTGTCCACCAGCGAGTCGCCGCGGGAGGTGTTGACGACGTGCAGCGGCTCCTCGCGGAGACCGGCCTCGCGGATGCCGGCGGCCAGCGCGGCCTCGCCCTCGGGGGTGGGGACGTAGCCCACGACGATGGTCATGCGGGCAGCTTCTCCGACCCTGCCCAGCACGTCAGCATTACGGCCCTAACGGACGTTTCGGTCGTTGCGTGCACGGCGGCCGCCCGGACGCCGCCGGAACGGCTCCTCAGCCGGGACGCCGCTGACCGCGGATCGTGAAGCGGCGCTCCGGCCGCCCGGCGGTGCCGTACCTCTGGCGGACGTCGGCCTCCTGCTGCGTGACCATCTGCTCCAGGTAGCGCCGGGCGCTGACCCGCGCCAGGCCGGTGCGCTCGCTGCACTCGGTGGCCGACAGTCCGTCGGACCCGGCGGCCGCAAGGGCCCCGCGCACCAGCTGCAGCGTCTCCGGAGCGATCCCCTTGGGGGTCGGTGCGGGCGCCGCGACGGTCCCGCGGGAGAACCCGAACACCCGGTCGACGTCGATCTGGCCGGCCTCGCCGAGCTCACCGAGGTTCTCGCGGAGCGCGGCGTAGTCCCGCAGCCGGGTCTCGAACGTCTGCCGGTCGAACGGCTTGACCAGGTAGTGCAGGACACCGCCGTGCAGCGCGCTGCGGATGCTGTCGACGTCCCGGGCAGCGCTGATGACGATGACGTCGACCTCCGAGCCGGACGCGCGCAGGCGCCGCAGGATCTCCAGCCCGGTCATGTCGGGCAGGTAGACGTCGAGCAGCACGAGGTCCGGACGCAACCGCTCGATCTCCTCCAGGGCCTGTGCACCGGTGGACGCGGTGCCCACGACGTCGAAGCCGTCGAGGGCCCGCACGAACCCGGCGTGCACCTTGGCGACCATGAAGTCGTCGTCGACGATGAGGACGCCGATCATGCGTCCACCAGGGCGCCGTCGACCGTCCTGGAGTCGGCCGGGAGACGGGCGGTGAAGGTGGAGCCGCCCACCGAGGTGGCCGTCACGTCCCCACCCCGGCGGGTGCACACCAGGTGCACCAGCGACAGCCCGATGCCCCGCTCCCCCGATCCGGGACCGTCCTTGGTCGAGACCCCCCGCCGGAAGATCTCGCGCTCCATGCCGGGCGGAACGCCCGGGCCGGAGTCCCGGACGACGACGTCGACCTCGCCGTCGACCAGGCCGAGTCCGACCTCGACCCAGCGCTCGGGAGCCGTGCCGGCCGCGTCCATGGCGTTGTCCACCAGGTTGCCGACGACGGTGGCGACGTCGGCGCTGAGCCCGTCGCTCAGGACCGGCAGGGCGGAGTCGGGGGCGATCCGCAGGTCGACGCCCAGCTCGGCCGCCTGGCTGGCCTTGGCGATCAGCAGGGCGGCGATGGCGGGGTCGCGCACCGCCCCGGTCACGGTCCCGCTGAACTCCGACCGGCTGGAGCTCACCCGGTGCACGAAGCGCACGGCCTCCTCCCCCTCCCCCAGCTCGATGAGGCCCGCGATCGTGTGCAGCCGGTTGTCGAACTCGTGCGCCTGGGCCCGCAGGGTGTCGGTGACGTGCCGGGTGAGGTCCAGCTCGCGGCGCAGCTCCAGGAGCTCGGTGCGGTCGCGCAGTGTCGTGACCGACCCGATCCGCCTGCCGCGGCTGGAGATGGGCAGCCGGTTGAGCACCAGCACGCGCCCGGCGCTCGCCACCGGCCGGTCGCGCTCGACCTCCGCCGAGAGCAGTGCGTCGAGCAGCTCGTCCCCCACCCCGAGATCGGCCAGGGTCCGGCCGAGGGCGTCCCCCGGGATGCGCAGCAGCCGGATCGCCTCGTCGTTGACCAGGGTCACCCGGCCCCGCAGGTCCAGCCCCACCACACCTTCACGGATGCCGTGCAGCATCGCGTCCCGGTGCTCCACCAGGCCGGCGATCTCGGGGGGTTCCAGCCCGAGGGTCTGCCGCTTCACCCGCCGGGCCACCAGCAGCGAGCCGCCGATGCCGATGGCGCTGGCCAGCCCGAGGTAGGTGAGCAGATTGGGCAAGGCTGCGGCGAGCCCGTCGAGGACGCCCGGAAAGGACCGCCGCACCGCCACGAGGCCGACCAGGGCGTTGCCGCGGGGGGCGTAGACCGGAGCCATCGCGATCGCGGCGCGACGGCCGTGGGACTCCACGTCGCCGACCCAGGACCGCCCCGTCAGCACGTCGGAGTTCCCGAGGTCGAGTCGCTCCCCCATCTGGGCCGGGTCCGCGGTCGCGACGACCGTCCGGTCGGGGCGGGCCACCACCACCGACTCCGAGAACGACGCGCTGCGCAGGTTCTCGGCGGCCACCCGGACGTACTCCACCTCGTCCTCCGCCAGCGCCTCCCGGGTCGCCCGGGCGTTGGCCAGCGTCTCGGCCACCGCGAGAGCCCGCCGGCCCTCCTCCTCCTCCGCCCGCTCGGTCGACTGCGCGACCGTCACGGCGGCCACGCCGACGAGGACCACGCAGATGATGACCACCTGGAGGGCCAGCAGCTGGCCGGCCAGCGACAGCCGCCTGCTCACGGTCACTCCTGACGGGGGCTCGGGATCGGTATCCGGCGTCCAGCTGACCACGGCCGTCGGCGGGACCGGACCGTGGACACAACGACCACAAAGCTCATTGCGCACTCAAGGGTGACACGGCCCCCCGCGGTGTCCATCGTTCCTTCAACCGGCGGGAACCCGCCGGACACACAGGAGGAACCAGATGCGCACTGCTTCCCTGCGGAGGCTCACCGTCGGCGCCGTCGCCGCCGGACTCGTGCTCACCGGCTGCGGTACGACGGCCGAGGGCGGCTCGGCAGCAGGCGGCGGCGAGGAGGGCGCGATCAGCGGGCTGCGGCTCATGGTCCCCAACTCCCCCGGCAGCGGGTACGACACCACCGGCCGGGCCGTCGCCCAGGTGCTGGAGGACGAGGAGCTCGCCTCGGGCATCGAGGTGTTCAACCTCGAGGGTGCCGGCGGCACCGTCGGCCTCCAGCGCCTCGTCAACGAGGAGGGGAACGCCGAGATGCTCATGCAGATGGGCCTCGGCGTCGTCGGCGCCCAGTTCAGCAACCAGTCCGAGGCCACCCTCGACGAGACCACGCCGATCGCCAAGCTCATCGAGGAGGCCGAGGCGATCGTCGTCCCCGGCGACTCCCCGTTCCAGTCGATCGACGACCTCGTCCAGGCGTGGAAGGCCGACCCCGGCAACACCCCGGTCGGCGGCGCGTCCAACCCGGGCGGCCCGGATCACCTGACCCCGATGCTCCTGGCCCAGGAGGTCGGCGTGGACCCGGCGACCGTCAACTACGTGGCCTACGACGGCGGCGGCGAGCTGCTGGCCGGCATCCTCGGTGGCGACGTGGCGTTCGCGGCGACCGGCGTGGGCGAGGTGGAGGAGTCGGCCGCCGCCGGTGACGTCCGCATCCTCGCGGTGACCACCGACGAGCCCGTGGAGGGGGTGGACGCGCCGACGCTGGCCGACGAGGGCGTGGACCTGGTCTTCAGCAACTGGCGCGGCATCGTGGCCCCTCCCGGCATCTCCGAGGAGGAGACGCAGCGCTTCGTCGACGCGATCACCGAGATGCACGACAGCGAGGCCTGGCAGCAGGTCCTCCAGGACCAGGGCTGGACCGACGCCTTCGTCACCGGTGACGAGTTCTCCCAGTTCCTGGCCGACGAGAGCGACCGCGTCCAGTCCGTCATGAGCGAGCTGGGGCTGGCGTGAGCTCGGCCGCCCCCGGCAGCACCGAGGAGCAGGGCCGCTCCGAGCTCGGCGTGGCCCTGTTCCTCGGGGCGCTCGGTGTCCTCGTCATCGTGCAGGCGCTGCTCCTGCCCGAGAGCCGGATCGCACGCGGTCCGGTCGGGCCTGCCGCTGTCCCCGTGGTGGTCGGCTCGCTGCTCGTCGTCGTCGCGGGATTCCTCGCCGTCGACGTGTGGCGCGGGGGCCGTGGTGAGCCGGAGGGCGGCGAGGACATCGAGCTGACCGGCCGCAGCGACTGGCGCACGATCGCGATGCTGGCGGCGGCGTTCATCGCCAACGCCCTGCTGATCGAGCCGCTCGGGTGGCCCGTCTCCGGCGCCATCCTCTTCTGGGGGTCGGCCTTCGCGCTGGGCAGCCGGCACTACGTCCGGGATGCCGCCATCGCCGTCGTCCTGTCCGTCGGCTCCTGGTACCTGTTCGTCCTCGGCCTCGGCATCAGCCTGCCCGTGGGCATCCTGAGGGGGATCCTCTGATGGACGCACTGAACGAGCTCATGGGCGGTTTCGCCACCGCGCTGACGCCGACGAACCTCTTCTACGTACTGCTCGGCGTGCTCCTCGGCACCGCGATCGGCGTGCTCCCCGGCATCGGCCCCGCCATGACGGTGGCCCTGCTGCTGCCCCTGACGCGGGGCCTGGAGGTGGAGACGGCGCTCATCATGTTCGCCGGCATCTACTACGGCGGGATGTACGGCGGATCCACGACGTCGATCCTGCTGAACACCCCCGGCGAGAGCGCGTCGGTGGTGACCGCCATCGAGGGCAACAAGATGGCCAGGAGCGGGCGCGCAGCCCAGGCGCTGGCCACCGCGGCGATCGGGTCCTTCGTCGCCGGGACCATCGCCACCCTCCTGCTGGCGCTCGTGGCACCCACGGTCGCCGACCTGGCCGTGGAGGTCTCCCCCGCGGACACCTTCGCGATCATGGTGCTGGCCTTCATCGCCGTGACGTCGGTCCTCGGCAGCTCCCGGCTCCGTGGCCTGGCCGCGCTGGGCCTGGGCCTGACCATCGGCCTGATCGGCATCGACCCGACCTCCGGTCAGCAGCGGCTCACCTTCGGCATCCCGGAGCTGGCCGACGGCATCGACGTCGTCGTCGTGGCGGTCGGTCTGTTCGCCGTCGGGGAGGCGCTGTGGACGGCGGCTCACCTGCGCCGGCGTCCGATCGACGTGATCCCGGTCGGCAACCCGCGGATGAGCCGGCAGGACTTCCGGCGGTCCTGGAAGCCCTGGCTGCGCGGTACCGCCATCGGCTTCCCCTTCGGTGCCGTGCCCGCCGGCGGCGCGGAGATCCCGACGTTCCTCTCCTACGTCAGCGAGAAGCGGCTCTCCAAGCACCCCGAGGAGTTCGGAGAGGGCGCCATCGAGGGCGTGGCCGGTCCGGAGGCGACCAACAACGCCTCCGCAGCCGGCGGCCTGGTCCCGCTGCTGACCCTCGGCATCCCGGTCACGGCGACGGCGGCGGTCATGCTCGCGGCCATCCAGAGCTACGGCATCGAGCCCGGGCCCCGGCTGTTCGAGACCGAGCCCGTGCTGGTCTGGGGTCTCATCGCCAGCCTGTTCATCGGCAACACCGCCCTGCTGGTGCTCAACCTGCCGCTGGCACCGGTCTGGGCGCGCCTGCTGCGGATCCCGCGCTCGTACCTCTACGCGGGAATCCTGTTCTTCTCCAGCCTCGGCGCCTACGCAGCCAACGCCTCGCCGTTCGACCTCCTCCTCCTGCTGGCGATCGGGGCGCTGGGGTTCATGATGCGCCGGTACGGCCTGCCGATCCTGCCGGCGATCATCGGCGTGATCCTGGGGCCGTTCGCCGAGGAGGAGCTGCGCCAGGCGCTGCAGATCAGCAACGGTCAGCTCAGCGGGCTGGTCACCCCGTTGACCGTGATCGTGTACGTCATCGTGGCGCTGGTCCTGCTGTGGCCGCTCGTCCGCCGGTTCCTGCCGCGCAAGGCGGCAGTACCGGTGCTCGCCGACGCGGTGCACGAGATCGAGGAGGCCCACCACCACCACGGGCTCACCGACTCGGTCTCGGTGGAACGGCACGCCGACGACGGGGACCGCACGTCCTGACCCTGCCGGACCGTTCGATCGTCGAGGGCCCCGTGCACGCGTCCGCCGCTCAGCCGGCGTCGGACGGGAGCGCGGGGCCCTCGTCGTCGGGGTCTCGGCCTACCCCGACTGCGTGGCGTCCTGGAGTTCCAGGGCGCGGACGTTCGGGACGCGGGTGCGATCGGCGGGCCGCTCGTCGGGAAAGAGTGACCGGAGATCCCGCACGTAGACACCGGTGCCGTGCCCGAAGCCGGACACCACCGGCTGCAGCCGTCCGCTGACGGTAGCGACGGCCCGGTCGAGCAGGGCGCGGGGCTGCGGCATCCGGACCCGCTCGCCGGAGACGGTCAGCACGAGCACGGCGGCGACGAGCGCCAGGACCGCGACCGAGCCGACCGCGGCGGGGAGGCCGGCGGACTCGGCCAGGAAGCCGATCGCGGGTGGCCCACCGAGGAGGCCCGTGTAGCCCACCGTGGTGGACAGTGCGATGCCGCGCGCACCCCCGAGCAGACCGGCGCGGGCGATCGCCAGCGGGAACACGTTGGCCAGCCCCAGGCCGACGGCCACGAAGCCGCCGAGGGCGACGGCCAGGGAGCTGGTCGTCACTGCGGCGACGGCGCCGGTCGCCGCCAGCACCGCACCGCCCACGAGCAGCTGCCGCTCCCCCAGGGCGAGCACCAGCCGTCCGCCTGCCAGTCGGCCGCAGGCCATGGCGAGGGAGAAGCCGGCGTATCCCGCGGCGGCTACGGTGGCCGGCGCGCCGAGCTGCTCACGCAGCAGCAGGGCACCCCAGTCGGTCAGGGCCCCCTCGCCGAACGCCGTACAACCCGCGATCACGCCGAGCACGACCAGGACGGCGGTCGGCCGTCGGTGCACGCCACCGGGCGGCGCGTGCGGCTCCGCGGCCTCGGTCCCGCGCCCCGCGGCGAGGAGGGCCGGCAGCGCCCAGGCGCTGGCGAACAACCCCGCCGCGGCGACGAGCGTCAGGTGCGCGCCCACGCCGAGCACGGAGGAGGCGGCACCGCCGAGCAGCGCGCCACCGAGCCCGCCGAAGCTGAAGCCGGCGTGCAGCCCGGACAGGATCGGCCGGCCGACGGCGGCCTCCACCTGCACCCCGACGGAGTTGGCCGCGACGTTCACCATGCCGGTCGCGGCGCCGAAGACGAAGAGCGCGACGCACAGCGCCGGGACGGAGTACACCAGCCCCGGCAGGACGGCGGCCGCCGACACCGCGACCGCGGCGACGGCGCTCACCGGCCCGGCGCCGAACCGGACGCACCAGGCGCCGGTGAAGCGCATGCAGACGAGGGCACCGAGGGACAGGGAGAGCAGCGCGATCCCGAGCGTGCTATGGCCGGCACCCACACGGGCGGCGACGTCGGGGACGCGCGCGGCCCAACTGCCGAAGACGGCGCCGTCGAGGACGAAGAGCACGGTGACGGCGGCACGGAGGCGGGCGACGGACGGCGGGGGGACGCGGGTGCCGGCGGACCGGGCGAGACCGGGGACCGGCACGCGGGCGCGCGGAAGCAGGGAAAGGGCGGGCACGGGAGACCTCTCAGGGAAGACGCCGGCCACTCGCGTCTTCGAGAGGTGGCCACGGGAACGGGGGCGGAGCCACGAGCTCGGGCACCCGATCTCCACGGTGACAGCGGTTCGCGGCCCTCGCCGCCTCACCCGCCCGATCGGCGCGTGAGAGTCACCACACGCTGCCGTAGCCGGGTCGACCGCGCCAGGCTCAGATGCTGCGCCAGCGCCCCTCGGTGGCGTTGCCCGCCGGCTTGGACTCGAAGACGTTCCCCTCGGTCGGCGGGACGTCGTCGTTCGCCATCGCCATGCGCTGCAGCAGCGGCCCGACCAGGGTGTCGAACACGCCCGGCACGAGCCGGAAGCCGGCGGTGAACAGTGAGTTGAACAGCCCGGCCTGCACGATCCGCCGCGGCCGGTCCAGCGTGGACAGGACCGCGCGGGCGACCCGCTGCGGCGAGTACACCGGCGGCGGGGGCCGGCCGGTGCTCCCCGCCCACGTCGCGCCCTGGAAGTAGATCGGGGTGTCGACGCCCCCGGGCTGCACCGCGGACACGGAGATGCCCGGCTCGTCCCGGGTCTCCTGCTGCAGCACCCGGACGAGCCCGAGCTGCCCCCACTTCGCCGTCACGTAGCTGCCCATCAGGGGCGCGGCGATGCTGCCGAGCAGCGAGTTGACGACGACCAGATGACCGGCGCCCTGCTTGCGGAACACGGGCAGGACGACGCGGGCCACCGTTGCGGTGCCGTGCACCGCGACGTCGACGACCTGCTCGTAGACCTCACGCGGCACGTCCTCGATGCGGCCGTAGGCCATCACCTGGGCTGCGTGGACGACGACGTCGAGGCGGCCGAACTCGGCGACGGCGTCGTCGACGGCCGCCTGGATCGCGTCCTCGTCGGTGACGTCCGCCGGCCGGACGAGCACGGCCTGCGCCCCGGCGGCCAGCGCCTCGGCGGCGGCCTCCGCCAAGGGCTCCCGCCCGCGGGCGACCAGTACCAGCCGGGAGCCCCGGCCGGCCAGCTGCTGCGCCGTGGCACGGCCGATGCCGCTCGAGGCGCCGGTGATGAGCACCGTCTGCGGGCTCGCGGGATCAGTGGGTGTGGGCACGGACTCAGCTCCTCGGGGCGGAAGGGGGAGGGCGGTCCACCCACGTGCGTCCGCTCGGCATCCCCGTCCCGCTACCCGGGCGCCGACGCCCTCATGCGGGTGGTGCACAACCGATCTCGTCGAGCAGCCGCCACAGCCAGCCCGGCCCGGCCACCGGGGTCGCCGGCGGCAACCGGGCGCGGAGACCACGGTCCGCGGTGACGACCAGCAGCCGGGTCCCGTCGGCCGTCAGCCGGGCCGCGCAGGCGGCGAGGGCGTCGTCCCCGCTGCCGATCGCGCGCTCGACCCGGACGCCGACGGGTGCGGTCACGTCCCGCGCCTGACCCTCGACCACGGCCACCACCTCGTCGCAGACCACGACCCCGCCGTCCGGCCCCGGGAGCGAGCGGCCGGGCAGCCCGGCGAGGCGGCCCAGCAGGCGGGTGGCCGCGCCGGCGCGGTCGCGCCACCAGCCGTCCGGGCGCGCGCCGACGACGTTGGCGGCATCGACGAGCAGCACGGTCATCGGCGTCCCTCGTTCAGGTGGTCGCGGTCACCCGGACGGGCGGCCGCGCTCCCCCGCCGTTTGCCCCCGGTACCCCGCCGGCAAGCCGGGCCCGGATGGCAGGGGATCGACTCAGCCCACCGGCACGAAGGAGACCCATGATGGCCGGCAACGACCGCACCCGGCAGGACCACACCCGGCACGACGGCAGCCAGCACGACGGCACCCGGCACGACACCACCCCGCACCTGCCCCACCCCGGACCGGCGGCACCGAGCCGCACCGAGGATGCGACGGTGACGCTCGGCACGGCCCGCGATGCGGTGGCCGCCCAGCGCGCGGTGTTCGGCGGGATCAAGTGGGGGGCGGCCTTCTTCGGCTGGCTCTCGGCCAACGGTCTGGCGGTCCTGCTGGTGGCGCTGCTGTCGGCGGCCGGGGTCGCTCTCGGTCTCGCCCAGGGGGTCGACACCGCCGACGAGGCCGCCCAGCAGGTGGAGACCCTGGGCATCGGGGGCGGCATCGCCGTCCTGGTCGTCCTCTTCCTGGCCTACCTGGCCGGTGGGTACGTGGCCGGGCGGATGGCCCGGTTCGACGGTGCCCGCCAGGGCGTGGCCGTGTGGCTGATCGGCCTGCTCGTGGTCCTGCTCCTGGCCGCGGCCGGGGCGCTCCTGGGCGCGCAGTACAACGTGCTGCAGCAGCTGAACCTGCCGCGCATCCCGGTCGACGAGGGCACCGCCACCACCGCCGGGATCGTCACGCTGGTGGCCATCCTGCTGGTCACGCTGCTGGGGGCGCTCGTCGGCGGCAAGGTCGGCGAGCGCTACCACCGCAAGGTCGACCGGGCCGGCTTCGGCGCCTGAGAAAGGACCCCGTCCTCCCCACCCCTCGCACCCTCGGGGCGGTGCCCTGGACGGGGCCATTTCGTGCCCGCCGGTACGCACCTACGCTCGGCGCCATGTGCCGGAACATCCGTCCGCTCTCGAACTTCGAGCCACCGGCGACCGACGACGAGATCCAGGCCGCGGCCCTGCAGTACGTACGCAAGATCAGCGGCACGACGAAGCCGTCCCGGGCCAACGCCGAGGCCTTCGACCGGGCCGTCGCCGAGGTCGCCGCGGCCTCGGTCCGCCTGCTCGATTCCCTCGTCACCACGGCAGCACCCAAGGACCGCGAGGTGGAAGCGGCCAAGGCGCGGGAGCGGGCCGCCCTGCGCTACGGCACCTGAGCGACGCATGGTTTGCATTGCGCACAACCGGCATGACGGCGGACGACCGGGGTAAGGAGGCTCACACCAACCTCCCGGTCTAGGAGCTCGCCATGGCGCGCAACACCCTGTCCCGCACCCTGCACGATGTCGGCCTGTCCGCCTGGTTCGGCGGCACGCTGGCCAATGCCGTAGCCCTCAACGCCGCTGCCGGCGAGGCCGGGAGCGACTCGGCCACCGGCCGCGTGGCCAACGCCGGCTGGGACCGCTGGACGCCGGTCAACGCCGTCGCCATCGGCGCCCACCTGCTCGGCAGCATCGGCCAGCTGCGTGCCAACAGGGCGCGCATGGCCCAGCAGGAGGGGGTCGCCTCGATGTCCCTGCTCAAGACATTGCTGACCGCCGGGGCTCTCGGCGCCACCGCCTACAGCCGGGTCCTCGGCCAGCGTGTGTCGGCCGCCGGCAACCCGCCGTCCAAGCGCGGCACCAGGCCCAGCAAGCGCACGCAGGCCCTGCAGGCCGACGTCGCGGCCGCGCAGCAGCAGCTGGACACCCTGCAGTGGGTGATCCCGGCCCTCACCGGTGCCCTTGTCGCGGTCAGCTCCTACGCCGGCGAGCAGCAGCGCCCCTCCGAGGTGGCGGCGGGCACGGCCGCCGCCTGACCCGCTCCCCGCCGACGAGGGTTGCCGACCATGACCGAGACCGCTGCTGCCTCCCACGCACCCCGTGGGAAGACCCCCGGCGCCACCCGCTGCCCGGACTGCACCGACGGGCTCGGCCAGCCGCGGCCGGCCCAGCCGGGTTCGTGGCGGGCGCGCATCCACGACACCCCCGGCCTGGTGGTGCCCTATCGCATCGCCGTCTTCGTGGTCGGGCTGCTGTTCGTGATGCTGGGCATCGCACTCACCGCCCTGCCTGGTCCGCTCACCATCCCGCCGATCCTGATCGGCCTCTGGATCTGGTCGAGCGAGTTCCTGTGGGCCGCCCGCATCTTCGCCACGTTCCGGCGCAAGGCACAGGAGACCTGGCGGCACGCCAGGCAGCACCCGGTGTCCTCCGCCGCTGTCACCCTCGGTGGCCTCGCCGCCGCCGGACTCGCCTTCTGGGCGGTCGGGCACTACCAGCTCGTGGATCAGGCGAAGGAGGCACTGGGGCTCTGATGCCCGGCGCCGGCACGTCGCCGGTCGACTGATCGTCATGTCCACCGGTCATCCGTTCGCGTGGGATCGGCGTGGGCGGGCGCAGGCGTGGCTCGCGGCCGGGGTGGTGGCCGCCCTGCTCGTGTGGTGGTGGATGCTCGCGCCCTTCTGGCAGCGCGCCCGCAACACGCTGGACCGGCCTGACGACTGAGCGCACGCCGACGACCGGGCGCGCACCGGGGTGGGCTACAACTCCAGCATGAGCTCCAGCACCGCCGTCGACTCCCTCCTGCCCCGCCGGGCCCACTTCGCCGAGCTGACGCCGTTCGAGGTGTACGCCCTCTGCCGGCTACGGGTCGACGTGTTCGTCGTCGAACAGGAGTGCCCCTATCCCGAGCTGGACGGCCGCGACACCGAACCGGGCACGGTGCACCTGTGGCTGGAATCCGGCGGCGTGCCGGCCGCGACCATCCGGGTCCTCGACGACGGGCCGACCCGGGCCATCGGGCGGGTCGCGACCGCGGCCGCCTTCCGCGGTCGGGGTCTGGCGGCGCGGCTGATGGCCGAGGGCATCGCCCTGTGCGAGGGATTCCCGATCACGCTGGGCGCGCAGGCACACCTGGAGGGGTGGTACGAGCGATTCGGCTTCCGGCGCAGCGGCCCGGGTTACATCGAGGACGGCATCCCGCACGTGCCGATGCGGCGCGAGCCCGTCTGACCCTCATCTCGGTGCCGCCGGCACGGCAGCGCCCGACGCCACCCCTCGGATCCGGGGCTGGACGGCGTCGCTCTTGTGCACGTGGCTGGACCAGACGGGCTCGGGGTGGGTGTCGATGCCGGCGGCCACGTCCTCGGCGGTGCGCAGCTTGGCGACCTTGTGGACCAGGACACCGAAGCCGACCTTCGCCACGACGTCGTTGGCGGAGTAGGCCAGTTGCATCGTGGTGAACCAGGCCGGGGTCACGTCGGCGAAGACGGGGACGGCGTACACGAGCGGGTAGATGCCGAAGCTGCCGAGCAGCACGATCGCCGCGTTCCGGAGGCTCAGAGCGGCCTCGCGCCCCATGGTGGGCAGCGACACCCGGACGGCACCGATCAGCGCGACGTACAGGTAGACGAAGAAGACGGTGCTGATCAGTCCCCAGACGACCAGCGCCGTCCGGTCGCGCCCCTCGGCCAGCACCTGGGAGCCCAGGTACCCGGTGACGATCATCAGGAAGGCCGCGGCCATGGTGGTGAAGCGCAGGGTCCGCGCCTTCGCGCCCGCCACCGAGCAGACGGCGAGCAGTTCCACGGTGAGCAGGGGAACCGTCACCGACCAGTCGATGTAGCGCGTCGCCTCCGACGTCCGTGCCTCCTCGTTCGGCACGTACACCCCGCCCTCGAGGCGGAAGCCGCTGTCCCAGTCCAGGTAGAGGATGAGGTAGGCCAGCGCCGCCACACCGGCGAGGCACAACCCGGCCAGGGCCGACGGCCGGTAGCGGACCGACACCTCGTCCTTGCTGTTCCACGCGTAGACGAAGTACGCGAACAGCGCGAAACCGGCGCCGAGCAGTGCCAACTGCACGAGGTCGTACAGCCCGAGCGGCATCGTCTGCAGCTCCGGGGTCGGGGTGTCCATGGGGGCTCCGTTGCTGCTGTGGGCCGACGCCGGACGGGTCCCGCACGGCCCGCCCCGGTCGACCGGCCCTACCCCGCAGACCCGGCCACAACCGAACCCCGCCTTTGGGCAGGCTGCTCGCCACGCGGCCGGAGGTGGTCGCGCGCGCGGCCGCCGGCGACCCGGTGGACGACGACGCGCCGCCGTCGTCCGCCTCCTGCTCCAGCGACTTCCCCCGCGCGAGACCACCTCTGACGGTGCGCATCGCGGCACGCGGGTATGAGGTCGCTCATGGGCGTGCGCAACGCGGCGGTCGCGGCCGCGGACCAGTGGACCGACCCCGACGACGGCATCCGCTACCCCGCCGGTGAGGTCCACGCGTGGGAGCGCGGGCGCAACGAGACGGCCTGCGGGCTGTCATTGAGCAGGTCCCGGCTGGCCCGGTTCCCCCACGTCGGTTGGGCGGACGTCCAGCCGGAGTCCGGCCGGCACGCGGAGGGCGTGCAGGCCGTGTGCCGGCGCTGCCGCGCGGCCCAGGGCGCCCGCCGGGACGAGCGCGGCTGGACGAGGACCAACCCCCGGCCCTGACCGCCCTCTCCCCGGCCGACCGCGGATGAGCCGCCGTCCAGACTGATGCGGTGGACGACGTCGCGCTCTGTTCGGCCAAGGGCTGCCGGGAACCCGCCCGCTGGCGGCTGATCTGGAACAACCCCCGGCTGCACACGCCCGACCGCGAGAAGGTCTGGGCCGCCTGTGACCAGCACCGGGAGTCGCTGTCCCACCACCTGGCGGTCCGCTCGTTCCTGCGACGGGTCGAGCCGCTCCACGACGATGAGACGCCTAACGGTTAGACGTCTAAGCTCGGCCGATGGCACCTGGCGAGGAGTCGCTCAGCCTCCTGATCGGCGGCGTCGCCAAGGAGTTGAGCCGGGCGTTCGACGACGTGCTCGTGGCCGCCGGCGGTTCGAGCCCCACCTGGCAGGTGCTGCGGGCGCTGTCGGCCGGCGACCACCGGACGCAGGCCGACCTCGCCGCGGCGATCGGGGTCCGGCAGCCGACCCTCACTCATCACCTCGACGCGCTCGAGCGGGCCGGCCTGGTGACCCGCGAACGTGAGGTCGCCAACCGCCGCGTCCAACGCGTCACCGTGACGGAATCCGGCCAAGCCTTGTTCCTGCGGCTGCGCCGGGCCGCGGCCTCGTTCGACGGCCGGCTGCGCGCCGGTCTGGACGACAGCGACGTCGCGGAGCTGCGGCGGCTGCTCGGGCAGCTCACGGAGAACGCGCGACCCGACTGAGCCCGGCGTCTCGCGCGGAGCCCACTCAGGCGCCGAGCTGCCGTCCGCACGCCTCCGCGCGGTCGAGCAGCAGCGTCCGCTCCCGCTCGTTGCGGGTGAGGGATGCGGCCCGCTCGAACTCGGCGCGGGCCTCGTCGCGCCGGCCGAGCTGCTCGAGCAGGTCCCCGCGCACCGTCGGGAGCAGGTGGTAGCCCTGCAGGGCAGGCACGTCGGTGAGCACGTCCACGAGTGCGAGACCGGCGGCCGGCCCGTAGGCCCGCGACACGGCGACGGCGCGGTTGAGCTCGACCACCGGGGACGGCGTCAGCTCGGCGAGCGCTTCGTACAGGGCGGCGATCCGCGCCCAGTCGGTGTCCTCGACGGTGGTGGCCCGGGCGTGACAGGCGGCGATCGCGGCCTGGAGCGCGTAGGGCCCGAGCGCTCCACCGGCCCGCTCGGCGCGGTCCAGGGCGGCGAGGCCCCGGCCGATGAGGACGCGATCCCAGCGGCCACGGTCCTGGTCGGCCAGCAGCACCGGCTCACCCGAGGGGCCGACGCGCGCCCGCAGCCGCGAGGCCTGGATCTGCATGAGCGCCACCAGGCCGTGCACCTCGGACTCCGCCGGCGTCAGCTCGGCGAGGATGCGGCCCAGCCGCATCGCCTCCTGGCAGAGGGCCGGCCGCACCCATTCCTGTCCCGAGGTGGCCGAGTAGCCCTCGTTGAACACCAGGTAGATCACCTCGAGCACCGACCCGAGCCGCGCGGTGAACTCCGCCCCCGTCGGCACCTCGAACGGCACGCGCGCGGCGGTGAGCGTGCGCTTGGCCCGCACGATCCGCTGCGCGACGGTCGACTCGGCGACGAGGAAGGCCCGCGCGATCTCGTCGGTGCTCAGGCCGCCGAGCAGCCGCAGGGTGAGCGCGACCCGGGCCTCGCGGGAGAGCACCGGGTGGCACGAGATGAAGACCAGCCGGAGCAGGTCGTCCTCGACCACCTCGTCGAGGGCGGCCGCCCAGTCCGGCTCCTCGGCCTCGGTCAGCTCGCGGCCCAGCAGGGCGGTCTTGCGCTCCAGCCGCTCAGCGCGGCGGAAGGTGTCGATGGCCCGGTGCTTCGCGGTGGCCATCAACCAGGCGCCGGGCTTGGTGGGCACACCGGTCTCCGGCCACCGCTCCAGCGCGGCGACCAACGCGTCCTGCGCCAGTTCCTCGGCCAGCCCGACGTCCCCGGCAACGCGGGTCAGGGCGGCGATCAGCTTCGCCGATTCCATGCGCCAGACGGCGTCGACGACACGGTGCAGGTCCGCGGTCGCCAGCCCCTGACCCGTGGCCGTCCCGGCCGGCGGGTGGGTCATCAGGCGCCGTGCTGGGCCTCGACGGTGGCCCGCATCTCCTCTTCCTTCGCCCGCAGCTCGGGGGTCATCGCGTCACCGAAGTCGTCGCTGCTGAAGACCTGCCGGATCTCGATCTCCTCGTTGCGGAAGGGGGCCTTCCTCACCCACTCGATGACCTCCTCGCGGGAGGAGACCTCGAGGATCCAGAACCCGGCGACGAGCTCCTTGGTCTCGGCGAACGGCCCGTCGATCACGGTGCTGGCGCCGTCCTTGTCGAAGCGCACCCGCGCCCCCTTCGAGGTGGGGTGCAGGCCTTCGCCGGCGAGCATGACGCCGGCCTTCACCAGCTCCTCGTTGTAGGCGCCCATCGCGGCGAGCTGCTGCTCGGTGGGCATGACGCCGCGCTCGGTGTCCTCGTTGGCCTTGACGATCACCATGAAACGCATCGCTGACTCTCCCTGTCGTGTCCCGCTCGGGAACGGAGGCCGGTCGACCCGACCGGCGCGGACCCCGTTCTACCTACACGTCGAACGGCCCGGACCCGGATCGACACGACTCCACGAATTCTTTTCCGGGGTCGCGGCAGTGCCGAAGCGGCGACGAAGGGCTCCGTCCCGGCGCGCATGCCCCAGCGGTCCCACGGGACGACTGCCCGGGCCGTCCGCGGGTAGGGGCGACGCATGAGCGACGACGGGGTGACAGGTGGGTTCGCCGAACGACTGGGTGCGCGGGCGGAGACGGCCGACGACGGCTCGGCGCAGGTGCGATTCACCGCCCGGGAGGAGCACCTCAACCAGGCGGGCACGCTGCACGGCGGTGTCCTGGCCACGCTGGTGGACACCGCGATGGGTGCGGCGGTCCGGTCGACGGCCGATGACGGCGACGTACCGGCGACCAGTCAGCTGACCGTCACCTACCTGCGGCCGGGGAAGCCCGGCGAGCTGAGCGTCACCGCACGCGTACGTACCCGCGGCGAGCACCTGACCGTGTGCGACGCCGACGTCGAGCAGGACGGCCGCGGCCTGGTGCACGCCGTCGCGACGTTCGCGCTACTGCACGAGTGAGATCCCTGCGGACGACGGCACGGCGCCACGTCCGTAGATCTCGCTGTCGCCGCCGGTTCCGCACTGGCTGACCAGCAGCATGAATCCGAGCACCAGGACGACGGCGCCGAGGACCGCACCGGCGATGAGCAGGCGGCCCCGCTTGCGGCCGGTGCGGTCGGCGGACGGTGAGCGGTCGGGATCGTCGGCGGTGGACATGGCGCAGCTCCTCGTCGTCGGCAGCCGTCGCCGGGACGGCACGGCCGTCGACCCGGGATGTGCCCCACCCGGGCCCGCCTACGCCTTCCCCGTGGTGGTCTCGACGGTCGGAGGGGCCGGCCTGTCGGGACGTCGACTCGATGACGACCCGTGCGGGGGACGCGGGGATCCGGCTCGGGTGGGTAGCGTCAGGGCCGACACCCCTGCTGCCCGGGAGGCACCCCGTCGCTACGTGGCTCGGACGCTGCACCGAAGCCCATCTGGGCTGCCCCTGCCGGGGCGACCAGACCATCCACGAGGAACGGTCCAAGGAGATCGGCGAGGCGCGGGCACAGGCCCAGGAGTCCGTCGACTGTCCCGAGTGCGGCACCGCCACGACCCCGCTGAACATCGTCAGCTGGGGTCACTGCCGGGCCTGCCGGACGGCCCAGTCGCGGGAGATGTACCCCCTGCGCTGGTGAGCGCAGATGCCCGGGGGGTCAGCGGGAGGGGCGGGCGCCGGCGAGTTCGCGGGCGGCATCGGCGGCGTCGGCATCCAGTTGGCGGGTGATCGCCTCCTGGAAGGCGTCGTACGCCGCGTCGGGGGTCGTGCCCAGCGCCTCGCCGATCTCGTTCCACCCCGCACCGCCGCGCAGGGCCGCGCGGATGCCGATGAGCTGGCTGTCATGCGCCTTGCGTGCGACGACCTCCCCGAGCGCGAGCAGCTCCAGCGCCTCGTAGGTGTCCAGCGAGGTCTCGAGGGTCTTGAGGGAGCTCCAGTCGTCCTCGTCCACATCCTGCGCGGTGTTGAGCGCGGTTCCCCCACTGTCACGACGGCTCAGGAAGTCCAGGCGGGTCGCGGCCGTCGGCAGCGAGAACTCCGCCGCCAGTGCTTCGGGGGTGATGCTCATGCGCAAAGACTTCCCCGCCACCGTCGGTGCGCCAAACTCCCGCTCGGCGTGACTCCCCTAACCCACGCGTGGACAGGCGAGGCGCTACGCAACGGACACGTCCGGGCACGCAGACACGCGGAAGGGCCCGCCCCCCGAGCAGCGGGGTGCGGGCCCTTCCGACCCCCTCCAGGAGGGGGTCCTTGCTCACTCGGAGACGCCGACGGCCTCCTTGGCCAGGGCGGCGAGCTGGGTCTGCGCGGCGCTCGCCACGTTCGCCCGGCCCTTGTGGGTCTCCTCGTAACGGATGATCACGCGGATGTCGCGCGGCTCCTTGAGGCCCTTGATCGCCTTCACGGCGTCGCTCACCGAGAGCTGGTCATAGTTCTTGATCGGCAGCTCGTCGGCGGAGACGTCACCGAGCTCCTCGCGGGCGGACTTGGCCGCCGCGGCGGCGTCCTTGTTGCCCTCGCGGCGGGCGACCTGCTCGGCCCGGCGCAGCGAGGCGCTGCGGCCGGCGGTCAGGGTCTCGCGGACGGCACCGGTCAGGGCCGCGGCCCGGTCGGTGACGGCGGAGAACCGGTCGGAGGTCTCCTCACCGGCGTGCCGCACGGTGTCGACGGCGTTGTTCACCGTGTTGGCCCAGAAGCGGACCGGTGCGTTGACCGCGCGGGCCACACCCCCGGCCACCTTCTGCACCGGGGTGGCGACGAGGGCGGCGGGGCCACCCATGGCCTCCTCGGCGAGCACCACGGTCAACCACTCGACCGTGGCCTGGTGCGCGGTGATCAGCTTCTCGGCGAGCTGGCGAACCTGGGGCTGCTCCGCCTGCTCGGCCAGGACCTTGACGTAGGTGGCGCGGTCGAGGAGCTGGTGCTCGAGCTGCAGGTCGGTGAGCAGGGCCTCCTCGATCGGGGTGGCCTGCTCGAAGGTGGCCTTGAGGCTCGCCGACAGCCGGCCGATCGCGGGGGTGACGACGTCGGGCACGCCACCGAGCGAGCGAAGAGCCTCGGTGATCTCGAGCGAGCGTGCCGCGGCGTTGTCGGCGTTCTGGGTGAGCTCGCGGCGCACGGCGTCGGTGCGGGCCTGCGAGATGCGGGTGCGTGCGACCTGCTCCTCGGTCTGCGTGAGCAGGACGAGGGCGCGCAGCTGGTTGATGAGCTTGCTGTTGATGTCGGCCATGGCGAGAGAACAACTCCAAGGGGGGTTCGGGGATGACCTGACGGCCGTGTCATGCCCTGGTCATCCGGGGTGCTAACTTCTGCAAGCATATTGCAAGCAGTGACCCTCGTCACACAACTCGCCGGCGGTCCCCGCGTCACCTCGCCGGCGGCTGGTACTCCCCCGCGACACCCAGGGCCTCGCCGAGCGCCCGCAGCTCCGCCTCGAACATGGGTTCCGCGTCGTCCAGCGCGAACCGCAGGTGCCCGAAGACCTCCATGCAGACCATGCCGTAGAGCCGGATCCAGCAGGAGAGGAAGACGTATCCGACTCCCAAGGGCAGCGGGACCGGCAGCCTGGCGCACCACTCGCGCAGCTGGTCCCGGAGTCCGGGGTCGAGGTCCGCCTCGTCCGGCACCGGGAAGCCCTGCTGCAGGTAGATCCGGGCGACCAGCTCGGCGAAGACGCCGCCGAAGCGCCGGCCGGCCATCGCTGACGGCCGCTCGCCGTCCCGTTGCGGCTCCCCGGGCTCCAGCACCCGCTCCCCCGCACTCCCGAAGAGCAGACCGAACTCGGCGTGGTGGGTCGTCGCCCACCGCCGGAAGGCACGCGACACGGCGAGCAGCTGGACGCCCGGGGTCGCCGGATCCGCACTGCCGCGGGCGGCCTCCAGGACGTCGGTGAGCTCGTCGTAGAGGTCGGCGACGACGTGCTCGACGAGGTCCTCGCGGCTGTCGAAGTAGCGGTAGAGCCCCGGGGCGGTGATCCCCATCTCCCGGGCGATCGCGCGCAGCGCCAGCCCGTCGACCCCCTGCTCCACCAGGACGCGGCGGGCCGTCGTCCTGATCTCACGCGCGGTGTCGGCACGCGCGCGGTCGCGTCGGCTCACCGGTCTGTCGGTCGGCTCGGCCATGTCCCCTCCGCAATCCCCTTGACGCCAGTGAACGCCGTAAGCATAGTGACCGCCGTTAGCTAACAGTGTTTACAACGGACGACGCCAGCACTGGAGACGCCATGTTCGAGGCCCTCGGTCGAGTGATGTACCGCCGCCGTCGCTGGGTGGTGGCGCTGGCACTGGCGTTCGTGGCCTTCGCCGGGATGTGGGGCAGCGGCGTCTTCGGCGCCATGACCGGAGGCGGCTTCGAGGACCCCGGCAGCGAGAGCTCGCAGGCGTCCGAGGTGGCCGAGCGCGAACTCGGCCGGGGCGGCGGCGACGTGGTCGTCCTCTACTCCAGCGGCACGCTGACCGTCGACGACCCGGCGTACGCCGACGCGGTGCAGCAGAGCCTGTCCGCGCTCCCGGACGGCGTGGTCGAGGAGTCGGTGACGTTCTTCGGCACCGGTGCCCCGCAGCTGGTCAGCGAGGACCGACGCGCCACCTACGCCGTCCTCACCCTGAGCGGCGACGAGGATCAGCGCACCGAGGGCCTGGAGCGGATCGAGGACGAGCTCGCCGCGCCGGGCCTGGAGACGCAGATCGGTGGCGCGACGACGATCAACCGCGACATCAACGAGCGGGTGAGTGCGGACATCGCGCGTGCCGAGACGATCTCGCTGCCGATCCTGGCGGTGCTGCTGGTGATCATCTTCGGGAGCTTCGCCGCGGCGGGCCTGCCGCTGGCGATCGGTGTGGTGGCGATCCTCGGTTCGTTCGCGGCGTTGCGCGGGTTCTCGATGGTCACCGACGTGTCCATCTTCGCGGTCAACGTCGTCACCATCACCGGCCTCGGCCTGGCCATCGATTACGGCCTGTTCATGGTCAGCCGGTTCCGCGAGGAGATCCGCAGGCAGCCCGACACCGAGGCGGCACTGGCCCGCACGATGGCGACGGCGGGCCGGACCGTGGCCGTCTCCGGCGTGACGGTGGCGGTCTCGCTGGCCGGGCTGCTGATCTTCCCGCAGGTCTTCCTGCGCTCGATGGGGTTCGGCGGGATGAGTGCCGTCCTGATCGCGATGCTCGCCGCCCTCACCCTGCTGCCCGCGTTGCTCGCGATGCTCGGGCCGAAGGTCGACGCGCTGTCGGTGCGGCCGTGGCTGCGCCGGGTCTTCCGCCGTCCGTCCCCGGCCATGGTGGCCACGAAGGCCGTCGGGGAGCACGGCGCCTGGGCGCGGATCGCGCACAGCGTGATGCGCCGGCCGGTGGTCTACACCGTCGTCGTCACCGCCGTGCTGGTGGTGCTGGCGTTGCCCTTCCTGGGAGTGCAGTTCGGTGGGGTCGACGAGCGGGCGCTGCCCGAGGGCACGGAGAGCCGGGTGGTCACCGAGACGATCCGGGCGGACTTCCCGCCGAGCGTGGACGGTCCGATCGACGCCGTCGTCACCCTGGCCGACCCGGTCGACTCGCCCGCCGGCGGGGCGGCCCTGCAGTCCTACGTGGACGACGTGGCCTCGGTCCCGGGGGTGGAGGGCGCAGCGGTCGTCGACGCGGCTGGCACCACCGCCCACGTCGACATCGCCTACGCCGGCGACCCCCTGTCCACCGGCGCACGGGCCCTGGTCGGTGACATCCGCGCCGTGCCGGCGCCCGCCGGTGGTGAGGCGCTCATCGGCGGTCCGACCGCGGCGCTGGAGGACCTGCTCGACAGCCTCGCCGCGCTGCTGCCGTGGATGGCGGTGTTCGTGGTGGCGACGACGTTCGTGCTGCTGTTCCTGGCGTTCGGCTCCGTCGTGCTGCCGGTCAAGGCAGTGGTGATGAACGTGCTGTCGCTGGGCGCCTCGTTCGGCGCGCTGGTCTGGATCTTCCAGGACGGCAACCTGTCCGGGGTCCTGGACTTCACGCCGACCGGGTTCGTCGAGGCGACCCAGCCGATCCTGGTGCTGGCGATCGTGTTCGGGCTCTCCATGGACTACGAGGTGTTCCTCATGTCCCGGATCCGGGAGCAGTACGACCTGACCGGCGACAACACCACCGCCGTCGCGACCGGCCTGCAGCGCACCGGCGGGATCATCACCAGCGCGGCGCTGCTGCTGCTCGTGGTGATCGGCGCGTTCTCCCTGTCGGGGATCACCTTCATCAAGATGATCGGCGTCGCGATGCTCATCGCGATCGTGGTGGACGCGACCGTCGTCCGGGTCCTGCTGGTGCCCGCGACGATGCGGCTGCTCGGTCGGGCCAACTGGTGGGCGCCGGGACCGCTCGCCCGGCTCTACATCCGTTACGGCATCCGCGAGTCCGACGGCGACCCGGCGCCGCGGCGTGAACCGGAGCTCGTGGGCGCCCACTGAACGGAGCCCCGCGCAGCTTTCCGTACCGAGAGCTGCGCGGGGTTCCTCGGCTTCCGTACAGCCGACGCAGGACGGCTATCCGCGGACGACGCCGTCCCGCAGGCGATCGAGGAACGGCACCTGCCCCCGGACCAGTTTCGCTCTCGCCTCGTCCAACGCGAACCAGGCGGCCCGGTCGATCTCGGGGAACTCCTGCACCCGCCCGGACCGCGGCGGTCACTCCATCGTGAAGGTGTTGCTCCGGGCGGCCGCGGCGTCCAGGTCGCCCTCGACCGCCCAGACCGCGAGCACCTTGCCGCTGGTGACGCGCAGCGTTCCGAGCGGCAGGAGGTCCCCGGCCGGCACGGGTGCGCCCAGCTCCTCGGCGAACTCCCGCCGGGCGACGGCGAGCGGGTCCTCGTCGGGGCCGTGCTCGCCCTTGGGGATCGACCAGCCACCGTCGTCCTTGTTCATCCAGAACGGGCCGCCCATGTGGCCGAGCAGAACCTCCGGCCCGGTCGGCCGCAGCCGGTACAGCAGGATCCCCGCACTCGTCCTCGGCATCGCCCCAGCTGATCAGACGAGGGTCGTGCCGCGCGCCCCCAGGCTCTGCCAGTAGTCGTCGAGCGCGTTGCTGGTCCGGACGAACCAGATGGACGGGCCCACCAGGAAGTAGTAGACGAAGCCCCAGACGCCGAGCGTGACGAAGAACCTGCTCCTCTCGGCGTCCCCCGATGGCAGCACGTCATCGTCCTCCGCCGCGGGCTCGACCGAACCCCTTCGATGCGCCGCGGTGTACACCTCTGTGCATGACCGGTCGGCGGCTGGCGGCGGCCACCCTCGCGACCTGCCTGCTCCTGGCGGTCAGCGGCTGCCCGGTGGACGGCGAGCCGGCTCCCGAGCCATCGGAGTCGGCAGCGCCGGCGCCGCCCGCCCTGCCGACCGATGCCTCGACCGATCTCCCCGCGTACGGCGGACCGCCCGACGAGGTGCCGGCGAGCGTGGGGCCGGTCACCCGGGTGCAGGCCGCGGTCGACCTGACCCCGGCCACACCCGGCCTGTTCACGCGGGTGGTGTCCGCGGTCGCCACACCCGACGGCGCGTACGCCGTGCTCAGCCCGGCGGACCGGGATGTCGCCCAGTCACTGGTCACGGTGCGCGGCGACGCGATCACCGCCACCATGCCCCTCCCCCGCGTCGACGACGTCTGGGGCATGCACCTGCTGACCGACGGCTCGGTGCTGGTCGCGGGGCGACTCGGCGAGGGTGGCCACGGGCTGCGCATCGTCGATCCGGCGTCGGGCGCGGTGCGGACGACGGTCGTCGTCGCGGGTGAGGACGGCGCCGTGTCGGCGGTCGGTCGGTCCGCGCTGGTCGACGGCGCCACGACGGCGTACCTCTTCGTCTCCGTCGAGGGCGACGAGCAGACGCGTGAGGTGCTGGCCGCGGTGGACGTGGCGAGCGGCCGGGTCGTCGCCGAGCGGGACCTCGGGACGGACGTGGCCGCTGCGTCGCGGTACCCGGTGGGCCGGCAGCTCGCGGGGCTCGTCGCGCGGCCGGAGGGCGGCGCGACGCTGGTCTTCGACGCCTCCCCGACCGAGGTCGCCGAGGACCGCATCCCGACCGTGCTGACCTACGACGCGGACCTGCGGCCGGTGGGTGAGCCGGTACGGGTCACCGACCTGGCAGAGGGGGCGGAGACGCAGTCGGTCGCCGGTGCCGCCGACGGCACGGTGTTCCTGCTCGTGGTGGTGCGGGAGGGCGCGTGGGTGCTGGGCGTGCCGGACGGCGGCGGCGCGGGGCCGCTGCTCGCCCAGCTGGAGGACCGCGTCTACGGCTACGCGCTGGCCGTCGAGCCGGCGCAGGTGTGGGCGGTGCTGCCCGCGCCGACGGGTGCCCTCGCGGTCGACCTCACCACCGGCGAGACGCGCGGGCCACTGCCGGTCGGCTGCGCGCCACGGCTGGACGTGCGGAACGTCTATCCGGCGCCCGGGGGTGCCCTGATGATCGGCGAGTGCGACACCCCGCGCGCGGACACCCAGCTGCTGTGGTTCCTCAGCCCCTGAGCGGCGAGGGAGTACCGCGGGATCAGTGGGCGCCGACGCTGCGCCAGTAGTCGTTGAGCGCCCGGTTGGTCTTGATGAACCAGATGAACGGGCCCACCAGGATCAGCGCGCCCGGGAAGAACCAGAGCGCGGTGACGGCGCTGACCGGCTTCTGCCGGCCGCGGCGCTCGTAGAGGCCGCCGACCTCGTGGCTGAGCAGGTAGGGCGAGGCGAAGCCCACGAAGAAGCTCAGCACCAGCGCGAGCACCCCGCCGATGCCCTCACCGGTGTGCCGCTTCATCTCCTCGTGGGTCTGGAAGTAGTAGACGAACCCCCAGATCCCGAAGGTCACGAAGAAGAGCAGGATCTGCACGCCGGTGCCCCGCACCTGGCCGAGGGGGCCCATGGGCTGCGCGTACCGGGCGTGCGCCGGGACGTCGGGCATCGTGCCGTAGCCGTACTGCCCCGTTGCGGGCTGCTGGTACTGCTGACCCGGGTAGGGCCGGCCGTACTCCTGCTGGGTCCACTGGTTCTCCGGCGTGGTGGTCATGCCCCCGCTTCCTGTTCGGGTCCCCGGCACGTCCAGGGACATCCGGAACCTAGGGGGTCCGCAGGGCCGGTGATCCCGTCCTGCGGTGAACGGCGGGGCGGGTCGTCCCTCGGCCCCCGCGGGTCACGCCGGCCCCACGGCTCGGCTGCCGGCGACGCGCTCGGCGGGGGCGTCAGCGACCGCTCCACCGCGGCGGGCGCTTCTCCAGGTAGGCGGCGATGCCCTCCTTGCGGTCCTCGCTGAGGTAGGGGTTGGGGCCGACGTCGAGCCGCAGCGCCTGCCACATCGGGAGTTCCAGGCCCTTCACAGCGGTCTCCTTCATCCGGCGCACGCTGATCGGCGCGTTGGCGGCGATCCGTTCCGCCAGCTGCAGCGCCACGGCCAGGACGTCGTCGGTGATCCGGTTGACCAAGCCCCAGCGCTCGGCGTCCTCACTGGTGACGTACTCGCCGATCAGCAGCATCTCCATGGCGATGCCCAGGGGGATCCGCTTGGGCAGCACGACGGAGCCGAAGTTGGCACCCATCCCGATCGTGGCCTCGGGCAGCCCGAGCTTGATGCCGGGGGCGGCGACACGCAGGTCACAGGCCAGTGCCAGCTCGAAGCCGCCGGCGACGGCCGCACCCTGGAGCGCCGCGACGATCGGCACGGGCGTCTCGGTGACCACCTCGAACAGCGAGCGGGTGGGCCGGTTCATGGGTGGCCGGAAGCGCTCGCCGCGCTGGTCGCGCTCGCGGATCTCCTTGAGGTCGAACCCGGCGCAGAAGGCCGGGCCGTTGCCGGTGAGGACGATCGCCCGCACCTCGCCGCCCTCCGCGCAGTCGAGCAGCTCCTCGACGAGGTCGGCCTGCAGCGCCGACGAGAGCGCGTTGCGGCGCTCCGGTCGGTCGAGGGTGAGCACGCGGACGTGCCCGCGGCGCTCGACGATCAGTCCGGACTCGTGGCGGATCGGCTCGCTCATACCTGCAACCTCCGGGCTGAGCGGCCGGTCGGCAAGTCACCGCAGGCGCGCCGCCATCAGGTCCTGCGGCGAGGTGGGCCGCAGGTCGTCGAAGAAGTCGGGCAGGCCGAGCCCGCGGGTGACGGTCGTCAGCTGCCGGAGCTCGGCGGTGGTGAGGATGGGGTTCCCGAGCGCCGTGGCCCGCAGATGCTCGAGGAAGCGACGGTGCAGGGCCAGCACCTGGTCGCCGCCGATACCGGCCGAGCCGGCCAGCCGCGCCAGGAGCTGGCTCTCGCCGCCGAGGATCCGGCCGTCGGCGAGGGCGACGGCGAGGGCGTCGACGTAGCGCTGGGCGTCGGCCGCGGGCGCCTCGACGACCGACCTCGGCAGCCGGGCGACCATCGAGGCGAGCCAGCCGTCGGTGCCCGGACGCAGCTCGCCGGACCGGGTCTTCGCCGGGACCTCGCGGTCGAGTGCGGGCATCGGGCGGAGGCCGGTCAGGTAGCGGGGCGGCTGGCCGTGGACGCCGAGCATCTGCGGCAGCAGCGCGGCGACCGTGCGGGCATCGGCGAGCGCGGTGTGCGGGCCGGCGGTCGGCAGGCCCGCAGCGCGCGCGAGGGTGCCCAGCCGATGGTCGGGAGCCCGCAGGGTGTGGCGAGCCAGCCAGAGCGAGCAGAGCGCCGGGTTGAGCGGGATCGCCACCCCCATCCGCGCGAACTCGGCAGCCAGGAACCGCTCCCCGAAGGCCGCGTTGTGGGCGACGACGACGGCGCCGTCCATCCGGGCCAGCAGCTCGCCGGCAATCTCCTCGAAGGTGGGGGCGTCCCGCACCTCGCTGTTGGAGATGCCGTGCACGAGGACCGGGCCGACGTCGCGGCCGGGGTCCACCAGGGTGGAGTACTCGTCCTCGAAGCGGCCGGACGCGTCGACGCGGGCGATCGCGATCTCCACGATCCGGTCGCCCCTGGCCGGTGAGAAGCCGGTCGTCTGCACGTCGACGACGGCGTAGGGCGCGTCGACGGGGAAGCCGGCGCCGTCACCGCCGTACTGGAAGAGGTGACCGCGCATGCCGGGCCGGGCGAAAGGAAGCGGCCCCTCGGGCTCGGGAACCTGGACGGGCGCGCGCGGCACCGGGATGCCGGCGCCCCGGCTGCCGCGGGTCGCGTCCGCGGTGGACCGCGTGTGCTGCGCGGCCCGCCGGCTCGACGACCGCTCCGCCAGGTACAGGGCGGCCAGCAACCCCAGGCCGCCGGTGACCAGCAGACCGACCAGCTCCATCGGAACCCCGAACATGCACCCTCTCCGACCGCTTCCGACGACGACCTCGCGCAGTCGCCATCGGCAGCATCCGCCCCGGTCAGCCCCGTCAGGTGCCGGCGCGGCTGCCGGACGCCGCACGTGTCACACCCGTCGCGCGCGTCGCGGCTGCGAGCTGGACGGGGGTGGCGACGGAGGGGACGCGGGCGCTGACCGGAGTCGGCACAGTCGGCGTAGACGACGCCTGGGCACCGGTGGCTCGGCGGGCAAATCTGTGACCGTCAACAACGAACCGGCCCATCCGTCACACGAGCCCCTTCCGTCGGGGGGCATGAGCGGACCGATCCGTCCGCTCCGGTACACAGATGGCATGGAGAGCACTGCCGACATCCAGGTGGGCGATGTCGTCGCCCCGCGGGCGGCGGTCTCCATCGAGATCACGTCCACGCCGGTCCTCAGCTACGCGCTGGCCCACAACCGCGTCCCGGTGGTGTCCCGGCTGGCCATCACCAATCTCGGGAGCCCGGTGCGGGCGGCCACGGTGCGGCTCGGCGTCCGCGACGCCGAGGGCCCGATCGCGCAGACCGTCGAGCTGGTCGCCGACCTCGACGAGGGCCGGACGACGGTGCTCACCGACCTCGGCCTGGTCATGGATCCCGCCGCGATGCTGCACGTCGAGGAACAGCGACCCGGCGTCATCGACGTCGAGGTGCTGGTCGAGGGCACCGATGGCGGGCTGGAGGTGCTCGGCGAGAGCAGCCGCGCGGTCCAGGTGCTCGCCGCCCAGCAGTGGCTGGCCACTCCCCTGCCGCTGGCGCTGGAGATGCTCGCCGCGCACGTCCTGCCCAACCACCCGGCGGTCACCGCGGTCGTCGAGGAGGCCGCCGGCGTCCTGGAGCAGCGGACCGGCCGCGGTGGCATCCAGGGCTACGCGGACGGCCCGGAGCGGGTCGACGAGATCGTCGCCGCGATCGCCGACGTCCTGCAGCGTCGCGGCATCCGCTACAGCGAGCCCCCGGTCAGCTGGGCCGACCTCGGTCAGCAGGTCCGCTCGCCGGGCGACGTCCTCACCTGGCGGGTCGGCACCCCGCTGGACACCGTCGTCCTCATGGCCGCCGCGCTCGAGCGGGCCGGTATCCGGCCGCTGCTCTGGCTGGCCGGTGGGGCCGGTGGGCACGAGGGGGAAGCACACGCCTTCCTCGGCTACTGGCGCGAGGAGCGCAGCGCGGAGAGCGCCGCGACCACCGACGCCACGTCCCTGGTCAACCTGGTCGACCTCGGGCTGATCGGCCTGGTCGAGACGACGCTGCTCACCAGCATGGGCGAGCCCGGCGCCGACCTGCACGGCCCGGTGGTCACCGGCTGGCTGACCGGCGGGCTGGACCACCTCCTCGGCGTCACCGACGTCCACCGCGCCCGCAAGGACGGCATCTTCCCGCTGCCGGCCCGGGCCCGGGACGAGGACGGCGTCCTGCAGGTCGTCGAGTACCGGCCGGCCGTGCACAGCGCTCCCGCGAAGGCCGAGCCGCCGCCTCCGGCTCCCAGCAGCCGGCCCGAGGAGCCCCCGCGGGTGCAGCAGTGGAAGAACGCACTGCTCGACCTCAGCCTGCGCAACCGGCTGATCAACTACACCGAGCGCTCCGGGCTGTCGCTGACCGTCCCGGACTCGGCGCTCGGCGTCCTGGAGAACTTCGTCCACGACGGGACGCCGGTCACCCTGCTGCCGGGCGACCGGCTGGCGGCCGTGCAGCAGGAGCGCGGGGTGACGACGGCCCGCGAGCTCCCCGCCGAGCAACTGACCGAGCTGCTGGTCGAGCGGCGCGAGGTGCACGTCGACGTCACCAGCGGCAGCTACCTGCCCAAGCTGCGCAACGTCGCCTACAAGGCCAAGACGGTGCTCGAGGAGACCGGCGCCAACAACCTCTACCTGGCGCTGGGCAGCCTGGTCTGGGAGCTCGACGGGCGCCCGCTCCGCAGCCCGCTGGTGCTCATCCCCGTCGTGCTGGCGCCGATGGGCCGCACCGGCTCCTACCGGCTGTCGCTGGACGAGTCCGGGTCCAGCACCCCGAACTACTGCCTGCTGGAGAAGCTGCGCCAGGTCCACGGCCTCACCGTGCCGACGCTGACCGAGGCCGTCGACGGCACCCTCGACCTCGATGCCGCCCTGGAGGCGGTGCGCACCGCCCTGGTCGGTCACGGCCTGCCCTTCCGCGTCGAGCCGACGGCGGACCTCGCGATCCTCCAGTTCGCGAAGTTCCGGCTGTGGAAGGACCTCGACGAGCACTGGGCCGACTTCGCCGACAACCCGCTGGTCCACCACCTGGTGCACGAGCCGACCGAGGCGTTCGAGGACCCCGCCCGCGACCTCGGCGGCTACGTCGACCTCGACGAGCTGGCCGCCGAGCTGCCCGCCCCCGCCGACGCGTCGCAGCTGCGCGCCATCGCCGAGGCCACCGCCGGCCGCACGTTCGTGCTCGAGGGCCCGCCCGGCACCGGCAAGTCCCAGACCATCACCAACCTGCTCACCCGGGCCGTCGCCGAGGGCAAGAAGGTGCTGTTCGTCGCCGAGAAGCGAGCGGCCCTCGACGTCGTCGCGCGGCGCCTGGACGCCGTCGGCATGGGCATGTTCGCCCTCGACCTGCACGACAAGGGTTCGCGGGCCTCCATGGTGCGGGCGCAGATCCGGCTGGCGCTGGAGCACGCCGTCACCGTCGACGAGCAGGGCCTGGCCGCCGACGGGGAGGCGCTGCGGTCCGCGCGGCGGATGCTCGCCCGGTACGCCGACCGGCTGCACGACGACAACGCCGTCGGGCTGTCGCTGTACTCGGCGCGGACGTCGGAGCTGGCCGCCGGGACGGAGGTCCCGCCACTGCCCGTGCCGCAGCCCTTCGCGGCGAACGCCCCGGCCGACGTGCTGCGGTCGGTGCGGGTGGAGCTGGCGCTGCTGCCCGACATCGCCGATCTGACCCGCCCGTCGCCGCGGCACCCGTGGGCGTTCCTCGACTCCCCCGACATCGACCTGCCGGCGACCCGGTCCGCGGCTGCCGCCGTGGACGCCGCGGTGCGCGAGGTGTCCCTGATCCCCGAGCTGTCGGGGGTGCTGCGCCGGGCGCGGACCGCCGAGGAGCTCGACGCCCTCGTGCACGTGCTCAGCGGGCCGGGCCGAGGCATGGACGTGGGCCTGGACGTCATCGACGAGACGTTCACCGACTTCTGGACGGCGGCGACGTCGGCGGTCCTCGGTGAGACCGCTGCCTTCACCGCGTTCCGCCACCCGGGCCTCGACGTCTGCACGCCCGAGGCGCTGGAGCTGCCCCTGGCCGACGTCTACGTGGCCGCGCAGACCGCCGCGGCGTCGTCGTGGTTCGGCCGCCGCCGGCGTCTGATCGCCGTCCGCGACCAGCTCGCGCCCTACCTGCGCCCCGAGGCGAAGGTGAAGCCGAAGGACGTGCCGGCGGTCGTCGAGAACCTGTGGCGGGTGCAGACCGCGGTGCAGGGGATCGCGACGCGGGCCGGCTCGATCCCCGGCCTGTCGGTGCCCGAGGGCTGGAACCCGTTCCTCGACACCGACCTGCTGGCCGGCCAGGTGCAGTGGCTGGGGCGGGCCGGCGCGGCCGTCGACGGCTCCTCGCTCTTCCACGTGCAGCTGCGCAAGCTGATCGTCGCCGGCCTGCCCGCCGGCACCGCGGCGGCCGAGGCGGCCGAGGCCGTGGCCCGGCTGCGGGATGCCGTCACCACCCTGCTGACCGTGGGGCGCAGCAGCTCCGACCAGCTCGCGACCTGGGCCGGGGACGACGGACTGGTGCTGCGCTGGTCGATGACCCGCCCCGAGCGCGGGGTGGACAACCTGATGTCGCTGCGCCGCTGGATCTCCTTCCTGGACACGCTCGAGCCGCTCCGGTTCGCCGGGCTGTTCGACGCGCGGACGCTGCTCGCTACAGGCGCTGTACGCGCCGATGACGCCCTGCGGGCCTTCGAACGGGGGCTGGCGGCCGCCTCGGTGGCCGAGCGGCTGGACGCGTCCGGCCTGGACATGTTCGACGCGCGGGCGCACGAGAAGGCGATCCGCCGCTTCATCACGGCGTCGCGGGCGGTGCGCGGGCACCTCACCTCGGCGCTGCCGGCGCGGGTCCTGGCGGCCCGCCCCTTCGACGCGGAGTCGGGCTCGGGCCAGGTCGGCGCCCTGCAGCGGGAGCTCGCCAAGCAGCGCCGCGGTCTGGGCGTGCGGCAGCTGCTGGCGCAGTACGGCGAGCTGATCACCCAGGTGATGCCGTGCGTGCTGGTCTCACCGGACTCCGTGGCGCGGTTCTTCCCGGCCGTCTCGGGGCTGTTCGACCTGGTCGTCTTCGACGAGGCGTCGCAGATCAGGGTGGCCGACGCGGTGGGTGCGCTGGGCCGCGCTCGTGCGGCTGTAGTCGTCGGTGACTCCAAGCAGATGCCCCCGACGTCCTTCGCCGAGCCGTCGTCGGTGTCCGACGACGCCGGCGACCTCGCCGAGACCGCGGTGGAGGACGAGGAGTCGATCCTCTCCGAGTGCGTGCAGGCGCGGGTGCCGCGGCAGTGGCTGTCGTGGCACTACCGCAGCCAGGACGAGTCGCTGATCGCGTTCTCCAACGCCCAGTACTACGGCAACCGGCTCTCCTCGTTCCCCGCGCCGACGCACGGGCGCCCCTCCTCGGAGCCCGACGGGCGCGGCGTCTCGCTGGTGCGGGTGCCGGGCACGTTCCACCGCTCGGGCGCCGGGCGGCTGCTGCGGACCAACCCGATCGAGGCGAAGGCGATCGTGGCGGAGATCCGCCGACGGTTCGACCTGCTGCCGAAGTACGGCGAGGGCTCCGACGCCGTCCCGTCGATCGGCGTCGTCACCTTCAACGCGCAGCAGCGGGCCTACATCGAGGCGCTGCTCCGCGACGCCGACGACGACCGGCTGGCCGCTGCCCTCGATCGGGTGGACGGCGAGGGCCTGTTCGTGAAGAACCTGGAGAACGTGCAGGGCGACGAGCGCGACGTCGTCTTCTTCTCCACCGGCTTCTCGCCCAACGCCTCCGGCGAGCTGCCGCTGAACTTCGGGCCGCTGAACCGGGTGGGTGGCGAGCGGCGCCTCAACGTCGCGGTGACCCGGGCCCGGCGGCAGGTGGTGCTGTTCTCGTCGTTCGACCCGGAGCAGCTGCGGGCCGAGGAGACGTCGTCGGTCGGCATCAAGCACCTGCGGGCCTACCTCGACATGGCCGCGCAGGGCACCGACGTCCTGCCCCGGGACTCCCGCCCGGCCGCCGTCGTGGACCGGCACCGCGAGCAGATCGCCACCGCGCTGCGGGAGCGCGGGCTCGTGGTGCGCACCGACGTCGGGCTCTCGGACTTCAAGGTCGACCTCGCCGTCGCCCGGCCGACGGACCCGGAGTCGCCGCTCATGGCGGTGCTGCTCGACGGCCCGGCGTGGGCGCGCCGCGGCACGGTCGGCGACCGCGACGGCCTGCCCGTCGAGGTCCTGGGCGACATGCTGCGCTGGCCGGTCGTCGAGCGGGTCTGGCTGCCGTCGTGGCTGGCCTCCCCCGACGCGGTGCTGGACGAGCTGGTCGCCGCGGTCGACATGGTGCCCAGCACCCCGCTGGCCGAACCGATCCCCCTGCCGACGGCGGCGGTCGAGTCGTTCAAGGGCGTGGCCGCGCTGCGGTCGTCGGTGACCTCCGCGGTCGCCGTGCCCACGGCGCCCGCCCCGAAGGCGGCCAAGCCGGCCGCAGCTGCCACGAAGCCGACCGGTCCGGTGACGATGGATGGCGAGTCCCCGTTCGTGCCGTGGCTGCCCAAGCCGGCCGGGGACAAGGCGGTGCTCGACGAGCTGCCGGTATCGAAGGCGGCGCGCGCCGTGCGGCGGGTGCTGACGGCCGGGATCAAGGCCGAGGGCCCGATCCACGTCGACCGGCTGGCGAAGCTGACCGTCAACGCGTTCGGGCTGAACCGGGCGTCGGAGGGGCGGAAGAACACGCTGCTGTCGCTGCTGCCGCCGTCCGCGGTGGTGGACGACTACCTGTGGCCCGACGGCGTCTCGCCCGACTCCTACGCCGGGTTCCGGCGGCAGGCGGCGAGCACCGACCGGCCGCTGGAGCACGTGGCACCGCAGGAGATCGGCAACGCGATGGCGGCGCTGTGCCGGGCGGGCGCCGGGATGATGGCCGACGAGCTGCTCACCAAGACCGCGGCGATCTTCGGCTACAAGCGCCGGACCCCCGCGGTGACGCCGGTACTGGAGGCGGCGCTGAAGCTCGCGCTGCACCGCGGCCGCCTCGTCGAGCAGCCCTCGGGCCTGATGACCGTCTGACCGTTCGTCGGGCCGACGGGGTTACTCGCCGGTTGTGAGCAGGTCGGCACACCGACGGGGCCCAAAGCCCTTGGGCACGAAACCCTGATCTCCATAGCGTCACGACGCAACCGACCTTGGAGGTTGCGTGACCGCCCAGCTCGACTCGTCCCCTGCCCGCCCCGTTCCGCCGCTGGACGACGCCGCCGTCGCTCCCTCGACGCCCAGCCGTGTGGGCGGCCTGGTCGGGGCGGCCGCCCGACCCCGCGTGCTCGCCTCGGAGACCGTCCGGCTCGGCCGGGACCTCGGCTCGATCGTGCGTGGCACCGACCGGATCGCGCCGCCGGCGAAGGACACGCGGTTCACCGACCCCGCGTGGTCGTCCAACCCCGGCTACCGCCGGCTCGGCCAGGCCTACCTCGCGTGGGGCTCCTCGCTGACCCGCCTCGTCGACCGGTACGAAGCCGACGGTGCGGACTGGCGCGACGTGGAGCGCGCGCGGTTCGCGGTACGGGCTCTGACCAGCGCGATGGCCCCCACGAACACGCTGTTCGGCAACCCGGCGGCGCTCAAGCGGGCGTTCGACACCGGAGGCCTCAGCGTCCTGCGCGGCATGGGCCGACTGGTGAACGACCTGCGGCACAACGGCGGCATGCCGACGCAGACCGACCGGTCGGCCTACGCGGTGGGCCGCAATCTCGGGGTGACCAAGGGGTCGGTGATCTACCGCGACGACGTCATCGAACTCATCCAGTACCAGCCCGCGACGGCGCAGGTGCGCCAGCGGCCGCTGGTGATCGTGCCGCCGCCGATCGGGCGCTTCTACTTCCTGGACCTCCAGCCGGGTCGCAGCCTCGTCGAGTACGCGGTCGGCCAGGGGCTGCAGGTCTTCCTGATCAGCTGGCGCAACCCGACGCGGAAGCAGGGCGGCTGGAACCTCGACACCTACGCCGAGCGGGTGCGCCGGGCGATCGGGGTGGCGCGGGAGATCACGGGTTCTCCCGACGTCAACACCCTGGGGTTCTGCGCCGGGGGCATCATCCAGACGACACTGCTCAACCATCTGACCGCCATCGACGACCACAGCGTGCACAGCGCTGCATACGCGGTCACCCTGCTCGACTTCGCGACGCGGGCGCCGCTCGGCGCGTTCTCCGGACGCCGGCTGCTGGACGTCGCACGACTGTCCTCGAACGTCCGGGGCGTCATCACGGCCCGTTCCCTGGGCTCGGTCTTCTCCTGGATGCGTCCCGACGACCTGATCTTCAACTACGTGGTCACGCAGTGGCTGATGGGCGAGGCCCCGCCGGCTTTCGACATCCTGGCGTGGAACGCCGACGGGACGAACCTGCCGGCCGCCCTGCACGAGCAGTTCCAGCAGATCCTCCGCGACAACGCGCTCGTGCGACCCGGCGCGATGACCGTGCTCGGGACGCCGGTCGACCTGGCCAGCATCACGGTGCCGACCTTCGTCACCGGCGCGCTCACCGACCACCTCACGCCGTGGGCCGGCTGCTACCGGACGACCCAGTTGCTGTCCGGGCCGAGCACCTTCGTGCTGAGCTCCAGCGGGCACATCCAGAGCCTGGTGAACCCGCCCGGCAATCCGAAGGCGTCGTACTTCACCGGCGGCCAGGTCGGCCCCGACCCGGAGGACTGGCGGGCGTCCGCCGAGCGGCAGACGGGCAGCTGGTGGGAGGCCTGGGCACCGTGGACGGTGGAGCGCTCGGGCCACTTGGTGGACGCCCCGACGAACCTCGGCAGCGCCGTCCATCCTCCGCGCGAGGCCGCGCCCGGCTGCTACGTCGTCGACAAGGTGCCCGCCTGACCCCTACCCGCCGTGGGGGGACAGATCTCGACTACCTGGCCGGGTCGAGGATTCGGTCGAACACCGCACCGGTGCCCTGGGCCTGCACGTACTTGTCCACGACGTCGACGAGCACGTCCTTCGCCGACCACTGCAGCGGGCGGTACAGCCCCAGAGCCGTGTTGAGTGCTACGTCGCCGATGTAGACCACACCGAACACGGCGTTGACGGCCTTCTGACCGCGCAGGCCCCGGGCGGCGGCGATGCCGTAGGCCGCGCCCCACATGGTTCCGAGCAGGAAGTGGGTGACCCAGTTCAGGCGTCGGCGGCCTTCCGGAGAGCTCGCGCGCACCGGCGTCACCTTTTCGGCGAAGTCGGCGGGGGCGTAGCTGTCGCCGCGCTTGGTGAGCGGCATCTCGACGAGCTTCTGGAAGGTCGTCATGACGACGGTTCCGGCCACTCCCGCGACAACGCCGCGCACGATCATGTCTCCGGTCGACACCTGCCCGTTCCGCATGGTGGGGGCCCGTACCCCGGAAACGCCCAGGGACTCATGTACACCTGTCACACCGTGCTGCCGTACTCAGGTCCGGGCGACGCCGAGGAGCGTGACGTCGTCGGTGCTGGGCGGGTTCAGCGTGCCCAGCACCGCATCTAGCAGGGCGTGCGGGTCCACCGGACCGGTGCCGACGACGTCGCGCAGCTCGTCGAGGCCCGCACCGAGGCCGTTCCGGCCCCGCTCGACCAGTCCGTCGCTGAAGAGCAGCAGCCGGTCGTCGCCGGCCAGCTGGAGGCGGGCCTCCTGGTAGTCGGCCACGTCGAGCACCCCGAGGGCGGGCCCGCGGCCGCCGGTCACGTACTCCGCTCCCCCGCCGGTGGCGTGCAGCACCGGCAGGTGCCCGGCACTGGCGACCACGACGTCCCCGGTCGCGGGGTCCAGCTCGGCGACCACCGCCGTCGCCATCTCGGCGGGCAGCAGCGTGCCGATCACCTGGTTGAGTCCGTCGAGCGCCGCGGCCGGCCCCGGCGCGCGCAGCAGGTGGGCGCGCAGGGCGTGCCGCAGCTGGGCCGTGATGGCCGCGGCGGCGAGTCCGTGGCCGGCGACGTCACCCAGCACGATCGAGATCCGGCCGCCGGGCAGCGGGACGAGGTCGTACCAGTCCCCGCCGACGACGTCCTTGGCACTCGGCAGGTACCGGGCGGCCAGAGCCAGCCCGGGCACCTTCGGGAGCTCCTCGAGCAGCAGGGTGCGCTGCAGCGCACCGGCCAGCCGGTTGTCGTCCGCCGCCCGGCTCAGCGCGGCCTGGGTCAGCTGGCCGGCCAGCGCGCGGGCGGCGGCGACCTCGTGCTCCCGCCACGGCTGCGACGTCTGCCGCACCGTCTCGCTCCAGGCGTCGAACGACCGCCGCGGGCTCAGCCGGGGGCCGGGATCGGTCTGCGTCGTCTTCGACGTGTACGGGTTGCCGCCCCAGGTGACCTCGCGCAGCGTCTCGGGGCGGAACCAGGCGAGGAAGTCGTCCCGCCCGCCGGCCACCTCGACGGCGAGGACACCGCTGGCGGTGTCGGCGACATCGGCTGCCTCCGGCACGACCCGGGATGCGGCGTCGGTGACCGGGGCGCCCGCGGCGAGCAGGGAGCGGACCAGGGGCTCCACCCGGTCGGCCGGTGGCGTCCTCCCGAGCAGCGTGAGCTGGCCGCTGATCCGCAGCGCGACACCGGAGGCCGGCAGCAGGTCCAGGGCGGTGACCTCGCCGTCGGTCAGCGCGGCCGCCACCGCCCTCGGGCTGCGGCCGACGGCTCCGGCCAGCTGTGCCCCGCGGTGGGCGACCTCCACGACGCCGCTCTGCTCCCCCGCCGCGACCTTCGTGTGCAGGAGGAGCGACGCGGTCCGGCCGAGGAACTCCGCGGCGGTGCGGTCGGTGTAGGAGGGGCGGTGCGGCCCGGCGTAGTGGTGGCAGGAGATGAGGCCCCAGAGCCGGCCGCGGTCGATCAGCGAGATCGACATGGACGAGACCACGCCCATGTTGGCCAGGTACTCCAGGTGCACCGGGGAGACGCTGCGCAGCATGGCCCCGGAGAGGTCCAGCGGCCGGCCGGTGGACGGCGTAACCGGCGGGTCGAGCGGCACCGGACGGTAGGTGGCGTCGGGGATCAGCCGCGTCCAGTTGGTGGTGTACAGCGCGCGGGCCTGGGCCGGGATGTCGCTGGCCGGGTAGTGCAGGCCGAGGAAGGGCTCGAGGTCGGGGCGCCGGTCCTCGGCGATCACCTCGCCGTTCCACTCGGCGTCGAAGCGGTAGACCATCACGCGGTCGAAGCCGGTGAGCGCGCGGACGTCGCGGGCGAGCACGTCGGTGAGCTCGTCCAGCGTGGCGGCGCCCGAGAGTCGCTGGAGGACCGAGGGCAGGCGGCGGTGCCACGCCGCGCCGGCCTCCTCGGCGCCCTCGGCGCGTTCCCACTCGGTGAGCAGCAGCCCGTCGGCGCGGTGCAGGACCAGGTCGACGTGGGCGCCGGCCAGCCGGACGCGCAGCGGGTTGACCTCGGCCAGGTCCCCGGCCAGGCCCGCGCGCAGCCGGGCGACGTCCGGCTCCGCCAGGAGCACGTCGAGGGAACTGCCGGCCACCGGTTGCCCGAAGAACCCGGAGGCGTTCGCGGAGGCGACCACGACGGCGAGGTCGGGCTCGGTGACCGCCAGCAGGGCACCTTGCGGCTGGACGGCGCCGGGCACCGCGATGGGCTCGTCGGCGCACCGCAGCAGCGCCTGCTCGGTCGCTCCGGTCGGCTCGGTGGCGGCGGCGTCGGTGCTCACCGCCGCGAGGTTACGGGCGGGCTTGCTGCTCGGTGCTACGGGAGGCGGTGCCGCCGCCGGAGGCGGAGCCGCTGCCGGAGGGGATGTCGGCCGCGGACTCGACGATGGGCACGACGGTGCCGAGCTCCAGCAGGTCGATGGTCAGCCGCACGGCGGTGTTGGACCGCGGGGCGACCACGTGCAGTGGGACGCCGGCGGCGGCGGCCCTGCGCGCGAGCCGCACGAGCTCCCGGGCGCCGGACGAGTCCATGAAGATCGTGGGGGTGAGATCGAGGACGAGGGCGCGAGGACCGGCAGCGAGCTGCGCCTCGACCGCGGCCGCCAGCTGCGGCGCGGCGGCAAGATCTAGTTCGCCCCGTACCGTGAGCGCCGGACGCCCGGCGACGGTCGTCCGTTGCATCTCGAACAGCACGAAAACGGCTCCTCACCGGCGACGACCCTGCTCCCGAGAGGGTAGTCCTGACCCACCGGCGGGCCTCGTGCGACCGGGAAGCGGTGACGCGCGAGCGGCTGGCGGCGCCGCGCGGGGAACCCGTGGTGCTCCTGCGGTCCGGCAGCCGGGTGGCCGACGAGCCGGCCCGCTCGGTGGGGCGGTGACGCAGCGCTCGGTGCGACACCGTGTCCCGTCGTCGGCCGCTCAGCCGCCGGCGTTGGCGGGACGGGCCGCGACGAGCTCTGCCAGGGCCTGACCCCACCGGCGGGCGCGGTCGGCCTCGCCGTCGACGAGCGGGCCCTTCGTGTCGGTGACGAAGAAGTGCTCGGCCGGTGCGGCGAGGGTGGCGCCGAGGCGGCGGAGGAGCTTCTCCTCCGTCCTCGCGGCGTGGTCCAGCTTCGTGATCAGCGTCGGTCGGTCCATCCGGGTGTCGAAGGCGGCCGCGCTGATCGCCCGGGGCAGTTGGACCATGTCCAGCCACTCGTGCAGCCCGAACCCGGTGTCGGGGATCTGGGCGCCGTGGTCCCTGACGGCACCCTCGCGGGTGGACCTCCTCGGCATGCTGAAGGCGTGGTTGGGCCCGCCGACGACGAGCATCCGCACGTCGGCCGGCACCTGCGTCGGCGCCTCCCGGGCGGAGGCGACGTCGACGGGTAACCGGGTCGCCAGGCCCTCCGCGACCGCCAGGGCGATCTGCTTGGCGTCGCCGAACACCGACTCGTAGACGACCAGGGCTCGGTTCATGGGTCGCTCACCGCCTCCGTGGTGGGCTCCCGACGGTAGAGCCGCGTTCCCCACCGTGGGGCCTCCGTCGTCACGGCTCGACCGTTCGATCATCGGCCGGCCGCTCACAGACCGGGAACGCAGTCCCCCTGGCCGAGCTCCACCAGCCCGGTGAGATCGCCGTCCGAGTAGTCGAGCGCGTGGCTCGTCGTCGGGAACATGAGCTGACCGGCGTCCGACACGTGGTCCAGCCCCACGAGGTGGCCCAGTTCGTGCAGGATCACCGCTCGCGCGACCGCGGCGCCACCGCTGACGGTGAGCATGTGCGCGAACTCCGCGGCGTCGAGGGCGACGGCACCTGTGACGTAGACCTGCGGCCCACCGGGCAGCGACATCCACTGGCTGCCGGCCTCCCCGGCCACATCGGTGACGAAGTCCGGGTTCTCCTGCTCGGTCTCCCACGTGATCAGGACCGGTGCCCACCTGTCCCCGTAGCGCTCCGGCTGGAACGGCTCCCTGTCCCGCGACGGCGGTTCGTCGGTGGCGCCGTCGTGGACGAACTGCAGTCCGGTGACCGCGGAGAGGCGGTCGACGGCGTCGTGCAGGATCTGCTCGCCGCCGACCGGGGCGTTGTCCGGCCGGACGACGTAGTGGATCGGCCGGCAGGGGTCGTACGCGACCGGCCCGCTCCCGTCCCGCTGGAGGGCGACGAAGGCGTAGGAGCCGTCGGCGACGGGAGCGGGTCCGGGAGCGCCGAGTGGTTCGTCGGCGGCGCCGACACCCGGCGTCGGGTGCCGGGACCCCGGCCCCGCTGCCCAGGGGGCGCCGACCCGGAAGTCGGGTGCGACGAGCACCGCCGCGCCGGCGGTCAGCGCGACGGCGACCAGCGCCATCAGGACGCCCCGGACCCGCGGGCGGCGTCGGATCGCTGACGCCGGTGGCGGGGACCAGGCGCGCCCCGACGACGACTCGACCGGCCGTCCCGCGGCCTCGTCCCGGACCCACTGCGGGATCCGGCCGGTTGCCGAGGCGCGCAGCGGACCCGACCCGTCGTACCCGTGACCGTCCATCAACCGCCGTCCCCCTCGTCGTGTGACCCCTCGGGTCTACGGGGAGTGCGGGCGCTCGCTGAAGGGACCAGCGGCTGCACACCACCCGATGGGGCCATGCGGCCGATGGACCCCGCCGCTCGCAGGACCGGAAGGTCGTCGAGGATGACGGGCGTGAGCGCACCCGTGGACGACACCGCTCTGACCGCCAACGCCTTCACCGTCGCCGTCCGCGAGGCCGGTCACCGGCTCGCCGGGATCGCCGAGCGGACGCCGCTGCAGCCCAACGCCCGGCTGTCCGCGCGCACCGGTGCCGATGTGTGGGTCAAGCGCGAGGACCTCCAGGTCGGCCGTTCCTACAAGATCCGCGGCGCCTACAACACGATCAGCCGGCTGGACGACGCCGCGCGCTCGGCGGGTGTGGTCTGCGCCAGTGCCGGCAACCACGGGCAGGGGGTCGCCTACGCCTGCCGGGCCCTCCAGGTGCGCGGGCGCGTGTTCGTGCCGGGGACGACGCCGCGGCAGAAGCGGGAGCGGATCGCCTCCCTCGGTGGCGACATGGTGGAGCTCGTCGTCATCGGTGACTCCTACGACGAGGCGGCCGCCGCGGCCGGGACGTTCGCGCGCGAGAGCGGCGCCGCGCTCGTGCCCGCCTTCGACGCGCTGTCCACCGTGACCGGTCAGGCGACGGTCGCCGTGGAGATCCTCGAGCAGCTCGGCGCACCGCCGGACGTCGTCGTCCTCCCGGTCGGCGGCGGTGGGCTGCTGGCCGGCTGCGGCACCTGGCTGCGGATCCACTCCCCCGACACCCGGCTGGTCGGCGTGGAGCCCGCGGGGGCGGCGAACATGGCCGCGGCGCTGGCCGCCGGTCAGCCGGTCGACCTGCCCGAGATCGACACGTTCGTCGACGGCGCCGCCGTCCGCCGGGCGGGAGCCGTCACGTATCCGCTGGTGCGCGACTCCGGTGCCGAGCTGCTCACCGTCCCCGAGGGACAGATCTGCACCGAGATGCTGGACCTGTACCAGGTCGACGGGGTGATCGCCGAGCCCGCCGGCGCCCTCTCCTCCGCCGCCCTCAGCGGTGGACTCGTGACCGTCGAGCCCGGCCAGACCGTCGTCTGCCTGCTGTCGGGCGGCAACAACGACGTCAGCCGCTACGCCGAGGTGGTCGAGCGGTCGCTGGTCCACCGGGGGCTCAAGCACTACTTCCTGGTGGAGTTCCCGCAGGAGCCCGGCGCGCTGCGCCGCTTCCTCGACGAGGTGCTCGGACCCGACGACGACATCGTGCTGTTCGAGTACGTGAAGCGCGACAACCGCGAGACCGGTGCCGCGCTGACCGGCATCGAACTCGGCAGACCCGACGGGCTGTCGGACCTGCTGGCCCGCATCGAGGCCAGCCCCCTCCGCATCCAGCACGTCGCGCCGGGGACGACGGCCTACCGCTTCCTCGTCTAGTCAGAGCCAGGTCGGCGGCGGTGGGACGTCGCCGCTGAGACCCGATGCGTCGGAGCGGGTCAACCAGGCGGCGACCGCGGTCACCGGTCCCTCGACCCTCGTGCCGCCGTTCCCCCAGGTCCGGTCGACGTCGGTGGCCACGACGGTGACCTCGGGTGCCTGGTCGCGGGCAGCGAACAGCCCGAGGACGTCGTCGACGAGGGCGGTGCAGACGTCGGCCGGGACGTCGGCGAAGGCGAGGTCGCTGCGCAGGTCGACCCCGTGCACCCACACCTCCTTGGTCCGCATCCACGGCACCGCGGACGCCGGCACGGCGGCGCCCTGCCCGTTGCGCACCGTCGCCGTCCACGCCTCGGCGGGCATGCTCTCGACGGCGGTGGTGAGCCGGTCGGACGCGGCCGCGTAGTCGCTGCGCAGCTCGGCGGCCGGCAGGGCGGCGGTCGCCTCGATGCCTGCGTCCCGGGCGGCACGGGAGGGGTACATCGGCGTCTCGACGCCGGTCCGCGCCCAGGTGAGCAGGTTGACCAGCGCGTCGGCGTTGCGGGCCAGGTGCGCGACGACGTGGGCCCGGGACCAGTCGGGAAGGGCCGAGTCCGCGGCCAGCTCGGCGTCGGTCAGCCGGTGGACCATGCGGGAGGCGATCAGCTCGCCGTCGGCCCACCAGCGGAGTGCCTGCTCGGGGCTCGGGGTGTGGCTCACGTCGCCGAATCTAGGCCGACTCCAGGCGAGGGGCTCCCCCAGGAGGGGTGCGTGCGACCGCTGGGGCGCGAGGGGGCGCGTTCCGTGTCGCAGCCGCGGCGCCGGCTCCCCGCGCCATAGCTTCCGGTCGACTGCCCGTGTCCGGCCCCGGAGAAGATCATGGTCGCCCGTCCCACCTCACAGCTCCAGCGGATCGCCGCCGGCGTCGCCGCGGGTGTCGTCCTGCTGTTCGTCATCGGCGGGATCGCCACGCAGGGCGTGACCGGCGGCCTCGCGATGGCCGGCGTCGCCGCCCTGCTCCTCGGTGCGGGCGCCGCCGTCGCCGGCCACGCGCGGTGGGCGTTCATCGCCAGCCGCCGCGTCGCCGGGATCGTGGCCACCGCCGGGGTCGTCGCCCTCGCGGTGGCGGGCGCCACCGCCACTCCGACGACGCCGACCGCCGGGGCGCGCGCTCCGGTCACGGAGACGGTCGAGCCCGCCGCACCGACGACGCAGGCGGAGGAGGCCGCAGAGTCTGCGCTCGCCGAGGCGGAGACGGCCGAGAAGACGGTGGCCACCGACGCGCTCGCCCGGTCCACCGGGGTGCTCGACGACGCCGCCGCCGAGGCCGCCGTCGGCTCGGCGGACCGGACGACGGCGCTGGCCGCCCTCGCCGCGGTCGAGGTCAAGGGTCGTGCACCCCGTACCGGCTACGACCGCGACAACTTCGGCTCGGGCTGGGTCGACACCGACCGCAACGGCTGCGACACCCGCAACGACATCCTGGCGCGCGACCTCGAGAACGAGACCTTCAAGGCCGGCACACGCAACTGCGTCGTCCTGACCGGCACGCTGGCCGACCCGTACTCCGGCCGGTCGATCGCCTTCCAGCGCGGGCAGGGCACCAGCGACGACGTCCAGATCGACCACGTCGTCGCGCTGTCGGACGCCTGGCAGAAGGGCGCGCAGAACCTCGACCCGGCCCGGCGGGTCGCCTTCGGCAACGACCCGCTGAACCTGCTCGCCGTCGACGGCCCCCTCAACATGCAGAAGGGCGACGGGGATGCGGCGACCTGGCTGCCCCCGAACCGGGGGTACCGCTGCGCGTACGTGGCGCGGCAGGTGGCCGTCAAGGTGAGCTACGGCCTCTGGATGACGCAGGCGGAGAAGAACGCCATCGCCACGGTCCTCACGTCGTGCCCGGAGGAGCCACTGCCCGGTGGGGTCGTCGCCCAGGTCCCTGAGCGCGTCCAGCCGCCGGCGCCCGCCCCCGCCCCGGCTCCCGTCCCGGCTCCCGCGCCTGCGCCCGCTCCGGCTCCCGCGCCGGTCCCGGCTCCTGTTCCGGCCCCCGCTCCCGCGCCTGCGCCACCCGCGCCCGGCCCCTACTACGAGAACTGCTCCGCGGCCCGGGCTGCGGGGGCGGCGCCGGTCCGGGTCGGACAGCCCGGCTACGGCCGGCACCTCGATCGGGACGGCGACGGGGTCGGCTGCGAGTGAGGCCGATCCGCTCGGATGGCCGGTCGGTCAGCCGCCGAGCGCCGTCACCATGTTCATGACGGTGCGCATCTGCGGGCCCAGCTTGTTCGCGTAGTCGACGTCCCGCGGGCCGAGGTAGCCCCACCAGTCCCAGCAGCCCCTGGGGTTGTAGATGGCGGGGCCCTCGTCCGGCCGGGCCTGCGGGTAGAGGACGACGAACCGGTTGGTGTCGGCGTAGGCGTTCAGGCCGGAGTTCCGGGCGAAGGTGTCGCCGATCTGCTCCGCCGTCTGCTGGCAGCCGTGCAGCGCGACCACCACCTTGCACTCCGCGCCCCGGGCGCAGACGTCCGGCGTGTAGACGTAGCCGGTGCTGCCCATGCCGATGGCGGGCCCGCCGGAGCGGGTGACGTCGCCGTTGCCGAGACTCGGGGCCACCGCGTAGCGGTCCTGGTCGAAGGCATCGAGCGTGCCCCGCGGCGTGCCGGTGTTGGGCGCCTTCACCGAGCCGAACATGGTGCGCAGCGAGTCGGCCTGGGCGTCGTAGGGCGAGCAGTCGTTGATGTAGGGCGCCGCGGTCCGGTCGCAGGGGACCGGGCCCAGCGGGCTGATCCAGCCGTGGCCGGCGGCCAGGTCGTCGCGGTAGGTCAGCGGGACGCCGTAGTGCGCGTAGAAGTCGGCCAGGTTGTCGGCGACGGGGCGGACGACGGTCGGGTCGAGCGTGCCGTGGAAGAAGTACGTGGGGATCCGCGCCAGGTTCGACAGCGGGTCGATCTTCCCCTCGCGCTCGTACCGCTCGGTGACGTCGTGGATGACCGGCATCGACGTCGGGACGTTGTAGGCCGTGCACGACTGCAGGGCGACGACGACGCTGTTCATGGCGCACCAGTAGGGCCCGGCGCTGAAGATCGCGGCGCCGGCGATCCGGCTGGAGTGGGCCACCTGCAGCTGCGTGGCCATGTAGCCGCCGGAGGAAATGCCGGCGACGTAGGTGCCGGTGACGTCGAGCCGTGGCAGCCCGCCGTCACCGGCCCGCTCCGGTGCCGCAGCGGCGGTCGTGGTCAGCCCGGCGAGCACGACGAGGACCGCGGTCGCGAGGACGGCGAGACGACGTCCGGTCCGGGGCGAGCGGGTGCGGGTGCGCATCGGTTCTCCTGCGGGGCGTCGTCGGGCACAGGTGGGGCGCGTCAGGGGGACCAACGACGTCGGCCCGGGTCAGGTGACGCAGGAGCCGGGTGGTTCACGCGGTGGAGGTCAGCCCTGGGGGCCGGTGGCGTCCGCTGCTCCGGGTCGCCTGCTCTCGGGACCCTCCCCCGCGCCGCCCTCCGGGACATGGGTGACGTCGTCGGACATGCCGCCCTGCGCCGCGCGCGGTGACTGCTCGGGAGCGGCGGTCACCTGGTCCTTCTCGGGGCGCTCGCCGGGCACGCCCTCCTCCTTGCTCGGGTCGTTGACGCCGCCGTAGGGACGGCCGGTTTCGGTCATCACTGCACTCCCTCGTCCGAGTCGTGCGCTGCTCTCCGGTCATAGCCGTGATGGCCCCGACGCAACCCGCCGGGCGACAGCTTGTCCGCGGGATTTCCCCGGTGTCCGGTGGCGTGATCCGGTCGGAGCACGGAGCGCTCGTCGGCGTGGTCCCTCACGAGGCGTGCCGCCGCGCCGCCACCGAAGAGATTACGGAGCGCAACTGTGGCCCAGGTCTCGATCGGCGGCGCTCGGGGCCGGCCATCGGATAGGCGGTGGTGAGGGGCTCACCACCGTCCGACGGTGAGCCGGTGAGCGTCGCTGCGGAGCCCCGTCGTGCCGGTCGGACCCCTGCTGCGGACCGCCCAGTACGTCCCTACCGTTCTCGCCGTCCGGCCGGGCCCCCACCGTCACCGACCGCGTGACTCCCCCGCCGGACGCCGCCGAACCGGGCGTGAGCGCTGCTGACGCCCGGACCGGGGACCCACCGCAGTACTGGGGTGAAGCGCGGGCCGGAGTGAGATCCGGCGCGCCGGGCGAGTTCCCCGCCCGAACCCGACAGCTAACTCGGTAGGCGGCTGTGGAGAACAGGAGATCCGTCGTCCATGACGACTACCCGCATGCCCAGATCCGGTTCACTTCCCGCCGTCCGGCGGGCCGCCCTCGTGCTCCTCGCGGGCGCCGGAGTCGCCCTCAGTCCCCTCCCCGCCCAGGCGGCCGCTGGGGGTGGTGGCCCGTCCTCCGCCGCGGTGGCGGCCGCCCCGGCCGCCGCTGCGGCCAGCTCCGCCGCACAGACCGTCGTCAGCACCGCGCTGGCCCAGAAGGGCAAGCCCTACGTCTGGGCCGGCGCCGGCCCCAACTCCTACGACTGCTCCGGGTTGACGCAGCGCGCCTTCGCGGCGGCCGGCGTCAAGCTCCCGCACTCGTCCCGCATGCAGTCGAAGATGGGCGCGCCGGTGTCGCGGAACGCCCTGCGTCCCGGTGACCTGGTGTTCTTCTACAACCCGGTCAGCCACGTCGGCATCTACATCGGCAACGGGCAGATGGTGCACGCGCCGAGGGCCGGGGACGTCGTCAAGGTCTCGAGCTTCGACCGCATGCCGGGCTTCCACTCGGCCCGCCGGCTCGCCTGAGATCGCCCGGGTGCCCCGGCCGTTCGGGGCACCCGGGCCCTGCCCTCCGCCGGATCAGGCGGGGGTGAGCACTCGCACGGGTGTGCCGGCCAGGAAGGCGGCGACGTCCTCCACGGCCTCGCGGTAGAAGACCTCGTAGGTGCCGCGGGTGACGTAGCCCAGGTGCGGCGTCAGGACGGCGCGACGCAGGTCCCGCAGCGGGTGGTCGCGCGGCAGCGGCTCCTGGTCGTACACGTCGATGCCCGCACCGGCGATGCGTCCCTCGCGGAGGACGTCGATGAGGGCGCCCTCCTCGACGATGGGGCCTCGGCTGGTGTTCACGAAGACGGCGGTGTGCTTCATCAGGGCGAAGTCGTCGGCGGTGATGAGGCCGCGGGTGCGCCTGGACCAGAGCAGGTGGACGGTGACGACGTCGGCGGTGGCGAACAGCTCGTCCCTCTCGACACGGCGGACGCCGTGCTCGGCGGCGCGCTCGTCGGTGAGGTTCTGGCTCCAGGCGACGACGTCCATGCCGAAGGCCCGGCCCACCGTGGCGACCTGGGTGCCGATCCGCCCGAGGCCGACGACGCCGAGCGTGTGCCCCGAGAGGTCGCCGCCGATGGTCTGCTGCCAACCGCCGGCGCGCATGCCGGCGTCCTCCTGCGGGATGTGGCGGAGGGTCGCGAGGATCAGGCCCCAGGTGAGTTCCGGCGTGGCCGTCGCGTGGGAGCCGGTGCCGCAGACGGTGATGCCCAGGGCGGAGGCGGCCTCGACGTCGATGGACTTGTTCCGCATCCCGGTGGTCACCAGCAACTGGAGGTTGGGCAGCCGCTCCAGCACCTCCCGCGGAAAGCGCGTGCGCTCCCGCATGGCGAGGACGACGTCGAAGATCTGGAGCCGGGCGACGAGGGCGTCGGGCTCGGCGACGTGGTCGTGGAACTCGACGACCTCGAGGGACTCGGGAACCTGCGACCAGTCGGTGAACGTGTGCGCCACGGACTGGTAGTCGTCGAGGACGGCGATGCGGTGCATGGGTGTGGGTCTACTGCACGGAGGCCCTCGCGCGACAGACGACGGCCCCCGCCCGCGGTGTGCGGGCAGGGGCCGATGCCTGTCAGGGTCAGTAGGAACCGCCGGTGCGGCCGGTGCCACCCTTGTTCTTGTTCTGGAAGTCCGCGATCATCTTCTTGATCTTGGCCTGGTTCTGCGGCTTGCGGGCCTCCTGCAGCACCTTCGCCGCGACGCCCGACGCGATGAGCTTCCGGATCATGCCTGCCATGTTCGCCTCCTCGTGGTTGACCGACCCCCTCGGTGCCCGAACGAACGGGGGGCCAACCACGCTCCCGTCCGTGTCGACCGATCGTGCGAGTCGCTGGGTGAGGATGTCCTCATGCCGCTGACGATGCACCGCTCCCATCGGGTCGCCGGCGCCCTCGTCGGGTCTGCCGTCGGTGATGCGCTCGGGGCTCCGTTCGAGTTCGGTCCGCCCGGCCAGTTCTCGGCCCGCTTCCCCACGCCGGTCCGGGGCTCGCGGACGGAGATGTGCGGCGGCGGGTCGCTCGGGTGGGAGCCGGGCGAGTTCACCGACGACACCCAGATGGCACTACTGGTCGCCGAGTCGCTGCTGGAGAGCAACGGCCTCGACGAGGCGGATCTGTTCGACCGGTTCCTGCGCTGGGCGGCCGCCGACCCACCGGACATCGGCAACCAGACCCGCGCCGTGCTCACCTCCGGGCGGCCGTGGGACTCCGCGGCGGCCGAGCACTTCGCTTCGGGCGGCCGCGCCGCCGGCAACGGCTCGCTGATGCGGGCGACGCCGGCGGCGATCTGGTTCTCCCGGTTCGGCGCGGAGGCGTCCGCGGATGCCGCGCGACGGGTTTCTGCGCTGACGCACGGCGATCCGGCGGCCGGCGAGGGATGCGTGGTGTTCCACGAGCTGCTGCGGGTGGCGCTGGACGGCGGCGATCCCCTGGCCGCGGTTCCTGCTGCGCTGTCGCTGGTGGCGCCTGAGCACCGGGGAAAGTGGACGGCGGTGCTGGATCCGGGCTGGACGCCGGAGCAGGCGACGGAATCCAACGGTGCGGTGTGGCCGACGCTCGGCACTGCGGTGTGGGCGCTGCGGCACGGGCGCGACTTCGCCGACGCGATGCGGCTGGTGATCGACCTCGGCGGGGACACCGACACGGTGGCCTGCGTCGCCGGCGGGCTGGCGGGTGCGGTGTTCGGCATGGGCGGGATCCCGATGCGCTGGTCGTCGGCGGTGCACGGCTGGGTGCCCGGGTTCGGCGATCGACGGTGGGGGTTGGCGGATCTGCAGGAGCTCGCGGCGGCGCTCGACGGGAAGCCGCTGCAGCGGTACGAGCCGGGTGTCATCCCCCGGATCGGGCCGGCGGAGGTGCTACCGGGTATCTGGGCGGGCAACCTGGACGGCGCCCGGTACAGCGAGGAGGACTTCGCCGTCATCTCGCTGTGCCGGCTCGGCGACCCGTTCCCGCACGAGGTGCACCGCATGGCCTACATCGCGGACGACGACTACAACGCCGACGTCGACACCGTGCTGGCCGACGTCCTCGACGACATGGCGGCGCTGCGCGCAGAAGGCCACCGGCTGCTGGTGCACTGCCACGGCGGCGCCTCGCGGACCGGCCTGGTGCTGCGTGCCTGGCTGCGGCGGACCGAAGGCATGTCGGCGCAGGAGGCGACGGACCACGTCGCCGAACGCTGGCCGCACCTCGGCCTCTGGAACGCCAGCTTCACCGCCGCACTGGAACGGGTGAGCCCGTCGAGCCCGAGTGGCACTCCCTGAACATGCGAACCCGGTCTGCTGCCACGACCTGAAGGAAGCCGCATGCCCCCGACCAGCGACGTCCCGATCCTCCTGCTGGACGTCGACGGCGTGCTCAACGCGGCCCGCCTCGACCTGCCCGAGGGCTGGCGACGCGGCACGTTCAACGGGTTCGTGCTGTCGTGGGACCCGACCGTCACGGCCCGGCTGCGCGAGCTGCACGACTCCGGCCGGGTGGAGATCCAGTGGCTCACCACCTGGACGACGAACGCCGACCGGCTGCTGGCCGAGCCGATGGGGCTGCCGCGCGGGCTGAAGACCCACGCCCCGGCCGACGCGGCACCGACGGGTTTCCTCGGGCCGCTCGGTGGCCGGTCGGGCTGGTGGAAGCTGGAACTGGCCCGCGAGGTCGCCGAGGCGGAGCCGGACCGGCGGATCATCTGGATCGACGACGACCTGGCCGAGCAGGCCGCGGACACCGGTGACTGGCTCGCCGCCCATCCGCACGTGCTGGTGGTCGCCCCGGATCTGTTCGTCGGGCTCACCCACGAGCAGCTCGACGCGATCGAGGCGTGGCTGTGAGGGGAGCTTCGAGCCCCCTCACCAGGTGTCGACGTGCGGCCGCACCCGCCCGGCCGGCCGCGGCGTGTCCGCGACCTCCCGGGTGAGCGTGGTGATCCAGCGGCGGGTGTCGGCGGGGTCGATGACGTCGTCGATCTCCCAGTGCGCGGCGACGTTGAGCCCGGTGCCGTTCTCGTACGCGGCGGCGACGGCGGCCTCGTAGGCGGCCTGCCGCGCGTCGTCGTCCTCGATCGCCTCCAGTTCCCGACGCATGCCGAGCCGGACGGCGCCCTCCAGCCCCATCGGGCCGAACTCGCTGGTCGGCCAGCCGACGGCGAACCGCGGCACCTTCATGCTGCCGCCGGCCATCGCCTGCGCACCGAGCCCGTACGCCTTGCGGACGACGACCGTGCCGATCGGCACCGACAGGTTCGCGCCGATGACGAACAGCCGCGAGAAGTGCCGCACGGTCGCCGTCTTCTCCGACTCGGTGCCGACCATGAAGCGCGGGGTGTCGCAGAGGGAGACGACCGGGAGTCCGTGGGCGTCGCACAGCTGCAGGAAGCGGGCTGCCTTGTCGGCGGCGTCGGCGTCGATGGCCCCGCCGAGGTGGGTGGGCACGTTGGCGAGAACGCCGATCGGCGCGCCCTCGACCCGCGCGAGGGCGGTGATCATCCCGGTGCCCCAGCCGTCGCGGAGCTCGAGCACGCTGTCCTCGTCCGCGATCGCGTTCAGGACCGCGCGCATGTCGTAGACCCGCTTGCGGTTCTCGGGCACCAGGTGGCGCGCGAGCCGCGGGTCGGGCGCTGTCCAGTCGTCGACCGGACCCTGGAAGTAGGAGAGGTACCGCTTCGCCGCGGCGACGGCGGCGGCATCGTCGGCGACGCGGATGTCGACGACGCCGTTGGCGTGCTGAACGTCGATCGGGCCGATCTCCTCGGGGGCGACGACGCCGAGCCCGCCGCCCTCGATCATCGCCGGGCCGCCCATGCCGATGTTCGCGTCCTCGGTGGCGATGACGACGTCGCAGGTGCCGAGCAGCGCGGCGTTGCCCGCGAAGCACCGGCCGCTGGCGATGCCGACGGTCGGCACCAGGCCGGAGAGCCGGCCGAACAGCGTGAACGCCATGGTGTCGAGCGCGGAAACGACCGGGAGGTCGACGTCGCCCGGTCGCCCACCACCGCCCTCGGCGAACAGCACGACGGGCAGCCGGCGCTTCTCGGCGAGCTCGAACAGCCGGTCCTTCTTGAGGTGGCCGCGCATCCCCTGGGTGCCGGCCAGCACGGTGTAGTCGTAGGACACGACGACGGCCGCGCTGCGCTCCCGGCCGACCAGGTCGCCGTTGACGTCGGCGAGCCCGCCGACGACGCCGTCGGCCGGCGTCTTATGCTGGAGCTCCTCCCTGCTCCGGCGGCGCTCCTGCGCGGCGAAGACGAGCGGGCCGTACTCGAGGAAGCTGCCCTCGTCGACGAGGTCGGCGAGGTTCTCCCGCGCGGTGCGCCGTCCCTGGGCGTGCCGGCGCCGGACGGGGCCGGGGCGGTGCGCGTCGAGGCCCATCTCGTGGCGGCGGCGGACCTCCGCGAGGTCGGGGCGGTCGGCGTCGAGGTCGATCTCGCCGGCCTCGTGCTGGCGGTCCCCGTCGGAGTGCTCGACCGTGGCGAGCAGCTGGCGCTGGCGGCCGGCCTGCGTGCCCCGGAGGACGGGGACGCCCGCGGTCTCGGCAAGGGCCCGGGCGCGAACCTTGTCGCCGAAGAGGTCGAGGGTGCCGGGCGGTGGGCCGACGAACGTGAGGCCGGCTTTCGCGCAGGCGTCGGCCAGGGCGGGGTTCTCCGAGAGGAAGCCGTAGCCGGGGTGGAGCAGGTCGCAGCCCGTCGCGGTCGCGGCGGTGACCACCGCGGCCACGTCCAGGTAGGCGGCCGGGCCGGTGCCGGGGAGGACGTGGCTCTCGTCGGCGGCGGTGAGGTGCGCGGCGTCGGGCTCGTCGGCGGCGGTGACGGCGACGGAGGTGAGGCCCTCGGCGGCCGCGGCGCGGGCGAGGCGGACGGCGATCTCTCCGCGGTTGGCGATCAGCAGGCGGTCGGCCACCCGGCGATGCTCGCACGCCGCCACGGCAGCTCTGTGCCGGCCGTCACCGTGCGCTGCGGCCCCACGCACCGGGGTTCAGACGGGGACGGGCACCCCGATGACGATCTCGCTGTCATCGGGCCGGAACGTTCGCCATCGTCCGCCGGGATCTCGTTCGACGCGGAACCCGTGATGGACCTTGGTGTGGTGCCGTTCGCACAACAGGGCTGAGTTCTCGAGCGAGGTCTCCCCGCCGAAGATCCAGTGCTGGAGATGGTGGACGTCGCAGTAGTACTTCGGCGCGGCGCAGCCGGCGAAGACGCAGGCCTGGTCGCGGAGCTCGACGGCCTTGCGGAGATGCGGCGGCACGACCCGCTTGGTGCGGCCCATGTTCAGCGGCATGCCGTGCTCGTCGATGACGACCGGGGTGATGCTGCCGTCGCAGGCCAGCGCGCGTGCCGTGGCCGACGAGACGAGGCCCCCGAAGCCGGTGGTCGCGGCGGCCCGGCCGGTGGCCGGGTCGAGCAGGTCGTCGACCGGGATCGTGACGATGACGTTCGGCTTGACCGTCCGCAGGAACGGGAGGTCCCCGGAGGCCAGTTGGTTGTCGGCCAGCTGCACCATCGCGTCGGCGAGCTGCTGGGCGCGGGTCCGCATGTCGCCCCTGGGTCGGTCGGCCTGAGTGATCGCCTCCAGCGCCGCCTGCAGCTTCTCGCCGCCGATGGCGTCGAGCTGACCGCGGACGACAACGGTGCCGTCGGAGAACTTCGACAGGGTCAGCGACCGCTCGTCGGTGGGGTCGGGCTCGGGGCCGTCGGGGTCGAGGCGCGACAGGTAGTGGTGCACCACGCGGGTCAGCTGCGCGATCGCTCGCTCCGCGGCGACGGCGGCGAGGGTCCGGTCGACCTCGGCGAGGTCGATGTCCTGCGCCAGTGCCGCCGTCCGCCGGTCCTCCTTCACCACCGGCGCGACGACCGCGACCTGTTCGGCCGTCACGGCGCCGTCCTCGAATGCCGCTGCCAGGGCGGGAAGGTGCTCCAGCGCCCGGCCGTTCCGGACCAGCTGCCCGGCCGCGGCGGGGCTCAGCCGACCGTGGCCGCGCAGCCACGACTGCATGGACTTCAGGCCGTCGTCCTCGGGTGCCTGCTGGAGCTCCGCGGCACGTACCGAGCGGGCCAGCTGGGCGTCGAGACGGTTCCGTGCCTCGAGGATCTCGGTGATCCGGTCGAGCTGCTGCCGCGGTGCGAGGCTGCGGACGTCGTCCGCGGCGAGGGCGTCGAGGGCCGACTGCAACTCACCCATCGCCACCTCCCCAGCCGTCGAACGTGTGTACGAATGCTATCGCGACATGGATGCTCTCGCACCATGAATCCACAGGTCAGAGGCGAGATTTCCCCGCGACCGGCCGCTCCGTCTCGTCGGGAGGCGGCAAGACCCGTAGCGTCCCCACCCATGGCGGATCAAGCGTTCCGGACGGTGCTCGAGGGCGGTTCGTACTTCGAGGGGCCGCGGTGGCACGACGGCGAGTGGTGGGTCTCGGACTTCTACCGGCACACCGTCAGCCGGGTGACTCCTGGAGCCGGCGAGACCGTCGTCCTCGAGGTGGAGAACCAGCCCTCGGGGCTCGGCTGGCTGCCGGACGGCTCGCTGCTCGTCGTCTCGATGAAGGACCACCGGCTGCTGCGGGTGTCCGACGGGGAGGTGTCGACGCACGCCGACCTCTCGCACGTCTGCGGCGGACACCTCAACGACATGGTGGTCGACGCGTCCGGCCGGGCGTTCGTGGGCGACTTCGGCTTCGACCTGATGGGCGGCGGCGCGCCGGCCCAGGCGTCGCTGAAGCGGGTCGACCCGGACGGCACCGTCACCGTGGTGGCTGAGGGCCTGCGCTTCCCGAACGGCTCGGTGATCACTCCGGACGGCGGCACGCTGATCGTCGGCGAGACGTGGGGCAACCGCTTCTCCGCCTTCGACATCGCCGCGGACGGCTCGCTGGGCAACCGGCGGGTGTGGGCGGAGTTGGGACCCATGCCGGTGGGCGGCTCGATCCAGGAGCTGCTGGGCCAGATCGTCGTCGCCCCCGACGGGTGCACGCTGGACGCCGAGGGGCACGTCTGGGTCGCCGACGGGTTCCGGTCGCGAGTGCTGCGCGTCGCGCCCGGCGGGGCGATCGTCGACGAGATCGCCGCGCCTGACGGGATGGGCGTCTACGCCTGCGCGCTCGGTGGGGACGACGGCCGCACGCTGCTGATGTGCTGCGCACCGGACTTCTACGAGCACACGCGGGCGCCGGTGCGCGAGGCGGTGCTGGTGTCGACGGAGGTCGCCGTCCCGCACGCTGGCCTGCCCTGACGTCCCTGCTCGTTCCCGCCGACGCACGTTCGGGATCAGAATCCGGGCGGTGCAGTGGCGCGGGTAGGAGGTGCGGCGATGGGGCGGCGGAAGGCCGGGAAGTACCCGTTCGACTACACCGACGGGGATGACCGTCGGCTTGCCGACAGTGGTGTCGGCGGCACGCTGCGCGTGCTCCACGGGCCGGGCCGGGGCATGGGGGTGACCGACGGCGTCGTATGCCAGGTACAGGTGCTCACGGAAGGTGATGTGCTGGGCGAGTCCACCGCCGGGAAGTTCGGCAAGGAACATCGCCTGCGGGGTACCGCCCCCGGCGACCGGGTCACCGTCACGGTGACGGCACGCTTCGATGCCGACGACGCGTGCGGCTGCGGGTCGCCCGACTGCGATCCGGTACCGGACGAGCTCATCACGACCCACGACGTCGTGCTCACCGGCGACCTGAGGGACGTCGTCCGCTTCGGTGTCGGACCCGCGTGGGCACAGGTGGCGGCGGTCGACACGGGCGAGCTGAACCCCAACGCGGTCGACCCGGCCGCGTGCCGCTGGGGCGCGGGAGTCCGGCTCCGTGGCGCCCGCCTGGCTGAGGACACACCGGCCGGGTAGACGGACGGCGTCCCCCGTTCCTCCTCGGGTTTCGCTGCTCGACGTCGACGGCCGTCGCGCCCCGCCGTCGGCTGGTCCGACGAGGGGCGCGGATCGGGGCACCTGCGCGGACGTCCAGGTGCGCGAGGTCGCCCTGCTGGAGTCCGCGTCGGCCAGACCGCGATCCACGGCGTTCGGCGGCGACGCCTATCCGACGGTCCATGACAGAGCGGCCGCCCTGTTGCACTCCCTCGCCCGCGCGCGCGTTGGTGGACGGCAGCAGGCGGCTCGCATCGGCCGCGATCATCGCGTTCTACGGCATGAACGGCTTCCGGGTGACTCTCTCGAACGATGAGGCGTAGGACCTCGTGATGGCGGTCGCGGCCGGGCAGCTCGACGACGTCGGGCCGATCGCCGCACTGCTGGAGTCGAGGACGGCCGCCTCGAGACAGGCAGCCCTCTCCGGGTGGACCGGCAGGTCGGCGCCCGATCCGTCCTGTCGACATGTCGACGCTCGTCCGGGTGAGCCCTGCCCGAAGGTCAGCTGAACAGGCCGCGGATGTCCTCGGCGGTCAGCGGTCCGGCCAGCGCGCCGTCGTCGTCGTCAAGAACACGGGCGAAGAGGTCCCGCTTGCGCTCCTGGAGCGCCATGACCTTCTCCTCGATCGTGCCGGCGGCCACCAGCCGGTACACCATCACCGTCCTGTCCTGGCCGATGCGGTGCGTGCGGTCGACCGCCTGCGCCTCGACCGCCGGGTTCCACCACGGGTCGAGCACGAAGACGTAGTCGGCTTCGGTGAGGTTGAGGCCGAAGCCGCCGGCCTTGAGGCTGATGAGGAACACCGGGGCACGCTCGCTGCGGAACTGGTCGATCCGCTCCTGCCGGTTCCGCGTCCGGCCGTCGAGATAGGTGTAGGGCAGTCCGTGGGCATCGAGCTGCCTCCGGACGGTGGCCAGGAACCCGGTGAACTGGCTGAACACCAACGCCCGGTGCCCCTCGGCGACCACCTCCTGCAGGTGCTCGAGGAAGGCGTCGGCCTTGCTCGACCGAATGGCCGCGTACTCGGGATCGATCAGTGCCGGGTCCAGCGCCAGCTGCCGGAGCAGGGTCAGCGAGCGGAAGATCGTGAACCGGTGCCGCTGCAGGTCGTCGACCAGCCCGAGCACCTTGCGCCGCTCCCGCTGCAGATGGGTGTCGTAGACCTTGCGGTGCCTGGGGTTGAGGACCACCTCGAGCACCTGCTCCTGCTTGGGTGGCAGCTCGGTGGCGACCTGCTCCTTCGTGCGGCGGCGCATCAGCGGCCGGACGCGCCGGCGCAGCGCGGCCAGCACCTCCGGATCGCCGCCCCGCTCGATGGGGATCCGGTAGTGCTCGGTGAACTTCTGCGGGTTCGGGAACAGTCCGGGCGCGACGATGGAGAGCATGGACCACAGGTCCATCAGGTTGTTCTCCACCGGGGTGCCGGTGATCGCCAGCTTGAACCGGGCCGGGAGCCGCCGCGCGGCGGCGTAGGTCTTGGCTGCGTGGTTCTTCACGAACTGCGCCTCGTCGAGCACCAGCCCGCTCCACGGCAGCTCGCGGTAGTCGTCCTCACCCAGGCGCAGCAGCGTGTACGACGTGACGACGACGTCGGCGCCCTCGGCCGCCTCGGACAGAGGGACGCCCAGCTTCCGTGCGGTGGCATCGATGGCGCGGACGCGGAGGTCCGGCGCGAACCGCGAGGCCTCCCGCACCCAGTTCGACACCACGCTGGTGGGTGCCACCACGAGCACGGGAGCGGTGAGCTCACCCGCCTCCTGCGCCCGGCACAGCAGCGCGAGCGTCTGCACGGTCTTGCCGAGCCCCATGTCGTCGGCGAGCACGCCGCCGAGGCCGGCGTCCCAGAGGACCGACAGCCACTGGTAGCCCTGGAGTTGGTAGGGCCGCAACTGCGCGGCCAGCCCCGCCGGAGCCGCGGGCGGCGCCGCGTCGTCGACGTCCAGGAGCGCCCGGACGTCCCGCGACCACCGCTCGCTCTGCTCGGCCACCACCCCGAGCTCGACCAACTCCTCCCACAGTCCGGCCTGGTAGCGGCTGATCCGCAGGCCCGGCTGCTCGGCGTCCTGCAGCGCCCGCGCCTCCTCGATCAGCTGCCGCAGCCGGTCGAACTCGGGCCGGCGGATGTCGAACCAGGTGCCGCTGGGCAGCACCAGGTGCGAGTCGCCCGCGGCGAGCGCGGTGAAGAGCAGGACGAACGGGATGTCCTCGCCGTCGACGGTGACGGTGACCCCGAGGTCGAACCAGTCGGCGTCCGGCCCCTCGGTTGCGGACACGTGCACCACCGGGGCGGCCGCGGTGTGCCGGTAGTCCGGCGGTTCGCCGGTCACCTCGACGAGCACACCCGCCGCGACGAGACGGGGCAGCACCTCGGTGGTCAGGACGACGGCGTCCATCCCGTGCAGCTCGGCGGTCGGCGCCAGCCGTCGCTGCGGCCCCGACTCCCACAACCCGGGCAACCGCTCGGCCGGCAGCGGCAGCGACCGCACCAGCCGCTCCTCGGCGGCGGCGTCCCGGAGGGCGGCCGCGTCCCGGAAGGCGGCGTCGTCCTCGGCCGGCAGCGGCAGGCGGCGGACGTCGTCGCCGATGCGGTACTGCACCGACCACGCCAGCCGGACCCGGTGCCCGGCGGCGTGGTCGACCCGCAGGCACAGCTCCGGGGCGTGCACCTCGGGGAGCTCCACCGTGCCGTCCGAGGACTGCACGGGCAGCACCCGGCGCAGCGCGGGGTAGAAGTCGGTCAGGAAGCGATCTCGGTCGGCGGCCGGCACGCGCAGCTCGCCCGCCGACAGCAGGCTCTGCGTCCGTCGCGACACCCGCTGCACCGGTGTCAGCGTCAAGCCGCCGTCGGGCACCAGCTCCGCCGGCACGTCCGGCACACCGGGGAGCAGCACGGCGCCGTGCGGCGGGGAGCCGAGCAGTCGCACCGCCTCGGCAGGCACGGCGATCCCGTCCACGTGCACCACCGGCTCGACCCGCAGGTCGGCATCGTGCTCCTGGCGCAGGTCGACTCCCAGCGGGGCCGGCTCACCGTTGAGCCGGACCGGGGCGCCGGTCGCGGTCACCATCGGCACGCCTTCGTCGACCACCTGCTGCAGCGCCGGCCACAGCGCCGGACCGAACTCCTCCAGCCGCACCGGCGCGTCCGCGGAGTTGTAGTAGCCGTAGAACCCGGAAGCGTCTTGGGCTACCTGGTGCGCCCGGTACACGGCGCGCAGCGCGCCGGCCTGGCCCGGATCGTGCCGCGATTGGTAGTCGTACTGCAGGGCCCGCCAGGACACACCGGTCCGGATCCAGCGGCCCTTGGCGCCGGTCACGACGGGGCGCAGCCGCACCGACCACGCCGCGACGGCGGACCGCCCGCCGGCCGCCGCCTCGACCTCGAACTGCAGACCCAGCGGGGTGCCCGGGCGGCTCCCGGCCGGGTCGCCGGACGGGACCAGGTCGGCGAGCGCCAGCTCCCACGCGGCTCCCGCCGGGGCCCCGGCACGGGCAGAGGAGCCCGACGGGTCGTCCAAAGCGTGCCGGGCGGTGATCAGCAGGGCGGCGACGTGCTTGCAGTCGACCCCGACCGGGCAGCTGCACTCCCCCCACCACTGGGATCCGCTCGCGTCGTACTCCGCGACGGTGCTGTACCGGCTCCCCCCGCCCCCGCGCACCGTGGCGGCGAGCTGGCCGAGCCGCCGGGACCAGACGACGTCGGACACCCGGCCCTGTTCCGCGTAGACCGCACCCCGGCGGAATGCCTCGCCGCCCACCGTGCCACGGATGACGGCGTCGGCGAGCATCGGCCGCAACTCGTCCAGCACCCATCGAGGCTAACCGGGACGATCCGGCCCACACGACTGTCCACAGCGCCGCGCGCGGTGCCCGGAGCCCGCTCCGCTCGATGCGTGCCCGCCATGTCGAAGCGCTCCCGCCGCGAGAGGGCACGCCGCGCTCAGGCTCACCGGCAGCGGCCCGCCCGCTCCGGGCGGCGACCGGTGCGGCACGGCCCAGCCGGCCGTCCCGAAACGGACCTGATGGACGACGTCGCCGCCGCGCTCGACTCCGGCTCGCCGCTGCCCCTCCTCGGCCTGGCCAGCTCGATGCTGGCCATGTTCGAGCCGCGCCCCTCGTTCGGCCGGCCGGCCGAGCCGTCCCCGCCCGACCGGGAGGAGCTCATCGACAGCTTCTTCGCCGTCGACCTGCGCGAGACGTCCGCACTGCTGGCCGCCCTCGCCGGGCTGTCCGGCGACGACCCGCTGCGCCAGCGGGTGCGCCGGGAGGTGTCAACGCGCGGCCACGTCCTGCCGCGCTGGCTGCTGGGCCTGGATCAGGCACAGCCGGTCGAGCCGGTGGTGCGCATTCGGGACGTACTCGGCGACGCGGAGGACATCGTCTTCGCAGTCCGGCTGCCCGGCGGGTTCGAGCTGTCCGTCGTCACCCTCGTCGACCACAACATGGGCACCCTGGTCAAGGACTCGTTCACCGTTCCGGGCGCCCTCGACGACCTCGTGCCCACGCTCAGGGACACGATCGAGGATCCCGACGTCACGCTGACCGACCTCGATCCCGCCGACGCCCGCGCCATGCTGACCGAGGCGATCGACCTGGGCGCCATCACGTTCCCCCCGATCGAGACCGAGAGCTGGCCGGCCAGCCGCCCCTTCGTCCGGTGGGCGCTCGGCCTGTTCCCCTCCGGGGGCACGGGCTGGTCGCGACCCGACTGGCCGGACGACGCCCGGGCCGCGCTGGTGAAGCGTTTCCTCGCCTCGCCGTTCGGCGCCGGGCTGGACGACGCCGACCACCGCGGCCTGCTGGACGATCTGCTGTGGTTCGGCACCGGCTACGGCCCCGGCGACCCGCTGCGCTGGAGCCCGGCCAGCGTCGAGATCCTGCTGGCGGACTGGATCCCTCGCAAGATCGTCGCCGACGTCGACTACCTGGCGAAGGCGCCGGACCTGCTGCGCGCGTTCATCCGCTTCGCCCACACCGAGCGGGGCATCCGCGCGGAGCTGACGACCGAGACACTGGGCGCCGTCGACTTCTGGGAGCCGGAGTACCAACAGACCATCCGCTCCCCCCGCCCGCAGGGCCCGCAGGCGCTGCTGGCCGCGATCGGCGCGCTCGACCCGGACGACGTCCTGGCCAGGCAGCACGGGGCCACCGCCGGTCTCGACGGGATGGCCCTGGAGTCGCTGCACCGGGCCGTCGGCGGGCCCGAGGCACTGGCACGTCTCGACACCGAGGCGCTGCCCGACGAGCCGTTCGACAGGCAGCAGGTGCCGGGCGACGTCCGGGAGCCCGTCGCCGAGGTGCTCGTCCTGGTCGACCGCTGCTGCGAGGAGCTGTTCGACGTCGAGCTGCGGACGGCGGCCCGCCGCCTGCTCGCGCGCCTGGCCGTTGCTGAGCCGGGGATCTTCGCGGGCCGGCACCGTGCAGACATGCTCGCGGCGGCGGTCTGCTGGATCGCCGGCCACGCGAATCGCGCGTTCGACCGGGGCACCCCCACCGTGAAGGACCTGATGGCATGCGTGGGCGTCCGAGCGAGCAGTCCCTCTCAGCGGGCCAAGCCCCTCCTGCGCGCGCTCGGCATCGACCCCGACCTCTGGGCTTACAGGGAGTCGCCGCTCGGCTCGCCCGAGTACCTGACTGCCGGCAGGCGAGCGGAGATCATCGCCGCCCGCGACCGGCCGGGGTGAGAGTCCGTGGCCGCTGCACAGAAGCTCAGCCGCCTCTGGCTATGTGCTACCGCTGTGCATCCCAAAGCACTACCGTAGGCCGATGAGCACTCAGATCGCCGTCCGACTGCCCGATGATCTCGTGCGATTCATCGACCAGCTCGTGTCGGAAGGCAAGGCCGCATCACGGGCGGCTGTCGTCGGCCTGGCTCTGGAACGCGAACGCCGGCGCCAGGTTGCCGCACGGGATGCCGCCATCCTGGCTGCGGCTGGGGACGACGAGTTCGATGACCTCGCGGAACTCGCCGCTCGCACACCGCTCGACGACCTGGCCTGATGCGACCCATCCATCTCGCACACCTCGACAAGACTCGACCGGTGCTCGTCCTGACCCGTGAGCTGGTTCGCCCCCACCTCGCCCGCGTCACGGTGGCACCGATCACCAGCACGGTCCGGGGCCTGTCGACGGAGGTGCCGGTCGGCCCGGACAACGGGCTCGACCATCTCAGCATCGTCAGCTGCGACAACGTGGTGACCGTGCCGAAGAGCGCTCTCGGCCGGCAGATCGGCCGCCTGCTGCCAGAACAGGAGAGCGCACTCACAGCGGCGCTGCACGCTGCCTTCGACCTGGAGGACCTTCCACGGCCCCGGTGATGAGCGGGGGCGAAGCAGCCGCCCACGTCACGTCCGGCCCGAGCCGCGCACGGCAGGTCGTCGACCTCGGCGTCCACCGCATACTCGGATGCGCCGACGCGCAGGTGGCGACGCTGCTGGGACGGGATCGCCTACTGCGCCGGTTGTGCACCCGGGTGGGCGAGCGTCACCTCCTGTTCCGTCCAGGCGGTGGATCGACGGCGCGGACCGCCTTGCGCCGGCTCGGCTCCCCCGGGACCGAGCAGCCGCTGGCCGCCACGTACTCGGCGATCAGTCCTCGCCGACGATGCTGAGCAGCCCCGTGATCGCCGCTCTCAGCCGGGGGGAGGTCCTGCGACACGGTGCTGGCAACGATCGCGTGACCGGTGTCGAAGTAGCGGCGCCGGTTGGTCACGCGTCCGCGCGGTCGTCGACCAGGGCAGGTGGGGCTCGGTGTCCAGGAGGTCGCGCGGCAGCGCCTTGACCGCCTCGCCGATCTCGATCGGGCGCACGCGCACGGCAATCGAACACCTTGGCGTCCGAGACGTCGCCGCGACCGACGTAGGAGTCGATCACATCGAGCGCGGCCTGCACGTCGAGCAGCCGTTGGCGTCGGTAACGACTCACAAGGCGATGAGTTCAGGCTCGATGTGCGCGCGAACCTCGGGCTTGAGCCCGTCGGCGGGCACGACGGCGGCGTTGGTGGTGGACGCCGTCCGGGCCGGCCACGCGGCGACCGCGGTGGTCGCCGGCGTGGTCGGCGCCCAGCCACCGTCCTGAGTCGAGACCGGTCGGCGATCGACGACTATCTCGCTGACCAGGCCGCGGACACCCAGCGAGTGGTCGGCCGCCGACGGAAAGGTGCTGGTGGTGGCACGCGGATCACTTCGCCGCGCCGTCCTATGCCGCACGCTACCGGGTGGCGACCGGGCTCGACGATCCGTCTCACCCACCGGTCCCCGTGCGCGAGGCGTCGATTGTCGGGTCGGGGGTCCGTGCGGACCGCCACGTCCGCGGCAACCACGGGAAGTCGCCGTACCATGACGTTTCGCCGCCGACCACGGGAGCACCCGCCTGATGGCCTCCTTCAAGCCGGACTCCCGGACGACGCGCTGGCTCCGTCGCCGGCCGGCCGACACTCAGCCACAGCCGCCTGACGAGCCCTTCCGTCGTCCCCGATTCGACCGGCCCCCGCCCGCCGGTAACGACTGGTACGGCGCTCCGCCGAACGCCGCCGGCCCGCCGCCGGTGCAGGAAAGGCCCAGACACCCGTGGCCCCCGGCTGCGCCCGGACGTCCGTTCCCGCCGGCCCTACCGCAGCGACCCGGCCCGCCAGCCCGATCGGGACGCGGTTTCCGCAGCCGCACCGGGAGGCGGCCCCGCCGCCGGCTGCTCCGCCGCGTCGTCAGCGTGGTGGCCGCGCTCGCCGTCGTCCAGGCGCTGGTCGTGCTCTCGCTGCGGTGGGTGGACCCGCCGACGACGGCGTTCATGTCGGCGAACCCCGACGGCGCGATCCAGCAGTCGGTGCCGGTCGAGCACGTGTCGCGCAACTTCCTCGCCGCGGTCATCGCGCACGAGGACTCCGCGCTCCCCTACCGCTCCGGAGCGTTCGACTGGAGCGTGCTGTGGAGCCGCGCGTACGCCCACCTCACCGGCGGCGAGGACCCGTCCGGTTCCACCATCCCGCAGCAGATGGCCAAGAACCTGTTCCTCAACCAGGAGCTGAGCGCCGGGCGCAAGGCGGTCGAGGCCGGGCTGGCCATGGAGCTCGCCGCCTTGATCGACGACCGCCGGATGCTCGAGCTCTACGTGAACTACGCGCAGTTCGGCCCGACGATCTACGGCGTCTGCGCGGCCGGCTGGTACTACTTCGACTCCCCGCCGCAGGAGCTGTCCGCCGCGGAGGCCGTGCAGCTGGTGGGCCTGCTCCCCTCCCCCGGGCACGTCCAGCGCGCTCCCGGCGGCGGCATGGACTTCCAGGTGGACGACGGCCTCGGCTGGCTGTCCCGCTCGCACGTGATCAACGCGCAGAACCGGGTGCCCCGCCACCTCGACCGGCTCGGCTTCCAGCCGGTCGAGGACGCCGGCGTCGAGGGCCTCGCCTCCGACCAGGAGCCGTCGGACGACGACTGCACGTCCCCTCCCGAGGAGATCGCCGCGCTGATCGCGGCGGAGGGCACCGCCTGACCCCTCCGCTGCGGCACCGGCGCACCGTGCTCGCGGCTCCGGAACGGCTCGCCCACGTGGCCGAGCAGCACCTCTACGGTGTCGCCGGTGCGGCGGTACAGCAGGACGCCGGAGCTGCGGACCGGGGCACCCGGTCAGCCTGGCGGGCGAGCCCTCGCCCGCCGACCGGCTGCCTCTGAGGGTCGATCAGTCGAACCACAGGTGCCTGACCCGCTCGCGCACCAAGACGGGCGGCTCGCTGACCTCCTGCATGCGATCCGCATGTAGCTTGGTGTGCGTGAGCAAGATGCTGCAGGTCCGACACGTCCCGGACGCTGTCCACGCCGAATTGGCCCGCCGCGCGGCTGCAGCCGGGGTGTCGCTGTCCGACTACGTGCTGCGGGAGCTCGAGCGGGTGGCCGCCCGACCGCCGGTCGAGGAGGTCCTCGTCCGATCGGCCTCGCGGCGACTGGACCTGTCGGTAGCGGAGGTGGTGGACACCATTCGTGCCGAACGCCCGAACCGGTGATCGTGGTCGATGCGTCGATCGTCGTGACGGGGCTCCTGGTCGCCGGTCCGGCGGGTGACGCAGCCCGGGAGGTGCTGCGGTCCGGGCCGCTGCACGCTCCCCATCTCCTCGACGTGGAGGCCACCTCCGCCGTCCGTCACTGGGTCCTGTCCGGCCGGCTGTCCGTCGAGCACGCCCGGATGTCTCTCCGCGATCTCCGGGATCTGGCCGCCGACCGGCACGCGCACGAGCCGCTGCTCGACCGGGTGCTCGACCTCCGGGACGCCGTCAGTGCCTACGACGCCGTGTACGTGGCCCTGGCCGAACTTCTCGGGGCCAGCCTGGTCACCGCCGATCACCGGCTGGCACGGGCGCCCGGGATCCGCTGCCCCGTGACGCTGCTGACTGCGTGAGGGTCCTACGCCGCCCTGGCGCTGCCGCGCCTTCCAGTCCTGGTGCCCGTTCCGGTGGCCCGCGAACCGGGAAGACAGGCGAGGGCCCAACCGAAGCCTGCCGGGCCCTGGCGAGCGGGTGTCCTCCTACGGCAGGACTCCGCACGCTTGACGACGCCGAAGTCGATGACGCCTTCGACTCGTCCGCGGGAGTGGGTGTCGAATCTCGCCGCAGCAGACGCGGCGCATCGCCAACCGCGGTGGTCGCGAGCGTGGTTGGCGCCCAGCCGCCGTCCTGGTCCAACGCTGCAGTCTCAGCGCGGAACGACCCGGAGTCGGTCGGCGATCTCCTCGACGTCGGCCTCGCCGGCGGCCACGTCCATGACGAGTCGGAAGGCGGCGTCGTCACCCAGGTCGGGTTCGTAGCCGTTGAGATCCAGGAAGAGGACGGTGGCCAGCCAGCCCAACCGCTCGTTGCCGTCGACCAGGGAAGGGTTCCGCGCCAGTGAGTGGAGCAGCGCGGCGGCCTTCAGCGACAGCGTGGGGTAGGCCTCCTGCCCGAAGACGTGCGACCGGGGCCGCGCGGCGGCGGAGTCCAGCAAGCCCACATCGCGCACCGGCCCCGTCCGCAGCGCCCGGACGAGTCCGAGGAGGTCGTCGAGGTCGAGGTACTCGACCTCGCTCACACCGTGCCCAGGCGGTGGAGCACGTCGCCCCACTTGTCGATCAGCCGGGCTGAGCTTTCTTGGACCCGCGCGGCGTGGCCGTTCCGTTCGTACCGCTCGAGGACGGCGCGTCGGACGACCTCCTGTCGGGAGATGCCCTCTGCTGCGGCGAGGGCAGCGAGGGCCTTCTCGAGCTCGTCATCCGTGCGAAGGGTCATCGCCATGACAGCGATGGTATCAATGTGATACCACACAGGTGATCCAGAAGCGCCTTGCCCGGGTGGACGCCCGTGGACTGTTCGATGGGCACGCGTCAGCCGACGACGGTCGCCATCTCGACAAGTCGACACAGCGCGTTGACCTGACGCAACTGCTCCGGCGTCCGCACCGCGGCGTCGAGCAGCTGCTCGCTCATCACGACGACGGCCAGCGCCTTCGCCCGGGAGGCCGCGACGTTGAGCCGGTGCAGGTCGTAGAGGAAGGAGACGCCGCGCGGGGCGTCGTCGGCGCTCGTGCTCGTCATCGAGTAGATGACCACGGGCGCCTCCTGGCCCTGGAACTTGTCCACGGTCCCGACCCGCGCGCCGTCCGGCAGCAGCCCGCGGATCTTCGCGACCTGGTTGTTGTAGGGCGCAACCACGAGCACGTCGTCGGCGCCGATCGGCCGCTCGACCAGCTCGTGGTCGACCCAGCCGACGCCCTGCAGCGACCGCCACAGCTCTGCGACGGCGACCGCCTCCTCGTCCGACGCCGCCGCCGACGCCCGCGTGTGCTCGACGAACCGGACGGCGAGTCCGCTGCCCGAGACCAGCCCACCGCCGAGCACAGTGATCCGCTCGCGGCCGGCGGCCGACTCCAGCCGCCCCTCATAGGCGAGGTCGGAGACGAACGCGGTCAGGGCCGGGTGCATCCGGTAGGTCCGGTCGAGGAAGACGCCGCGGTCCTCCGGCACGGTCGGGTGCCCCTCGAGCAGGTGCTCGAGCGCCGACAGCCCCGACTCCCCCGGGTGCACGGCCTGCGTCGGCTGCGCCAGCTGCTGCGGGTCCCCGAGCAGCACGAGTGACTTCCCCGAACGGGCAACGGCGACCGCGTTGGCCAGCGAGAACTGCCCCGCCTCGTCGACCACGAGGACGTCGACCGCCTCGGCGAGGTCCTCCCGGCACCAGAACCACGACGTCCCGCCGACCAGCTTCGCCGCCCCGTCGAGCAGGCGGGAGGCCACCTCGTTGCCGTCCTTGGACCACTCCACCCCTGGCGCCCCGCACGCCTGGTGCTCCTCGCACTTCTGCAGCGCCGGCCGGCCGACCGCCCGCAGCACGTTGCCGATGACCGCGTGGGACTGCGCCGTGACGCCGACCTTCCTTCCGGCGTCCAGCAGCGCGCGGATCAGCCGCGACGCCGCCCGCGTCTTCCCGCTGCCGGGCGGCCCCTGCACGGCGAGCACCTCGCCGTCCAGCGCCAGGCCGAGGCGGACGACGGCGTCGCCGGCCTCCTCCCCCGCCAGCCGGCGGGTGTCCGCGGGGACGACGCGGTCGAGCAGCGCCTGCCCGAGGCGCGGCCGGCCGGCGAGGACGGCGTCCGCGGTGGCGACGATCGCCGCGCGCATCTGCTTGTCGTCGAGCGGTCCCTCCGGACCCAGCCCGCGGACGGCACCCGGCTGCTTGGTGCTCTTGACGACGACCCGGCCCCCGACCGCGTCCAGCTCGCGCACCTCGCCGATCCGCGCGCGGGTGTCGACGTCGAAGGCCGGCTTGCCGACCGAGAGCTTGGCGTCCTGCGGCGGGAAGGTGAACTCGTAGAGCTTGCTGCGCTTCTCGGTGCCGACCTCGACGCCGCCGGAGAGGCCGCCGAGCGCCGTGCGGTCCTCGACGAGCTGCTCGTCCTCCAGGTCGCCGCGGCTGAAGAACTCCCACCAGCCGGGCCGGGCCTCGCGGCGGTGCCACTGCACCAGGTCGCCGAGCAGGGAGTGCCCGCGGTCTTGCAACTGCTCGACCAGGGCCAGCTCTGCGACCTCGGCCTCCGACCGCGGCGCCGGGGCGGCGACCTCGGGCGTCGTCGGCCGCGGCTGCGGACCGTGCAGCGCCTCCAGCTCGGCCCGCTGGGTCTCCAGCCAGTCGTGCAGCTCGCGGGTGGAGTCGACGTCGTCCTTGTTGTAGTCCTCGATGGCCTGCAGGCGGGCCGGGTCGCGGTCGGTTAGCCACTTCTCGTACTCGACGACGCTGGACATGGCGTCGGCGACGTCGCCGGTGTGCTCGCGCCCGTAGAAGGCCTCGACCTTCTTGATCGAGTAGGACTCCTTGCTGATTCGCATCGACTGGCGGACGACGGGATAGAGGTCGACGAACCGCTCGGCGCGCAGCAGCTGGTCGAGTTCCGCCTCGCGGACGCCGTACCGGCCGGTGAGCCGCTTGAGCGCGCTGACCTCGTAGGCGGCGTAGTGGTAGACGTGCATGCCGGGGTCGGCCCGCCAGGCCTCGACGATGTGGTCGATGAGGTCCTCGACCATGCGCCGCTCGTGCTCCCGGTCGTGCGCCCAGAGGGCGGTGAAGCGCCCGGTGCGGTCGCCGAGGCCGGCCAGGTACTCGAGCCCGTCGCCGTCACCGGCGAGTGGGTCGCCCTCGAAGTCGAGGTAGAGGTCGCCGGGGCTGGGCTGCGGAAGCCGAAGCAGTCCCTGGGCGTCGTGCGGCGGGAGCAGCGTCCGGGTGGGGACGCCGGCGGCGCGGCCGCGCAGCTGCTCGCGGGCCTGCTCCCGCAGCCGCTCGCGGGTGCCCCTGCTGATGCCGGTGGCCTTGAGCGTCTCGTCGGGGGCGTCGGCGAGCTGCTCGAGCGTGGCGACGCCGGCGGCGAGCAGGGCGGCGCGCTGGTCGCGGCGCATGCCGGCGACCAGGCTCAGGTGGTCACCGTCACGGAGCTCGGCGGAGCAGCGCGCCTGCCACGTGCACCGGTCGCAGTAGGCGACGGGCACCGGCGCGGTGGCCGGGACGTCGGCGACGAAGCCCTCGAGCCGGGTGCGGGCGCGCCGGGCGTACGCAGCGACATCGACCAGCCGCCACGGGCGCTCCTCGCCGTCGCCGGTGACGACGCAGATGCGCTCGGGCGTGCGGCCCTGGAGGGTGGCGAGCCGGTCGGCGTAGGTGGCCATCTGCAGGAGCGCAGGCACCTTGATCCGGCGGGCGAGCTTGGCGTCGGCGACCTCGTAGGACCAGTCGCCGAGGTCGGACGGCGTCAGGACCTTCAGGAGGAAGTCCGCCTGGCCGCCCCAGGTGCCGTCGAAGAGGGTCGCCTGGTGGATGACGTCAACGCCGGCACGCATCGCCTCGAGGGTGGCTCGCTCGTCGCTGTCGCCCTGGAGCCGGACGACGTGGAGGCCCTGCTCCTCCAGCGACTCCAGGTACCGGAGCTCGTGGGCGATGCCGAGGTCGGCGACGAGCACCGTCTGGTCGCTCACTCCCTCGGTCGGAAGCTGCAGACGGCCATCAGCGACCGCCACGTTGAGCGCACTGAGGTGGTGGCACTCCTGGTGCCGGGTCAGGTCAGTGGGGCTGAGGACCAGCCGCCCGTCGACGCGGTACACGGCTCAGCCCTTCGTCGGGCGAAGGGCGGTGGGCAGGGATGAGTGCGGCAACGTTCCCCCGTGGTGCTGCGTGCGGTGCGCAGTCGACCCTGCCAGCTACGTGGACGCCCGTGAAGCTCCCGCGCCGAGGCCGATGCGGCTGAGCGATCTCCGGGCACCACCAGTTCGTACGACCGCTGGTCCGTCCGCGCCGGGTCCGGTCACTGGCCCGGGCACGGACGGAGGTCGAGGGTCGCCTGCCCAGCCGCCACGGGTGTGACCAGCTCCTGCAGGCGTGCGGTCTCGTCGGCCGGGAACCCGTCGGCCTGCCAGGCCGGCAGCTGGTCGACGATCTGACGCGCGTATCCCTGCACCACCGGGGGTGGCATCCCCTGCCGGATCTCGAGGCAGGACGGGGGGCCGGCCGGCGCTGAGGGCGCCGACGCCAGGCCGGTCATCGTTCGGAACAGGGCCAGCCGGGTCGCGGTGGCGTACCGGGGGTCGAGCGCCTCGCCACTGATCACGATCGACAACACCTGCACGGCCGACCGCTGACGCACGCCCTCGTCCCCCGACACGAGACCCTGCAGCCCGTCCCGCAGCAGCGGGCCGGCCGGTCCGGCAGCGTCCGGTCGCGCCGTCAGGTCCGCGATGAGGCCGGCAACCGTCTGCGGCGGGGCCGGTGCCGACCCTTCGACGGGGGACGGAACAGACGGCGATGCCTGCGTCGCCGTCGGACTGTCGGTCGTCGCCACGGCGGTCGGAGCCGCGCTCGTCGGGCGGTCGTCGTCCGCGGTCGTCAGGAACACCAGGCCGCTCACACCCACGGCCGCGACGGCGGTGGCTATGGCGACCTCCACCCGGCGTCGCTTGCGCCGCGAGGCCGTGACCGCGCGATGGAGATGCCGCACCCGCGCGAGGATACGGGGAGAGAGGTGCGTGCAGGCGTCCTCAGCGGCGGTCCGGTCACGAACCCTCCGACCGGCTGTTCACCGCATTCCGCACCCTGGCCGCCACCCTCCCCTGACACGACCGGCTCCCCTCGCCGACACAGACTCCAGCACTGCAACGGCACTCGTGTGGGCCGTTGCTGGGTCACGGTGCCGGGCCCAGTGGCCCCGCCCACCGGTTGGAACAGCAGTGCGGGGTTGCAGGCTCGAAGTGCCCCGGTGTGGTCGCTCTCATGGCGGCTATGCCCGAGCTTCGTGGCCGAGCCGTGGAGCGACGGAGGCGACGGCGAACGCGGGACGGTCGAGGATGCAACCCTCCTGCCGTGGACACCGGCGAAGTAGGTGACGTGGACGGACGACCGCGAGTGCTCCTCCGCGATGAGCACGACGGCGAGAATTCGCGGCTGCTCACCGCGTGCCTGGAGGAGAACGGCGATCTGCGCCTCTCCGGCCAAGACCTCGGGTCGGGTACGCGGGTCATCAGCAGCGACGGCGAATACGAGTGGGAGACGGTCGTGCCGACGGCGCACATCCCCGCGCTGCTGAGAGCGCTGGACGCGCCGGCCGACGCGGACATCCTGGACGAACTCGCAGCCCGATGGACCGGACCGGCGTCCTACGACCTCGAGCGACGCATCCGGAGCACGGACATCCCGGTCCGGTTCTGGTCCCGCAGCGGTTGATGTCCGCATAGGAGAGCGTGGCGGTCTGGGCGGGCCGGATGACGCCCTTGGCCTCGGTTCGCCGAGGACGGCCTCGAGGTCTGCGCGGCCGACGTCGTCGACCCAGAAACCCAGCTGACCGGGGCGGTGCCACGGCGATCAGCTCTCCTCGGTGACCACCGCGGCGCGGAAGGCCGCGAACTCGTCGAAGAGCGGATCCGACACCTCCTGGGGTCCGCCGTCATCAGAAGACGACCTGGTGATGAGCGCTCGCGCAGCCCATGCAGAAGCCCTCGTCGCGCACGAACGACTCGGGCGCCACGAGCTCCCGGCACGTGCGGCACCAGCGGAACGACCGCCGGCGCCGACGCACGATCTGGTCGGCGGCTTCGACCAGCTCGTCCGAGCGGATGAGGAGATCCTCAGGCCGGAAACGGTGCTGAGAGTCGAAGTGCCACCGGAGCGGCCAGACGCCGTCCCAGCATCCGATCGGACGAGCGAGGAGGACGTCCACGCCGTCGAAACCCAGGGCGAGCTGCGGCGGGTGGCCCGCGACGAACCACCGCTCGTGGGTGCCTTCCGGCACCGAGGTCTCCGGACGCCAGCCGGCGCCGAGGATCCGGACGACGTCGTCGACCGGAGCGCCGAGCAGCTCTGCGACCGCTCGCTCACCGGCCTCAGAGCCGTCGTCACCCGGCCCCGCGGCACTCCCCCGCCGCTACGGCGCCGAGTTCTGAGAGACGTTCAACGCGAGCCCTGACGAACTGGCCTGGTACTACGCGAGCGTCGGAATGTGGTCGCGACGCGGCTGCCCGGCACCTCGATCGCCAAAGCCTTGGACGGCGCAGTCGCCGGCCTTGTGCCCCTGCCCACTCCGAAGCAGTAAGCACGGCCGAAGTGTCCGCGCTTGTCGCCGCGCTCCTCGTCCGGTCCTCTTCGCGGCGACTCCGTCTCCGTGCCGCGTCGGGCGGTGCCCGAACTTCGCCGTGCGGCGACTCGGGCCGTGGTGACCTGGGCGAGCGCACACGGACAGCCGATCGGCCGCAGCGCCGGCAGGTCCGTGAATCGTGCCGGGACCTGCGCGTCTTGGCCGTCTGCTGACAACGGGCACGCTGTCCCCATGACGGACGACGTGCCGCAGTGGCCTCGCGCCGCGGGCCGGGGCCCCGTGGTGGCGCTCGGCAAGCTGGTGGCCGACCAGGTGCTGAAGCTGTCCGCGCCCCTGGAGGTCGGCGGGCAGCAGCGCGTCGTGCGGACGACGACGGCGGGTGGGGCGCCGGCCAACGTGACGGCGAACCTGGCGCGGCTGGGCGTGCCGGCACGGTTGGCCGGTTGGGCCGGCGGGGACCCGCTCGCCGATGGGCTGTTGGCCGCGCTGGTCGGGCGCGGGATGGAGACAGCGGTGGTGCGCCGCGGCCGGACGCCGCTGACGACGGTGCTGGTCCACCCGGGCGGTGAACGGACGCTGCTCGCCGACCGCGGGGAGGGTGGTCTCGAGCCGGACGACGTGCGCGGCGCGTGGTTGGCCGGCGCCGCCGTCGTCCACCTGGACGGCTACGACCTGCTGCGTTTCCCGCGGGCGCTGCAGATCGCGGCCGAGCTCGCGCACACCGCCGGTGTGCCGCTCAGCGTGGATGCGGCGGCGGCCACCCGCATCGACGGCCACGGCGCTGACGCGTACGTCGGGCTGCTCGCCGGGCTGCGGCCGGACGCCCTGTTCTGCAACGCGGCGGAGGCGGCGGTGCTGGGGCTGGGCGACGGCGTGCCCCCGTGGGCGCCGGGGCTGGTGCTGGTACACGCCGGTGCGCGGCCGACCCGGGTGCTGACGCGGGCCGCTGCTTCGACGGTGCCGGTGGAGCCTCTCCCGGAGGGGTGGCTGCGGGACACAACCGGCTGTGGGGACGCCTTCGCCGCCGGCGTGCTGGCGGGTTGGCGCGCCGGGTCGTCGGTGGTGGACGCCGTCCGGGCCGGTCACGCGGCGGCCGCAGTGGTTGCCGGCTTGGTCGGCGCCCAGCCGCCGTCGTGACCGCAGTGATCCGAAGGGTCAGGCGGCGAGCAGGCGGAGGACGAGATGGATCGCGATAGCGCCCTCGCCGACGGCGGAGGCCACCCGCTTCACGGATCCGTGTCGGACGTCCCCAACCGCGAGAACGGCACAAGCACGACCTGCGACCCCAAAACGGGTCGTCCCCAACCCCAGAGTCAGCGGCCGCTGATTCTGCGTCCGGAGCAGTCGCCGCCGTTCCCGTGCTCCGCGTCGCAGATCGGGCTTGCGTGACCCTCCAGTTACGTTCTGCTCATGGCGGACGTGCCCACCGGGCTGTACGAGCACCTGGTCACTGATCGACTTAGCAAGGCTCTGGCCACGACTACGCCGGATCTGGTGGAACTGGGGACGCTTGACCCGACAGACGCTCACGAAAGCCTTACGCGTCATGTCGCCGAGCTCGCAAGCCGCGCCCTGCGGGCCGCTGGTGGAAGTGATGCAGCGGCAGTCAGTCGACAGGTCGACCTCGCCAACCGAATCATCGCGGCCATCGGGCACATGGCTCCTGAGATCGCCAACCACGACGACGTCGTGATGGATCCCGGGCGAACCCTGTTGGCAGTCACTCCCCCCAGTACTGTCCCGGGTGCCGTGTCGTTCCCGGAACGCCCCGCCGTCCCACTGTCCACCAGCGCCCTCCTCGTGAATGGCCGCGGCCAGCCGCGCATTGGCTACGAGGTTGTCCGTGAACTCGCTTCGGCCGACCACGCCGACCTGCTCTGCGCCTTCATCAAGTGGCAGGGTTTTCGCGTGCTCGAGAAGGCGCTCACCGAACTCGGAGAGCGCGGCGGTCGCCTGCGCGTCATCACGACGACCTACATGGGTGCGACAGACCAGCGGGCGCTCGACCGCCTCGTCGAGCTGGGGGCGGAGGTCAAAGTGTCGTATGAGACCCGGACGACGCGGCTGCATGCCAAGGCATGGCTCTTTCACCGGGCAACCGGCCTCTCGACGGCCTACGTCGGCAGCTCCAACCTGTCGCGGACCGCCCTGACTGATGGTTTGGAGTGGAACGTCCGACTGTCCAACGTCGAGCAGTCGCACCTGCTCACGACATTCGCGGAGACATTCGACAGCTACTGGGAGGACCCGTCCTTCGAGACGTACGAGCCGCAGCGGGACGGCGATCGGCTGCGCGAAGCGCTGACCGCTGAGCGCGGCGGGCCCTCCGACCTACCCATTGAGGTCGCCACGCTGGACGTCCGTCCATTTGGTTACCAGCGGGAAATCCTTGACGAGCTCGATGCGGAGCGCGTCGTCCACGGTCGCTGGCGCAACCTCGTGGTCATGGCTACCGGCACGGGCAAGACGGTCGTGTCGGCCTTGGACTACCGGCGCCTTCGCGCGGCGCGTACCGCCGAGCGGTTGCTCTTTATCGCGCACCGCGAACAGCTGTTGATCCAGAGCTTGGCAACGTTCCGTCATGTACTCCGGCAAGGCGACTTCGGCGAGCTTTTCGTGGGCGGACAGCGTCCGAGGGAGTGGAAGCACGTCTTCGGGTCCGTCCAGTCGCTAACGCAGCTGGACCTTGCCGAACTTGACCCCAACCACTTCGACATGGTGATTGTCGACGAGTTCCACCACGCCGAGGCGGCGACCTACACCCGGCTGCTCGAACACCTGCAGCCGAAGGTGCTGCTCGGTCTCACTGCAACGCCGGAGCGGACCGACGGGGCAGACGTCCGTCGCTGGTTTGATGGACGGACGGCGGTCGAGCTCCGACTCTGGGAGGCGCTTGAACAGGGGCTTCTGGCGCCGTTCCAGTACTTCGGCATCCATGACGACGTAGCGCTGGATCAGCTGCGGTGGCGACGTGGTCGCGGCTACGACGCCGCAGAACTGACCAACGTCTACACCGGCGACGACCACCGTGTCCGGCTGATCCTGCAGGCCGTGATGGACAAGGTCGCCGATCCCGGTCAGATGCGGGCCCTCGGCTTCTGTGTAAGCATCCAGCACGCCCAATTCATGACCGCGCGATTCAACGCAGCCGGCATCCCTAGCCTCGCCGTCACTTCGACGACGTCGCGTGAGCAGCGGGCCGCCGCTCTGGCTGCACTGCGCGATGGAACCGTGAACGCCCTCTTCACGGTCGACCTCTTCAATGAGGGTGTCGATGTTCCCTCGGTCGACACCGTGCTCTTCCTGCGGCCAACCGAGAGCGCAACCGTGTTCCTGCAGCAGCTCGGACGTGGGTTGCGACTGTCGGAGGACAAGGCCTGTCTAACGGTCCTGGACTTTATCGGCGCACAGCACCAGGAGTTTCGCTTCGACCTGCGCTTCCGCGCTCTAACCGGCAGCTCCCGGCGTGGTCTGCAGCGGGACGTTGAACGGGGGTTCCCTACGCTGCCGGCCGGCTGTCACATCGAGCTGGATCGAGTGGCGCAGCAGATTGTCCTCAACAACATCAAGCATTCCCTCAACGTCTCCTGGAAGGGGCTTATCAACGAGGCTCGCAGCGTTGAGCGCCCGACGATGGTCGAGTTCCTCGACGAAGTCGGCATCGAAGTAGAGGACCTATTCCGCGGCAATGGCCGCAGCTGGCTCGACTTGCAACGAGCGGCCGGCTGGAAAGCCGGTCAGATTGGTCCAGACGACGACGTGCTGGGTGCTGCTTTCGGCCGCATGCTGCATGTCGACGACCTCGAGCGCCTGCAATTCTTCAGAGCCGTCACAGCATCCGCTGCCGTCGCAGACACCAAGCGGATGAGGCGACTCGCCGCGATGCTCCACTTTTCGCTCTTCGACGCTCGGACACCCTTCAGCAGCATCGAGGCCAGCCTCGGGCGTCTCCTCGCGAACCCGGGCCGGGCGGACGAATTGCGAGAGCTCAGCGAGGCCCTGCACGACCGCATCCATCGTGTCGCGCCGGCCCTGGAGATCGCAGGCCCACGTCCGCTGCACGTTCACGCTAGGTACAGCCGCAACGAAGCGCTAGCCGCATTCGGCATGGAGAATCTCAATGGTGTGTTCGGCTCCGGGGTGCGCTGGGTGCCCGGTGACCAAGCCGACGTCTTCTTCGTGACCCTGGTGAAGTCGGAGGCGCACTTCTCCCCCACGACCATGTACGCGGACCACGCCATATCTCCGACAGTTTTCCAGTGGGAATCTCAAAGCACGACGGCTGAGAATTCCCCTACCGGTCAGCGATACATCAACCACCGGAAGGAGGGCTCGTCGGTACACCTGTTCTTACGCGAGACAAAGACGGCAGACGGAACGCTCGGCACGCCGCCGTACCTGTACGCGGGGCCAATGACCTATGTTTCGCACACCGGCGAGCGGCCAATGCGGATCCTGTGGCAACTCGAGCACGCTCTGCCAGCCGATGTCTTCCATGCCGCCAAGGTCGCTTGATCTCGTCCGACCTCTACTCATCGGGGACATCTCCGCGACTACGCGCACCTTCGCCTGCTTCGATGTTATCTGCTCGGTATCTCTCATACCGATCAAACCTAGATGCCTTCCCTACTGCTGGAAGCGTGTGGGTCTAAGTCGGCGCGAGGGTCGCTCGGCCGCACCTTCTCCGATGCTGGGGGAATCGGACTTCTTGCGGATTGATCGCGTCGACGAGATCGATGAGCGCATGCTGCAAGTCAATGAGACGGGCGTTCTGCGATCGGCCAGCAGGCCACACCTCTGGCAACAAGGGGGCATACCACGGTGAACCGGTGAGGTCGGGTCGTCCACTGAGGTTTTCTCACTTGGTTCCGCGGTCGAGTGAGGTCAATACGAGAGCGGCGGCGGCGATTGCGCTGATGCGCTGCGGGCAGACGGTGACCCGGT
>NZ_FZNO01000074.1 GCF_900188025.1 Blastococcus mobilis
CTCAGCCCTGATCCACCGTCGATCTTGGTCGGCTGAATGAGGCCTGATTCGATCTTGATTGGCTTATGCGGGCGTGGGTGAGCTGCCGGTCTGCCCGGCTCTTCCACTGTCTGCTCCGGTCGGCCCCGCGGGGCGGTGGTCGGGTCAGGCTGCGGCGGGCGGTCCGCAGGTGGCGTGGAACAGCTGGGTCCAGGCTGTCTGCCAGGGCCAGTCGCGCGGCAGGTGCAGGCACAGCCGTCGGGCAGAGCGGGCCAGCCTCGCCGGGACGGCGATGAGCTGGGCGCGGATGGTGGCCGTGGTGGCCTTGGCGTGGAAGGTCGAGGCCAGAGCGCCAGCGGCGCGGGTGAGGTTGAACGCGATCGCCGCCAGCACCAGCCAGGCGGAGTTGGCGGCGAACTTCCCCGACGGCAGGTGGGCCAGCGGCCCGCGCTTGAGGTCGGCGATGACCTGCTCGACGATCGCGTGCTGCCGGTGCGTCGCCTCGGCCTCGAGCATCGGCTGCGGTGAGTCGGTGAAGACGGCGTGGTAGCGGTGCGCGGCGAACAGCTCGCCTTGCCCGGCCGGCACGTGGTCGGGATTGAGCCGCTTCACGCGGCGCACGATGAGCCGGGCAGTCACGTGGTCGGCCTTGCGGCGACCGGTGAACGCGGTGAAGGTCACCTCGGCGACCTCGGCGTCGGAGATCCAGCACTGACCCTCCTCGTCCCAGATCGCCTGCGGGTAGCGGATCGCCGTCCATGTGTCCTCGGTGATCGAGCCGATCGCGGCCTTGACGGTGGCGGTCATCCGGGCGGTGATCGAGAAGTGCGCCCCGCCGCGGCGGGCTGCGTCGACCACGTCGTGGGTGTAGTAGGCCGAGTCGGCGCGCATGATGATCAGCCCGTCTCCCTGCGGACCACCGGCGCCGCAGCCACGGGCGGTCGTCAGCGCCTCGCGCAGGAGCGCCGCGGCCCCGCGGGCGGAGTTGACCGAGCCCTTGCGCAGTCGGCTCGCGGCGATCACCGGCGCCGCCAATGGCGTGGACACCGTGGCCAGCAGCGCGTTGAGCCCCTTGGTCTTGTTGTAGCCGTAGCCGACGCCCTGCTTGGCGTAGCCGTGGGTCTGGCGGATCGTGTCGTCCAAGTCGAGGAAGGCGACCTGCTCGGCGCCGGCCAACAGCGGCGTGCTCGCGGCCAGGCCGGTCAAGAAGCTCGCGGCCACGGAGTCGAGCTGGCGGACGTGGCCGAAGGTGAAGCAGCGCAGGAACGTGCCCAGCGTGCTCGGCGCCCGGATCCCGGCGAACAGCCGCTCCATGCCGCCATGCCGCAGCAGGTCCATGTCGTCGATCGAGTCCGCACCGGCGACCATCCCGGCCACCAGCCCCGGCACCTTCAGCTGCGCGTTGACCCCGCCAGTGGCCTTCCGCGTGAGCTTCTCGACAACCAGCTCACCGAGCCGACAGTGCTGAGCGAGCGCGACCACCGGCGCCAACCCGCCGACCGACACGAGGTTCGGGTCATCGAAGGTCGCCGACAACGCCGACGATCCGTGAGACAGTCGCATCCAGCGGATGCCCTTCTGTGGTGACGACATCGGTCCTAGACAAACCGCATCGTCCCTGCTCAGAAGGGCATTCGTGCGTTACGACCCGCGCTCACCAGTCACTTCGACGGTGGATCGGGGCTCAG
>NZ_FZNO01000026.1 GCF_900188025.1 Blastococcus mobilis
CTTCTTGGTCGTTGATCCCTCTACCGGAGACCTCGCCTTCTTTCGGCACCGACACGCCAGCCACGGCCCGCGAGCGACTTCTCAAACAGGGCCTAAGGTGCACAGCCACGGGGTGGGCATTTGACCCGTGGCGATGGGGGACTGCTGTGGCGCGGCCACTACTGCGCGGCGATCGTCTCCTCGCCGCCCGGAAGGCCGCCGGCATGACCCCAGAAGACCTCGCCCTGGCGCTGGATCTATCGGGCCCGAGACGGATCAGGGTATGGGAGGCGGGCCTCGAACATCCTCGGCCTCGGTTCGTGCCGCGGTTGGCGGCGGTGCTGGGCGTCGGGCCGTTTCATCTGTTGGACGTCGATCCCGACGATCCGCCTTTGGCCGCTCTTCGGGTGGCGGCCGGTCTGGCCACGAACGAGGTGAGTGCTCCTGGCCTGTCCGTGATGACATACGTGCGTCTGGAAGACGGCCGTCCGGGTGCCGATCCCCCTGCCAGGGTCATCACCGCAATCGCCCAGGTGTTCGGCGTGGACGTCGCCCGTGTGGAGGCCGCCATCCGTCGCTCGCGTAGCGATCATGCCGCGCTGACATCTTCCAGCGGCTGAGCAGGGGAGTTGGGTTAAGCAGGAGAAATCCTGGAGGAAGTCCTTGCGCCCACGGGCTCCCGCGGTGGTAATTTCCCGCCACCCTTTGCCGGGGGAGGTACCCGTGGTCCGCACTCCAGCGTCGTGCATGGTGTCGGCTGCTGTGCCGACGAGCGCCACGGAACGGGGGTCCAACCTCCACCAGGGGGACGGATCTGACTGCTTGGTCCAGGCACCAGGGATCCCGTCACGATGATCACGCGGCGGACGGGCGGCGCTCTTCTCTGCGTGCTGCTGCCGCTTGCCGCGTGTACGGAGGATGCAAGCTCCCGCGAGCAGCGCCCGCCGGCTGCGGTGACGTCGTCGGCGACGACGCCGTCCGCAACGACCGCGGCGCCCACCCTGGAAGAGTCGGCGTCCCGGAGCGCGACTGCGGTACTGGAAGAGATGCTGCGCGTGACAGACGCAGCTAAGAAGGCCCCAGCCGCCAAGGACTGGGAGCCAGAGATCCGGCGATACGCGGGTGACCCGGCTGCTTTCCTCGCAGTCACGTCCGTGCGGGACTACGCCACGCTTGGCCTTCGCCAGGAGGGCGACACGGCGGTGGAGCTGGACGTCACCGCCGTCGAACTTGAGGCCTCAGAGGGGCCGACGGTGCGCATCACCGGTTGCTACGACGCCGCCAGCACGCGCGTGGTGAAGGTGGAGACCGGTGAGGTCGTGCCGCCCGGAACCCCGCCCCGCTACGTCTGGGACATCACCGTGACGCAGTACGAGGCTGAGCCGAACTCGCCGTGGCTGGTCAGCGTGCTCGACCCCCTGACGACGCGGCCATGTTGAGGCTCGTGCGCCTGGCCCTGCTGACGGTTCCGGTGTTCCTCGTTGCCAGCGTGTTGAGTGTCGCCAGAGCAGATCCTCCGGTGGAGTGCGCCAAGAGGGATGCACAGACCGGTATCTGTCTGGTGGCGGCGTCCTCTCCGGGTCAGGCCGGCGGTGAGCATCCGGGCGGTAGCGGCATCGACACGGCCGCTGGACACGAGAGCGGTGGAGCCCGCGTCTCGTCCGAGCCGTGTACCTACCAGGTGGCCGAGCCGCAGCCGCCACCCACCAGCGTGGTGTGGGCGGGCTTTACGCCGGACGACGGCGTGATGTATCTGAGGGTCTGTCCCCGCGTGGGTGGCCCTGGCATCGAAACGATGTATCACTTCGTGCCGAACGGCGGCGCCCCGCCTGCTGGTCCGCCTGTCGATCCGCGGGTCCTGGCAGAGCAGGTGATCGCGTCGATGGTCATGGGGGCGCCAGGGATCCGGCTGGCTCCGCCGCCGGGCTCCACCAGCGGGCTGGTCGGTCTGCCGGTGTGGATGTGGACCGAGCGGGGGGAGCAGCTCCTCGGCCCGATCCGACAGTCGGTGTCGGCCGGTGGTGTCACGGTCGCGGCGGTGGGCCAGGTGAGCCGGATCGTCTGGGACATGGGGGATGGCACCACGGTGGTCTGTGGCGCCGGGACGCCGTATCCGCCCGGTGTGGACGGGGAGTCGCCGGACTGCGGCCACGTCTATGCGCGCGCGTCGAGCCGCCACGTTGCCGGTGGCGGCCCCTGGCCGATCACCGCGACGAGCACGTGGACGATCACCTGGTCCGGTGGCGGCCTGTCGGGCACCGAGACGCTGGAGCTGTCGTCATCGGCGGAGCTGTTCGTCGGTGAGCTGCACGTCCTCAACCAGGCCGGCGGTAGCGGATGACGCGCACGCAGCCTCCGAGCACTAGCACGCCGGCTCCTACGGCGGCGGCCAACGGGTTGCCCCGGGCGCCGGCGCTGCCGCCGCCGCGCCGCCGCCGTCGTCCGGCGCTGCTGGCGCTGGCGGTCGCCATGGTGGTACTCGGTGCGCTGGGTGCCGCCTACCTGGCCACCGCGCTTGGGCAGACGTCTCCGGTGATCGCGGTCGCGCGGGAGGTGCCCTGGGGGCAGCAGATCACCGCCGCCGACCTGGTGGAGGCGCGGGTGTCCGCCGATCCGGCGCTGCAACCCATCCCGTACGCCGAACGGAATCAGGTGGTCGGCATGGTCGCCGGGACCACCCTGACGCCGGGATCGCTGCTGACTCGTGAAGCCCTGACCGACCAGCCGCTTCCGCCTCCCGGTCAGCAGCTGGTCGGCGTCGGCGTGTCGGCGGTGCAGCTGCCGGCGACGCCGCTGCGGCCCGGCGATGACGTGCTGCTGGTCCCGGTGGCCGGCGGCGGCGACGCGGGGGAGTCGGCGGCATCGGGAACGCCCCGCACCGTGGAAGCGACGGTGGTGCAGGCCGGGTCGCCGGGCACCGACGGACTGCGGGTGGTCGACGTGCTCGTCGACGCCGCCGATGGGCCGGACGTCGCGGCCCGCGCCGCTGCCGGCCTGATCGCCATCGTCGTGGTGGCCGGCGAGTAGGCGAGGGCGGCCGCCGTGTTGATCGCGCTGTGCTCGGCCAAGGGCGCCCCCGGCGTGACGACCAGCGGGCTGGCGCTGGCGCTGTCCTGGCCGCGTGGCGTGGTGCTGGCCGAGCTGGATCCGGCGGGTGGCGACGTGCTGGCCGGCTACGGGCGAGCGCAGCTGACCGTGGGCGGGCTGGCGGAGCTGGAGCTGGTGGCGCGGCGCGGCGGGCTGGCCGGGCAGCTGGACGCTCATCTCGTGCAGCTGGACACCGCCGGCCGGGCGCGGCTGTTGCCCGGCCTGGCCGATCCGGCCACCGCTCGGCATGTGGACTGGGAGCGGCTGGCCACCGCGCTGGCGTCGGTGGAGGACGGCGCCGTCGATGTGGTGGCGGACTGCGGGCGGCTGCGGGTCGAGCACTTCCCGGCCGCCGTGGTCCGTCGGGCTGCCGCGGTGGTGATGGTGACCGGTTCGACGCTGCGGGCGGTGCGCGCGGCGGCGCAGGCGGTCACCGAACTCCGCAACGAAGGGAACGGGCCGGCCCCGCCGGCGGGAGGGCTGGCGGCGCTCGTCGTGGGGCCGGGGGAGCCGTACGGCGAGCGGGAGATCGGCGAGGCGCTGGGTGTTCCGGTTGTCGGCGTGCTGCCGCGCGATGCCAGGGCGGCGGCGGTGCTCAGCGACGGCGCACCGGCCGGCCGGCTGTTCAGCCAGTCGGCCCTGCTGCGGGCCGCCCGCTCCGCGGCGGCCCGGCTGGTCGGGTTCGCCGCAGCGCAGGAGGCCCGGCTGACCCCACCCCCGACGACCCCGGCTGCGCCGGCGGCGACCGTCGGAGGCGGCCGTGGTCGCTGAGCCCATGACCGACCGGACGGCCGGGGGCAGGTTCCGGGGAGTGGACGCGCCGCCGGCCCCGGTGGACTGGGCGCTGGTGCGCCGGCTGCACGAGGCGACGGCGACGGCGCTGGCCGAGGAGCTCAAGCGCCGCCCGGCGCTGAGCGCCGTGGCGCAGCAGGAGCTGGCCCGCACCCGCATCCAGGACGGGATCGACGAGCTGGTGCGGGAGCGGATGCGCGCCGGGCAGGCGGTGCCGTCGGCGGCCGACGAACTGGCGATCGCCGAGGCGGTGTTCGCGGCTCAGTTCGGCCTGGGCCGGCTGCAGCCCTATGTGGACGACCCGCAGGTGGAGAACATCGAGGCGCACGGGCACGACAACGTGTGGGTGGGCTACGCCGACGGGCGCGACGTCCGGGTCGGCCCGGTCGCCGACTCCGACGAGGACCTGGTGCGCCAGCTGCAGCACATCGCCGCCCGGCTGGGCCGCGCCGAGCGGACGCTGACCACAGCCAGCCCGCTGCTGACCATGCGGCTGCCCGACGGGTTGCGGCTGGCGGCGGTGATCGAGACCGTGCCGCGCCCGCAGCTCGTGATCCGCCGGCACCGGATCCGCGACGTCGACCTCGACGACCTGGTCGGGCTGCGGGCGATCGACCGGCCGCCGGCGGAGTTTCTGCGGGCCGCGGTGCGGGCGCGCAAGAACATCGTGGTCACCGGCGGGCAGGGCGCCGGCAAGACCCTGCTGCTGCGGGCGCTGGCCAACGAGCTGCCGGTGAGTGAGAACCTGGCCACGATCGAGAAGCACTTCGAGCTGCTGCTGCACGAGCTGCCCGACCGGCATCCGCGGGTGGTGCCGTTCGAGGCCCGGGAGGGCACCGGTGAGCGTGGCCCGGACGGCCGCCGCCTGGGCGAGGTGACGCTGACCGAGCTGGTGGAGCAGGCGCTGGTGATGAACGTCAGCCGGGTGTGGCTGGGGGAGGTGCGCGGCGAGGAGGCCTGGCCGCTGATCGAGGTGATGGAGGCCGGGGAGGGCGGCTCGTGCTGCACGCTGCACGCCCGCTCGGCCCACCATGCCGTCGAGCGGCTGGCCAACCTGTGCATGCGCGGCCGCGCCGCGGTCACGCCGGAGCACGCCTACCGGTCGTGCGCGTCTGCGATCGACCTGATCGTGCACATCACCACCGTGGACGAGCGGTGGATCGGGGGCGAGCGGCACCGGTTCGTCAGCCAGGTCGTCGAGTGCAACGGCATCGGGGAGGGCGGGCGCCCGGCGGTCACCGACGTCTTCGCCCCTGGGCCCGACGGGCGGGCGGTGCCCGAGCACGACCCGGTGGACCTGGCCGACTATCTGCGGGTCGGCTTCGATCCCGATTGGCTGCGGTCCGGCCACGGGCGCTGGGCCGGCGCGGCCGGAGGCCGGCGATGAGCGGCACCGTGCTGCTGGTCGGGGCCTGCGGGGCGCTGGTGGTGGGCGGCCTGCTGGTGGCCGCCCACGCGCTCACCGCCCCGGAACCGCCGGCTCGGCCGCGGCGCCGTCAGCCGCGTCCGACGGCGCAGGCCGGCCGCCCGGCGGTGCGGCGGCAGCGGGCGCTGTGGCTGGCCGCCGCCGTCGGGGCGGCGGTGGTGTGGCTCGCCTCGGGCTGGCCGGTCGGTGGCGTGCTGGCCGGGCTGGCGGTGATCGGTGTGCCGTGGCTGCTGGCGCAGTTCTCCGATGGCAACGCCGCGGTGGAGCGGCTGGAGGCGCTGCAGGAGTGGGTGCGCCGCGCCTCCGACGTGCTGGCCGCGGGCGGCGGGTTGGAGCAGACGCTGATCCGCTCGGCCCGCACCGCGCCCGAGCCGATCGCGGCGGAGGTGGCGGCGCTGGCGGCGCGGCTGCAGGCCCGGTGGCCGACGTCCCGGGCGCTGCTGGCCTTCGCCGACGACCTCGACGACGCCGCCGGGGACCTGGTCGTCGCCGCGCTGCTGCTGGGTGCGGAGCTGCGCGGGCCGGGGCTGGCGCGGGTGCTGACCGAGCTGGCGGGAAGCCTCACCGAGGAGGTCACCATGCGCCGCAAGGTGGAGGCCGACCGCGCCAAGCCCCGCGCCAACGCCCGCTGGCTGCTGCTGATCACCGTCGCCGCGTCCGGGCTGGCCGCGCTCAACGGCGACTACCTGGCTCCCTACGGCACGGGGGTCGGGCAACTGGTGCTGGCGGCTATCGCCGGGCTGATCGTCGCCTGCCTGCTGTGGATGCGCCGGCTCACCGCACCTGCGCCGTTGCCCCGCTTCCTGGTCGATCCCGACCGCAGCCGGCGGGCTACCGGTCTCGAGCCGACCGAGGTGCCGGTCCGGTGAGCGGCACCCAGGCGTTGCTGATCGGCTCCGGCGCGCTCGTCGGACTCGGCGCGTTCCTGCTGCTGCGTGCCGTCCTGGTGATCGAACAGTCGCAGTTGGCCGATGCGCTGGCGCGCCTCGACGGGCGCGCGCCCCCGGTCCCGGTCGGGCCGATGCCGGAGGGAGGCGACTGGTGGGCGCGGGCAACCGGCTGCGCCGGAAGGTGGGCCGCGGCCCGGCTGCCCGCCGGCGCGTTGCGGGCGCCGTCCCAGGCGCTGGCGTTGATCGGGTGGACGCCGGAGGGTTATGCCGCCCGCAAGGTCGGCCTGGCCGCCTTCGGCGCGGTGTTCGTTCCGCTGCTGACCGCCGTGCTCGGCGTGACCGGCGTCCGGCTGCCGGTGGTGGTGTCGGTGGCCGGGTCGCTGGCGCTGGCCGGCGTGCTGTTCCTCGTCGTCGACCTCGTCGTGCGCGACCAGGCCGCCGAGGCCCGCGGGCAGATGCGCCGGGCGCTGTGCTCCTATCTGGACCTGATCAGCCTGCGCCGCGACGCCAGCGAGGGCCCAACCATCGCCCTGGAGCGGGCCGCCGCACTCGGGAACGGGTGGGTGTTCCGGCGGATCACCGACGCGCTGGTCGCCGCCCGGCTGGCCGGCGACCCGCCGTGGGACGGGCTGCGCCGGCTGGCCGCCGACACCGGCGTTGGCGAGCTGGCCGACGTCGCCGACATCGCCGCGGTCGCCGCCGTCGAGGGCGCGTCCATCGCCCCGACGCTGCGGGCCCGGGCCCAGTCGCTGCGGGTGCAGCTGCTGGCCGAGGAGGAGGCGGCGGCCAACACCACCAGCGAGAAGCTCACCGCCCCCGTCGCGCTGCTGTCGATCGCCTTTCTGCTGCTGTTCCTCTATCCCGCCCTGGCCCGCCTGATGGCCACCTGACCCTGCGACCCCGACCCGAGAGGAACCCCGATGACGCCGCTGCTCACCCTCCTGACCATCGTCGGCGCGCAGCTGCGTGACCGGCTGCGCGCGCTGCGGGCGCAGCCGGAGCGGGGCTCGCTGTCGGTCGAGCAGGTGATCATCACCGTGGCGCTGGTCGGCATCGCCGTCGCCCTGGTGGCGGTGATCGCCGACGCGGTCACCTCCCGGTCGGCCCAGATCCAGTAGCCGCCCCGTGGCTCGCCCCGCCGGCCCGTGTGGCCCTGAAGCCGTGTCCCGGCCCGGCCGTGCCCCCGGCGGCCGGCCCGGCGGTGCGGCGGCCCGGCGACTGTCCGGGGATCGCGGCGCGGCGTCGGTGGAGCTGGCGGTCGCCTTCCCCGTGGTGCTGCTGCTGGTGCTGACGCTGATCCAGGCGGCCCTGTGGTTCTACGCCCGCTCCATTGCGCTCGGGGCCGCCCAGGAGGGCGCCCGCGAGGGTCGGGTGCAGCCGGCCTCGACCGCGCGCGCCCAGGCGGCCGCCGAGGGCTTCCTCGACCAGACCGCCCGCGACCTGCTCACCCGCCGGGACGTGACCGTGAGCGGCTCCCCGACCAGCATCGCGGTGACCGTGACCGGCACCTCGCTCAGCCTCGTCCCCGGCCTGTCCGGGTGGTCGGTCACCCAGACCGCCGTCGGCCCCGTCGAACGGCCCACCCCATGAAAGCCGAGGCAAGGGAGCGGGGGTCGGTGTCGGTCGAGCTGGCGCTGCTGGCCCCGGCGCTGCTCGTGCTGCTGTCCTTCGCCGTCGTCACGGGTCGCTCCCAAGTGGCCGAGAATGCCGTCGAGGAAGCCGCCCGGGCCGCCGCCCGGGAGGCCTCCCTCGCCCGTGACGCCGCCACCGCCGCCGCCCTGGCCGGCGCTCAGGCGGAGCGAACCCTGGCAGCCCAGGACCTGCGCTGCGAGCGCACCACCGTCGACGTCGACACCGCCGGCTTCAAGGCCCCGCCCGGCCGGCCCGGCGACGTCACCGTGTCGATCACCTGCGTGGTCGGCATGGCCGACCTGCTGGCCCCCGGCCTGCCCGGATCGGTCACCGTCGAGGCGTCCTTCGCCAGCCCCGTCGACGCCTACCGCGAACGATGACCCTCCACCATCGCCACCAGCAGCCGGACGCCGAGCGCGGCGCGATCGGCGTCTTCCTCGCCGTCCTCGTCCCCGGGCTGCTGCTCATCATCGGGCTGGCCGTCGACGGCGGCGCCAAGGTGGCCGCCACCCAGCGCGCCAACGCCATCGCCGACGAGGCCGCCCGCGCCGGCGGACAGGCCCTCGACGTCTCCGCCGCCCTCACCGGACAGGTGCGGGTCGACCCGACCGCTGCGGTCGCCGCCGCTCAGGACTACCTCAACCGCAACGACGTGCAAGGCGCGGTGACCGTCGTCGACGGCGACACCCTGTACGTGACCACCACCATGACCCAGCCCACCACCTTCCTCGGCCTGATCGGCATCTCCACCCTCACCGTGGAGGGCACGGGCACCGCCGACTTGATCACCGGCACCGGCCAGAACGGGGGAGCGGGCCCATGACCACACCACCGCGGGCGCTTGACCTGCTGCGCCGGCTGCTCGCCCTCCTGGTGCTGGCGGCCGCAGTCGCCGGCATTCCGGTCGGGCTGTGGCAGCTCGGCGGCGCATACCTGCCCGACGAGCTGCCCTCCTGGGCGCAGGTGACCACCGCGCTGAGCGGCCCGGACACCGGCGCCGTCTTCCTCGGCCTACTCGTGGTAATCGGCTGGGCCGCGTGGGCCTGCTTCGCACTGTCGGTGACCGTTGAGCTCGTCAGTCAGTTGCGCGGCCTGCCGCCGCTGCGGTTGCCCGGCCTGGCGGCTCCGCAGCAGCTGGCCGGCCTGCTCGTGGCCGCCGTCCTCGGTGTCGGCAGCGGACCGCTGCTGGCTGCTCCCGCCCCGGCCGGCCCCCCAATCGTCGCCGAACAGCCGGTCGGCCACGAGGAGCCGCCGCCAGCACCCGCCCCACCAGCGGACACCCGGCCGACCGCGCCCGCCGCGGCTGGTCCCATCTACACGGTGGCCCCGCGCGACACCCTCGGCCGCATCGCCGCCCGCTACCTGGGCGACTGGACCCGGTTCGAGGAGATCCTCGAGCTCAATCGCGGCCGGCCCCAGCCCGACGGCGCGCTCCTCACCGACCCGGGAATGATCCGCCCCGGCTGGGTCCTGGTCCTCCCGCCCGACGCACGCCTTCCCGAAGCCGCCGCGACCGCCGGCGAGGTGACGGTGCAGCCCGGCGACACCCTGGCCGACCTCGCCGAGCAGCACGGCCTGGAGCACTGGCAGCCGATCTTCGACCTCAACGCTGGCGAACCGCTTCCCGGCGGCGGCCGATTCACCGACCCCGATCTGATCCGCCCCGGGCAGGTCCTCGACCTCCCGCCGGCCGACCGGGCAGCCGCCGACTCCTCTCCGCCGGCTCCTCCCGAACGGTCGGCCGAGGAAGCGCCGCCGCCCCCGTCGGACGAGGACGGGCCAGCCGCGCCGGCGGAGTCCTCGCCGACCCCGGCCGCCTCGCCGACATCGGAGAGTCCACCCGCGGAACCGGAGCAGTCGGCAGCCGACGCCGATGCCCTCGATGCCGACGGGGACCAGTTCCCATCGGAGCTGGCGGCCGTTCTCGCCGGCAGCGGGGCACTGCTCGCCGCAGGTGTGGGCGCGGCATGGCTGGCGCATCGCCGCCAGCGGCTGCGCCGCCGCCGTCCCGGCCGACGGCTGGCCCCCCTCCCGAAGGCGCAGTCGGCCACGCAGACGGTCGTGGCATCGGCGGCCGACGCCGGCACGGCCGACTACGCCGCGCTCGACCTGGCGCTGCGCGGCCTCGCCGTCCGGATCTCCGCCGATCCGGACGGGCAGCTGCCCGACGTCGTCGCCGCCCGACTCGATGGCGGCCGGCTCGAGCTGCGACTGCACGCCCCGGCCGACCGTCCCCCGCCCGAACCGTGGACCTCCGACGGCACCGGCCTGTGGTGGTCCCTGCAATTCGACCAGGACACCGGCGTCGCCTCCGCCGTGGCCCGGACCCGCCTGGCGCCGTACCCGACCCTGGTCACCATCGGCACCGACGACCGGTGGCGCTGGCTGCTGGACCTGGAACGCCTCGGCGCCGTGTACGTGACGGGACTGGCCGACCGCCGCGAGGACTTCGCCCGGCACCTGACCGCCGAACTGGCAGTCAACAACTGGTCGGACCTGCTCATTGTCACGCCCGTCGGCTTCGGCGACGAACTGGTCGACCTGGCCCCCGAACGGGTCCACCCGGTCGACACCGCCGCCGACCGCGGACTCCACACCGCCTTGCGCGAGTCCGCCGAGCGCGACACCGACGACGTGCTGGACGGGCGGCTGCGGGCTGGAGCCGGAGACGGCTGGATGCCACAGGTCGTTCTCGCCCCCCACGAGCCCGATCATGACGGCGAACTGGCCGAAGCGGCCGCCCTCCTGCGGGTCCGGGCGGATCGGGCAGCGGTCGCTGTGGTGCTCGGGGTCGCGCCGACTCTGGTCACCGACGAGTGGCTGGTCACGCTGACCGACGATGGGTCACTGCTCGTCCCGGCACTCGGGCTGCAGCTTCCGGCCCCGCAGCTGACCGCCCAGCAGGCCCGCGATATCGCCACGCTGTTGGCCTTTGAACGCGACACAGAGGACGAACCCATCCCCGCCGCCGATGGTGAACGGCCCTGGCAGGTCCACACCGACGCCGCCGGCGCCCTCCGCGCCGACGTGTCACATTCGGACACCACCGCGCCACGGGCCCAGCTGCCTGCCCCGCGGTCGGCCCGACGCCAGCCCTCCACTGCTGCGGCACTCGACTCGGCGCTGCTGGGGCCGACCGACACCCAGACCGGGACGCCGTCGCCGATCAGCGACGACGCCGAGGCGCCGGGGCGTTCGGCGCCGGCCGACCTGTGCAGCCGGATCGAGGACGATCTGGAGCAGCTCGACCGCGACCTCGCCGACTGGTGGTCACCCGGCTGTGCCCGCCCGCGGCTGACCCTGTTCGGACCGGTCACCGTGCGCGCGCACGGCGACGAAGCGGCCGTCGCCAGGTCCGGGCTGCGCCGCCGCTACGAAGAGACGGTCGCCTACCTCGCCACCCGCCCGCACGGCGCTACCGCCGACGAGGCCGCCACCGCCCTGCAACCGGCCCGAGGCGGCAAGACCGACCCGGTCAGCGCCCGCGCCTACGTGCACCGGGTCACCGCCGGCGCTCGTGCTTGGCTCGGCAGCGACCCCGCTACCGGCGACAAGCACCTCAGCTCCGGCCACCGCGGCCGATACACGCTGACCAACGTGCTCGTCGACGCCGACCTGTTCCGGCAACTGCGCGCCCGCGCCGCCGTCCGGGGCGACGACGGCCTGCCCGACCTGCTGGCGGCTCTGCAGCTGGTGTCGGGGCCGCCGTTCGCGCAGCGCCCGGCCGGCTACGAGTGGCTGGACGGCTTGGACCTCACGCTCACCGCGGCCGTCTGCGACGTCGCCCACCAGGTGGTCGCCGTGGCCCTCGCCGACGACGACCTGGCCGCGGCCGTCACCGCCTCGGCCACCGCCCTGCTCGTGGCGCCGGACGACGAGCAGGTCCTGCTGGATGCGATGTGGGTGGCCTACCACCAGGGCAATCGCGCCGAAGCCGAGACCTACGTCGCGCGCATCGTGGCCATCCACGACGGTGAGGACGAGATGGACCTGCCCATGAGCACGGCGGAGACCATCAACCGCGCCCGCCGGCAGTTCCTCGACCGTGCCTCCTGAGGCAGGCCGCCGCCCGCACCCCCACAACGAGGGAAGCGTCCCACCTGGATGGGCCGCAGTCTGGGGGCCGTCCGGGGACTGCTGCCTGGTAGGGATGTCGTACCCGCTGGCCACACTCGCGCGCGCAGGTAGGTTTCGGGGAGGGAGAGACGCTGGTGATCATCGAGCCGATCGCCACTGGCCTCGATCTCGACGAGGTAGAGGTGGCGCTGCTGCGTGCCGCGGTCGGGGACTACGCCGCCGAGGCCGCGGTTCTGCTGCTGGCCAACGACGGGTACTGGCTGGCTCGGCTGCGCGCCGCCGGCTTGATCACGGTGGAGGCCGAGCCGGTCGGCGGGCAGCTGTGGGCGCGCATCGAGTGGGCGGAGCTCGACGCTGCCCTCGCCGACGGGCGGCTGCCCGGCAGCGAGGAGGAGCTGGCGGTGCTCCGGGTGGCAGTCAGCCTCGCCGACGGCCGACCGGTCGACCTCGCCGACGTGGCGGTGGCTCTGGACCGCCGCACACTGGGGCTGGTGCTCGCCGCGCTGGCGCATGCTGCCGGCAGCCACGACCACCGCGCTCCCGCCCCGACCGGCCCCCGCCCCGACGCCGACCTGCGGCTTGGACCACTGATCGCCTGGCCGGCCCGGCACTGACGAGTCATGCCGTATCCGCCGCGGCCACAGCTGCGCCCGCTGCCCGTTTTCGCCGGAACCGCCCGCACCGGCACCGTGCCCAGCCAGCGGCTGCAGGCCCAGCTGGAGGCCTTCGTCCTCGCCGAGTACGCCGCCGGCCGCTCCCTGCGGCAGATCGCCGAGCTGATCGACCGTTCCCCCACCGCGGTCCGCCGCGTGCTCGACAAGCACGGGGTGCCGCGGCGCGCCGTGGGCGCTCCACGGCAGGCGAACCACACATGAATACAGCCGACGACTTGGGGACGGTCCGCGCTCGGACATTCAACTGAGCACGGTCGACTTGTCACGGCCGTGGTCGGCGGTCTGGCGTCATCCATTGGACGGGGCTGGGGCGCTCGGCGCCCCGCCCGGCATGCGGCGTGGGTTCTCCGGTGATCCTCCAGTAGCCCACGGTGGGGGGCTAATCCTCCAGTAGCCCTCGGTGTGGGGCCGTCCGTCACCGCCCGCAGCGCCGGCAAATGCTTGACCTCGGCAGGGGACTCTGTGGAGAGCCCGACTGGAGGACTACTGGAGGTCGGGGCGACACGCTCGGCGCATGCAGACCACAGCCCCGCGTCGGGGCTCGAGGCGCGTCCGGATGGGCCGCAAAGCGCCGCTGTCGGCGCCGATGGCTATCCCGAGCCCCACGAGTCCCCGTGGGACACGGCCGATGACAGTTCCGGCCATGCGAGCGGCCGTCATCGCCATCCGCGCTGGCGTCTTCGACGGCGCCGACAATGCGGACGCCGTCGTCGGTGCCGAGGCGTCCAGCGCCGTGATCGCCGGCACTGCCTGGCGGTCGGATCGCAATCAGCTTCCTTGGACGCGAGCTGACGCCGGCGGACCCGTCGTCCTGGCCGTGGCCGGTCACGCCGGGGCCGGCGCCTCCACGGTCGCCTTGGCGGTCGCCGAGGGACTGGCGGAGGACTGGCGGGTGCGGCTGGTCGACTACGCCGAGCCGGCCCGGTCGGGGCTGGCGGCGGCCTCGGCCATCGAACTGGGCACGGACGGCGCCTGGTGGCGGCGCGGTCGCCGCGGTCGACTCGACGTCTTCCGCCTCGCCCGGTGCCCAGCCGACGGAGAGCTCCCGCCGCTCCCGAAGACCGACGACGCGGAGCGACTGGTGGTGGTCGATGCGGGCGGGTCGCTGACCACCGCGCTGCTTGATTCACCCGGTTCGCTGGTCCCCGGCGCGCTGGTCGTCGTCACCAGGGTGACGGTGCCGGCAGTGCGGCAGACCGAGCACGTACTAGCCGCCGCCGACGGCGGGGCCGTGGTGGCCGCGGTGGGCCCGGCGCGGTGGCCGCGGGCCGTGGAGGCCAGCTGCGGACCCCGGCTGGCTGAGCTGCGGTCGCGTCACCGAGTGGTCCGGGTGCCGATCGACCGACGGCTGGAGACCACCGGGCTGACCGGGGACCGGCTACCCAAGCCGGTAGCGGCCGCCGGCCGGTGGCTGGCCGCGCTGTTGATGCCGGCAGTGCCGCCGCCACCGCGTCACCGGCGTCGGGCGGAGCCGTCCCGGACGGGCCCGGCGGGGGACTCCCGGTGACGGAGCCGCGCCGGACCGCACCCGCGGCGCTCCGGGCGACCTCGACGGTCGCGCTCGTCGCTTCGGGGGTGGTCGTGCTGAACGCTTGGCCTGCCACTGCGGCGCCGATGGAGTTGACCGCGGCGGTCTGCCCTGAGGCCCCGCCAGGAATGCAGACCTTCGCGGATCAAGTGACCGCGTGGGCGAAGTGGGGGGTGCTGGCGCTGATCGGAATCGGCGCTGTGGTGTCGCTGGGCTCGATCCTGGTGGGCCGAATCTTCTCCCATCCGCACGCCTCCCGGTACGGAGCGATGGGCGTCGCGGTGGTCGTGATGGTGGCGATCACCTACACGGTCATCCTCGTGATTCTGGATTCGATCACCGGCAGCGGGTGCACATGATGCGCCGTCGGCAGAAGGAACGGGTCGGCGGAGCTGCGCCTGGAGTGTGGAGCCCCGCGAAGCTGCTCGCGGTGTTGGCTGCGTGCGCGGTAGCCGGGCTGGCGATGCTGGCCGGACTCGTGCTCACAGTCGTCGCCGACCTGACCGACGACCAGCCTGCCCGACCACAGGGTCAGCCGGACTCGACGAGGACGTCGTCGGCGGCGGTGACCCGACAGGACGCACTCGCCGCCGCGCCGATGCCGACCGCTGACCCGGACGACGCGCTGCCCGGGCCGGTCTCGAACCAGGCCGCGGGCGTCCTCGAGGTGCCACGCGCCATGAGTGTTGGCCGGGCCGACGTGCCCACCGGCTTTCCCCAGACTCCCGAGGGTGCGCTGGCGCAGCTGGCGGCGCTGGACGTGACGGCGATGCAGACCGGCTCGATGGACGGTGTGCGGCGGGTGATCGCCGAGTGGGCCGCCCCGGGCGGGCCCAACCCGGAGTCGTGGTCTGGTGTGGACGGCATGGCGAGCCTGTTGTCGGCGGCGGGCCTGTCGGGTGCGGGGTCTCCGCAGCTGGCGATCGCCGTCCGCCCGGTGATGGGCTTGATCAAGGGCACCGTGGGCGCGGAGTTCGCGGTGGTGTGCGTGAATCTCGAGTTCACCGTCACCGTGGAGCAGACCTCGCGGATCGCGATCGCCGACTGCCAGCGCATGGCGTGGGTCGGGGACCGGTGGGTGATCGGCGCCGGGCCGGAGCCGGCGCCGGCGCCGTCGATCTGGCCGGGCACCGACGCCGCGATCGGGGCCGGCTGGCGGGAGCTGCGCCATGTCTAGGCCCCCGCTGCGCCGGCGCACCGGATTGCCGCGCCCGTGGGCGCTGGTCGTCGTCCTCGTGCTGGCAGCGGTGGGCTCGCTGGCGACTGCGACTGCGACTGCGGCTCCGGCCTCGGCCGACCCGACGACGGTGGCGTTCCCCGCAGCTCCGGCGGCGGACGACGGCTCGCTGCCGTGCCTGCCGATCAACCCGTTCTGCGTGATCGGCGAGGCAGCCGGCGCGGTGGTCGCCAACGTGTGGATCAGCGCCATGTTGTCGCTGTGGGAGGCCGGGCTGTGGCTGCTGGGCCTGGCCTTCTCAGTGATCGACGCCCTGGCCACCCCGGACCTGTCCGCCGACGGCCCACTGGCCGCCGTGTATCCGGTGACCTTTGGCATCGGCGCGACCGTGGCGGTGTTGATGGCGCTGGTGCAGCTGGGCGTCGCGGCGGCGCGCCGGGACGGGCAGACGCTGGGCCGGCTGCTGGTCGGGCTGCTGCAGTTCGGTCTGATCTGGGTCGGCTACGTCAGCGTGGCGGCACTGCTGGTCACCGGCGTCTCCGGGCTGACCACCGGCCTGCTGCGCAGCCTGCTCGACATCGAGAACATGGCTTCCTTCGATCCGTCGATCAGCGTGGGCCGCGACCTGGTGGACGGCACGGTCGCCACCGTCCTCGGCGTCTCCTCGATCTTCCTGCTGGTGCCGGCCAGCGTGGGCTACCTGCTGCTGATGCTGGTCCGCGAGGCGGCGCTGATCGTGCTGGCAGCGACGTCGGCGATCTCGGCCGGCGGGCTGCTGGCGCAGACGTCGAGCGCCTGGTTCTGGCGCAGCCTGCGCTGGTTTCTCGCCGCGTTGTTGGTCTCCCCGGTCGCCGTGCTCGTCCTCGGTGTCGGTGTGACCATCACTGAGGGGATCGTCACCGGGGCCGAGGAGACGAGCACCGAGGCTGCGGTCGGTATGGCGGTGGTCGGCTGCCTGCTGATCCTGCTCGGCGCGATCTGCCCGCTGGCGCTGTTCCGGCTGCTGGCCTTCGTCGACCCGGGTACCTCCAGCGGCGCGGCGCTGCGTTCCGCGCTGGCCGCCTCCGGCGGAGTCATGGGCGCACTGGGCAATCTCGGCGGTGGAGGTGGTCCCGCTGCGGGTGCCGCCGCCGTCGCGGCCTCGGGTGGGGTGGCCGCCTCCGGTGCCGCGGCACAGCTGGCTGGTGACCGCGCGCAGGGCGAGTCAACCGCAGATGGCGCAACCAACGGGCGCTTCGCCGGCGCGTTGCATGCGCTGACCTCCGGCAGCTCCACGGCCGGCCGGCTGGCCGCCGGGGTGGCCGCCTCGGCCGCCGACGTGCTCTCCGGCGCCGGCGTCGGGCACTCCGTGCCCTACTACGGGCTGCCGGCACCCGACCGGGCCATCCCCGGCAGCCACGGGCATGCCCCGGCGATGCCGCGTCCGTCCCGGCTCGGAGGGTCGACCCGTCGGGAGGACAGCGCCCCACCGCCAGGCCCCATGAGCCCGGGTCCGTATGGAGCCGTCGCCGAGGGTGACGACGGCCCGGTCGCCGGTGCCTGGCCCGCGCAGCAGATCGACGGCACCGTGCCCGGCGGACTGGACGAGGTCGATCCACCAGCGCCCCGGATGCCACGCGCTGACGGTCCTGGGGATGGCGATTCTCCGTGAGCGCGCACCGCTACGGCGACTACGCCAAGGACGTTCCGGGATGGTTCCTCGGCATGACCGGCGCCCAGCTGGCCCTGGTCACCCTCGCCGGCGTGCCGGCGCTGCTGGCCCTGAACGCGCAGGCATGGGCGCCGTTCGCCTTATGGCTGCCGGTGTGGGCCCTGCTGGCCGTAGTGCTGCTGATTCCCATCCGGGGCCGTGCGGCCGGCCGCTGGTTCGGCGATCTCTGCCTGTACGCGATCGGAGGAGTCATGGGGTGGGCGGTGTTCGGCTCACGAGCCGCGGCCGGGACGGCCGGCGACCTGTCCGCGGCGGACCTGCCCGGGGTGCTGGCCGGCATCCGTACCCACGATGGACCGCCCTACGGGCAGCTGTTCAGCCGCCCGGTGATCGTGCAGAACTGCGCGGCGCGCACCTGGGCGGTGGTGGCGCGGATCGCCCATCCCGGTATCGGCCTGGCCGAGCCGGACGACCGGAACGGGATGGGCGCCGGCCTGGCCGAGCTGTGCGAGCTCGCCGCGCGCACCGAACTGGTCGACGTCCTGGCCCTGCAGGTGCGCACCGTGCCCGATGACGGCGCCGAGCGCGCCGCGTGGGAACGAGCCCACACCCGCGCGGACGCCGCACCCCTGGCCACCCGGGTGAACGCGCTGCTGGGCGCCTCCCTCACCCCGGCGGCGGTGCGCACGGAGGTCTTCGTGACCGTCGTGGTGGGCGAGGGACGGATCGGCCGGGCCGCGAAGGAGTCCGGCGGCGGGGTGGACGGCCGCGCTCGGGTGCTGCACGGGGTGATGGCCGAGGTCGAGAGTGCGTTGCGCGGCCCGGTCGGCTGCACCTCCGCGACCTGGCTGGACTCGGCCGCACTCGCCGCCGCGGTCCGCACCGGCTTCGCCCCCGGGGACCGCGGCCCGCTCATCGCCGCCGACCTGGCCGCCGCCGACGGCGCCACGCTGGCGACCGGGGTGCCGATGGCCGCCGCCGGGCCCACCCAGGCCCGGGCGGAGGTGCGGCACTACCTGCACGATGCGTGGGCGTCGGTCACCGACACCGTCCTGCTGCCGGACTCCGGTGCGGTGCTGGGCGCGCTGGCCCCGGTGCTGGTGCCGACCACGGCGGGGGAGCGGCGTTGTCTGACGGTGTTCCTCGCCCCGCTGCCGCTGGCGCGGGCCACCCGGCTGGTCGGCCGGGAGGAGATGAGCGCCACCACCGGCAACGAGCTGCGCGCCCGGATGGGCTTCCGCCAGCGGGCCCGGCAGCGGCGCGATACCGAGCGGATCGGCGCCGCGGACGAGAAGCTGGCCGCCGGCCGGGCCCTGGTCCGCCCCGCCGTCGCCGCCTGCGTCACCGTGCCCGCCACCTGGCCGGTGGCCGAGCACGGCCGACGGCTGGACGCCTCCATCCGCGCCGCCGGCTACGTGCCGCTGCGGCTGGACCTGGCGCAGGACTCCGGCTTCGCCGCCGCCGCCCTTCCCCTCGGCGTCGGCCTGCCCAACCGGCGAGGCCGACGATGAGCCGCCGCGCTTCGCGCCGGGGCCGCGAGGTCGCCGTCCTGCTCGACGACTTCGGCCACCGGCTGCCCACCGCCCCCGCCGTCCCCGCAACGCAGCGGGAGCGCGGACCCTTCACCGAGCTGGTGCCTCGCCGCGGACCCCGCGGCCGGGGTCGGGGCCGGGCGGCGACGCCGGCGCCGCTGTCGGTGTGGCGGATGACCTCGGAGCAGACGCCGGTGGTGTGGCCGCTGATCGCCACTCCCGGGCTGCCGCCCACCGGCGCGCAGATGGGCATCGACCTGCTGTCGGGTGGGGCGTTCTACTGCGATCCGGTCGGCTGGGTCACCGATGAGGACATTCCGGTCACCAATCCGAACGTCGTCGTCTTCGGCAAGCCCGGCCGCGGCAAGTCCGCCACCGTCAAGGCCTTCGCGCTGCGGATGCTGGGCTACGGCTACCGCACCCTGATCCTGGGGGACACCAAGGACGAGTACGAGCCGCTGTGCCGGGCCCTGGGCGTGGAGCCGTTCGTCATCGGCTCCGGCCTGCCCGCCCGGGTCAACCCGTTGGCCTTCGGACCCCTCGGTTCCGGCTGGGACCGGCTCGACGCGGCCGAGGCCCGCCGCCGCGAGGCGATCATGTTCGCCCGGTGGCTGGTGCTGCTGCGCGGCCTGGTCGGCTCCCAATCCGTGCCGTTCGGCCCGGTGGAGGAGACCGCCGTGGGGGAGGCGCTCCGGCTGCTCACCGGCTACCGCTCCGGCGCCACCCGGCTGACCGAGGTCACCATCCCGCAGCTGTGGCGGGCCCTGGACGAGCCTCCCGACCAGCTGGTCACCGGGTGCCGCTACGCCGACCGGCGGCACTTCCTCGACGCCACCCGCACCCTGCGCGACGCCCTCGGCGCCCTGGTCAAGGGCTCCCTGGCCGGGCTGTTCGACGACCACACCACCATCGCCGTGGACTGGCGGGCCCCGATCCAGTCGCTGTCGCTGTCCCGGCTGGAACCGCTCGGCGACCAGGCCGTCGGCATCGCGCTGACCTGCCTGAACTCCTGGGGGCAGGCGATGCGGGAGATCGCCGACCCCGGCGACCTGCGCATCGTCATCCGCGACGAGACGTGGCGGCAGATGCGCCTGGGCGCCGAGGCGATGAAGAGCCTGGACGCCAATCTGCGGCTGTCCCGCCGCGACGCCGACGTGCAGATCCTGCTCGCGCACAAACCGTCGGACATGCTCACCGCCGGCGACGCCACCTCCCAGGCGGTCGCGATCGCCCGCGACCTGCTGCACCTGTGCGACGTCAAGGTCCTGCACGGCCAGGACCAGGCCGTCGCCGACGAACTTGGCAGCCTGCTCGGCCTGACCCCGACCGTCCAGCGGGTGGTCACCGGCTGGGCCGTGGCCGGCAAGGGCCGGGCCCTGTGGCTGGTCGGCGACCGGGCCTACAAGGTGCAGACCGTCCTCACCGCCCCCGAGCTGCGGCTGACCGACACCAACGAGGCCCTCACCGCCGGACGCCCGGCATGAGCGGGACCGCAGAGGTGGCCCAGTCCTACGCGCGGGCATGGCTGTGGAAGGCCGCCGTCCCGATCGCTGTTCCGGTGCTCGCCGCGCTCACCCTGCTGCTGATCCTCCTCGCCCTTCTCGCAGCTCCCGATGCGCCGGCATCCGCGGCGTTCCCGGCCTGCTCGATCGGCGGCACCGGCGCCACCGCCGCCGGCATCGATCTCGACGCGGGCCAGATGGGCCAGGCGCAGACCATCGTCACCGTCGCCGCAGCCCTGGGGCTGGACCCGCACGCGGCCACCGTGGCACTGGCCACCGCGCAGCAGGAGTCCCGGATCCGGATGCTGGCCAACGACGGCAGTAGCCCCGCACTCACGGCCGAGCAGGCCGCGGTGACCGCCACCAGCCTGACCTACCCGCACGACGGGCTCGGCTCCGACCACGACAGCGTCAACACCTTTCAGCAGCGCTGGATCGCCAGCTGGGGCACCGTCGCCCAGCTCATGGACCCGGCGTACGCCGCCGAGGCTTTCTACCGACGGCTCCAGGCCGTGCCCGACTGGCGGACCATCCCGCTCACCCTGGCCGCGCAGGCCGTGCAGATCTCGGCTGCAGGGGGTGCGTACTCCCGCTGGGAGCCGTTCGCCCGCGAGCTGACCGCCATGCTGTGGCCGGCGGCCCAGGCGACCGCGGCCAACCCGGCCGGCGCGGCGGACGGCGTCTGCCCGGGCCTGCCGGTGCCGGCCGGGTCCTGGGTCCGGCCCACCGCCGGTGCGGTGACCTCCGGCTACGGGTCCCGCTGGGGCGCCCTGCATGCCGGGGTCGACATCGCCGGGCCCCGCAACAGCCCTGTCTACGCCGCCGCCGACGGCACCGTGGTCAGCGCCGCGTGCACCAGCGCCTATTGCGACCGGGACGGCAATCTGGGCCTGGCCGGCTACGGCAACCTCATCGAACTGGACCACGGCGGCGGAGTGACCACCCGCTACGGGCACCTGTCGGCCTACACCGTCACCTCCGGCCAGCGAGTCAGCGCCGGGGCGTTGATCGGTTTTCAGGGCTCCACCGGCAACAGCACCGGTGTCCACCTGCACTTCGAGGTCCGCCAGCACGACAGTCCGGTCGACCCGGTGCCGTGGGTGGCCGACCGCGGCGTCGACCTGCACGCACCCAACCCTGGCTGAGCCACGTCCACGCCAGCGAACAGAGGAGCAGCTATGCACCCTCCGAACATCGGGCGGCGGCGGTGAGCGCCGGCCGCACACGGGGCGACGTGGGCCCGGCCAGCTGGGAGATCCCGGTCGCCGCCGTTCTGGGATGGCTGACGGCCGCCGCACTGCTGCTCCCGGCCGGCCGCGCCGTCGCGGCGCTCGTGACCGGGGGCGGCTGGGTGTGGCCGGACGGGTCGGCCGCTCTGGTGTCCTCCGTCGGCGGGCTGCTCACCGGCGACCGCACCGCCGGCCTGGATGCCGCGCAGGCAGCGGCGCTGCCCTCACCTGTCGCTGTGTACGCCGTCACGGCCGGCGTTCTCGCGCTGTTTCTGGCCGGCAGTGGGGGAGCGGCGTGGGCCGGGTACCGATGGCTGGGTCAGCAGAGCGGCATGGCCTCCAGCGGCCAGGTCGCCGAGGTGCTCGGCGTCGTGCGGCTGCGCCGGGTCGCCCCCGTCATCCGCCCCGACCTGCGCCCGACCGACCGCCCGCTCGGCGTCAGACCGGCGCCCGGGGACCCGCACGAGGTCGGGTGGCGGCTGGGCCGCGCCGCCGTCCCCGCCGCCGGGGACCTGTGGGTGCCCTTCGACCGCACCACCGGCGTCTACGGCCCTCAGGGCTCGGGAAAGACCCTCGACCTGCTCGCCCCGGCGCTGCTCGACGCGCCCGGCGCTGCCCTGGTGACCCTGACCAAGGCCGACGACCTGCTGCTCACCCTCGACACCCGCGCCGCCGGCGACCGACCTGTCGCCGTGCTGGACCCCTTCGGAGCAGTGCCCGGCCTGCCCGAGCTGGTGTGGGACCCGGTCGCCGGCTGCGTCGACCCCATGACGGCCGAACGCCGCGCCAAGGCCTTCACCGCCGGCACCGTGACCGGCGCGGTCACCGGCGGCAGCACCGACAGCGCGGCCCGCTTCTATGCGTTCGAGGCGGCCAAGGTGCTGCAGGCCTACCTGCACGCGGCCGCGCTCACCGGCCGCACGATCGAGCACGTCCTGGAGTGGGCCGCCCATCCACAGGCGAATACACAGCCGGCGGACATCCTGCGTGCTCACCGCGATGCCGCGCCGCTGTGGGACGGGCTGCTGCACGGCGCCCTGCACGGCGACCCGCGCACCGCCGGCAACACCGCCACGACCGTGCAGCAAGCGCTGGCGCTGTTCTTCCAGGCCGACATCCGCCGCCGCTGCACCCCCGGGCCCGGCCGTCCGATCACCGAGGTTGCCGGTCTGCTCGCTTCCGGCGGCACCCTCTACCTGCTCGGCCGCGACGATCCCTACGCCTCGGCGTCTCCGCTGCTGACCGCGCTGGCCGAGCACGTCCTCGACGCCGCCCTGCAACTCGCCACCGGCTCGCGGACCGGCCGGCTATGCCCGCCGCTGCTGGCCTGCCTGGACGAACTGCCCTCCACCGCGCCGCTGCCCACCCTGCGCACCCGCATGGCCAACGACCGGGCCCTGGGCGTCAGCTACATCTACGCCGCCCAGACCTGGCGGCAGCTGGTGCTGCTCTACGGCGAGGACGAGGCCCGGGCCCTGTTCGGCCTCACCAACGTCGTCATCGCCTTCGGCGGCGGCAAGGACGGCGGCTTCTACCGCGAGCTCTCCGAACTGATCGGCCGGACCCGCGTGCGCCGCACCTCCTACAGCTACCGGGGAGCCGGCTGGTCGCGGTCCACCCACGGCGAGGACACCCCGGTGCTGCGCCCGGAGGAGATCCGCCTGTTACCGCCCGGCCGGGCGCTGGTGCTCGCAGAGAACGCGCCGCCGGTGATCGCCCGTCTGACCCGGTGCCTCACCGGGCGCCGCGGCACGGCGCTGCTGGCCGCACAGGCCGCCGCCCGCGACCGGGTCGCCGCCGCCCGCGACCTCCACACCGGGGGAGGGGAGCGCACCAGCCGCGCATCCGAGGCGACCGCCGACGCCGCACGGACCATGCCCGCGAGCTGGGAGTTGTCGTGACCGCCATCCCCCTGGCGCTCCCGTTTCCGCGGCCGCCGCGCTGGGTCCGGCACGCCCTGGAGATGCTGCGGCAGGCCGAGCTGTCCGGGCTCGAGCCATCGGCCTACGGACTGCTCGACCGGCCGTGGGACCCGGCGACCTGCTCTCCCCAGGTGCGCCGGGAGCTGTGGTCGTGGCTCGACGACGTCGCCGGCTGGCTCAACCACACCTACGCCTGGCAGACCGCGAACGTCATCCCCGCCTGCTGGCCGGCCCACCCGGCACTGGTCCGCGAGCTGGCCGTCCTCACCTGCCTGCGCGCCGCGGCGGCCGACGCCACGGTCCCGCATCCGATGGAGGAGTGGCACCGCTACGCCCTGCCCGGCTTCTACGCCCGGATGAACGAGCGCCAGGGCCTCGGCTGCCCGCCCGGTCGACACGTCGACTGGCCCGCCCGCTCCTGGGACGCCGACTACCGCACTCCGTCCGCCGCCGCGGAGCGGCGCCGCCGCTTCGACGCCGACGCCGGCGACCAGCCGTCAGCCGGGGCACCGGGCCCAGTCATACCGGACGACGACGAAGGAGCCATCCCGTGAACGCTGCTTCCCGCGCGGACCGGTCGGACGGCGACTGGATCACCCTGCACGGCGGCGTGCGGGTCAGCCGGCAGTGGATGACCCGCCACACCCCCGAGCTGCTAACCGCATGGCGCGAGGCCGCCACCGAGGCCCGGCGGCACGCCATCGCCGCCGAGATCCTGCGCATCGCCACCGAGCTGGAGAGCGAGCCGGTCGGCCGCGACCGCGAGCCCGGAGGCTCGGCGTGGGAGGCCATCGCCGAACGGATCGACCCGCGTCTCCTGCTCGGTCCGGACTGGCGGCCGCTGTCCGCCGCCCTCACCCGCGCCGCGGCCGCCGGCTACGACGTCCCCGCTCTGTTGCCCGCACTCGCCGCCGCGCCGCTGCCCGACCGGCACCCGGCGCGGGAGCTGCACTGGCGACTGCTCGACGACTGCCCGGCCGCCCTGCCCGTGCCCGACGCGGAAGGCCGACCAGCGACACCGCCGGCCGGATCACCGGCCCTCCACAGCACGGCCGGCGATCCACAGATCCCCGGCCACATCCCACTTCCCGGCCGCGGCGACCCAGCCTCGGCTCAGCCCTGCAGCGAAGGAGACCCGCCGTGACCGCCGATGCAGTCATCGACCCGCTCAGCTACGCCGCCTCCCTGCTCGACGCCGTCGGCGCCGACCGAAAGCAGGTCTCCGCACACATCGCCCTGGAGTGCCTGCAGGCCGCCGAGCTCCTCGAGCTGGCCGGTGGGCTCGCCCACCCGATCCCGCTCATCGACGACGACCCCCGCGCCAGCATCCGCGCCGCCATGGGCGCGCTCGGCCTGCTCGACCAGGAGACCTTCGCGACCAGCTACGTCCTCGACGCGGCCCGCGCAGCCCGTCGCGCCCTGCGACAGCTGCGCTGACCATGGCCACCAGCCTGCAGCAGCTGCTCGACGCGCTCACCGAACGCACCACGGCCTCGACCACCGTCGCGGCGATCGAGGACGTCACCGGAGCGCTGGCCCACCTCGGCCGCGCCCTCGCTGGCATGACCCAGGACGGGCTCACCGCTGGCGTCAGCCACCGGCAGCAAACCGCCGCCGAGCTGGCCGCGGCCTGCACGACGGTGGGCCGGCTGTGGCCGCGCACCGGCGGACCGCTGACCGACCTCGCCGGCGTCGCCGCCGACCTCATCGGCCGCGACCGCGCCACCATGGGTCGCGCCCACCGGTGGGCGGTCACCGTCGCACTCGCCGAAGCCGCCGACCACGGCGCCCGGCTGGCGCACCGGTTGCTGCCGCAGGCCGCGGTCGCCGAGCTGGCCGCCGTCCGCCGGATGGCCGCAGCCGTCGAGCGCGACGCCCAGGCCGACCCGCCGACGGCCAGCGGCGCGGCCGTCCTCGATCGCCTGGTACCCCGACCCGCCCGCCCCCGACGCGGCGAGGAGCCGACCGCCGTCGATGCCGCAGCGGCGCTCACCGCGGCGCTCGACCGAGCCCTGCGCACCGACGGCCTGGCCCTGCGGGACTTCCGCGCCGCCGTCGCCGCCGCCGAGATCGCCAGCGACTACGCCGCGTCCGTCGTCGCCGTTGCGGCGGGCGACGAAAGTATGCGGCCCCTGCTGGCGGCGGTCGCGTGGGAACTCGGCCGGATCAGCATGACCTTCGACGACGGTCACCAAGCCAGGCCCACCGACCCCCACGGCGTCGTCTCCTGGGCCCGCACCCTCGCCGACACGCTTCGCAACGACCTCGGTTCCCACGCCGACCTAAGCGCGCTCCGCGACCGTGCCGACCTCCCGCGCCTGACCCGCACGGTTCAACAGGTGACCAACCAGCTTCCCGTCCTCGCCGACCGACTCGCCGTCGCCGTCGACCGCTGGTCAAGGAACGGGCAGCTCTACGCCGCCGCCCGCGACCTGCCGCGCATGGACAACATGCCCGAAGACCGGGTCCGGGACGTCATCGCCGGCCGCCGAGTACAGGCCCGCGGCGCCGACCTCGACCGTCTCGGTCGCGCCCTCACCTCCGCCACTGCGCTGGCAAGCAGCCTGGCCGACGCCGTCAACCGCGCTGCGCCTGCCGAGCCTCAGAGCCAGCGCCACCTCGCCGGTCTCTACGCCGAGCGGGCCCGAGCGCCCGGCTCCGGCGAGCGACTGCTCAGCCACGCCGACAACGTGGCCCAGGCCATCGCACGATCCCGGTGTGCGCAAAGAATCAACCCCCCGGCGCCAGGCGGAGGCGGCCCTCCCTCCTACTGACCTGCGAGGGCTCCTCGAATACGTGCCCAGCGCGTCCGGCGGGGCGGCTCGGGACCTGGTCCCTCCTCGTCGTTGCATCGGTCAGCCGAGGCCGTGTGACCAGCACTCTCACGTACGCCCCCCGCAGCCGAGAGTGACAGCCCGACCGCCAGGCGCGCTGTGCTCTCCTCACTCCGACGCCCGGGGGCAGGGAGCTCGACTGCCTTGATTCCGGCGTTCGTCAGAATGCTGAGGTCGAGCCGCCACTCATGAGCCGACCGCATCTCCCATAGTGCGAATGCCCGGTCGATGTGGGCGTCAGACTCGCCGGCCGACCAGCCGTTGACCGCCCGAAGGTGGGCCTTCGCCTCGGCGGAGGCGCCGGTGACCTCGGCGAAGCCGAAGTGTGTCGCCCGGTGGCACGACCAGCACAGCGCGATCAGACGCCGCAGCGTCTGGGTGAAGCTGTCCTCGTCGTACTCCCAGCGCTCATGGGCCTCGAGGCGCTGGCGGTCACGCCCGCGCGGAACGCCGCAGACCTCGCAGCGGTGACCGGCCCGCCGGTAGACCATGGACCGGAGCGCGTCCCACTGAGCTGCGTCGACGCAGCTGCGGACGTTGGTGAACCAGCAGGTCGACGGCACGAGGTCGACGAACAGGCCTTGGCCGAAGCCGCGGTCCTCCCCGGGCAAGAGCTCGGGTATCCGGGATTCCCAGCGCGCGAGCTTCGGTAGCAGTGCCACGTGGGGCGCGTACCAGCGGCGCACGTCGGGCTCCCATCGGGCGCCGGCGGCCTTGGCGGCGTCCTTCTCGGCGTATGGCACATCGAGCCACAAGCGCTCGGGCATCGAGACTCCCGTTTTGCTCGGGAGCGCTGACTATGCAGCCAGGTACCGACATGACCGTGGGCCGCACGCGCGCCGTGGTGTCGCGGTGGATGCCAGGGAGGTCGCGGCTAACCCATGAGATGCCGATACGACGCCGGAGACGGCCAAGGCGACCGGTAGGACCCGCGGCCCAAGCGCGCAACTCACCTGCGGCGGCCGTCACCCTTGGGCACCCGCTACCGGTCTGCCCCGATAGCCGATCCTTGCGGTGATTCCCCGCTGTACCGATCGAGACGTTCTGGGCTTCCGGTGGCGGTTCGAGCTATGAGATGGGACCGCGCGGGTCGGACGTCCGCTCAGGCAAGAGAACCGAACACGTCGGTCACGCTGATCGCTTCGTCGCTGTCGAAGTTGCCCAAGCCGTCGAGGACCTCGAGCAGGCAGCGCTCTTCGTAGCGGAAGTGGTCCCCATGACGGCTTCTATGCCGTCGAGGCGGCGCAGCTTCTCCTCGGTCGTCGCCTTCTGGTCCATGGCCCCCTGCAAAGCTCCGATCACCGACCTCACCGCCCCGTGACCGCGGACCCGGGTCTCACGTCAGGGAGGCGGCGCTCAACGAAGCCGGTACCCAGCGGCCAGCGTGCCCAGATGGTCCGCGCCGTCGTCCCGCGGGCGGCCGGTCCCTGGATCGGGTTTCAGGCTCGGTCCGGCTGGGCGGGCGGCAGCCCGAACAGCGACCGGTCGGCGGCGGCGACCAGGTCGAGCTCGGCGGGATGGGCGCGCAGGACGTGGCGGACGAAGGGACAGTAGGGCTGCAGCCGCAGCCGGCGCTGGCGGGCGGCGATCAAGACACCCCGGATCAGGATGGTGCCCAGCCCCCGGCCGTGCCTGCTCGGGTCGACCTCGGTGTAGGGCAGGGTCATGGCGTCGTCGGCCACGTGATAGCTGGCCCAGCCGAGGACCTCATCGTCGATCCGCAGCTGGAAGCGGGCGAGGTCGGGACGGTCGACCACGGTGATCCTCATGACCTGCTGCTCCTGTCCGCCGGGAAGCCTGGCTGGGCGTGCGGGGCGGTCACCGAGCCGGTGCGGCCACCGGCACAGTGCGGGGCGAGCGCCGGAAATGCGCGGCCGTCCCGCGGCTGCCGCCCGACTGCCGCTGCGCCGGCTGACGCTGGCGAGGGCGTCGCCGCGTTGGGGACCGGCCCTCCGCGGAGAGGGCGGGTCAGGCGGGCGGCCGGTCGAGGACGTAGGAACCGGGTGCGGGCTGCAGCGGCGGATGGAGGCCGCTGCCGAGCTGGGCGGGCGCGGGCACCTGGTCGCCGGAGCGCGCGATGGTCCACGGCGCCCAGGCCTGCCACCAGCTGCCGGTGTGTCGTTCGGCCGCGGCCCGCCAGTCTTCTGGGTCCGGCTCCGGGGCCCCGCCGGTCCAGTAGCAGGCCCTCGGGTTACCCGGCGGGGTGATGAGGCTCTGGAGGTGGCCGCCGGAGCTGAGCAGGAAGGTGGCGGGGCCCGACAGCAGCTGGGTGGTCCGGTAGCAGCCGGTCCACGGCGTGAGCTGGTCGTCGGCCGCGGCGAGGACGAGCGTGGGCAGCGTGATCTCGCCCAGGTCCACCGGGGTGCCGAGCACCGTCAGCGCGCCGGGCCGGAGGAGGCTGTTGTCCCGGAAGATCTGCAGGAACTGCGCGTGCAGCGCGGCCGGCAGGTTGGTGCCGTCGGCGTACCAGGCCAGGAGGTCCGACGCCGGCGGGTCCTCGCCCATCAGCCACTGGTGCACCAGGGAGTGAAACACCAGCTCGTCGGGGTGTATCCAGCTGAAGGCCGACTGCATCGTCCGCGCGGGGATCACCCCGCGCGGCCGGGAGACGCGCCGGCCGGCGCCGAGACGGCGCCCCGCGAACGCGGCGATCGGCGCCGGTGCGGCGAAGTCCAGCAGGGTGGCGGCGTAGCCGGCGCTGTGCACGCTGTGGTCGGCGATCGCGGCCAGGTGGGTGAGCAGCGTGGTCAGCAGGATTCCGCCGGCGCAGAAGCCCATCGTGTTTACGTCCGGCGAACCGGTGATCTCCCGGGCCACCCCGATCGCGCGGCGGATGCGCTCGGCGTAGGTGTCGAGGGTCCAGCCGGCGTGCTGCCGGGTCGGGTTGCGCCAGCTGATCAGGAACACCTGCAGCCCCTGGCCGACGGCGTACTCGGTGAAGCTGCGCCCGGGCCGCAGGTCCAGGAAGTAGAAGCGGCCGATCGGCGGCGGCACGATCACCAGCGGCCGCTGCCGCACCTGCTGCGTCGACGGCTTGTACTGCAGAAGTTCGACGACGTCGTCCCGGTACACCACCGCCCCCCGGGTCGCCCCCAGGTTCCGGCCGACGGCGAACTCCGCACGGTCGGTGTGCGCGGGCAACCCACCGTGGTGCCGCAGATCCTCGACCAGGTGTCCCATGCCCTGCAGGACGCTGCGGCCGCCGGTGTCGATCGCCCGCCGTAGCGCTGCCGGATTGCCCAGCAGCGTGTTGGTCGGCGCCATGCCGCCGGTCAGCGCGTGCAGCGCGAACCGGGCCCGCTCGACCGCGTGCCAGTCGGCGCCCTCGGCCTCGTACTGGTCGACCATTCGGGCCAGCGACGAACCCCACGCCAGATAGGCCTGGCCCAGCCGCCGGTAGCCGGGGTGCTCGCGCCACGCCGGATCGGTGAAGCGCTCGTCGTGCTCCGACGGCGCCAGCCGGTCGGTGCCCCGCAGGATCGCGGCGAAGTCCCGGCCGAGACGGACGGTCTCCCGGGCCAGAGGGCGCGGCCGGGCCATGGCGCGGACCAGGCCGCCGGCGACGCCGCGGGCGGAGGGGAGAGCGACGACCTCGGCCGCCTCCGGCGGAGGGACCGGCTGGGGAGCTCGCTCGTCGGGGGAAGCGACGGACGCAGACACAGGGCCTCCTGGTCTCGGATGGCGGACGCTATCGAGTTCTCGACACCGTCAACAGGGCGCTTCGATTCCGTTCCGGCACGTGACCGTCACACGTGACAGGTGGTCGGCGCGGCCATTGCCGCGAGGGTTCGGTTCACCACGCATGGTTCCGGCCGCCGCCGCAGGAGCAGACCGAGGAGCTTCTCGCGACTTTCCGGCGGCCGGGGTGGGCGAGGCCGCAACAGTGGGCCATGACCGTGCAGGTGGGCCATGAGCGAGGACGGCGCATCCCGACGCGAGTCCGGGCCGGTGATCGAGGCTGTGGCCACGTCCGGGGCCGACCTCGACCAACCCGAGCGCCCCATCCCGTCGAGCGCCCCATCCCGCTCTCGACGACGATCCAGGCCGACCTGATCACCGACCAGCTGGTAGGAGCCGGGGACCGGCCGAGGTCGTCAAGAGGAGCGGACTTCGCTCTCCCGAGCAGCTGCCGCTGAAGAGCAGTTGCTCGAGCAGGTCCGGTGCCGAGACGAGCGCGAGACCGAGCAGTGCCATGGGGAGCGCCCAGGCGGCGACCGCCGCGAGCTGGCGGGATGAGCGGATGGCCACCCCGAGGACGACCAGGGCGGCGAACACGGTGAAGGCGACCACGACCGGGGCGTCTGCGGGGTAGTTGGCCAGCGCCGGTAGGCGTCGGCCCCCAGTAGGCCGATGACTGCGGCCGTGACGACGGCACCCCGGCGGCCCGGGCGCCCGACCCAGGAGAAGGCGGCGCCCACAACCTTGCCGGCAACCACGGCCAGGACGACCCAGGTGGTGATCTGCGCGCTGTTCAGGGAGTACGGCATCCCGGGATAGTCAATGCCGTACATGATCTTCCTGCCGCCGTAGAAGGCCGGCACCGCGGGCGATCAGCGCCGGGCGCCCCGGAAGCACCGCCTGCCGGAGCGTTCACGCAGGGCGGCCTGCAGACCGAGATCGGAGGAGGTTTCGACCCGGTGGACCCGGTCGGGGCGAGGTCAACCGACCCTTCACCAAGCCGACCATGCTGACAGTAAGCAGGTCCGACCAGCCGTTGACCGCCAGCTCGGCAGCGAGGTGCCGGGCGAGGTCCTCGCGTCGCTCAGGCGGCAGGCTGGAACAGCCCGGTGGCGCCGGCGATCTGCATGACACGGTGCGCGGGCCGAGTGACGCCGCGCAGCACCGGCAGCCGACCGGCCTGCCGGCCGGGGTGGGTCTGGCGGATCAGGAAGCTCAGCCCCGCCGAGGACAGAAACGTGACCCCGGCCAGGTCGACCGCAGTGATCAGCGGCGCGGCCGGATGCTTTTCCCGGAACGCGTCGACCACCTCGGCGTCGATCTCCCCGGACATCCGCAGCACCCGCTGGTCGTCCTCGACCTCGACGCTGATGAAACCGGGGAGAGACTTACCCGCGCACCGCAGTTCCGGCATGCCCCGATAGTGCCTGGCCGCCCACCAACAATCAATACAGATCGGAACTCTTTCCATACCGAGCGTGACGAGTTGGCACAGCCGACGGTGGCCACAACGTGAGCCTCGGACCGCGAGGGACACCGAGGGGACACGACGACGGCGAGGCGAAGCCGGCACCTCAAGCGGTCCGCGCCAGCCGTCACTTCAGGTGCTGACCCGCCTTCGCATCGTCAGTCACGTCGTGGAGTCGGTGTAGGGCCTGCGGGCATCGCGGTTTGAACTTCTTTACCTCGACGCACGCCAGGGACCCGACGAACTACCGGGCGGCGTCGGCCGCGTCCCCCTGCGCCGGACTCAGCTGCGGTCGCCGACTCCGTCCGGCCCTGCCCGTTTCGCCGCGGCTGTTGTTGGCGGGGGTCGTGCTGCTGGTGGTGGTCATCTGGACCCTCCCGGTACCGGAGCCGAAACCGGATCGGGAGGGACCACGGAACAGGGTGTCCTGCCACCCATTCCCCCGGCCCGTCCGGCACAGAGCTCTGCTCCGGGGCCGGGAGCGACGGCGGGGGAGGACCGGACCAAGACTGCTTCCGCAGCGCAGCGCCCGCAGGGCGGAAGGATCTTGGTCCGGTCGGGAGGAGACGGCGCGGGAGGCCCCTACGCTGAGCTGCCGGACGGGTCGGGGGACCAGCGAGCACAGCCCGCTGCAGGCGGACCTTGACGACGGCGCAGCCGGCGCCACGCGCAGCGTGGCCCGAAGGTGCTCCTGGCCTGCCCCACCGGCCCCGGCGCGACGACGTGGGCGGCGCGGCCACCGGGTCAGGGAACCTCGATCACCCGACCCCTCGCGGAGGCCCCTGGCGGACCGATCACCGGCCCCGCGGTCTCGCCGTGCTCCGGGTGCGGTGTCGAGCGCCATGAGCCGAGCCTGGCCAGGTCAGCGCTCGCCCGACGGAGGAACCACCTGCACCACGAACCGCACGCTGAGGCCGATGGTGTCCCGCTCGGCCCCCTGACGCTCGCCCTTGCGAGCGAGTCGTTCGGGGTCCGCGAAGGCTGTTCGGTGAGCACAGCACCGTGGGGGGGCTCGGCGCCGGAATGCCGCCCGCACCTGCGGGACCGTGCGGGCTCAGTCTCAGGCTCGCCGGGTGCGAGGTCTGGCAGCAGGTGGCGGGTGCCTGGCAGGTCAGCAGCGGACCTCCAGTGGTTCTCCAGTCCGTGTGGGCGCTGGTCGCGCGGCTGTCGCCGGCCTACCGGAGAACGGCTGCAGAAGCGCGGGCGGCTCAGGCCGGTCAGCAGCCCGTGCCGCGGAGTAGGGCCGGGCAGCGGCCGGAGAACAACTGAAGCAGGCCCCGGGAGCCTGCTTATCGGGACGGATCGAATCCCGCTGGGCCGCGCGTTGCGATGCGGCGTGCTGGGCGGGCGCCCGTCGATGCTGTTCTCCAAGCGCGGAGGTGCGCGACCGTGACTGACGACGATGTTCGAACGGCGGCGGCCGAGCTGCTGACTTTGGCGGAGGCGGCGCCGTTCTGCGCACTCCGGTGGCCACCCTGCGCTATGGCGGCACTTGGGCGTCGGGCCCGATGGCTTCCGCCTCGGCCGCCGCGTCGTGTACCGGCGCGAGGACATCAACCGACTGGGTTGGCAACCGAGCAACAAGCCCAGTCCCCGCGGCGATAGCCCCCGCCTCCGGAGAGCGGGGCGACGTGGAATGGCCGTCGTTGCTTCGGGCTCCGGGCACACGGTGAGGTCTTGTCGCCAGCCCCGGCTGTGGACAACGACGGCCATCCACAGAAGCCGAACAGGACGGGCTCCGGCAGGCGCCGGAACGGCGACGCTGCTTCCACGCACGGAGAGGAGGAGCGATGGGATGGATGGGCCCGGTCGTGGACGGCCAGGAGCACGAGGGCTGGGTGGTGCCGGTGTTCGCCGACGGCGCGCAGGGCGCCGGCGCCAGCAGCGCCCGCGGTGTGCTGGTGGCCCGCCGGCCCGACGACGGGCCGGGCAACGGCGACCGGGTGCGGCTGACCTACCGCGACGGCTCCACCGCCGAGGGCGTCTGGCAGGACGGCACGGTCATCGGTGGCGACGGGATCGTGCCCTCCCACAGCGGCGGCCAGGACCCGCCTGGAGGTGATCGACCAGGCGGAGCAGTGGCGCCCCGATGCCGCGGTCGTCGGCTGGGCCGCCGGCTGCACCTGCGGCTGGCGCGGCACCCCCTGGACCCGCGTACCAGCGGAGCTGGCCGACCCCGCGGCGCGGCGACTGGCCACCGCCGGCCCGTGGGCCGATCTGGAGGCCGCCGAAGAGCACCGGGTGATGACCGAATGGCGCCGCCACATCGCCGGATGGCAAGCCCTCGAGGACGTCGAGGCGGCCGCCGCCCGGCAGGCCGCCGCCGCCCGCGCGCTGGACCAGGCGGTGCGCGCCGCACTCGCCGCCGGGGCCTCGTGGGCCGACATCGGCCGGGTCACCGGCCTGACCGGCCGGTCGGCCGCCGAGCGGTGGTCCGCCCGTGGCTGAGCAGGCGACCGGCCGCCCCGGAGCGAGCGACGAAACCCCGGTAGGGCAGCGCACCGTGCTCGTCGTCGACCTCGACGGCGAGCCGCTGGCGCCGCTGCGCGCCCTGGAGGAAATCCTGCTGTGCCTGGGCACCTGGGAGGACGACGACCGGCAGGGTCCGGGCACCGACACCGAGCCGCTGCGGGTGTCGGCGCCGCTGGCCGGTCGGGTCGCCCTCGCCGCCGCGCAGCGCCTGCTCACCGCTCTGGCGCCCACCCAGTCCCGGGGACCCGGGTGCGGCCGGCTGCTCGCCCCGGACGGCCGCTACGAGCACGCGCCGCTGACCGCGCTCACCCTGCCCGCCGCCGACATCAACGTCCTCTCCGCCACCGCGGACGCACTCGGCCACCCTCGGCTGAACGCCAACATCGCCGAGCTGGTCGACGACCACGCCGAGCAGCTCGGCGGCGGCTACCGCCGGACCGACCGCACAGACCTGGTCTCGCTCCTCGCACGGCTGGCCGGCCTGCTCGACCTCGCCCCCAGCGACGACACCCGCCTGCTCACCGCCCGGCTGCGGGCCACCCCGCCCGGCACCGACTGCGTGCTGACCGACGCCGAGGAAGCCGCCCACGCCCGCACCGCCGACCGCATGAACCACATGTGGGCGCACGGCTCCGGCATCGACCGCTACCTCTACTGAACCCGCGGCCGCCCGGGCCGCCGCCCGGGACCGCTGCTGTGAGCATCTGGCGCACCGGTCACAGCGGGCTTGACCCCGCTGTGATCTCGGCTGCCCCAGGGTGCTTCTCCGGGTCGGCGACACGTCGCGTGAAGGTCCGGCCTGGCCGCCGAGGTGTGGGGCGGGTGTGGCCGGCACGCCGGTGGCCCGGGCGCCGTAGCGACGTCCGGGCCACCGACGTGCAGGAACTACCGCGGGTCGGTCCACAGCCGGCCGCGGGAGGCCGCGAGCAGCAGGGCCGCCAGCAATCCCGCGGCACCGGCTGCGACCGGGGCGGCCGCGCTGTGCCGGTCGAGGGTGGACGCGGCCTGCGTGGCCAGCGACTGCCCCGCACAGGGATCCCAGGCCGAACCGTCCCCGGTCGGCGCACCAGCCGGCTGGGGACCGCTCATGGGACCGGCTTCCGCGCGGGCACCACCAGGGGTGGTGTCGCCGGTGGAGCCGCCCGTGGCGTCGGTGCACTCGTGCCCGCAACCGGCCGCCCCCTCGGCGGTGCCGGTCCCGGTGCCAGAGGTGGTCCCGTCACCGCCGGCGTTCGGCGTCGCGGTCCCATCCTCCGGCTGGGTTCCGTCATCGGCGCCGGCACCACCGGTCCCGGTGCCGTCATCGGTGCCGGTGCCGGTGCCGGTACCGGGCAGGGCGCCCGCGTCCAGCGGCAGGCTGATGCCAATGACGTTGTCGTCCCGCGTGCCCTCACCGTCGCCGTCGATGCTGACAACGGCCACCGTGCCGGCGCTCTCACCGTCGCCCCCCAGCAGATCGGCGAGGTCCACATCGACGGTGTTGCCGGTGAGCGCACCGTCAGCGCCCGTGCCGGTGCGGTCGCCGAGTTCGGGGACCAGGTTGCCGAGGTCGACGGGCAGGCTTTCTGTCGGCTCGCCGTCCACGGAGGGGTGCCGCCCGGCCGAGCCGTCCTCGAGGAGGTCACCGACGTGAATGTTCACGTCGTTGTCCGACAGCAGCGCTCCGCCGGCGCCCGGCACCGGCACGTCCACCGTGCTGGGGGCATCGCCGTCGAGGCTGACCGGCACCTCCAGCACGGTGTCCCGGGCGGTCGCCCCGCTGTCCCCGATCGTGACCGTGTCGGCCAGGTCCAGGACGAGCCCAGCGTCGGTCGGTCCGGAGGTGACCGGGCCGTCGAGGTCGACGTGGACCTCACCGCCGGTCAGCGGATCGCCGTCCAGCACGCCCCCGACGTTCCCGGTGACGATCGGCGCGGTCACCGTCGTCCCGGCCGAACCACCACCGGAGGTGTTCATCGGCACGGTGACGGTCAGCCCATCGGCCGGATCCGGAGCCCGGTCCTCGGCCTCGGTGACCCGGACCGGCGCACTCAGCCCGCCGGTCCCCGCATCATCGTGGACGGTCGTTCCTGGCGCGGTGTCGGTGTCGACCGGCAGCCGCAGCCCGTCCTCGGCGCCGACGGCCAGGTCCTGCCCCGTTCCGGTCACGACGGGCGCCTCGGCGACGGCACCGTCCTGCACCGGCACAGTGGCGGTGACGCCGAGCAGGTCGGCGGTCAAGTCGTTCTCGTCGGCGGCGGCGACGCCCACACCGGCGGCCAGGAAGCCACCGGTGAGCAGCGCCGTCCGCAAGCCGCGCTTCACCCATCCATTCATCGTTGCTCTCTCCTGAAAGTCCCGAGTGCGGCCCTCGACGGGCCGATGACATGCCGTGCCGGCACCAGACCGGCCGGGCCACACTCAGTCCGGGGAGAAGCAGGGATCGGCAGCGCTGCCCACAGGAACGTGAGCCCCGGCCGCCGGGCAGATCCCCGCGGCCGCAAGCTCGGCGTCCAACGGCGTGTGCGTGAGGTCGGCGGGCATCGGATCCGAGCCGTTCGAGGCGCCCGCGGCGACCCCGCCGCCGGTGGAGGGAACGGCCGGCACCGGAACCGGCAGGGGCCAGGCGGGCGCGGAGGCCGGCGCGCCCGCCTTCGCCGCCACGGTGGACGGGTCGGCCCCGAAGGCCGCTGCCGCGGCGGTGGTCGCCCTCGGCGACACGGGACCGAGGGCGGTGTCGCCGGGTGTGACCTGGGGCGCTGAGACGGCGCTGTCGCTGACGACCGGGCCGGCGATCTCGGTTCGCTCACCCGCGGGGGCCGGGACGGTCGCCGCAAGGAGGACCCCTCGGGCCGGGGCGAAGATGGCTTCCCGGACCGAGGCGAGGATGGCGTCCCGGATCGGTGCGACGACCGGCCGCGCAACGTCGCGGACGGCGTCGGTGACCGGTGCGGCAACCGGACGCACCATCTCAGCGACCGGCGTGGTCACGGCACCGACCGAGTCAGTGACCGGTGCGGCCGCGGCAGTGGCAGCGGCAGCGGCAGTCTCGGGTACCGCGACCGCCGTACCGGCAACCTGATGAACCGCCTCGGCGACAGGCAGGGCCGGCGACGGGGCGAGTGCGTCAACGGTCTGTGCCGCCGTCCCCCACAGGCTCTCGCGGGGAGTGACCTCCTCCGCCGACGCGACTGACGTCCCCGCGAGCCAGAGGCCGATGCCGAGCCCGGTGAGGACGGTGCTACGGCACGCCCAACGGCGAAGCCGGCGGCGCGGGGGCGCGGTGACGGCCACGTGTTCGCTCATCGCCGCCCCTCGCTCTACGGGTTCACCCAGTCACTTCAGGTTAGAACCCGGCTTGAGAGGGTGGCGACCGCAGACGGTTGGCCCGTTCGGGTGGTCTCTGCCGGCGCTGGTCACCGACTGTGAGGACAGAGCGAGCGCAGGTTCTGGTGCGACTGGGAGCGGGACGTCGGTGAGGAAGGCGCGGACGGTGTCCAGGTAGGTGTCCGGGAGGTCCTGGTAGCTGTCGTGTCTACCGCGGAGGTAGATCAGCCGCGCCTCGGGCAGGGTCTCGAGGTAGGTGACGGCGGACGACCAGTCTGGTAGTCGCAGGATCCCTGACCACCAGTGCGGGGACGGGGAGGCCGGCGAGCCGGAAACGCAGGTCGGGCAGAGATGGGGCGGGTGGCCGACTGCGGATACTGCAGCCGGTAGAACCGGGTGCCGCTGGGCGGCCGTGCGAGAGCTTGTCCGGAGCAGTGCAGGGCGGGCTCGCCGCGTCCTCGGGCAGGTCCCCGGCGGCCAGGAGTCCCACCACGGCACCACCGCCTCGTAGACGTGCCGACCCATTACCCATGTGTCGGCGGGCCGGTTAGAAGGTGGTTACCTCATCACAGGGAAGTCGTCCCGGGGATGGGATACCAAAGTGTCCAGGGTTTCCCCGTCAAGGCCGGCAGCCAGTCAGCCACCCAGCTGTCCGCTGACGTGCCCTCAGGTACTCGGGTCCGGCGAGCTGACCAGAGTGCCCGTGCGGCGATGTGTGGGTGGCTTCCACGCGGACCTGTCCCGTCCCACGGGTGGCCGGTCCGGCTGGTCGCATGGTGGGACCCGGGGGAGGGAACCGCCGCGGCCGGGAAGCAGATCGGCCGGGTCCAGGACGATCGAGCGGAAGATGCCGTCGATCACGGCGGGGGCGAGGTCGGGCCGGCGGGTCCGGATGCTCTCCGCGACGGATGACATGACCATCACACACGGCGTGCTGGCGGGTGAGCCCAGGTAGTACTGGGAGGTGGCTCCGGCCATTGGGGTCCACGGCATGCCCATCGCCCGCACCACCCGGAGGATCCGGTCGTCCAGGACGGTGACCAGGCCCTCGACGCCGCAGTTCAGGGAGTACTGGTGGACGCCGTGGCACAGCGCGACGATGACCTCGGCACCGGCTGCGCCGCTGCGGAAGCGCCGGTCCACCGCCAGGCTCGCGACGTCCCAGACCGGCCGGCTGGAGAGACCCGCCGCCCTGAGGCTGTTCACCACGTCCAGATGCCAGGGCTCGCCCGCCACGTCGACCAGCGTCTTCACCGGGGCGGTGGCGTCGGGGAGGATCAATCGAGCGACACCGAGGGCCGAACCGCCCTCTTCGTCGATCACCGTGACGAAGCGCGACCGCCCCTGGTAGTGGCCGTACTCCTGTTCCATCACCTCCGGCGTGTTGCCGAACGCCTGCAGGAACACCCGTGCCTCGACCGCCCGTGCGGCGTCCCGCTCGGCTGAGGAGTGGGCGACGAGGAGACGGAGCGGCACCTCAGAAGGACTTCGCGACGACGGTGTCCGCGTCGAGGAACGCGCGGGTGAAGGACACGGCGGTGTCCACGTCGAACGCCTTGCACGTGTACATGTCCACCGAGAAGAACAGCTGCGGCCGCTCCCAGGCGTAGAAGTGGGCCCCCGACGTTTCCCAGTGGATCCAGCCGGCCCAGCCGTACAGGTCCGAGCGGTGCGTCACCGGCTCGATCAGTTGCACCATGTCAACCTCGCGGGATAGTGCCGAGAGGTACGCCCGGATCTCCGTGGCGCCGACGGGACGGGCGGGGATGCCTTCGATGACCAGCCGCTGACGGACGATCTCGGGAGCGAGGTCGCGCCAGTCGTAGGGCCCTGCGGCGCGGGACCCGCCATCGGGGCCTTCGAGGCGGCGAGGGTGGAGGCGTTCACTCGCGGGCGAGGACGGCGTCACGTACGCAGCGTACCGGGAGGATAACGGAGAGCCTCGGCACGAGGCGTGAGTCACGGCGGGGGCACCGGACGGGATCCGGGACGTCCCGCCGTCGGGTCAGGCCGGAGCGGCGCCCCGGCTGAGCCGGGGGACCAGCGTCTCGTCGACCAGCGCGGAGTCGGCGGCGACCAGCCACCGCAGGAACTCCTCGACCGGCATGGGGTGGGCGATCGCGTAGCCCTGGGCGACGTCGCAACCGAGGCGGGCCAGCGTGGCGCTCGTCGCGACGGTCTCAACGCCCTCGGCTACCAGGCGCAGACCGAGGTCGTGGGCGAGCGCGACGGTGTGCTGCACGATGGCCGCCGCGCGGGGATCGCGATCGACATCAGCCGTCAGACTCTGGTCGAGCTTGAGCTCGTCGGCGGGCAGGTGCCGCAAGTAGGCCAGTGAGCTGTACCCGGTGCCGTAGTCGTCGATCGACGTCCGGACCCCGATCCGGCGCAGATCGGCGAGCACCGTCCGGCCGCGCTCCGGATCGGCCATGAGGGTGTCCTCGACCAGCTCCAGGGTCAGCGCCAGCGCCGGCAGCCCGTGCCGACGGAGCGCTGCCGCGACCTTGTCCGGCAGGTCCAGGTCGGTCACGTTGGCCGCCGAGAGGTTCACCGAGACCGGCACCTTGTGGTCCGCCCACCAGCGGCCGGCCGCCGCGAGCGCCAGCTCGAGGACCCGGTCGGTCAGCGGCCGCAGCAGTCCGGCCTGCTCGGCGGCGGGCAGCAGGTGACCGGGAGAGAGCAGCCCCCGGGTGGGGTGGTGCCAGCGGACCAGGGCCTCGGCCCCCACAATGCCGCCGTGGCGCAGGTCCATCTGTGGCTGCAGGAAGACGGCGAGCTCGTCCTCGGCGAGCGCGGTCCGGAGCTCCTCCATGGTCCGCAGCCGGTCGCTGCCGGCGGTCCCCGTGACGGGGTCGGGGACGTAGACGTGCACCCCCTCCCGTGCGCTCTTGGCGGTATACATGGCGACGTCCGCGCAGTGCAGCAGCTCCTCCACCGTGGCCGCCGGGGCCGGGGTGGTGGAGACGCCGATGCTGACGCCGACGTGCAGCCGGACGCCGGTCACGGTGAACGGCTCGAGCAGCAGCTCGCGCAGCCGGTCGGCGAGGGCCTGCGCGTCCTGGACCCCCGCGGCCGGCAGCAGGACGGCGAACTCGTCGCCACCGAGCCGGGCCAGCATGTCGTCAGCGCGCAGCGAGCCGCGCAGCCGCGGGCCGATCTGGCGCAGCAGGTCGTCACCGGCACGGTGCCCCAGGCTGTCGTTGACTTCCTTGAACCCGTCGAGGTCGAGCAGAAGGAGTGCCGCAGGGCAGCTCGCGGTGGCCGCGGCGACGACCCGCTGGGCCCGCTCGAGCAGCGCACGGCGATTGGCGAGGCCGGTGAGCTCGTCGGTCCGGGACTCCTGCTTGACCTGGTTGAACCCGCGGACCTCGTGGAAGGTCACGGCGATGCGCGCGATGCCGGCCAGCACGCAGCCGATGGCCAGCCAGGCGGAGATGGCCGGCATCGGGGGGGACCAGCCCGGGCTCAGGACGACGAGACTGGCCACGATGCAGACCAGCGGCACGGCCAGCAACCGCGAGCCGATGCGGGAGCCGCTGCGGTCGACCGGCGCGGGGCGGTTGCGCGCCCCCGACGCCGCGGCCGCGGCGCAGACCACGCACGCCAGCCAGCCCAGCTCCAGCGGCCCGCCGTCGACGTACGTGCCGTGGACCTTCCAGACGAACAGGATGATGTCCGAGGCGCAGATGAAGCACAGCCCCAAGAGCACCGTGAAGAGGGTGCGGTCCAGGCGGGCCCCGAGGATGGAGCCGACAACCATGAGCACGGCGATGAGCAGGACGGTTGTTGTCGGGGCCACCAGGTCGACGGCCGCCACCGCCGTCTCACCGGGGGCCGGGTAGAGGTGGGGGCCCAGCACGAACGCGACCCCGGCAGCGAGGCTGCCGAGCGCAGCGATGACCCCGTCGAGCCACATGCTGGGGTGGAACCGGGGCACGCGAGCGCGGATCAACCCGACGACGTGCACGTAGAGGATGAGATAGCCGGCCACGAGGATGACGGTGGACAGCGCTGACGGCGGTTCATTGCCCTGGAGGCCGGCGGAGAGCACGCGCAGGGCGTTGCCGATCGCACCCAGCGTCAACGAGACGCCGAGGGCGGCCCAGGCGATCCGCTCGGTCCGCACCCGGCGCGCCGCCGCCAAGCACGCCCAGGCGGCGGTCAGGTAGGGCAGGTTGAAGAGGACGACGTCGTACGCCCGGTCCCACGCCGCGCCGTCGGGACGATCCCCGATGCCGGTGGCGAACAGCCCGGCCAGGCCGATGGTCAGAAACAGCGCGCGGACCGGACGCCGCTGCGCGGTCGCCGGATGTCCATGCTCTGCCACGATCCAGACATCGACTTCTGGCTCAGGCATGCGTAGCCAATTCCGCCTGATCTCACCGGAACGGGTTAAGCCTGGATGCACGGCGATCGCCGCAGGCATCCGCCTCGTCGCCTCACCGTGCGACGTCGCCGGCGCAGGCGTGCCCCGAAACTGGTGTCCCTGATGCCGCCGTGATCGCCGTCGGGGCCGCGGCGGTGGCCATCAGCCCCAGAAAGTCGTCCCCATGCGCTCGGCTGCTTCCTTGGCCAGCGCGACCAGGACGCGGCCTTAAGGTATCCGTGGTCGTCGCATCTGCGCGTGCCGGAGCAGCTTCACGACGACCCGGGGGTGGGCGCCCTCGGCGAGGAGCAGCGTCGCCGAGGTGTGCCGGCCGTCGCGCAGGCGGACCTCCGCACGCCGGCGTCCTGCAGCCCGGTCTTCAGGCTCGCCAGTCCGACTTGCGTTCGTCCGAGCCGCTGATGCACGGTTTACGCCGGTAGATCCCGCCACGACCCACCGGCAGACCGTCACCGCATGGCCCAGACTCTGGCGCACATGACGGGAGGTCGTTGTCCACAAGGCCGGTGGCGGAGCGGGTTTCTCCTGCCCGCGCTGTAGAACTCGGTCGTCACGGGCCCGGCCCGCATGGGGCCAGATCACTGCGGAGCGACTCGAGGACCCCAGGCTGGGTTTACCGCAGGCTGGAGGGAAACCGGAGGCATCTGCCACTGGGACAGCGGGCAACCCGCCGTCCAGCGCCCTGTCGTCGCGGTCGTCTGTGGGAGCCGTCGACACACCCCGACCCGGGCGTCACCGGCATCGCCGGGGTCTTCCCTTCTGGGCCGGCGTCTGCGACCGGCCCGGCCCGCCCCGGCTCCGCCCGAACAGGGACGGTCACTGGCACACCCTGTGACACTCACTCGAACGGTCACGAATCCCTTCGCGACTGCCGATAGAGGGATTCATGACGTGCAACGTTGCACGGGCTGGCACGACTGCTCCCGGCTTGGCGACCGCATCAAGGGGCCGACACCGAGCACCTGCGCCCGACGCGGTGGACGAACTGGTCGACACCGTGGCCGTCTGGTCGACACCGTGGCCGTCTCGCCGCACTCCCTTGCGTACGGTCGGCATGCCGCCCGACCAGCCGAGTATCCGCGGCTCAGGCCTCCGGCCAGACCTCAGCCAGAGCCGCAAGAGGTGCAGGCGCTCGTCCCGGAGCCCGGTGCTGCGGGCGCGCCGGGAGCGCTGTGACCACGTGATGATCTCCCCCGTCTTCCCCACCCCGTCCAAACCCGGCTACGGCCCGCCCCTGAGCCTGGATGAGCTCGCCGCACCGATCCCGACGGCACCCCCGGCCTACGCCCTCGGCGGCATCTAGCCCGCCGACGTCGGCGGCTGCCTGGCCGCCAGCGCCCGCGGGGTCGCCGTCATGGGCCCCGGTCATGCGCGACCCGGAAATTGTCGCCGATTACCTCGCCGCACTGCAGGAGACGGCCACATGACCCCGCCCGTGGCGCTGACCATCGCCGGCTCCGACTCCAGCGGAGGCGCCGGCATCCAGGCCGACTCCAAGACCTTCCAAGCCCTCGGCGTCTTCGGCGCCACGGCGATCACCGCCCTCACCGCCCAGAACACCCAAGGAGTGCGCGGCATCCATCCGGTGCCCGCCGACTTCGTCACCGCCCAAATCCACGCCGTCCTCGACGACCTACCCGTGGTGAAGACCGGAATGCTCGCCACCGCCGAGATCGTCACAGCTGTCGCCGAGCTGGCCGCGACCGGCCGACTGCCCCAGCTCGTCATCGACCCGGTCATGGTGGCCTCCAGCGGCGACCGGCTGCTGGAACCACTGGCCGAACGCCTCTACCTGCAGGCCCTGCTCCCCCACGCGGCCGTGATCACCCTCAACCTCCGCGAGGCCGAGGTGCTACTCGGCACTGCCATCGACACGCTGGACGACCAGCGCGAACCGGCCAGCGCCCTCGGCCCGCCGCCGTCGTCGTCAAGGGCGGCCACGCCAGCAGCGACCGCCCGGAGCAGGCCATCGACATCGTGTGGGACGGCACCTCGCTGCACGAACTACGGGCGGACAGGATCGACACTGTCAACAACCACGGCACCGGCTGCACCTTCGCCTCCGCCACTGCCGCGCTTCTCGCCAGGGGCGGCAGCGTGCAGGACGCGCTCGCGGCCGCCAAGTCCTTCGTCACCCGGGCCGTCGCCGGCAGCGCCACCTGGCGGCTCGGCCACGGGCACGGCGCCCTCGACCACTCCGGCGCCAGCTGGCCCGTGCATGCCTCGCGCTCCCGTTGCGCGATTGCCGCGGCATAGCGGTGCCACGGCAGGGCCGAACCCCGGAGCCCGCCCCGAAGCGAGTCCGGGCTGGAAGGAATCCCGTCGCCCGCTTCCTCGCAACTCAGGCCGATTAAGGGACAGTTCGATGCGCACCGCTGTCACCTTGCCGGCCGTTCCGCAGAAGGAAGGTCCACCGGCGACGCCGACTGGTGGCAGACCCCGCTGTGGCAGTACGCCGTCTTCTACAGCCGGGCGCGGGCGAGCGGCTGGCGGTGTCGGTGGAGGAGATCTCCCGGCGGGTCGCCGCCCGGCAAGGCTTTGAAGCGACCCCCCGTCAGGCGGAGCTGAAAGTCGACCCGACCGGCAATCACGTGGAAGCGGCCAGGGGTCAGTTGCAGGCGTCGTCGACAGCGCGCCGACGGCGAGTCGTCGCCCAGCCGTGCGGCATCCGGGTCTTGGCAGAGCACGCGCTTTGCCGGCAAGGCCAAAGTGGCAGGGGTCGGCGACTCGTCTCACCCATGCCAGTCTCCCGGACGCTGACCGCTGGGCGCCCGCAGGACCGTTGCTGGTCAGGGCAGTGCAGCAAGCGGGTGCGCCATCCCGATCATTTTTCCTGGGCCTATGGGGTGCTGTTCCCTGGTCACCCGGGAAAGCTCGGACAGAGGCTCTCCGCATGACACGTATCTGGGGCGCCTTCGCCCGCATCCCCGTCCCTGTCATCGTCGCGTTGCTGGTCGTCGGTGGCGCGCTAATCCCGGTGCACGAGGCAGTTGTGGAATCTCTGTACGGCGACGGACGCCAGGAGTGGCCGCAGTGGCTCGGCCGCGTCACCGTGCTGTGGTATTGGGCCTTCCTTCCGACGGCTGTGCTGGCGCTGTGGGCGCGGCGCCGGATGCACCAAGGGTCCACCGGGCATGTCGGTGCCTGGCTGAATTTCATCGGTGGCCCGCTGCAGTACGCCGTGGTCACCCTCGGTGCGGTGTTCCAGGGATTGCTCGGGCGCGGTGACCTGCCGACCGGGTTCATGGCGGTCGAGTGGCTTGGCTACCTCATCATGCCCGGGATCGTCCTGGCCGGGATTGCAATGCTGCGAGACCCCGGGCTGCCCCGCTGGCAGGGGGCCCTGGTCGTGATCCTCGCCCCGGCCGCCTGGCTGCCATTCGGTGGGCTCGCGGTGGGTGCGGCACTGGCCGGGTTGCTGCTCACCGCGGGTCGGCGGCACCCCTCCCTGGACAGCGCGGTGCCCGCGCCCTCACCCTGAGCCCGTGCGGACGCTCGCCGCTGCTGCCGCGGCCGCGACGGTGCTGGGTGTAGCCCTGCTCGTCGCGGCGGACGGCGCGGCCGCCAGCATGAGCTGGGGCCTGGCACAGAACGTGATCGTCGCCCTCGCCCTGGTCGGCGTCGGGAACCTCCTCGCGCGGCGGCCGGAAGGGCGCCGGATCGGCCTGCTGCTCTTGGTCACGGGGACCGCGATGGCGCTGTCGCTCATGGCCGGCGGCTGGGCCGCCGTCGACGGCCCGGGCGGGGAACTCGTCGGGTGGGCGGCGGATGGTTGGCTCTGGGCATTCAGCGTCGTCCCGTTGACGACCGTGCTCTTCGCAGTCTTCCCCGACGGTCGAGCGCCGACGCCGCGGTGGCGCCCGGTGGTCTGGCTGGGCTGGGCGGCCACGCTGGGTCTCGCCGTCGGCTCGGCGGTCGGTTCGGACATGCTTGCGGCGGCGGCCGGAGGAGTGATGTGGACGGCAGCTGGCATCGGCGGGCTGGCGGCGCTGGCCGTCCGGTGGCACGGCGCGCAGGGGATCGCACGGCAGCAGCTGAAGTACCTACTCCTAGCGGGGCTGCTGGTGCTCATCCTCTACTCGGTCGCCGATGTCCTGCCCTACCACGTGCGCCAGGCAGCATTTCTCGCCATCCCGCTGTTGCTGCTGGGCGCGGTGGCCCTCGCGGTCGTGCGGTACCGCCTCTACGACATCGACCTGGTGATCCGGCGGACGACGGTGTTCGTCGGGGTCGCGGTCCTCGTCTTTGCGACCTACCTCGGGGTGGCCGCCGCCTTCGGCGCGACGAGGTCCGAGCGGGCTGCGCTGATCGCCGCCGTCGTCGTAGCGGCTGTCGCCGAGCCGGCGCGCCGTCGTCTGAGTCGGGCTACGACTCGGCTGCTTTTCGGCCACCGCGACGAGCCCCTCGCGGCGCTGGCGTTATTGCGCGACCGGTTGCGGGACGCCGCGGACGACGCACAGCTAGGGGCGTCGGTCACGACCGCCGTGACGCGGCTGATGCGGACGCGAACGGTGGCCCTGTACCTGCTCGCCGACGGCGAGATCCGGGAGGCGGCCCGAGTTGGGGAGCCGGACCACGAAGCCGTCCAGCTGCCGCTCGTGCACCAGTCGGAGCTGCTGGGCAGACTCGCAGTCGGGCTTCGCCAGCCCGGAGTCCCCTTCGGTCGCGACGACATGCTGCTGCTGATCGAGCTGAGCCACCAGGTGGCGGCGGCAGCGCACGCCGTCCGCCTGCGCGCGGAGCTACGGTTGGTCGCCGACCGGGCGCAGCGGGCCGCTGCGGTCGAACGCGAACGGCTGCACCGGGATCTGCATGACCGGCTGGGCCCGATCTTGGTGGGCACCGGCCTGGCGGTCGACGGTCTGCGCCGCTCCGCCGATGACCTTGGTGACGCGGCGCGGGGACTGGACGAGATCGCGGCCCAGTTGCGCGCGGCCTCGGGAGAGGTGCGCCGGATCATCGACCGGATCCAACCCGCCGCGCTGCTTCAACTCGGTCTCCTCGACGCCGTCCGCGAACACCTTCAGCGGCTGGGCCGCCTGCCGGAGGCCCCGTCGTTCACACTTCTGGGCCACGACGTGCAGCGGCTGCCTCCGGTCGTCGCGGAGGCGGCCTACTTCCTGGTGCTGGAGGCGGTGACGAACGTGGTGCGCCACGCCTCGGCAACGCGCGCAACCGTGCGGTTCGTTCGTGCCGGCGATGTCCTCGCTGTCGAGGTGACAGATGACGGCGCCGGACTGCCACAACCCTACGTCGCCGGCGTCGGCATCGGCTCGATGCGGCGCCGCGCCCTGGAAGCTGGTGGCACCTGCACCGTCGAGCCCGGGCCGGAACGCGGAACCCGCGTCCGAGCCGAGTTCCGTCTGGAGGAGGCTCTGTGGCCGACGCCCGCGCCATCCGAGTCGTCGTCGCCGACGACCATTCCGTCTTCCGTCTCGGTATGCGCCGCCTCCTCGACGCCGTTCCCGGCATCGAAGTCGTCGGTGAAGCCGCCGATGGCGAGGCGGTCGTCGCCGCAGCCGTCGAGTTGAACCCAGACGTGGTCGTCATGGACCTGGACATGCCGGGCGGAGGAGGCATTGCGGCGACCGAGCGGATCCTTCGCACCGCTCCCCGAGTCCGGATCCTCGTGCTCACGATGCACGCGGTCTCCACACGGGTCGGCGAGGCCGTTCGCGCCGGCGCGCGCGGCTACATCGTCAAGGACGCGCCGCCCCAGGACATCCTGCGCGCCATCGAGGCGGTACACGCCAACCAGGCCATCTTCGATCCCGCGATCACCGAAGCGCTCATCGAACCCGGCCGAAACCCTCGCCGTCCCCTATTCCCGCAGCTCACCGAGCGGGAATTCGACGTGCTGGAAGGGATGTCCGACGGAGCCACCAACGACGCCATCGCCCTCCAGTTGGGGATCAGCGTCAAGACGGTACAGAACCACGTCTCCAGCGTGCTCCTGAAGCTGGGCGTGGCCAGCCGCGCCGCCGCGGTCGCCCTCGCCCGCGATGCCGGCATCAGCTGACCATCGCAGCGGCTCGGACGCCGCCACCGAGAGGAGCTGGCGGCCGACCGCAAGCGGCTCGGCCAGGTCCTTGCCGCCGCCGATCCCACCATCGCCGACCTGGAGGCACCGCCACGCTCGAGGACGAGGAGTCCCTTCACCGGTCTCACCCGCCGCGTGCACGCCGTGAGCGAAGCCCTCACGTCCCGCTACAGCGTGGGCGTGCACGAGCACTTCGCCGGCTCCACGGCAGCCACCGCCGGCTGGACCCGCGACGACCACGAACGGGCAGCCGACCAAAGGGCGCAACCTGCTGCGCCAGCTCTTTGCGCACGGAGGCGGGAGCCGCTCCAGCGAGGACCAGGTACTCGACCTCATGGCCGAGCTGTGTGGGCACACACCCTCGTCGCTAGGGGATCGGTGAGCGGGCGGGAGCTCACCGGCCGCCGGTTGCCGATGGGCGTATCAGGCAGGCTCGGGCACACCGCCGGTGTCGCCGCCGGGATCATCAGGTGTCGATTCGATCGGCGCGGGCGGAAGGGGCTCCGGTGCGTCCGGGAGCAGCTCGGCCGGATCGTTGGGCACCGGCTCATTCGGATCGATGATCGGATCCGGTTCTGGGAGGGGCTCGACCATGCGATGAGTCAACCAGCGCATCGTGCCGATTGCCGATCCCGGTGCGGGTGTGGTCCTGGCTGGGCAACACCGCCGACTCCGCGCTGATCCGCCAGGCCAAGGCCGACCTGCGGGAATGGAACCTGGGCCGGGTCGTCTGGGTCGGCGACCGGGGGTTCACCTCCGCGGCCAACCGAGCCGACCTGCGCCGCGGCGGGCACGCCTACATCCTCGGGGAGAAGCTGCGCTCGGGGTCGGTGGAGGCCACCGCGGCGCTGGCCCGGCCCGGCCGCCACGCCACGGTCGCCGGCAACCTGCAGGTCGAGGAAGTCAAGATCGCCGAGGGTGAACGCTTCATCGTCTGCTTCAACCCCGACCAGGCCGGTCGTGACACCGCTCTGCGCGAGGTGATAAGCGGCAAGCTGGAGGCGCTGATCCGCGGCTCCGACGCCCTGTCGGCCACCAAGCGGCCGAGCTTGCCGGGCGGATCAGCGCCTCCCCCGGCCCCCTACCGCTACCTGCGCGGCACCCCGGCCGGGCTGCTGCGCGTGGACCGGGCCAAGGCCGTCGCCGAGGCCAAGCTGGACGGCAAGTACCTGCTGCGCTGCTCCGACCCGTCGATGAGTGCCGCCGACATCGCGCTGGGCTACAAGCAGCTCATCGCACGTCGAACGCGGCTGGCGGGACCTGAAGACCCACCTGGAGCTACGGCCGGTCTACCACCGCCTGGAGCACCGCATCCGCGCCCACGTGCTGCTGTGCTGGCTGGCCCTGCTGCTGGTCCGCATCGTCGAGATCCGCACCGGGCGTACCTGGACCGACGTCCGCGACGACCTGCAAGACCTGCACGTCGGGGTGTTCACTGGCCCGGTCGGCACCTTCACCCAGACCAGCACTCCCACCCCCGGCGCCCGCGACGCCCTCACCGCCCTCGGCGTTCCACCGCCGAAGAAGATCCTCGACCTACGCCTGCGGCCCCCGCCGAACTGGCCGACGACGCCCCCCACCAGCGAGGACCTCGCCGTGAGCTGACCGGCGGCCCGGCCAGCCGGGACCCGCGGGCCCACGCTGCCTTGTGACACGCCCCGTCACCGGCGGAACCTAGAACCCGCAGGTCAACGTATGGATTCACGCCACCAGGCGATCCCTCAGCTGTGGAACCCGAGCCCTCGGCACCCGGGGTCGTGGCCCGGGACGTGCTCGACTCCACGGGACGAGCGATCACAACGGCGATGGCAACGCCGATCCACCGGGTCTGCTCGGCGCGGACCTGCAGCGGAGGAGGCCCCCGGGATCCGGCGACGGAAGGCCCGGTCAGTACAGCCGCCCGCCCGGGTGTACCGACCGGTGCGGTTCAAACGGTCTCGGGAACCCGCAGGTCGGCAAGGACGAGGTCGAACTCGGCGACTTCCAGGATCTCCGGGCCTATCTTCCGCGCGAACTCCTCGCGCCGTGTCGTGAACAGACCCATCTTCCGCGCGAACTCCTCGCGCAGTGTCGTGAACTGGTCCCGGGTGTGATCCATCGCCCCGCGGCTCTCGAAGACGACGGACCCCGCGCAATGTCCCGTCCGACGGTCGACCAGGAGGCTGTTGCTGCAGAAGCCCTGGATCTCCTCCCACGACGGCATCAGGCTCGACTTGTAGGCATCAATCATCCCCTCGAGGTTCCCCGGGTCGGCGCGAACCCAGGTCACCCGGGCGCAGGTCCCGTCCCCCATCCGGGACCGGTGGAGGACGGCGATCTCCCACTCCTGTACCTCGGGCTCGCCACCGAAGATCTGCACCATGCGCTCGCGCATCGGGTGGACGCGGTCCGCGCTGGCCCGCATCGATAGCTCGTCGCCCCAGGCCGACGTGGCGATACAGCGGCCGGTCTCACGATCCGCGAGCATCGACAGGCCGATGAAGCCGTTCATCTCCTGCAACTGCGGCAGGATCTCGTCGCGCATGTGGGCGACGGCGTCCTCGAGTCTCGTGGCGTTGCCGCGGATGGTGGTGGATCGGGCGTACATGCCACCGCTCCTCTCTGCTGCTGGCGACGGCGCCCCTGCGACACTGTCGCGCCGCTCACTGTCCTCGTCTCGCGGTGGAGAGAACAGGCCCGCGTGGAGTGTCGATGACGGACGCCGGCCCGGCAGCCACGATCCCGACAGTTCCCCGCGGGCCCGGATGAACTGTCACTGGGATCGGGCGAGCCGCGGAAGACAGAGCCGCGCCCGCATCGTCGCGGCGGAGCCGGGCGGCGGCCCGACCCGCGACCAGTACCTCGGCCAGGTCTCGCCGTCCGCCGGCCTGTGCACCGACAGTCCGGTGGTCGCCGTCCACGCCGCGCAGGCGGCCTCGTACCGCTGCACGGGCCGGCGACCCACCCACAGTGCTCCTCGGTGCCGGCGACGGAGACCGGGCCGTCCCACCAGTCTCGAGGATCGAAGCGACGCAGCTCGTCGGGGATCGTGCCGGCCCCGGCGCTCCTCGGCAGCGCACGACGCATCAGGCTCCGCCGACGCTGTAGACGCCGCGGACGCCGGTGCGCCGCTGCGGTCGGCCCGGTGGCCGGCGGACGCCGACGTTGTCGTCGGGCAGGCGAAGCGCGCTGATCAGCCGGGCGAGGGCGATGCGCTGCTGGCGGGCCTCGACCGCGGCCGGGTGAGCGCGGAGCCCCCGGGGGCTGTCGATCGTGGGGACGTCGCGGCGGACCTCGTGGTCGAGCAGGTCGACGGTGCGTACGGCTTCGGCGAGCAGGGCGCTCGTGTTCGTCCAGCTCGTAGCGGTCGACGACGCTGTCCCACAACCGGCGGCCGGGGGGGCAGGCCAGCGGGGCGGCCTGGTCTCGCTCAAGGATCGCCTTGCGGGACAGGGGGGACAGGGCTGAGGTCGTCAGTGACTCAGCCGTGAAGCGCCTAGCCCATAGCGCCCTAACCGGTCGTGAGCAGCAGACCTGCGTTAGCGTCCCGCCCGTCGCAAGGCGACCAGTGCCAGACTCCTGTCATGGGCGCCGTGTTCGTCTTCTACCGAGGCGAGTTCTACGGAACCGCGGTCTCCGTCAAGGAGACAGTGGACGAAGCAATCGAACTTATGGAAATGATGGAAGCCGAGGACCCCGACGACGATTACGACGGCGCGTACCTCGATGACGGCACCGTGCTGCGACGGGTGGTCCCAGAAGAGCCCGACGTCCATCTCGACCTCGAGCCCACCGAAGAGCGGGATCTTGTCGGACTACTCGAGAAGATCAACGCCTACCAGCACGGTAGAGGCCGTCCCGCTGACGTCACCGACCCCATCGCCTTCGCAAACGACGAGTTCCGGGAGTCCTGGGAAGAAGACCGCCTGCGCCGGCCACGGTGGCTGTCGCGCTGGCGACATCGGGCGGGGCCGAAACAGGTGCAAGCCACTTCGCCGACCGCAGATCCGGATTCGGGTCCCTGAGCCGGTTGCGGGCCGCTGACCCGGCGCAGGCGGGTGAGGCAGAAGCCCTTGATGTCGGTGACGTAGCCGCCGTCGGCGGTGTGTCCGCTGCCGTCGATCTCGAAGTTGGCGAAACAGCACGCCATGCAGAGCGTCGGCGCCGGAGGCCCCCAGCCGCTTGATCAGCGACATCTTGCCCTGCGGGCGCATGACGGTCTTTCCCCAGCCGGAGCTGATGAGGTCGACACCGTGCTGCGACACGATCTACATGCTGATGGCCTCGTTCATCGGCGGCAGGATCACTGCTCCGACCTCGGAGCGTCTGCGGCGGCGGCGATGGCCCGGTTGACGGCGGCTGATGTCTTCAACGGCCAGGTAGTCGCGGACGTCGTACATCCTGCGGCGCCTGTAGGTCGCCCTCAAGGACAGCTCGGAGCAAGCCTCAGACCAGCCGTCGACACCGATCAGCGATCCCCTGCGGGACGCCGATCGCCGCTTCGGGTGGAGCTGCTGGACTGCGAGGCCGTAGGGCCGCACGATGCGAGCTGTGAACGGACCCCGGCCGGTGTGGCTCCTGCTGGCGATGGCGGCGCTGCTGGCCGCCACGCCTGTGCTGGCTGCCTGCGGCGCCGGCGGGCCGGGCAGCGCGCCCTACGTCGCGGAGTTCGGCCTCGGAGCTGATACGCCTGAGGCGCGGGAATACGAGCTCACGCCGGTGCCCGGACCCCGTGTTCAGGTTCTCCCGGAGCCGTCGCATGCGCCGCGAATGACGCTGCCCGATCCTGGGGAGGGCTTCGAGCTGTCCTACACGCCCTCGCCGGCGCCTGCGCCCGACTCCGGTGGCCAGTCGCCTCTCGAGTCGGCTTTCCGGTCGTCGATCGCCTGGGTAAACGAAGGGCAGTACCTCGCGGTGATCACCCACGGCAGTGGTAGCTGCCCCAGCGGGCCGGACAGCATCGAGGTCGCCGCGGAGCAAGAGATCGAGATTCGTCTAGGGCCGCTGTTCCCCGGGCGGGACCCCTGTACTGCAGACATGAGCCCGCACGTCACGGTGGTGGAGCTGCCGCAGGGGATCACGCCGACGAAGCAGCTGGTGGCCCGCTTCGGGGACCACGAGGCGACCATCGAGGCCGCGAGTCGCTGACCCGGCCCGCCGGACCGCTCGTCGACGCTGCGGCCTGCTCAGCGCGTGCGTAGTGAAATCTGCCCCTACACGTCGGCGGGCTCCGCCCACCCGTCGGCTTGGAGTCGTTGAGCCGAGTCGTCTCGCAAGCCGATCCCTGTGCCGTGACGGGGGACCAAGGCCACAGGCCTGTCTCTGAGGGCGGCCTATGGGCGACCCGAGGCCACGGCGACGGACGCGTCAGCCAGTCGACGGGCGGCCCGCCGCGCCTGGCGGCAAGAGTCGAAACGTCCCGGAGGGGACGGCTGGCTCGAAGACCGTCTCGAGCGGTCGAACCTCCCCAGCGACCTGGCGGCCTCGTCATCGCGTGGCCTGGCGTCGGACCTCGCTCAGCCCTGGGTACTGGAGGCCGTGGTGAGCCGGTCGGCGAACCTGCGCCGCGCGTCCTCCAGCGCATTGATGGCCTTCTCCCGGCGCTCCCAGCCGCGGGTCTCGGCCGACTTGTCGGGTGCCAGGGCCTCGTAGATCTCGAAGAAGTGCCAGATCTCGGCGATCTGGTGCATCGGCACGTCCTCCAGCTCCTGGAGATGGAGCTGCCGCGGGTCGGTCGCGGGGACGCACAGCAGCTTGGCGTCCGGGCCCAGGCGGTCGTGTACCCAGAACACGGCGATGACCCGGGCGCGGACGAGGCAACCGGGGAAGGTCGGCTCGGCAAGGAGCAGGAGGGCGTCGATGGGGTCGCCGTCCTCGGCCAGCGTCTCGGGTACGAACCCGTAGTCGCCCGGATAGCCGGTCGCGGTGAAGAGCATTCGGTCGAGCCGGATCCGGCCGAGCTGCTGGTCGTACTCGTACTTGTTCCGGGATCCCTTGGGGATCTCGACGATCACATCGACTTCCACGGACACGCCCTCCCCGGCGGTAGGACCCCAGAGCTCGGAGTGGCCAGGCAGCGGACGGTGTTCGTCTCGATGCTGGGTCCGTCATCGCCAGGCGACCCTGACCCGGCGCCCGTCGTGCGTCAACCCGGCCAAGGGCTGTCCTTGAGTGGGCCGCTAAGGGACAGCCCGATGCGCTGCAGCCGTTACCTCGCTGAGCGTTCGGCAGGAGGAACCCCGAGCGGGACGACCGCGCGCTTCGCGGCATGAGGACACGGCCGAGGCCGTTCCCTCGCCTGGCCTAGTGCTCCGTAACTGGCGTGGCTTGTGTCTTGCGCCGCCGCGGATTGGTGGCCTTGGCGATGACGGTGTCGGGGTCCTTGGTCCAGGTGAACGGGGCGCAGCGGTCGTTCCACGCGTGGATGAAGCGCTCGATGGCGGCGATGAGGTCGGCGACGGTGGGAAAGCTGCCGCGGCGCAGCGCCTGGCGGGTGATGATCGAGAAGAACGCCTCGGCCAGGTTCAGCCAGGACCCCGAGGTGGGCGTGAAGTGCAGGGTTACCCGCGTGTGGCGGGCCAGCCAGGCGCGCACCGCCGGGTGCTTGTGGGTGGCGTAGTTGTCGACCACCACGTGCAGCTCGCGGCGCGGATAGGCGGCGGCGACCTGCTGGAGGAACGCGAGGAACTCCTGGTGGCGGTGCCGCTCGGTGCAGGCGTCGGTCACCTTGCCGGTGGCCACCTCCAGCGCGGCGAACAGCGTGGTGGTGCCGTGCCGGACGTAGTCGAAGGTCTGCCGCTCCGCCGATCCAGGCCGGACCGGCAGCACCGGCGCGGTGCGCTCGAGGGCCTGCAGCTGCGGCTTCTCGTCCACGCAGAGCACCACCGCCTTCGCCGGCGGATGCAGATACAGCCCGACGACGTCGCGGATCTTGCCCTCCAGCTGCGGATCGGTGGAGAACTTGAACGTCTCCGCCCGCCACGGCTGCACGCCGAAGCGGTGCCAGATCCGGGCGACGGTGGCGTGCGAGAGCGGCGTGCCCTCCGCCGCCAGCGCCGCGGCCAGCAACCGCGAGGACCAGTGCGTGGCGCCGAACTGGGTGGGCGGTGCGGTCAGGGTCAACTCCAGCACCCGATCGCGCAGCGCCTCCGGCAACGGCGACTCCGAGCCCGGCCGCGGCAGGTCCTCCAGCCCGGCCAGTCCGAACTCCGCATAGCGCCGCCGCCAGGTGACCACCGTCGGCTCGGCACAGCCCACCCGCGCGGCGATCTGCTTGCCGGCATCCCCTCACCGGCCAGCAGCACGATCCGCGCCCGCTCCACCACCCGGGCCGGCGCGCCCTTGCTCCGCGCCCGCCGCCGCAGCTCCCGCCGATCAGCGTCCGGAATCTCCACCGTGCGCACGTGCGCGGCCATGAGAAATGGTCCACCCTGACCGGCGAAGCCATCAAGAACCGCTGCGACGGAGCACTAGCTGAATTAGGGCGCTACTTGCCGACGTCCGGCTCCGTGTACCCGAGCGCGTACGCGGCGAGCCCAGTGGTGTACTCGGTGACCGCCTTGTGCAGCGCCTTGAGCCGGTTCGCGAGCGAACCCCACGGCCGGTCAGCCGCCATCTCTGCGATCTCGACCTCCAAGACGAGGTCCGGGTACAGCTGCACCTGCTGCCCGCGCGACCACGGGTCGACGACGAAAGTGGCGATGTCGCCTGCTTCGTCGATGACGGGCCGCTCGACGCGGCGCGACCGGGTGATCTCCGACCCCGGCGGCGCCTTCACGGCGAGTCCGCCCTCGACGACGCAGGCGCCCACGAGGTGCATCGTGCGGTGGCGGTCAATCCGCGCGAGGTCGTTCAGCACCCTGAGGCAGTTCAGGTCCTGGCGCTGCGCCTGGTAGGGCTGGATGCGCTCGAGCATTTGGCGGTGCTCGTCGCTCAGGTGCTTGAGTCGGTACACGTTGCGACCCCAGTCGGCCGGCGTGCTGTAGATCGGGAATTGCAGTTGCGACGCGCCTGGTGGAGGGTTCTGCGCGCTGTGGATGACCGCGACCTCGTACAGGCAGTTGTCGAGCGTCGCGCGAAGCTCGTACAGGAACTCGCCGATGAGCAGCGGCAACCGCTTCGGAAGCGGCCGCTCGCGCCGAATCCCGACGACGCCCGAACCGGCGTCGTCGACCTCGACGAACACCCGGTAGGGGTGGTCTGCGAGGAACGCCGCCCACGCCTCGCCGAACGCGTGCAGGTGTTCGGCAGCGCGATCGAGCCGAGCCCAGCACGAGTCGAAGCGCTCCCAGCCTGGCGGTCCGCCCACGTCTCGGGAGGCTACGGCTGGGCGGACCGGAGCAGCGCCCGCCTCAGGGGAGTGGGTTGGTTGTGCTGAAGCATCCGCTCATTGGCGCGCGCGCGTCTCGCAAGCCGAAGCGCGTTACGGGTACGGACCCGACGACTCAGTCTGACCTGCGACCTTCGGCTGGAGGCGTCACGCGTCCCGCAAAACCATGGTCGCGGGCAGCCAACGCGCGCATTACGGCAGGAGTCTCATATTCGGCTGGTACGTGGGGGAGCAGGTCGTCGTCTCGTCCAAGGTTGGGTGAAGTGCGGGGCTCCGCGCGTTCACACTCGCCGACGAAAGTGCTGGAGGAGCCTCTGCTTGTCCTCGGGTCGACGCGGGACAGCAGAGATCGGTCGCGGCCGCCCGGCGCCTGCCGCGAGGCTGGCGGATCGATGTCCACGGGATCTCCAATGTCAGGGCTTTGGGTACGCCTTGGGCTTTCTGCCGTCCGCCGCCGGGCCGGGGGTTGTTCCGTGTCAGCTCTCGATGAGTCCGGTTCGGATCGCGTAGCGGGTGAGCTCGGTGCGGTCGCGCATCTCGAGCTTCTGCAGGATGTTCGCGCGGTGCCGCTCGACGGTCTTGATGCTGATCACCAGGAGCGCGGCGATCTCCTTCGACGACCGGCCCTCGGCGATCAGCTTGACGATCTCGGACTCGCGTTCGGTGAGGATGCTGCCGGGCAGCCGCTCCCCGCGGCGGGCCCGTTGCAGGTATTCGCGCATCAGCGCCGTGAGGGCGTCCGGGTAGATGAAGGGTTCGCCGCGCATCGCGGCGCGGCAGGCCTCGACGAGGTCCCGGTCGGCGACGGACTTGAGCACGTAGCCGCTTGCCCCGGCCTTCAGCGCCTCGAAGAAGTACTGGTCGTTGTCGTACATCGACAGCAGCAGGATCCGGGGTGCCGCCGGGCGCCGGGAGATCTCCCGCGCCGCCTGCAGGCCGGTCATCCGCGGCATGGCGACGTCGAGGATCGCGAGATCGATCTCGTGCGTGCGGGCGAGTGCGACGGCTTCGGCGCCGTCGCCGGCCTCGGCGACCACGGTGAGGTCGGGCTCGCTCTCCAGGATCAGCCGCACGCCGCGGCGGACCAGCGCGTGGTCGTCGGCGAGCAGGATGCGGGTCGGCCCGGCGGCGTTCATGCGTCGTCCCGACGTCCCGGCACGGGGACGAACAGTTGCAGCTCGGTCCCGCCCTCCTGGTGGGGTGTCACGGTCAGGCTCCCCTCGACGAGCATCGCCCGCTCGCGCATGCCTCGCATCCCGGCTCCCTCCGGGCGTCCGCCGACGCCGCGTCCGTTGTCGGTGATCCGTAACAGCACTGCGTCCCCCCGCGGGGTCTGCATGAGCTCGACGCACACCCGGTCGGCCGCGGCGTGCCGCGCCACGTTGGTCAGGGCCTCCTGCGCCACCCGGTAGACGACCAGCTCCGCCTGGGCACCCAGGTCGGGCAGGTTCGAGCTGAATCGGCGGCACACGTCGGCGTCGGTCAGCCGTGCGTGCTCGGTGACCAGTGAGGTCAACGCACTGACCAGGCCCAGGTCGTCGAGAACACCGGGACGGAGCCGGCGGGCGACCTGCCGCACCTCGTCGAGGCTCGCCCGTGCGGTCTCCTGCACCAGCTGCACCTCACACCGCACATCGGCTGGGACCCGGGCGGCCACCCGCTGGAGGCCGAGCAGGACCGCTGTGAGTCCCTGACCCACCTCGTCGTGCAGTTCCTGGGCCACCCGGTGTCGCTCCCCCTCTTGGGCGGCCAGTGCCAGCGCGCTGCTGGAGCTCCGCTCGGCCTCGAGGCGGGCGAGCATCGCGTTGAAACTGCTGATGAGGTCGGAGACCGCCCCGTAGCCGAGGTCCGGCAGCCGCTGACCGGGTCGGAGCAGGTCCACCCCCTCCATCAGGTGCCGGAGGCGGTCCAGCGGGGCGAGGGTGGCTCGCAGCAGCGCGCCGTTGGCCAGCAGCATCACGCCGAGCCCGACTGCCAGCACGATCGCCTCGGTGGCAAGGACCGGCGCCGACACCGTCGCCGGCGACGCCGCCAGGACGGCGGTGCCGGCTGTGAACACCGCACCGTTGATGAGGCAGACCCGCCAGAACAGCGGGACGCCGCCCCCGCGGGGACCCCGCGATCCTCGGCCCACCACCCACCGTCCTTCCCGCACCACTCCCACTCATGCGCTCGACCGAGGGTCGGGCATGGCCGTCGCCGCGCCAAGGGCTGCGCCGAGAGATGGAGAGAAGCCCCCATCGAACGATCGTGATCACCGCGGGAAAGTGGGTGCTGCCACGGATTCCGCGACGGGGGAGGCGGCGGCGACCATGCGAGGAAACGGAGCGGCTGCCAGCTGACGAGCCGGGAGGAGGCCGTGTGCATCATGTGGCCAAGGACCTGGCCGCCCTCCCGGGCGCGCTTCTCATCTGCCGCGTCCTCGCACGGGCCGGCGTGCTGATCGGGCTCGCCTCCATCCCGCTGTTCGTGCTCGCCGGGGCCGTCCTCGGGCCGCACACCCCGGGTTTCGATCTCGTCGACAACCCGACCGCCGACCCCCCGCGTGCGCGGCTCGCCGGAACGCGACGCCGTCGATCGCTGGGGAGGGAGGGGACGTGTCGGTCGCCGACCTGAACGTGGTTGTGCTGGCGGTGACCGCCCTCCTGCTGGTTGCTGTCGCGGCCGTGCGGCTGTCCAGCCGAGCCGGGCTGCCGACTCTGCTGATCTACCTGGGCCTGGGCGTGATCGTCGGCGAGGCCGGCTTCGGTCTCGAGTTCGAGGACGCCGAACTCACGCAGGTGGTCGGCCTCGTGCTGCTCGGCGTCATCCTGGCCGAGGGTGGGCTGACCACGCGGTGGTCGACCATCCGCCCGGTCTTGGGGGCATCGCTGCTGCTGGCGACGCTGGGCGTGGCCCTCAGCGTGGCGGTCACGGCCGCCGTGACGTACGCGCTGCTGGACGTGAACCTGCGGACCGCCATCCTCCTGGGAGCCGTCGTCTCCTCCACCGACGCCGCGGCGGTGTTCTCGGTGCTGCGACGGCTGCCGCTGCGGCGACGCCTGGGCGCCACCTTGGAGGCGGAATCCGGGTTCAACGACCCACTGGCCATCATCCTGGTGACCCTCGTCGTCTCCGACGGGTGGGAGCAGTCCAATCCGCTGGTGGCTCTGGCCCAGGTGTTCTACCAACTCGCGATCGGAGCCGTCGTGGGGCTCCTGGTGGCCAGAGTCGGCGAGAGCGTGCTGCGCCGCAGTGCGCTGCCGTCAGTAGGGCTGTACCCGATCGCCACCGTCGCGATCGTCATGCTCGCGTTCGCTGCCGCAGGCGTCGTGGCCGCATCCTCGTTCATGGCGGTGTACGTCGCGGCCTTGTGGCTGGGCAACGCCCGCCTGCCGCACCGCAACGCCACTCTCGGCTTCGCCGAGGGCCTAGCGTGGCTGTCCCAGATCAGTTTGTTCGTGCTGCTGGGGTTGCTGGCCAGCCCGCAACGGCTGCCCGCCGCGCTGCTGCCCGCTCTCATCGTCGGCGGAGCACTGCTGCTGCTCGCCCGCCCGTTGTCCGTGGTGGTGTGCGCGACGCCGTTCCAGGTGCCTTGGCGGGAGCAGGCGTTCATGTCCTGGGCGGGGCTGCGCGGGGCGGTGCCGATCGTGCTGGCGACGATCCCTGTCAGCGCCCGGCTCCCGGCCGCGCAGCAGATCTTCGACATCGTCTTCGTCCTGGTGGTTCTCTTCACCCTCGTGCAGGCACCCACGCTGCCGCCGCTGGCTCGTCGTCTGGGCGTGTGCGACGAGGAAGACACCGCCGAGGTGGCCATCGAGTCGGCCCCGCTGGGCAGCATCGATGCCGATCTGCTGGAGTTCTCCGTGCCAGCGGGCTCCAAGCTGCACGGGGTGGCGATGTGGGAACTCCGCCTGCCGCCGGGGGCCGTGGTCTCGGTGATCCTGCGCGACGGGCACACGCTCGTCCCCGACCGGCAGACGACCCTTCGCCACGGCGACCAGCTGCTGCTGATCGTGCCGAGCAAGGCCCGGCGTCAGGCCGAACGCCGCCTGCGGGCGGTGCACCGCGCCGGCCGGCTCGCCAGCTGGCTAGGTGAGCAGGGCGAGACCGATCCGCAGCCGATCGAAGGTCGAATCCCGCAGGTTCAGGGCCGGTGGGACCGCGCTGTCCGGCGCCTGCGCGCCGCCGCGTCGCGCCGGGCGGGCCTAGCGTCGGCCGGTCGACGCGCGGCTGACATCGAGCCGTCACCCCGGTTGCCGCCGTAGGCCGAGGACCAGTGCCACGTGAGCGCGACTGCCGAAGCTGAAGCAGCGCCTGGCAGACGGTTCTCGCGACCCCCAGGAGAGGAACTGCGGTGTATCCCGATAGCCGAACCCTCAACGCCCCTGGCTTTGCCGGGGGCGGCTCGGACAGGCCCGTCCCGCAGGGGATCCTCCTGCGGAACCGCCAGCGAGGCAGACGGCGGCAGCGCATTGGGCTGTCTCAAACGGCCAACTCAGAGCCAGTCTCGGCCGGCACGCCGCGGCTCTCGGCCACCACTAAGCCCGGATGCACCGCGACGAGCGGCCACTGCCTTGAGTGATCTTGGTTTCGGAGTGGGGAAGCGTTCGGCGCGCTGAGGGCAGGGTGGTCCCGCCGGGCTGGCCGGCCTCTCCGGTCTCCGGTCGTAGGTGCGGGGGTCAGGCTGGTCGCGGGAGTGCGGTGATGGCTGTCATCGCGGTGTCGAACTCGGTCTGCCAGGGCCAGCGTTCGGGAGCGCGGAGGCGTCGTCGGCGGCCGGAGTGAACGAGTCGAGCGGGCATGGTGAACAGCGTCGTGCGCAGCGTCGCGGCGGTGGCCCGGGCCAGTCGTCCGCCGGCGAGGAGACCGACGGCGCGACCGAGGTTGTGGGCCAGCACGGTGAGCGCGAGCCAGGCGGCGTTGGCCATGAACCGGCCCGAGGGCAGGTGCGCCAGGCCGGCGGACTTGAGCTCGGCGATGCTCTGTTCGACCACGGCGTGCCGGCGGTGGTCGGCCTCGACCTCGACCAGCGGCAG
>NZ_FZNO01000001.1 GCF_900188025.1 Blastococcus mobilis
GCCGCGAAGAAAGCCGACGCGCTCTTCAGAATGGCGTTCGCGCGGCGCAGCTCACGGACCTCGCGCTCGAGCTCGGCAAGCCGCGTCGCATCGTCGGTGGTAGTGCCCGGACGGGTTCCCTCGTCGATCTCGGCCTGGGTCACCCAGTTGCGCAGCGTCTCGGGGTTGACGCCCAGCTGCTTGCCGATGCGGGCCAGTGCACCCGGGCGGGTGGCCGGATCACGCCGGGCCTCCACGGCCATCCGGGTGGCCCGCTCCCGCAGCTCGTCGGGGTACTTCCTCGGTGCCGCCATGACTCTCATCCTCCAGTGGATTGAGAGCCTCCATCAGACCCGGGGCGAGACAGCGGGAGCGCGGCGGTACGACCCCCCAGTCGCTTCGCGGAGAGCAGTCGATGCATCGACCAGGCTCAGGTCGGGCTACTTCTCCACCGAGCCGGCTCCACGAGGGCGCGAGTTCCACACGGAGGTCGTCGACATGCTCGAGCACTCCACCGCGCGTCAGCCGAACGCGCGGGCGTACTCCTGACGGCGGGCCGGCGGCAGGTCCGGGTCAAGGTGGCGTCGCGGGAGCGGCGCCGGCAGTGTGCCGGTGACACCCCGCACGGCCAGGTGGGCCGCGCCGAGGGCCGTCGCCTCCTGCGCGTCGACGAAGGCGGCGGCGCCCTCACCGATCGCCCCGCGGATCTCCCGCCAGGCCGGCGACTGCGCGGGCCTGCCTGCCAGCAAGCGCTGGACGACGGCCCGGCCCGCGGTGCGGCTGAGATGGCGGGTCAGCTCCCGGGACGAGACCGCGGTGGCTTCCATGAGGGCGCGCAGCAGCGTCGCCGGGTCGGCGTCGACCGGCACCCCGGTCAGGGACAGCCTGCGGTCGGCGGAGATGTGCCCGCGGACCCCGCGGCTGCCGACCGGCTCCTCGCCGAGGAGCGCGTCCAGCGGCGCGGCGGGATCCAGCCCGAGCAACCGCGTCCAGGTCAGGTACAGCGCGCCGGAGGGGAGCGCCGCGTGGAGGTAGTAGAGCCCGTCGGTGACGAAGCAGCCGACCTCGCTGTCGGCAGTCGCTCCCGGGTCGAGGGAGTCGGTCACCAGCAGGTGTGCTTCGGAGGTCCCCGCCGAGATGAATAGGTCGCCGGGGGAACGCGCGCCCGCGGCGAGGGCGCCGCAGAAGTGGTCGTGCCCGCCCGTCACCAGCGGCACGCCGGGCGCCAGGCCGAACTCCGCCGCAGCCTCCGTCCCCAGCTCGCCGACCACGGTGCCCGAGGGCACCAGCCGGGGGAGCGTCAGCCCGCCCATCCCCACCACGTTCAGGCCCTCGGGGCGCCAGGATCGGGTGGGCGCGTCGAAGAGGCCGGTTCGGGACGCATGGGAGTGGTCCATCACCAGGTCGCCCGGCCCCAGGGAGGACAGCAGCCAGCTGCCCAGGTCGGTCATCGTCACGGCGGTCTGCGCCTGGGCCGGACGGGTGCGCGCCCACCAGGCGAGCGTGTGGACGGTGTACTCAGGGTGCCGGAGGCCGGTCACCGGAGCGTGGCGGTCCAGCTCGGCGGCGAGCTCCCGGGCCGGGCCGTGCCCGACGCCGGAGAACCAGGTGGGCACGTCCCCGACCGGCCGGCTCGCGGCGTCGAGCAGCACCGCCTCCTCGCCCACGGACGTCACGGCGATCCCGCCCAGCGCGGCGCGGGCCTCCGAACCGGCCTCGGCGAGGGCGCGCCGTGCCGTGTCGACCGCGACCTCCCTGATCGCCCGCGGGGAGTGGACGGCGACGCCGCCGGAGTCCCCCTGGGGCGTCGGAGCGGCGGCCGTGGCGAGGACGACGGAACCGTCGGACGCGAGCAGTACCGCCTTCGTGCGGGTCGTACCGACGTCGATCCCGAGGAAGGTCGCGCTCACCCCCGCACTCCCGGCACGCCGGTGGCCACAGCGTGGGCACGGAGCTCGACGACCTCGTCCGGCCCGCTGAGATCCGGTTCGAGCCGGGCCGCGTTGGCGGCTCCGGCGGCGGCGCCTGTGCGCAGTGCCGACTGCCGGTCGTCCCCGCGTGCCAGGGCCGTGACGAACCCCGCCAGCATCATGTCTCCGGAGCCCGTGGCGTTGACCACGGACACCGCTGGGCTCTGCACGTCCCACCCCTCGGTCGCCGACCGGTAGGACAGGCCCGCCGCGCCACGGGTGACTATGACCGCCCCGACCCCGGCATCCACGGCCCGGCACATGAGGGCCGAGAGGTCCGCCGGGTCGTCGTCCGGCTCCGCGAGGTCGGCGTCGGCGCGGAGCTCCTCCTCGTTGACCTTGAGCACGTCGGGCCCGGACCGGACCGCCAGGGCCAGTCCCGGTCCGGAGGTGTCGACCACGGTCACCACCTCCCGCCCGCGCAGGGAGGTGACACACCGCGCGTACAGGTCCACGGGGGCGCCGCGCGGGAGGCTGCCGGTGCACACCACCAGGTCGCCCGGCCGGACCGCCTCCAGCAGCCCCTCGACCAGCGCATCCACGTCCGCGGGGCGCACCTCGGGACCCGGCTCGTTGACCACCGTGGACGTGCCCGAGGTGCTGTCCACGATCACGGTCGTCACCCGGGTCTCCCCGTCGATCGGCACCTGACGGTCCTCGATGCCGAGCTCCCGGCACCCCGCCGAGATCTGCGCGCCCACGGAACCGCCGACGAAGCCGTGCAACGCGGCACGGCCGCGCAGCCGCACCACCCCCCGGGCCACGATCATGCCCTTGCCGCCCGGCCGGCTGATGACCTCGGTCGCGCGGTGCACCTCACCCACCACCAGGCGCGACACCACCTGCAGACGGTCCTGTGCGGGGTTCGGGCTGACGACGTGGATCGTCGGGCCTGCGGGGGGTCCTTGCACGTGTCCTCCTCGTGGGCGACCGGCGCTCCTGGCGCTCGCCGGTCAGCAGGCTAGAGCGGGCTGCTGCTACCTTCGCCGCCGGGCGGCGGGCGTCCTCGATTCCCCGGACAGCTCGGGCGACCCGCGCGCCGGCGGCCCGCTGGGCTTTCCCGCCACCCCCGAGCCCATCCAGGACGCCCCGGGGGACATCCGACCCGAGGAGCACGCCGTGCCACGCGCAGCACTGACCGACGTCCTGGCCCCGGCACAGCAGGGGCGCCGCGGACTGGGCGCCTTCAACGTCATCCAGATCGAGCACGCCGAGGCCATCGTGGCCGGGGCGGAGGGCGCCGGGCGGCCCACCGTGCTGCAGCTGAGCGAGAACGCTGTCCGCTACCACGGGGCCTTGGCGCCCATCGGCCGCGCGATGCTGGAGATCGCCGACGCGGCCGACGTGCCGGTGGTGGTGCACCTGGACCACGCCACCGACGTCGGGCTGGTGGAGCAGGCCCTGGCCCTCGGCTTCACCTCGGTGATGTTCGACGGCTCCACCCTCCCCGTCGAGGAGAATCTCTCCGCCACGCGCGGCGTCGTCGAGCGGGCGCACGCCCTCGGCGTCTCCGTCGAGGCCGAGATCGGCGAGATCGGGGGCAAGGATGGCGTCCACGCCCCCGGTGTGCGGACGCGACCGGAGGACGCCGCTCGATTCGTGGAGGCCACGGGGATCGATGCCGTTGCAGTCGCGGTGGGCAGCTCCCACGCGATGACGTCCCGCACCGCCCAGCTGGACCTCGAACTCATCGGGGTCATCCGGGACTCCGTGCCGGTGCCGCTGGTGCTGCACGGCTCCTCCGGCGTTCCGGACGACCATCTGCGTGAGGCCGTCGCAGCCGGCATGACGAAGATCAACATCTCCACGCACCTGAACGGGACGTTCACCGGGCGCGTCCGCGAGGTCCTCGCCGCCGACCCGGCGCTGGTCGACCCACGCAAGTACCTCGGGGCGGCGAGGACGGCGACCGCGCAGGAGGTCGAGAGGCTGGTCCGGCTCCTCGCGGAGTGACAGGTCAGCCGTCGCGCAGAGTCCGCCGCAGGGCGGCCGCCAGTACCGGTGCCACGGGGAGCTGCGGCAGCAGCGTCGCCTGGTAGGCGTGGTACACATCCGGCTTCCCGGACCAGACCGGTTCCGCGTCCCCGACGGGCAGCTCGTGCACCCAGCTGCCGCGGTCTCGGTCGATGAACCGGGCGGCGGCCTCATCCCAGAAGGTCCGGTACCAGCGCTCGTACTCGGCCTCACCGGTGCGCTGGACGAGGGCGGCCGCTGCGCCGATGGCCTCGGTGAGGACCCAGTGCAGTCGGGACGCGACGACGGGCCGGTCCTGCCAGTCCAGGGTGTAGACGAAGCCGGACTCCCCGTCCGGCGCCCATCCGACCTCTACCGCCGCTCCGAAGAGGCTCCTGGCGTCCGCCAGCAGCCAGTCCGGTCCGTCTCCTCCCAGGGCCGCCTCGAGGTGCAGCAACAGACGCGACCACTCGAGCCAGTGGCCCGGGGTGGACCCGTAGGGACGGAACTTGTCGTTCTTGCGGTCGGCGTTGTAGTCGGGGAGTGGGTGCCACCCGGGATCGAAGTGCTCAGGGAGCCGCCAGCCGTTCTCCCGGGCGGCCGTGTGCACGAGTCGTTCGGCGATGCTCGTGGCCCGGGTGAGCCACCGGTCGTCGCCGGTTACTGCCGCCGCAGTGAGGAAGGCCTCGACCATGTGCATGTTGCTGTTGGCGCCCCGGTAGGGCTCCAGCTCCGTCCAGGTCCGGTCCCAGCTCTCCACGCAGCGGCCCTCGTCGGGCTGCCAGAAGTGCCGCTCGACCACGGCCAGCGCCTCCTGCAGCAGGTCGCCGGCGCCCGGACGTCCTGCGGCCGTGGCGCTGGCGGCCGCGAGGACGACGAAGGCGTGGTCGTAGGCGGCCTTGTCCGTGACGGCGGGCGCGCCTTCGCTGGTCAAGGACGAGAACCATCCGCCGTGCTCGGCGTCGCGGAACAGGCCGGTCAGGGCGGCCAGTCCGGAGTCGGCCAGCAGCCCGGCGCCCGGGCGGCCGCGCAGGTGGGCGAGTGCGAAGACGTGCGTCATCCGGGCGGTGATCCACAGCTGCGGGGGCTGGTCGCGGTCGGGTCGGCCGTCCTCGTCGAGCCACGCGAAGCCGATCGCAGCCTCGCCGGCGCCCTCGGCGAAGCCGAGCAGCCGGTCCGCCTCGCCGTCCAGCCAAGCGCGATGTCCCGGCAGGGAGGTCCACGAGCCGGATTGCTCGTCACCGCCGGTGAGCGTCATGGGTCCTCCTGTGAGCGGGGCCGTTCCAGCCGGCCTGAGCGGTCAGAGGACGGACCCTAGTCGCCGGAAACGGTCGTGTCTCAGTCGTGTATCGAGGTGTTGACATCGTTGACACGGGCTTGTTCCATGACCGGCGTCACCCCGTGACAGAGACGTCCGACTCGCAAAGGTGCGTGCCGTGCTCGTTCGACCGAGGACCTCCCGACCGGTGGGCGGCGGTCCTGCGGCTGTGTCCGAAGGGGTTCCTCGTGCCTGCGCGCGTCACGCTGCGTGACGTCGCCCGCGTCGCCGCCGTGAGTGCGAAGACGGTTTCCCGCGTGGTCAACCAGGACGAACACGTCACTCCGAGCACGCGCGCCCGGGTGCAGCGGGCCATCGCCGACCTCGGCTTCCAGCCCAACCTCGTCGCCAGGTCGTTGCGGGTGGGCCGGGCCGACGTGATCGGCTTGGTGGTGGAGAGCCTCGCCGATCCGTTCTTCGCCAGGCTCACCAGTGCTGTCGAGCAGGAGGCCCACGAGCGCGGCCTGGCAGTGATGGTTTCCAGCGTCGGTCACGTGCCCGAGCGGGAGAGCGTGATCGTGCAGAGCCTCCTGGTCCGCCAGGTCGCCGGTCTCATCGTGACCCCCATGTCGCAGAGCCACGCCTACCTGGCCGGGACGCAGCAACGGACCCCGGTGGTCTTCGTGGACCGGTTGCCCGAGGACATCACCAGCGACGCCGTGCTCGTCGACGACCTGGCCGCGGGGGAGGCCGCGACGCGCCACCTGCTCGACCACGGTCACCGCAGGATCGGCTTCCTCGGTTCAGAGCTCCGGAATCCGACGACCCGGCTGCGCCTGGCCGGGTACCGCCGGGCGCTGGCCGAGCGGGGGATCCCCGACGACGGGTCGCTGGTGGCCGTCGGCGCCGGGTCGGCGCAACAGGCCCGCGAGGCCGCGGAGAAGTTGCTCTCTGGGCCTCGGCCGCCCACCGCGATCTTCTCCTCGAACATGCGCTGCTCCTTGGGGCTGGTTCCGCTGCTCCACGGCAGCGGCCGGACCGACGTGGCCGTGGTCAGCTTCGACGACTTCCCGATGGCTGACTCCCTAGAGCCGGCGGTCACGGTCATCGACCACGACCCGGAGCTCATCGGGCGCGCCGCTGCGGACCGCCTGTTCCGCCGGCTCGAGGACCTCGACGCCCCCGCCGAGACGGTCGTGGTGCCGGTCCGCCTGGTGCCACGCGGATCCGGCGAGCTGCGTCCGCCGGGGCCGTCGGGCGGACGGGACAGCGGGGCGGACGGAAGACGCCCGCCGGCTTCCCCGGCGGAGCGGGACATGCGGCCCGCACCACGACAGGAAGCAGCAGATGGAGCACGACGGAGCGGAAGGGGGCGTCGACCATGACGCAGCCACACGGACAGGCGGGAACGCGGTGACCCCCGCCCTGGAGGCCCGTGGCCTCCGGCGGGAGTTCGGGCACGTGCGTGCCCTCGATGGCGCTGACTTCGATGTGAATGCCGGGGAGGTGGTGGCACTCATCGGGGACAACGGCGCCGGCAAGAGCACGCTGGTCAAGGCGCTCTCGGGCTCGCTCGCGGTCGACTCGGGTGAGCTGCTCAGCGACGGCAAGCCGGTCACGATCGACAGCCCGACGGCGGCGCGGTCGCTCGGCATCGAGACCGTGTACCAGGACCTGGCGCTCGCGCCGCACCTGGACCCGGTGCAGAACATGTACCTCGGTCGCGAGGTCATGAGGTCCGGTCTCCTCGGGCGGCTGGGGTTCATGGACCACAACGAGATGAAGGAGCACACCCGCCGGGCGTTCGCCGACCTCGGGGCGACGGTGCGCGACTTCGCCGCGCCGGTGGGCTCGATGTCCGGCGGCCAGCGCCAGCAGATCGCCGTCGCCCGCGCCGCGGCGTGGGCCAGTCGCGTCATCTTCCTCGACGAACCCACCGCGGCCCTCGGCGTGGTGCAGACGCGCAACGTGCTCGATCTGATCCGGCGGGTCCGAGACCGCGGTATCGCCGTCGTCTTCATCAGCCACTCGATGCCCCACGTGATCGAGGTGGCCGACCGTATCCAGGTGCTGCGGCTGGGGCGGCGGGTGGCGACCTACGACGCGAAGAAGACCTCGATGGAGGAGTTGGTGGGAGCCATGACCGGGGCGATCAGCCAGGAGGCGGCGTGACCACCGCCACGGGGCAGCAGCAGGCCGCGGGACCTGCGCCGGCCGAGGAGGAGCTGCCAAAGACGCCCTGGCAGCGGCTCCTGAGCGCTCAGGCCTTCCAAATCCTCGCCGTGCTGCTCGTGCTCGTCGTGCTCTTCAGCGTGGCCGAGCCCGACGCGTTCCTGTCGGTCAACAACTTCCGCAACATCGTCGTCAACGTCTCGATCCTCGCGATCATCGGCGTGGCCATGACGTTCGTGATCATCACCGGCGGCATCGACCTGTCCGTGGGCAGCGTGCTGGTTTTCAGCGGGGTGGTCGCGGCCAAGACGATGGAGGCACTCGGGGGTCAGGGTGTCGGGGTCTCGCTCATCGGCGTCCTGGTGGCCTGCGTGTCCGGAACCCTCTGGGGCCTGCTCAACGGGGTGCTCGTCGCCAAGGCGAAGGTGCCGCCCCTCATCGTCACCCTGGGCACGCTCGGCATGGCTCTGGGCGGCGCGCAGATCCTCACCGGCGGGATCGACGTCCGCGGCGCCCCCACGGTGCTGACGGACACGATCGGCTTCGGGCGCCTGTTCGGACAGATCCCCTACCTCTCGATCATCTCGCTCGTGGTCGTGGTGCTTGGGGCCGTGTTGCTGCACCGGACCCGGTTCGGGCGCTACACGTACGCCGTCGGCTCAAACGACGAGGCGGCCAGGCGGGTCGGCGTCCGGGTCGACCGTCACCTCGTCCTCGTGTACACCCTCGCCGGGTTCTGCGCCGGGCTGGCCGGGATCCTGAATCTGGCGTTCTTCGCGTCGACCACGATCGCGGGCCAGTCGAACACCGCGCTCAACGTCATCGCCGGCGTCGTCATCGGCGGTACGAGCCTCTTCGGGGGCATCGGGACGATCGCCGGCACGGTCGTCGGCCTGTTCATCCCTGCCGTGCTGCAGAACGGCTTCGTGATCATGGGTGTCCAGCCCTTCTGGCAGCAGGTCGTCGTGGGGGCGTTCCTCATCGCGGCCGTCTACATCGACCAGGTCCGCCGCGCAGCGGCGGCCCGTGGAGCGAGCAACCGTCGTTCCTTGTCCTCCCGTTTCTCCCGCCCCGTCGGGGCTCGTCGAAAGGAAGCACAGTGAATCGAAGGACCACTGCCAGGATGGCGGCCGTCTCGGCCCTCGCGCTCGGCCTGGCCGCCTGCGGTGGGGACGACGGCGGCGGTGACGGCGGGGGCGGCGGCGGCCAGGACACGTACGAGGTCGCGTTCGTCCAGGGCGTGGCGGGCGACGAGTTCTACATCACGATGGAGTGCGGGATCCAGGAGGCGGCCCAGGACCTCGGGGTCGAGGTGACGGTCCAGGGCCCCCAGCAGTTCGACCCGGCCCTGCAGACCCCGATCGTCGACAGCGTCGTGGCCAGCCAGCCGGACGGGCTGCTCATCGCCCCGACCGACGTCAGCGCCATGTACCGCCCGATCAAGGTCGCGGCGGACGCCGGCATCACCGTCGGTCTCGTCGACACGACCCTGGAGGACCCGTCCATGGCGGTCACCCAGGTCGCCTCGGACAACGAGGGTGGCGGCGCGGCGGCCTTCCAGGCCATCCAGGAGGCGAATCCCGAGGGCGGCACGGTGCTCGTCGTCGGGCACGAGCCCGGCATCAGCACCAACGAGGCGCGGATCAAGGGCTTCCTCGACGCCCTGGCCGAGGACCCGAAGTTTACGGCCCTGCCGACGCAGTACGCGCAGAACGACCCCGCCGAGGGCGCCCGGATCGTCACCTCGACCCTCCAGGCCCACCCCGACCTGATCGGCATCTTCGGCACCAACCTGTTCGCGGCGGAGGGCGCCGCGACCGGGCTGCGCCAAGCCGGCGCCCAGGAGCAGGTGACCGTCGTCGGCTTCGACGCCGGCCCGGCCCAGGTCGAGGCGCTGGAGGCCGGGACCGTCCAGGCCCTCGTCGCCCAGCAGCCGGCGGAGATCGGGCGCCAGGGTCTCGAGCAGGTGGTGGCCTCGCTGAACGGCGAGGAGCCGGAGGCGGAGATCCAGACCGATTTCACGATCATCACGAAGGAGAACCTGGCCGACAACCAGGACGCCCTCTACCGCTCCGACTGCTGATCCGCGGTGCCGGCGCGGTCTGCCGCGCCGGCCCCCGGGGACGAGCGACGCCCCGTCCCTCCCCGGGGGACGAGGCGTCGCTCGTGCTCCGGGGGGCGGGTCAGCCGGGGACGGGCAGCTCCGTCCCGTCCGGGGATCTCTCGGGCATGTCGAGGTGCACGACGAGTTCGGCACGCGACCGCGACGTCTCGACCGTTCGGCCGTTGCGTCCGTCCACGGTGCGGACCCAGTCCTCGGCTGCCTGCCGTTCATGACCGAACGACTCGCGGCGACGGATCAGGCGTTGCTCACGGATCTCCGGTGGGACGTCGAGGTACCACAGCTGGTCCAAGCAGGCGCGCACCGCGGACCAGCCGTGGTCCTCCCGGAGCAGGTAGTTGCCCTCCGTGATGACCAGCGGAACGTCCGGGAACACCGGAACGGCGCTGCCGATGGGCTCCTCGTGAGCGCGGTCGAAGACGGGCCCGTAGATCGGTCCTGGGGACCGCGCCCGCAGTCGGGTCAGCAGGGCGACGTAGCCGTCGACGTCGAAGGTGTCGGGCGCGCCCTTGCGATCGCTGCGCCCCAGGCGCCGCAACTCCACGTTGGCGTGGTGGAACCCATCCATCCCCACCAGGGCCGCCTGGTCGCCGAGCGAGGGGAGCAGGGCCGCGCACAGGGTCGATTTGCCCGCCCCCGGCGCACCGGTGATGCCGAGGATGCGCCGGGAACCGGGACGCGCCAGGGCCGCGGCGCGATCGACCAGCTGTTGCAGCGACTCGCGGACGACCGGGGGCGGGCCGGTGCGGGACCGGGGTGCCTGGTGCACGGGGTCCTGTCCTCTCTGTCTGGCCGTCGAGCGTTGCCGGGACGGAGACCGACGGCCATCCCTGCGGCACGGTAGGGACGCTGCGACATCCATATCAACGCGATCCTCCAGGTCCATGTCATCGGTGACATGAAGGGGCGGACTGTGGTTGCATCGCTGCAGCACCGGCCGCTGGATGCCGGAATCCGACCGTGCTGGACCCTGCTGAGGAGATGCGCTGACATGACGGACTTCGACGGCCGAACCGTTCTGGTCACCGGTGCGACCGGGGGCATCGGGGGCACCACGGTCCGCCAGCTGGTGGCCGCCGGGGCCGACGTCATCGCCACTGGCCGTTCGGTCGAAGGTCTGGAGGCGCTCTCCGCCGAAACCGGCGCGCGCACGCTCGCCTTCGACCTCACGTCCGAGGACAGCGTCCGCTCGGCGCTCGAGGGACTGGACCTGTGGGGCGTCGTCAACTGCGGCGGTTTCGGCGGGGAGATCGCCACTCCGATGGAGACCGACATCGCCGTCTTCGACAAGGTGATCAGCATCAACGCCCGCGGCGCGCTGCTGGTGACGAAGTACGCCTCCGCCTCGATGATCCGCCTCGGCCAGGGCGGTGCCATCGTGAACGTCTCCAGCCAGGCGAGTCTCGTGGCGTTGTCCGGCCACATCTCCTACGGCTCCTCGAAGGCGGCGCTGGACAACATCACCCGCGTTTCGGCGCTCGAGCTCGGCAGGTACGGCATCCGCGTCAACAGCGTGAACCCCACCGTGGTGATGACGGAGATGTCGGCGTTCTACTGGGGACGTCCGGAGATCCAGGGACCGTTCCTCGAGCAGATGCCCCTCGGACGGTGGGCCACCGAGGACGAGATCGCCGCGCCGATCGTCTTCCTGCTGAGCGACGGTGCGTCGATGATCTCCGGGGTCTCCCTGCCCATCGACGGTGGCTACACCGCCCGGTGAGCGTGACTAGGTCGCTCTCCGGGGGTCGGGGGGCCGTTCCGCGATGACGACGATGCGGGACGTCGCCGTCCTCGCGAAGGTCAGCGCCAAGACGGTGTCCCGCGTCTTCAACGACGACCCGCACGTGCTGCCGGAGACGAGGGCGCGGGTCGCCGATGCGATGCGGGAGCTGGGCTACGTGCCCAACTCCCTCGCCCGCACCTTCCGCACCGGCCGGTCCCCGGTCCTGGGCGTGGCCGTGCCGGACATCGCCGACCCCTTCTTCGCCGTCATCGCCAAGGCGGTGGAGGAGGTCGCGGCCCGTGCCGACATGGGGGTCGTGGTGAGCAGCCTCGGGTACGACCCGCAGCGGGAGGCGGGCGCGCTCGAATCACTGCTCCGCCGCTCCCTCAGCGGGCTGGTCGTCGCACCCACGTCGCAGGACCAGGGCCATCTCGGCACCTGGGCCGCCCGGCTCCCCGTCGTCTTCGTCGACCGCCCTCCCCGGGGACTGACCGCCGACGCCTTCCTCGGGGACGACCACGAGGGCGGCCGGATCGCCACCGAGCACCTGATCTCCCACGGCCACCGGGAGATCGCCTTCGTCGGGGACGACCCACGGACGTCCACGACCGGCCAGCGACTCGCCGGCTACCGGTCGGCCCTGGTGGATGCGGGACTCGAGCCGAGCGGGAACCTCGTCACCTTCGGCGCCTGGGGCTCCCGCGGTGCCTCGGATTCCTGCAGCCGGTCCGCCCCCGATGGTGCCACCGATCCCTCACGCGCCGAGCAGGTGGTCGGTCGTCTCCGCCGGGCCGGTCCGCCCCCGACGGCGCTCGTCAGCGCCGATGCCCGCACGACGATGACCCTCGTCCCGGCGCTGGCCGGCAGCACCTGGGCCGTCGTCGGCTTCGGCGACTTCCCGATGGCGCACATGCTCTCGCCGGCACTGACCGTCATCGACCAGGACCCCGCGACCCTCGGGCACATGGCTGCCGAACGCGTGATCCAGCGGCTCGCCACGCCCGGACGCCGCTTCCGCAGGCGCACCGTCACCCCGGTCCGGCTCGTGGAGCGACGATCGTGCTGGTCTCCCGCCCAGTCGGCGGTCCTGTTCCCCAGCTCCTTCCCGGGTGCGGGGCCCAGCGCCTCGCACGTCCAGGCCGCAACGCCCGACGCCCACGCCCACCGGCCGGCCGCGATCCCGGTCCCGTCGCTCGTGGAGGAGCCGACACCGTGACCACCTCGCTCCTTCGTCAGACGACCTTGGCGACGCTGCCCCAGACGGTGCGGCGACCGACGTATGACCGCGCCGCCGTCCGCAGTGGCGTCGTTCACCTGGGTGTCGGCGGTTTCCACCGCTCGCACCAAGCCGTCTACTTCGACCGCCTGCTCGCGCGAGGGCACGCCGACTGGGGCATCACCGGGGTCGGCGTGCTCGCCGTCGACCGGCCGCTCCATGCGGCGCTGCGGGCCCAGGACGGGCTCTACACCCTCGTGCTCAAGGCCGCCGACGGGTCGATCGAGCCGTCGGTCATCGGTTCGCTGCGGGACCTCCTGCTGCTGGAGGAGGACCCGGAGGCGGTCCTGGGGGTGATGGCCGCGCCGGCGACGCGCATGGTGACCATGACGATCACCGAGGGCGGGTACAGCACCGACAAGACCACCGGCCGGTTCCGTCTGGACGACGCGCTGGCCGCCGACCTCGGGAGGCCGCTGCCGCGCACCGCCTTCGGGTTGCTCACCGAGGCGCTGCGTCGGCGGCGGGATGCCGGGACGCCGCCCTTCACCGTCGTCTCCTGCGACAACGTCGAGGGCAACGGCAATCTCGCCCGCCAGACCCTGATCGAGTTCGCGCGGCTCCAGCAGGCCGACGGCGAGGACGGCATGGCGGACTGGATCGCCGCCACCGTCGCCTTTCCCAACTCCATGGTGGACCGGATCACGCCGGCCACCACCGACGAGGACCGTCGGCGGCTGACGGCCGAGACCGGCGTCGTGGACCAGTGGCCGGTCGTGGCCGAGCCGTACCTGCAGTGGGTCCTCGAGGACCGGTTCAGCCACGCGCGTCCGCCCCTGGACGAGGTCGGGGTCCAACTCGTGGAGGACGTTCGCCCGTACGAGCTGATGAAACTGCGCCTGCTCAACGCCAGCCACCAGGTCCTGTCCTACCTCGGATATCTGGCCGGGCACCGCAGGGTCGACGAGGTGCTCGCTGATCCGGTCTTCGCCGAGCTGGTCGAGCGGTACATGCGCGTCGAGGCCACGCCGACGCTCCCGCCGGTACCGGACACCGACCTCGCCGAGTACCGGCGCAGCCTGCTCGAACGCTTCGCCAACCCCGCCGTCAGCGACACCCTCGCCCGCAACTGCGCGGAGGGCTCCGAGCGCATCGCGACCTTCCTCCTCCCGGTCATCCGCGACCAGCTCAGCCACGGCGGTCCGATCGACATCGCCGTGCTGGCCGTGGCCGCATGGGCCCGGTACGCCGCAGGGACCGACGAGGACGGCAACCCGATCGCCGTGGTGGACGCCCGCTTGGAGCAGTTGATCCCGCTGGTGCGGTCCCAGCACGAGGATCCGCTGGCCGTTCTGACGCTCGAGGAGGTCTTCGGCGATCTCGTCGGCGACGAGCGGTTTCGTGGTGCCTACTCGCGGTCCGCAGCGTTGCTGAACCGGCTGGGAGCCCGCGGGGCGGTGGCGCACCTCGTCACCTCGTGACCGCCAGGCCTCTCCCACCTGGTGTCGTCACACAGCCCCCGGGGCGACGATGTTCGAACCGGACCTGCGGTCCATCGGCCCCGAGGTGGAGGTCTGGACACCCGGTGGTGGGTGTCGGCGTAGTTGACCCCCGCGGTGGAGACGTCGTAGAGCTGCTGGCCCGGACCGGGTACAGGCTCCGGGAGGTCGATGACGTCGAGGACCTCGGGACCGTGAAAGCGGGTGATCTGCACGGCTCGCATGGGCCGAGGTCAGGGCGCCCGACGAGGGCTCTCGCTGCGAGGGCGAGAACGACGTGGTGCCCGCCCCGTGCCTCGTCCGCGCGCGTCCACGCCCGCGCGTGCCGACAGGTACTACTGTGGGTCCAGCAAGCGCCCAGGCACGCGCCGCTCGGTCGGCAACGGCTTTCGTTCTGCCGAGGGTGCCCCCGGCGATGGACCCGGCGGCTGAGGTCCCCACCGTGGCCGGCCGTCCGCGCGGAGGCATCGATCTCTCGTGGGTCGTGGCGGAGCAGGGTCCCGGCTCACGGCCTCCGCCGTCGGGTTGGGGGCTGTCTTCGGCAGCCTGCCGTCGCAGCCGCGCCGGGCATGGCAGAGGAGGAGTTCGTGGCTCGACCAGGCCGTCGCCCGACGGGCGCGCGCCGCAACGCCCCGCGCAACCAGCGGCGCGTCCGCGGTGGCGACGACGTCATGGCGGTGCTCGCCCGCTCCGTCCGTGACGTCGAGGCGGCCATCCAGCGTCGCGCCGCGACGCCCTCTGTGCGCGCCGAGTTCCAGGCCGTCGCTCTGCTGCTGCGCGAGGAGCGCGCCCGTGTGCTGGCGGACCAGACCGGCAGCGCCACCTCCCGGGCCGAGCAGCTCAAGCGCCTGGACGGGATCGCCGCGATCCTCGCGAGGGTGGCCGTGCGCGACTCGGCACTCCTCGCACTGCTGGCGGACGACGCCGTCGCCTCCGACGCTGCCAGGTCACGCAAGCGGGACATGCTGAGGGTCGCCGGTATCGAGCCCGTCCCCGACGCGCCGCCGCCGGCAGAGCCGGCCGCCTCCTCGGCGTTCGCCGAACGCCGGGTGGTGCCGCAGTCGGTCATCTCGCGGCAGCTGGCCAACCCCTTCCTCGCCCCCGATTTCTCCGCCGCGCGGCCGGCTCCACCACGTCCGCGCCGGCTGGCCGGCTGGGAGCTGCTCGGCCCGCTGCTCAGCTCGTTCGAGCGCGCCGGCGGCGGCGCCCCGGCCTGCATGGAACTCCCTGAGCCGGCTCCGTGGCACGTCCCCGCCGGCCTGGAGCTGATGCCGCACCAGGCCCGGCTGGTGGCCGCGGCCGCCGCCGGCCACCGGACCTTCCTGCTCGCCGACGAGCCGGGCCTGGGCAAGACGGCGCAGTCGCTGCTGGCCGCCGAGGCGGCGAACGCCTACCCGCTGCTCGTGGTCGTGCCGAACGTGGTCAAGACGAACTGGGCCCGCGAGGCAGGCCGCTGGACGCCGCACCGCCCGGCGACGGTGATCCAGGGCAACGGCGAGAGGATCGACGGCTTCGCCGACATCGTCGTCGTCAACTACGAGGTGCTCGACCGGCACGTCGACTGGCTGGGCGACTTCGGCTTCCGCGGCATGGTCGTCGACGAGGCGCACTTCATCAAGAACAAGACCTCGCAGCGGTCGCAGCACGTGCTGGAGCTCTCCGATCGCATCCGGTCGCGCATCGCACGCCCGCTCCTCATGGCGCTCACCGGCACCCCGCTGATCAACGACATCGACGACTTCCGCGCCATCTGGCAGTTCCTGGGCTGGATCGACGACACCCAGCCGGTCGGCGAGCTGATGGACTGCCTGGAGGATGCCGGCCTGACCCCGGCGGACCCCGGGTTCTATCCGGCCGCTCGCCAGTGCGTCATCGACCTCGGCATCGTCCGTCGTCGCAAGGTCGACGTGGCGGCCGACATCCCCGCGCGCCGCATCGCCGATCTGCCCGTCGAGCTCGACGACAAGGCCGGCCGGTCGATCCGGGCGGCCGAGCGGGACCTCGCGCGCCGGCTGGTGTCCCGGTACGAGAGCGCCCTGGCGGCCCGCGCGTCCGACACCGTCGTGTCAGGCATCGACAGCCGCATCGACATGGACCTCGTGCGTCGGGTGGCCGGCCGGGAACTCAAGGAGACGAGCACGACGTCGACCGGCGAGAACGTCTTCAGCATGATGCGGCGCATCGGACAGGCGAAGGCCGGCCTCGCCGCGGACTACGCCGCGCAGCTCGCCCGAGGCGCGGGCAAGGTGGTGTTCTTCGCCAAGCACGTCGACGTCATGGACGTCGCCGAGGAGAGCCTCGAGAGGCTCGGGGTGCGCTACTCGTCGATCCGCGGCGACCAGACGCCCACCTCGCGGCAGAAGAACATCGACGCCTTCGTGAACGATCCGGACGTCGCCGTCGCGGTCTGCTCCCTGACCGCGGCCGGGGTGGGGCTCAACCTCCAGGTCGCCTCCAACATCGTGCTGGCAGAGCTGTCCTGGACCGATGCGGAGCAGACGCAGGCCATCGACCGCAGCCACCGCATCGGGCAGACCGAACCCGTCACCGCGTGGCGGATCATCGCCGCGCAGACCCTCGACGCCCGGATCGCCGAGCTGATCGACAGCAAGGCCGGGCTGGCCGCGCGGGCGCTCGACGGCTCCGACGAGGGGGCGCAGTCCTCGGCCGACGTCCAGCTCGAGGCCCTCGTCGCGTTGCTGACCGACGCGTTGTCGCAGGCGCCGGAGACTTCCCGCACCCGCCGCTGACCCGAGTAGCGCCGTGGGCCTCAGGTGCCGCGCTCGGTGCACTGGCTGAGAGTCGTGGCGGTCACGGCCAGGTGTGGGCGAGCAGTTCGGCCGCCGCTCGGGGTCGCGGGAGAGAGGGTCACCTCCTCCAGCGCCCGGTGCTCGGCGACCGCATCACGGCCCGGGGCGACCGCACCGACCACCGGCGGGCCAGCTCGGCAGATCGTCCGTCCAGCCCATGGCCGGAGGACCGAACCGCACCAGATCCGCTGTTGTGTTCTTCGTGGTGTCACCTTCGGTGTCGTCATCGACCGACGGGCGGTGGCGCCCTGCACCGAACGTCGAGGGCGGTTCGCCGCGCCCGCCGTCGCCCCTTCCCGTTGTCCGGTGGCCGGGGTGGTGAGCAGGCTCGCTGATCAGGCGCGGCGCCGCGTTGCGGGTCGCCCCCGCGACCGGGATACCGATGAACGTGGCGAGTGCACGGAGCTGGTCGAGCGGGGGCGACGACGGGCGGTGGCCGGCGGGGCCGGTTGCGGTGCGGCCGCTCCTCAGGCCGGGAGGGGTGAGAGTGCGGTGACCATGCCGAAGAGATCCTTGGGGTCATCGGGCTCGGCGACCAGGTCGATGTGGTCCACCCACGGTGTTCCCCGCACGGCGTCGCGTACGTAACGCAAGGCGGAGAGGTCCTCGGCGGCGAAGCCGACGGAGTCGAACACCGTGACCTGATCGGCCGATGTGCGGCCGGCGCGCCGACCGGTGATCACTTCCCAGAGCTCCGTCACGGGGAAGTCCGGTTCCATGACCTGGATCTCGCCCTCGATCCGGGTCTGTGGAGTGAACTCCACGAACACACCTGCGTCGCGCAGGATCGCCGGATCCAGCTCGGTCTTGCCGGGGCAGTCCCCGCCGATGGCGTTGATGTGCATGCCCGGCTCGACCCAGGCGGCGGGCAGCACCGTGGCCAGCGCCTTGTCGGCGGTGCAGGTCGTGACGACGTCCGCGCCGCGGACCGCCTCCTGTCCGGAAGAAGCGATGGTGACGGTGAACCCGAGTGGTTCCAGGTTGCGCTGCACCTTGGCCGAGGCGGCCTGGTCGATGTCCCAGACGGCGACGTGTTCGATGCCCAGCGCGCCCCGCATCGCCAAGGCTTGGAACTCGGCTTGGCTGCCCGCACCGATCAGAGCCAGTCGTCGGCAATCGGGACGCGCAAGGGCCGCGGCCGCGACGGCCGACGTCGCGGCGGTGCGCAGTGCGGTCAAGAGGGTCATCTCTGCGAGGAAGATCGGGTAGCCGTTCGACACGTCGGCCAGCGCACCGAAGGCGGTGACGGTCTGGAAGCCGCGGGCCGGGTTGGACGGATGGCCGTTGACGTACTTGAAGGCGTACGTCCTCGAGTCGCTGACGGGCATGAGCTCGATGACGCCGAACGATGTGTGGCTGGCGACGCGGGGCGTCTTGTCGAGAGCCTGCCACTGCCGGAAGTCCTGCTCCACGTAGCGGGCGATGCCGTCGATGGCGTTCTCCACTCCCGTCTCAGCGATCCAGCGGGCCATGTCGCGAACGCCGACGAACTCCGTCATCTCGATCCTCACTCTCCATCTCGGCTGCGGCTGCGGCTGTGGCTCTCGGGCTCTGCCGCCGTGCCCAGCTGCTCCCACCGGCACGGTTGACCCCCCGCGGCTCGTGACGGCTGCGCCATCGAAGACGATCCAGGGGAGCGCCATGCCAGTCCAATGCCAGTAATTGCCTGCCGTCATGCCCTTTGGGCATGGGGCGTCGGGCTGTCAACCACCGCGATACGGCCGCAGGCGCCGCTGCCGGGCACGGACCGACGATGTTCGATCCACGCGTCGAGTCAGGCCTCGCCGCGGTTGACGGTGATCTCGTCGACGTGCCCGGTGACCATGCCGTACGCCTCGAGGATCTCGGTGTACGTGCCGTCGTCGACCAGCGACTGGTACGCCTGCTCCAGGGCGGGGATCAGCTCGGCGTCGAACTTCTTGTTCAGCATGACGCCGACCGGGTTCGGAAGGGTCTCGGTGTAGCCGATCGAGAGCGCGCCCGCGGACTGCTGCACGACGTTGAGCGCGATCGGTGCGTCGATGACCATGGCGTCGGCGCGGCCGGCCGACAGTGTCTGCACCGCCGAGACCGACGTGTCGGCCTGGACGGGGACCGGCGGCTCCTCGCCGGCCTCCTCGCAGAGGGCAATGAGGGAGCCCGGCGCCGCGGCGTCGGTGATCTGCAGCAGCTGCACGGTGCCGACGGCGGCGGTGACCTTCCTGCCGCACAGGTCGGCGGCCTCGACGATGCCCAGCGGATTGCAGTGAGCGACGACGGTGGACACCGAGGCGTTGACGTAGTCGACGAAGGAACCGACCTCCTGGCGTTCCTTGGTGTCGTTGAAGAACCCGGCGATGCCGTCGACCTGGCCGGCGCTGTAGGCGGCCAGCGGGTTCTGCAGCATCTGGAACTCGATGGTGACGCCGAGCCGCTCGCCGGCGGCGCGGAGCAGGTCGGGTTCGAAGCCCCGCTGCTCGCCGTCCTTCTCGAAGTTCACCGGCGGCAGGTCGGGGGCGACGCCGAGGACCACGGGCTGCGCCGTGGTCTCCTCGGAGACGAGGCCGGCCAGCGCCGGGTCGACCTCCTGAGTGGGCAGCGGGGGCGCGGCCAGCGGGTCGCCCTCGGGCACTTCTTCGGTCTGGCAGGCGGGCGGAGTGGTGGCGCCCGCGGCCCCAGGGTTGTCGACCCGGGCGCCGCAGCCGGTCAGCACGCCGACGACGGCGAGCCCGAGCGCCGGGACGGCGGTCAGCAGACGGGTTCTCATGACTTTCTCCGGTTCTGGGAGTGGTACGCGCCGGTCAATGGCGGTCCAAGGAGTCCGCGCCGTGGCGGACGACGCCGCCGACGACGGTGGCGACGACCGCGACGTCACCGATCGAGTCGGGGGCCACGCGGAGCAGGTCGTCGGAGAGGACGACGAAGTCGGCGAGCTTGCCGCGGGCGAGGGTGCCCTTGCGGTGGTCCTGGTGGTCGGCGTAGGCCGAGCCGACGGTGTAGGCCCGCAGCGCCTGCAGTGGAGTCAGCCGTTCCGCCGGGTTGAGCACCGAGCCGTCGGGCAGCTGCCGGTTCACCAGGGAGTGGATGCCGCGCAGCGGCGACCCGTCGACGACCGGGCAGTCCGAGCTGCCGGGCAGCTCGATGCCGGCGTCGAGGAAGCTGCGCTGGCGGTAGAGCAGCCCGGCGCGCTCGCGGCCGAGGGCGGTGACGTAGCTGTCGCCGAGCTCGTCGAGGAACCGGCCTTGCGGCACCGGGACGACGCCGAGTTGCTTGAGCCGCTCGATCTGGCGGTCGTCTGCCAGCCCACAGTGCTCGATCCGGTGCCGTGGGTCGGTGCGCGGGTGCAGCTCCTGCGCTCGCTCGTAGGCGTCGAGGATCACCTCGACCGCGGCGTCACCGATCGCGTGGGTGCCGATCTGCCAGCCGGCGCGGTGAGCGGCGAGGATCTTCTCCTGCAGCACCGCGGCGTCGTCGAGAAGCAGACCGCGACCGCCGGGCCGGTCGGCGTAGTCGCAGCACACGGCGGCGGTGCGGGCGGTCAGCGCTCCGTCGCTGATGATCTTCACCGCCCCGATGCGCAGGACGTCGTCCCCGAGGCCGCTGCGCAGCCCGAGATCGAGACCGAGCCCATCCCTCTCGATGTCGTGCAGCGCGGAGATCTCCGGCATCACCGTCATCCGGACGCCGAGCACGCCGCGGTCGCGCGCGGTCATGAACGCGGCGAGGTCGGTGGGGCTGTTGCCGATCATCGCCCCGCTGATCCCCGGTTCGGTGACGCTGGTGAGCCCGTCCGCAAGCGCGGCCCTGCTGCCGAGCTCGATGGCGTGGACGAACTCCTCGAACGGCTGGGGCCGGATGTGGGCGAAGATCAGGGTCATCGCGCGCTCGGCGATCAGCCCGGTCGGGTCGCCGTCCGGACGGCGTTCGATCCAACCGCCGTCGACGTCGGGGAGGTCCCGCGGGTCGGTGAACCCGATCCGCCGGATCGCCACCGTGTTGGCCACGCCGGCGTGGTGGGAGGCGTGCGCCACCCACACCGGCCGCCCACCGCACACCGCGTCCAGGCCCTCGCGGGTGGGGGAGCCGTCCAGCTTGCCGTCGTCCAGACCGGTCGCCAGCACCCAGGCGTCCGGCGCGAGCCCGGCCGCGTGCCGGCCGACCGCCGCATAGACGTCGTCCAGGGTGCGCACGGCTGCCGGCGAGACGTCGCACATGAGCAGGTCCTGACCGCGGGCGGACAGGTGCTGGTGGGCGTCGTGCAGACCCGGCACGACCGGTGCGCCCCCGAGGTCGAGCGTCGTCTCCGCGCGGCAGCCGGCGAGTTCCTCGTCGAACCCGACGATCAGCCCGCCCACCACGCCGACGGCGGTGGCGGTCGGCCGGTCGGGCTCCAGGGTGGTGAACCGGCCATGGGTGAAGAGTGCGTCGAGCAGCATGGGTGTCCTCGTCCGGGCCGGCGCGGGCCGACGGTCTGGTGGTCCGGCGGTGGGGGGTCAGGCGGTGCGGGGCGCGGGGCGGGCGACGGAGGCGAGCAGCGCTGCGACGTCGAGCGCGCCGCCCGCGGCCACGAAGTCGGCCACCACCGCGTCCCGCAGTCCCGGGTCACCGAGGAAGTCGACCGCCGTGAGTGCCAGTCCCAGCGCGCCGTCGAGGACGCCGCGATCCGCGAGGGGCGAGGCGGCGTGCTCGGCGAAGGCGGCGGTGTGCATGCCGGCGGACGGCGGCGCGATCCCGAGCATCGGATGGATGGCCGGCACCCGGAGGCTGATGTTGCCCAGATCCGTCGATCCGCCTCCACCGCTGGGCAGGGCCTCGGCGGCGCGGACGGTGCGCCCTCGCGCTGTCATGTGGGCGGCATAGCGCTCGGCCAGCGGGCCGTTGGTGCGGACCGGCAGGTACGGGGGCGCCGGATCCCATGCGGCCTCGACCGTGGTGCCGGTGAGCAGTGCGGCCCCGTCGAGGACGGCCTGAACCCGCTCCGTCAGGTCGAGCAGGCCTTCGACGGAGGGCGAGCGCAGCATCACCGTCGCCCGCGCGAGCGCGGGGACGACGTTCACCGCCGCGCCCCCTTCGGTGACGATGGCGTGCACGCGGTCGTCCCGGGGGATGTGCTGCCGGAGGGCCGCGAGCCCCTGGTACGCGGCCACGACGGCGTCCAGGGCGTTGCGGCCCAGGTGGGGGGTGGCCGAGGCGTGCGCCGGGACACCCCGGTAGGTCACCTCGACCACCCGGCAGCCGAGGGCGGTGAAGTCGGCGACGTCGTCCCCGGCGAACGGGTGCAGCATGAGAACGGCGTCGATGCCGTCGAACGCACCCGCCCGCGCCATCAGCTCCTTGCCCGAGCCGTTCTCCTCCGCGGGGGTGCCGAGCAGGAGGACGGACCCGCCGAGCCGGTCGACCACCGGGGCGAGACCGACGAACGCACCGACGGCGGTCGCGCAGATCACGTTGTGCCCGCAGCCGTGGCCGATGCCTGGCAGGGCGTCGTACTCGGCGAGGATCGCCACCCGTGGGCCACCCGAGCCGAGTGCCGCCCGGAAGGCGGTGGGCAACCCGTGGACGCCGACCTCGAGGTCGACGCCGTGCGCGGCGAGGTGGTCGTGAACCAGTTGTACCGACCGGTGCTCGGCGAAACCGATCTCGGCGGCGGCGTGGACGTCGTGGCTGAGCCGGACGAGGCCGGGGCCGGCCGCCTCGATGGCGTCCTGGACAGCCGTGGTCACCTCGGCTGGAACGGCGTCGGGCGCCTGCTGCACGGTGGTCAACTCGTCGCGCCGTTGATCGTGATCGTGTCGAGCAGGCCGTACTCGATGCCGTAGGCGTTCATGATCTCGGCGTAGGTGCCGTCGTCGACGAGCTTCTGGTAAGCCTGCGCGAGCACGGCGGTGAGCTCGGCGTGCTCCTTGCTGATCATGACGCCGACCGGCACGGGCAGCTCCTCGACGTAGGCGATGGTGAGTGCACCCTCGGACTGCTTGACCGCGTTGACGGCGATCGGCTCACCGGTGACCATCGCGGCGGCACGGCCGGCGGTCAGCGAGGTGATCGCCGAGACGCTGGTGTCGGCCTGGACCGGGATCGGCGCCGGGAGGCCGGCCTCCTCACAGAGGGTCAGGAGGGACCCAGGCGTCTCGCTGTCGGTGAGCTGGGCCAGCTGGACGGTGCCCACCGCGGCGACGACCTCGAGCCCGCACAGGTCCTCGGTGCTCTCGATCCCCTTCGGGTTGCACTTCTGGGTCAGGGCGGCGCGCGAGCCGGTGCTGTAGTCGATGAAGTCGCCGAGCTTCTGGCGCTCCAGGGTGTCGGTGAAGGCGCCGGCGATGCCGTCGACCTGCCCGGCGCTGTACTCCTGCAGCGCGTTCTGGCTCTCCTGGAAGACGATCTCGACGCCGACGAGCTGGCCCGCCGCGCGCAGCAGATCGGCCTCGTAGCCCCGCTGCTCACCGTCCTCCCCGCCGAAGTTGATCGGCGGGAGGTCCGGCGCGACGCCGATGACCAGCGGCTGTTCGGTGTAGGTGTCGGGCACCTGACCGGCGAGCTCGGTGTCCGCTTCGAGCTCGGTCAACTCCGGTGCGGCGAACGGGTCGCCCGAGATGTCGGGGTCGTCGCAGGCGGCGGAGGTGCCGGCTGCGTCGGGGGATGCCGCGGCGTCGGGGTCCTCCACCTGGGCGCCACAGCCGGCGAGCAGGACGGCGACCGCGACAGACGCGAGGGGAACGAGGGCAGGGCGGAGCAGGAACACGGGCTCTCCTTGGAGGGGGTGGTGAACGAGCAGGTCAGCTGCGGGTGGCCGAGCGGGCGACCAGCCGTTCGAGGCCGACCTGGAAGAGCGTCAACCCCGCGGTCAGCACGAGGTACCAGAAGGTGGCGACCAGGAGCAGCGGGGTCTGCTGGAGGTTCCGGGCGCCGATCTGCATGACCGCGGAGAACAGGTCGGTGACGGAGGCGAGGATCACGACGGCGGTTGTCTTGGTCATCGCGTTGACGTTGTTGAAGAAGGGCGGCAGGACCACCGGCAGGATTTGCGGGGCCAGGATGCGGCGGCGGATCTGGCGGGGTGTCATGCCGACTGCGCGCGCGGCCTCGATCTGGCCGGGCGGGATGGCGGCCACGCCACCGCGCAGGATCTCCGCCATGTAGGCCGACTCGTTGAAGCTCAGCCCGATGATGCAGCCGATGATCGGCGCGACCAGGAGGTTGGTGTCGTAGAAGGCGAACTCGGGGCCGAACGGGATGCCGATCGAGATCACCGGGTACAGCTGGGCGAGATAGACCCAGAAGATCACCTGGACGATCACCGGGACGCCGCGGAAGAACCAGATGTACCAGGCGGCAATGATCGACAGCACCCTGCTCGACGACATGCGCAGTCCGGCGATCACCGAGCCGAGGGCCAGGCCGACGCCGACGGCGCCGAGGGTGAGGACGATGGTGATCCACAGGCCGCCCAGCACCTTGTCGTCGAAGAGGTACTCCCCGACGACGTCCCAGCGCCACCGTTCGTTGGTGAGCACGCTGTTGGCGAGCATCGCGAGGATCAGCGCGAGGAGGGCGTAGCTGACCAGCCGCCAGGGGTGCTTGCGACGGACCAGGGGCAGACCCGGTGGCGTGGGTTCGGTGCCGAGCGGCGCTGTGGGGGTGGGGACGAGGGTGCTCACGGCGGCTCCCGGGTCGTCGGCGATCTCGGCGGTGATGCGGGCGGTCACTGGACCCGCGCCAGGAACTCGCGGGTGCGCGGGTGCGTGGGGTTGCCGAAGACCTCGGCGGGTGTGGCGTACTCGACGATGCGGCCGGCATCGACGAAGGCGACCCGGTCGGCGACCTCGCGGGCGAAGGCCATCTCGTGGGTGACGACGAGCATGGTCATGCCGGCCTCGGCCAGCTCCTTCATGACGCCGAGGACCTCCCCGACGAGCTCGGGGTCCAGCGCACTGGTGGGCTCGTCGAAGAGCATCAGCTTGGGTTCCATGGCCAGCGCGCGAGCGATGGCGACCCGCTGCTGCTGGCCGCCGGAGAGCTGGCGCGGATACATGCCGGCGCGGTCGGCCAGGCCGACCCGGGTGAGCAGCTCCTCCGCGCGCCGCCGCGCCTGGTCGCGGGGCAGCCCGGCGACGACGACCGGGCCCTCCATGACGTTCTCCAGCGCCGTCCGGTTGGGGAACAGGTTGAACTGCTGGAAGACCATGCCGATGTGCCCGCGCTGCGCTGCCGCCTCCCGCGGCGAGAGTTCGTGCCGCCGTCCGCCGCGGAGCCGGACGCCGATCAGCTCGCCGTCCACCTCGATGACGCCGTCGGTGGCCTCCTCGAGACCGTTGACGCAGCGCAACATCGTCGACTTCCCGGAGCCCGAGGCGCCGATGACGCAGACGACTTGACCGCGCTCGATCGTCAGGTCGATGCCGCGAAGGACCTTGATCGCGCCGAAGGACTTCCAGACGTTCCGGAACGTCACCATCGCCGGGGGGCCGGACGCGGGGGCGTCCTGCTCCCGGACCGGCGTGTGCGTCGACTGCACCACGATCGCCTCACTCTTCCTCGGCACTGGAACTGCGTTGCGGGAAGCGTGATCGTGCTCACCTAGACAGTCCAATGCTGATTTGGCTTTCATCGCATGCCGGAACGGCATACGGTCGGTGACGTGGATCTCCGCCGCGTCGAGCACTTCCTGGCCGTCGTCGACGAAGGAACGGTGACCGCGGCGGCGGACCGCATCCGCCTCGCGCAGCCGGCGCTGAGTCGTCAGCTCTTCCAGCTGGAGCGCGAGCTGGGGATTCGGCTGTTCGACCGCACGCGGGGGCGTCTTTCGCTCACCCCGGCAGGGCGCGACTTCGTCCCGGTGGCTCGGGAACTCGTGGCGTTGGCCGAGCGCACACAGGCGGCGGCGCGAACGTTGGCGGAGGGGGTGCTGAGGCGGCTCGTGCTGGCTGCGCCGACAGCGACCCTCATGGAGCTGGTGGCACCGTTCCTGGGCACGCTCGGCGAGGAGGACCCGCTGGTACTGGTGCGGGAGGTATCGCCGTCCCGGGCCTACTCTGCTCTGGGAACCGGCGCGGACCTCGCGATCTCTCCCGCCCCGGTCACCGGGCGCCTCGCCCATCGTCGGCTCGGGGCCGTGCTGCTCCGGGTGTACGTGTCACCCGATCACCCCTGGTCGCGCCGTCCGACCCGGAGGGTGGAACTGGCCGAGCTGGTGGAGGAGCCTCTGATCCTGCTACCGCAGGACAACACGTCCCGTGTCGAACTCGACCTGGCGGTCGCGGAGGCAGGGCTCGCCTACGACCGGGTGGAGGAGTGCGCCGTCGCCCGGGTCATCCAGGCGCACGCAGCCGCCGGGCGAGGCGTGGGAGTCGTCACCGACCTGCCCCGGTTCGGAGCCCGCAGTCTCACCATCGCCGATCCACGGGGCGCCGGTGAGGCGGCGCTGCACATCGTCCTCAACGCGGCCTGGGACCCGGCGCACTTCGCCGCCGAGGCGATCGAGTCGATGGCCGGGCGGATCGGGTCCTTCCTCGCCACCGTCGACGGCGCCATTCGCTGACCCGGTTGCCGATCTCAGTCCAGTTGAGCGACAGGGTGGGGTGGGTGTCGGCGTAGTCCACGCCGGCGGTCGAGACGTCGTGCAGCTGCTGCCCCGGACCGGCTCCCGGCTCGGCGATGTCGACGACGTCGAGGACCCCGGGACCGCCGAAGCGGTGATCCGCGCGACTCGCATGCGCTGAGGCCGGGGCAGGGTCCGGTGCCACTCCCGGTCACGGGGCGAGCCATGCTGTGCGGGCCGAGCCGCCGACCGGGGCGCGGCCCCGACGAGGTGCTGGAGGCCCGTGACGATGGAGGAGCTCCCCGTTCCGGCGACCGAGTTGTTGGGGGCGGCGACGCGGATCGCCGACCTCCTGCTCGACGTCCAGGCCCGGGTGAACGCGCAGGTCGATGCCGCGTTGACCGACCTGCTGCCGGAGGTGCAGCAGCGGCTGGGCGTCGTGCAGACGCAGAATGTCGACCTCGCCGGGCTGGTGAACGCGAGGATCACCGGCCTGAGCGTCGTCGTCACACCGGCCGCGGTCGCGACGGTCGTCCCGCTGTCGCCCGAGGCCGTCACCACGACGCGGGCCGGGCGTCGCGCCATGACCGACATCGTCGATGGTGTCGACGACCGCGTGGCCGTCATCGCCGGCCCGTGCTCGATCCACGACCCGGCCGCCGCGCTCGAGTACGCCGCCTTCCTCGCGCGCATGCGGGAGCGGCACGGCGAGGACCTCGAGATCCTGATGCGGACCTACACCGAGAAGCCGAGGACCGAGGTCGACTGGAAGGGGTTCGCCTACGACCCGTTCCTCGACGGGTCCAGCCGGATCAGCGTCGGCCTGGTCGCGACCCGGATGCTCATGTGCCGCATCACGGAGCTGGGCGTCCCGGTCGCGGCTGAACCGCTCAACGCGCTCACGCCGCAGTACGTCAACGGACTGGTCACCTACAACGGCGTCGGGGCGCGCAACGTCACCGACCAGACGGCCCGGGAGCGGGTGTCCGGCTTCTCGTCCGTCGTCGGGTTCAAGAACTCCCCGGAGGGCAGCATCGACGCCGCGATCCAGGCCGTCGTGGCCGCGCGTGCACCACACGAGTTCCTGGGCGTCGACCACCACGGAGTGAGCGCTCAGCTGTCGACGACCGGCAACGACACCGCCCACGTCATCCTGCGCGGCGACAAGTCCGGCCCCAACTACTCCGCGGCACACATCGCCGACACCAAGCGGAAGCTGGCCGAGCGGGGCTTGCCGGAGGTGGTCGTCGTCGACGCCTCCCACGGCAACAGCCAGAAGAACCACCGGCGCCAGATCGAGGTCGTGCGGGACCTGGCGACGCAGATCGCGAGCGGCGAGCGGGCCATCCGCGGCGTGATGGTGGAGAGCAACCTCGCCGCAGGGAGGCAGGACCTCGACCGCCGTCATCCGGAGCGACTGCAGTACGGCGTCAGCGTCACCGACGCGTGCGTCGACCTGGACACGACCGAGGCGATGCTGGCCGAGCTGGCTGAGGCGACCCGCGCCCGGCGCCGTGGTCAGGCGGCCTGGAACGAGCGCTTGGCCAGGCCCAGGGCGTAGCCGTCGATCGTCGTGGTCACCGGCGCGGCGGGATCGGCCGCGGCGCCGAGGGTCACGAAGAGCGGAGTGAAGTGCTCCACCGTCGGGTGCGCGTACGGCATCCCCGGGGCGGCGGTGCTGAAGCGGGCGAGCTCGTCGACGTTGCCGGACGCCAGGGCCTCGGCGGCCCAGATGTCGAAGTCGGTGGACCAACCCGGGACCACCTTGCCGGCGAACATCTCGCGGGTCAGGAACGGCAGGCCATGGGTCATGTAACCCGAGCCGATGACCAGAACGCCCTCTTCGCGCAGTGTCCTCAGTCGCTGTCCGAGGGCGAGCAGCCGGGCCGGGTCATGGGTCGGCATGCTGAGCTGGAGCACCGGGATGTCCGCTTCGGGGTACATGATCTTCAACGGCACCCAGGCGCCGTGGTCCAGGCCGCGGCGGGAGTGCTCGTGCACCGGCTCGGTGTCGGGCATCAGGGCGGCGACCTGACGCGCGAGGTCGGTGGCGTCAGGGGTGTCGTAGCGCATCGAGTAGTAGAGCGGGTCGAAACCGCCGAAGTCGTACACCAGCTCGGTGGGCCGGGTGGTGCTGAGGCTCAGCGGCGCGGACTCCCAGTGCGCGGAGACGATGAGGATCGCCTTCGGCCGGGGGAGTGACCGGGCCCAGTCGTGCAGCTGGGTCATCCAGTCGGTCATCTCGAACAGCATCGGAGCGCCGTGGCTGATGTAGAGGCTCGGCAGCGGACCGTCGTCCGGGGTCCACGACCCCTGTCCGGTGCCCTCGGCGGCGACCCGGCGCAGATGCTCGGCGAACGGGTGCTGCGCTGGGATGCGGGCGTCGGCGGCCGCGGTCGTGCTGCGTGTGGCGGCGGTGGTCATGGGGAGCTCCTCCAAGGTGACCCGGCGCTTCGTGCTGCCAGGAACGGCCGTGCGGGTCGTGTCGTCACGGTCCTCGCGACGGTGGGTCGGGTGAGAGGTGCAGCGATGTCGGCCGGCTCCGCCCCGGCCGGTGCGTGGGCACCAGCCGGGGCATCGGCAGGATCGATCGCTGCCTGGACCTACGAGTCGGCTGACTCAGTTCACGAGGCCGAAGCCGCCGGTCCAGGAGATCTTCTCGCCGGCGGCAAGGGTGAGCTGCAGGAAGCCGACGGCCTCGAGCTCACGGGCCCGGCGCAGGGAACCGGCGTCCACGGCGCGCAGCCCGCCTGCGGTGACGATGCCGGCGAGCAGCGCCTTGGCGTCGGCGTCGTCCCCGGCGATGAGGACGGTCGTGGGGAGCGGGCCGACGACCCCGGAGGTCAGGGTGGCGGCGAACGTGGTGTTGAACGCCTTGAGCACGCGCGACTGCGGCAGTGCCGCGGCGATCTCGGCGGCCGCCGAGCTGTCGGCCGGGACGGTGAGGGAGTCGAACGTCGTGAAGTCCAGCGGGTTGGTGATGTCCACGACGACCTTGCCGGCGAGGCTGTCTCCGCGGGCCCTCAGCACGTCCGCGACGGCGGGGTACGGCACGGCGAGCACGACGACGTCCCCGGTGACGGGCTTGTCGGCGTCGGACTGGCCGAGCAGCTCGACGCTGTTGCCGCCCTTGCTCGCGATCCCCGCGATGGCCTGACCCATGTTGCCGGTGCCGATGATGCTGATGTGTGCCACGGAGATCACTCCTTCTCAGTTGGTTGAAGCTACAACTAAGACCTTATGACTGGTTGGTTGTCACGTCAACTAAAAGCTAGGATGGGCGACATGCAGACCGAGTGGCTGTCCGATGAGGAGCGGGTTGCCTGGGTGCGGCTCGCCGCGGTCCTCGAACTGCTCCCCGGTGTCCTGGACACCCAACTGCGGCGCGACGCCGAGCTGACGCACTTCGAGTACTTCCTGCTGGCGATGCTGTCGGAGGCGCCCGACCGCACCCTGCGCATGACCTCGCTGGCTCAGCGCACCCACGCCACGCTGCCCCGGCTGTCCCACGTGGTGCGCAGACTGGAGGACCGCGGCCTGGTCCGCCGCTTCCCGTGCCCGCAGGACGGCCGGGCCACCAATGCACAGCTGACCGACGCCGGCTGGGCCAAGGTCGTGGACACCGCGCCAGGGCACGTCACGAACGTGCGGCACCACGTGATCGACGCGCTGGGCGCCGATCAGGTGACGCAGCTGTCGGAGATCACCGAGGCGATCCTGGCGCGGATCGATCCCGACGGAGTGGTGATGAGCCCGCAGCGTGGTCACCCGAGTGGGCGCCGCTGACGCTCCGGGCTGACCGCCCGGCGGCTGTGCCCGCCGGGCACGACGCCGGAGGAATGTGCCCCGCGCCCAGCGGATAGGTTTCTGCTGTCAGGTCTGACATCGACGGTGCAGGGGAGTCGCTCGTGGGCAGGTCGGTGCTGGTGACCGGCGGAAACCGAGGCATCGGGCTGGCGATCGCCCGCTCGTTCGCCGAGCAGGGCGACTCCGTCGCGGTGACCCACCGCGGCAGCGGCGCCCCCGACGGGCTCTTCGGCGTCCAGTGCGACGTCACCGACGCCGAGGCCGTCGACCGGGCGTTCAGCGCGGTCGAGGAACGCCAGGGCCCGGTCGAGGTACTGGTGAGCAACGCCGGCATCACCCGCGACGGGCTGCTGATGCGGATGAAGGAGGACGACTTCACCGACGTCCTGGACGCCAACCTCACCGCCGCCTACCGGGTGGCCAAGCGGGCCAGCGCCAAGATGGTCCGAGCCCGCGCCGGCCGGATGATCTTCGTCTCGTCGGTCGTCGGCCTGCTCGGCTCGGCCGGTCAGACCAACTACGCGGCGAGCAAGGCCGGGCTCGTGGGCCTGGCCCGCTCGATCGCCCGTGAGCTGGGCAGCCGCAACATCACCGCGAACGTCGTCGCGCCGGGCTTCGTCGAGACCGACATGACCGCGGAGCTGCCCGAGAAGCGGCAGCAGGAGATCCTGGGGCAGGTGCCGCTCGGCCGGTACGCCTCGACGGAGGAGATCGCCGGCGTCGTGCGCTTCCTGGCCAGCGACGCTGCGGGCTACATCACCGGGGCGGTCGTCCCGGTCGACGGCGGACTGGGGATGGGGCACTGATGGGGATTCTCGAAGGCAAGAAGATCCTGGTGGCGGGGGTGCTGACCGAGGCGTCCATCGCCTTCGCGACAGCGAGGATCGCGCAGGAGCAGGGCGCCACCGTCGTCCTCTCCAACTTCGGGCGGGCCCTCTCGCTGTGCCAGCGGATCGCCAAGCGGCTGCCGCAGGAGGCGCCGGTCGTCGAGCTCGACGTCACGAACACCGAGCACCTGTCGACGCTCGCCGACCGGCTGCGCGAGCACGTCGACGGCCTCGACGGCGTGGTCCACTCGATCGGCTTCGCCCCGCAGGAGGCGATGGGGGAGGGCTTCCCGGAGGTGGCGTGGGAGCACGCCGCGACGGCGTTCCAGGTGTCCAGCTGGTCGCTGGCCTCGCTCACCCAGGCCTGCCGCCCGCTGTTCGGGGACACCGCCTCCGTCGTCGGACTGACCTTCGACGCCACCGTCGCCTGGCCGGTCTACGGCTGGATGGGTGCCGCGAAGGCCGCGCTGGAGTCGACCAGCCGCTACCTCGCGCGCGAGCTGGGCCCCGAGGGTGTCCGGGTCAACCTGGTCGCCGCGGGCCCGCTGCGGACGATGGCCATGAAGTCCATCCCCGGGAGCGCTCAGTTCGAGGAGGCGTGGGAGACCCGCGCCCCCCTGGGGTGGTCGGTCACCGACACCGAGCCGTCGGGCAAGGCCGTCTGCGCGCTGCTGTCGGACTGGTTCCCGGCCACCACCGGCGAGATCGTGCACGTCGACGGGGGCTTCCACGCCGTCGGTGTGTGAGTGCATCCGCCCGCCGTACCGAGGAAGAAGAACCGCTGTGCCACGCGCAACCGTCGACATCACCCCCGCCGGTCAGCGGCCCGACGAGGACCCGTCGCTCGCCGTCCGCAACAACGGCGGCGTCGCGCCCTCCACGGAGCCGGCCCCGGCAGGACGCCGCGAGGCGCTGCTGGTGCTCTCCTTCGGGGGGCCGGAGGGTCAGGACGACGTCCTGCCGTTCCTGGAGAACGTCACGCGCGGCCGCGGCATCCCGCGCGAGCGGCTGGAGGAGGTCGCGGAGCACTACCGCCACTTCGGCGGTGTCAGCCCGATCAACGATCAGAACAAGGCGCTGATCGCGGCCGTCGAGAAGGAGCTCGCCGCTGCAGGGGTCGACCTGCCGGTCTACTGGGGCAACCGCAACTGGGCGCCCTACGTCGAGGACACCTGGCGGCAGATGGCCGAGGACGGCATCGAGCACGTGTACGTGTTCGCCACCTCGGCGTACGCCTCGTTCTCCGGCTGCCGGCAGTACCACGAGGACATCGCCCGGGCGCGGGTGTCCTACGGCCATGACTCCACCCGCCCAACCCCGACGGCGGAGAAGCTGCCGCACTACTTCGACACGCCGGGCTTCGTGCAGGCCAACGCCGACGCGCTCGCCGCGGCGATCGCCTCGCTCCCGGAGAGCCTCCGGGACACCGCGCGGCTGGTCGCCACCGCGCACAGCATCCCGACCGCGATGGCCGCCGTGGCGGGGCCCCATGGCGGCGCCTACGAGGCGGAGCTGATGGCGGCCGCGGAACGGGTCGTTGCCGAAGCCGCGCCGGGCCGGTCGTTCGACCTGGTGTGGCAGAGCCGCAGCGGGCCGCCCTCGGTGCCGTGGCTGGAACCCGACGTCAACGACCACCTCCGCGTCCTGGCCGCGCAGGGGGAGAGGGCCGTCGTGCTCTTCCCGGTCGGCTTCATCAGCGACCACCTCGAGGTGATCTGGGACCTCGACAACGAGGCCAAGCAGACGGCCGAGGAACTCGGGCTCGCGTTCGCCCGTGCGGCGACGGCCGGCACCCATCCGGCGTTCGTCGACTCCATCCGCGGCCTGTTGGAGGAGCGCCGTGCCGGCGGACTGCCGCGCCTGGGCACCGACTGCCCGGCGGCCTGCTGTTTCGTGCAGCGACCCTGACAGGTCAGGCCGCGTGGTGGCCGGAGGGCTCCGCGCACGGTTGACGCACGGCTCCAGGAGTCACGCCCGGGAAGCGGCGTTCAGTCGCGCGGCACCCAGTTGAACGCGGCCACGGTCGCCTCGCGGACCGCGTGCGCCAGGGGGCGCAGGGCACCGTCCCGAGCCGCTGCCTGCACGTGGTTGACCGCGGCCCCCGGCGCGTCGGCCATCGCCAGATCCAGCACCTTCGCCAGCCGCTGGGCCCGGCCGAGTACCGACAGCGCCAGAGGGTCGTGGTCGGCGGGTAGTCCGGGTGCCGCCGTCGTCCGGGCCAGCCCGGCGAGCAGGGCCGGCACCTCGGGGTTCCAGCGGGCGACGTCGAGGCCCGCGAGCGCCCGCGCGGTGTCGCCCACCGCGAGGTCCAGCGAGCCGGAGACCGCACGCAGGTTGCCCTCGGGCGGTGGTGCCATCGGCGGGACGCCGTCCAGCGAGAACGCCGTCCACTGGACCACCTCCGGGCCCAGCGGTTCGGGCACGAGTGCCAGACGCTCGCCGACGGCGGCCTGGCCGGAATCCAGTGCCAGCGGTGCCAACCCGGGCACCGGGGGGAGCCCGCGGACGTCGCCGGGAACGGGCAGCGTCAGCCGGAAGCGCCGCTCGCCGAGGCCGCGCAGCGCCGTCAGCGCCCAGCCCAGCGGCACCGCCTCGTCGGTGCCCGGCAGGCCGGCGACCCGATGGGCGGTGTCGCCGAGCAGGGCGTCGAACGCCTCGTCGTAGGAGGTACGGCCGGCGAGCCAGGCGGTCGCCCAGACCGCGAACCGGCCGGCGGGGAAGTCGTGCACCCAGCGAGGCTACGACGGGGTCTTGCGGGTATCAGTTCGGTCGCGCAGGGCGAGACGAGGGCCACCCCGGCCCTGCGGTCTGCGACACTCCGGGCATGGCTGCGTGGTTGCTCTGGCTGATCGCCGCGGGCCTCTTCGCGGCGGGCGAGGTCGTGAGCCTCGACCTCGTGCTGCTCATGTTCGCCGGCGGTGCACTCGGTGGGATGACCGTCGCCCTGCTCGGCGGTGCGACGGTGCTGCAACTGATCGCCTTCATCGCCGTCTCCGGTCTGCTGCTGGTGCTGGTCCGCCCGATCGCCACCAGACACCTCACCAATCGCACCCCGTTGCAGCTCGACGGCGTCGACACGCTGATCGGTCGCACCGCCAAGGTCACCCGGGACGTGGACTCCTCCGGGGGCCGCATCCGGATGGGTGCCGACGAGTGGACCGCACGCAGCCAGCACAGCGGTGAGACCTTCGCCGTCGGCGAGACGGTTCGCATCCTGCAGGTCGACGGCGCCACCGCGGTCGTCGGCGACGCGCTGGAGTGAACCCCCCTGCCGGGGTGGTGACCGCGTCCGGCCCCGCGCGGCAGGATCGGCGTGACTTCGAGGAAGGGAGTCTCTGATGGAACCCGCGATCATCGCGCTGCTCGTGGTGGCGTTGCTGGTGGTCATCGTGCTGGCCAAGAGCGTCACGATCGTCCCGCAGGCGCAGGCCAAGGTGATCGAGCGCCTGGGCCGGTACAGCCGCACGCTGTCGCCCGGCCTCTCCATCCTCGTGCCGTTCGTCGACCGCGTGCGGGCCACGATCGACCTGCGTGAGCAAGTGATCTCCTTCCCGCCGCAGCCGGTGATCACCTCCGACAACCTGCAGGTCGGCATCGACACCGTCGTCTACTTCCAGGTGACCGACCCCCGGCTGGCGGTCTACGGGATCGCCAACTACATCACCGGCATGGAGCAGCTGACCACGACGACGCTGCGCAACGTCGTCGGCGGGCTCAACCTCGAGGGAGCGCTGACCGGTCGCGACGGCATCAACAGCCAGCTCCGCGAGGTGCTCGACGGCACCACCGGCCCGTGGGGGCTGCGCGTGGCCCGCGTCGAGATCAAGGCGATCGACCCGCCGCCGTCCATCCGCGACTCCATGGAGAAGCAGATGCGCGCCGACCGCGACAAGCGCGCGATCATCCTCCAGGCGGAGGGTGCCCGGCAGTCGGCGATCACCACCGCCGAGGGCCAGAAGGCCTCGGCGATCCTCTCCGCGGAGGGCAAGAAGCAGGCGGCGATCCTCGAGGCGGAGGCCGAGCGTCAGAGCCGGATCCTGCGGGCCGAGGGTGAGCGCGCGGCGCTGTTCCTGCAGGCGCAGGGCCAGGCGAAGTCGATCGAGACGGTGTTCCAGGCCATCCACGACGGCAAGCCCGACCAGGGGCTGCTCGCCTACCAGTACCTGCAGACGCTGCCGCAGATCGCGCAGGGCGACGCGAACAAGATGTGGATCGTCCCCAGCGAGTTCAGCAAGGCCCTGGAGGGCCTCGCGAAGCTGGGCGGTGCGGATGGCGACGGGCGGTCGTGGATGGACGTCGAGGGCTCGCGGGACGGCGAGGGTCGGCCCACCGCCGAGATGGACACGTCCGGCTGGTTCGAGTCGGCGCTGCCCCGGGCCGCAGACCAGCCGGAGGCCAAGATCGAGCTGTCGAGCATCGTCGACACCGCACCGGCGGCCGCCCCGACGATCCCCGACACGACGTCCCTGGCCCGCGTGGCCGAGCACGAGGTCGCTGGCGAGAGCCCGCAGTCGCCGAACTGACAATCGGCGTCAGCGAGCGTCTCGGCGCCGGCCGGGTACGGCTCCCGTCCGGGGTGGCCCGGTCGCGGGGGTCCGGAGGACCTCCCGACCGGGACACGGGCAGCGGCTCCACGTGAGCCGGGAACGGCTCGTGGCCGCGGTGCGGTCCGGTAGGACCGCAGTGACTCAGTCCTTCAGCAGGCCTTCGCGGAGCTTGGCCAGGGTCTGGCTGAGCAGCCGGGACACGTGCATCTGCGAGATGCCGATGTCCGCGGCGATCTGCGACTGCGTCATGTTCCCGAAGAACCGCAGGATCAGGATCCGGCGCTCCCGCGCCGGGATCGTGGCCAGCAGCGGCTGCAGCGACTCCCGGTACTCCACGCCCTCGAGCGCGGCGTCCTCCTCGCCGAGGGTGGCCGCGAGCGTCGGGGAGTCGTCCTCGCCGCTGAGTCGCTCGTCCAGGGAGCTGCTGCGGTAGGCGTTGGCGACGGCGAGCCCCTCGAGCACTTCCGCCCGCGGGATACCCAGGTGTTCGGCCAGTTCCGACGGCGTCGGTGCGCGGCCGTTCTTCTGGGCCAGCTCGCCGACGGCGGCGTTCAACGACAGGTGCAGCTCCTGCAGCCGGCGGGGCACGCGCACCGACCAGCCCTGGTCGCGGAAATGCCGCTTGATCTCACCGGTGATCGTCGGGACGGCGAAGGAGAGGAACTCCACGCCACGGGTCGGGTCGAACCGGTCGATCGCCGCGATCAGGCCCAGCGTGCCGACCTGCAGCAGGTCGTCGAACGGTTCACCGCGGTTGCTGAAGCGCCGGGCGAAGTGCCGCACCAGCGGCAGGTGCTCCTCCACCAGCATCTCGCGCAGCCGCTCCCGCCGCGGGTCGTCCTTCTCCAGGGTGGCCAGTTCCGCGAACAGCGGCGCGGTCCGCTCGGCCCGCCGCCGGTTGTCCGAGACAGGGGGAGCGTCGGGCGTCGGGTCGACGGCCGGGCCGTCGCCGGTCTCCACCCGCGGGTCGGGCACGGTCTCCGGGTCGGCCGGCTCGTGTGCGGCGATGTCGTCCTCCGCAGGGGCGGGGATGGGTTCGGACCTCTGATCGGGCAGCGGAACCTCCACGACGGGGGTCTCGCCGGTCGATGGGGACCGGCTCACTGCGCGACCGACAGGTTCTGTCCTGCGCTGCTGCCCACCTCGGTCGGGTGCTGGCCGGGCAGGTACTTGTCCATGGCGATCAGGCCCACGGGGGTGGGGCTGCCGTTCCCGCCCGGAACCGCCTCCTGCGTGGCGCGCCGGGCGTCGACGCTGTCGACGAGAGTGGCCAGGATGGCCCAGCCGAAGCCGTCACGGGGCACCTCGACGCCCTCGGCGGTGGGCACCCACGCCTCGATGTGCAGTCCCGCCCGGGTCGTCTCGAAGATGACCGTGAGCGGGGCGTCGGACGCAGCGATCTGGGTGAGCGTCGCGCAGGCCTCGTCCACCGCGAGGCGAAGGTCCTCGACCGCGTCGAGGTCGTAGTCCATCCGGATCGCGAGGTCACCGGCCATCGCACGTACCGCAGGCAACTGGGTCGCCGTGGTGGGCACCCGCAGCTCCAACCTCTCCGCGCGTCGCCCGTCCTGCGCAAGGGCGCCCCTCGAGTCCACCATCCGTCGTCTGCTCCTTCGTTGCCGTCGGCCCGTCCATCGAGTCGCCGCGGTCCATCCTGCCGGGCCCGGTCGGGGCCCGTCGTGGCGCGTCCGGACGCACCGGGTTGCGCTCAACCGCGGCGTTTTACCCCGGGTGCTCGACAGCTCAAACGTGGTGGTCACCACGGCACCACGGTAGGCGTCGTCGCGGTTGCCGGGGCCCGAACGCTGGTATTGGCTGGCTCAAGATGACGTCGAGCCCGAGCATCCCGCCACCCCTCCCCGCAACCGCCCGGGACGAGGGAGCCAGTGCGCTGGTCGCCGCCATGGAGACCGCTCCCGCGGCCATCTACGTCCTCGACGCCACGGCTGCCGAACCCATCTGGGCCAACGCCCGGGCACGGGACCTCGGCACGGCCCGCGATCAGCTGCCCGTCGTGGACGGTCGACCGGTGACCGACGTGCTCGACGAGGTGCTGCGGACCGGCCAGGCGGAGACGATCTGCGGACCACTGGGCCGCGGCGGGCCGGCGGCGACGGTGATGGCGCGGCCGATGCAGGTCGCCGGGGGGCCGGGCGTGCTCCTGGTCCTGGAATCCGAGGACGCCGCGACCGACACCTCGCTGTGGCCCAGCCTCCCCGCCGACGGGGTCGAGCAGGCCCAGCTGTCCCTGCTCCCGCCTTCCCTGCCCCTTCTGCCCGACCTGCGTCTCTCCGGCAGCTACCACCGCGCCTCCGCGGTCCGGGCGGCCGGAGGTGACTGGTACGACACGGTGGCGCTCGGCTCGGGCCGCGTGGCGCTGGTCGTCGGCGACGCCGTCGGCCACGGTGTCCCAGCGGCCGGGGCCATGAGCCGCCTGCGCGGGGCGATGCGGTCGTCGGCTCTGCGCGACCCCTCGCCCGCCGCGGTCCTCGCCGCCCTGGACACCTTCGCCGCGCAGATGGAGGACGTCGAAGGCACCTCGGTCTTCTACGGCGTGCTCGATGCCGGCACCGGTGATCTGGTGTATGCCGCGGCCGGGCACCCGCCGCCGCTGGTGGTGGGGGCTGACGGGACGGCGTCCTTCCTGCCCGTTCCGCCCCGCCCGCCGCTGGGCAGCCTGCCCGGCACCCCGACGACCGTCTCGCGGCACGTGCTGGACCAAGGGTCGACGCTCGTGCTGTTCTCCAACGGTGCCGTCGCGGGCCCCGGCCCGGAGGCCTCGGCCGCGCTGGACCGGCTCGCGGAAGCAGCGACGTCGGTGCTCGCGAGCCCGGACGCCCTGGCGCCGGACGCCTCGGGCGAGCTCGCCTCGGCGATCGCCGAGGGCGTCCGCACCCCGGATGGCTGGTTGGACGACGTCGCCGTACTGGTTGCCCACCGCCGCGAGGACACCCTCGAGCCGCTGCAGCTCGATCTGATCGCCGACCCCGCGGCGCTGCCCGGCGTGCGGCGCCGGCTGAACAGCTGGCTCACCACCCTCGGCATGGGCGAGCAGGACCGCGTCGGGGCGATGGTGGCGGTGGGAGAGGCCTGCGCCAACGCCGCGGAGCACGCCTACCGGGGGTCCGAGCCGGGTCCCATGTCGGTGACCGCGCGGGTGGACGTCGACGGCGTCCTCACCGTGACGGTGCGCGACGAGGGCACGTGGCGTCCCCCCAACCGCGACCCCGGCGACCGGGGGCGCGGCCTGTTGATCATGCGGCAGCTCGTCGACGGCGTCGTCCTCGAGGAGGAGGAGAAGGGGACGACGGTGACCTTGAGCCTGCGGCTTCGGCGCAGCCCGGAGGTGGACGAGGACCGGCCCTCGGTCGCCAGCGCGGCCACGGTGACGGTGGACCGGGGAGGACCCCGACCGGTGGTGCGGGCCAGTGGCGCGGTGGACGAGCTGGGCGCCGAGCAGATGCGGATCCGCCTGCTGGAGGCCAGCCACGGCGGAACCGGTCGGGTCGAGCTGGACCTCGGCGGCGTGTCCCTGTTCAGCAGTGCCGCGGTGCGGGTCGTGCTGGCCATCGCCCGGATCGGACGCGACGAGGGCTGGCGCCTGGTCGTCCATGCCCCCGACGGCGGCATCACCCGGCACATCCTCGAGATCAGCGGCCTGGGCGGACTGGTCGACCTGCGCTGACGCGCTCGTCCGAGGGAGCGCCACCCCCACCCCTGTTTGGGGAACCGGTCGGGTGCACATTCCCCCGACGTGAGACTTCGGCGCAGCGACGTGAACGGCCCCGGCTATCGGCGCCGCAGGGCCGGGCGCGGCTTCGCCTACTACGACACCGAGGGCGTCCTCATCCGGGACGACCGGCTGGACCGCATCCGGGCGCTGGCCATTCCGCCGGCGTGGAAGGACGTCTGGATCTGCCCCTGGCCCAACGGGCACATCCAGGCCACCGGTGTGGACGCCGCGGGTCGCCGGCAGTACCGCTATCACGACGAATGGCGGGCGCGGCGCGACGCGGAGAAGCACGAGCGCGTCCTCGAGATCGCCCAGCAGCTCCCGGACGTGCGGGACGCCGTCCAGGCGGGACTGCGCACCCGCGGCCTGAACCGCGACCGCGTGCTGGCCACCGCCATCCGGCTGCTCGACCTGGGAGCCTTCCGCGTCGGCAGCGAGCAGTACGAGGAGGAGAACGGGACCTACGGGCTGGCCACGCTCAAGCGCGACCACGTCTCGGTCCGGGGCGAGCGCACGTTCTACTCCTACACCGCCAAGGGCGGCATCGAGCGCGAGGTCGAGATCACCGACCGGCCGACGGCCACGGTCGTCCGGCAGCTCCTGGAACGCCCGGTCGACGCCGGTGAGGATCTGCTGGCCTACCAGATCGAGGACGGCGAATGGCGCGACGTGACCAGCGGCGAGATCAACGCCTACTTGAAGGAGATCAGCGGCGCGGAGATCACCGCCAAGGACTTCCGCACCTGGACGGCCACCGTCCTCATGGCGGCCGCACTGGCGGAGGTTCCGCCGCCGGCCAGCAGGACAGCTCGCAAGAAGGTGGTCAGCGCCGCCTACAAGCAGGTCAGCGAGCAGCTCGGGAACACGCCGGCGGTGTGCAAGGCCAGCTACGTCGACCCGCGCGTGGTCGACAGGTTCGAGAACGGGGAGACCGTGGCCCACGTGCTGCGGGAGGCCGAGGAGGCCGAGGCCGACCGCGACACCCAGAAGGTGCTCGAGGCCGCCGTCTGCCAGTTGCTGTCCGCCTGAGGTCCCGACGCCGGACGCGTCACCCCAGGCTCGTCGTCTTCACCCCGGGGAAATGCCGCCGGGGCGGCGACCACCGGGCTGGAGTCGCGGAGCCCGACCGTTCCAGGCAACGACGAAGGGCCCCGCCGAAACGGCGGAGCCCTTCGTCGTCGGCCCCCTGCAGGGGTGGGGGCAGGGAGTCGTTCTTCAGCGCGCGGTGCTGTCGGCGATCGTGAAGAGGTCGATCAGCCCGGTCACCTCGAGCGGGCGGGTGACGGCGCGGGTGGTGGCGATGAGTCGCAGGGCGACCTCGCGCGCCCGGGCGGACTTCTGGGTCTCGACGAGGACGGCGAGCCCGGCGGAGCCGAGGAACTGCACGCCGGAGAGGTCGATGACCAGCTCCCGCGGCTGCTGCTCCAGCTGGCCGTCCAGGGTCGAACGGAGCACCGGTGCGGTGAACGTGTCCACCTCGCCGACGACCGTCACCGTGGCCACGCCATCCTCAGTGGAGGTCGAGAGCGTGATCACGTCGTCGAAGGGTGCCTCGGTGCCCTCGGTCGACACGTCGGGCTGCCCCTCGGCGGGCAGGTCGGAAGTGGTCACGGACAGTGGCTCCTCTCGGCGGCATTTCCCGGCGGCGGTGGCCGCTCGGACAATCTACCGCTGTGCGGTCCGGGGGCTCGTCGTCCCCGATCCCGCAGGTGGTGAACATGTCGCGTGCCGGTGTTTCCATCACCGGCACGGCGCGGCTGCCTGCTGAACCGTGATTACAACGTAGACAACCGATCGCGGACGCGCCAACCCCGCCCCCCAGCGGGGGGCGGGGATGGTCGGTGGTGTGCCGGTGCGCCGGTCAGCCCTCGGTGAGGTGCATGGCGCCCTCCTCGGGCCCCTCGCCGCCGACGGAGACGTCGGACGTGGCCTCGATGTCGTCGGCGGTGCGGTTGGTGCCCGAATCGCTCACCGGCGAGGTCGAGGTGTCCTGCTCCAGCTGACCCACCTCGCGGTCGGGATCCTCGGCCGGGCGGATGTCGAGCGCGTCGTCCGGCACCTCCCGCTCGAGCCGTCCGGTGAGGGACTCGCCCTGGGACTGCTCGAACGCGGTGGTCCCGAAGTCGACCGTCGCGTTCGCCCGCTCGCCCGGCATCGGCGCGAACTGGGGGTCCTCGGCCTGCTCCTGGGTGGGCGAGTCGTCCTGCGAGACATCGGGGATCCCGTCGTCCTCGGGGAAGATGTCTCGGGCGGTCTGGCCCTCGGGCTGCGTCATCGCTGTGGCCTCCTTGTGCCTCGGGTCCGCACCGGCCGGGGCTCAGTGGGACGGGGAGCCGGTCGGCGACCGGCGTCTGCGTTCGCCCTACCCGTGGCCTGCCGGCCCATGCGCGGGTGTGGGTCGACCCACGGCGCGGCGGCCGGGGCATGCACCTGCCGCGCCGGGGGTAGCTCGACGGCATGGCAATCGCAGACGAGGTCCAGCGGATCGCAGCCCCTGTTCGCCGGTGGGCCCGTACGCAGAAGCGGGAGTACACCAACGGCGAACCGCGCCCACTGGCCGGCGACCTGGGGGCGATGGGCGTCTACGCCGGACTCGTGGTGGCGGCCGGGGCGGCCGTGCGGGCCTCCGGCCGGGAGCTGCCCGAGCGGATCCCGCTGGGCGACGCCGCCCTGCTGACCGTCGCCACCTTCCGGCTGGCCCGCCGGATCGCCAAGGACCCGGTCACCAGTCCCATCCGCGCACCCTTCACCCGCTTCGAGGGTGCCTCGGGCCACGCCGAGGTCGCCGAGGAGGTGCGCGAGCACGGCGGGATGAAGCACGCGATCGGCGAGCTGCTCACCTGCCCGTTCTGCCTGGCCCAGTGGGTGGGCACCGGGTTCGTCTTCGGTTACGTCACCGCCCCGAAGGCGACCCGGTTGGCGGCCCTGACCATGACGATGGTGGCCGGTTCCGACGTCCTCCAGTTCGTGTACGACGCCATCCAGAACGGTGCGCTGGCGCCCGCCACGAATGACGACGACGGGGGAGAATGAGGGTCTCCGCCCGTCCCGTCGAGGGGTGGCGCGGTCCGCGTTCGCCGTCCCTTCCCCGGGTGGGCGTGTCCTCCGACCGGGGGAGGGCGCGCACCGTCCGAACTGCCACGGGGACCCACCCGCCCTTATCCTGCGATCTTGACCCGATCACGGGTTGTCACGGGGCTCGGGGTCCGGAGCCCGAACGGGTAAGGGGCAGGCATGCGATCGATCTGGCGCGGGGCCGTGTCGTTCGGCCTCGTCAGCATCGGCGTGAAGCTGTACTCGGCGACCGAGGACAAGGACATCCGGTTCCACCAGGTCCACGCGACCGACGGCGGACGGGTCAAGTACAAGCGGGTCTGCTCCATCGACGGCGAAGAGGTCGAGTACAGCGACATCGCCAAGGGTTACGAGCTGCCCGACGGCCAGGTCGTGATCCTCACCGACGAGGATTTCGAGGAGCTCCCGCTCAGCACGCGGCGTGAGATCGAGGTGCTGCAGTTCGTCGACCAGGACGAGATCGACCCGATCCACTTCGAGAAGACCTACTACCTGGAGCCCGACGGCCCCGCGGCGCGGCCCTACGTGCTGCTGCGGGACGCGCTGGAGAACGCCGGCCAGGTCGCGATCACCAAGATCGCCATCCGGCAGCGGGAGTCGCTGGCGGCGCTGCGCGTGCGCGACGGGATCCTGGTGCTGCACACGATGCGCTGGCCCGACGAGATCCGTCGGCCCGACTTCGGCTTCCTGGAGAAGGACATCAGCGTCCGGCCGCAGGAGCTGAAGATGGCCGAGGCGCTGATCGCTTCGATGACCGGCGAGTTCGACCCCAGCGAGTTCACCGACGGCTACCGCGAGGCGATGACCGCCCTGCTCGAGGCCAAGCAGAGCGGTGGCGAGGTGCAGTCGGTCCCCGAGGTGGAGGATGCCGGCGGCGCGGTCGTCGACCTGATGAGCGCCCTGCGCCGCAGCGTCGAGAGGGCTCGCGGCGGCGCGTCCGCGAACGACGACCCGGCCGCCGAGGAAGCTCCGGCGGCAGAGGCCCCGGCGAAGCGGGCGCCGGCCAAGAAGGCGGCCCCGGCGAAGAAGGCAGCGCCGGCGAAGAAGGCGGCGGCCGAGAAGCCGGCGACGACGAAGACGACGACGAAGACGACGACCGAGAAGAAGGCCCCGGCGGCGAAGAAGGCGGCGGACAAGCCGCCGGCCAAGCGCGCCCGCCGCAGCGCCTGACGTGCCCGCCCGCCCGCGCGGCCGCGCGGCCGACCCGCTCGCCGAGTACCGCGCCAAGCGCGACCCGGCGCGGACCGCGGAGCCGGTCCCGCCGGCGGGCAGCGCACTGCCGGAGGGCCGAGGCGACACCTTCGTCGTCCAGGAGCACCACACCCCCCGAGGGGCGGGGGAGCGGGTGCACTGGGACCTGCGGCTGGAGCGCGACGGCGTCCTGAAGAGCTGGGCGGTGCCGAAGGGGCCGCCGGTCGAACAGGGCCCCGGCCGGCTCGCCGTCCCCACCGAGGACCACCCCCCGGAGTACGCCTCCTTCGCCGGGACGATCACCGCCGGTGAGTACGGCGGCGGGTCGGTCACCGTCTGGGACGCCGGCCACTACGCCACGGAGAAGTGGGCCGACGACCACATCACCGTCACCTTCGACGGCACGCGCCTCGCCGGGCGCTACGTGCTCTTCCGGCTGGACGACGGCACCTGGAACATCCGCAAGCTCGACGCCACCCGTGCCACCGAGCCGACTGCCGAGCTGCCGGAGGTGCCCCTGCCGATGCTGGCCACGACCGGAGAGCTGCCGCCGGCCGCGGAGGACGCCGACTGGGGCTACGAGTTCAAGTGGGACGGCGTCCGGGCAGTCGCCGCCGTGCACCGCGGGGTGTTCGGCCTGACCTCGCGCAAGGGCACCGACATCACGGTCCGCTATCCGGAGGTGTCGAAGCTCCCCGCGGCGCTGGCCGGGCACGACGCCGTGGTCGACGGCGAGATCGTCGCCATGGACGGAGCGGGGCGCCCGGACTTCGGCGCGCTGCAGAACCGGATGCACCGCACCGGCCCCGAGGTGCCGCGGCTGGCCGCTGCCAAGCCGGTCACCTTCCTCGTGTTCGACCTGCTCTCGTGGGACGGCGAGGACCTCACCGCCCTGACCTACGCCGAGCGGAGGGAGCGCCTGGACGCGCTCGGCCTCACGGGGCACCGGTGGGTGACCACGCCCTGGTTCCGCGGGAGCGGGGCGGGCGTGCACGCCGCGAGCGTGGAGAACGGACTGGAGGGCGTCGTCGCGAAGCGGCTGGGCTCGGCCTACCGGCCCGGGGTGCGGAGCCTCGACTGGCGCAAGGTCAAGAACGTCCGCACCCAGTCGGTGGTGGTCGGCGGCTGGCGACCCGGCCAGGGCCGGCGGGCCGGGGGAGTGGGGTCGCTGCTGTTCGGCGTCCCCGACGACGAGGGACGGCTGATCTACGCCGGGCACGTCGGCACCGGCTTCACCGACCAGGCGCTGCGGGACCTGGAGCGCATGTTCACCGCGCGGACGACGTCGCCGTTCCACGGCACCCTCCCGCGCGAGGTCACCCGGGACGCGCACTGGATCGAACCCGACCTGGTGGGCGAGGTCGCCTACGCCGTCTGGACGGCGGAGGGGCGGCTGCGGCATCCGTCCTGGAAGGGCATCCGCGACGACCTGGAGCCCGACGACGTGGTGGTCGAGCCGTGAGCGGGCAGGGCCATGGAGCGAGCAGCGGAGCACCCCGCGGCCCCGAGCCGGTGACGCCGTGAAGCGCCAGCGGGTGGAGATCGACGGGCGCACGCTGCAGGTGTCCAACCTCGAGAAGGTGCTGTTCCCCGAGGTGGGGTTCACCAAGGCGCAGGTCATCGACTACTACGTCCGCATCGCGCCGGTGCTCCTGCCGCACGTGGCCGGCCGGCCGGTGACGTTCACGCGCTGGCCCGACGGTGTCGAGGGGCAGGCCTTCTTCGAGAAGAACAGCGCCCGGCACGCTCCCGACTGGGTCCGGCGGGTGACCATCCCCAGCCCCGGCAGCTCCCGCGGCCGGGAGACCCTCGACATGGTGATCCTGGAGTCGGTCGCCGACCTCGCGTGGGCGGCGAACCTGGCCGCGCTGGAGGTGCACGTGCCCCAGTGGCGGGTGGACGACGACGGGCAGCCGGCCCTGCCGGACCTGCTGGTGCTGGACCTGGATCCCGGTCCCGAGACCGGCATCGCGGAGTGCTGCGCCGTCGCCGAGCGGTTGGGGGTCCGGCTCGAGGCCGACGGGCTGGACCCGGTCGTGAAGACCTCGGGCTCCAAGGGGATGCAGGTCTACGCGCCGATCGAGACGCCGACCGACCGCGAGCACCCCAGCCGGTATGCCAAGGCCCTGGCACAGGAGCTCTCCGCCGAGACGCCCGATGACGTCGTCTGGCGGATGGAGAAGGTGCTGCGGCCGGGCAAGGTCCTCATCGACTGGAGCCAGAACAACCCGGCCAAGACCACCGTCGCCCCGTACTCGCTGCGGGCCCGGGCCGGCGCCACGGTGTCCACGCCCATCGGCTGGGACGAGGTCGACGCCGTCCGGGAGGGCGCCGACCCGGCCTCGCTGCGGTTCACCACCGACGATGTGCTGGCGCGGGCCGAGGAGTACGGCGACCTGTTCGACATAGCGGGTGCCACGAGCGCACCCTTGCCCGAGGTCTGACCCGAGCCACTGGCCAGCGGATCATCGCGATCTGTAACGATTCCCCGCATGGTCGCGCCCGGTCCGAACGGCCCCCGTTTCACCGATGTGGGGCGGCTGGTCGTCCGCTGCCCTGACCGGCCGGGGATCGTGCACGCGCTCAGCGGCGTGATGACGGAGTTCGGTGCGAACATCACCGACTCCCAGCAGCACTCCTCCGACCCGAGCGGCGGCATCTTCACGTTGCGTCTGGAGTTCGTCCTCGCCGGGCTGGCCGGGCGTCGGGCGGAGCTCGAGAAGCGACTGACCGTCCTGGCGGGGGAGTGGCGGATGGTCTGGCGGCTGACCGAGGCCAGCCATCGGCCGACCCTCGCCGTCTTCGTCAGCCGCACCGACCATGTGCTGCAGGAGCTGATCTACCGGGTGCGAGCGGGTGACCTGCGGGCCGACATCGCCTGCGTCGTCTCCAACCACCGTGACCTCGAGCCGGTGGCCCAGGCGGCGGGCATCCCGTTCCACCACGTGCCGGTGACCCCGGAGACGAAGGGCGAGGCGGAGGCGCGCGCCCTCGAGCTCGTGGGCGAGGTCGATCTGGTCGTGCTGGCCCGCTACATGCAGATCGTCTCGGCGGACTTCTGCAACCGCTTCCCCGAGCGGTTGATCAACATCCACCACAGCTTCCTGCCGGCCTTCGTCGGGGCGAACCCGTACCAGGCCGCGCACGACCGCGGGGTGAAGCTCATCGGAGCCACCGCCCACTACGTGACGCCCGAGCTGGACGCCGGCCCGATCATCGAGCAGGAGGTCGCCCGCGTCGACCACCGCGCCACCGTCGAGGACATGCGGCGGGTGGGCCGCTACGTGGAGCGGCAGGTGCTCGCCCAGGCGGTCACCTGGCACGTCGAGGACCGGGTGATCGTCGAGGGGCCCCGCACCATCGTCTTCGCCTGAGGATCTTCGGCCCCCTGCAGGGGTCCGCCGCGAGCTGTGAGTGGTGGGGGCAGGGGGTCCTTAAGTTGACTAGTTCAAAACAACGGGGTTGAGTGGCACCCGATGGAGACGACGTGGGGACACCAGCTCCGTGCGGTCGGGCTGCGGGTCACCCGGCCCCGGCTGTCGGTGCTCGACGTCCTCTCCACGCATCCCCACGCCGATGCCGACACCGTCGTCACCGGCGCCCGGGCCCAGCACCCCACGCTGTCTCCGCAGACGGTCTACGGGGTGCTCGAGGCACTGGTCTCCGTGGGGCTCGCCCGCCGGATCGAGCCCGCCGGCTCCCCCGCGCTCTTCGAGCTGCGGGTGGGCGACAACCACCACCACCTGGTCTGCCGTTCCTGCGGCGCGGTCGCCGATGTCGACTGCGCCGTCGGGGCGGCCCCGTGTCTGAGCCCCTCGGACACCTCCGGTTTCGTCGTCGACGAGGCCGAGGTCGTGTTCTGGGGGTTGTGCCGCGGCTGTCAGGCAGAGGCAGCACCAGAGTCAGTGCAGATCGATGAGCACGAAATCCCAGGAGGAGCATCTTCATGACCGACGTCGCATCGCAGGGCCCGGCCCCGAGCGAGGCCGACCGCGCCGTCCTGACCAACCGTCAGGGGCACCCGGTCTACGACAACCAGAACCAGCGGACGGTGGGCGCCCGTGGCCCCGCTACCCTGGAGAACTACCAGTTCCTCGAGAAGATCAGCCACTTCGACCGCGAGCGCATCCCCGAGCGCGTGGTGCATGCCCGCGGCTTCGTCGCCTACGGCGAGTTCGAGGCGACCGGGAAGTGGGGCGACGAGCCCATCGAGCGCTACACCCGCGCCAAGCTCTTCAACACCCCGGGCAAGAAGACCGACCTCGCCATCCGCTTCTCCACCGTCATCGGCGGCCGGGACTCCTCCGAGGCCGCCCGTGACCCCCGTGGATTCGCGGTGAAGTTCTACACCGAGGACGGCAACTGGGACATCGTCGGCAACAACCTCGCGGTGTTCTTCATCCGCGACGCCATCAAGTTCCCCGACGTCATCCACTCCCTCAAGCCGGACCCGATCACCTTCCGCCAGGAGCCGGCGCGGATCTTCGACTTCATGTCGCAGACCCCCGAGGCCATGCACATGCTGGTCAACCTGTTCAGTCCCCGGGGCATCCCGGCCGACTACCGGCACATGCAGGGCTTCGGCGTGAACACCTACAAGTGGGTGAACGCTCAGGGCGAGACCAAGCTGGTCAAGTACCACTGGCTCCCCAGGCAGGGCGTCAAGAGCCTCACCGCCGCGGACGCCGCCGCCATCCAGGCCAACGACCTCGGGCACGCCTCGAAGGACCTCTACGAGGCCATCGAGCGCGGCGACTACCCGCAGTGGGACCTCTACGTCCAGATGATGGACGACCACGAGCACCCCGAGCTGGACTTCGACCCGCTGGACGACACCAAGGTGTGGCCGGAGAACGAGTTCGAGCCCAAGCTCGTCGGGACGATGACGCTCAACCGCAACATCAGCGACCACCACAACGAGAACGAGCAGAGCGCGTTCGGCACCGGCGTCCTCGTCGACGGGCTGGACTTCTCCGACGACAAGATGCTCGTGGGCCGGACGTTCTCCTACTCCGACACCCAGCGCTACCGGGTGGGGCCCAACTACCTGCAGCTGCCGATCAACTCGGCGAAGAACGCGACGGTCTACACCAACCAGCGCGGCGGGCAGATGTCCTACGGCGTGGACCTGGCCCGGAACCAGAACCCGCACGTGAACTACGAGCCGTCGATCACCGGCGGTCTGCGCGAGGCGCAGTACCCGACGCACGACGAGCAGGGCCCGGAGATCGTCGGCCGGCTCACCCGCAAGCGCATCCCCCGGACCAACGACTACACGCAGGCCGGGCAGCGCTACCAGCTCATGGAGCAGTGGGAGAAGGACGACCTGGTGAAGAACCTGGTCGACAACATCGGCGAAGCGGTCCGCGAGGTCCAGGAGCGGATGGTCTGGCACTTCTTCATGTGCGACGACGAGCTCGGCCAGCGCGTCGGGGAGGGGCTCGGCATCACCGCGGACGACGTCCGCGACCTGGAGCCGCTGCAGACGCAGACGCTCAACGACGAGGAGCTGGCCCGCGCGGCCGACCTCGGCAAGAACGGTCCGCGCGACGTCACCGGGCTGACGATGACGCACTGCGTGCCCAACGAGCACGTGGTCGTCGGCTGACCGACAGCACCACAGCACGGCCGGCGGGCCGCGACCGGATCTCCGGTCGCGGCCCGCTGTCTCGTGCGGCCTTCCGCCGGCCGGAGGGCCGGGCCGGGGCACCGCGGGGCGTCGCCTACGGTCTGGACGTCGGTCAGTGCAGACCCCAGGGAGACGACGTGAGCTCCACCCCCGTGACCGGACCCTCGGCCCCGACCGCTGCACGGGCAGCCGGCTGGGTCGCGCCCCTGTGCTGGATCGCGGTCCTGCTCGACGGCTTCGACCTGGTCGTGGTCGGTACCGTCGTTCCCACCCTGCAGCAGCCGGAGGAGTGGGGGCTCAGCGGAGCCGGCACGACCTTCGTGATCACCATCGGCCTGGTCGGGATGATGATCGGGGCGCTGACGATCGGCACGCTCACCGACCTGGTCGGCCGCCGCAAGGCGCTGATCGGCGCGGTGGTCTCGTTCTCGTTCTTCACGCTGCTGTGCGCGTTCGCCCCGAACGAGACCGTGTTCGGTGTCCTTCGGTTCCTCGCCGGTGTCGGTCTCGGGGGCTGCCTGCCCACCGCGATCGCGATGGTCAACGAGTTCACCCGATCCGGGCGCAGCGGCCGGGCCACCACGACGATCATGACCGGCTACCACGTCGGGGCCGTCACGACCGCGGCCCTGGCGATCGTGGTCATCCCGGAGCTGGGCTGGCGGTGGATGTTCGTGATCGGCGCGCTCCCGGCGCTGGTGCTGGTGCCCCTGATGCTCCGTGAGCTCCCCGAGTCGGCGTCGTGGCTGGTGGCCCACGGGCGCCGCTCCGAGGCCGAGGAGGTCGCTCGCCGGTACGGGCTGGAGCTGGAGAGCCCGCAGGCCCCCGTCGCTCCGCATGCGGGGGAGGGCGCCGGCGCGACGGTGCGGACCCTGTTCTCCAGCGGCTACGTGCGCAACACCGTCGTCATCGGGGTCACGTCGTTCATGGGCCTGCTGCTGGTGTACGGGCTGAACAACTGGCTGCCCACGATCATGCGGGAGGCCGACTACGAGCTCGGCGCGGCACTGGCCTTCCTCGTCGTGCTCAACGTGGGGGCGGTCGTCGGCCTGCTCGTCGCCGGAACCGTCGCCGACCGCATCGGCGCCCGCGCGGCGGGAGTGGCCTGGTTCGCCGGCGCCGCGGTCTTCCTGGCGCTGCTGTCGATCCGGCTGCCGATCGCCGGGATCTACGTGATGGTCTTCCTGACCGGCTGCTTCGTGTTCAGCGCGCAGGTGCTGGTCTACGCCTTCGTCAGCGCCAACCACCCGCCGCAGGTGCGCGCCACGGCGCTGGGCTGGTCCGCCGGTGCCGGCCGGATCGGCGCGATCGTGGGGCCGGTCATCACGGGAGCCCTGTTCGCCGCCGGGAACGCCTTCCCCGGAGGCTTCTACCTGTTCGCCGTCGTCGGGGCGCTGGGAGCGCTCGCGCTCAGCCTGGCCCGGCGACGGGACCGGTGACGTCGCAATCGAGCGGAGCCGCTGCGCGGACCCCTCCGGGGCCCACTCGGGAGGACCTCAGTCGCGGGGGCGCTTGCGGTCCTGGTCGGCGAGGAAGCGCTCGAACTCCGCGCCGATCTCCTCGGCGCTGGGCACCTCCCCGCCGGAGAGCAGGTCGGTGCCCTCCCGCGCGGCGCTGAACGAGTCGTACTGCTGCTCGAGGGCCGCCACGACGGCGGTGTTCTCGGGGGAGCGGGCGATCTGCTCGTCGATCTCGGTCCGGTTGGCCTCGGCGGCCTCGCGGAGCGTCTCGGTCGGCAGGTGCAGCCCGGTCAATCGCTCGAGGTGCTCGAGCAGGGTCAGCGACGCAGCCGGGTAGGTCGCCTGCGCCAGGTAGTGCGGCACGTGGGCGGCCACACCGAGGGCATCCACACCGGCCTCGCCGAGACGGAGCTCCAGCAGGGCCGAGGCGCTCCCCGGGATGCGCATCTCGCCCCAGTAGACGGGATAGGGCTCGATCAGCTGCCGTCGGGTCGCGTGGGCGGTCACCGTGACCGGGCGGGTGTGCGGAACGGGCATCGGGATGGCCTGCAGCGCCACGACGGAGGTGACGCCCAGGCGGTCCACGAGCTGAGCGACAGCGGCGACGAACCGCTCCCACGCGTAGTCGGGCTCGGCCCCGTGGAGCAGCAGGAACGGCGTGCCGGCGTCGTCCTCCACGGCGTACAGCAGGATCTCGGGCGCGGCGAAGGACTCGTACCGGTCGCTGTTGAAGCTCATCCGGGGCCGGTGCGCGCGGTAGTCGACGAGGCTGTCGGCGTCGAACCGTGCGATCACCTCGTGCGGCAGGCCGGCCAGCAGGTGCGCACCGGCCAGGGCGCCGGCGTGCGCGGCGTCGAACTCCCCGGCCAGGTCGTGCACCAGAACCAGCCCAGTGCGCTCGCCCGGCGCGCCGACCGCCGCTTCCCGCGTGAGGAAGGGCTCGGCCTCCGGGAGCAGCTCGACGAGCTCCTCCGGTAGCTGCGGCACGGTCGGACCTCCTGATGTCGTACGTCGCGGCCGGGTGCAGCCGCGACCGGTGCAGCCGCGACGGAGGCCGCGGCATTCCCATCGTCCCCCCGAGAGAGGTGGGTCAGCCGACCGGGCGTTCCTCCGACGGGCCGCCGGTGGGTGGAGCGACCGGCTCCTGGATCACCGCCGCCCCGGACTCGTCGCCGATCAGCGCCGCGCGGGTGCCGTCGTCGGCGATCTCAGGGGAGCGCTCGTCGAGTTCGTCCCGGGCGTAGCGGTAGATCACGGCGATGAGGGCGGCGACCGGCACCGAGAGGAACGCGCCGATGATGCCCGCCAGACTGCTGCCGGCGGTGACGGCGAGGATGACGACGGCGGCGTGCAGGTTGAACCCGCGGCCCTGGATGACCGGCTGCAGGACGTTGCCCTCGATCTGCTGCACCACCAGCACGATGAGCAGCACGATCAGCGCGGTGGTGAGGCCGTTGCTGACCAGGGCGATGAGGACGGCGAAGGCGCCGGCGACGAACGCGCCGATGATGGGGATGAAGGCGCCGAAGAAGGTCAGGACCGCCAGCGGCAACACCAGGGGCACGTCGAGGATCCAGAGTCCCAGACCGATGAAGAACGCGTCGATGAACCCGACCAGGGCCTGCTGGCGGATGAACTCCGAGAGCGTCGTCCAGGTCTGGTAGCACAGGGCGGCGACGTGCCGGCCGGCGCGGGGCCCGGTCTGGGCGGCCAGCCAGGGCACCCAGCGCGGCCCGTCCTTCAGGAAGAAGAAGACCAGCACCAGCGCCAGGACCAGGTTGATCAGGCCGCTGCCGACGGCGGAGGCGCCGGTGAGGGCGTAGCCGGCGATGTTCTGCGCGTTGCCCTGGATGGAGTTGATCACCGAGTCGACGGCGTCGCCGATCTGGTCCTCGCCGAGGTTGAGCGGCGGGCCCTGCAGCCACTCCTGCACGTCCTGCAGGGCGGCCGTGGCGGCGTCGGCGAGTTCGGTGACCTGGTCGGCCACCTGTGGGGCGATGGCGGCGATGATGCCGACGAACGCCGCCAGGAAGCCGATCAGCACCGTCGCCGCAGCCAGCGCGGGCGGCCAGCGGTGGCTGCGCAGGAACCGGGTGAGCGGCCACAGGACGGTGGCGATGAGCAGAGCCAGCACGATCGGCAGCAGGATCGACCACAGCCTGCCGAGGACGTAGAACAGGACGACGAGGGCCGCGACGATGAGCAGGAACTGGGCCGACGCGATGGCCAGGTTGCGGGAGGCGCGCTGCAGCTTCGGCCCCCGGCCCTCGGGCGGTGCGGGCGCCCGGGTGACGGCGTCACCCACCTCGGCGGGGGTCGCCCCGGTGAACGGCGTCCTGCGCGTGCCCGGCCGGTCCGAGGTCTCGGAGCGGTCGGACGCGTGACCGGGCAGGCGCAGCCTCATGCGGTGATCACAACACATCGGGCGGCTTCCGACCGGACGGCGGGGCAGGCCCCGTCGTCGTAGCGTCGCGGGCATGCCGAGGACCGCGACCGCCGACCGAGTTGACCGCGACGCCCTGCTGGACTTCCTGCGCCCGCGGCACCAGGCGGTACTGCTCACCCACCGCCGCGAGGGCGGTGTGCAGCTCTCGCCGGTGACCTACGGCGTGGATGCCGAGTCCCGGATCGTCGTCTCGACCTATCCGCAGCGGGCGAAGGTGGCCAACGCCCGGAGGGACCCGGCGGTCTCGCTCTGCGTCCTGTCCCCGGACTGGGACGGCGCCTGGGTGCAGGTCGACGGGCGGGCGGAGGTGCTCGACCTGCCGGAGGCAGTGGAACCGCTGGTCGAGTACTACCGGTCCATCAGTGGTGAACACCCGGACTGGGACGAGTACCGCGCGGCCATGAGCCGCCAGGGGAAGTCGCTGATGCGCGTCACGATCACCGGCTGGGGTCCGATCGCGACCGGAGGATTCCCGCCCGAGGTGGCCGACAAGCTCTGAGGCTTGCCTTGACCAGAGAAAGCTGTCAGGCTTGCCTGGTGCCCTACGTGCTGACCGTGGACCAAAAGGGGAGTCGGCGGACCCTGGACCGGGTCGCCGACGCGCTCCAGGAGCTCAATGCCGACGTCCCGACCCTGCTGGCATTCGAGCGGACGGCCGGAGACGAGTTCCAAGGTGTGCTCGACGACCCCGACCGCGTGGTCGACGTCGTGCTGCGGTTGGTCCGGGCCGGCGGCTGGAGCATCGGGGTGGGGGCCGGCCCCGTGCAGACACCGTTGCCGCCGACCACGCGGGCAGGGGCCGGGCAGGCGTTCCTCAGTGCCCGCCGGGCGGTCGACGCGGCGAAACAGCGGCCGTCCCGCCTCGCGGTGCGCGGAGCGGTACCCGCCGACGCGGGTGACGCGCAGGCCGTGCTCAGTGCGCTGGCGGTCCTGGTCGACCGGCGCAGCCCGCAGGCGTGGGAGGCGATCTCCCTGGTCGGCGGCGGGCGTACCCAGGCCGAGGCCGCCACGACGCTCGGCATCTCCCGGCAGGCCGTCGGGCAGCGGCTGGCCGCCGGGCTGTGGGACCTCGAACGGGAACTGCGGCCGACGGCGGCCCGTCTGCTGAGCCGGGCCGCGGGGTGAACCGCGCATGAGCGTCGCCGTCCTCGTCCTGCTCGCCGTCATCGCCGCCGGTGGCCTCGCCCTGACCGCTCGCGGTGAGCGGGTCCGCCCGCGCTGGGGCGGAGCGGTCCTGGCCGTCCTGCTGGCGGCCGCCGCCGTCCTGGCCTGGGCCGCGGACGACCCGGCCGGGGGACTGCTCCAGGGCGTCACCGTCGCGGCCGTCCTGGCCGCGGTGCTGGGCGGCGGGCCGGTCGCCACCCTGGTCCTCCGGGCGGCCGACCCCGCCGCGGTCGGTGTCGCGGGGGGACCGCAGGATCCGTCGATCCTCCGCGGTGGCGCCTGGATCGGGGTGCTCGAGCGGGCCGCCGTCGCCGCGGCGCTGCTGGCCGGCTCGGCGGAGGGGCTCGCCGTCGTCCTCGCCGTCAAGGGCCTGGGCCGCTTCGCCGAGCTGCGGGCGCCCGCGGCCGCGGAACGCTTCATCGTCGGAACCCTGGCCAGCGGGCTCTGGGCTGCTGCCTGTGTGGGCGTGGCGGTCCTGCTGCGCGGGTGAGCTCCGTCGGCGTCCCGACGCCCGGCTCCACGGCGACGGGATCATGGGCGGCCGCGAGCATCGGCCGGACTGCGTCGTCGAGCCCGACCGGCTCATCGGGCGGGGAGCGGGCTGGGGAGCCGCACGCCAGAATGGCCCACGACCCGTCGTCGTCCCTGGAGGCCCCGTGTCCGAGTCGCCCGCAGCCGGCGCCGTCCGCAACCCCGACCTGCTCGGCATCTACTGCAACGACCACCTGGCCGCCGCCACCGGTGGGATCGAGCTGGTCAGCCGGATGCTCGGCGTGCACCGGGGAACCGCGTACGAGCCGCGGCTGGAGGAACTGCTCGACGAGCTGCGCGAGGAGCGGGCGAGACTGCGCTCCTCGATGGCCGCGCTGGGCCTGCCGGTCCGCCAGTACAAGCAGGTGGCGTCGTGGGTGGGGGAGAAGCTCTCCCGGGGCAAGCTCAACGGGCGCGTGCTGTCCCGCTCCCCGCTCAGTGACCTGGTCGAGTTCGAGTTCATCGCGACCGCGGTGCTGGCCAAGCGGGCCGGCTTCGAGACCCTGCGGGCGCTCGCCGAAGTGGACCACCGGCTCGACGCCGGCCTGCTGGAGCGGCTGATCGCGCAGGCCGACAAGCAGCACGGCTGGCTGGCCGACGCCCGCCGCGAGGTGGCCACCCGGGTGTTCGGCGGGGACCCCCAGCCCGCGGATGCTGCCGCCGACAGCTGAACGGCTCACCGGGCGGGCCCTCCGGCCCGCGGGTAGAACCGGGCGCATGTGCCACGACCACGACAGCCGCCCGCCCGCGCCACCCCGGCGCGGCGACGTCGCCGAACGAGGCGTCCTCACGCTGACCGCGGCGGACGGCACCGACTTCTCGGCCGCGTACGCCGCACCGGCGGCCTCGGCAGGGACCGGGGTCGTGCTCCTGCCCGATGTCCGAGGCCTCCTTCCCTTCTACGTGGCGCTCGCCGACCAGTTCGCGCAGGCCGGCCTGCCCACCGTGGCCATCGACTGGTTCGGTCGGACCGCCGGCGTGGCCGAGGGCGGGGTCCGGGATGCGGACTTCGCGTGGCGGTCGCACGTCGAGGCGGCCACCGCCGAGACGATGGACGCCGACATCGCCGCCGGGATCGCCTACCTGCGGGAGCGGGCCGGCGCGGACCTGCCGGTGGTCACGGTCGGCTTCTGCCTCGGCGGCAGCCTCTCCTGGCGACAGGCGGCCGGCGATCTCGATCTCGCCGGCTGCGTGGGCTTCTACGGCAAGCCGTCGGTCGTCGGGGACGCGGCGGGCCGGGCGCACCTGCCCACCGTGATGCTGATCGCCGGCGCCGACGCCGCGACGCCGGTGGCTGATCAGCTGGCGTTGGCCGACACCATGCGCGCGGCCGGCGCCGAGGTCGACGCCGTCGTCTACGAGGGCGCGCCGCACTCCTTCCTCGACCGGGCGCACGGTGAGTGGGCCGACGCCTGCCACGACGCGTGGGAGCACATCCTGGCGCTCACCGACCGGGTGGCGCTCCGCTGAGCGAGCCGGCCCGGAGTTCCCGGACCGGTTCGGCGACACTGTCGGCGTGGAGCTGCCCGTGACCCTGACCGTGGACGGCACACCCATCGAGCTCCGGCGGGCGACCGCCGCCGATCTCCCCGCGCTCGTCGGGCTGCTGGCCGACGACCCCCTCGGGGCGACCCGGGAGTCGGCCGACGGCGACCTGTCGCCCTATCGCCGGGCATTCGCCCTCCTCGACGCCGATCCCGCCCACCTGTTGGTCACCGCGGTGGACGGCGACGCCCTCGTCGGGACGCTGCAGTTGACGTTCCTCCCGGGTCTGGCCCGCCGCGGTGCCCTGCGCGGGCAGATCGAGGCGGTACGGGTGGCGGCGGGCGCCCGCGGCCACGGGCTGGGCGCGGCGATGATCGGATGGGCGGTGGAGGAGGCCCGGCGCCGGGGATGCGGCCTCGTGCAGCTGACCACCGACAAGAGCCGTGCCGATGCGCACCGCTTCTACGAAGAACTGGGCTTCGTCGCCTCGCACGAGGGCATGAAGCTCCAGCTCGCCGGGTCCTCCTAGGCTGAGCGCGTGACAGGCGAGCCGATCGATCCGGGCGTCATCGAACTGGCCGGGCGGGTCTTCGACCTCGCCCGTGGTGGCCGCACGGAGGAGCTGGCCGCGTACCTGGACGCCGGCGTCCCGGTGAACCTCACCAACGACAAGGGCGACACGCTGCTGATCCTGGCCGCCTACCACGGGCACCCCGAGACGGTCGCGGCTCTGCTCGACCGGGGCGCGGACCACTCGCGGGCCAACGACCGCGGCCAGACCGCGCTCGCCGCCGCCGTCTTCCGGCAGTCGAGCGAGACCGTGTCCCGGTTGCTCGAGGCCGGTGCCGACCCGGACGCCGGCGCCCCCAGCGCGCGGGCCACCGCGGTGTTCTTCGAGCTGCCGGCGATGGCGGAGCTGCTCGAGGCTCGCTAGCGCCCCGGGAAGCACCCGGTAGGCGCGCCGGCCCGTATGCGGGCACGGTGTAGGACAGGACGCACGACCGGGGGGAGGGGTGGACATGGCGGTGCGACCCGACGTGCCGGGGACCGGCCACACCGGCCCCCGGGCGCTGTCGCGCCCCGAGCCCGGGGAGCCCGTCGACTCGGCAGCCGTGGACGGGGTGCCCGTGGAGGCGGCGCCCGAGCCCGGGGAGCCCGTCGACTCGGCGCCCGTGGACGGGGTGCCCGTGGAGGCGACGCCCGTGGACGGGGTGCCCGTCGACTCGGCGCCCGTGGACGGGGTGCCGGTGGAGTCGGCGCCCGAGGACCTGGTGCCGGCCGAGGACGACGGGGTGGCGACCGACGACCTGGCGCCGGGCGGTGGGGAAGCGGTTGCCGCCGGGAACGCCGGTGGTTCGACCGCCGCGGAGCCACTGGCCCCGCCGCCCGGGATCCCGCGCTGGCTGCTCCTGCTGGCCGGTCTCGCGGCGGCGACCATCGCGGTGGCGGGTCTGCGCGCGGTCGCCTGGCTGGTCGCCCCCGTGTTCCTCGCCCTGGTCGTGGTCGTGGCGCTCGCGCCGGTGCAGGGCTGGCTCCGCCGCGTCGGCGTGCCCCGCTGGCTGGCGACCTCGGTGCTCCTGCTGCTGGTCTGGGCGGTGCTCCTGGCTTTCGTGGCGCTGCTGGTGGTGTCCGCCGCCCAGTTCGCCGCGCTGCTCCCGGACTACGCCGGACGCGCGCAGATCCTCATCAACGACGTCGTCGACGAGCTCAACGACGCCGGCCTGGTGTCCGGCCGGCTGTCCGATCTCGTCCGCCAGATCGACTACGGCCAGCTCGTCGGTCTGGCGACCGACGTCCTCGCCCGGCTGACCAGCGCGGCGAGCACGCTGGTCCTGCTGCTCTCGGCGCTGGTCTTCATGGCGATCGAGTCCAGCGGCTTCCCCCGCCGGATGGCCCTCGTCGGTGCGGACCGTCCCCACCTACCGGTGGCGATGACGCTGTTCACCCAGGGCACGCGCAGCTACCTGCTGGTCAGCACGGTGTTCGGTGCCGTCGTGGCCGTCGGCGACTGGATCGCGTTGGCGATCATCGGCGTGCCGGCGGCGGGCCTGTGGGGGCTGCTGGCCTTCGTCACCAACTACGTGCCGAACATCGGCTTCGTCCTGGGCGTCGTGCCGCCGGCCATCCTCGGCCTGCTGGCCGGCGGCTGGGGGGAGCTGGTCGCGATCGTGATCGTCTACGCGCTGCTGAACTTCGTCGTCCAGACCCTGATCCAGCCGCGGTTCGTGGGTGACTCGGTGGGGTTGTCGATGACGGTCACCTTCGTCGCCCTGCTGTTCTGGGGTTGGGTGCTGGGCGCGCTCGGTGCGCTGCTGGCGATCCCGCTGACGCTGCTGGTCAAGGCCCTGCTGGTGGACGTCGACCCGCGCGGGCACTGGCTCGACGCGCTGATGCGCGAGGAGCCGCGGGCGCCCCGGACCATGCGCGCCAAGCGCCGGATGCACGCCCGCCGAGCGGCGTTGGCATCGGTCCGCCGGCTCCATCACCCCCGTCGCGCCGCGCAGACGTCCGAGGCCGAACAGCACTGATCCCGCGCCGTCAGAACCTGCATCTGCCCAGCTCAGCACGCGTGTCGCCGGAATGTCACCCCCGTCTGGGAGGTTGTACCCACGAAGCCGACGGCGTCGTCCGACGCCCGGCGGAGGGGACAGGACATGAAGGGCGATCGGGTCGAGGTCGTGATCGACGCCGGCGGCAGCACGCGCACCTATGACATCGAGGCGACGCGCGCCGGGCGGCGGGTCGAGGTCAGCCACGGGCGTGGCGTGGTGGAGGTGACCGAGACGACCCGCGGGGGCACGGCCGTGCGCACGGCGCGGTTCATGGCCGGCCGGGTGCTGGCACTCGTGGAGCACCCCGCCCCGCGGGCGGCGCTGGAGGACGACGCCGCGGTGACGCCGCTGCGGCACTCGGCCTGACCACCGCGGACCGCCCGCGCGGGGAGCTGGTGGTGATGGTCGGCCTCCAGGGGAGCGGGAAGTCCACCTGGGTGGCCCGGCACCTGGCCCGGACCCACACGGTCGTGAGCAAGGACCACTGGCCGAACGCCCGCCGCCGCGAGAGCCGTCAGCGGCGCGTCGTCGCAGAACTCCTCGCGGCCGGCGCCCGCGTGGTGGTGGACAACACCAATCCGGCGCCGGCGGACCGGGCGCCGCTGATCGCCGCCGCCCGGGACGCCGGTGTGCCGGTGCGCGCGGTCTGGATGGACACCCCGGCCGAGCTGTGTCTGGCACGCAACGAGGTGCGGGAGGGGCGGGCGCGCGTCCCGCTCCAGGGGGTGTTCGCGACCCGGGCGCGCTTCCTGCCGCCCACGACCGCCGAGGGATTCGACCGGATCGACGTCGTCCGCGGAGGCGCTCCGGACGGCGCGTGAAAGGCCCGGTCCGTGCGCGCCGGGGGTCGGTGCGGTAGACCTGGCAGGCCCTTTGTCACCTCACCGTCCGGAGGTCCTCCCCGTGCTGGAGAGCATCGGCTTCGCCGCCGCCTACACCGGGGTGGGCATCGCACTGCTGGTCGTGGGCTTCTACGCCCTCGATCTGCTCACCCCGGGGAACCTGGGCCGGCACATCTCCGAGCACCGCTCGCTCAATGCCGCCGTCGCCCTCGCCGGGGGTTTCCTCGGGCAGGGCGCGATCATCTTCGCCAGCATCTGGACCAACGCCACCAGCGGGTTCGGCCGGGCGCTCCTCTACACCGTCGTCTTCGGCCTCCTCGGGGTCGTGCTCCAGGCCGTGGCGTTCGTCGCGCTGGACGTGCTCCTCCCCGGACATCTGGGGCAGCACCTGATGGAGCCCGAGTTCCACCCGGCCAGCCTGGTCAGCGCCGCCGTCCAGCTGGCGGTCGCCGTGATCATCGTCGCCTCGATCTGGCCCTGACACGCGACGGGACCGCACCGTGTGATGGTCGCCGCACGCCCGGACGTAACGTGTCCGACGCAGCTCCCGGTCCGTCGCCGGGATCAACCCCCGCCGCAACGGCAGCCGCAACCGATTCGAAGGGAACGTTCATGAGCGAGGCAAGCGCAGGTACCCGGGTGGCCATCGTGACCGGGGCGGCCCGCGGCATCGGTGCGGCCACGGCGCTCCGGCTGGCGCAGGACGGGTTCGCCGTCGCCGTCCTCGACCTCGAGGAGGCCGCCGCGAAGAGCACCGTCGAGGCGATCGAGGCCGCCGGTGGCCGCGCCCTGGCCGTCGGCGCCGACGTCAGTGACGCCGACCAGGTCCAGGCCGCCGTCGACCGGGTCGCCGCCGAGCTGGGTGCCCCCACCGTGCTGGTGAACAACGCCGGTGTCACCCGCGACAACATGCTGTTCAAGATGACCGAGACCGACTGGGACGTCGTCATGAACGTGCACCTGCGGGGCGCGTTCCTCATGACCCGCGCGGCGCAGAAGTACATGATCGACGCCAAGTGGGGCCGGATCGTGAACCTCTCCAGCGTCTCCGCGCTGGGCAACCGCGGCCAGGCCAACTACGCCGCCGCCAAGGCCGGCCTGCAGGGCTTCACCAAGACCCTCGCCATCGAGCTGGGCAAGTTCGGCGTCACCGCCAATGCCGTCGCCCCCGGGTTCATCCAGACCGAGATGACCAAGGCGACCGCCGAGCGCATGGGCATCCCGTTCGAGGACTTCATCAAGGGCGCCGCCTCGCAGATCCCCGTGGCCCGCGTCGGCCAGCCCGAGGACATCGCGCACCTGGTCTCCTTCTTCGTCAGCGAGGGTGCCGGCTTCGTGTCCGGCCAGGTCGTCTACGCCGCAGGTGGCCCGAAGGCCTGACAGAGGACCCCTCTGCCCCCCGCCGCTCGCAGGCTCGCGGCGGGACACTGCACAGGGGCCACACCGCGGGGCCCGGGCAGCCATTCGGCGGCCCGGGCCCCGCGCCCGTCTCCCGGAGGAGCGCACATGTCCGACAGCGCGGACGACACGGTCATGGTCGAGCGCCGCGGCGCCGTGCAGGTCGTCACCATCAACCGGCCCCGGGCGCGCAACGCACTCGACGCGGCGGTCGCCCGCGACGTGGCGGCCGCCGTGGACGAGCTCGACGCGTCGGACGACCTGCGCGCCGGCGTCCTCACCGGGGCGGGGGGCTTCTTCTCCGCGGGGATGGACCTCAAGGCGTTCCTGCGCGGGGAGACGCCGGCGATCGAAGGGCGGGGGTTGTGCGGGATCACCCGGACGCCGCCCGGCAAGCCGCTGATCGCGGCCGTCGAGGGCGGGGCACTGGCCGGCGGGTTCGAGCTGGTGCTCGCCTGTGACCTGGTCGTCGCCGGCCGGGGCGCCCGCTTCGGCGTCCCGGAGGTGAAGCGCTCCCTGGTCGCCGCCGGGGGTGCCGCGCTGCTGCTGCCGCAGCGGGTGCCGCGGGCGGTGGCTCTGGAGCTGCTGCTCACCGGGGAGCCGATGGACGCCGAGCGGGCGGCGGCGGTCGGGCTGGTGAACCGGGTGGTCGATGACGGGACGGCGCTGGACGCGGCCGTGGAAGTCGCCGAGGTGATCGGCGCCAACGGCCCGCTGGCCGTGGCCGCGACCAAGCAGATCGTGCAGTCGGCACCGGGCTGGGCGCCGGAGGAGATGTGGGACCGGCAGGACGAGGTCGTCGGCCCGGTGTTCGCCTCCGCGGACGCCCGCGAGGGCTCGGCGGCGTTCGCCGAGCGCCGGCTCCCGGTCTGGCGCGGCCGCTGACGCCGGAAATCCGGAGTTGTCTCGCGGCGTTGGAGCGGGTGTGACCCGCACTCCTCTCCGTCTCGTCGTCCTCGGGGACTCCATCGCCTACGGCACCGGTGCGCTCCGTGCCGAGGACACGCTCGGGCGCCGGCTGTCGGCCGAGCTGGCCGCCGACGGCTTCGACGTCGAGCTGCGCGTGCTGGCCGTGCCCGGGGCCGTCTCCGGCGATCTCGCCGCCCAGGTCCGGCGCGCGGAGGCGTTCGACGCCGACCTCGCCGTCGTGGTGATCGGGGCGAACGATCTGGCCCGCTTCGTCCCTCCGGAGCAGGCGGCCGCCGCGCTGGCCGCAGCCGTCACCGCCCTGCGGGCGCGAGGCGCCGACGTCGTCGCCGTTCCCGCCCCGGACATGTCCATGGTGCCCGTCGTCCCCCCGGCGTTCCGCCCCCTCGTCCGGGCCGCGTGCGTCCAGCTGCAACAGCGGCAGGCGGCCGTCGTCGAGGCCGCGGGCGGATCGGTCGCGGGAGTGGCCGCCGAGGTGGCCGGAGCGTTCGCCGCCGATCCGGCGATGTTCTCCAGCGACCGCTTCCACCCCTCGTCGGCCGGCTACGCGCGCATCGCGGCGGCGCTGACGCCGTCGGTGCTCGCCGCCGCCCGGGGCCGCCGGGACGAGGCCGCCGCCTGACCCGGCGGGCTCACCGGGTCGACGGCGCGGACGCGAGGCGCAGGCCGATCGGCTCGGCGATCCGCGTGAGCACCGGTCCGGTCACCGCCAGGAGCAGCACGTAGCCGGTGGCCACGGGCCCGATCTCCGGCAGCCCCGAGGTCACCGCCAGGCCGGCGATCACGATGGAGAACTCCCCGCGGGCCACCAGCGCGGTACCCGCGCGCAACCGGCCGGGCACCCCCACACCATCGCGCCGGGCGGCGAACCAGCCGGTGGCGATCTTCGTGGCGGTCGTGACGAGGGCCAGGGCGACGGCCGCAGGGAGCACCGGTAGGATCGCGCCCGGATCGGTCGCCAGGCCGAAGGCGACGAAGAACGTGGCGGCGAAGAGGTCCCTCAGGGGGCTGAGGATGGCCCGGGCGCGGTCGGCGAAGGAGGCCGGCAGCGCGAGCCCGACCAGGAACGCACCGACCGCGGCGGAGGCGCCGACGGACTGCGCCAGCCCCGCGACGAGCAGCGTCAGCCCGACCAGCCGAAGCATCACCTGTTCGTCGTCGTCGTGGGTCATCAGCCGGCCGAGCCGGTGACCGAGCCGCTGCGCGGCGAGGAGCACCACGAGCACGGCACCCACCGCGAGCGTGATCCCGCCCAGCGCCGACATCGGCCCCGCGCCGGCCAGTGCGACCGCCAGCAGCGGGAGGAAGAGCGCCATCGCGAGGTCCTCGAGCACGAGGACCGAGAGCACGGCCGGGGTCTCGCGGTTGGCCAGCCGGCCGAGGTCGCCGAGCAGCCGGGCGATGATCCCCGACGACGAGATCCAGGTGACGCCGGCGAGGGCCAGCGCACCCTGCCACGGCAGCCCCAGCAGCAGCCCGGCGGCGAAGCCGGGGGGCGCGTTGAGGACCAGGTCCACGACACCCGACGGGGCGTGCCGCCGGAACGCCGCGAACAGTTCGGTTGCGGAGAACTCCAGGCCCAGGGTGAAGAGCAGCAGGACGACGCCGATCTCGGCCGACGCGGTCAGGAACGGCTCCGCGGTGCTCAACGGGACGACGCCGCCCTCCCCGAGTGCGAGCGCGGCGACCAGCACGAAGGGGATCGGTGACAGCCCGAGGCGCCGGGCGGCCAGCCCGAGCAGCGACAGCCCCACGAACAGCAGGCCGAGCTCGACCAGGAGCGCGGCGACGTGGTCCACCGAGGAGGGCCCGATCAGCCGTCGGCCTGGCCGGACAGTCGCCGGTCCAGCTGTTCCAGGCCGCTCGCCGAGCCGATGGCCACCAGCACGTCGCCGGCACGCAGCCCGTGCTCCGGCCCGGGGGAGGGAACGACGTCGGCGTCGCGCACGAGCGCGACGATCGAGCACCCGGTCAGCGTGCGGGCGCGGGTGTCGCCGAGGGTGCGGCCGTCGAACGGGGAGCCCGGGGCGATCGGGAACCGCGCCGACCGCAGGCCGGGCACCTCGCGGGAGAGGTCCGCGAAGCGCTGGGTCAGGCGCGGCGCCCCGAGCACCTCCGCGACCGCGTCGGCCTCCTCGGGGCTCAGGCGGAACACGTCGCGCACGCGGTCGGGGTCGCGCCGGTCGTACACCGAGATCTCCGCCCCGCCCTCGCGCTGGACGACGATGCCGAGCACCTCGCCCGTTCGAATCCGCACCTCGTAGCGCACACCGACGCCGGGCAGCAGGGTCTCCTCGAGGTCCATGACGGGCATCGTGGCAGAACCGCGGCGGCGGTCAGCGCAGCCGCTCGGCCAGGAGCTCGGCGAGGTGCAGGCCGCGGCGGCCGGCGAGCTGGTCGAGCTGGGTGCGGCAGGAGAACCCGTCGGCGAGGACGACGGCCTCGGGCCCGAGTCCGGTGACGGCGGGCAGCAGCTGCTGCCCGGCGATGGCCACCGAGACGTCGTGGTGGCCGCGCTCCACGCCCCAGTTGCCGGCCAGGCCGCAGCAGCCGCCGAGCCGGGTCACCCGGGCGTCGGCCCGCGCCAGCAGCCGGGCGTCGGCCGACCAGCCCATCACCGACGCGTGGTGGCAGTGCGGCTGCGCCACGACCTCGAGGCCGGCCATCGACGGCGGCTCCCATCCCGGGGTGGCCGCGAGGAGCTCGGCCAGGGTGCGGGTGCCACGGGCGACCCGCTCGGCCGCCGGACCGCCGACCAGCTCGAGCGACTCCCCGCGCAGGGCGGCGGTGCACGACGGCTCCACCCCGACGATGGGGATGCCCTGGTCGGCCAGCGGCGCCAGCGACTCGACCGTCGACCGGAGGATCCGCCGGGCGGTGTCCAGCTGGCCGGTAGTGATCCAGGTCAGCCCGCAGCAGGTGTCGGCGCCGGGCACCTGAACCCGGTAGCCGGCCGCTTCGAGCACCCGGGCCGCGGCGTGCGCCACCTCCGGCGCGAAGTGGTCGGTGAACGAGTCCACCCACAGCGCCACCGGTGCGCCGTCCGCGGTGGGGAGCGTGCGCGCCGCCCACTCCTGCCGGAAGGTCCGCCGGGCGAACGGGGGGACGTCGCGCCGCTGATCCATCCCCGCGGACCACTTCGCCAGCCGACCGCCGAGGCGCGAGGTGAGTACGGCGTTGACCACCCGGGGTGCCCGCGCGGCCAGATCGGCCCAGCGGGGGAGCCGGCCGAGGGTGTAGTGCGCACGGGGCCGGAGCCTGCGCCGGTAGGACTGGTGGAGCACCTCGGCCTTGTAGGAGGCCATGTCGACGCCCGTGGGGCAGTCGCGGGAGCAGCCCTTGCAGGACAGGCAGAGGTCCAAGGCGTCGTGCACCTCGGGCGACCGCCAGTCCCGGACGGGACCGCCGGGCGCGAGCATCTCCTGCAGTACCCGCGCCCGCCCCCGGGTGGTGTCCTTCTCCTGCCGGGTCGCCGGCCACGAGGGGCACATCACGCCGCCGACGGCCTGCAGGTCGGCCCGGCACTTGCCCACGCCCGTGCACCGGTGCACGGCTCCGGAGAAGTCCCCGCCGTCGTGCCGGTAGGCCAGGGCGAGCCCGTTCCGGAGGACGGGGGCAGCGGCCATCCGGACGTCGTCGTCGAGCCGCGCCGGCCGGACGAGCACGCCCGGGTTGAGCAGGTCGGCGGGGTCGAAGAGCTGCTTCACCCGCTCGAACAGTCCGAGGGCCGCCGGGCTGTACATGTGCTGGAGCAGCTCGCTGCGCGCCCGGCCGTCGCCGTGCTCACCGGAGAGGGAGCCGCCGTATCCCGCCACGAGCCGGGCGGCGTCCTCGACGAAGGAGCGGTAGCGCGCCCGGCCCCGGTCCTCCCCGGAACCGAACGGGAAGTCGATGCGCCCGTGGACGCACCCGTCACCGAAGTGGCCGTACGGAACGCACTGCAGGCCGTGCTGGTCGAGCAGCGCCTCGAACTCGCGCAGGTAGTCGCCGAGTCGCTCCGGCGGCACGGCGGCGTCCTCCCAGCCGGCGTGCGCGGGATGCCCGTCGGACGTGCGGGCGGCGAGCCCGGCGCCGTCCTCCCGGATCCGCCAGATCGCCGCCGCCTCCGCGGTGTCGGTGACGACGAGGTCGTCCAGCGCCCCCGCGTCGGCGAGCACCCGGCGGGCCTTGTCGGTCACCTCCGCGACGCTGTCCCCGGTGAGCTCGACGACCAACCAGGCGTCCCCGCGGGGCAGCTCGGGCACAACGGCGGCCGGCACGTCGCGCAGCCGCTGCACCATCCGGGCGTCCAGGCCCTCGACGGCGGTGGGGGAGTGCGGCAGGAGTGCCGGCGTGGCGTCGGCGGCGTCGGCCATCGTGGGATAGCCCAGGACGACCAGCCCGCGGAACGGTGCGTCGGTGACCAGCCGCACCGTGGCGCCGAGCACGAGCGCCAGCGTGCCCTCGCTGCCGACCAGGGCGCGGGCGACGTCGAAACCGCGCTCGGGCAGCAGGTGCTCCAGGGAGTAGCCCGACACCTGGCGACCGAAGCGGCCCAGTTCGGTGCGGACGGTCGCCAGTTCGGAGTCGACGAGCGCGGAGAGGGCGGCGAGCACGCCGTCGTCGCCGGGCGCACCGGGGCCCAGCCGCAGCCGCTCGCCGGCGCCGGTGACGACGTCGAGGCCGACGACGTTGTCCGCAGTCCGGCCGTATCCCAGGGCCCGCGAGCCACAGGCGTTGTTGCCGATCATCCCGCCGACGGTGCAGCGGTTGTGCGTGCTCGGGTCGGGCCCGAACCGGAGCCCGGACGGCTTCGCCGCGGCCTGCAGCGCGGCCTGCACCACACCAGGTTCGACGGTGGCCGTCCGGGCCTCGGCGTCGACATCCAGCACCCGGGACAGATGCCGGCTGGTGTCCAGCACCACCCCCGGGCCGACGGCGTTCCCGGCGATCGAGGTGCCGGCCCCGCGCGCCGTCAGAGGCACGCCGAGGGAGCGGCAGACCTCCAGCGTGGCCACCATCTCGTCGACGTGGCGGGGGCGGACGACGGCCCGCGGCAGCACCCGGTACAGCGAGGCGTCCGAGGAGTACAGGGCTCGCGCCAGGCCGGAGTCGTCGACGTCGTCGAGGCCGGCCCGCCGGAGCGCGTCCACCAGCTCCCGGGCGGCCGCGGGAGGGGCGACTGTGGTCATGGTGGCGAGTCTCCGTTCCGGCGTCCACGCCGGCCAACCGGTGGGGCTGCCGTGCCGGTCTGCCGGTCCTGCAGGCTTTCGACGCCCCTCCGTCACCGGCCGGACCGCTCCCACGGGGTCTTCCGCCGGACGTTCGCGCGGGACCGGTCGGCGCTGGAAGCTTCCCCGGTGCGGGGACCGGGCCGTGGCCGCCGCCGGCTGACGGCGGCCACGCCGGCTCCTGAACGGATTCAGGAGGTCGGCGGCTCGTCCTTGCCCTCTTCCTCCAGCCGGTCGGCCTCCTCCTTGGTCTTGTGCACTGCGCCGTCGGCGTGCTCCGGCGGCCCGTAGACCGTGTAGAGGATCAGCGGGTTCTCGCCGGTGTTGACGAAGTTGTGCTTCTTGCCCGCCGGCACGACGACGAGGTCGCCCTGGGCCACCTGCTTGGTGGAGCCGGAGATCCTGGCCTCCCCGGTCCCGCTGACGAAGGTGAGGATCTGGTCCACCTCGTGGACCTCCTCGCCGATCTCACCGCCGGCCGGGATGGTCATGATGACCAGCTGGGTGTGCTCGCCGGTCCAGAGGACGCGGCGGAAGTCCGGGCTCTTCTCGGCCTCGGTGGCGATCGTGTAGTGGATGACGGACGCCATGGACGGCGCTCCTCTCGTCGGACTGCTGCCGTCCGGAGCTGCTGTGCCCGCGCACGGCGGGGCGCCCGGACGGGGGACGACGGTTCTCCTGCCCCGTGTGCTCGCCGCGTACTCGTCGTGATCACCCGGACGTGCTGCCGGCCGGGCACCCCGCCCTGGCGCGGGCCTTCGGCTGCTGTCGTCTCCCGCGCCGGGAGGCGACCACAGCTGCACACCCGACGCCGAGGCCAGGCGGTCAGTGCCTCGCCGCGGTGCGTCGCGGTCGCCCGGGATCCGTCGATCCGACGCGCCGACGCTGACGTCGGCGGGTGCACTCATCCGGCTCCGATCCACCTGAGCAGGGGCCTGACCAGCCTGCAGACCGTTGTCACCGGTCGGTGGACCTGGGCACCGCACGGGCTACTCCGCGTTCGGCGGGCGCCGTGGTCCCTGACGGCGCTCGAGGAGGCCGACGACGGCCTCCGTCGCCACGTCGGCGTCGTCGCGGAGGTGCTCGGCCTCTCCCCGCTCGACCCGCGCCAGCATGAGCTCGTTGATCCCGCCCACCGCGGCGAGGACCAGCTCCCGGCTGACCGGACGGACCTCGTCGGGGTGGTCCTGGGCCAGCCCCTCGGCGACGCCGCAGAGCAGGTCGACGTACCGGTCGATCATCTTCCGGCGCAGGGCCAGTGCCGGCCGGCCGGCCGCCTGGACCTCGACGAGGGCCGCCCACGCGACCGCCGGTCCGTCCGCCAGGGTCTCCAGGTAGGCGCTGATCCCTGCGCGCAGCCGGTCCCGCCAGGGCAGCCCGGCGCTGCGGGCGTCCTCCTGGGCCTGCCGCACCGTCGCCAGCACCTTGTCGTTGGCGCGGGAGTACAGCTCCAGCAGGCAGTGCTCCTTGTCCGGGAAGTGGGTGTAGACGACCGTCTTCGACACCCGGGCCACCCGGGCGATGTCGGCGATCGTCGTCGCCTGGTAGCCCTTCTCGGCCATGCAGCTGGCCAGGGCCCACAGGATCCGGCCGCGGCGCGGGGCGTCGTCGACGGCGGGATCTGCGGCGGGATCGACGAGCGTGTGCATCGAGGCGCACTGTAATGGGCACGAGCGCTCCGGGTGAGCAATCTCACCGCGGCGCGACGGAAGCTGCGCCGTCGGCCCGTTGTCCTCCATGGGGTGACGATGCAGCCAGCCGGGGACAGCGCCCCTCCCGCCGTCCGGCCGTCGGCCCGGGCCTACGCGGTGTGGCTGGTCGCCCTGGTCGCCTACGCGGTCGCGGTGTTCCACCGGGCCTCCCTCGGCGTCGCCGCCGTCGAGGCGCAGGAGCGGTTCTCCGCAGGTGCGTCGGCGGTCTCGCTCTTCCTGGTCGTGCAGCTGGCCGTCTACGCCGCACTGCAGGTGCCGGTCGGTGTGGCCCTGGACCGGTTCGGGTCGCGACGGATGATCCTCGCCGGCGCGCTCACGATGGCCGCCGGCCAGCTCGTGCTGGCGCTGGCGACCGACGTCCCCACGGCGGTGGGTGCCCGCGTGCTGGTCGGCGCCGGCGATGCCATGACCTTCATCAGCGTCCTGCGGGTGGTCTCCCTCTGGTTCCCCGGCCGCACCGTTCCGCTGATCACCCAGCTCACCGGGATCCTGGGCCAGCTCGGCTCGGTCGTCGCGGCCTATCCGCTGGTCGCGCTGCTGCACGGTACGAGCTGGCAGGCCACCTTCCTCGGGGCCGCGGCGACCGGAGTGGTCGTCGCCGTCCTGGTGCTGGTCGCCCTCCGGGATACGCCGCCCGGCACCGAGCCGGCCACCCCCGCAGGCCTGTCCGAGCTGCGCGGCAACCTCACGGCCACCTGGCGGGAGCCCGGCACCCGGATCGGCCTCTACACGCACCTGGTCACCCAGTTCTCCGGCACGGTCTTCGCGCTGCTCTGGGGATATCCGTTCCTCGTCGTCGGGCAGGGCCGGTCGCCTGCGGTCGCCGCCGCACTGCTGACGCTGCTGGTCGCGGTCGGCATGGGCGTGGGCCCGCTGTTCGGCCGGCTGTGCGGGCGGTGGCCCCTGCGCCGGTCGGACCTGGTGTTCGCCATCCTCGCCGTCACCGCCGGCGTCTGGACGGTCGTTCTCCTCTGGCCGGGCCGCGCTCCGCTCCCGCTGCTGATCGTGTTGGTCGTCGTCCTGGGCACGAACGGGCCCGGCTCGATGATCGGGTTCGACTACGCCCGCACCGAGAACCCCGCCGAGCGGATGGGCAGCGCCAGTGGCGTCGTCAACGTCGGTGGTTTCGTCGCCTCGCTGCTCACGATCCTCGGCGTCGGCGTCGTCCTCGACGTACTGACCCCGGGCTCCTCGACCGCCTACGAGCTGGACGCGTTCCGGGCGGCGTTCGCCGTGCAGTACCTGTTCTGGGCGATCGGACTCGTGGGTGTGCTGCGCCACCGCCGTGAGCTGCGGGGGCGGCTCGCCCGCGACGGCGTCGTCCTCGCACCCCTCCACATCGCCGCCCGTGCCCGGCTGCGCGGGACCTCGGCCTACCGCTGAACCCGGCGCTCGACTCGCTGTCGTGACGATCGGTACCCGATCGGCTGTCCGCGGAGCCCACCGACGGGGATAGTGACCGTCATGAACCGCGTCGCACGAGCGGCCGCAGCCGGATTGTCCGCCGTCGCGGCCGTCGCCGCCCGCGACCTGCTGCAGCGCGAGCACACCCTACTGCGCAACTACCCCGTGGTCGGGCGTGCCCGGTACCTGCTGGAAGCGATCGGACCCGAGCTGCGGCAGTACCTCGTGGCGGGCAACAACGAGGAACGGCCGTTCACCCGGGACCAGCGGCGGTGGGTCTACGCGTCGGCGAAGAAGGCCAACAACTACTTCGGCTTCGGCACCGACAACGATCTCGAGTACACCGCCGGCTATCCCGTCATCAACCACCGCACCTTCGGCCGGGCGGTGCCGGCGGCCCATGTCCAGGCCGGTGAGGACGTCGTGCTGCCGTGCGCGAAGGTCCTCGGGGCGGCGCGCGGCCGTGCGGCGGCGTTCCGGCCGAACTCGCTGGTCAACATCTCGGCGATGAGCTTCGGGTCGCTGTCCGGCGCCGCGGTCGAGGCGCTGAATCGGGGCGCGGCCCTGGCCGGCTGCATGCACAACACGGGCGAGGGCGGCCTCTCGGTGCACCACCGCCACGGCGGTGAGCTGGTGTTCCAGATCGGCACGGCGTACTTCGGCTGCCGGGACGAGCACGGGCGGTTCGACCTGCAGCGGCTCAAGGACCTGGTCGCGGGCGCTCCGGTGCGGGCCCTGGAGATCAAGCTGAGCCAGGGCGCCAAGCCGGGGCTGGGCGGGGTGCTGCCCGGTGCGAAGGTGTCCGAGGAGATCGCGGCGGCCCGGGGGGTGCCCGAGGGTGTGGATTGCGTGAGCCCGTCGCGGCACGCGGAGTTCTCCGACACCGACAGCCTGCTCGACTGGGTGGAACTGCTGGCGACCGAGACCGGGCTGCCGGTCGGCATCAAGTCCGCGGTCGGCGACATGACGTTCTGGGACGAGCTGACCGACCTCATGTCCCGCGACGGGCGCGGCGTGGACTTCGTGACCGTCGACGGCGGCGAGGGCGGCACGGGCGCGGCACCGCTGATCTTCACCGACTCGGTGTCGCTACCCTTCCAGCTGGGCTTCGCCCGGGTCTACGCGACCTTCGCCCGCAGGGGATTGGCTGAGCAGGTCGTGTTCATGGGCGGGGGCAAACTGGGCCTGCCCGACAACGCGGTCGTCGCGTTCGCGCTGGGCTGCGACATGGTGAACGTCGCCCGGGAGGCGATGCTCGCGATCGGCTGCATCCAGGCGCAGAAGTGCCACACCGACACCTGCCCCACCGGCGTCGCCACGCAGAACGCCTGGCTCAGCCACGGTCTGGACCCGGCGCTGAAGTCGGTGCGGGCGGCCAACTACGTGCGTATTCTGCGCCGCGACCTGCTGAAGGTCGCCGAGGCGTGCGGCGTCGAGCACCCGGGCCTGATCGACTCCAGCTCGGTGGAGGTGCTGACCGGGCGGAGCGCGTCCACGCCGCTGCACGAGGTCTACGGCTACGAGCCGGGATGGGGGGTGCCCTCGCCCGCGGACCGTGCGGAGATCGCCCGCATCATGACCGGGGAGTCGCCGCAGGGCGGCTCTGCCCCGCCGTCCCCGGACGCCGTCGGTTAGACGAAGGACCCCGTCTCCCCCACCGCTCGCCAGCTCGCGGCGGTGCCCTGGACGGGGCCGATGCGGTGGGGGCAGGGGGTCCTTGCTCAACGGCCGCGGAGCAGGTCCTCGAAGGAGGTCGTCGGGTCGGCGAACGGGTCCACCGGGCGGACCGCGGCCAGCCGGCCGGTGACCAGGTCGGCCAGCTCCCCGGCGGCCCGGTCGATCCGTCCGGCGAGCGCGCGATCCACGCCGCCGCCACCGGCCCAGTCCTCGGAGGCGGCGAAGACGGCGGTGGGCACGGTCACCGCCCGCAGGTAGGAGAACAGCGGGCGGACGGCGTGCTCGAGAGCCAGCGAGTGCCGGGCCGTCCCCGCCGTGGCCCCGAGCAGCACCGGCTTCCCGACCAGGGCCTCCTTGTCCAGCACGTCGAAGAACGTCTTGAACAGGCCGCTGTAGGACGCCGAGAAGATCGGCGTCACCGCGATCAGGCCGTCGGTGCCGGTGACCGTGTCCACCGCCGTCCGCAGCTCCTGGTTGGCGAACCCGGTGACCAGGTTGTCGGCCAGGTCGCGGGCGTGCGACCGCAGCTCCACGACCTCGACCGTGGTGTCCTCACCGCGCGCCTCGAGGGCCTCGACGGTGGCGGCCGTGAGCCGGTCGGCGAGCAGCCGGGTGGACGACGGGACGCTCAGGCCGGCGCTGACGACGGCCAGGGTGCGGGTGGTCATCGCGCCTGCCCCGTCACGCTGTCGGCGGGGGCGAACACGGTGGAGTCCTTGGCGCCGCCGGCCGCGGCCACCAGGGACTCGTGGGTCGGCGCGTCCGGCACGTGCGCCGGCTTCAGCGCGGCGAACTCGCGGCGCAGCACCGGCACGACCTCCTCGCCGAGCAGGTCGAGCTGCTCGAGCACGGTCTTCAGCGGCAGGCCGGCGTGGTCGATGAGGAACAGCTGCCGCTGGTAGTCACCGACGTAGTCGCGGAAGCCCAGGGTGCGCTCGATGACCTGCTCGGGGCTGCCCACGGTCAGCGGGGTCTGGGCGGTGAACTCCTCCAGGGAGGGACCGTGCCCGTAGACCGGGGCGTTGTCGAAGTAGGGGCGGAACTCCCGGACGGCGTCCTGGCTGTTCTTGCGCATGAACACCTGCCCGCCGAGGCCGACGATCGCCTGGTCCGCGGTCCCGTGGCCGTAGTGCTCGAAGCGCCGGCGGTAGAACTCGACCATCTGCTGGGTGTGCTCCGGCGGCCAGAAGATGTGGTTGTGGAAGAACCCGTCGCCGTAGTAGGCGGCCTGCTCGGCGACCTGCGGGCTGCGGATCGACCCGTGCCAGACGAACGGCGGGACGCCGTCCAGCGGCCGGGGAGTGGAGGTGAAGCCCTGCAACGGGGTGCGGAACTTGCCCTCCCAGTTGACGACGTCCTCCCGCCAGAGCTGCCGCAGCAGCGCGTAGTTCTCCACCGCGAGCTCGATGCCGTCGCGGATGTCCTTGCCGAACCAGGGGTAGACCGGTCCGGTGTTCCCGCGACCCATCATCAGGTCGACCCGGCCGTCGGCCAGGTGCTGGAGCATCGCGTAGTCCTCGGCGATCTTCACCGGGTCGTTGGTGGTGATCAGCGTCGTGGACGTCGACAGCTGCAGCGTCGACGTCTGCGCGGCGATCCAGGCGAGTGTGGTCGTGGGGGAGGAGGAGAAGAACGGCGGGTTGTGGTGCTCGCCGAGGGCGAAGACGTCGAGCCCGACCTCCTCGGCCTTCCGGGCGATGGTCAGGACCGCCTTGATGCGCTCCGCCTCGCTCGGCGTGCGGCCGGTGGTCGGGTCGGGCGTGATGTCACTGACCGTGAAAATGCCGAACTGCATGTCCGTCTCCGTCGCTAGTTGAAAGCACAACTACTGCCCCGCACAACACGGAGGACTCCGCGGCTATGCCCGCGCTCCGCGGAACCCACCCCTGTGGGCGGTATGACGTCGCATCCGCCGCAGACGACGGAACGTAGCCGCCCTGGCACAGGCTGGCGGAGCTACGCCGGGGCCAGTTCACGGTCCGGTCACGGTGCGGCACGGTTCGTCCCCTCGTCTGGCACTGTCCGCCTGGGTGAGCTGCGCCGGCACAGAGGAGAACGACGATGGGTTCGCGTGCAAGGTCCGGTCAGGCCACCGGCAAGGGAGAGGCCGCGGGTGCCCGGACCGATGCGCCGCCGGCGGTGCCGAACAGGCGCGGTGACCTGGACGAGTTGATGGACCATCGACCCGTTTTCCGGATCCGCCTCCAGGGTTACGACCGACTCGAGGTCGACAACTACACCGCCTGGGCGGAGAGCGAGCTGATCGCCGTCCGGCGGGAGGCCGACCACCTGTTGAGCAGGTTCGCCCAGTGCTCGGCGGAGCTGGAGATCTCGCGCCGAGTGATCGCGGAGGCGCCTCGCGGGCGGGAGACGTTCCCGGTCTCCGAGCGCGTCCAGGCGATGCTGCGCCTGGCCTCCGACGAGGCCGCTGCGATCACCGAGGCGGGCACGCAGGAGGCCGAGCGACTGAAGGCCGAGGCGCTGACCGAGGCCGACGCCCGACTGCGCAAGGCGCACCAGATCAAGGAGATGGCGGTCCGGGCGGCCGACGAGCTCCTGGAGCAGGCTCGCCGGGACCGGGCGGATGCTGCGGCTGCGGTCGGCCGGGCCCGCGCCGAGGCTGCCGGGATCGTGCGCGAGGCCGTCGCCGAACGGGACCGCCTGGCCGCGCGGGCGGCGCAGGAGCGGGAGCGGGCCGCAGCGGCCGCGGCTGCCCAGCTGGCAGCCGTCCAGGCAGACGTCGTCGAGCTGCGCCGGCAGGAGGACCGGGCCCGGCAGTTGCTGCGCGCACTGACCGACCGGATCGGGGACGCGCTGGCGGCGATGGCGGACGACCCGCACGAGCCGAATGTCGCGGTCGAGGGCAGGGTCCTCGGCGACCCGGAGGAGTCCGACGTGGCGCCGGCGGGCATCAGGCGGGACGACCGGGACGAGCCGAACGTGGTGGCGATGGCGGGCCGCCCGGCCCCCTCCGCCCACTGACGCCCGCGTCCGCCCTCCGCTCGCTCTCCTGGTGAGAGGCTGGCCGCCAGACATCGAGGCCCTGGGACGGACGAGGGAGGCAGTGATGAACGACGTCTGTGAGGTCGTGCGCGTGGAGGGCGGGATCGTCGTCGGGCACGACGGTTCGAGGTCCGCACAGGAGGCGCTGTCGTGGGCCGGCCGCCTGGCCTGCCGGGCCGATATCGAGCTCCACGTGGTCCGGGCCTGGGCGATGATGACCGCGCCGCAGCCCAGCAGCTGGACGCCCGGGTACGTGCCGCCGCTGCGGGACTGGGAGAAGGCCGTGCACGACGAGCTCACCGCCCACGTCAAGGCCGCGGGCCTCGACCCGTCGGTGCGGGTCACCTGCCACGTCGTGCACAAGGCACCGGCCCAGGGACTGATGGCCGCCGCCCAGGGGGCGAACCTGCTGGTCATGGGTGCGCGGGGTCGCGGCGGTTTCCGCGGCCTGCTCCTGGGATCGGTCAGCGACCAGCTCGTGCACCACGCACCCTGCCCGGTCACCGTTGTCCGTACCGGAGCGACCGGACGGGAGATCGAGGCGCCGGCCGGAAGGGCGGTCGCGACCGAGTGACCCGGGTGTCCGGCGGGACGCTGCGGCTCGGCAGCGTGGTCGGCGACTGCGTGGCGACGCTGTTCGGTCCAGGTCAGTCGGTCGGGGAGGCGCCGTAGATGGCGCGCAGCCATACCTCCAGCAGCACGTCGACCACGTCGGTCTCGGCGAGCGCGGGACCGTCGCCGCTGAAGGTCGCGTAGAGCACCCGCTCGTTGGTGGAGGCCAGGACGACGGCCAGGTCACGGGCGGGCGGGCCGTCCGGCGCCGCCCCCCGGGTGCGTTCCGCCTCGATGGCGGTCGTGCACCGCTGGACCCAGGACTCGACCACGTCGGCCCACAGGCGCCGGATCTCGGCGTTGGACGAGCGTGCCTCCGCCCAGGCCAGAGTGAGCGCGCGGTGCGCCCGAAAGGTCTCGTAGTAGGCGGTGATGACCCGTCCCCAGCCCTCGCGGGGACCGCTCACCGGGTGATCGAACGCCTCCCGCGAGACGGCGTCGGCCTCGGCGACGACCCGGTCGAGCAGGGACAGCAGGACGGCGTCCTTGGAGGCGAAGTAGAAGTAGAACGTGGGCCGGGAGATGCCGGCGCCGCGGGCGAGGTCGTCGACCGAGATCGCGCTCAGCGGCTTCTCCCCGAGCAGCCGCTCGGCGGTGGCCAGGATCGCCAGCTCGCGGTCGTCGCCCGAGGGACGGGCGGCACGGCGTCCCCGGGGCGAGGTCTCGCGGACCGTCACGGCCGCAGACTACCTGGGGGAAGGCGTTTCTCGACACTCCGTCGGCTCGTTCGACAGGGCGTCGATAACGTCGGTGCGGCACGGTTTCGCGGCACCGACGACCCTCCCGCCGGTTCCACCGGCCCAGCCCATGGAGCACGCACATGGCACCGGAGCACGTGGACGTCGTCATCGTCGGGGCCGGACTGTCCGGCATCGGCGCTGCCTGCCACCTGCAGCAGGAGTGTCCGGGCAAGAGCTACGCGATCCTCGAGTCCCGCGGCGCCGTCGGGGGGACCTGGGACCTGTTCCGCTATCCGGGTGTCCGGTCGGACTCCGACATGTTCACCCTCGGTTATGCCTTCCGGCCGTGGAAGGAGTCGACGTCCATCGCCGACGGCGCCGCCATCCGGCACTACATCCAGGACACCGCGCGCGAGCACGGCGTGCAGGGCAACATCCGCTTCCACCATCAGGTGCTCTCCGCCGCGTGGTCGTCCCAGGACGCCCGCTGGACGGTGACCGCCCGCCGCACGGACACCGGGGAGACGGTGCGGCTGACCTGTTCGTGGCTGTCCGTGTGTTCGGGCTACTACCGCTACGACGAGGGCTTCCGGCCGCGGTTCGAGGGCGAGGCGGAGTTCAGCGGCGAGGTGATCCACCCGCAGCACTGGCCCGAGGGCTTCGACGCGGCCGGCAAGAGGATCGTCGTCATCGGCAGCGGCGCCACCGCGGTGACGCTGGTGCCCAGCCTGGCCGGCGAGGCCGAGCACGTGACGATGCTCCAGCGCACCCCCAGCTACATCCTGTCGCTGCCGGGCCGCGATCCGTTGGCCCAGCTCCTGCGCAACAGACTCCCGGCGAAGCTCGCGTATCCGATCGTGCGCTGGAAGAACGTCCTGCTCTCCACCGCGCTCTACCAGTTCAGCCGGCGCCGCCCGGCCGCGGCCCGGGAACTGATCCGCCGACTGACCGAGAAGCAACTGCCTGCCGGATTCGACGTCGACACGCACTTCCATCCGCCGTACGACCCGTGGGACCAGCGGCTGTGCCTGGTGCCCGACGGGGACCTGTTCGGTGCCCTGCGCCGGGGTGAGGCCTCCATCGCCACCGGCCGGATCGCCCGGTTCACCCCGACGGGCATCGCGCTGGAGTCGGGGGAGCACCTGGACGCGGACGTGATCGTCACCGCGACCGGCCTGAACCTGCTGCCGATGGGTGGGATGTCCCTGAGCGTCGACGGCGACCCCGTCGACGTGTCACAGGCGGTGTCCTACAAGGGGATGATGCTGTCCGGCGTCCCCAACTTCACGATGACGATCGGCTACACCAACGCGTCCTGGACGCTGAAGGCCGACCTCGTCAGCGGCTACGTCTGCCGGTTGATCAACCACCTCGACGCCGAGGGATATGCGTCGGCAACACCCGTGGCCCCACCCGAGGGTGCCGACCAGCCGTTCCTGGACCTCGCCTCCGGCTACGTCCAGCGCAGCCTGGCTGACCTGCCCAAGCAGGGGCGGCGCACGCCGTGGCGGCTGCACCAGAACTACATCCGCGACGTCGCGCTCATGCGGCGCGGCTCGCTGGAGGACGAGGGCATGACGTTCCAGCGGCGCGTGCCCGCCACCACGACGGAGAAGGCGGTCGCCTGATGGACCCGTACCAGTTCGCCGGCGGCACCGCCGTCGTCACCGGAGCAGCCAGCGGCATCGGGGAGGCGCTCGCGGTCCAGCTCGCCGCGCGCGGCAGCCACCTCGTCCTGGTCGACCGCGACAAGATCCGGCTGGGGGACGTCGCCGACCGGCTGCGGACCGCCCACCCCGGGCTGACGCTCGCCACGCACGTCGCCGACCTGTCCGACGACGAGCAGACCGCGGCCCTCGCCGCGACGCTGGCCGCCGAGCACCCGGAGACGACGTTGCTGGTCAACAACGCCGGGGTCGCGCTGGGCGGGCGCTTCGACCAGGTGACCCTCGAGGAGTTCGACTGGGTCATGGCGGTCAACTTCCGGGCCGTGGTCCGGCTGACCCATGCGCTGCTGCCGGTGCTGAAGGCCCACCCCGGAGCGCACCTGGTCAACGTGTCGAGCGTCTTCGGCATCTTCGCGCCGGCCGGGCAGGCGGCCTACTCGGCCAGCAAGTTCGCCGTCCGCGGGTTCTCCGAGGCGCTGCGGCACGAGCTGGCGGAGAACGCGGTCGGGGTGACCGTGGTGCACCCCGGCGGGATCAGGACCCGGATCGCCGAGAGCGCGCGCGTCGGGTCCGGGGTCTCGGCGGAGGAGTACGAGCAGGGCCGTGAGCAGTTCGCCACGCTGTTGACGATCCCGCCGGAGAAGGCGGCGGCGACGATCGTGGATGCGATCGAGCAGCGCCGGCCCCGGCTGCTCATCGGATGGAGCGCCAAGGTCCCCGACGTCCTCGTGCGGCTCATGCCCGGCACCTACTGGCGGCTCATCGCCCGCCGGGCGGCCCCGGCGAAGCCGCCCGCCTCCTGACCGGCCGGAAATCGGTTGTGCCGGTCGGTACAACCAGGGGGTGACCGTCCGCATCGTCGAGCTCGGCCCGGACGACGTCCTCTTCGCCGACTGGTGTGGCGTCTGGGCGGCGTCCCAGCGCGCCGAGCGGCCCGACGAGCCACCCCGGTCGGCGACCGAGCACGTCGCACTGGCGCACGAGGTGCTCGCGGGCGGCGGATCCCGCACCGGGACCCACCGCGCCGCCGTGGTCGACGGAGCGGTGGCCGGGGCGCTGCGGCTGATCTTCCCGATGCGGGACAACGGCACCGTGGCCACGGTCGACCTGGCGGTGCACCCGGACCACCGGCGCCGGGGTCTGGGCAGCGCGCTGCTCGCCGAGGGGCTGGCACTGGCCGTGGCGCACGGCCGCACGGAGCTCATCGCCGACGTGGACGAGCCGCTGCCCGACGCCCCGGGTCGCGCCTTCGCCCTCCGGCACGGCTGGACCTGCGACCTGCTGGAGACCCGCCGCGACCTGGTGCTGCCCCCCGACGAGGCGCGCCTGGCGGCGGTGGAGGCGGAGGCGGCCGAGGCAGGCGCGGGGTACGAAGTCGTCGTCTGGCGCGACCGCACGCCGGACGCCCTGCTGGCGGACCGCGCCCTCCTGGCCCGGCGCATGACGACCGACGCGCCGCAGGGCGACCTACCGGTCGAGGAGGAGGACTGGGACGGCGCCCGCATCCGCGAGTACGAGGCCGCCGCGCTCGCGCGGGGACGGACGACGCTGTCGGCCGGCGCGGTGCGGGACGGCCGGCTGGTCGGCTACACCGACCTGCAGATCCCGCTCGTGCAGCCCGAGCGCGCCCAGCAGGCCGGCACCCTCGTCCTCCGCGAGCACCGTGGCCACCGGCTCGGGGCGCGGATGAAGGTGGCCGTCCTGCGCGAGGTGAGCGCCTCGTTCCCTGCGGTGCGGCGGATCAGCACCTACAACTCCGAGAGCAACCGGCCCATGGTGGCGGTCAACGAGGCCCTCGGCTTCCGCCCGGCCGGCCGGCTCTCCGCCTGGTCGGCCCGTCTGTGCCCCGACGGTCTCCGGCGAGGTCGGGTTGACTGGGCCGGTGCCGACCGACCACCCCGTTTCCGCCGCCTTCGTGCGCGACCACACCCGGCCGGTTCGGCCGTCGCTGGTGCCCGAGGTGACCCTGCAGGTCGCCCCCGACGTGGTGGCGCTCTGGGAGGCGATCGAGGAGGAGCGGGGCACCGCGCCGACCGAGCCGCCGTTCTGGGCGGCCGCCTGGCCCGGCGGGCAGGCGCTGGCGCGGTACGTCCTCGACGTCCCGGCGACCGTCGCCGACCGGTCGGTGCTCGACCTCGGGTCGGGCAGTGGACTGGTCGCCGTGGCCGCGGCCCTGGCCGGCGCGCGGCAGGTGACGGCCAGCGAGATCGACCCGTTCGGGCACGCCGCGATCGCGGTCAACGCCGACGTGAACGGCATCGCGCCGGTCGCCGTCGTCGGTGACGTGCTGGGGGAGGACCCGCCCGCGGTCGACGTCGTCCTGGCCGGTGACGTCTGCTACGACCGCGAGATGAGCGAGCGGGTGCTGCCCTGGCTCGCGGCCGCGCGGGCGCGAGGCGCGGAGGTCTACCTCGGGGACCCCGGCCGGCCGTACCTGCCGACCGAGCAGCTGACCGCCGTGACGACCTTCGACGTCCCCGACACCGAGCCATCGCCCAACCCGCCCACGCAGGTCCGCCGGACCACCGTATGGCGACTGCCGTGACGGGTGGGCGCGACCTGCATCACGCAGCCGATTGCGCCCGCGGGATTGTCACGACCAGATAACGACCGCTACGTTGGGCCGGTCCGGACGGAACGTTCCGCCCCATCCGGGGAGGCCGTGTCGGGCGCCGCCGAGTCGCCTCGCCACTCCGCTGGAGTGCGGGCGAGCCGGGGACCCACCGCAGTACTGGGGTGAATCCTGCTCCGAGCTCCGCTCGCGCAGGTAGGGCTTCTTCCCGCCCGAACCCGTCAGCTAACTCGGTAGGCGGCCGTGGAAGAAATGGAGAGCCGCAGCATGGCGCGCCCTCGGGCACACCTTGCACGCAGCAGTCATCGGCACGGACCCTCGCGCGGGAGTCGCCTGCGCTGACCCTGGTCCGGCGGGCTCCCAGCCCCCGGTGCTGCCCCTCACCCCTCAGCGGTGGACCGCCCTGCACCCCTGCGCGCCGTCGGTCCGCCGCGCCCTGTCATCCGGAGCCACGCCCTTCATGAACCTCCGCACGATCACGTCCTCGCACGCTGCCAAGGCCCGTGCCATGGCCTTCCGTCGCAGCGGCATCCCCGCGTCCCGGCCGCCCGCTGCCGGCCGCCGTCCCGCCGCCTACCTCGCGGTGGCCGCCGCCGGCGCCGTCATGGTCAACGTCATCACCGCCGGGGAGCCGGCCGCCGACGCCGCGCAGCTGGAGTCGGTGAGCGTCGCCGAGCAGCTCGGCATCCCGGCGCAGCCGGCCCCGGTGGCCGGTGACGAGATCGTCGCCCCGCTCGGGCAGCTGGCCGCCAGCCGTAGCGAGCGCGATGCCGAGCGCACCGCCGCCGCCGAGGCGCAGGCCGCCGCCGATCAGGCCGAGCGCGACCGCCTCGCCGCCGAGGAGGCCGCCCGCCTCGCCGCCGAGGAGGCGGCACGGGTCGCCGCCGAGGAGGCGGCACGGGTCGCCGCCGAGGAGGCTGCCCGCGCCGAGGAGGCTGCCCGCGCCGAGGCCGCCCGCGCTGCCGAGGCTGCTGCCGCCGCGGCCCGCCCCGGCCGGGGCACCTCCGCCCCCGTCGCTCCCGGCGGCTCCTACAAGGAGTACGCCATGAGCAAGGTCGGCAGCAGCAGCGAGTTCTCCTGCCTGGAGAACCTCTGGGGCAAGGAGAGCGGCTGGAACCCCAACGCGCAGAACCCGAGCAGCACCGCGTACGGGATCGCCCAGTTCCTCAACTCGACGTGGGCGGGGACCGGGATCGCCAAGACCTCCGACGGCTACCGGCAGATCGACGCGGGCCTCATCTACATCGAGAAGACCTACGGGTCGCCCTGTGCCGCGTGGGCCAAGTCGCAGTCCAGCGGCTGGTACTGAGTCGCTGCCGCCGGCGGCGGTGGGCGTGACGGTGGAGGGACCTCGTCGACCCACCGGCGGACGACGTCCTCGTCGGCCTGGGTCCTCGCCGCTGCTCCTCGGTCGCCGAGCCGGGCTCTACGCCGGACGCGGGGCGTACATGATCACGGCCACGCCGACGAGGCAGATCGCCGCCCCGATGAGGTCGTAGCGGTCAGGCCTGAAGCCGTCCAGGGCCATGCCCCAGGCAAGGCTCCCGGCGACGAACACGCCGCCGTAGGCGGCCAGGATGCGGCCGAAGTGGGCGTCGGGCTGCCACGTCGCGACGAACCCGTAGACGCCGAGGGCAACCACACCTGCGCCGGTCCAGAGCAGTCCACGGTGCTCGCGCACGCCCTGCCAGACCAGCCAGGCGCCGCCGATCTCGGCGACGGCGGCGAGCACGAACAGCAGGATGGACCGGGTGACCGTCATGGCTAACAGCGTGCCAGCGCCTGGCGGCAGCCCCGCCTCGGTGCTGCCGCCAGTGAGGACAACCGCGCGCGCCGCGGGCCGTGGAGCGTGTCGACGTCGAGATGCTCGCTCGTCACGGCGCGACAGCGGTGTCGGACGGTGACGTTCTTGCTGCCTGTGGAGGCCACGCTGCGCACAGGGGCCGCAGGGTGACCGTGCAGATCGGGACGTCCGGGTGGAGCTACGACCACTGGGACGGCGTCCTGTACCCACCCGGGACTGCCCCCCGGGACCGGCTGGCCCACTACGTGGCGCGGTTCACGACCGTCGAGCTCAACGCCAGCTTCTACCGCTGGCCACGGGACGCGAGCTTCGCGAGCTGGCGTCGCCGCCTGCCGCCGGGCTTCCAGCTCTCGGTCAAGGCGCCGCGGGGGCTGACCCACGCCAAGCGGCTGTACGCGCCCGAACCGTGGCTCCCGCGGCTGACGTCGGCCTGGCACGAGCTGGGGGACCGGCGGGCGGTGCTGCTGGTCCAGCTGCACCCGGCCCATGAGCGTGACGACGCCCGCCTCGACTACTTCCTGGCCCGCCTGCCGTCGTGGATGCAGGTCGCGGTGGAGTTCCGGCACCCCAGCTGGCACGAGGAGGCGGTGTTCGCGCTGCTGGAGCGCCACGGCGCCGCCTACTGCGTGATGAGCGGCGCACAGCTGCCGTGCGTGCTGCGGGCCACCGCGCCGTTCGTCTACGTCCGGATGCACGGCCCCGATCCCGGACACCTCTACGCCGGTTCCTACAGCGATGCCGACCTGCGCTGGTGGGCCGACCGGGTGGGGGAGTGGGCAGGGGCGGGGCGAGACGTCCTCGTGTACTTCAACAACGACGGGCACGGCCACGCCGTCCGCAACGCCGAGCGGCTCCGCGAGTTCATCGGCTGACGTCAGTGGCGAGAAGGCCGGCCCGTTCCTTGGCCAGGAGCGCGGTGCGCACGGCGTCGTCCACTGTGGCGGCGAACGAGGGGTCGGCCTCGCTGCGGGCCAGGACGGCGTCGATCATCTCGGGCACGATCGCCGGCTCCACCGTGAGGACGAGCGTGCCGCCGGCGGCGAGGAAGCGCACCGCCCGCTCACCGGGCGGGACGTCACGGACGGCGCGGGCGCTGCCCAGGTCGTCGGAGATGACCACGCCGTCGAAGCGCAGTCGCTTCCGGAGCAGATCGGTCACGACGACGGGTGAGAACGCCGCCTGCGCCGCCGGGTCGATCTGCGGATAGGTCGCCGACGACACCATGACGAACGGGTGCGCTGGTGAGCGTGCCAGGTCGGCGAAGAGCGTCACCTGGGCGTCGTCGGCAGTCGTGGTGGGGTCCGTGACCCCGGCGGTGGTGTCGGTGTTGTCCCGGACCCGCCCCAGGCCCGGGAAGTGCTTCAGCGTCGCGGTCACCCCCGCCTGCGCGAGCCCGTCCACGACCGTCGCGACCGCCGTGGCCGCGCTCTCGGGGGTGCTGCCGTAGTGGCGGTCATGGGCGCCGATGGGCTCGTTGGCGGCCTCGGTCCCCGGCGGGACGACGTCGGCGACCGGTGCCAGATCGAGGTTGATGCCGGCGTCGCGCAGGGCGGTCCCCATGTCCCCGGCCAGCGCGGTCAGCTCGGCCGGCGGGAGCGCAGCCTGATCGAGGGCGGATGGCAGTCGCTCGAAGCCGGGTCCCGTGAGCGACTGGACGGCGCCGCCCTCCTGGTCCACGGCCACCCAGAGGCGGGGGCCGGGGGACAGGGACTGCCAGCGCTCAGCGGTCGCGGCGAGTTCGGCGGCCGGGGCGACGGACCGCCCCGCGAGGAAGAGCCCACCCACGCCGCTCTGCGCCACGCTGTCGCCGCTCGCGAGATCGGCGAGCGGGACGCCGGTCACGAACAGCTGGGCGGCCCGCGCGCGGCGGTCGAGGCCGGCCATGACTACCTCGACCCGCTCATCGGGGCCGGGCGGCCGGCTGCTCGGGGCGGCGGAGGTCGCCGACGCCTCCCTGCGGGGGGTGGGCTCGCCGCCCGGGGAGCAGGCGGTCACCAGCGTTACCAGCGCGCAGAGCACCGCAGCGCGGAGCCTCGGGCGAGAGGCGGTGGACATGGATCTCCTCGACGTCGACCAGGGGAGTGGTCCGCGGCGGGGCCGCGGCCCCGACACGATGTCCCCACACGATCTCCTAGCGCCGGTCGCGGCGGAGCGGGTGGTCCTCGGGCACCTCGACGAGCACGATCCGGACCCCGTCCGGGTCCTCGATCCACATCTCGACCAGGCCCCACGGCTCCAGACGCGGCGATCGGGTGACCGGCACTCCGATGGCCACCAGCCGGTCGTGCTCGGCGGCGACGTCCCGCACCTGGAACCACAGCGCCATGCCGCGTGGCCGATCATCGGACCGCCCCGAGATCTCCAACAGCCCACTGCCGAGGAAGTACACGACGCCCCGGTGCTCCGGCGGCCCGAACTCGCGGTACACGGCCAGCCCGAGCACGTCGCCGTAGAAGGCCCGCGACCGCTCCGGATCGGTCGGGCGCAGCAGGACGCGGCTGCTCAACACCTCCATGGCGGCATCCTGGCGCACACCCAGGGAATCCGGAGATCCCGCGCGTAGCGTGCGACCCGTGCCCGAAACGCTCACCGCCCGCGCCGACGTCCGCACCGACGCCCCCGCGCGCTACGCCAAGCAACTGGTCTCCCACCTGGGCCGCAAGACCGAGTTCACCACCGAGGGCGCGACATCCACGGCTCCCATCGCCGGTGGCACCGGCGTCATCCGGGTCGGGGAAGGCGTCCTGACCCTGCTCGCCGAGGCTCCCGACGCGGAGACGCTGGACCGCGTGCGGGACGTCCTCGGCCGTCACCTGGAGCGCTTCGGCCAGCGCAACGAGCTCACCGTCGTCTGGACGGCGGACCCGTCCGCCGGCTGACCGGTCCGCGGCTCGCCGTCCGGCGGGCCGGGTAATACGGTCGGGCCATGGCCGACGAGCAGGAGCGACCGGAACCCGAGACGGCGACCGGACGCCTGGTCGGCCGCTCGATCGACGAGTTCGTGAACCAGCTCCGAGGCTTCACCGACCGGGCGCGCACCCTGGCCGGGAGCGCCACCTCCCGCGTCTCGCTGCCCGCGCTGCCGAGCCCTCCCGGTGCGATGTCCGCGGCCCAGCTGCGCGCGATCTCCGAGATGGTGCGGGCTCAGCGCCGATCGATCGACGCGATGCGGTCACAGCTGGAGGCGTTCGACCAGCAGCTGGCGGTCTTCGAACGCATCCTCGACCCGCTGGTCGAGTGGAGCTCGACGTGGGCGCGGCTGGAGGAGGCGGTCGGCGACTTCGTGCGCCGCGACCAGGGCGATCATCCCGGGGTCGGCGACCAGCGATAGGTCAGTAGTCCTCCTCGTCGTCCTCACGAGGCTTGCGGCGCAGCATCCCGGTCACCGATCCCACGCGCGACTGCGCCACCCGCAGCCCGTGGATCAGCGGGACGAGGTCCTCCTGGATCCGGCGCAGCGTGTCCGGCACGGTGTCCACGACCGGGTCGTCGAGCACCCGGCCCACTCGCTCGATGCCGGGCCTCAGGGCGCGTACCGGCTCCTCGAGCTCGTCGACGAGGTCCTCCAGCCGCTCGGCGATCCGCTGGGCGGACGCGATCGTGGCGTGCGCCATCCTCGTCGCCTCGGTCAGTTCCCGGACGGTGCCGTTCAGATCGCTGAGGGTGCGCGGCAGCTGGGCCAGCGCCTCGGTCTGGGTCTGGAGGAGGCTCAGCAGCTCGGTCAGGCCGGGGATGCGGGGCATCCCCAGGCCACGGAAGGGGTCCACGTCGGCAACCGTCCGTGACCGGCGCCCGTCACGCAACCGGACGTGCCGTCCCGCCGAACGAAGTGGCTCAGCGGCCGTTCCGTCCACCGCCGAGCCCGTGGCCGTCGGAGCGCCGGCCATCCGACCGACCGTGACACGGCCCGGGCGCAGCCCGCGGCGCCCGGGAGGCGGCTCACCCGGATCTGAACTCGCCGGTCTCCACGAACAGCTGGGCGACGTCGCGCACCTTGGTGTTGTTCTCCATCGACATCCGCGCCAGCGCCTGGAAGGCCTGATCGGCGGTCATCTTGAACCGCTCCATGAGGATGCCCTTGGCCTGATCGATGACAGCCCGGGAGTCGAGGGCGGCCTGCAGGTGCCCCGCTCGCTCGACGGCGCTCTCGTACAGGTACATGTTGGAGATCGGGACCGCGGCATACGTGGCGAACCGGGCGACCATCTCCCGGGTCCTCGCCGCCGATGCGGTCGACCGCTGGGCGTACACGTTCAGCGCACCCTGGAGGCGTTCCTGGACCGGCAGCGGAACGGACAGGACCGTGTCGCAGCCACGCTCGGCAGCGATCGCGGCGAACGCCGACCATTCCGTCGCGCTGCGGGTGTCGGGGATCTCGGCCGGCCGCCCCGCCGAGGCCGCCGCGAGACACGGGCCGTCCCCCAGGCGGTACTGCGCCTGGTCCAGTTCCACCGCCAGGTCACCACTGGAGGTCACGGTCGCCGGGCCGCGCTCCCGGAGGATCGTGACCGACGTGACGGGCCGGCCCGGCAGCACGCGACCCGCCAGTTCCGTCACCGTCTGCAGCACCGACTCGAGCGAGTGCTCCGCGAAGGAGATCCGGCCCAGCTCCTCGAACGCCGAATGGACGGAGACCGAGGCAGGGTCATCCTCTGGGCGAGTCACGCGATGTTCTCCGTGTCCGTTGCACCGAACGAACAGACGCCGGCGGTCGATGACTCAGCCCCGTCTGTTTCAGGGCGCTGTCGAGGCGGGAATGGCACGTCGCGCGCCGGCTGTCTGACGCGTACTCGGTGCACGAGCATAGTGGCAGCGCTCCCGGCGTCCGGACAGGCTCGAGCGGGCGCCCCCGGGCACGGTCGTTCGCGGGACGACGATCGCCGGCCCGAGGAGTCAGCGACGCGGCGAGGGCGCCGGGTGCCTCACCTGCGATGTGCTCCCCAGGAAGGCCGGCGCCCGGCGGTCCGCCGGCCGGCGGCCGGGGGTGCAGGGCACCCCGGATGACGGGGCTCGGGCTGGGTCACAAGGCGCGGAGGATGTCCTCGACCCGCTCGCGCGCGTCACCGAAGAGCATCCGGCTGTTCTCGCGGAAGAACAGCGGGTTCTGGACCCCCGCGTACCCCGTGCTCATCGACCGCTTGAACACGACGACGTTGGCGGCCTCCCAGACTCGCAGCACCGGCATGCCGGCGATCGGGCTGCTGGGATCCTCCGTCGCGGCCGGGTTGACGGTGTCGTTGGCGCCGATGACCAGTACGACGTCGGTGTCGGCCAGGTCGTCGTTGATCTCGTCCATCTCCAGCACGATGTCGTAGGGCACCTTGGCCTCGGCCAGCAGCACGTTCATGTGCCCGGGCAGGCGTCCGGCGACCGGGTGGATGCCGAACCGGACGTCGACGCCCTTCTCGCGCAGATGCCGGGTGAGTTCCGCGACGGCGCTCTGTGCCTGGGCCACCGCCATGCCGTAACCGGGCGTGATCACGACGGTTCGCGCCGCGCGCAGCAGGTCGGCGGTGTCCTCCGCGCTGATCTCGGTGTGCTCCCCGTAGTCGCGGTCGTCGGAGATGCTGCCCTCGTTGCCGAAGCCGCCCGCGATCACCGAGATGAACGACCGGTTCATCGCCTTGCACATGATGTAGGACAGGTAGGCACCGGAGGAGCCCACCAGGGCGCCGGTGACGATCAGCAGGTCGTTGCCCAGCAGGAAGCCCGACGCCGCCGCGGCCCACCCCGAGTAGCTGTTGAGCATCGAGACGACGACGGGCATGTCGCCGCCCCCGATCGAGGCGACCAGGTGCCAGCCCAGCGCGAGGGCCACCAGCGTCACGGCCGAGAGCGCGAGCAGGTTCGGCTCGATCACGAAGACGACGGTCAGGACGGCGAAGACGACCAGTGCCCCGAGGTTGAGCAGGTTGTGCGCCGGCAGCATCAGCGGGTTGCTCTTGATGCGACCCGACAACTTGAGGAAGGCCACGATCGACCCGGTGAAGGTGACCGCGCCGATGAAGACGCCGATCACCACCTCGGCGGAGTGGATGCCCAGCAGGTTCCCGGCGACCTCCGTCTGGCCGGGGGCGCCGCTCCCCTCTGACGCCTGAGCCTCCACCGACAGGTAGCCGTTCCACCCCACGAGGACGGCGGCGAGGCCCACGAAGCTGTGCAGGATCGCGATCAGCTCGGGCATGCCGGTCATCTCGACGCGGGCGGCCCGCGAGAGGCCGATGGCGGCGCCGACGACCATGGCGACGGCCAGCAGGACGATGCCCACCGTCGAGGCGTTGCGGGCGGCCAGGCCGATGGTGGCCACGAGGGCGATGGCCATGCCGGCCATGCCGTAGGCGTTCCCGGCCTTGGCGGTCTCGTGCTTGGACAGTCCCGCGAGGCTCAGGATGAACAGCAGCGCGGCGACGATGTAGGCCGCGGACGCGGCGGTGGTGGCTGTCATGGGTCGCGGTCAGCTCCTCGTGAACATGCCGAGCATGCGGCGGGTCACGGCGAAGCCGCCGAAGACGTTGATGCTGGCGACGAGGACGGCGACGAAGGCCAGCGCGGTGACCACGGCGTCGTCGTGGCCGATCTGCAGCAGGGCGCCGACGACGATGATCCCGGAGATCGCGTTCGTCACCGACATCAGCGGCGTGTGCAGGGCGTGGTGCACGTGCCCGATCACGTAGAAGCCGACGACGACGGCCAGGGCGAACACCGTGAAGTGCTGGATCAGCTCGTTGGGCGAGAACGCCGTGATGAGGAACAGCACGGCGGCGCCCAGGCCCACGAGTGCCAGCCTGCGGCTCGGCGACGGTGGTTCCGGCGGTGGTGGGGGCTCGGCCGTGACGGGAGCGGCCGCGGCAGGGGCGGGAGCCGCCGAGACCTGCACCGGCGGGGGCGGCCAGGTCTTCTCCCCGGCGCGCACCACGGTGATCGCCCGCTGGACCACGTCCTCGAAGTCCAGCATCAGCTCGCCGTCCTTGCCCGGGGTGAGCAGCGTCATCAGGCTGACCAGGTTCTGGCCGTAGAGCTGCGAGGCCTGGGCCGGGAGCCGGCCGGGCAGGTCGGTGTAGCCGATGATCGAGACGCCGTTGGCGGTCACCACGATCTCGTCGGGCACCGAGCCGGCCACGTTGCCGCCCTGGGCGGCGGCCATGTCCACGATCACGCTGCCCGAGCGCATGCTGGCCACCATCTCCTCGGTGATCAGCCGCGGCGCCGGCCGCCCGGGGATCAGAGCGGTGGTGATGATGATGTCGACGTCGCGCGCCTGTTCGGCGTACATCTCCGCCGCCCGGCGGTTGAAGTCCTCGGACATCTCGCGGGCGTAGCCGTCGGTGCTGACCTGTGCCTCGGCGGCGGGCACCGCGACGTACTCGCCGCCCAGCGAGCGCACCTGCTCGGCCACCTCCGGGCGGACGTCGGTGGCGCGCACGATCGCGCCCAGGCTGCTCGCCGCGCCGATCGCGGCCAGTCCGGCCACGCCGGCGCCGACGACGAGCACCTTGGCAGGGGGCACCTTGCCCGCCGCGGTCACCTGCCCGGTGAAGAACCGGCCGAAGGTGTGCGCGGCCTCGATGACCGCCCGGTAGCCGGCGATGTTGGCCATGGAGCTCAGCACGTCCAGCGACTGCGCGCGGGAGATCCGGGGGACGGCGTCCATGGCGAGCACGGTGATCGGCCGGGCGGCCAGCGCGTCGACCAGGTCGGGGTTCAGCGCGGGGCTGAGCAGGCTGATCAGGGTCGCGCCGTCCCGCAGGCGTGGGATCTCCCCGGTGCTCGGGGCGTTGACCCGCAGGACCACGTCGGCCTGCCACGCGTCGTCCGCCGTCCCGACGGTGGCACCGGCCTCGGCATAGGCCTCGTCGGGGAAGCTCGCCGCGGCCCCCGCACCGCTCTCGATCACCACGTCGTAGCCCAGGGCCAGCAGCTTGCCGACCGTGGTCGGGGTGGCGGCCACCCGTGTCTCGCGGGCGCGGGTCTCCCGCGGAACTCCGATTCGCATGGTGGCGCTCCATTCGTCGCCGGGGAGGCAGCGTCGCCTGCCCTCGGTGGCTGTCGTACGCGGTGCGGGTCGTGCTCGGTGCGTGTGGTGCGTCTCGCGGTGATCCCCGCGATCATGCCTGTCAACGATGAGGGCCACCGCTTGGGTCCGCCGTTGTGACCGGTGACACGGCAGCGCGGGGCCCCGCGCGGGCCTGCCGTAGTGGCCTCCCCCCTCCGAGGGACTCGAGCACGTCCGGGTGGAGGGAAGGGCCCCAACCGGCCGACATAGGCATCAGCGAGGCCGTGGTCCCGCTCGGGCCCGGTCGTCCCCGACCGTGGCCGGGGCGCGCCCGACGGTCCCGCCGACGCCGACCGTCCGGCGACGTCCATGCACCATCGGAGGGGAGGGCCGTGTCGGTCTCGATGAGTACGACCGAGCATCACACGGTGCCACCGGAGATCGTCTCCACGGTCTTCTACAGCGCGACCGTGAGTGAGAGTCTGGCCATCCTCGTCGCCGAGACCATCGGTGGCACGCAGCGGCTGACCTGGGGCAACGAGAGTGCCCTGCGGCTCCTCGGCTACGGCATCGAGGACCTGCGGGTGCTCCCGGTGGGCCGCCTCTTCCCCACCCTCGGCGGAGGGGAGCTGAAGCTGCTGCTGCGCCGGGAACGCGCCGCCCGCATGACGTTGCCCGTGCGCACGGCGAGCGGCGCCGACCTCGAGGCGGTCGTCGTCACCACGCCGTCGCCGGGTGGGCGCATGTGGACCGTCCGCCTCCTGTCGACCGCGAACGAGCAGGAGCGGGCCCTGCGCGCCACCGCGGACGCCCACGAGCGACGGTTCTCCGCGCTCACCGAGCGCTCGCCGGTCCCGACCCTGCTCTCGGAGCAGGGCATGCGCCTGGCGCACGTCAACGACGCCTTCTGCAGCCTGGTCGGCCGGCGCGCCGAGCAGCTGCTGGGCACCGGCTGGATCGACACCATCCACGAGGACGACCTCGACGGCGTCATCGAGCGGGTCGCCGCCGCACTGGAGGGCGACGAGGTGGAGATCCAGGCCCGCCTGGTCCGGGACGACGGCACCGTCCGCACGACGGTCATCCGCTTCGCCCACCTGTTCAGCCCCGGCGTGGGCGCGGGGTTCGTGGGCACGATCGAGGACATCACCGACCGGCTCGCCTTCGAGGCCAGGCTGGCCCACCAGGCCAATCACGACCCCCTCACCGGCCTGCCCAACCGCACCCTGCTCGCGCAGTACGTCGCGGCGCGGTTCGTGTCCGGCACCAGTGGCCTGGCCTGTCTGTTCCTGGATCTGGACAACTTCAAGGTCGTCAACGACTCCCTGGGGCACACCGCCGGCGACGAGCTGCTCGTGGAGGTGGCCGACCGGCTGCGCGCCACCGTCCGGCCGGGTGACCTGGTCGCCCGCTTCGGCGGCGACGAGTTCGTCGTCGTCTGCGAGGACGTGGACGAGGACGCCGCCGTCACGCTCGCCGGACGGGTGTCCGACGCCCTCGCGCAGCCCATGCGGCTCGGCGGGGTGGACGTCCGTCCCTACGCCAGCGTCGGCGTGACCGTGCAGACCGCCGAGCACGTCATGGCCGAGGAGCTCATCCGCGACTGCGACATCGCCATGTACCAGGCGAAGGCCGGCGGCAAGGGGCGGGTCACCGTCCTCGATCAGCAGGCCCGCGCCGAGGCGCGCGAGAAGCTGCGCCTGGTCGCCGAGCTGCGCGACGCGATCGAGGGCTGCGAGATCAGCCTGTACTACCAACCCATCTTCGGCACCCAGGACGGTGCGCCGGTGGCCGTGGAGTCCCTGGCGCGCTGGAACCATCGCGAGCGGGGTGCCATCAGCCCCGCCACGTTCGTGCCGCTGGCCGAGGAGAGCGGTCTGATCACCGGCCTCGGTCTGCTGGTCCTCGAGGAGACCTGCCGGCAGATCGCGGACTGGGACCACCTGCTGGGCCCGGCCGCCCCGCCGCGGGCGAACGTCAACGTCTCGGCGCTGCAGCTGGACGACAACCTGCCCGCGCAGGTGGCCGCCGCCCTCGAACGCCACGGCCTCGACCCCAGCCGGATCTCGGTCGAGATCACTGAGTCCGCCCTCATGAAGGATCCCGACTCGGCGCGGGCGGTGCTGCAGCAGCTGCGCGACCTCGGGGTGGAGCTGGCCATCGACGACTTCGGGACCGGCTACTCCTCGCTGGCCTACCTCCGGCACCTGCCGGTCGACTGCCTCAAGGTGGACCGTTCCTTCGTGGCCGAGCTCGCCGACGGGCACGCCGAGATCGCATCGGCCGTCATCGCCCTGGCCGGCAACCTCGGCCTCCGCACCGTCGCCGAGGGGGTGGAGACCGTCGAGCAGGCCGAGGAGCTCGCCCGGCTGGGCGCCACCTACCTGCAGGGGTTCAGCCTCGCCCCGCCCATGACGGGCGGGCGCACCGCGGCGTGGTTCGCCGCCCGCTCAGGGGAGGAGCGGTGACCGTGACGCCGTTCCCCGGCTCCGACACGCGCGTCGCTCCGGTGCCCGTCTTCGACATCGAGAAGGTTCTGGCCAGCATCGAGACGATGGCCGCCCAGCGACCGGTCGCAGCCCAGATCGTCTCGGTGGCCAACTCCGACGACACCAGCGCCAAGGCGCTGGCCCGGATCCTCGCCTCCGACGTCGCGCTGGCGAGCCGGGTGATGAAGCTGGCCAACTCCGCCTACTTCGGCATGCGCGGCCGCGTCACCTCCCTCCAGTTCGCGGTGACCGTCGTCGGCTTCACGACCGTCCGCACGATGGCCACCGTCGCGCTCACCAACCTCGACGACGAGTCGCGGCTGCCCGAGAACTTCTGGGACGTCACCACCAGCCTCGCGCTGGCGGCCTCCAGCCTGGCGCCCCGATTCGGCGAACGGCCCCAGGAGTCGCTGTGCCTGGGCCTGCTCGCCCAGATGGGGGCGGCGCTGCTGCACCACAACGACCCCGTGGGCTATGGCGAGATCCTCGCCTCGGAGCCGACCTACCGGGGCCGGCGCTCCGCGGAGACCCGTCGCTACGGCATCAACGGCCTGCGGCTGACGTCGGTCGCGCTGGAGCAGTGGGGCTTCCCGGTGTCGCTGACCACGCCGCTCAAGGAGATCGACGACGACCGGTCGATGGACGGCGCGCTGCTGCGGGCGGCTTTCGAGGTGGCCGCGCGCCTGACCGTCGAGGACTACGAGGACGAGCCGATCGTGCGCCTCACCTGCGGCCGGCTCCGCGAGGACGACGTGGTGCCGGTCCTGGACCAGGTCCGCGCCGACGCCGCCGAGCTGCGGCGGGCGATGCTGGGCGAGACGGCCGCGTCCGACGACCCGAGCGGGAACCCGGAGGAGTGGACCCCGTGAAAGAGGACCCCGTGAAAGAGGACCCCCTCCCGACCCTTCGCGAGCTCAGGGCGGGACCCGGGACGGGGCCGGCGGTGGGCCCCGGCACGGGGGCCGCGCACGCCGTCCGGTAAGAGCGACCGAATGACGCCATCTCGGAGCATCTTCATCAGCGGAGCCGCGCGCGGTATCGGGCGGGCCACCGCCGAGCTCTTCCTCGCCCGAGGGTGGCGGGTCGGGATGTACGACGTCGACGCGGACGTCGCGGCCGGCGCCGCTGCGGGCCGGGACGGTGCGGTGCACGGCGCCCTCGACGTCCGGGACGCCGGTCAGTGGCGCTCGGCGCTGCACTCGTTCTGCGGCGACGGCGGCCTCGACGTCCTGATCAACAACGCCGGGGTGCTCTCGTCGGGTCCGTTCACCGAGACCGGTCTCGACAGCCACCGGCGCATGGTCGACGTCAACGTGACCGGGGCGGTCCAGGGCGCCGCCGAGGGGCACCCCTTCCTGAAGCGCTCGTCGCGAGGGCTGCTGCTCAACCTGTGCTCGGCGTCCGCGCTCTACGGGCAGCCGACGCTGGCCACCCACGGGGCGACGAAGGCGGCGGTCAAGTCGCTGACCGAGGCCCTCGACATCGAGTGGCGCCGTGACGGCATCCGCGTGCGCAGCCTGCTCCCGCTGTTCGTGTCCACCGAGATGGTCACGCGGGACGGCGTCCGTGCCGCCGGCGTCTCCCGCCTCGGGGTGCGGCTGACCGCCGACGACGTCGCCGCGGCGGCGTGGAACGTCGTGCACGAGCGCCGTCGTCCGCTGGCTTCCCCGCACCGCCCCGTGGGCCGCCAGACCCGGCTGCTCGCCGCCGCGGCGGCCGTCACCCCCGACTGGGCCAACCGCCTGATCGTCTCCCGCATCGTCTCCTGACCGGACTTCCGTACCGAAAGTTCCCGGCCCCCTCGGAACTCTCGGTACCGAAAGTCCCGAGGGGGCCGGGGGAGTGCGCGGTGCCGATCAGGCGTACGGGGCGCCCAGCGGGTCGACCGTCTCGTAGCTCGCCACGTTCGCGGCGAGCCGGTCGGCGGCCCAGTCGCCGTCGCCGAGCAGGTGGTCGATCGCGGTGAGCCGGCTCGTGTAGTGCCCGACGGAGTACTCCGCGGTCACCCCGATGCCGCCGTGCAGCTGGATGGCCTCCTTGCCGATGTGCCGGCCGGCGCGGCTGACCTGCAGCCGGGCACGGTCGGCGGCCTGGACGACGTCCCCGCCGGCCTCCTGCACCATCGACGCCCACAGCGCGGTGCTGCGGGCCAGTTCCAGGGACACGTACATGTCCGCCGCCCGGAAGGTGAGCGCCTGGAACTTGTTGAGGGTGACGCCGAACTGCTTGCGCGTCTTCAGGTACGCCGCGGTGGTCCGCAGTGCGGTGTCCATGGCACCGATCGCCTCGTGGCCGTAGGCGATGCGGGCCTCGGCCAGCGCGCGCTCGATGGCGGCGGTCTGGTCACCGCCCGCACCGAGGGTGACGGCGGGGGTGCCCTCGAAGCGGACGTTGGCCGCTCGCGTGCCGTCGTGCGTGCGGTATCCGGTGCGGTTCAGCCCGGAGGCGTCCCCCTGCACCAGGAACAGGCCGGTTCCGCCGTCGACGACCGCGGAGACGACGAGCACGTCGGCGCGGGCGCCGCTGGGCACCGGCTCCTTGACGCCGGTCAGCGTCCAGCCGTCGCCGCTCCGCGTGGCGGTGACGCCCTCCGCCGTCGGCGTCCAGCGGGTGCCGGGCTCGGCGTGCGCGAAGACGGCGATCGTCGTCCCCTCGGCGATGCCCCCGAGGATCTCGCCCTTCTGCTCCGCGGTGCCGACGGCGGCGACGAGGCCACCGGCCAGCACGACCGTCTCGATGAACGGCTCGGGCGCGAGCACCCGCCCGATCTCCTCGGCGACGATCGCCACCTCGACCGGGCCCGCGCCCATGCCGCCGTCCTCCTCGGTGAAGGGCAGACCCAGCAGGCCCATCTCGGCCAGCCGCGACCAGGTCTTCTCGTCGAAGCCGGGGTCGGCGGCCACCACCGAGCGGCGCTGCTCGCTGTCGGAGTAGGACCGGGCCAGCAGGCCACGGACCGCTTCCCGGAGGTCGTTCTGCTCGCTGTCGTAGTCGAAGTTCACGGTTGTCTCACAACCCCAGGATCGAGCCGGCGATGATGGTGCGCTGCACCTCGTTGGAGCCCCCGTAGATGGAGACCTTCCGGTAGTTCAGGAAGTGCGGCGTCGCGACGCGCGCCCACTCGGGCACGTCGGAGCCCTCGCCGGCGAACGAGGCCAGCGAGAGCGGGCCGGCGATGTCGACGAACAGCTCGGTCGCCGCCTGCTGCAGCTCGGAGCCCCGGAGCTTGAGCACCGACGAGGCGGGGTGCGGCTTGCCGTCGGCGGAGTTGGCGACCACGCGCAGGGCGGTGAGCTCCAGCGCCACGAGCTCGTTCTCCAGCTCGGCGATGCGCGCGGCCATGCGGGGGTCCTCCGACAGCGGGCGGCCGCCCACGGTGATCTCCCGGGCGTGCTCCTTGGCCTGGGCCAGCATCCGCTTCGTGGTGCCGACGCGCGCGATGCCGACCCGCTCGTTGCCGAGCAGGAACTTGGCGTAGTCCCAGCCGCGGTTCTCCTCGCCGATCAGGTCGTCCGCCGGCACCCGGACGTCCTCGAAGAAGACCTCGTTGACCTCGAAGCCGCCGTCGAGCAGCTCGATCGGCCGCAGGGTGACCCCGGGGGAGTCCATCGGGAAGACCAGCAGCGAGATGCCGCGCTGCTTCTTCTCCGCGGTCGGGTCGGTGCGGACCAGGCAGAAGATCCAGTCGGCGTGCTGGCCGAGCGTCGTCCAGGTCTTCTGACCGTTGACCACCCAGTCGTTGCCGTCGCGCACCGCGGTGGTGCGCAGCGACGCGAGGTCCGAGCCGGCGTCGGGCTCGGAGAAGCCCTGGCACCACCAGATGTCGAGGTTGGCCGTCTTCGGCAGGAAGCGCTCCTTCTGCTCCTGGTTGCCGAAGGTCGCGATGACCGGGCCGATCATGCTGGTGTTGAAGGCCAGCGGCTCGGGCACGTTGGCCAGTTGCATCTCCTCGCGCCAGATGTGGCGCTGCAGCGGCGTCCAGTCCTTGCCGCCCCACTCCACCGGCCAGTGCGGCACGGCGAGCCCGGCGGCGTTGAGCACCCGCTGCGTCTTGACGTACTGCTCCTTGCTCACGTGCCGGTGGGCCGCGACGGTGTCGCGAATCTCCTGCGGCACCTGTGTGGTGAAGAAGGTCCGCATCTCCTCCCGGAAGGCCTCGAGCTCCGGGGACAGCTGCAACCGCATCGGTCCTCATTCCTGACGGCAGCACTCGTCGTCGTGCGCGCCGTCTCGACGTGTACGTCGGACGATCCCACATCTGGTACCGGCCGGTAACTCCGGGCGCGAGCGGCGTGGCGGCGTCTTCCGGCGTCCGTACGGACGACGCGCCGAGCGGGGGGCGGTGAGGCCGCGCGCGAGGGGATGGACGGCCGTCCCCGAGGCGCCCTAGCGTTCCTCCGCTGCAGGCAGCGGCAGGAGGCGCTCCGGGGGTGCCCATGCGCGCGAGGTCACGACCGGCGAGCAGCGCGGCGCAGCCGCCGCACGGAGGACGGCTGCCTCGGGCGCGGGCCGCGCTGTGCGTCGTGGCGGCGCTCGGCTGCGCCGTCGGGGGCTGGATCGTCTACAGCCGCCTGGCCCCCGACGTCGGGGTCGGGCGGCTGGCCTTCGCCGGCGGGGGGCAGTCGCTGCCGCTGCCGGAGGGAACGCGGGCGGCCCTCTGGTGGGACCTGGTCTTCATCGCCGGCTACGGGGCGGCGCTGCTGATCTGCGGGCTCGTCCTGGCCCCAGCGGTGTTCCGGCGCCAGCTGACCAAGCACGACGCCCGGGCCGGGGACGGCGAGGCCGACGCGATCGGTCCGCTGGCGGCGGACGGCGACGTCACGAGGGCCGGCGCCGCCCCCATGTCCGAGGCCCCGTCCCAGCCGGTGGTGCCGGGGGAGACGGAGCCCGCGCCCGTGGCCCGGGTGCTCCTCCCGCTCGCCGTGGTGGGGATCGTGGCCGATCTGGTCGAGAACGCGCTCATGCTGTCGCCTTCCGGCGCCGCGGCGCCCCGGCTGCTGGACCTCGCGGTGGCCGCGGGCGTCCTGAAGTGGGCCTGCCTGCTGCCCGCCGCGGCCGTCGCACTCGCCGCCGGAGGGGTCACGCTGGTGCGGTTCTGGGTGCACCGCCCCGGCCGGCTGGACGAACCCGGCTACCCCACGGTCCGTCCACCCGACCCCCTCGAGGGCGACCCCGGGGTTCGGCATCCCGCGGCCGGACGACGGGACGTGCCGGCTGCGCGCGAAGCGGCACCGCGGATCCCCGAGCCCCGAGGCCGCTGGCTGCGCGGGTTCCAGGAGCCGCGCTCGCTGGCCGAGGCGCCGGACCAGCGGCAGCCGGTGCTCGGTTTCTGCCTCTCCGGCGGCGGCATCCGCTCCGCCTCCGTCGCGCTCGGAGCCCTGCAGTCACTCCGGTCGGAGCTGGTCCGTTCGCGCTACCTGGTCTCGGTGTCGGGGGGCGGGTACACGGCCGGGGCCCTGCAGCTGGCCCTCACCACGGCCCACGATCCCGACCACCCGTCCACGGGAGCGCGCGCCGGACAGCCTGCCGGCGTCTACCAGCCGGGATCGGTGGAGGAGGACCGGCTGCGGCGGCACGCCCGCTACCTCGCGGACTCGACGACGCAGATCCTCGGCGCGCTCGGCCTGGTCGCCCGCGTCCTCGTCCTCTCCCTGGTGGCGGTCTTCGCGCCCGCGCTGGTGTTCGGCTGGCTGGCCGGGGAGTTCTACCGCGCCGTCCCGATGGCGCCGGTGCGGGACGACCCCACCGGCCCCCTGCACGTGCCGGACGTGCCCGCCGGCACGTGGCTGCTGCTCGCGATCCTGACCGCGGCCGCACTGGCGGCGTACGTGCTGACCCTGTGGCGCAAGGCGTCCTCGGAGGGCACCGGCGCGGGCGCACGCCGCTGGGCCCGCCGGATCACCGCCCTCGGGCTGCTCGTGGCGGTCGTCGCGGTCGGCCTGCCCTGGCTCGTGTACGGGGCGGGCCGGCTGCTCGAGGCCTCGGGGGCCACCGACATCGGACTCGGTGGCCCGGTGGCCGGCGTCGTCGTCACGTACGCCGTCACCCTGACGACGCTCCTGCGCAGGAAGAAGGTCGTCGAGGGTGTGCGGGGCCTGTTCGGCAAGAAGGGCGGGACGACGGTCGCCGCGGTTCCGGGCGGGTTCCTGCAGCTGCTCCTCGTCGCGGTCTCCCTGTGCCTGCTGGCGGCGGGCTGGCTGGTCCTGGCCGGGGGAGTGGCGGCGGCGACGACCGCGGCGGATCCCGGGCCCGTCCGGGTGGCGGCCGCCGGACTGCTCGTCGCGCTGGTGGTGCTCGGCGGTCTGCTCGACCAGACGGAGCTCAGCCTGCACCCGTTCTACCGGCGGCGGCTCGCGGACGCCTTCGCCGCGCGGCGGGTGGAGCGAGACCTCGACCACCGCGTGGTCGCCGAGGGGTACAGCTACGGGGAGGCCACCCGGCTGGACTCCTACGGCGTGAAGGTGGACGGCTTCCCCCAGGTCGTCTTCGCGGCCGCGGCGAACCTGACGGGTGAGCGCCGGGCGCCGCTGAAGGCGACGTCCTTCACGATGGACGCGGCGTGGGTCGGCGGGCCCGACGTCGGCTACGTCGCCACCGGAGCGCTCCGGAGGGCCGTGGCGCCGGCGTTCCGGCGTGATCTCACGGTGCAGGCGGCCATGGCGGTTTCGGGGGCCGCGTTCGCGTCGGCCGCCGGGCGGCACACCCGCTGGTACACCACGCTGCTCGCGCTCAGCGGCCTCAGGCTGGGAACCTGGCTGCCCAACCCGGTCTTCGTGGACCGCTGGAACGACGCCAGGAGAGCGAAGGACTGGACCACGCCGGGCCTGCCCCGGCTGCGTCGGCTCGGGTACCTGGCGCGTGAGGTCCTCGGCATCCACCGGTGGACCGACCGGCTGCTGCAGATCACCGACGGCGGCCACTACGAGAACCTCGGCCTGGTGGAGGCGCTGCGCCGCCGGTGTACCGAGATCTACTGCATCGATGCCAGCGGCGACAAGCCGCCGACGGCCGGGACGTTCGCGGAGGCGGTCGCCCTCGCCTACACCGAGCTCGGCGTCCGCATCGAGCTCGACGACGAGGCGTGGCGACTCGTCCCGGGCAGCGGCACCCCACTGCCTCCGCCGGACCCGCTCGAGGCGCTGAACAAGCGGCTGTCGGACCGGTCGGTCCTGACGGCCCGGATCTGCTATCCGGCGGAGAGTGGTCTGCCCGAGGGCCACCGCCACGGAATCCTGGTGTTCGCGAAGGCATCACTGACACCGAGGCTGCCGTACCCGCTGCTCTCCTACGCCGCGCGTAACGAGGTGTTCCCGTACGACTCGACCGGTGACCAGTTCTTCGACGACGGGAAGTTCACGGCCTACTCGGCGCTGGGCCGGGCCGTCGGAGCGGAGGCGGCCGCGGCGATGGAGGCGGCCCGCCGGCAGCGGTGGTCACGCCGGCGCTGCACCGTGTGCCCGCCGCCGCCGGCACAGGCGGTCCCCGCCGGATACGCGGCAGCCGGCAGCGGGGGGACGCCGTCTCAGCGGTCGAGCGGGAGCCCGGTGTAGTTCTCCGCCAGCTCCCGGGCAGCGGCCTCCGATGAGCACACCCGCCGCAGCTGCGAGAGCTGCAGCTCGGCGTCGAAGTCGTCGCCGGACCGGTGCAGCATCGAGGTCATGAACCAGGAGAAGTGCGTGCACCTCCACACGCGGGCCAGCGCACGGTCGGAGTAGCTGTCGACCAGGTCGGTCTGCTTCTCCTGCAGCAGCCGGACCAGCGCCGAGGCCAGCAGCGTGACGTCGGCGATCGCGAGGTTGAGGCCCTTGGCGCCCGTCGGCGGCACGATGTGGGCGGCGTCGCCGGCGAGGAACAGCCGGCCGCGGCGCATCGGGGCGCTGACGAAGGAGCGCATCGGCAACACCGACTTCTCGGTGATGGGTCCGGTCGAGACGTCCCACCCCTCGAGGGCGAACCTCTTCGACAGGTTGTCCCAGATCCGGTCGTCGGACCAGTTCCCGATCTCGTCCGTCGGGTCGACCTGCAGGTAGAGGCGCGACACCGTCGGTGAGCGCATCGAGTAGAGCGCGAAGCCCTCGGGATGCCAGGCATAGACGAGCTCGTCGGTGGACGGGGCGGCGTCAGCGAGGATGCCGAGCCAGGCGTAGGGGTAGGTGCGCTCCCAGACCCGACCGCCGGTGCCCTCCTGCACCGCGGCCCGCGAGGGGCCGTGGAAGCCGTCGGTGCCGGCGATGACCTCGCACTCGAGCACCTGGGGGGTGCCGTCGGCGTCGGTGAACCGGATGCGGGGCGAGTCGGAGTCGACGTCCTCGGGGCTGACGTCGGAGACCTCGAACAACAGCGGCGCGCCGCCGTCGAGCTGCGCCTGGATGAGGTCCTTGGTGACCTCGGTCTGCCCGTAGACCCAGACGGTGCGGCCGCACAGCTCGGGGAAATCCAGCTTGTGGCGGGTTCCCGGGTACTGCAGGTAGATCCCCTGGTGTTCCATGCCCTCGCGGTGCAGCCGGTCGCCGAGCCCCGCGTCGGTGAGCGTGTCGACGGTGTGCTGCTCCAGGATGCCGGCACGGATCCGCGCCTCGACGTACTCCCGCGAGCGGTTCTCCAGGACGACGTTGTCGACGCCCTGCAGGGTCAGCAGCCGCGAGAGGAGCAGGCCGGCGGGACCGGCACCGATGATGCCTACCTGGGTGCGCACGGCCCGAGTGTGACCGCCGCTCCGGGTCGCTGGGAACCGGCCCCTTCCATTCAGCGGAAATCGCGGGTGCGGGCGAGTTCGCGTCCGATGCCCCGGGCCGCGACCTCCAGGACGGGAACGAGGCGGGGGAGGTCCCGACGGTGCGGGCGGACGACGATGCCGAGTGCCGCCACCACCGCCGGGCCGCTGCGGCGTTCCACCTGGACCGGGACGGCCAGGGAGGCCGCGCCCGGTGACATCTCCTCCGACGTCCGGGCGTACCGACGACGCCGGACCTCGGCCAGCTCTCGGCGCATGCGCCCCGGGTCGACCAGCGTGTTCCGGGTCTGTCGGGTGAGCAAACGCAGCGCCTGCTCGACGACGTCCTGCGGCGCCGCCGCCAGCAGCACCTTGCCGACCCCGGTGGCGTGCAACGGCAGCCGGCTGCCCACCTGGCTCACCATCGGCACGGACTCCCGGCCCGAGACCCGCTCGACGTAGAGCGCGTGCAGGCCCTCGCGGACGGCGAGATGGACGGTGTCGCGGATGGTGGTGTGCAGGTCCTGGAGGAACGGGGCGGCGATCTGGCGCAGCTCCATCTGCACCGGCGCGAGCAGCCCGAGATCCCAGAGCTTGCGGCCGATCTCGTAGCGGCCGTCCGGACGGCGGATGAGGGCGCCCCAGTCGGCCAGCTCGCCGAGGAGCCGATGGGCCGTCGTCAGCGGGGTGCCGGAGCGCTCTGCGATCTGCGACAGGGACAACCGCGGGGCGGTGCTGTCGAAGGCGTCGAGGATCGCCAGGGCACGCGAGGTCACCGATCGCCCCGGTGTGGCGCTGCGGCCGGCCATGCGCGCTCCTCCCGCCCAGTGGAAGTGGGCGCTTGGGAAGCGTAGCCGCTCGGCCGTACCGTCCCGGCATGAGCAGGACCACATCCGGTAGTCGGCTGCACCTCCCGCGCTACCTGCGGGAGGAGGACAAGTTCCGTACGCCCGTCGGCTACGCGGACTACCGGAGCACCGGCCTGCGGGCGCCGCTGCACGCCCCCGTCGACCTCCCGCACCGGCTGACCGAGATCACCGGTCCGCTCCTCGGTGAGGGACGGGTGACCCCGGCCGACGCCGACCTGACGCGCCAGCACGACGGCGAACCGCAGGGGCAGCGGATCATCGTTCACGGCCGAGTGCTCGACAGCGACGGCAAGCCCGTGCCACACACGCTGGTGGAGATCTGGCAGGCCAACGCCGGCGGCCGCTACCGGCACGTCGTCGACAACTGGCCCTCGCCGCTGGACCCGAACTTCACCGGCCTCGGGCGATGCCTCACCGACGACCGGGGCCGCTACGAGTTCACGACGATCAAGCCCGGCGCCTATCCGTGGGGCAACCACCACAACGCCTGGCGGCCGGCGCACATCCACTTCTCGCTGTTCGGCACCGCGTTCACGCAGCGACTGGTCACCCAGATGTACTTCCCGGACGATCCGTTGTTCTTCCAGGATCCGATCTTCAACGCGATCCCTGAGGCCGCGCGGCCGCTCGCCATCAGCCGGTTCGACTACGAGCGCACCGTGGACAACTGGGCCCTGGCGTTCCGGTGGGACATCGTGCTGCGCGGCAAGGACCAGACGCCGTTCGAGACCGAGGACGACGGAGACGTGGCGTGATGACAGCCGAGGGAGCATCGCAGCGAGGCAGGAGCCGACAGGGAGTGAGCATCGCAGCGAGCGCCAGCGAGCGAGGAGCGGAGCGACCGCGGAGGCGACCGCTGACGCGGAGCGAGGAGCGGATCGAGGCCGGAATCGCGCCGGGAGGTGTGGCGTGAAGACGCAGTTGCGCACGACACCCAGCGCGACGGTCGGCCCCTACCTCGCCATCGGGCTGACGTGGGAGGACGGTCCCTTCGTCGTCGCCCCGGACGCCGACGGTGCCATCTGGATCCGCGGCACCGTGTTCGACGGCAACGGCGACGTGGTCCCCGACGCCATGGTGGAGACGTGGCAGGCCGATCCCGACGGTCGCTTCGACCATCCCGACGACCCGCGCGGCCCGGTCGCCTACCCGGGGTTCCGCGGCTTCGGCCGGTCGCAGACCGTGGACGGTGGCGAGTACGCCGTCTGCACGCTCAAGCCCGGCCGCGTCCCGGACGGCGACGGCGGGCTGCAGGCTCCGCACCTCGACGTCTCGGTCTTCATGCGCGGGATCCTCGATCGCGTCGTCACCCGGATCTACTTCGCCGACGAGGCCGCGGCCAACGCAGAGGACGCCGTCCTGAGGTCGCTGCCCGACGACGCGGCTCGGGAGACGCTGATCGCCACCCCCACCGATGACGGGTACCGGCTGGACATCCGCCTCCAGGGCGACCGCGAGACCGTGTTCTTCGCGGTATGACCCGGCTCCCTGACCGCTGCTCCGGTAAGAACGGCCCCATGACCGGGACCTGCGCGTGAGCGGACTCTTCGGCGGCACCTTCGCCCGCGGCGGAGCCACCGCCGCAGTCTCCGACGCCGCGTGGTTCCGGGCCCTGCTCGAGGTGGAGGCCGCACTGGCCCGCTCGGCCGCCCGCCTCGGGCTGGTGTCGGAGACCGCGGCCGCCACGGTGACGACCGTCTGTGCCGACCCGGCCCGGCTCGATCTCGCGACCGTCGTGGCGAGGGCTGCGGATGCCGGCAACCCGGTGCCGCCGCTGGTGCGGGCGCTGCAGGAGGCCGTCGGCGAGGACGCCGCCCGTGCCGTCCACGTCGGTGCCACCAGCCAGGACATCCTGGACACCGCCCTGCTGCTGCTGGCCCGGAACGCGATCGCGGCCATCGACGCCGACCTCGCCGGCGCCGCCGGAGCAGCGGCCCGGCTCGCCGGAGTCCACCGGGACGACGTCGTCATGGGCCGCACGCTCATGCAGCAGGCGCTGCCGACGACCTTCGGCCTGAAGGCAGCCGGCTGGCTGGCCGGCCTGGACGGAGCGCGCCTCCGGCTGGCCGAGGTGGTCGCGTCGCTGCCGGTCCAGTACGGCGGAGCGGCGGGGACCCTGGTCGCCAGCTCCGGGTCGGGCGTGGCCCTGCGCTCCGCCCTGGCCACCGAGCTCGGTCTGGCCGACACCGCGGCTCCCTGGCACACGATGCGGCTGCCGATCGCCGACCTCGCCGGCGCACTGGGCGCGACCGCCGGCGTGCTCGGGACCATCGCCGTCGACGTGGTCCTCATGGCACAGACCGAGGTCGCCGAGGTCAGCGAGAGCGGGGAGTCCCGCGGCGGCTCCTCCGCGATGCCGCACAAGCGCAATCCGGTCGCGGCGATCTCGGCCCGCGCCTGCGCGCGGCGTGCGCCCGGCCTGGTCGCCACGCTGTTCGCGGCGATGGAGCAGGAGCACGAGCGGGCGGCGGGGGCCTGGCACAGCGAATGGCCCACCCTGACCGATCTGCTCAGCACCGTGGGCTCCGCCGCGTCGTGGCTGGCGGAGAGCCTGGCCGGCCTCCGGCCCGACGTCGACCGGATGGCCGCCACCGTCGCCTCGGCGCGGGACCCGGAGCTGGCTGGAGCCCTCGCCGAGGCCCTGACGCCGACGCTGGGCCGGGGAGCGGCGCACGACGCGGCGGCCGACGCATCCCGCGAGGCGGTGGCGAGTGGCCGGCCGCTGCGCGAGGTGCTCGCCGAGCGCACCGACGTCGACGTGCACACGCTGCTGGCGGCGGGCCCGGACGTGGGCGAGGCCGGAGCTCAGGTGGACGCAGTCCTGGCCGACCACCGCCGACTGACCGAGGGGACACAGTGAGCCAACGTGCGAGCAAGCCAGTGACCGGAGCCGCAGGCACGCGGCCGACGAGCGCCCTGGAGGAGCAGTGACCGTCGCCGTCTCGTACACCGTGGACGGGGCCGCCGACGCGCCGGTCGTCGTCCTCTCCAACTCCCTGGGCGCCACCCGCGCGATGTGGGACCCGCAGGTACCGGCGCTCGCCGAGCGGTACCGCGTCGTCACCTACGACACCCGAGGGCACGGGGAATCCCCGGCGCCGAAGGGGCCGTACACGCTCGACGACCTGACCGACGACCTGGTCGCCCTGCTCGACGAGGTGGGCGCCGAGCGGGCGCACGTCGCCGGACTGTCCCTGGGCGGCATGACCGCGATGCGGCTGGCCGCGCGGAACCCGGAGCGGGTGCACCGGCTCGCGCTGCTGTGCACCTCGGCGAAGGCCGACCCGCAGGCTTACCTGGACCGGGCGGTCGCCGCCCGCTCCGGCGGCACCGCCCCACTCGCCCCGGTCGTCGTCAGCCGCTGGCTGACGCCGACCTACGCCGCCGAGCACCCGGACCTGGTCGCGCGGCTGGAGGCGATGATCGCCGGGTCGGACGACGAGGGCTACGCCGCCTGCTGCGAGGTGGTCGCCGGCCTGGACCTGCGCGAGGACCTCGCCCGGATCACCGCGCCGACGCTGGTCGTGTCCGGGGCGGAAGACCCCGCCCTGCCGCCGGAGCACCAGCGGCTCATCGCCGACGGCATCCGCGGCGCGGAGCTGGTCACCGTGAGCCCCGGCGCGCACCTGGCCAACCTGGAACGGACGCTGGAGGTCACCGGCGCCCTGCTGGGCCACTTCGACTCCGCAGGAGGTACCCGTTGAGCGAGCCGACCACCGACGACGCGCGGCGCGAGGCCGGCATGCGGACCCGGCGCGAGGTGCTCGGGGACGCCCACGTCGACCGCGCGGTGGCGGCCACGACCCCGTTCACCGCCGACTTCCAGGACTTCATCACCCGGACCGCCTGGGGTGATCTCTGGCAGCGCCCGGGGCTGGCCCGCCGCGACCGCAGCCTGATGACGCTGTCGATCACCATCGCGCTGCGGCACTGGGAGGAGTTCGCGCTGCACGTGCGGGCGGCGAAGAACAACGGGCTCACCGACGAGGAGATCGCCGAGGTGATCCAGCACGCCGCGATCTACGCCGGCGTCCCGGCCGCGAACCACGCGTTCAAGGTGGCCGCGCCCGTCCTCGAGGAGCTCCGCGACACCTCCGCCTGACGCTGATCGGCGCGCCGGCGCCGACACCGGCCCGCCGGGATCGCGACGGACGGGAAGGGAGTGCGCTGAGGCCCCGTTCCGCACTCCGGAACGGGGCCTCAGCGCACTCCCTCGGGATGGGTCAGACGGTCGCGGGGAGGGGCATCGTCGGGCAGTCCTCGACGACGGTGAGCGGCGCGTCGGTGGCGGCCACGACCTCGTCGACGGTGACGCCGGGGGCCACCTCGCGCAGCACCAGGCCGTCGCCGGTGACGTCGATGACGGCGAGGTCGGTGATGATCCGGTCGACGCAGGCCTTGCCGGTGAGCGGGAGGGTGCACTCCTCGACGATCTTGGCCGACCCGTCCCGGGCGACGTGCTCCATCATGATGATCACCTTGCGGGCGCCGTGGACGAGGTCCATGGCGCCACCCATCCCGTTGACCATCTTGCCGGGGATGAGCCAGTTGGCCAGGTCGCCGCGGGCGTTGACCTGCATGGCGCCGAGGATCGCGACGTCGAGGTGCTTGCCGCGGATCATCCCGAACGACAGCGCCGAGTCGAAGAAGCTGGCCCCCGGCAGGATCGTGACCGTCTCCTTGCCGGCGTTGATCAGGTCGGGGTCCTCCTCGCCCTCGAACGGGTAGGGGCCGACCCCGAGGATGCCGTTCTCGGAGTGCAGGACGACGTGGATGTCGTCGGGCACGTAGTTCGGCACCAGGGTCGGCATCCCGATCCCGAGGTTGACGTACTGGCCGTCCTCGAGCTCGAGGGCCACCCGGGCGGCGAGCTGCTCGCGGTCCAGTGTCATCAGGCCGTTCCTTCCACGGTGGTGGCTTCTTCGCCGGCGCCGGCCGGGGTGCCGGTGCGGTCGGTGCGCGGGCGGGTGGTGCGCTTCTCGATCCCCTTGCCCTCGGGGCCCACGACGACGACGCGGTCGACGAAGACGCCGGGCAGGTGCACGTCCTCGGGGGTGATCTCGCCCGGCTCGACGAGCTCCTCGACCTCGGCGATGGTGATGCGCCCGGCCATGCCGGCCAGCGGGTTGAAGTTGCGCGCGGACTCGTGGAAGACCAGGTTGCCGTGCCGGTCGCCGCGGACCGCCCGGACCAGACCGAAGTCGGCGGTGAGCGCGGTCTCCAGCACGTACTGCTCGCCGTCGAAGACCCGCACCTCCTTGGGGGCGCTGGTCGCCACGACGTTGCCCTCGCTGTCGTAGCGGACCGGGATGCCCCCTTCGGCGACCATCGTGCCGACGCCGGTCGGCGTGTAGAAGGCGGGGATGCCGGTGCCGCCGGCGCGCAGCCGCTCGGCCAGCGTGCCCTGCGGGGTCAGCTCGACCTCCAGCTCGCCGGAGAGGTACAGCCGGGCCAGCTCCTTGTTGCCCCCGACGAACGAGCTGATCGTGCGGGTGATCCGCCCGGCGTAGAGGAGAACGCCCAGCGCCTGGTCGTCCACGCCGCAGTTGTTGGAAATCGTCGTGAGCCTCTTGGCACCCTGCTCGAGCAGGGCGTCGATCAGCTTGATCGGCACCCCGCACAGGCCGAACCCGCCGACCGCCAGCGTGGCGCCGTCGGGGATGTCGGCGACCGCCTCCCGTGTCGAGGCCAGGACCTTGTCCATCGTCAGCTCCTCCGTGTACCGGGAACCGGCGGCAGGACGGCGTCCGGCCCCTGGTGCGTGCGCGTTCGATCCACCAACGTGCTCCCATCGCTCAGGACTGCGGTTCCCCAGTATCTATGCCGGAGCAGGCTGTTCCGACGTGCGGCCACCACTGGGTGGAATGGTCCCCGCACCTACCGGTCGGGGAACTCCTGGCCCGGGACCCCCGTTGCGCGGGCATGGAGCTGACCTGCCCGAAGTGTCACGGTGCGATGCGGACCTACGAGCGCAACGGCGTGCACGTCGACCAGTGCGCGGACTGCCGAGGCATCTTCCTCGACCGCGGCGAGCTGGACCGGCTGATCGACGCGGAGAACGCCTGGCACAGCGGCGCCCCGGCAGCGCAGGCCGAGCAGCCGTCCCACCAGCAGTCCACCCACCGCGAGTCGTCCCACCAGCAGTCCGCCCACGGGCAAAAGGTGTCGGGCGCCGGGCTGGGTGCGGTGGTCGGTGAGGTCCTGCGCCAGGTGCAGGGGTCCAAGCAGTCCTCGCACTCCTCCGGGTCGTACCACCGGCGGAAGAAGGAGTCCTTCCTCGGCGACCTCTTCGGCTGAGCGCCGGCCGCCGGGGAGGTCCGGCTCAGGGCAGGCGGATCGTGAGACGCACGTGCGCGCCGTCGTCGTCGCCGGAGATGTCGACGTGGTCGCACAGCTGCCGGGCCAGCCACAGGCCCATGCCGCCGCGCGACAGGTCGTCGCCGTGCGCCGGCCCGTACCCGGCGAACGGGTCGTCGAAGCCGGGACCGTGGTCATCGATCGAGCAGACGATCCGGTCCTGGCCCACCCAGAGCCGCAGGCTGACCGGGGGCTTGCCGTGCCGGACGGCGTTGGACGTCATCTCGTCGATGGCGAGCAGGTAGTCCTCGACGGCGTCCGGCGGGGCGTCGACCGTTGCCAGTGCGGCGGCGACGGTGTGCCGCAGGGCGATGAAGTCGGTGATGTCGCGAACCCAGAGGCGCGGGGGAGTGCGCTCCAGGGGCTCGACGGGGATCGGCAGGGACCGCAGGTAGTCGGCGGGGGCGACGAAGTCGGGATTGTCTGCGCGGCCCTCCGGCGTCACGACGCGACCGTGGGTGCGCCGCGCGGACTCCAGGACGGTCTCGGGCAGACGTCGGGCGTCGAAGACGCACAGACCCCACAACGGCCAGTCCGCCAGTGCCTTGTTGATGACCGACTCGTAGCGTTGCCACTCCAGCCAGTCGCGCTCGGTCTCACCGAAGTCCACCTCGCCGACGATGCGCACCCGCACCACACCCTCGGCGGCGCGCTGCTCGGCCAGCTGCCGGAACGTCGTGATCGCCGTCGGCGTGCGCGCGCGATAGACGTCGCCGCGTTCGAGGACGTGCACCCGCGGGTCACCGTCGACCGCGTCGCGCAGGACCGAGGCAGTCGCAGCACTGGTGGCGACCACGGCGGCGTCGCCGGCCTCCAGCCCCTCCAGCAGGAAGGGCACGGCCGCCGCGACGACCTGTTCGGGCTTCTCGTAGAGCAGCGCGTCGTGCGGGTAGGCGCCCGAGCTGCGCAGGTGGTCGACGGCGGGCGCGTCCGACCGTCCGCCCGCTGACCACTGCGTCACTGATCCACCCCGAGATGTCTGTCGGCGCCCGGCATGCGGGGCTGCGGCTCCACGGTAAGGCAGAACGGTTTCCGGGGTGGGATGGACGCCGAGCGACGCGGCTCACCCGGCTCACCGGACGGCTCCGGGACCGCGGGTCAGGACAGCGCCAGATCGGCTGCGGCCCGGCCCTGCGCCCGGGCGTGCCGGTAGCCGCGGACGGAGACGAGGCCGGACTGTGCCACGGCCGCACGGCACGATTGCCCGACCGGCCGGACGGGCAGGGGAGCAGTGCAGTCCGGCAGCGCAGACCCACGGGAGCCCAGCATGGCCATCGCCACCGTCAACCCGGCCACCGGCGAGACGCTCAAGACCTACGAGCCGCTGACCGACGAGGCACTGGAGGACAAGCTCGCGCGTGCGGCCACCGCGTGGGCGAGCTACCGGCGAACCTCGGCCGAGCAGCGGGCCGGCTGGCTGCGTGGGGCGGCCGACGTCCTCGACGCCGACGCCGACACCGTCGCAGAACTGATGACCACCGAGATGGGGAAGACGCTCGCCTCGGCGAAGGCGGAGGTCGCCAAGTGCGCGAAGGCGCTGCGCTGGTACGCCGAGCACGGGCCGGCGATGCTGGAACCCGAGCGCAAGGACGCCGAGGCCGTCAAGGCGAACGAGGCCTACGTGGTCTACCAGCCGATCGGTGTCGTCCTGGCGATCATGCCGTGGAACTTCCCGCTGTGGCAGGCCATGCGCTTCGCTGCCCCGGCGCTGATGGCCGGCAACGTGGGGCTCCTCAAGCACGCCAGCAACGTGCCGCAGACGGCGCTGTACCTGGAGGAAATCTTCCGCAAGGCGGGCTTTCCCGAAGACGTGTTCCAGACGCTGCTCATCGGGTCCGGCACGATCGAGCGGGTGCTGCGCGACGACCGCGTCGCGGCGGCGACACTGACCGGAAGCGCCCCGGCCGGGCAGTCGGTGGCCTCGATCGCCGGCGACGCGCTCAAGCCGACCGTCCTGGAGCTCGGCGGCAGCGACCCGTTCATCGTCATGCCCTCGGCGCACCTGGACAAGGCGGCGGAGGTCGCCGTCACCGCGCGCAACCAGAACAACGGCCAGAGCTGCATCGCGGCCAAGCGGTTCTTCGTGCACCGCGACGTGGCGGAGGAGTTCACCCGGCTGTTCGCCGAGAAGATCGCGGCGCTCACCGTCGGCGACCCGATGGACCCCGACACCCAGGTCGGCCCCCTCGCCACCGAGTCCGGGCGCGACGACGTGGAGAGATACGTGCAGGACGCCGTCGACAAGGGCGCGACCGTCCTCGTCGGCGGCACGCGGGTCGACCGGCCCGGCTGGTTCTACGCGCCGACCCTGCTCACCGGGATCACCCCGGAGATGGATCTGTACTTCGAGGAGGTGTTCGGCCCGGTAGCGGCGCTGTTCACCGTCGACAGCCTCGACGAGGCCATCGAGATCGCGAACAGCCACCCGTACGGCCTGGGCGCCAACCTCTGGAGCGAGGACGAGGACGAGCGCACGCAGTTCATCAGAGACATCGCCTCCGGCCTGGCGTTCGTCAACGGGATGGTCACCAGCTACCCCGAGTTGCCCTTCGGTGGCGTGAAGCAGAGCGGATACGGCCGGGAGCTGACCGAACTGGGCATGCGCGAGTTCATGAACGCCAAGACCGTCTGGATCGGGCCGCCCAGCAGCGAGCAGGCCGACGGCGACACCGCGGGCGCCGCCTCGGAGTGAGCCCCTGATCGCCGGGGCCGGCGCGCGAAGGGCTGTCCGCCGCGCGCCGGCCCGGTCAGACTCGGCCGGGAACTGGAATCAGTGCAGTCGCGACCGCCAGTCGGCGGGGACCCGCCCCCGCGGTCCCGGTGCGGGCTGGTCGAGGGGGTGGTGCTGCGGCGGGGCCAGCGCCGGCCCGGCCACCGGCCGCTCGGACGAGAAGTCCCAGAACCAGTCCTCGCCCGGCTCGAAGCTGCGCATCACCGGATAGCCGGCGGATGTCGCATGGGCGCGAGCGTGCTGGTTGGGCGAGGAGTCACAGCAGCCGATGTGCCCGCACCGCGCGCAGCGACGGAGGTGGAACCACCAGCCGCCCGCGGCCTCGCACTCCACGCACCCGGGTCCGCTGGGTGGCACCGATGCATCGATCGCGGCTGCGGTCATCGCGTTCTCCCGCCCCGAGAGGACTGTCGGCATGGAACCCGGTATCCACGGTACGGACGGCACCGACCCCGAGGAAGCCTCCGGGCTGCTGGCAGCGGAGGACACCCTCGAGGACCCGCGCGGCCTGCGCGATGTCCTGGACACCGGCTGGTCGGTGCCCGAGCGGCCCTGGGCGGTGAACGACCGGGGCACCACGGAGGCCGAGGAGTCCGCGGGGGAGAGCCTCGACGGCCGGCTGGCCCGTGAGCTCCCCGACGGCACTGCCGACGAGGGCGACGGGCTCGGCGACGCGTCCGACACCGACGGCGAACTGCTCGACGACGAGGTGGGGGACGTGCGGTCCGGCCGCCTGATCGACGCCGACGACGGCGGGACGGAGGACACCGACGACGAGCTGTGGGCGCAGGACGAAGGCATCGACGGCGCCGCCGCCTCGGCCGAGGAGGCCGCGATCCACGTCGTCCGGGACCGCGACCAGCGGGCGCCGCGACCGCGTTTTCGCGACTAGCGTTGGGCCCAGCCGCACGGCAAGAGGACCCTCCTGCCCCCACCCCTCGCAAGCTGGCGGCGGGCCCCTGCAGGAGGGCCACGGCCGGGCCGGAGCTCGCCGACAGGAGCTGCCATGGGCAAGCCCGTCCTGCTCAGCGTGGACGACGACCCCGGGGTCTCCCGGGCGGTCGCCCGGGACCTGCGCCGGTACTACGGGAAGGACTTCCGGGTGCTGCGCGCGTCCTCGGCCCAGGAGGCGCTGGAAGCCCTCCGCGAGCTGAAGCTCCGGGGGGACACCGTGGCCGCGCTGCTGGCGGACTACCGGATGCCGCAGATGAACGGCATCGAGTTCCTCGAGCAGGCGATGGATCTGTTCCCGGGGCCCGGCGGGCGCTGCTGACCGCCTACGCCGACACCGACGCCGCCATCCAGGCGATCAACGTCGTTGACGTCGACTTCTACCTGCTCAAGCCGTGGGACCCGCCGGAGGAGAAGCTCTATCCCGTCGTCGACCAGATGATCCAGGCCTGGCGGGACAGTCCCGACGCCGCCGTGGCGGACGTCAAGCTCGTCGGCCACCGCTGGTCGGCGCCGTCGTTCCGTGCGCGCGACCTCCTCGCCCGCAACGCCGTCCCCTACCGCTGGTACAGCCGGACGAGCCGGAGGGACAGCGCCTGCTCGAGGCCGCCGACGCCGGTCCGGACGACGTCCCCGTGATCATCACCCCGGAGGGCGTCGTGCTGAAGGCGCCGACCGAGTCGGAGCTGGCCTCCGTCGTGGGTCTCAGCGTCGCTCCCGAGTCGGACTTCTACGACCTGATCGTGGTGGGCGGTGGCCCGGCCGGGCTCGGCGCCGCCGTCTACGGCGCCTCCGAGGGGCTGCGGACGGTGCTCGTCGAGCGGGAGGCCACCGGCGGCCAGGCCGGCCAGAGCAGCCGGATCGAGAACTACCTCGGGTTCCCGAACGGGGTGTCCGGTGGGCAGCTGGCCGACCGTGCGCGGCGCCAGGCACGGAAGTTCGGGGCGGAGATGCTCCTGGCCCGCGACGTCGTCGCCCTGGAAGCGCACGGGTCCAAGCGGGTGCTGCGCTTCGACGACGGCAGCAGCATCGCCGCGCACGCCGTCGTCCTCGCCACGGGCGTCTCCTACCGCAGTCTCGGCGTGGACGGGGCGGACGGGCTGACCGGTCGCGGCGTGTACTACGGCTCCGCGATGACGGAGGCGGCCGAGTGCGCCGACCAGAAGGTGTACATCGTCGGCGGCGCGAACTCGGCGGGCCAGGCGGCGGTCTTCTTCGCCCGGTACGCGCGTTCGGTGCACCTGCTGGTCCGGGGGCCCTCGCTCGAGGCCTCGATGTCGCACTACCTCGTCGAGCAGCTGGCCGCGATCGAGAACGTCCACGTGCACACCTGCACGACGGTGGCGGAGGCGCACGGCGCCGACCACCTGGAGGAGCTGACGCTCCAGGACGCGGTGACGGGCGAACGCTCGACCCACCCCGCCAGTCGCCTTCTCGTCTTCATCGGCGGCGCGCCCCGGACGAACTGGCTGGACGGCGTCGTCGTGCGGGACGAACGTGGCTTCATCCCGACCGGCCCCGGTCTGCTGGAGGACGGCCGCCGACCGCACGGCTGGACCCTGGACCGCGACCCCTACTTCCTCGAGTCGAGCGTGCCCGGGGTGTTCGTCGCCGGTGACGTGCGGGCGGAGTCGGTGAAACGGGTGGCCTCGGCGGTCGGTGAGGGCGCCATGGCCGTCACCCTCGTGCACCGGTACCTGGGGGAGCGATGACGACGACGGAACCCCGGCTGACCCCGGAGGAATTGCGCGGGCTGTTCCTCTTCGAGGACCTCGACGACGACCAGCTGACCTGGGTGGCCGACAACGGTGACGTCGTCGACAGCCCGGCCGGCACGGAGGTGTCGGTCGAGGGTGAGCCGGCCGAGTGCTTCTTCGTGCTCCTCGAGGGGACGATGACGATGTCCCGTCTCGTCGCGGGCAGCGAGGTGGAGACGGTGCGGACCTCGCACCGAGGCGTGTACTCGGGTGCGGTCCAGTTCTACTTCGGCGACCGGCTCGAGCAGCGGTACCCCGCCACGGTCCGCGCCGTGACCGACTGCCGGTTCCTCGCACTGCCCGCCGGGCCGTTCGCCGCGGTCTTCCGGCAGTGGTACCCGATGGCGGTGCACCTGCTCGAGGGGATGTTCCTCGGGCAGCGGAACTCCGCAGAGCTCGTCGGGCAGCGCGAGCGGTTGCTGGCGCTGGGCAAGCTGACCGCGGGCCTGACCCACGAGCTGAACAACCCCGCGGCCGCGGCGGCACGGGCGACCGCCGCGCTGCGCGACCGCTTCGCCGGCATGCGGCACAAGCTCGCGCTGCTGTCCGAGGCCGAGATCGACGGCGAGGTGCTCCGGTGCCTGACCGGCCTGCAGGAGGAGTTCGTCGCCCGCATCCCCGGCGCACGGGAGCTCAGTGCGCTGGAGCGGTCCGACCTCGAGGACGGCCTCGCCGACTGGCTCGACGATCACGAGGTCACCCAGCCATGGGACCTCGCGGGGGTCTTCGTCGCGGCCGGGCTCGGACCCGAGGACCTCGACCGGGTCGCCGACGCCGTCGCGTCGTCCTTCCTGGAGCCGGCCCTGCGGTGGCTGGCCTACACCGTGGAGACCGAGACGCTGCTGCTGGAGATCGTCGACAGCACCAGCCGGATCTCCAACCTGGTGGACGCCGCCAAGCAGTACTCCCAGCTGGACCGGACACCGCACCAGCCCGCCGACCTGCGCGCCGGGTTGGACGCCACCCTCGTGATGCTCGGCGGCAAGGTGGGGCAGGGGGTCACCGTGGTGAGGGACTACGACCCCGACCTGCCGCAGGTCCCCGCCTACGCCGGTGAGCTCAACCAGGTCTGGACCAACCTGATCGTCAATGCGCTGGACGCCATGGCCGGGAAGGGCACGCTGACCGTCCGGACGCGGCGGGAGGGGAACTGCGCGCTGGTCGAGATCGCCGACACGGGCCCGGGCATTCCCGAGGACCTGCGGCCCCGCGTGTTCGAGCCCTTCTTCACGACCAAGCCGGTGGGGCAGGGCACGGGCCTGGGTCTGGACGTCTCCTGGCGCATCGTCGTCCAGCGGCACGGCGGGGACCTGCGGGTCACCTCGGTCCCGGGGGACACCCGCTTCCAGGTGCTGCTGCCGCTGACCGAGCCGGCCGGGGCGCCCGCCTGACCGGCGCCACCGCCGCGCCGTGGAGTCCGGGGAGTCTGGGGCCGGGGACCGGGAACGCGACCGTGCGGCGCCGGGCGGCGGTGCTCGGGCTGGGAGAGTGAGGGCGTGTTCGACGTCGACTGGATGGGCCTGCTGACCCGCGAGGTGCTCCGCGAGCGGGCCGCCGATCTGATCGCCGAGGCCTGCGCGTGGTCGGTGGGCATGTCCGACCAGCCCCACCACCTGCGCTCGGGCGGGCGGATCGTCGCCACCGGACTGACGGTGGGGGAGCGGGCCGCCCACGGCCTCCCGCTCAGCGGTGACGAGGACGGCCGGCTCGATCTCGGCGACGCCCGGCCCGGCAGCTTCCAGGACGCCCTGAACTCCGTCGACGCCGACGGCACCGTCCAGGCCGACCGGTTCGACGCCGACGTCCTCCACCCCTTCGTGCACGCCACCTGCCTGGCCGCGGCCGAGCGTGCCCGCAACACCCGCCCGGAGGCCTGGGCCGAGCTCGTCGACGACGTGGGGGAGGAGGCATCCGACCTCGACGACGTCGTCCGCGCCGGTGGCTGGGAGGGGCCGCTGCGGATCGACGCCGAGCACCTGATCCTCGCCGCCCTCAGGGACGTGCCGCTGATCGAGGTGGAGGCGGAGGGGCTGCCGCTGTCGCTCGTGCACGCCGCCGAGGCCGTGGCCCGGGAGGCCGCACCGCCGGAGCCCCGGGCCCCGGGTGACGACCTCGCCGGTTCGCTGTTCCTCGCCCGGGCCGCTGTGACCGCGACCGGAGCGCCGCTCCCGATGGGCCCGGACGCGGCGGAGCGGCTGCTGGAGGAGTTGGTCGCGCACGGCCTGGAGCCCGACGACGTCCTCGCGGTGCTGCCGCACCTCCCGGTGCAACCGGCGACCGCCGACGAGGTGGTCGCGATCCTCCGGGCCGCCGGGATCGGCTGAGGCCCTTCGGCACTGGCCGGTCCGCGGTCCGGAGGGCCAGCCTGACCAGCGCTGGCACCAGGACCCGGTGGGTCGCCGGGTCACCCCGGACGAAGGGCTGCTCTCGATGACCTCGACAACCGGTACCGCTGCCGACGCCGACCGCGCCCTCAAGGCCAGGCACCGCGCGATGTGGGCGCTCGGCGACTATCCGCGCCTCGCCGCCGACCTGCTGCCGGAACTGGGCCGCACCCTCGTCGAGGCCTGCGGTGTGGCCAGCGGGGACCGGGTGCTGGACGTCGCGGCCGGTTCCGGCAACGTCGCGGTCCAGGCGGCGAAGGCCGGCGCGAGCGTGGTCGCCAGCGACCTGACCCCAGAGCTGTTCGACGCGGGCCGAGCGCGTGCGGAGGCCGAGGGCGTCGACCTCGAGTGGCGGGAGGGCGACGCCGAGGCGCTGCCGTTCGCCGACGGCGAGTTCGACGTGGTGCTGTCCTGCGTGGGCGTCATGTTCGCTCCGCACCACCAGCCCGCCGCCGACGAGCTGGTCCGCGTGTGCCGGCCCGGCGGCCGGATCGGGCTGATCAGCTGGACGCCGGAAGGGTTCATCGGGCAGCTGTTCGCCACGATGAAGCCCTACGCGCCGCCGCCTCCGCCCGGTGCTTCGCCGCCGCCGCTGTGGGGTCGGGAGGACCACGTGCTCGAGCTGCTCGGCGACCGGGTCACCGACGTCACCACCGAGCGCCGCATGCTGACGGTCGACCACTTCGACCGGCCCGAGGACTTCCGCGACTACTTCAAGGCCGTGTACGGCCCGACCATCGCGGTCTACCGATCGCTCGCGGAGGAGCCGGAGCGTGCCGCAGCGCTGGACGGAGAACTGGCCGAGCTGGCCCGGCGCATGGACCGCGGGCAGGGGTCGACCGTCGTCGACTGGGAGTACCTGCTCCTGACCGCCACCAAGCGGCGGGAGACCGTTCCCAGTCCGCGCTGACCTCAGAGCTGGGCGGCGACCAGCGACTCCAGGAGCAGGTCCGGGTGCTTCTCCTTGAAGACCCGCAGACCCCACTTGTCGCTGAACACCGCGACGAGTTCACCGTTGGTCCGCTGCAGCACCTCGGCGCCCCGGGCGGTCGAGACGACGGGGGCCGAGGCCTCGTCGGTGCGCAGGGCCAGGCTGTACGGCAGCCGGTCCAGCTCCACCGGGGCACCGAACTCGTGCTCCATCCGGTGGGTGGCCACCTCGAACTGCATCGGCCCGACCACGGCCAGCACCGGCGCCTGCTCACCCCGGCGGTCCGAGCGGAGCACCTGCACCACGCCCTCGGAGTCCAGCTGCTCGATCCCGCGGCGGAACTGCTTGTGCTTGGCGGTGTCCCGGCTGCGGCAGACGGCGAAGTGCTCCGGGGCGAAGGTGGTCAGCGGGGGGAAGGTCACCGGGCGTTCGGCGTAGAGGGTGTCGCCGACGCCGAGCGCCGCCGCATTGACCAGGCCGACGACGTCCCCGGGATAGGCGACGTCGATGCTCTCCCGCTCCCGGCCGAACACGTGCTGGGCGTACTTGGTCGCGAACGGGCGGCCGGTCCGCGCGTGGGTGACCACCATCCCGCGCTCGAAGACGCCCGAGCAGATCCGGATGAACGCCAGCCGGTCACGGTGCGCGGTGTCCATGCCCGCCTGCACCTTGAACACGAAGGCGCTGAACGGGTCGGTCAGCGCCCGCATCGTCCCGTCGGCGGCAGCCAGCCCCGCCGGAGCGGGGGCGAGGTCGACCAGGGTGTCGAGCAGTGCGCCGACGCCGAAGTTGGAGACCGCCGACGCGAAGAGCACCGGCGTCGTCACGCCGTCCAGGAACAGCGACTGCTCGTGATCGGCGCCGGTGGCGGCCAGCAGGTCGACCTCCTCGACGGCCCGCTGCCAGGCGTCGCCCTCACGAGCGAGGGCGTCCTCGGCCGACAGGGTCTCCTCGGGGGCGATCGTGGCGCCGCCGGCGGTGCGGGTGAACCGGCGGTAGGTGCCGTCGCGGCGGTCCAGCACGCCGCGGAAGTCCCCGGCGATGCCGACCGGCCAGGTCAGCGGGGTGGGCGTGAGGCCGGTCCGCTCGGTGATCTCGTCCATGAGCTCCAGGGCGTCCTTGCCCGGGCGGTCCCACTTGTTGACGACGGTCAGCACCGGGATGCCGCGGTGACGGCAGACCGCGAACAGCTTCATGGTCTGCGCCTCGAGGCCCTTCGCGGCGTCGATGAGCATCACCGCGGCGTCGACCGCGGTCAGCACGCGGTAGGTGTCCTCGGAGAAGTCCGCGTGGCCCGGGGTGTCGAGCAGGTTGATGACGGCCTTCTCGTCACCGGGGCCGTACTCGAACTGGAGGGCCGCCGACGTGATGGAGATGCCACGGGCCTTCTCCATGTCCATCCAGTCCGACACCGTGCCGCGGCGGCCTGCCTTGCCGTGCACGGCGCCGGCCTGCCCGATCACGCGAGCGTGCAGGGCCAGCGCCTCGGTCAGCGTGGACTTGCCGGCGTCGGGGTGGCTGATGACGGCGAAAGTGCGCCGGCGGGCGGCCTGGTCGAGGACGTCCGTGGGCGTGCTCGCCGGGGCGGTCCGCTCGTCCAGCGCGCTCATCGGAGCCCCGCCCGGGCAGCACGGGACCGACGGAACGCGAAGGGGAACACGACACGACAGTAATCCGCCCGGACGGCGGCCCGGGCGATTGCGCGCGAAAGCACATGTCCCGACGCCAGGACGACTGCTCTCGGGCGCACTCGGGGGACCTACTCCGGTGGCGTGCGGAGGCGGCGGTGGGCGGCCATCCGGACCGGGGCGTTGACCGTGCCGTACCCGTCGTAGCCCCCGACGCGCTGCACCACCTCGAAGAAGACACGGGAGCCGAGCACCTCGGTGACCAGGTGCAGGTAGCGACCGTGCTCGTCCTCGTCGTAGAACAGCCCACACTCCCGTATGTCCGCGAGCAGGCCCGGATCGAGGTCGAGGCGGGCGTCGAGGTCGTCGTGGTAGTTGGCCGGCACCGGCAGCAGCGGCGCGTTCGCTGCGCGCAGGGCACGGGCGGTGGCGACGATGTCGTCGGTGGCGAGGGCGACCGACTGCGGGGCCGGGACGCCAGGGGCCCACTCGCCCCGGCGCAGCAACGAGACGGTGAGCGCCAGCCGCACGGCGTGGTCGGGACCGGTCACGGCCCGGCTGCGCACGAGGCCGAACGGCGCCGCGACCTCGGTGACCGCCTCGGGCTCCAGTCCGAGCACCGACCGGTAGAACAGCCCGGCCTCGTCGAAGGAGTCGAACGGCTGGGTCAGCGCCACGTGGTCGACGGCGGTGACGCCCGCGCCCGCGCCGGCCACCGAGCCGGTCGGCAGGAAGTCGGCCGGCCACCCGCCCGGGCCGGTGCGGGCGAAGAAGACCTGGGTCCCGTCGGGAGCAGCGACCGCGGACAGGTCGGCCTCCGTGGCGCCGCGTGTGCGGGGAAGGACGGGGGCGAGCAGGGCCTCGGCCCGCTCCGCCGAACGGCCCGGGTCCTCGCTCTCCAGGGCAAGGGCCGCCACTTCGGCGACCCCGGCTGCGGCCGGCCGCACGACCGAGGCGTTGAGCAGCACGCGCGCCCGTCCCTGCTCCCACAGTTGGACCGGCTTGGACCGGTGCTGTCCGGTGTGGGTGAAGCCCAGTGCCGCCAGCGCGCCGGCGACCTCCGGTCCCGACACGCCGTCCACGGCGAGTTCGGTGAACGCGTACCCGGTGAGGGCCGGCGCCGGAGGGGGTGTGGTCAGGCCGAGTTCGGAACGCCGCACTGCGAGGCCTTCCTCCAGCCAGAGCAGTGAGCGCATGGCGTCGACCGCGGCCCGCGCCGGGTCGGACTGGCGGAAGACGTCGTTGAAGACCTCCAGGGACAGCGGCCCCGTGTAGCCGGCGGCCAGCACGTGCCCGAGGAAGGCAGGCAGGTCGAAGGCCCCCTGACCGGGGAAGAGCCGGTGGTGGCGGCTCCACTGGAGCACGTCCATGTCCATGTGCGGGGCGTCGGCCAGTTGGAGGAAGAACAGCTTCTCGCCGGGTACCTCGGCGAAGCCGGCGGGGTCACCACCGCGGGAGAGCACGTGGAAGCTGTCCAGGCACAGACCGAGGGCAGGGGAGGCGGCCCGGCGGACGGCGTCCCACGAGCGGTCCCAGGTGGAGACGTGCCGCCCCCACGCCAGCGCCTCGTAGGCGATCCGGAGCCCCCGCTCGTCGGCCAGTTCGGCCGCCGCGGCGAGCTGTTCGGCGAGCCGGTCGGGGTCGGCGACGGCGTCCGGCGCGACCGACGAGCACACCAGGACCGTGTCGGTGCCGAGCTCCGCCATCACGTCGAACTTGTGCCCGGCCCGCCGCAGGTTGCGGGCGAAACGCTCCGGATCGGTGGAGTCCAGATCCCGGAACGGCTGGTAGAGGTCGACCGACAGGCCCAGTCCGGCGCAGCGGGCGGCCAGTTCCTTCGGCGCCCACGGGGAGGCGATCAGGTCCGGCTCGAAGATCTCGATGCCGTCGAATCCCGCGGCCGCGGCCGCGACCAGCTTGTCCTCCAGCGTGCCCGACAGGCAGACCGTCGCGATCGTCCGGCGCACCGGCCGGTCAAGCGACACGGACACCGGTGCTCGGTTCCGTGACCAGGGCGGTGAAGTGGGCCAGCATGCGGTCGGCGTCGGGCTCCACGCCGGTGAACAGCTTGAAGGCGTCGACGGCCTGGAAGACGGCCATGCCGCCGCCGTCGAGCACCCGGCAGCCGAGATCTCGGGCGGTGCGGACGAGGGCGGTCTCCAGTGGGCGGTAGACGATGTCGGCCACCCAGAGGTCGGGGCGCAGGAGGTCGGCCGGCAGGGGGAGGCCGGGATGGGCGGCCATGCCGGTCGGGGTGGCGTGGACCAGGCCGTCGACGGTGGCCAGCGCGTCGGCGAGGTCGTCGGCCGCACCGCCGAGCGCCCGACCCGGACCGAAGCGGTCGGACAGGGCCGTGGCGAGTCCGCGGGCCCGCCACTGGTCGACGTCGAGGATCGTGAGCCGGGCGGTGCCGAGGGTGAGCAGGGCATGCGCCACGGCGGCTCCCGCCCCACCGGCCCCGAGGAGGACGACCGAGGTCAGGGGGGCATCGGGCAGTCCGCGGTCGAAGGACCGGGCGAAGCCGGACCAGTCGGTGTTGTGGCCGACCATGCGTCCGTCGCTCAGGACGACGGTGTTGACCGCACCGAGAGCGGCGGCATCGGGGGAGAGCTCGTCGAGGTGGTCGAGGACGAGCTGCTTGCACGGGTGGGTGATGTTGAGCCCGTCGTAGCCGGCCAGCTGAGCGGCGCCGAGGATCTCGCCGACGGCGGTCGCCGGCCGGCCGAGGACGTCGAGGTCCAGGCGCCGGTACAGGTACCGGATCCCGAGCTCGTCGGCCTCGCGCTCGTGCAGGGCGGGGGTCAGCGACGGGCCGATGCCGTTGCCGACCAGGCCGATGAGGTAACTGTGGGAGCTGCCGCTCACGGGGGCCTCCGGTCATGTACCAGTTGGTGAGTTAGTTCTGAGGGGACCACATTCCGCGGCTGTCCGCCAGGCCTCGGGGGGATCTGCGTCGCATCCGTTCGTGGGCGAGGCGTCGGTCCTCGAGGGCGCGCCCTAGGCTCGGCCTGTCCGTCGACCTGGAGGAGATTCGTGGCCGCGCAGCCGTCCGAGCCCGGTGCGCCCGTGCGCGGTGACGTGCCGGACGTGGGGGTGGCCGGTGTCGAGCGGATCAGGGACGCCGAGCGGACCCGCGCCGACATCCTCGCCGTAGCCACCCGGGAGTTCGCCGATCGCGGCTATGCCGGCGCCCGGATCAACGAGATCGCCGACAAGACCAGCACCACCAAGCGGATGATCTACTACTACTTCGGCGGCAAGGAGCAGCTCTACGTCGCCGTCCTGGAAGAGGCCTACCGCCGGATCCGGGTTCTCGAGCAGCAGATCGACGTCGAGCATCTCGACCCGGTGCACGCGATCCGCGAACTCGCCGGCGTGACCTTCGACCACCACGAGTCCCATCCGGACTTCATCCGCCTGGTGAGCATCGAGAACATCCACCGGGCCGAGCACATCGCGCGCTCGACGGTCCTCTCCAACCTGGCCAATCCAGCGGTCGACGTGCTGGGGGCGATCCTCCGGCGCGGCTGGGATGCCGGAGTGTTCCGGGACGACGTCGACGCGCTCGACGTCCACCAGGTGATCAGTGCGTTCTGCGTCTTCCGGACGGCCAACCGTCATACCTTCGGCGCCATCTTCGGACGCGACATGCTCGACCATGCCCGCCGGGAGCACCAGCGCCGGATGCTGGGCGACCTCGTCGTCGCCTACCTGACGACCCACTGACCTCGCGCCGTCGCGAGCGGTACCCCGTTCCCGGCCCGACGAGCCGCGGCTCCGGCGGTGCCGTCGCGCGGACGGGGGCCGGGGGGTCGGGGCGTGGCGTCGCCGCTCGGACGCCTCGCCACTTCTCCCTCTCGCCCCGGGCCGCCACACCCCCGACATCGCCACTTGACAGGTGACCGTCATCACCTCACCATTTGGTACGTAACCAGTTGGTACATAAGCAGCTGGGGTCCCATCGCCCGACGAGGGCGGGGAGCGGACGGCCGGTGACCCCGGGCGCCGCGCAGCACGGAAACGCCGCACGCTGACCGCACCGGGCCCCGCCCGGCCCTACCCGGCACGACTCGGTCGCTGCCGCCGGTACTCCCAGGAGAACCCCATGACCTCCACCACCGCCGCCGGTGGACCCCCGACCGATCGCGTGCCCCGCAAGGCCGCGCTCGCGAGCTTCGTCGGCAGCATGCTCGAGTACTACGACTTCTTCATCTACGGCTCTGCGGCCGGACTGGTCTTCCCGACCGTCTTCTTTGCCGACAGCGATCCCGCCACGGCAACCCTGCTGTCGCTGGCCACCTTCGGCGTCGCCTACGTGGCCCGGCCGCTCGGCGCGGTCATCATCGGCCACTTCGGCGACAAGCTCGGCCGCAAGAAGATGCTGGTGCTGACGCTGCTGCTGATGGGCGTCTCGACGTTCCTGATCGGCCTGCTGCCGTCCTACGCCGCCATCGGGGTCGCCGCGCCGATCCTGCTGGTCGTGCTCCGCGTCCTGCAGGGGCTGTCGGCCGCCGGCGAGCAGAGCGGTGCGAACTCGTTGACCCTGGAGCACGCGCCCGAGGGGCGGCGGGGCTTCTTCACCAGCTTCACCCTCAGCGGCACCCAGGCCGGCCTGATCCTGGCCACCCTCGTGTTCATCCCGGTCGCGGCACTCCCGGACGAGCAGCTGTTCAGCTGGGGCTGGCGGATCCCGTTCTTCCTCTCCGCCGTCGTGGTGGCCGTCGGCTACTGGGTGCGGCGCACGCTGCCCGAGACGCCGGAGTTCGAGAAGGTCGAGCAGAACCACGCCGTCGCCAAGCTGCCCGTGGCCGTCCTGTTCCGGGACCACTGGCCCAGCGTGCTGCGCGTCATCCTGTGCGCGCTGGTCTCGGTGGTGAGCACGGTCGTCGCCACGTGGGCGCTCGCCTGGGCGACCGGTGACCTCGGCCTGGAGCGGGCGACCTTCCTGTGGGTCATCGTCGCGGCCAACGTCGTCGCGCTCGGCGCGATCCCGATGTGGGCCCGGCTGTCGGACCGGATCGGTCGCCGGCCGGTGTTCGCCTTCGGTGCGCTCGGGTCGGCCGTCCTAATCTTCCCGTTCCTGTGGGCCGTGGCGCAGGGGAACTTCACGCTGATCTTCGTCTTCGGGCTGCTGCTCTCCGGGGTCGTCTACTCCGCGGCGAACGGCGTCTGGCCGACGCTCTACGGCGAGATGTTCGACACCCGGGTCCGGTACTCGGGCATGGCGATCGGCACGCAGATCGGGTTCGCCCTGGGCGGTTTCTCGCCGACCATCGCCGCGGCGATCGTCGGTGACGGTCCGAACGGCTGGCTGCCGGTCGCCTTCCTGACCGCCGGTGCCGCCACGGTGGCGGGCCTGTGCGCCCTGACCGCCCGCGAGACCGCGCACGTCCCGCTCGCCCGGCTCGGCACGCCGGCCGCGCGTGTCCCCGAGCGGGAGACGCTGGCCGCTTGATCCGCCGTCCTGCGGGCCCCGGCTCCGGCCGGGGCCCGCAGCATGTCCGGCGACCACGGCACATGCCTCACGCCCGCGGCGGGAGCCGGGGCGTCCCGGGCCCTCAGGCCTCGGTCACCTCGAAGGTGTGCGTCGGCGAGACGAATTCCTCCTGCCCCGCGACCAGGAGGATCTCCCGTGAACCGGCATCCTCCGTGCGCTGGAGCAGGCCGAAGACCGACGCCGCGGCGCGGCCGAGCGCGGTGCCGGCCGAGCGGGTGTCGAGCCAGTGCGCCAGGAACAGAGCGGCGATCGCGTCGCCGGCACCGTTCACCGAGACCCCCAGCCGCGGGGTGCGCACCCGGAAGTGCCGGCCACCCTCGGACGCCAGCAGGTCCACGGCGTCGTCCGGGGTGTCGTCGGTGACCAGCGAGGTGGTGAGGACCACCCGGGGCCCGAGGGCGTGGACCGCGGCGACCGCGTCCTTGACCGAGGCCAGGGACCGCGTGGTGGCGCCGGAGAGCAGGTCCAGCTCGAAATGGTTGGGCGTGACGATGTCGGCGGCCGGCACCGCGACCTCGCGCATGAACTCCTCGATGCCCGGCCGGACGAAGATCCCGCGGCCCACGTCGCCGATGACGGGGTCGCAGCAGTAGACGGCGTCCGGGTTGGCCTTCCGCACCCTGCCCACGGTCTGGACGACGGCGTGCCCGATGTCGGCCGAGCCGAGGTAGCCGGAGAGGACGGCGTCGCAGCGTCCGAGCACGCCGCGGTCGGAGATGCCCTGGACGAGCTCCTCGACCGCCTGACCGTCGAAGACCCGACCGGTCCACGCGCCGTAGCCGGTGTGGTTGGAGAACTGCACCGTGTGCACCGGCCACACCTCAATACCGAGACGCTGGAGCGGGAACACGGCCGAGGAGTTGCCGACGTGCCCGAAGGCGACGTGGGACTGGATCGAGAGGACATTCACCACGGGGAGAAGCTAGATCCCGCGCCCGTCGGGCCCGGACACCGGTGCCGCGCTCGCCGCCCCTCCGGAGCGGCGAGGCGTGCGACCACCAGGCCGGTGAGCACCGCGCCGGCCGCGTTGAGCAGCGCGTCCACCGGTGAGACGACGCGCCCCAGGGGCAGGCTCCACTGCAGCAGCTCCACGGCCGCTCCGGCCGCGACGGAGGCCGCGACGAGCCGGCCGGGCGCCGACAGCGGCGGCCACCGCAGGACGGCGAGCGCCGCGAGCGGTGCGAGCAGGACCAGGTTGCCGAACAACTGCAGCATCGCGGGTCCCGAGCCCAGCGCGGCCGCGTACCACTGGAGCTCCGACACGGGCGCGGCCCACGACCAGCCCCCGCCGGTGGGCACCAGAGTGACGAGGGCGACCCCCGCCAGGGCGGAGGCCAGCCCGGCGTCGAGGACCCGGCGGGTCGGCCTCACGGGCGCCTCCCCGAGATCGTTGACGCCGACCGCTGGGCGAGGCCATGGATCGCGGCGGCGCCGAGCGCGTCGCCCTCCACGGCGAGCCGCTGCAGTGGCACCGGCTCCGTCACGAGGCGGTGGGCGGTCGCCGGGTCGAAGAGCCGGCGGTGCGGGTCGTCGTCCATGCCCTCACCGTGCTCCGCGTACCCGCACCCGAGCTGGGGACGGCCTGGACGTCGGCTGGGACCGGGGACGCAGGCGGGGTCCCTCGGGACCGGTGGGTGGCGGCGGCGGTCGGGGACGATCATGGGGTCGTGATCGACCACGGTCCGGGTGCAGTGCGTGACGCCGTCCCCGCGGACGCGCTGCGCTGTGCACAGATCTACGCCCCCTACGTGCGCGAGACGGCCATCTCCTTCGAGACCGATCCGCCGGCCGCGGACGAGATGGCGGGGCGGATCGCCGAGGCGCAGCGCGAGCACGCCTGGCTGGTGCTCGAGGACGGCGGGACGGTCATCGGTTACGCCTACGGCGGGCCCTTCATGAGCCGGGCCGCCTACCGCTGGGCGTCGACCGTGAGCGTCTACCTCGACGGCGCCCGCCGGCGGTCCGGTGGCGGGCGGGCTCTCTACGAGGCGCTGTTCGACCGCCTCGCCGCCCGCGGGATCCGCACGGTGCTCGCCGGGATCGCCCTGCCCAACGAGGCCAGCGAAGGCCTGCACCGGGCGCTGGGCTTCGAACCGGTCGGCACCTACCGGCGGATCGGCTGGAAGCACGGCCGCTGGCACGACGTCGTCTGGCTCCAGCGCCACCTCGGCGACGACGCGCCACCGACGCCGCTGCCCTGACCCGGCGGCCGCGAGGTGGCGCACGGGGGCACCGAGCCGAGCCTTGCCGATGAGTCCCGTCGGTCGGGGTGGTCCTGTCGACGAGAACGGCAGGGACCGGAGGAGGCCGGGATGAGCGAGCGGACAGGCAGGCAGGGACCCCTGGACACCGAGTTCACCGCCACGCTGGTGCAGAGCCCGGCGCCCGGAGGCTGGACCTACGTGCAGATGCCCGGCTCGGCCGAGTTCTTCGGCACCCGGGGGCTGGTGAAGGTGCGTGGCAGCGTGGACGGGCACCCGTTCCGCGGCTCGTTCATGGCCCTGGGTGACGGGACGCACAAGCTGCCCGTCGCGGCCGACGTGCGACCGGCCATCGGCAAGCAGGCCGGTGACGCCGTCACCGTGCACCTGGACGAGCGGATCTCCTAGCCCGGCTTCAGCGCCCGCGCCCCGGGCCGGGCGGCCGAGGAGGTCGGCCTCGGCGCGGTCCCGGTCGACGCCGGGTCTACCGCGATCTCTGCTGGTACCGGGCGACGGCGACGAGCACGCCCAGGACCACGACCAACGGCACCCAGGAGGGCACCCCGAACGGCCCCAGGAAGAGCGCGACGACGAACAGCAGGAGCTGGAAGCCGACCACGAAGGCGACCAGCATCACCACCCAGAAGAGAACGGGCCGCTCCATCTGCATGCGGCGCAAGTACTCCATCGCTCCTCCTCGGTCGCGCGATCGGCACAGCGGCTGGGTGGCTGGGCCCTCGGAGGCATCGGCAGCCGGGGAGTGCAACTGAAGACGACCGTCGCCTCCACAACGCCCTGCCCCGGGTTCGAGGTTCCCGCGTCGGCACCGGTCCCGACCGATCGCGGGCCGCCCTGAGCGGGCGGGCGGCCGGCAGGGAGCGGTCAGGCGTCGATGACGATCGGGATGATCATCGGGCTGCGCCGTCCCCGGCGGTGGGCCCACTGGCCCACCGCGCGCGCGATGAGCTGTTCCAGCTGTGTCGCCCCGCCCACACCCTCCTCGGCCGCCTTCGCCAGCGCCTTCTCGATCAGCGGCACCACGGCGTCGAACGTCGTCTCGTCGTGGGCGAAGCCCCGGGCCAGGAAGTCCGGCGGCTCGGCCAGCATGCCCGTGTCGGCGTCGACGATGGCGACGACGGTGACGACACCCTCCTCGGCGAGGTTGCGCCGGTCCTTGAGGTGGGCCTCGGTCGCGCCGCCGACCGTCTCGCCGTCGACGTAGACGTTGCCCGCCGGCACCTTGCCGCTGATCTTCACCCGGCCGTTGAGCAGGTCGACGGCGAACCCGTCCTCGGCGATGACGACGCCCTTCGGGTGCACCCCGGTCCGGATCGCCAGATCGCCGTTGGCGCGCAGGTGCCGCCACTCGCCGTGCACCGGCATCACGTTGCGCGGCTGCACGAGGTTGTAGCAGTAGACGAGCTCGCCGACGCTGGCGTGCCCGGAGACGTGCACCTTGGCGTTCCCCTTGTGCACGACGTTGGCGCCCCAGCGGGTCAGCTCGTTGATGACCCGGTAGATCGCGTTCTCGTTGCCGGGGATGAGCGAGCTCGCCAGGAGGACGGTGTCGCCCTCGGTGATGCGGATGACGTGGTCGCGGTTGGCCATCCGCGACAGCGCCGCCATCGGTTCGCCCTGGGATCCGGTGCAGACCAGGCAGACCTGGTTGGCCGGCAGCTTCTCCAGCACCTTCATGTCCACGACCAGGCCGTCGGGCACGTTGAGGTAGCCGAGGTCGCGGGCGATGCCCATGTTGCGGACCATCGACCGGCCGACGAAGGCGACCTTGCGGCCGTGGGCGTGAGCCTGGTCGAGCACCTGCTGGATGCGATGCACGTGGCTGGCGAAGCTGGAGACGATGACCCGCCGCGGTGCGGTGCGGAAGACCTTCTCGATGGCCGGGACCAGCTCACCCTCGGACGTGGTGAAGCCGGGCACCTCGGCGTTGGTCGAGTCGGTGAGGAAGAGGTCCACGCCCTCCTCGCCGAGCCGGGCGAAGCCGCGCAGGTCGGTGATCCTGCGGTCCAGGGGGAACTGGTCCATCTTGAAGTCGCCGGTGTGCAGGACGAGGCCCGCGGCGGTGCGGATGGCGACGGCCAGGGCGTCGGGGATCGAGTGATTGACCGCGAGGAACTCGAGGCCGAAGGGGCCGAAATCGACCCGGTCACCCTCGGACACCTCGACGGTGACCGGGCGGATCCGGTGCTCCTTGAGCTTGGCGTCGATGAACGCCAACGTCAGCTTGGAGCCGACCAGCGGGATGTCGGCCCGCTCGCGCAGCAGGTAGGGCACGCCACCGATGTGGTCCTCGTGGCCGTGCGTCAGCACGATCGCCACGACGTCGTCCAGCCGGTCCCGGATGGCGGTGAAGTCCGGGAGGATCACGTCGACGCCGGGTTGGTGCTCCTCCGGGAAGAGCACCCCGATGTCGACGATCAGCAGCTTGCCGGCGTGCTCGAACACGGTCATGTTGCGACCGATCTCGCCGAGGCCACCCAGGGCGATCACGCGCAGGCCGCCGTCGGGCAGGGGCGGCGGGGTGCGCAGTTCAGGGTGCGTGCGACTCATGCCCTGAACGTTACGGCGGCGCTCCGGCGGGCCGACACGCACTCGTGCGCCGGCGCCTGCAGGAACCAGTGCCGCCCCGGAAATGCAGAACGGGGGCCACGGCGCGCTGCGCCGTGACCCCCGTCCCGGTGGATCAGATGGGGCGAACGTTCTCCGCCTGGGGGCCCTTCTGGCCCTGCGTGACGTCGAACTCGACCTGCTGGCCCTCGTCGAGCGACTTGTAGCCGTCCGAGACGATGGCGGAGTAGTGGCAGAAGACGTCGGCGCCGCCGCCGTCCTGGGCGATGAACCCGAAGCCCTTCTCCGCGTTGAACCACTTCACAGTGCCCTGAGCCATGCTGTTCTCATTCCGTGCTGGGGGTGTCCGGACCGGCAGTCGCCGGTCTTCGGGTCGCTGCACCACCGGCAGGACCGAGAGGAACGTCAGGCAGAAGACGACTGCGGACGTTCGAGAACGAAGCAGAGGCACAACAGCGACCAGGGACAACCCTACGCTGTCCGGCTTCCCGACGGGGACGCGCGTCCCCGACCGGGGGTCTCCCACCCGCTGTCCCGCCCGTCGGCGCCACCACGCGGCCGCCTCCGTGGTGCCCTGCGTCGGGGGTCCGGGCTGCACCGCGGTCGGGTCCGTGCCATCGTGCTCCGGAGAGTCGGGCGCCGGACCCGCTCCGCCGGGCCTCCGGAAGGGCTGCATGAACCAGCAACTGGCCGATCGTCTTCGCTTCCTGCGTGCCTTCGCCGCCAACCCACGCCAGGTCGGGGCGATCCTGCCGACGTCCCGGCTGGCCGTGCGCGACATGCTCGACATGGGCGACGTGCCCGGCGCCTCCCTGGTCGTCGAGCTGGGTGCGGGCACCGGCTCGCAGACCGGCGAGATCCTCGCGCGGATGGGGCCCGACGCTCGGCTGGTGGCGCTGGAGATCGACCCCCGGCTGGCCAAGCTCCTCGAGGAGCGCTTCGACGACCCGCGCCTGCAGGTCGTGTGCGACTCGGCGGAGAACCTCTGGGAGCACCTGGGCGAGGAGCGGGCCGACGTCCTGGTGTGCGCCCTGCCGTTCACCTCGCTGGAGCCGGGCCTGCGCCGCCGCATCCTCGAGTCCCTGCCGGGGGCGCTGGCTCACGACGGCGTCGCGCTGGTGATCCAGTACTCGCCGCTGATCCAGTCGGAGCTGCGCCGGCTGTTCCCCTCGGTGCGACGCCGCATCTCGCCGGTGAACGTGCCGCCGGCCTTCCTCTTCGCCTGCCGCCGCAGGGCCGCCACCGACTGACGGGCGGCTGCCCCGGCGATGAGTCCGTCGGTCCAGAGGCGTCTACCCCGCGTGGCCGACGGCAGCGAGCAACCCGTGTCCGACGGCAGCGAGCAACCCGTGTCCGACGACGAGACGCAGATCCGCGATCTGATCCGGCGGTGGGCCAGGGCGGTGCACGAGGGCGACCTCGACGCCGTCCTGGCCGATCACGCGGACGACATCGTCATGTTCGACGTCCCGCCGCCGGAGGAGGGTGTCCGCGGGATCGCGGCCTACCGCGACACCTGGCCGCCGTTCTTCGACTGGCAGCGGCAGGGCGCCGTCTTCGACATCGTCTCGCTCGAGGTCGCGGCGGGCGGCGACGTGGCCTTCGCCCACGCGCTGCTGCGCTGTGGCACCGAGGAGGAGCTGGCGCAGGATCCCGGTAACCGGCTGCGCCTCACCCTCGGCCTCCGGAGGCAGGACGGGCGGTGGGTGGTCCCCACGAGCACCACTCGTTCCCCCGCCGGGGGTGAGCTCAGCGTCGTGCCATCAGCGCCGAGATCTCGTGGGCGGACTCGACGGTCGGCGCAGCCGCCAGGGCGTGGGCCAGAGCGCGCTCCTCGCGCAGGTGGGCGCGAGCGGCACGGCGGCGGCTGAAGGTGGACTGCAGGCGGGACATGGCGATTCCTTCGGTTTCTCAGTGGGTGGCTGATGCAAGGACCGGGACGCGCGGGGGAGCGGTGGGTAGCGGCTCCGGAGCGGCGAGCGGACTGGTGACGGCGTAGACGTCGGCCTCCGGGGTGAGGGTCGCCCCGGGGAGCACGCGGCGCAGGAGACCCAGGACCGGTCCGTTGTCGGGCTGGACGGTCGCGGTGAGGGTGCGCACTCCACGGCGTGCGGCGAGGCCGGTGACCTCCGCGAGGAGCTGCCGGCCCACTCCCACGCCCTGCCAGGCGTCCTCGACCAGGACGGCGATCTCGGCGGTGGACGGGTCCTCGACCGGCCGGTCGTAGCGGGCGACGCCGACCACCTCGCCGCCGACGACGGCCACGACGGCCTCCCGGAGGTCGTGGTCGACGGTCACCAGGCGGCGGACGCTCTCCTCGGGGAGCGCGTGCACGGGCGCGTGGAACCGGCGGTACACGGTCTCGCGGGAGAGGCGGCCCCAGAGCCGGCAGAACAGTCGCCGGTCCGCCGGTTCCACCGCCTCGTCGCCACCGTGACGTCCATCCCGGCCTCCTGGGTTCGTGATATGAACTGTGCTCCTCCGGGGGAGGTTCGTCAAGTGAACCCAGCGTGGTTAGACTGCGGATGTGAGCAACGCCTCCTGGGACCGGTCCCGATGCTCGGTCGCCGGCACCCTGGCCGTGGTCGGCGAGAAGTGGAGCCTGCTCGTCCTCCGGGAGGCCTTCCTCGGCGTCCGCCGGTTCGCCGACTTCCAGCGACAGCTCGGGGCGCCCAAGGCGGTCCTGACCGACCGGCTGGGCACCCTCGTCGAGCAGGGGATCCTGCGCCGGGTGCCCTACCAGGCCGAGGGGGAGCGGCAGCGCCACGAATACCGCCTGACCGCCAAGGGGCTCGACCTCTATCCCACCCTGGTGGCGCTCATGCAGTGGGGCGACAGGTACCTCGCCGACGACGGCGTCCCGCCGCTGTCGCTGGAGCACCGGGACTGCGGTTCCCCGGTGCACCTCGGTCTCGTCTGCGACGAGGGGCACGAGCTCACCGGTGCGCGGGACGTCCACGCGGTGCCGAGGTCGACGGCCGTCACCTCTGGCTGAGGGACTCCATGCTGCGGACGAAGTCGGCCGCGCGGTCCGCGTAGTCGCGGTACTGCCCGAAGCTCGGTGCGGCGGGGGAGAGCAGCACCACGCCGTCGGGGCGGGCCCACTCGAACCCGGCGCGCACGCCGTCGGACAGCGCCGGTACCTCGCGCACGTCGAGGTCCGGTGCGCCGGCCCGGAGCGCCTCGGCGATCCGCGGGCCGCTGTCGGGGAGGCACAGGACCAGCAGGTGGGCCCGGCCGGTGAGGCCCTCGGCCAGCGGCGCGTAGTCGATGCCACGGTCGTGGCCGCCGACGAGCAGCACCACCCGCCGGCCGCGGAACGCGTCCACGGCGGCGAGCGTCGGCAGCACGTTGGTCGACAGGCTGTCGTCGACGAAGTCCACCCCGTCCACCCGGCCGACCGGGCGGAGCCGGCTGCCCAGCCCGGCGAAGTCCCGGGCGGCGGCGGCGATCCGCGCGTCGTCGTCGGCGCCGGGCACACCCAGCTCGACCAGGGCGGCGCGGGCCACGAGCGCGTTCCGGACGTTGTGCTCGCCCAGCAGCCCCAGCCCGCCCGTCCAGCCGGGGTCGTCGGTGGCGCGCACCCAGCGAACCTCGGAGCCCAGCAGGTCGGCGTGCTCCCGCAGCAGGGGGCTGTCCCCGTCGGCGACCACCCGCCGGACCCCGGGCCGCCGGCACAGCGACAGCTTGTCGCGGTAGTAGTGCTCCGGGCCGCCGTGCCAGTCGAGGTGGTCCTGGCTCAGGGACGTCACGGCGACGACGGCGGGACCGAGGACCACGTCGGTGGCCTGGTAGCTGGAGGTCTCCACGACCCACCAGTCGACGTCCTGCGGCGCCTCGGGGTCCCAGGGCGCGGTACCGAAGTTGCCGCCGAGCAGCACGCGTTGCCCGAGCCCGGTGGCCAGGTGGCCGGCGATGGCCGTGGTCGTGCTCTTGCCCTTGGTACCGGTGATGCACAGGACCCGGTCGCGGTCGGCCTCGGCCAGCCACAGCCCGAGGCCACCGGCCACCGGGACGCCGGCGGACTCCAGCGACTGCAGGTCCGCGCGCGTCCGGGAGATGCCCGGCGACTTGACGACGACGTCGCAGCCGGCCAGGGCGTCCAGCCCGCCGTCCCCCGTGGCGAGGACGTCATCGGCCGCCGGCCGGTCGTCGACCAGCGCCTGCGGCGCGATCCCGAGCGCAGCGAGCTTGCGCAGGTTCGCGCGACCCTCGACCCCGAGGCCCCAGACGCCGACCCTGCGGTCGCGCAGGTCAGACCAGGAGATCGTCGGCGGCATACGGCGCTTCGATGAAGTGCTCACCCATCGGGGCGAAGTACCGGTCGGTCGGACCCGGTGTGGCCGGCTGCTCGGCCCGCAGCTGGGCCAGTACGGGGTTGCCGGCGCGGTCAGGTCGGGCCGCGGCCAGCTCCAGGGCCACGCGGCACTCGCCGGCGTCACCCACGCACTCGAACGGTTTCGTGGCGGCCGTGTCGCCGAGGAGCCCGCGGAAGCGGGGCAGCAGGTCGGGGCGGTCCAGGGGCTCCCGGCCGCCGAAGACCGCGCGCAACTGCTCGGCGGACATGAAGGGGGCGAGGATGAGGTCGATGAACGCGCACTTGTCGCACTCGCCGCACCAGGCCGACGCACGCAGGGCCGGGTCGACGTGGAAGGCGCGGTTGCAGCTGCGGAACACCGGGTGGTACTCGGTCAGCCGGGCGAACCGCTCGGCCACCCACAGCTCGGAGTACGGCCGCAGCGCCGAGAAGTAACGGAACCCCGGCAGGACGGCGTCCAGGAGCCGGCGGAAGCCGGACTCGAAGTCCAGGGACTTCGAGTACTGGTGGTTGATGCCGCGGCCGTCGACCTCGATGGTCGCCGCGGACGCCGACCACTCGTTGCTCATGATCACCGCGCTGCGGTGGTCGAGGACGGCGGCGAGGACGGCGATGGCCGAGAGCACGCCGGTGACCGGCACGTGCCCGTTGAGGAAGCCCAGCTCGCGGCTGCGCAGCACCTGCGGGTCGAGCGTGCGGCCGGCCCGGACGATCGGCAGCTTCGTGACCGCCGCCGCGTCCTCGATCGGGTCGAACCGGCCGACGATGAACAGGCTGCTGTCGGGGAACCGCTGCTTGGTCTCCTCCACCACGACGACGGAGTCGATGCCGCCGCCGAACGGGATCAGCGGCCGTTCCTCGGGCAGGTGCCAGGGGACCGGCTCGGCCAGGTCGCGCCGGCCCCCGACGATCTGCAGGTCGTCGATCGAGAGGTCGTTGACGTAGCTGAACTCGCCCAGGCCATGGAGGTAGAACTCGCGCAGGAACGCGACCTCGTCCTCGGTGACGGGGGTGTCGCCCAGCTCGATCACCGGGGGAGCGCCGGTCTTGTAGTAGGAGATGCCGCTCAGCAGGAAGAGGATGCGGGCCGCCGCGGCGACGCCGGGCTGGTCCCAGTCGAGTTCGGGAGGCAGGTGGACGGTCTCCTGGAAGGAGCGGCCGTCGAGGGAGTACCGCGAGGTGATCTCGCCGGTGGCGGGTGCGATGTCCACGCCCTCGTAGGTGAACCTCTCGCCCCGGCGGTCGTCGCGCTTCATCGTCGGCGAGCCTACCCGGCGGCCGCCACCGTCCCGGTCGTCCGGTGCGATCCGGTGCAGGTCACGAGGGGCGCCGAGCGAAGACGATCACCGGGCGGCGTGGGCGCGCAGCGCCGCGACGACCATCCGGTGGTCCTCCACCTGCGGGAGTCCGGAGACGACGACGACGCCGACCGGCCCGACCGAGCGCACCGTGATGGGGAACGCCCCGCCGTGGGCGGCGTAGCGGGCTGGATGGAGACCGAACTCCGCCTCGAACGTCGTGCCTCGCTCGATGCTCGCCTGGCGCATGTAGAGGCTGCTGTGCCCGAAGCGGTCGACGACCCGCGTCTTGCGCCGGATCCACCCGTCGTTGTCCCGGCTCGAGCCGGGCAGGGCTGCGTGGAACAGCTGGTGCCGGTTGCGGCTGATGTCGACCGCGATGGGCGCGCCCCGCTCCTGGCCCGCGGCGACGAGCGCCGACCCGAGCGCCCACGCGTCGTCGTGGCTGAACCCGGAGAACTGCAGCTCCTCCTCCTCGGCGGTCAGCTCGGCCAGGGAGTACGCCTCGTCGCTCATGGGTCCTTCCTACCGCCCCGGGTCAGGTCCCCCGGACGCGCCACCCGTCGGGGCGCGGCCCGAGAACAGTGCCGTATCCGCTTCCGTCTGCCGCCGGGCGACGTCTCCGAGCTCGCGCCGCGGAGCTGACCGGACCGCTTCCCCGGGCAGAAAAGTCGCTCGCGACCGATCACTTCACGGCGGACCCTGCGTCTGACAGGTGACAGCGGTTCGCGGGGGCCTGGGTGAGGAGTCCGATGACGACGCATGCACCACTCGCGATCGAAGCCACGGGGCTGGAGAAGTCCTTCGGGGCGACCCGGGCGGTCGCCGGTGTCGACCTGGCCGTGCCGGAAGGCGCCATCTACGGCGTGCTCGGGCCCAACGGCGCGGGGAAGACGACGGTCATCCGGATGCTCGCCACCCTCATCGCGCCCGACGCGGGCAGTGCCCGGGTCATGGGGCACGACATCCACGCCGACGGGGACGCCGTCCGGGGGCTGGTCAGCCTCACCGGCCAGCTGGCCTCGGTCGACGAGGAGCTGACCGGGCGGGAGAACCTGGTGCTCCTGGGCCGGCTGCTCGGGCTGTCCCGGAGGGCCGCGAAGGCGCGGTCGCAGGAGCTCCTGGAGGCGTTCGAGATCGCCGAGGCCTCCGGCCGGCTGGTGAAGCACTACTCGGGCGGCATGCGACGGCGACTGGACATCGCGGCCAGCATCGTCGTCACCCCCCGAGTCATGTTCCTCGACGAGCCGACCACCGGCCTGGACCCGCGGTCGCGCAACCAGGTGTGGGAGATCGCCCGGGCACTGGTCGCCGGCGGGACGACGATCCTGCTCTGCACCCAGTACCTGGAGGAGGCCGACCAGCTGGCCGACGGCATCGCGGTCATCGACCGGGGCCGGGTCATCGCAGAGGGCACCCCCGGGCAGCTGAAGGCATCGGTCGGCGCCGGCGCGCTGCACGTCCGTCTCCTCGACCCGGGCCGCCGGCCGGAGGCTGCGGCTGTCCTGGGACGCGCGGTCGGCGCCGTGGAGCTGGAACCGGATCCGGCGGCGCTCACGGTGTCGTGCTCCGACGCCGAGCGGGCGGCGACCGGCGTCGCGGAGCTGGCCCGCGCCGGCGTCGGCATCGCCGAGTTCTCCCTGGGCCAACCGAGCCTGGACGAGGTCTTCCTGGCGCTCACCGGGCACATGGCCGAGTCCGACCACACCCTCGAGGAGCAGGCGTCATGAACCCGACGACCACGACAGCCGGCGGCGCCGACACCGCCGCGGTCCGCCGGGCCATCGCCTCCACCGAGCGGCCACCCCGACCCGGCCGGCTGTCGACGGCGCTCACCTTCGGCTGGCGCGGGATGCTCAAGGTCAAGCACGTGCCCGAGCAGCTGGTCGACGTCACCATCACGCCGGTGATGTTCGTGCTGATGTTCACGTACCTGTTCGGCGGCGCGATCGCCGGGTCCACCAGCGCCTACCTGCAGTACATCCTCCCCGGGATGCTGGTCATGTCGGTGCTGTTCACCACGGTCTACTCCGGCATCTCGCTGAACACCGACCTGACCAAGGGCGTCGTGGACCGGTTCCGGTCCCTCCCCATCTGGCGGCCGGCCCCGCTGCTGGGGTCCCTCCTCGGCGACAGCGTCCGCTACGTCGTCGCCGGCACCGTGATCATCGTGCTGGGCGTGGCCCTGGGCTACCGGCCCGAGGGCGGGGCGGTCGGGGCGCTGGCGGCACTGGCGCTGGTCGTCGTCTTCTCGTTCGGGCTGTCGTGGGTGTTCTCGGTGCTCGGCCTGCTGCTCCGGTCGCCGAACGCGGTGATGAACTCCGGGTTCATGGCCATCTTCCCGCTGACGTTCCTCTCCAACGTCTTCGTCGACCCGACGACGCTGCCCGGGCCCCTGGAGGCGTTCGTGGACGTCAACCCGATCTCGATCCTGGCCACGGCGTCGCGTTCCCTCATGCAGGGGCAGCCGGACGGCACCGCCATCGTCGTCTCCCTGGCCGTGGCGGCGGGCCTCGCGGCGGTGTTCCTGCCGATCACCACGCGCCTCTACCGCAGCCGGTAGGACCGCGGCGGACGAGGAATCGCCACGGTCGAGGATCCCGCGTCAGGCGCCGGGATCGGGTAGGCCTGTACCCATGACCGTCAGCTACTTCGCCCTGTACCGCACGCCCGAGGACCCGGCCGCCTTCGAGGAGCACTACTTCGGCACGCACGTGCCGCTGGTGGAGAAGACGCCGGGACTGGTCGAGAACCGGGTTCACCGGGTCACCCGCCAGTTCGTCGGGCAGCCGGACTACTTCCTGCTGGCGGAGCTGGTGTTCGAGTCGGCCGAAGCCATGAAGGCCGGATTCCGGTCGCCGGAGTGGGCGGAGTCGGGCAAGGATCTCGTCGCCTGGGGAGGCATGGAGCTGGTGACCATGTTCTCGGCCGAGCCGCATCCGGGCCGCCCCGTCGCCTGACGGGTCAGGGGTCGACCGGCGGACCGGAGCCCACCGCGCGGTGCGCGCGTCGTCGACTGCCGCCCTCGTCGTCCCTCTCGTCCTGCAGGGGTGTCCCGGTCGCAGTGCACCGCATCCCCTGTCGGCAGAACGCCATGGACACCACCCGCGGTCCGAGCGGTTCAGGCGGGAACGCGGCTCGGGACGGCGCGGCCGAGCAACCGGGCGACCGCGGGGGCGACGTCGGCGACGCGGGGGAGCACGGCCGCCACGTAGGCATCGGGGCGCAGCACCCAGATCTCGTCGGGCCGGGCGCCGAGCGCGTTCGGCAGGGTCGGCCCTCCGTCGAGGTCGGCGATGCGGTGCACGGCGATCGGCAGGTCGCCGGGAAGTGCTTCCGGCAGCCGGGGGTGGGGCGCCTCGTCGCCCACGAGCACGGTGATGCCCTCGCGGGCGAGCTGGCGCAGCCGGACGAGGTCGGGCCGCCCGCCCACGGTGACCGGACAGTCGGGCACCAGGATGCCGGGGGCGGGAACGGGAACGTCGCCGCGGGCCGGTCGGCCGGAAAAGGGGCGGCGCTCGTCCGGCGTGGTCAGCGGCGAGTCCACGTATCAGAAGGGCTCGGCCAGCCGCCCGGAGTCCACCTGCGCGCGGGCGGCCGGATCGTGGGCGGCGCGCTCCAAGACGTCGAGCCTCCGGCCGGCGTCCTCCTCCGTGCCAGGGACCAGGAAGCGCATGGTGGCGCCGGTGACCTCGAGGTTCTCGAGCGCGGCGGCGTGCCGCTCGTCGTGGTAGCTGTCGAGCAGCGTCGCGGGCGCCCAGCCTCGGGCCACGAACGCGATCTTCCATGCGGCGTTCTCGGCGTCCAGCACCCCGGAGTTCAGGCCGCGGGCGCCGAACGGGGCGACCAGGTGGGCGGCGTCTCCGGCGATGAGCACGCGGCCGACCCGCATCCGGTCCACGACACGGGAGTGGAAGCGGTAGACCGACTTCCACACGATCTCGTAGGGGCGGTCGCCGATCACCTGGCGGATGCGCCGGTCCAGCCCACCCGACGTCTCCTCGGCGCGGAGGTCGAAGCCCGGCGGCACCTGCCAGTCGATGCGGAAGGTGGAGTCGGGGCAGGGGTGGATGAGCACCTGGCGCCCCGGATTCCACTCAGGATCGAAGTAGAAGCGCCGCTCCTGCTGCCATCCCGGGAGGTCGGTGCGGATGTCGCAGATGAGGAACTGGTCGCCGAAGGTCTGCCCGTCGAAGGACAGCCCCAGGGCGGTGCGGACGGCATCGCAGCGCGCGCCGGAGCACGCGAGGAGGTAGCTGCCCCGCACCACGGCCTCGCCCTCGTCGGTCGCGCAGGTCAGGGCGACGGCCCCGGCCCCGTCCGCCGGACCTTCCTGCGCGATGCCGACCACGCGGTGCCCCCAGCGCACCTCGATCAGCGGCTCGGCGGCGATCCGCTCGTCGAGCAGCCGCTCGGTCTCGCACTGCGAGATGTTGACGAACGGAGGGAACGGTGACCGCCCGCGGGCGGCGAACCGGACGCTGAACAGCTCGGTGTCGCGGTGGAACGTGCGGGCGGTCGTCCAGGTGACCCCGCGGCGGGCCACCTCGGCCCCCACGCCGACGGACTCCCAGACGTCGAGGACGTCGCGCTGCTGGCAGATCGACTTGCTGCCGACCATGTCGCGCTCGGGCCGGCTGTCGAGGACGACCACCGGCAGGCCCCAGCGGGCCAGCAGCAGGGCCGCGGTCTGGCCGACCGGGCCGGCGCCCGCGACCAGCACGGGGCCGGCGACGGGGGAGCGGCTCATGCCCGGTCAGCCCTGCAGCTCGGCCCAGACCTGGCGGTCGCGCTCCGCCGTCCAGATCACCGGTCGTTCGATGCCGTCGAGCTCGTCCCACAGCCGCTGCACGTCGAAGGGCAGGCAGTGCTCGAAGATGGGCCAGCACCCGAACGTCGGAGCGAGGGCCTCGTGCGTGGCCCGGAAGGCGTCCTTCAGGGAGCCACCGGAGCGGTGGGCGGCGCCGACGGTCCGCTGCATGGTGAGGAGGAACTCCCGGCCGCGGACGGCTCCACCCCCGCTCCTGACGAGGGGCCGCTCCTGGCGCGTGAGGGCCGGCCGGCGCCTGGCACGCCACTGCTGGAGGTCGAGGGCCTGACCAAGCGCTTCGGCGGCGTGACCGCGGTCGACGGCCTGGACCTCACCGTGTACGCCGGGGAGATCGTGGCCCTGATCGGGCCCAACGGCGCCGGCAAGACGACCGCGTTCAACATGATCAGCGGCGCGGTCGTCCCCACCGCGGGCCGGGTGACGATGGCCGGCACCCGGGTGGACGGCCGCAAGCCGCACGTCTTCGCCCGGGCCGGCGCGACCCGCACCTTCCAGAACCTGCAGTTGTTCAGCTCGGCCACGGTGCTCGGCAACGTCATGGTCGGCCGGCACCTGCGCAGCCGCACCGGTCTCGTCGGCGCCGCCCTCGTCGTCCCCGGCCGGCGGGAGGAGCGTGCGATCGAGGCAGCCGCGCGAGAACTGCTCGACCTCCTCGGCCTGGGCCAAGACGCCGACCGGCTCGCCGTCGACCTGCCCTTCGGCCGCCAGCGGCTGGTCGAGGTCGCCCGCGCGCTGGCGGTCGAGCCGGATCTGCTGCTGCTGGACGAGCCGATGGCCGGGCTGTCGGGCGCCGAGCGGCGGGACCTGGCCCGGCTGCTGCGGCGGCTGCGCGCCGGCGGGATGGCCATCGTGCTCGTGGAGCACGACGTCGAGGCCGTCCTCGCCCTCGCCGGCCGGGTCGTGGTCCTCGAGGGCGGGGTGCGCATCGCCCTGGGCACCCCCGAGGAGGTCCGGCACGACCCGGCCGTCGTCGCGGCCTATCTCGGGGTCGAGCCGGAGGACAGCACCGCGGTCGCGGTCGCGGAGGCGGGACCGGGCGGTTCCTCATGAGCCGGGAGGTCCGATGAGCCTGGAGGTGCGGGGCCTGTCGGCCGGGTACGGCCGGCTGTCGGTGCTGCACGGCCTCGACCTAGAGGCGGCGGACGGACGGCTCGTCGCCGTCATCGGCGCCAACGGCGCAGGCAAGACGACGCTGCTCCGCGCGCTGTCCGGGCTGATCCCGGTGAGCGGCGGCTCCGTCACGCTGGCCGGCGTCGACGTGACCGGGTACGGCCCCGAGCGGCTGGCGCGGGAGGGGCTGGCCCACGTGCCGGAGAACCGGCTGGTGTTCCCGTCGCTGACCGTCGAGGACAATCTCCGGCTCGGCGCGTACACCCGTCGGCGGGAACCGGCGGCCGAACGCAGGCGGGTGCGCGACCGGGCCCTGGCGTTGTTCCCGCGGCTGGAACCGCGTCTGCAGCAGGCCCCCGGGACGCTGTCCGGCGGCGAGCAGCAGATGCTGGCCATCGCGCGGGGGCTGATGGCCCGGCCACGGGTGCTCGTCCTGGACGAGCCCAGCGTCGGGCTCGCGCCGCGCCTGGTGGGTGAGATCTTCGCCGCGCTCGGCCGGCTCCGTGACGACGGGCTGACCCTGGTGGCAGTGGAGCAGAACGCCCGCGCCGCTTTCGCCGTCGCCGACCACGTCTACGTGATGGACCGGGGCCGGGTGGTGCTGCACGGCGATGCCGCGACGCTCGCATCCGACCCGAGGGTCACCGCGGCCTTCCTCGGCGGCGGCTTCAGCGAAGCCACCTCCCCGGTGGAGGGCCCGGCTCCGGATGCCGCGGAGGAAGCGGGCCACCGATGACGCTCCGCACGCCGGCCCCGCGTCAGTCCCGGCCGGGAACCGGCAGCCCGCCGGCGTCGGAGGCACCGCGCCGGCTCCGGCGTGCCTCCTCGCTGAGGCGGGCCTCGATCAGCGCCGCCGGGCGCACCAGCTGCACCGTCGCGCCGCGCCCGAGGTCACGCCCGTAGGAATCCGTGGCGCGGCACTCGCAGGTCAGCCGACCGTCGCGCACCTCGACGCAGCGTGCGGTCACCCGGAGGGTGTCGCCCACCCAGCTGGGGGCCAGGTGCTCGACCGAGACGGACGTGCCGATGCCGGCCTCGCCGGGTTCCAGGTGTGGCACCAGGAGCTTGCGGCCGGCCTCCTCGAAGTGCTTGGCCATCGTGTAGGTCGCGTAGACCGGGTGGACGTTCCCCATCTCGTCGAAGTCGACCGTGTGGTCGGGGCGCACGACGACGTCGAGGACCGCCGTCGTGCCGACCGGGATGGGGAGCATGCGGGATCAGGCGTCGAAGTCGACGGTGACGGCGTCGGACACCGGGAGCGTCTGGCAGGTCAGGACGTAGCCGGCGTCCAGCTCCGCGGCCTCCAGCGCGTAGTTGCGGCGCATGAGCACCTCGCCGTCGGTGACCCGTGCCCGGCAGGTTCCGCACACCCCGCCCTTGCAGGCGAAGGGCAGGTCGCCGCGCACCTTCTGGGCCGAGTCGAGGACCGGCTCGTCGCGGGGGAGGGCCATGGTCGTGGATCGGCCGTCGAGGATCACGGTGACTTGGCTGCTCGGCCCGGTGACCGTCTCCTCGTCGCCGCGCACGGGCTCGGGCGGGACGTCGTCGACGTAGAAGAGCTCCTGGTGCACCTTCTCCGAGGGGACGCCGAGCTCGGCCAGCAGCGCGCGGGCGTCCTGCACCAGCCCGTGCGGCCCGCACAGCCACCAGTGGTCGACGTGCTGGGCGTCGACCAGGTTCTCGACGAGTGTCCGCAGCCGCGCCCCGTCGAGGCGGCCGCTGGTCAGCTCGGCGTCGCGCGACTCGCGCGAGAGGACGTGGACCAGCTGCAGGCGGGTCCCGTAGCGGTCCTTCAGGTCCGCGAGCTCGTCGGCGAACATCACCGTGTTCGTGCGCCGGTTGCCGTAGAAGACGGTGACCGTCGAGGTCCCGTCCCGCAGGACGGTGCCGGCGAGGGACAGTGCCGGGGTGATCCCGGAGCCGGCGACGACGAAGACGTGATCGCCGGGGGTCGAGAGGTCGGCGGTGAACGTGCCCGACGGGGGCAGGACGTCGATCCGGTCGCCGGGCTGCACCTCGTGCACCAGGTAGGAGGAGAAGAAGCCGCCCGGCACCTCGCGGACGCCGACCCGCGGCTGGGCCCCCATGGGTGCGCAGATGGAGTACGAGCGGCGCTCGTCGCGGTCGCCATCCACCCGGCGCAGGGTCAGGGCCTGGCCGGGCCTGAAGCGGTAGTCCTCGACGAGGTCCTCGGGGACGTCGAAGGTCACGGCGACGGCGTCGTCGGTGAGCTTCTCGACCCGGGCCACCGTCAGGGGGTGGAACTGCGGCCGCCGGCGGGTGGGCGCACTCATCAGATCTCCTTGACGTGCTCGAACGGCTCGCTGCAGCTGCGGCAGCGGCGGAGGGCCTTGCAGGCGGTGGCGCCGAACTCGCTCAGCTCCTCGGTGTCGGACGAGCCGCACAGGGGGCAGGCCGCCGTCCGGCGCGTCGCGTCCAGCCGCAGCGGCACGGGACCGGGGGAGCGGACCGGCGCCGCACCGGGCGGGGCGATGCCGGCCTCGACCAGCTTGCGCCGGCCGGCCGCGGTGATCCAGTCGGTGGTCCAGGCGGGGGAGAGGACGGTCCGGACGTCGACGTCGGGGAAGCCGGCGCGGTGCAGGGCGTGCACGAGGTCGGCCCGCATGACACCCATGGCCGGGCAGCCGGTGTAGGTCGGCGTGATCTCGACGACGACGGTGCCGTCGTCCTCGATCCGCACGTCGCGCAGCACCCCGAGGTCGGCGAGGGTCAGCGTCGGCAGCTCCGGATCGGTGACCGTGGCGGCCACCTCCCACGGGTCCTCGCGGCCGATGTGGCCACTTCGGCCGTTCCTGCGGGCGGCCACGGCCCTCACCAGGTCGCCGCCGGGTGCTGACGGGCCAGACCCTGCAGCACGCCCAGCAGTTCGGCCAGCTCGGGCCCGTGCTGGCCGAGGCGGCCTCGCGGAGGAGCCTCGGCCGGCCATCCGGGCACCCGCAGGGTCGCCCGCTCGAGCACCTGGACGAGTACCGACCGCACCTCGTCGCGAGTGCCGGCCGGGTCGACGGCGACGCCGGCCTCGGTCAGGCGCCGCTCGACGTCGGTGGGGACGAAGAGGTCGTCGAGCAGCCGCCAGATGGCGTCGGCGCCGGCCTGCGCGCGGCGGTGCGACTCGTCGGTTCCGTCACCGAGGCGGAGCAGCCAGCGGGCGGCGTGGTCCCGGTGGTAGGTCAACTCGTTGACGCCCTTGGCGGCGATGGCGGCGAGCACCGGGTCGCGGGATTCCCGCAGCCGCGCGAAGACGGCGAGCCGGACGGTGGACGCGACCAGCAGCCGGACGATGGTCTGCGCGAAGTCGCCGTTGGGCGCGGCGACCAGCGCGGTGCTGCGGAACTCGTCGGCGTCGCGGAAGTAGGCCAGTGCGTCCTCGTCGGGGATCGACTCGGTCGCCTTCTCCCGGGAGCGGCCCAGGACGCCGACCGAACCGGCGCGGGCCAGGAGCAGTCGTGCCTGACCGAGCAGGTCCAGGGCCACGTTGGCGATCGCGACCTCCTCCTCGAGCTCCGGCGCGGCGGTGATCCACTGGGTCAGCCGCTGCGCCAGCACGAGCGCGTCGTCACCGAGCATCAGGCAGTACTCGCCGAGGTCGGCCGGGTCGACGCCGTCGGGGACGGTGGTGTCGACGCCGGCCAGGGGGTCGTCGAAGCCGGTGCCGAAGGCCCAGTGCCCCTCGCCGCCGTGGGCGTGGTCGAGCGCCTCGTACACCGTCTCTTCGTGCCCCATGCGAACGCTTCCTTTCCGTCATGCGCGCCCAGCGGCTGCTCTTGCGAGGGGCCGGAACGGCCGCCCTCTCCCAGGGGCCCGCGCCGAGCTTGCGAGGCGTGGGGAGGGAGAGGGTGTTTTACATGTGGGGGACGTTCTCGGGGATCTCGTAGAACGTGGGGTGCCGGTAGACCTTGTCGCCGCTGGGGGCGAACATCGGGTCCTTCTCGTCGGGGCTCGACGCGGTGATGTCGGCGGCCTTGACCACCCAGATGCTCACGCCCTCGTTGCGCCGGGTGAACAGGTCACGCGCGGCGTGCACCGCCATCTCGTCGTCCGGCGCATGCAGCGAGCCGACGTGCACGTGGTTGAGCCCTCGCTTGCCGCGGACGAAGCATTCGTACAGCGGCCAGTCGCGGCGGCTGAGCGCCGGCTTCGGCTCCACCGGCACCTCCGGGCCGGTCGGGACGGCACCGTGCCCGCCCTCGGCGGTGACGTCGGTCGTGGTCACGCCGCGGCCCTCCCGTGCTTGGTGGCGTACGCCGTGGCCGCCTCGGTCACCCACGCGTTGTCGTCGCGAGCCGCGCGACGGCGGGCGATCCGCTCGGCGTTGGCCGGCCCGTTGCCGCTGATGACGCGCTTGAACTCGTCCCAGTCGATGGCGCCGAACCGGTAGTGCCCCGTCTCGGCGTCGTAGGAGAGGTCCGGGTCGGGGAGGGTCACGCCGAGGACCTCGGCCTGCGGCACCGACATGTCGACGTAGCGCTGGCGCAGTTCGTCGTTGCTGTGCCGCTTGATGCCCCACGCCATCGACTGCGCCGAGTTGGGGCTGTCGTCGTCGGGCGGGCCGAACATCATCAGCGACGGCCACCACCACCGGTCGACGGCGTCCTGGACCATCGCCCGCTGCTCGGGGGTGCCGCGCATCATCGTCAGCAGCAGCTCGTAGCCCTGCCGCTGGTGGAAGGACTCCTCCTTGCAGATGCGGATCATCGCCCGGGCGTACGGGCCGTAGGAGCTGCGGCACAGCGGCACCTGGTTGCAGATCGCGGCGCCGTCGACCAGCCAGCCGATGACCCCGACGTCGGCATAGGTGAGGGTCGGGTAGTTGAAGATGGAGCTGTACTTCTGCCGGCCCTCGATCAGCTTGTCGGTGAGGTCGGCACGGTCGGCGCCCAGGGTCTCGGCCGCGGAGTACAGGTACATTCCGTGTCCGGCCTCGTCCTGGACCTTGGCCAGCAGGATCGCCTTCCGGCGCAGGCTGGGGGCGGCCAGCAACCAGTCACCCTCGGGCTGCATGCCGATGATCTCCGAGTGCGCGTGCTGCGCGATCTGGCGGACCAGGGTCTTGCGGTAGCCCTCGGGCATCCAGTCGCGCGGCTCGATCCGGTGATCGGCGGCGATCGTCGCATCGAACAGGTCCTGCAGCGCCTGCTCGTCGGCGACGGTGGGGCGGTCCAGCGGCGGCGCGGACATCAACGTCTCCCTCAGCCATTTACTGACCAACCGGTCAGGAATAGTGTGACCCAGGCAACGCCTCAACACAAGCGACCAGGGACGGCGGCGATGACGAGGACCGAACAGCGAGCGGTGACGCGACGGCTCGGGAACGCGCCGGACCAGGCCTCCCTCGACGCCACCGAACGGATGGGCGTGGACGAGCTGCGCGCCCTCCAGCTGGAGCGGCTGCAGTGGACCCTGCGGCACGCCTACGAGCACGTGCCGCACTACCGCGCCGCCTTCGACGCCGTCGGGGTGCACCCGGAGGACTGCCGTGAGCTCGGCGACCTGGCCCGGTTCCCCACGACCAGCAAGGCCGACCTGCGCGACAACTACCCGTTCGGCATGTTCGCCGTTCCCCAGGCCCAGGTGCGCCGCGTGCACGCGTCGAGCGGCACCACCGGGCGGCCGACCGTCGTCGGCTACACCGAACGCGACATCGACACCTGGGCCACCGTCATGGCGCGTTCCATCCGGGCGGCCGGCGGGCGGGCCGGCGACAGGCTGCACAACGCCTACGGCTACGGGCTGTTCACCGGTGGCCTCGGCGCGCACTACGGCGCGGAGAAACTCGGGTGCACCGTCATCCCGGTCTCCGGCGGGATGACGCCGCGGCAGGTCCAGTTGATCCAGGACTTCGCGCCGCGCGTGATCATGGTGACGCCGTCGTACATGCTCACGGTGATCGACGAGCTGGAGAAGCAGGGCATCGATCCCCGCACCACCTCCCTGGAGATCGGCATCTTCGGCGCCGAACCCTGGACCGAGCAGATGCGCCAGGAGATGGAGCAGCGGCTCGACATCGAGGCGATCGACATCTATGGCCTGTCCGAGGTGATGGGGCCCGGCGTCGCGCAGGAGTGCGTGGAGACCAAGGACGGGCTGCACATCTGGGAGGACCACTTCTTCCCCGAGGTGATCGACCCCTTCACCGGCGAGGTGCTGCCGGAGGGCGAGGAGGGGGAGCTGGTCTTCACCTCGCTCACCAAGGAGGCCATGCCGGTCATCCGCTACCGCACGCGGGACCTCACCCGGCTGCTGCCGGGCACCGCCCGCCCGGGCATGCGCCGCATGGAGAAGGTCACCGGCCGCACCGACGACATGATCATCCTGCGCGGGGTCAACCTGTTCCCGACGCAGATCGAGGAGATCGTGCTGCAGACGCCCGGGCTCTCGCCGCACTTCACCCTCGTGCTGACCACCCAGGGCCGGCTGGACCACCTCACCGTGCAGGTGGAGGCCCGGCCCGACTGCCCGGCCGAGCGCCGCGACCCGGCGGCCCGTGAGGTGGCGATGGCGGTCAAGGACACCGTCGGCGTCAGCGTGGACGTCGCCGTCGTGGACCCGGACACCCTCGCCCGGTCCGTGGGCAAGCTGAAGCGACTCACCGACCTCCGTGAGCGGGCGGGGGCATGAGCATCGCAGCGAGGAACGAGCGAGGAGCGGAGCGCTCCCGCGGGAGCGAACCGATGACACGTGAGCGGACAGGGGCGTGACCGTCGCGGCCGAGCGGGTCCCGGGCCGGCGTGGCCGCCCCGGCCACTCGCTGGACTCGCTGCTCGTCGCCGCCGTCGCGCTGTTCAACGAGCGTGGCTACGAGGCGACGAGCATGGACGAACTGGCCACCCGGCTCGGGGTCACCAAGTCGGCGATCTACCACCACGTGCCCAGCAAGGTCGAGCTGCTGCGCCTGGCACTCGATCGGGCGCTGGACGCGCTGTTCGCGCTCACCCGGGAGCCCGGGGCCACCACCGGGCCGGCCATCGACCGGCTGGAGTACGTGGTCCGGGGATCGGTGCGGGTCCTGGCGGCAGAGCTGCCGTTCGTGACCCTGCTCCTGCGGTTGCGGGGGAACACCGAGGTCGAGCGGACTGCCCTGCACCGGCGGCGCGAATTCGACCGGATCGTCGCCGGCCTCGTCCGCGCCGCCGAGCACGAGGGCGACGTCCGTACCGATGTCCACCCCGCGATCATCAGCCGGCTGCTGTTCGGCGCCGTCAACTCGCTCACCGAGTGGTACCGCCCCGACGGCGACCTGTCCGCCGAGGACCTCGCCGACGCACTCGTCGCCACCCTGTTCGCCGGCCTGCGCAGCGCGCCCGACTGACCCGAGAGCGCCGGGTGCGTGGGCCCAGGGCCGAGCGGGTCTGCGGCCGGCACGGCGCTGGTGGCGTGAGCCGACCTCGTCCGGGGGACTCCGCACCGGTGCATGCACGCCCGGCCGGCCGTCGACGGGCTCTCGCGTTCGCCGCGCCGCTCGTCCTGGTCCTCACCGCCTGGAACAACCTGATCGTCCCCCGGCTGCCCACGGCACCGGCGTCCTACGTGGTGGTCAACGCGGGGGCCACGGTGGTCCTGCTCGCGGCGGCCCGGTCGGCCCGGCTGCCCTGGCACGAGCTGGGGCTCGCCCGGCGGCGGCTCGCTGCGGGCGCACGGTGGGGCGGGGCAGGGGCCGCGGTGGTGGCCACCGGTTACGCGGTCGCCCTCCTCCTGCCCGGCGTCCGGCCCCTGCTGAAGGACGCCCGGATCGCCGGTCTCGACGGGGGGCAGCTCGCCTTCCAGGTGCTGGTGCGCATCCCCGTCGGCACCGTCCTGTGGGAGGAGGTGGCCTTCCGTGGTGTGCTGCCGGCCGCGCTGGGCGGAGCGGTGTCCCCGCGCGCGGCGACGGCGGGCGCGGGGATCGTCTTCGGGATCTGGCACATCCGGCCGACGCTCAGCGCGCTGGCCGCCAACGATCTGGCCGACGGGCCCGTCAGCCGCGGCGTCGCCGTGCTGCTGGGGTGCCTGGTCACGGCGGGCGCGGGGGTCCTCCTCACCTGGCTGCGGCTGCGCAGCGGAAGCCTGCTCGCTCCCGTCCTGCTGCACCTGGCGGCAAACTGCCTGGGCACGCTGGCCGCTGCCGCCGCGCACCGTCTGGACTGAGCGACGGGCCCCGCCCGGGGTGACCGGGGGCCCGCGCCTCCGGCTGGCGACCGCGGCGAGCGTCGCCGCCCGCCGTCAGCCGGCGGGGCGGGACCCGAGCGGCGCTGCGTCCTCCCGGCGGGGGACGGGCGGCCTCATCGCGGAGCGCCCGGCGCCCGGGGCGGCCTCGGATTCCACCAGCGGGAGGGTGCGCCAGGGAACGAGCTGGGACAACGCCACCACGCTGGTCGAGCGCACGACCGCCGGCGAGCGGTTCAGGTCCACCAGGACCTGCTGCAACGCCTCGTGCGAGCGGGCCGCGACCCGGCACAGCACGTCTCCGCTGCCCGTCGTCGCATGCGCCTCGAGGAGCCCCGGGATGTTCTCCAGGTCTCGCTGCACGTCCTCGATCGCGCCCTGCGCGATCTCGAGGGTCACGAAGGCCTGGACCCCGAAGCCGGCGGCCGTCACGTCGATGTCCGGGCCGTAGCCGGTGACGACGCCGCTGTCCTCGAGACGCTGGAGGCGTGCGGACACGGTCGCTCGAGCCACGCCGGTGATCCGGGAGAGCTCCAGCGCCCCGGCGCGGGGGTGCTCGCGCAGTGCGCCCAGCAGTGCGACGTCGAGGGCGTCGAGGGCGGGCTTGTCGGCCATCGGTGCACCTTCCGTTCCACCACCCCGCGTGGCGTCGTGGCGACTATGCACTTTGCGCAGCAGAAGCGACAGACAGCTAGCTGAATTGGGCGGACAGGCCAGTGATCCCCAGGCTGCTCGCGCACCTCAGCGTGGTGTTGTCCAGTGTTCCCGACACCGCCGCACCGCAACTCGGGAAGAGGGGACGTGCATGAGCCTCGAGCAGACGCTGAACGACGAGGAGCGCCTGGCCGACCTGGACCTCGACCAGCTCAAGCAGCTGGTCGGACTCGTGGAGTACGACGCCTCCGGGGACCCGTTCCCGGTGTCCGGCTGGGACGCGCTCGTGTGGATCGTCGGCAACGCGGTGCAGACCGCGCACTTCTTCCAGTCCGCATTCGGCATGGAGCTCGTCGCCTACTCCGGCCCCGAGACCGGCAACCGTGATCACCACGCGTTCGTCCTGACCTCCGGCGCGGCCCGGTTCGTGATCACGGGTGCTTACGACCCGGGCAGCCCGCTGGCCGACCACCACCGCGCACACGGTGACGGCATCTCCGACATCGCGCTGTCGGTCCCGGACGTGGACCGCTGCATCGCGCACGCGACCGCCCAGGGCGCGACCGTCCTGGAGCAGCCGCACGACCTCACCGACGAGTACGGCACGGTGCGCATCGCGGCGATCGCGGCCTACGGGGACACCCGCCACACGCTCGTCGACCGGTCCCGGTACACCGGGCCCTACCTGCCCGGTTACGTCGCCCGGACGTCGTCCTTCGTCAAGCGCCCGGGCGCGCCCAGGCGCCTCTTCCAGGCCGTGGACCACGTCGTCGGCAACGTCGAGCTCGGCGCCATGGACCGGTGGGTGGACTTCTACAACCGCGTCATGGGCTTCACCAACATGGCCGAGTTCGTCGGCGAGGACATCGCCACCGACTACTCGGCGCTGATGAGCAAGGTGGTGGCCAACGGCAACCACCGGGTGAAGTTCCCGCTCAACGAGCCGGCCCTGGGCAGGAAGAAGTCCCAGATCGACGAGTACCTCGAGTTCTACGGCGGGCCGGGCGCGCAACACGTCGCGCTGGCCACCAACGACATCATCGGCACCGTGGATGCGCTGCGGGCCGAGGGGATCGAGTTCCTGACCACCCCCGACTCCTACTACGAGGACCCGGAGCTGCGCGCCCGCATCGGCACGGTCCGGGCACCCATCGAGGAACTGCAGAAGCGCGGCATCCTGGTCGACCGCGACGAGGACGGCTACCTCCTGCAGATCTTCACCAAGCCGACCGGTGACCGGCCCACGGTCTTCTTCGAGCTCATCGAGCGGCACGGCTCCCTCGGTTTCGGGATCGGCAACTTCAAGGCACTGTTCGAGGCGATCGAGCGCGAGCAGGAGAAGCGCGGCAACTTCTGACAGAGGACCCCCTGCCCCCGCCACTCGCAGGCTCGCGGCGGGACCCTGCAGGGGCCCGGGAGAGGTGGGGTCCGATGGCGCACTACCGGCAGGTGGGCGAGGTCCCGCCGAAGCGGCACACGCAGTTCCGTCGTCCCGACGGCGGCCTGTACTCGGAGGAGCTGATGGGGGAGGAGGGCTTCTCGTCGGACTCCGCACTGCTTTACCACCGCGGCATCCCCTCGGCGTTGGTCGACGCCCGACCGTGGGCGCTCGGGGACCAGACGCTCACCCCGAACGCCCCACTGGTGCCGCGGCACCTGAAGCTGCACGACCTGTTCGCCGGCGAGGAGGCCATGCCGTCTGACGAGCGCAGGGCCACCGATCCGGTGACCGGCCGCCGGCTGGTGCTGGGCAACGCCGACGTCCGGATCTCCTACGCGGTCTCGTCACTGGCCTCGCCGTACTACCGCAACGCGACCGGCGACGAGTGCGTCTACGTCGAGCGCGGCAGCGCCACGGTCGAGACGGTGTTCGGCGCGCTCGACGTGGCCCAGGGCGATTACGTCATCCTGCCGTGCGCGACCACGCACCGATGGGTGCCGACCGGCCAGGAACGGCTGCGCACCTACGTGATCGAGGCCAACAGCCACATCAGCCCGCCGAAGCGGTACCTCTCCCGGTACGGGCAGTTCCTCGAGCACGCCCCCTACAGCGAGCGCGACCTGCGCGGCCCCACCGAGCCGTTGCTGGCCGAGGGCACCGACGTCGAGGTGTACGTCAAGCACCGCGGCGACGGGCCGGGCGGGCTGACCGGCACGGTGCACGTCGTCCCGGAGCACCCGTTCGACGTGGTCGGCTGGGACGGCTGCCTCTACCCCTACGTCTTCAACGTCGCCGACTTCGAGCCGATCACCGGCCGCGTGCACCAGCCACCGCCGGTGCACCAGGTCTTCGAGGGCGCCAACTTCGTCATCTGCAACTTCGTGCCCCGCAAGGTGGACTACCACCCGCTCGCGGTCCCGGTGCCCTACTACCACTCCAACGTCGACTCCGACGAGGTCATGTTCTACGTCGACGGCGACTACGAGGCGCGGAAGGGCTCGGGCATCGGCAAGGGCTCGATCTCCCTGCACCCGGGTGGGCACTCGCACGGGCCGCAGCCGGGCGCGGTCGAGCGCTCGCTCGGCGCCGAGTTCTTCGACGAGCTCGCCGTCATGGTCGACACCTTCCGGCCACTGGGCCTCGGCGAGGGCGGCAGGGCCGTGGACGACGGGAAGTACGCGTGGTCCTGGTCGGGCCGGGGCCCGACGGCGTAGGTCCCTCCCGAGCGCCGGCGGGGGTAGAACCGTTCCGCTGACGCGGGAGCGCGCCGTCAGCGCCCAGGGTTCACGGCTTGACGGCGAGGACCGGTCGGTCGGCGTCGAGCAGGATGCGCTGGGCGCTGCTGCCCATGATCAGCTTCCCGACCGGGGAGCGCTTGCGCAGCCCGATGACGATCACCGAGGCGTCGGTCTCCTGGGCGACCCGCAGGACCTCGTCGGCGATCTCCCCGGTGTGCGGCGTCTGCCGGACCTGCAGCTCGACGCCGGAGGCCTGGGCCCGCGTCGTCATCTCCCGGACCGTGTCCTCCGGCGCGACGTCCGCGCTGACCGGCGCCCCGCTCCGGGGGGAGTTCAGGAGCACGAGCGGCTCGCCGCGGCGCTGCGCCTCGTCGAGGGCTGCGCCGTAGGCGGCCTCGCCCTCCGGCGTGGGTACATATCCGACGAGGACGGTCATACCAGCTCCTTGGTGCGGGTTTCGGTGGACGTGGTGCGGCGACGGACGATCGCGGACCGGACCGGTGGCAGGAGGGCCACCAGCAGGAAGAGGACGAGCAGGATGCCCGAGATCGGCCGGGCGAAGAACTCGGTGGCGTCACCGTCGAAGATCAGCAGCGACCGGCGCAGCGAGTCCTCCAGCAGGGTGCCGAGGACGAAGGCCAGCACCAGTGGGCCGGGGTCGAAGCCGAGCTTCTTCATCAGGTAGCCCAGCGCGCCGAACACGATGACCAGGACGATGTCGAACACGTCGTTGTTCACCGTGTAGACGCCGACCAGCGTGATCAGGACGGTGATGGGGGCGAGGATGGCCGGCCGCACCCGCAGGATTTTCACGAAGAGGCCGACCAGCGGGATGCTCATGATCAGCAACAGGATGTTGCCGATGTACAAGGAGTTGACGACGCCCCAGAAGAGCTCCGGCTCCTGCGTGACGAGCTGCGGACCGGGGCTGACGCCCTGGATCAGCAGGGCACCGAAGATCACCGCCATGGTGGCGTTGGCCGGGATGCCGAGGGTCAGCAGCGGGATGAACGACGACGTCGCGGCCGCGTTGTTCGCCGTCTCCGGACCGGCCACGCCCTCGACGGCGCCGTGGCCGAACCGCTCCGGGGTCTTGGACCGCTTCTTCTCCATGGCGTAGGCGGCCAGTGACGACAGCGTCGCGCCGCCGCCGGGCAGGATGCCCAGGACGAAGCCCAGCACCGAGCCGCGGCCGATGGAGCCGGAGGACTGGCGCAGGTCCTTGCGGGAGGGCCAGACGTTGGCCACGGTCGCCGGCGCGTGGACGGCGGTGTGCCGCTCCTCCAGGTTGTAGAGGATCTCGCCGAGGCCGAAGAGGCCCATCGCGATGGGCACGAAGTCCAGCCCGTCGGCCAGCGACAGGTTGCCGAACGTGAAGCGCTCGCCGCCGGTGAAGGCGTCGCGGCCCACCGTGGCCAGCAGCAGTCCGATGGCGGCGGCGATGACGGCCTTGAGCCGGCTGCCGCTGCTGACGGTGGCCACCAGGAGGATGCCGAGCAGGGCCAGCGCGGTGTACTCCGGCGGCCCGAAGTCGAGCGCGAAGCCGGCCACCAGGGGAGCGAGGAACGTCAGGGCGAGGATCGAGACGGTGCCGCCGATGAAGGAGCCGATCGCCGCGATGCCCAGGGCCGTGCCGGCCTTGCCCTGGCGGGCCAGGGCGTGGCCGTCGAAGACGGTGACCACGGAGGAGGCCTCCCCGGGGAGGCGCAGGAGCACCGAGGTGATCGTGCCGCCGTACTGGGCACCGTAGAAGATGCCCGCGAGCATGATGATCGCGGTCACCGCTTCGACGCCGAACGTGATCGGCAGGAGGATCGCGATCGTGGCCGCCGGACCGAGGCCCGGGAGCACGCCGACCAGCATGCCGATGACGACGCCGATCAGGCAGTAGAGCAGGTTGGTCGGTTCCAGGACGACGGTGAACCCGTCGAGCACCGGGGCGAGGTCCATAGCGGGACTTCCTCAGAAGAGGTGCGGGATGGGGACCGAGAGGGCCGCCACGAAGACGACGTAGAAGGCGACCACCACGCAGAGGCTGGTGACGATCGACGAGCGCCAGCTCTCGCGGCCCAGGAAGCGCAGCCAGACGAAGGCGAGCAGGGCCGCGGGGATCTCGAAGCCGATGACCGAGATCAGCGCGACGAAGACGACCATGGTGGCCAGGCCGGCGAGGACCAGCCAGGTGGAACCGGAGAAGCGCTCGGCGTCGGAGGTCGAGCGGGCGGTGACGACGAGCCCGATCCCGAGGACCACGAGCACGACGCTGATGATCATCGGCCAGGTGCCGGGGCCGGGGTTGCCCGCGCTGCCCGCGCCGAGGGACATCGATCCGAGGAGGGCTGCGGCACCGAGGATCACCACGACGGCGGCGACGACGAGGTTGGTTCCGAGTCCAGCGGGGGGCGGGCGGTGCTCCGCTTCGGCCTCGAGCTGGTGGACCGCTTCCTCGAGGTCGTGCAGGGTCGAGGGAGCGGGCTCGGCGGGATGGGCGGGTCCGGCCGAGGTCGGTTCGACGTCGCCCTGGGAGGTGGCCCCGGCGGCCGTGCGGCCGCCGGGGCTCCCCGGGGTGTGCGCCCCGTCGTGCGGAGAGGTCACGCGTACTCCTCGCTGGCGCTCGTCGGCCGCATGACCAGGGGCGCTGTCCCCCTGCGCGACCTGGCGGGCTGGGTCACTGGTCTCCGCCGAGGTCGATGCCGTACTCCTCGACCACGGACCGGTAGTCCTCCAGGTTGCTGGTCCACTGCTCGCGCAGCTGCTCCCCGTCGATCTCGTTGGGGGTGAGCTGGTTGGACTCGTTGAACTCCTGGTACGCCTCGGACTCGAACGCCGACTGGAACGACTCACGCAGGGACTGCAGGACGTCCTCCGGCGTGCCCTTGGGTGCGAAGACCGCGCGGGCCTGCTGGACCGGGACGTCGTATCCGGCCTCGACGGCCGTGGGGGTGTCGGGCAGGTAGCTCACCCGCTCCTCGGCGAAGGTCACGATCGGGGTCAGCTCGCCGGCCTCGATCTGCTCGATGGCCTCACCGAGCTGGATCGAGCCGACGTCGACCTGGCCACCCAGCACTGCGGTGAGCGTAGGCGAGCCGCCGTCGAAGGGAACCGCGGTGGCCTCGATGTCGGCCTGCGCGAAGAGCAGCTCCTGGGAGAGCTGGCTGCCCGTGCCCACCCCCGTCGTACCGAACGTGATGGGGCGGCCTGCGCCGGCGAGGTCCTCGATCGTGGTGAAGCCGGAGCCCGGTGCCGTGACCAGGACGTAGTCGTCGAGGGAGATGCCGGTGACGATCTCGTAGTCGGCGATGTCGGGCGCCTTGCCCTCGCCGACGGCGAGCGGGGTGATGTAGGCCAGGCTGCCGTTGTAGATCATCAGCGTGTGGCCGTCCGGCTTCTCGCCGGCCAGCTCCTGCGCGGCAAGGGCACCGTTGGCACCGGGCTTGTTCTCCACGGTCACCGGTACGCCGAGGTCGTCGGAGACCTCGTCGGCGAGGGCGCGGGCGATCAGGTCGGTGCTGCCGCCCGGGTCCTGGCCGACGTAGATCGTGACCGGGTCGCCGCCCGGGAACTCCCCGCCCTCGGCGTCCGACCCGCCGGCGATGTTGCCGCCGCACGCGGCGAGCGAGAGGGCCAGAGCAAGTCCGGCACCGGCCGTCGCCCAGCGGCGCGCACGGTGGTTCGTGGTCATGTCGATCTCCTCTACGAGCAGCTCTTCGGCTGGAACGGGGCCCTGTGAGTGGCGTCACGGAGCCGGACGTGGGGGAGCGTATGGACACCGCATCATGCCTGTCCAAAACCTATGCGGCATTGGTTGATACCTTGCTGGCATGGCATTCACGCTGGAGCAGCTCCGGGGTTTCGTGGCTGTGGCCGACGAGCTCCACTTCGGTCGGGCGGCTGCCCGGTTGAAGATGACGCAGCCGCCGCTGAGTCGCCAGATCCAGAAGCTGGAGCGGGTCGTCGGCGCCCAGTTGCTCGAGCGTGACAACCGCCGGGTCGCGCTCACCGCCGCCGGGCAGGTCTTCCTCGCCGAGGCCCGTCGCCTGCTGACCCTCGCCGACACTGCCCCCGAACTGGCCCGACGGGTGTCGTCCGGCTCGCGCGGGGTCGTCCGCATCGGGTTCACCGCCGCCTCCACCTACGGCACGCTCGGCCGGCTGCTCAACGAGGTGGGCCGGGGCCTGCCGGACATCGACCTCGATCTGCAGGAGATGGTCACCCGTGAGCAGGTTGCGGCACTGCTCAACGAGGAGGTGGACCTCGGTCTGGCGCGGCCACCGTTCGATGCGGAGACGTTCGGGTCCCGCCTGCTGCTCCGGGAGGCGCTGCTGGTGGCCGTCCCCACCGGCCACCGGCTCCTCGACCTGGGACGGGACGTGGTCCCGGCCGACCTCGCGAACGAACCGGTCGTCATGCACTCGCCGACCCGGGCGCGGTACTTCTACGACCTGGTCGTGAGCATGGTGCCGGTGGCCTCGGAGAACGCCGTGCACACCGTGAGCCAGGTCCTCACGATGCTGTGGCTCGTGGCCGCGGGCCGGGGAATCGCGTTCGTACCCGCCTCGGCGGCGCGGCTGCCCATCGAGGGGGTCGAGTTCGTCCACCTGCAGACGGCCGTCCCCGACCCCGTCGAGCTGCACCTGCTCTGGGTCCGGGAGTCCCGCAATCCCGCGCTCCGGCACGTCCTCGACCTGCTCGCGCACACCGGCGTCACCTTCTGACGCCGGGAGTCGATGCCGTGCGGGCATCGCTCGATGCGCAACAACTCTTGGACAGGCATCGTCGGATCTTCTTACGGTGACGCCGACCACCGCTCGTGCCCCGCCGCCCGTCGTCGGCGGCCGCGCGATCCCGTCGGACCCAAGGACCTGATCCCCGTGACGCTGTTGCCTCCTGACGCTCTCGCCGACCGTCTGAAGTCCGGCCTGCTCTCCTTCCCGGTGACGCACTTCGGCGCCGACCTGCGCGTCGACGAGGCGCGCTACCGCGAGCACCTCGCCTGGCAGTCGAGCTTCGACGTGGCCGGGCTGTTTGCCGCCGGCGGCACGGGCGAGGGCTTCTCCATGACCTCGGAGGAGATCGACCGCGTGGTGCGCATCGCGGTCGAGGAGGCCGGTGCCCGCGTGCCGGTGCTGGCGCCGGCCACGGGCAGCACCGCGCAGGCGGTGGCCCAGGCGCGGGCCGCGCAGGAGGCCGGCGCCTCGGGCCTGCTGCTCTTCCCGCCCTACCTCACCGAGGCCAGCCAGGCCGGTCTGGTCGAGCACATCGGCGCCGTCTGCCGGGCGACCGACCTCGGGGTGATCGTCTACAGCCGGGCCAACGCCGTCCTCTCCGACGCCACGGTCGCCGAGGTGGCCGACCGCAACCCCAACCTGATCGGGCTCAAGGACGGCATCGGCGACATCGAGCAGATGACCCGGACCTACGCCAAGGTGGGTGATCGGCTGATCTACGTCGGTGGGCTGCCCACGGCCGAGACGTTCGCACTGCCGCTGCTCCAGCTGGGCGTGAGCACCTACTCGTCGGCGCTGTACAACTTCCTCCCGGAGTTCGCGCTGCGCTTCTACGCCGCGGTGCGCGCCCAGGACCGGGTCACCGTCTACTCCATGCTCAACGACTTCGTCATCCCCTACATCGATATCCGGGACCGGACGAAGGGGTACGCCGTCTCCATCGTCAAGGCCGGCCTGACGGCCGTCGGCCGGGACGGCGGCCGGGTGCGCCCGCCGCTGACCGACCTGACCGAGGCGGACCTCGCCGAACTCACGGCTCTGGTCGCCAAGATCTCCTGACGCCGTCCGCGCCCAACACCAGGAGGACCGCATGACCGGCAGCACGCCGACCGTCGCCACCGTCGAGGTCGTCCCCGTAGCGGGACACGACAGCATGCTGCTCAACCTCAGCGGCGCGCACGGACCCTTCTTCACCCGCAACATCGCGATCGTCACCGACAGCGAGGGCCGCACCGGTCTGGGTGAGGTGCCGGGCGGTGAAGCCATCCGCCGCACCATCGAGGACGCCGCCACGCTCCTGGTCGGGCAGCCGGTCGCGCACTACGGCCGCTTGCTGCGGACGGTCGCGCTCACCTACGCCGAGCGCGACAGGGGCGGGCGCGGCCTGCAGACCTTCGACCTGCGGACGACGATCCACGCCGTCACCGCCCTGGAGTCGGCGCTGCTCGACCTGCTCGGCCAGCATCTCGACGTCCCGGTCGCGGAGCTGCTCGGTGAGGGCCAGCAGCGCGAGAGCGTGCCGATGCTCGGCTACCTCTTCTACATCGGTGACCGCAGGGCAACCGACCTGCCCTACCTCGCCGAACCCGACCCGGCCGACGACTGGGAGCGGTTGCGGCGCGAGCCCGCCCTCACGCCGGAGGCCGTCGTCGCCCTGGCCGAGGCCGCCCAGGCCAGGTACGGCTTCACCGACTTCAAGCTCAAGGGCGGCGTCTTCTCCGGCGAGGAGGAAGTGGCCGCCGTCCGGGCGCTGGCCGAGCGCTTCCCCGACGCGCGGATCACGCTGGACCCGAACGGCGCCTGGCTGCTCGCCGACGCCATCGAGCTGTGCAGCGACCTCCGCGGTGTGCTGGCCTACGCCGAGGATCCCGTCGGGCCCGAGGACGGCTGCTCCGGCCGCGAGACCATGGCCGAGTTCCGCCGCGCCACGGGCCTGCCCACGGCGACCAACATGATCGCCACCGACTGGCGGCAGATGGCCCACGCGATCCGCTCGCACGCCGTCGACATCCCGCTGGCCGACCCGCACTTCTGGACGATGCGCGGCTCGGTGCGCGTCGCCCAGCTGTGCGACGACTTCGGTCTGACGTGGGGTTCGCACTCCAACAACCACTTCGACGTCTCCCTGGCGATGTTCACCCAGGTGGGCGCTGCGGCCCCCGGGCGCATCACCGCGCTGGACACCCACTGGATCTGGCAGGACGGTCAGGCGCTCACGCGCAACCCGCTGCAGATCCAGGACGGCGCCATCGCCGTGCCGGCCGCGCCCGGACTCGGCGTCGAGCTCGACCGGGACGCCGTCGACGCCGCGCACCAGCTCTACCTGGAGCACGGCCTCGGCGCCCGGGACGACGCTGTCGCGATGCGCTACCTGGTGCCCGACTGGGCGTTCGACCCTAAGCGCCCGTGTCTCGTCCGCTGAACTGGAGACGACCGTGACGGCCACCCAGATCGCCCGTACGACCAGTCCCGCCGTCCTCGACCGCATCGCCTCGGTGACGCTCTCATCGGTCGTCCTGCCGCTGTCCGACCCGATCAGCGACGCCAAGGTCCTCACCGGTCGCCAGCGGGCGATGACCGAGGTGGTCTTCCTCTTCGCCGAGATCCGGACCGAGGGCGGTCACGAGGGCATCGGGTTCGGGTACTCCAAGCGTGCCGGGGGGCCGGCACAGTTCGCGCACGCCAAGGAGATCGCCGCCGATCTGATCGGCGAGGACCCCAGCGACATCGGACGGCTCTGGACCAAGCTCGTCTGGGCGGGGGCGTCCGTGGGCCGCAGCGGCGCCTCGACGCAGGCCATCGCGGCCATGGACATCGCGCTGTGGGACCTCAAGGCCAAGCGGGCGGGCCTGCCCCTGGCCAAGCTGCTGGGGGCACACCGGGACTCCGTCCCCTGCTACAACACCTCCGGCGGCTTCCTGCACGAGTCGATCGACCAGGTGCTGGAGAACGCCACCCGAACCATCGGCGAGGGCATCGGCGGCATCAAGATCAAGGTGGGCCAGCCGGACTGGGCCGAGGACCTGCGGCGGGTCCGCGCGGTGCGCGAGCACATCGGCGACCGGATGCCCCTCATGGTGGACGCGAACCAGCAGTGGGACCGGCCCACCGCGATGCGGGTCAGCCGGGCGCTGGAGGAGTTCGACCTCGTCTGGATCGAGGAGCCGCTCGACGCCTACGACGCCGAGGGGCACGCCCAGCTCGCCCGGTCGCTGGACACCGCGATCGCGACGGGAGAGATGCTCACCAGCGTGCCCGAGCACTACGAGCTGATCCGCGCCGGCTCGGTCGACATCATCCAGCCGGACGCGCCGCGCATCGGGGGCATCACCCAGTTCCTCAAGCTGGCAGCCCTCGCCGAGCACAGCAATCTCCAGATGGCGCCGCACTTCGCCATGGAGATCCACCTGCATCTCGCCGCGGCGTATCCCCACGGCGCCTGGGTGGAGCACTTCGACTGGCTCTACCCGCTGTTCAACGAGCGGCTCGAGATCCGCGACGGCCGGATGCTGTTGTCCGACCGGCCCGGCCTCGGCGTCACCCTCACCGAGCAGGCCCGCGCGTGGACGGTGGACACCGTCCGCATCGACGCAGCCCGCTGACCGCTCTCACCTGCACCGCACCCAGGAGGACCCCCATGGCCACACCCGGCGTCCGCGACGTCATCAGCATCGATCCCCGGACCGGAGCGGCCGTCGAGGTCGTCGCTCAGGAGACCACCTCCGCCGACGTGGACCGCCTCTGCGCGGCCGCCCTCGCCGCCGCTCCCGTGCTCGACCACATGGGGCGCGCCGGCCGGGCGGCTCTGCTGGGCGTCCTCGCCGACGCCCTCGAGGCCCGCCGCGAGGACGTCGTCGCGACCGCCGACCGGGAGACGGGCCTCGGCCCCACTCGGCTGAACGGCGAGCTCACCCGCACCTGCTACCAGCTGCGGCTCTTCGGCGAGGTGCTGCTGGAGGGCAGCTACCTCGAGGCGGCGATCGACCACGCCGGGGACACCCCGATGGGCCCGCGCCCGGACCTGCGCCGGATGCTCGTGCCGATCGGTCCGGTCGCCGTCTTCGGCGCCAGCAACTTCCCGCTGGCCTTCTCCGTCCCCGGCGGCGACACCGCCTCCGCCCTCGCCGCCGGCTCCCCGGTGATCGTCAAGGCGCACGGCTCGCACCCCGCGACCTCCCAGCTCGCCTTCGACATCATGGCCGCGGCCGCCCGCGAGGCCGGTGCGCCCGACGGCACGCTCAGCATCGTGCACGGCCTGCAGGCCGGCGCCGACCTGGTGGCCCACCCGGCCATCCGCGCCGTCGGCTTCACCGGGTCGGTGAACGGCGGCAAGGCGCTGCTGGAGATCATCGAGCGCCGGCCGGACCCGGTGCCGTTCTACGGCGAGCTGAGCAGCCTCAACCCCGTCGTCGTCACGCCCCGGGCGGCCGTCGAGCGCGGCGAGCAGCTCGGCCGCGAACTCGTCGGCTCCTTCACCCTCGGCGCGGGGCAGTTCTGCACCAAGCCGGGGCTGGCCTTCGTGCCCAGCGGCCCGGAGGGCGACGCCGTCGTGGCCGCCATGGCCGACGCGGTGCGGGAGACCGCGGCGCAGACGCTGCTGAACGAGGGCATCGCCGGCTCCTACACGCGGATCTCGTCCGCGCTGGCCGAGCTGCCCGGGGTCTCGACGGTCGCGCACGGGGGCGAACCGCAGGGACCCGGCTTCCAGGCGACGCCGCTGCTGCTCACCACCGAGGCGGCCGACCTGCCGCACGAGGTCACCGAGGAGTGCTTCGGGCCGGTCGCCGTGGTCGCCCGCTACGACGGCGAGAAGGCGCTGTTCGCGGCGCTGGAGCTCATGCCGTCGTCGCTGACCGCGACGGTGCTGCGCGGCGAGGGCGAGACCGAGCTGCCGTTGGCGGTGTCGCAGGAACTGCGCACCCGGGCCGGCCGGCTGGTCTACGACGCCTACCCGACCGGGGTCGCGGTCTCCTGGGCGCAGCACCACGGCGGTCCGTGGCCCTCGACCAACTCCCAGCACACCTCGGTCGGGACGACCGCCATCCGCCGGTTCCTGCGGCCGGTCACCTGGCAGGGCGCCCCGCAGGAGGTGCTGCCCGAGGAGCTGACCGACGGCTTCCAGGACATCCCCCGCCGGATCGACGGAAAGCTGCAGCTGCCCCGTGACTGAGCGGGTCGCGCTGGTCGGCTCCCAACGGGGGCTGCGGGTCGATCCCGACCTGCCGCTCGCCGTGGCGGCGCTCGGGGACGCCGGGTACGAGGTCGACCTGGTCCGGTGGGACGACGCCGACGTGGACTGGTGGGGGTTCGACCTCGCCGTCGTCCGCTCCTGCTGGGACTACGCCTGGCGGCTGGAGGAGTTCCTGTCCTGGGCGGCGGCGTTCCCGGGCCAGGCCACTCGGCTGCGCAATGCCGTGGAGCTGCTGCGCTGGAACACCGACAAGACCTACCTGCGCGACCTCGAGCGGGCCGGCCTGCCGGTCGTGCCGACCGTGTGGCACCCCCTCGGTGCCGACCAGCTGCCCGACGCGGGGGAGTGGGTGGTCAAGCCCTCCGTGTCCGCCGGTTCCCGGGACACGGCGCGGTGGACCGACCCGACGGCGGCCCTGGCCCACGTGGCCGAGCTGACGGCGGCCGGTCGGACGGCGATGGTGCAGCCCTACCTCGACAGCGTCGACGACCTCGGCGAGACGGCGATGCTGTTCATCGGCGGCCGGTTCTCCCACGCCGTGCGGAAGGGGCCGCTGCTCAGGCGCGGGGAGGGCGTCCGGCAGGACCGGGACAGCCGCGGCGACCTGCGCCGGGTAGACCCCACGCCGGCGCAGCGGGAGGTCGCCGACGCGGTGTTCGCGGCGATCACGACGCTGGTCCCCGAGGCGGCGGCGCCGCTGTATGCGCGGATCGACCTGGTGCAGGACGGGGCCGGCCGGCCGGTCGTCCTGGAACTGGAACTGACCGAGCCCAGCCTCTTCCTCCCGCAGGCACCCGAGGCCGCCGTGGCCCTCGCGCGTGCAGTGGAGGCGGAACTCCAGCAGTGAGTGGCGTGCTGAGCGGCTTCGCCGCCCTGGCCGCGGTCATCGCCGCCGGCTGGGTGGTGGGCCGGACCGGCATCCTCGGGAAGGACGCGCCGGGCATCCTGTCCCGGCTGTCGTTCTACGTGGCCACCCCGGCGCTGCTCTTCCTGACGCTCGCCAGGGCGGACACCGGCGTCGTCGCGTCCGCCGCGCTGATCGGGACCGCGGGGGCCGCGGTGGTCAGCGCGCTGCTGTTCGCCGGTCTGGCCTGGTCGCGGTGGCGGCTGCCGGCCGCCGAGCTCGCCACCGGTGGCCTCGCGGCGTCCTACGTCAACGCCGGCAACCTCGGCGTCCCGGTGTCGGTGTACGTCCTCGGGGACGCGTCGTACGTCGCGCCGGTGCTGCTGTTCCAGGTGCTGGTCATGGCTCCGGTCGGGCTCGCGGTCCTCGCCGACTCGCGAGCGGAGGCTGGGCCCACGACCCACTGGCGGCAGCTGCTCGTCCAGCCGCTCCGCACGCCGGTCGTCATCGGTTGCGCCCTGGGCCTGCTGCTGGCGGCCAGCGGACTGCAGCTGCCCGCGCTGGTCCTGGAGCCGGTGGAGCTCATCGCGGCGCTGGCGGTGCCGGCCGCCCTGCTGGCCTACGGCATGACCCTGCACGGGGCGCCGCGGCCGGCCGCCGGCCCACTGGCGGGCCAGGTCTGGCTCGCGGTCGCCCTCAAGAACGTGGCGATGCCGGCCATCGCCTACGCCCTCGGCCGCTGGGTGGCCGACCTGGACGGCATCGCGCTGCTCGCGGTCACGGTCACCTCCGCGCTGCCCACGGCCCAGAACGTCTTCGTCTACGCGTCGGCCTACGACCGCGGCACCCTGCTGGCCCGCGACGTGATCCTGCTCAGCACCGTGCTGTCGGTTCCCGTCCTCGTCGGCATGGCGGTGCTACTGGGATGAGCCCTGCTGCTCGGATGAGGGGAGAAGCCGTGACCACCCACCCGGCCGAGGAGTTCGACGTCGTCCTCGTCGGGGGCGGCGTCATGAGCGCGACGCTCGGGATGCTGCTCGCGGAGCTCGAGCCCGGCTGGCGGGTCGCCGTCGTCGAACGCCTGACCGAGGCGGGGCTGGAGAGCTCCGGCGCCTGGAACAACGCGGGCACCGGGCACGCCGGGCTCTGCGAGTTCAACTACACGCCACGGCGGCCCGACGGGTCGGTCGACGTCTCCCGCGCCGTGGAGATCGGGGAGCAGTTCTCGGCTTCCCTGCTGTTCTGGGCGCACCTGGTCGAGCGCGGCCTGCTCGGGCGGCCGCAGGACTTCCTCCGCCCGGTGCCCCACCTCGGTCTCGGCCGGGGTCCCGACGGCGTGGCGCACCTGCGGGCCCGCTGGGAGGCGCTGCGCGATCACCCCCTCTTCGCCGAGACGGACTTCAGCCACGACCGCGATGTCCTGGCCGGCTGGCTGCCGCTGATGTTCGGCGATCGGCCGGACGACGGGCCCGTCGCCGTCACGCGTTCCACGCGTGGGACCGACGTCGACTTCGGCGCCCTGACGCGGCGGCTGCTCGCCGCCCTGCAGCAGCGCGGCGGGGTGCTCCGGCTGCAGCACGAGGTCGTCTCGCTGGCCCGCACCGGCGGGTCCTGGGCACTCGACGTGCGGGACCGGGGCACACGGGCTCGCCGCTCGCTCCGGGCGCCGTACGTGTTCGTCGGCGCGGGCGGTGGGACGCTGCCGCTGCTGCAGCGGGCCGGCGTTCCGGAGGTGCGCCGGTACGGCGCCTTCCCGATCAGTGGCCAGTTCCTGCGCACGTCCCGACCCGACCTCGTCGCGGCCCACCGGGCCAAGGTCTACGGGCACGCCGCACCGGGAGCGCCGACGATCTCCGTGCCGCACCTGGACCACCGCACCGTGGACGGGCGGGAGTACCAGATGTTCGGGCCGTTCGCGGCCTTCTCCCCGCGCTTCCTGCGCACCGGGCGGCTGACCGACCTGGTCCGGTCGGTGCGCCCGGGCAACCTCCCGGTCCTCGCGGCGTCCGCACGGGACAACCGCTCGCTCATGGCCTACCTGGTCCGCCAGGTCGCCCAGACGTCGCGGGCGCGGCTGGACGCGTTGCGCGCGTTCGTCCCGGCAGCGGAGGCCGGCGACTGGGAACTGATCACTGCCGGGCAGCGGGTGCAGGTGCTCAAGATGTCAGGTGGGCCCGGTCGGCGACGAGGCGCGATGGTCGGCTTCGGCACGGAGGTGGTCACCTCGGCCGGCGGCTCGCTGGCCGCCCTGCTGGGCGCCTCCCCGGGGGCGTCGCGACCGCCGCGTCCACGATGGTCGACGTGCTCGCGGCGAGCTTCCCCGGCCGCATGGCGCAGTGGGCGCCCAGGCTCGCCGAGATCGCCCCGTCGCCGGCCTCCCTCGCCCGTCCCGATCCCGCCGAGCTCGCCGCCCGCACGGCCGCCGCGCGTCGGGTCCTGAACCTCGATCCGGCCGCCGATGCCTTCGGAAGGACCCCCGCATGACCCGCGACGACCTGACCACCCGCCTCTCCAGCCTGGTGGGCGATGCCGGCCTGATCACCGAGGCGGACCGGATGAGCGGCTACCTGACCGACTGGCGCCACGCGTACGCGGGCAGCGCGGCAGCGGTCGTCCGGCCGGCGAGCACGGCGGAGGTCGCGGCCGTCGTCCGCCTGTGCCGGGAGGCGGGGGTGGCGGTGGTTCCCCAGGGCGGCAACACCGGGCTGTGCGGCGGCTCGATGCCCGACTCCTCCGGCCGGCAGGTCGTGCTCTCGCTGGACCGCATGCGCCGGATCCGCGGGGTCGACCCGGTCAACCAGACGATCACGGTGGAGGCGGGGGTCATCCTGCAGTCGGTGCAGGAGGTCGCCGCGGCGGAGGGGTGTCTGTTCCCGCTCTCCCTGGGCGCCGAGGGCAGCTGCACCATCGGCGGCAACCTGTCGACCAACGCCGGCGGGACCGGGGTGCTCCGCTACGGGAACATGCGCGACCTCACCCTGGGACTGGAGGTCGTGCTGCCCGACGGCCGGATCTGGAACGGCCTGCGTGGGCTGCGCAAGGACAACACCGGCTACGACCTCAAGCACCTGTTCATCGGGGCGGAGGGCACGCTCGGCGTCATCACGGCGGCGGTGCTGAAGCTCTTCCCGGCCGTGCGCAGCCGGGCGACGGCGTGGGTCGCGTTGCCCTCCCCGCAGGCAGCGGTCGACCTCATCGGCCTCGTCCGCGCGCTGTGCGGCGACCGGCTCACCGGGTTCGAGATCCTGTCGCGGCAGAGCCTGGACTTCGTGCTCCGGCACCGGGCGGGTTCCCGCGACCTCCTCGGCGCCGTCCATCCCTGGTACGTGCTGGTGGAGCTGAGCGACACGCTGCCCGGCGCCGGCCTGGACGGCCTGCTGGAGACCGCACTGGCCGAGGCGTTCGACCGGGCGGTGGCCTCCGATGCGGTCGTGGCCTCCGGTCCGGCCCAGGTCGCCGCACTCTGGGCGCTGCGCGAGGGGATCTCCGAGGCACAGAACTTCGAGGGCCCGAGTCTCAAGCACGACGTCACCGTGCCGGTGAGCAGCATCGCCGCGTTCGTCGAGCAGACCGACCGCGCGTTGCGCGCCGCCGTGCCCGGGATCCGGATCGTGACCTACGGGCACATCGGCGACGGCAACCTGCACTACAACCTGAGCAAGCCCGTCGGCAGTGACGACGACGCCTTCCGGGCCCGTGCCGAGGAGCTGGCGCGGGTCGTCTACGACTCGACCAGCAGCTTCGACGGGAGCATCAGCGCCGAGCACGGGCTGGGGCAGTCCAAGCGGGACGTCATCGCCACCTACAAGGACGCCACCGAGCTGGACCTGATGCGCGGGATCAAGGGGTTGTTCGATCCCGGCAGCCTGATGAACCCTGGGAAGGTGTTGCCGCATGCCTGAGCCCCGCGCAGCGGCGGAGGCGGTCGCTGACGGGAGCGCCGACGACCTGCACCGCCTGTCGATGACCATCCTGATGACGCCCGACATGTCGAACTTCGCGGGCAACGTGCACGGCGGCACCCTGCTGAAGTACCTCGACCAGGTCGCCTACACCTGCGCGACCCGCTACGCGCGCAACTACGCCGTCACCCTGTCGGTGGACCAGGTCGTCTTCCGCGAACCCATCCACGTCGGGGAACTGGTGACCTTCCAGGCGTCGGTGAACCACACGGGCCGGACGTCCCTCGAGATCGGCGTGCGGGTGACCACCCAGGACCTGGTGCGGCAGGTCGTCCGGCACACCAACAGCTGCTACTTCACGATGGTGGCCGTCGGGCCGGATGGGGAGACCGCCGCCGCGCACCAGGCCGATCCGGGCATCGGCGACCGTGGCAGCGCCCCACTGATCGTCCTGGCGTCGACCCGCGGTGACGCTGGCAGTGCCCTAGCGTCGCGGGGGTGAGCAAGCGCCTGGTGGTCATCGGAGGGGACGCGGCCGGCGGCAGCGCGGCGTCCCAGGCCAAGAAGCGGCAGCGCGATCTCGACGTGGTCATGTTCGAGCGCGGACGGGCGACGTCCTACTCCGCGTGCGGCATCCCGTACTGGATCAGCGGCGCGGTGGACGACGAGGCGTCCCTCGTCGCCCGGACACCGGACGAGCACCGGGCCGCGGGCATCGACGTCCGGATGCGCACCGAGGTGGTCGGCATCGACCTGGAGCGGCAGGTCGTGCACTGGAGGGACCTGGACGGCGGCGCCGCCGGGACCGAGCCCTACGACGACCTGGTCTACGCGACGGGCAGCGTGCCCATGCGCCCGCCCGTGCCGGGCATCGACGCCGCCGGGGTCCACGGCGTCCAGGTCCTCGACGACGGGGCGGCCCTCCGTGCGGAGCTGTCCCGGGACTCGGTGCGCCGGGTCGTGGTCGTCGGAGGCGGCTACATCGGCCTGGAGATCGCCGAGGCGTGCCGGATGCGGGGTCTCGACGTCACCGTCGTGGACCGCTCGGCCACCCCGGTCGGCACCTTCGATCCCGATGTCGGTGCGCAGATCGCCGAGGCGGTCCGGAAGGAGGGCATCGATGTGGTGCTCTCCGACGGCGTCGCTGCCATCGAGGTCGGTCGCGACGGCCGCGCCCGGGCGGTGGTCACCGCCAGCGGCCGGGAGCTGCCCGCCGACCTGGTCGTCCTGGGTCTCGGCGTGCGGCCGGACGTACGCCTGGCGCAGGAGGCCGGGATCCCGCTGGGCACCTCCGGGGGCGTCGCCGTCGACGCACGCATGCGCACCCGGGCGGAGGGGGTGTGGGCGGCCGGGGACTGCGTCGAGTCACGGCACCGGCTGTCCGGGCAACGGGTGGTGGTGGCCCTGGGCACCCATGCCAACAAGCAGGGCCGGGTGGCGGGGATCAACATCGGCGGCGGCTACGCGACCTTCCCCGGGGTGATCGGCACGGCCATCACGCGGGTCTGCAACCTGGAGGCGGCCCGCACCGGCCTGTCGTCGGTGGAGGCGGAGGCGGCGGGCTACTCCTTCGTGAAGGTCGGCGTCGACTCGACGACCAAGGCCGGCTACTTCCCGGGCGCCGAGCCCATCCACGTCTCGATGATCGCCGAGCGGCGGAGCGGGCGACTGCTGGGGGCGCAGATCGTGGGGCGGGAAGCGGCGGCCAAGCGCGTCGACGCCCTGGCCATCTGCATCTGGAACGAGATGTCCGTCGACGAGATCCTGTCGCTCGACCTCTCCTACGCCCCGCCGTTCTCGCCCGTCTGGGACCCCGTGCTCATCGCGGCACGGAAGGCGTTCGAGGCCGTGGAGGCCGACGTCCGGCAGCTCTGACCCCGGTCAGCCGATGACGACGTTCCAGGCCCGGATCGTCCAGCCGGTCACCAGCCCGTGGACGACGTAGGGATCGTGCGTGGCGAAGCGCTCGACGGCCTCGCGCGGCGCCGTCCACACCAGCAGCGCCCGGTCGTACGGGTCGGGCAGCGCGCCGGCCAGCACGAGCTCGCCGCGCTCGTGCGCGGCCCGGGCGAGGGCGAGGTGCTCCTCGCGCAGCGCCGCCCGGCGCTCCAGGTAGTCGGGGGCCAGGGAGTATTCCAGCACCAGATGCATGCCCCACTGTCACACGCGGCCGGCACCCTCAGGTGAGCGGTCGCCGCGTCCGGCCCGGCAGCACCCGCCCCGGCAGCACCGGTCCCAGTAGCACCGCGCCCAGGCCCGCTGCCACCACCGCCAGGAGGGCGACCCGCAGGCTGGTGGCGTCGGCCAGGACGCCGATCACCGGGGGCGACAGCAGGAAGCCGATCCGCAGCAGCCAGTTGATCACCGCCAGCCCGGTACCGCGCCGCAGCCCCGGCAGCTCGTCGGCGGCGTGGTAGACGGCCGGGATGAGCGTCGCGACGCCGAGTCCGGCCAGCGCGAACCCGGCCAGCGTGCTGGGCACCGACGGGAGCGCGAGGGCCAGTCCCATGCCGGCGGCGGTCAGCGCTCCGCCCACCTGGACGACCCGGCGCTGGCCGATCCGGTCGACGACGCGGTCCCCGGCGAGCCGGCCGACCGTCATCGCCCCCTGGAGCGCGACGAATCCCAGTCCCGCCGTGGCGGCACCGGCGGCGAGTTCGGTGCGGAGGTAGAGCGCGCTCCAGGAGGCGCCCGCGTCCTCCACGAAGGCGCCGCAGGTCGCCAGGACGGCGAGGGCCGCGAGCGTCAGGACGACGCCGCGCCGGGCCTGCTCCGGGGGGGCGTCCCGAGTCACCGCGCCGGCGGACTGCGGGGTGGTGTCGCGGTCGGCGTCGTCACCGCCGGGGAGCAGGGTGTGCAGAGCCAGCAGGGCGAGGACGCCGAACACGACGGCTGAGGTGCCGAGGTGGACGGCGAGCGGGATCCCGAGACCCGCGGCGGCCGAGCCGAGGAGGCCTCCGCTGACCGCGCCGATGCTCCAGATGCCGTGGAACCCGTTGAGGATCGAGCGCCGGTACAGGCGCTGCACCCGCAGCCCGTGGGCGTTCTGCGCCACGTCGACCACGGCGTCCAGCGCGCCGGTGAGGAGGAGCGCCGCAGCCAGCGCGGGCCAGTTGGGCGCCAGGCCGACCGCCCACAGACAGAGGCCGAGGACCGTCAGCCCGGAGGTGGCCACCCGGGCGGAGCCGAACCGCCGGATGAGGGGAGCGGCGGAGAGCGCGGCGAGCAGCGCACCGAGCGGGAGCGCCGCGAGTGCCGCACCGAGGGAGGCGTTGCTCAGGCCGAGGTCGGCCTTGATCTCCGGCAGCCGCGGCACGAGGTTGGCGTAGAAGACCGCGTTGAGGAAGAAGCAGGCGGCGACCGCGACCCGCGCCCGGCGCAAGCGGCGGGGAACGGTCGCCGCCTCCGCGACACGGGCGCCGGTCACCGGACGAACCGCTCGAGCGCGTGCCGGATCTGGTCGCGACCCATCGGGTCGGTGGACAGGGCGCTGTGCAGCACCAGGCCTTCGATGAGTGCGTCCAGCTCGCGGGCGGTCACGGGTTCGAAGTGCCGCTCCAGGCTCCTGCGGCTGCGCCTCATCCAGTCCTGGGTGACCGCGCGGAGCAGCGGGTTGCGGGCGGCGGCGACGTAGAGCTCCACGGCGAGCACCAGGTCGCGGGGGGAGTCCAGCAGATCGCCGGCGAGGTGGTCGACCAGGCACTCCAGCACCGCGTCCCGGTCGGCGGCGGCGCGCATCCGCTCGTCGAACCGAGGAGCGACGGTGTCCACGTGCAGCGTGAACGCCGCCGCGAGGAGCTCGTCCAGCGTGGCGAAGTGATAGGTGATCGAGCCGAGGGGGACGTCAGCGGCCCGCGCGATCGCCCGGTGGGAGGCCCCGGCGACACCGTGCGCGGCGATCACGTCCAGCGCCGTGGCCACCAGGCGGTCGCGGCGTCCCGGATCGTGGCGCCGGACCCGCCGCGCCGGCGGCGCGGCCGCTCGCCCCACGGTCACCGGCTGCCGTCCGCCTCGATGTCCAGCGACCGGACGACCCGGGCCGGGTTGCCGACGGCGACGACGTTCGCGGGCAGATCGCGGGTGACGACGGCTCCGGCGCCCACCACCGTGTTCTCGCCGATGGTGACGCCGGCCAGCACGACGGCACCGCCGCCGAGCCAGACGTTGTCGCCGATGACGATCGGCCGGGCGGCCTCCCACTTCTCCCGGCGGGGTTCCGGATCGACCGGGTGCGTGGGCGTCAGCAACTGGACGTTGGGCCCGATCTGGACGTCGTCGCCGATGGTGATGGCAGCGACGTCCAGGGCCACCAGCCCGAAGTTGGCGAAGCAGCGGGCGCCGATGCGGACGTGCGCCCCGTAGTCGATGGAGAACGGCGGCCGGATCTCCGTCCCCTCGCCGATCGCCCCGAGCAACTGCTCCAGCAGCTGTCTGCGCAGCGGGGCCTGCCGGACCGACGTCGCGTTGTAGGCAGCCATCAGGTCGAGGGCAGCGGCGCTCTGCGCGCCGATCTCCGGGTCGTCGGCGATGTAGAGGTCACCGGGGAGCATCCGCTCGCGCATGGTGCGGGTGTCGTCCACGGATCCACCGTACCCACGTATAGGAACGACCGTCCTTATCCACGACGCCGGGGCACGGGGATGATTCCGGCATGCCGCGTCTGCTCGTCGTCCACCACACCCCCTCGCCGAACCTGCAGGCGCTGCTGGAGGCGGTCAAGGAGGGTGTCGCGCTGGTCGACGGGGTCGAGCCGGTCGTGCGGCCGGCGTTGTCGGCCGGAGCCGCCGACCTGCTCGAGGCCGACGGCGTCCTGCTCGGGACGCCGGCCAACATCGGGTACATGTCCGGTGCTCTCAAGCACTTCTTCGACACGGTCTACTACCCGTGCCTCGACGCGACCGTCGGCCTGCCGTACGGCGTCTACATCCACGGTGGGGATGACACCGCCGGCGCCCTGGCGGCCATCCAGCGGATCACCGGGGCGCTGCGGTGGAAGCAGGTAGCGGCACCGCTGAGCCTGACCGGCCCACCGGCGGCCGCGGACCTCGAGACCTGCCGGGAGCTGGCTGCGACCGTCGCGATCAGCCTCTAGGGCGACGGTCTACCAGGGTCGGGTCGCCTGGAGCACCGCCTCCGAGAGTGCGCGGGTCCGCAGCTCGGTGACCTGCTGGTACTCGGGATCGGCGACCATCGCGCTGAACGCCTGGCGCGAGGGGTAGCGCACCAGCAGGACCGCGTCCCAGTCCTGGCCGTCCTCGGCCACCAGCGCCGTGGAGCCGTCGCCGGCGTACAGGATCTCGCCGCCGTACCGGGGCAGGAACGTGTCGGAGAGTGCCGCGGCGTACTGGGCGTACAGCTCGCGGCCGCCCTCGGCGTACCGGAGCAGGTTCAGCATCACCACCGGACCGCCCGGGTCCTCCTGGACGTAGCGCTTCAGGTCGGCACCGCGCGGGTCGACAGCCATTCCCGGAAGCTAGCAAGGCAGCGCGACGCGCTCGACTTCCCGGGCGGGGGTGTAGGGGTGCGGCGGCCGGGCTATGGGAGTCCCCCGACGAAAGGGCAGCCATGGTCGAGATCGACCGCGTCAGCCGCGCCCGTGCCCTCCTGCCGGCCGCGGGACGCGGCGTCCTCGCCGGCCTGCTCGGCGTGGCGGTCATGACGACGGCGGAGAAGGTCGAGCAGGCCGTCACCCACCGGCCGAACTCCTATGTCCCGGCGCGCACCCTGCTGACCCTGCTGGGCCGCCATCCGGCCGACGTCGACCAGCCGACGCTGTGGAATCACGCGATGCACTGGGGCACCGGTGCGGTGCTCGGGGCGCTGCGCGGCGTATGGGCGGCCGTGGGCATCCGCGGGCTGGAGGCGCACGTCGCGCACACGGTGGTGCGGCTGTCGACCGACCAGACCCTGGAGAACGCGACGGGGGTGGGCGCGCCGCCCGCGACCTGGCCCCGGGACGAACGCGCGGTCGACGTGCTGCACAAGGCGATCTACTCGGTCACGACCGGGCTCGTCGCCGATCGGATGATCGAGCCGTCCCTGCGGTCCCGTCGCGGAACCGTCAGTCACTGACATGGCGGACGGCACGCCGGCGGGACGTCTGCGGGGTGCCCTGAGAGGTCTGGTCCGGCCGCCCGAGCTGACGACCGGTGCGGAGCGCACCGCCTCTCGGCTGGAGCTGTTCTTCGACCTGGCCTTCGTCCTGGTCGTGGCGGAGCTGGCCATCGCACTCCGCGCCGACGTCACGCTCCACGGCGAGCTGCTCTTCGCCGGGCTGTTCACCCTCGTGTGGTGGTCGTGGATCAGCGCCACCCTCTACGCCAACCGGTTCGACCACGATGACGTCGTCTACCGGCTGTACAAGCTGGGCAGCATGGCGGCCGTCATCGGGCTGGCCGCGTCGGCGACCGAGGCGACGGGGGATCGGTACGCCATCTTCGTCGGGTGCCAGCTGCTGCTGCGGGCGACGCTCATCCTGCAGTACGGCCGGGCCTACCGGCACGTCGCGGCCGCCCGGCCGATCGCCCGGCTCTACCTGGTCGGCGCCGGCATCGGAGCGCTGCTGTGGGCGGTCTCGCTTGTCGTGCCGCGGCCGGTCGGCTTCGGGCTGTGGGCCGCGGCGGTCCTGGTCGAGGCGCTGGTGCCGCTCCTGGCGACGCGCCACTCGACCGACGTCCCCCTGCACGTGGAGCACCTGCCCGAGCGGTTCGGGCTCTTCGTGATCCTGGTGCTGGGTGAGTCGGTGGCCGGGATCGCACACGGGCTCTACTACGCGGAGTGGGCCCCGTCGGCGATCCCCGTCGCGGTGCTGTCCTTCCTACTGGCCGCCGCGCTGTGGTGGAGCTACTTCGACCTCGCCGGGGCGCGCGCCAAACGCCTGCTCAACGAGGCCGGCGGAGAGCAGAGCGACCTCTCGCACGACGTGTACGTGTTCGGTCAGCTTCCCCTCACCCTGGCGCTGGCGACGGTCGGGGCCGGGATCGAGCTGGCCGTCGTGCAGAGCGGAGCAGGCGAGGTGCCCGCCGGAACCCGGTTCCTGCTGGCCGGCGGCGTGGCGGTCTACCTGGTCTCGATGACGGTGACCGACAGCGGGATGTCGCGGGAGACCCGGAGACGCTGGTGGTGGCCGCTGGCCGCGGCCGCCTTCGCGGTGCTCGATGCCGTCCTGGAACTGCCGGCAGTGGTCGTCGTCGGTGCCCTGGCGGTGCTGATGGCCGCTGTCGTCGTCGTCGGTACGGCGGAGCGGTCGACCGGTCGGCTGGACGTGGATCCGCTGTGATCGGCCGCGCAGTGCCTCCGTGCACGCCCTGACCGGCCTGCGAGCGGGTGCCTGCCGCGTGGCAGGCTCGACGGGTGGAGCGCGTGGGCTTGGTGCTGGGCGGCGGTGGCGTCGTCGGCCAGGCGTACCACGCCGGTGTGCTGGCCGTCCTGCAGCACGACTTCGGGTTCGACGCCCGCGGGGCCGACATGATCGTCGGCACGTCGGCGGGTTCGATCACCGGCACCCTGCTCCGGCTCGGCGTCTCGGCGGAGGACCTGGCCGCCTGGACGGTGAAGGCCCCGCTGTCCGGAGACGACGACGTGCTGCGGCAGATGGCCGAGGCGCGGGTCCCGGAGCTCGCACCCTTCCGACCACTGGAGCTGCTGCGCCGCCCGTTGCGGCCGCCGGGCCGGCACATGGTGGCGCGGGCCCTGACCCGGCCCCTGCAGTTCCGGCCCATGGCGGCGGGCATGGCTCTCATGGCGCCCGGACGGCACGACATCCTCGAGCAGCTCGCGGCGCTGCGCGAGCTCGAGCGACCGGAATGGCCGGAGCCGGACCTCTGGATCTGTGCCGTGCGACGGCGGGACGGGCGCCGTGTGGTGTTCGGCCGCCGGGGTTCACCCGAGGCGCCGATCCACCGGGCGGTCGGAGCGTCGTGCGCCGTGCCGGGCTATTTCGCCCCCGTGCAGATCGGCCGGCACAGCTACATCGACGGGGGTGTGCACTCGTCGACCAACGCGGCGGTCCTGCGGTGGCAGGAGCTGGACGTCGTCATCGTCATCGCGCCGATGAGCGGCCCCGCCGGTTGGCGTCCCGGGTTCTTCCCGGCAGCCCGCCGGTACTCCGAACGGCTGCTGCAGCGAGAGGTCAGGGCCCTGCAGGCGGCCGGGATCCGGACCGTCGTCTTCACCCCCGGCCGGGGGGAACAGCAGGTCATGGGCACCGACATGATGTCGCGCCGCCGGCTCGACGAGGTCATCCAGCAGTCGTTCCTGGCGGCCGGAGCCCATGCGGCCACGCCCGAGGTCGCCGAGCTCATCCGCGCGGTGACCGACGGCCGGGCCCGCTGATCCGACCGACGGTCCGCCACCTGCGACGGCGGACGACGCCGGTCAGCCGTTGAGCTCGAGCACCTGCATCGTCTCGGCCCGCACCTCGGCGCGCAGGGTGGCGTCCTCCGACAGCCGGCGTCCGTAGGAGGGGATGGCCTCCTGCAGGGCCGGTCGCCAGGCCGGGATGCGGTCGGGGAAGCACTGCTCGAGCAGGGTGATCATCGCCGACACCGCCGTCGAGGCGCCGGGCGAGGCGCCGAGCAGACCGGCGATCGAGCCGCCCCCGCCCACGACGAGCTCGGTACCGAACTGCAGGACGCCGCGGCCGGTCGCCGGGTCGCGCTTGATCACCTGGACCCGCTGGCCGGCGGTGATCATCTCCCAGTCGTGCTCCTGGGCCTCGGGCACGAAGTCGGTCAGGGTCGCGTGCCGATCCGAGCGGGACTGCATCAGCTCGCCGATCAGGTACCGGGTGAGCGCGAGCTCGGTCCGCGCCACGCCCAGCAGCGACCCGAGGTTGTTCGGGCGGACGCTGCGCGGCAGGTCGAACATCGAGCCGGCCTTCAGGAACTTCGGCGAGAAGCCGGCGTAGGGCCCGAACAGCAGGGAGTGGTCGCCGTCGATGAGCCGGAGATCGAGGTGCGGGACCGACATCGGCGGCGCGCCGACGGCGGCCTGGCCGTAGACCTTGGCCTGGTGCCGGCCGACCAGCTCGGGGGAGGTGGTCCGCAGGAACTGGCCGCTGACCGGGAAGCCGCCGAAGCCGCGGATCTCGGGGATGGCGGCGGCCTGCAGCAGCGGCAGGGCGCCGCCGCCGGCGCCGACGAACACGAAGCGGGTGCGGACGGTCCGGCGCTCGCCGGTGACCGCGTCCCGCACGGTGACGACCCAGCGGCCGTCGGTGTCCTGCTGCAGCTTCTGCACCCGCTGGTTGCAGTGCACCGTCACACCACGGGTGGCGGCGTCGTCGAGCATGAGTCGGGTGAGGGCGCCGAAGTTCACGTCGGTCCCGGCCGCCGACCGGGTGGCGGCGACGATCTGCCCCGGGTCGCGGCCGGCCATCATCAGCGGGAGCCAGTCGGCGAGCTCCGCGGCGTCCTCCGTGTACTCCAGGCCCTCGAACAGCGGCTGCGCGGCGAGGGCCGCGTGCCGGGTGCGCATGTAGGCACGCCCCTCCTCGCCGGTGACGAAGCTGAGGTGGGGGACCGGGGTGATGAAGTCCTTGGGCGAGCCCGTCATGCCGCCGCGCACCAGGTAGGACCAGAACTGGCGGGAGACCTGGAACTGCTCGTTGATCGTGACGGCCTTGGCCGGGTCCACGCGCCCGTCCGGGCCGGCCGGCGTGTAGTTCAGCTCGCAGAGGGCGGCGTGCCCGGTGCCGGCGTTGTTCCAGGCGTCCGAGCTCTCCCCGGCGACGTCCGCCGCGGACTCGAAGACCGTGACGTTCCAGTGCGGGGCCACGACACCGAAGAGCGCGGCCAGCGTCGCGCTCATGATGCCGCCCCCGACGAGGACCACGTCGGGGTTCGCGCTGTCGCCTACTACGCCACTCTCGGAAGTCACGTCTGCCTCTCCGGCCGATCAGGAAGTGCGCCGGCGGCGCAGTTCTCCCGATCGTCGGACGAACGGGCCCGATACGTGCACTTCTGAGGCTGTGAGCTATCTCCACCTTGTGACCTTCGCCATTCCGTGGCCTCGCGGTGAGCCGTCGGAGCAGGTCAGGCGGCCGTCGCCGGAGGGCCGAGGGCCAGCGCCCGTCACTCCTCCGGGCGAGAGCCCCGGCGCCGTCCAGCCCCGGAACCGATTCCCCCGGGCAGACGGCGGCCACGTCAGCTCAGGGACACGCCGTCCACGTAGCGCCACTGGCCGCCGTCGCGGACGAACCGGCTGTTCTCGTGCTGGGTGCCGGCCACACCGCCACTCAGGTAGTGGGCGCGGAACTCCACGGTGCCCTCGGAGCCCAGCAGCGAACCCCCGCTCGTGGCGAGCACGTCGAGGCCGATCCAGCGCACGTCGCGGTCGAGGTCCAGCGATCGCGGCCGGGTGGTCCGGTGCCACGTGGCGAGCAGGTACCCGGCGTCGCCGAGGACGAAGGCGCTGTACCGCGAGCGCATCAGCTGTTCGGCCGTCGCCGCGGTCGCCTCTCCCGCGTGCAGCCGGCCGCAGCACTCGGCGAGCGGCAGACCGCTTCCGCAGGGGCAGCGTCGGGGCGGCACGGACCCAGTGTTCCTCGGGCCGGCCCCCGCTCGGCTCCCGGGTGCTGTCGCCCGGCCGAGCGCGCACGATGGCTGCATGGCGGATCTCGCGGGTCCGGCTTACGCCGCCCTCGGTGACTCCATCTCCATCGACGACTACGCGGGCGGCCCCGGCCGGGGCGGTGCCAGCCTGCTGTTCGCCAACCGCGACGAGGACTTCCCGGAGTGGCGCGGTCGTGATCTCCGAACCGTCCACCCGGAAACGACGTTCTCCCTGCTCGCTACCGACGGCGCGACCACCCGGACGCTCCTGCAGGCGCAGCTCCCTCGCCTCCGGGCGCTCGGCGTCCGGCCCTCCCTGGTCACCCTGACGATCGGCGGCAACGACCTGCTCGCTGCCTACGGGGACACCCGCGGCGCCCGCGACGTGATCGCGGGCGTGCAGGCGGCCGTCGACACCGCGCTGGCACAGCTCACCGGCGTCTGTGCCCCCGCTGCCCGGATCGTGCTCGGGACGGTCTACGACCCCAGTGACGGGACCGGCGACGCCGCCCGGCTGGGGCTCCCGCCGTGGCCCGACGCCGTGGCGGTCATCGGTGAGCTGAACGATGCGCTGCGCACCGTCGCCGCCCGGCACGGCGCCGTCGTCGCCGAGATCGCACAGCTCTTCCAGGGCCACGGTCTGCTGGCCGGCGATCCCTCGCGGCGGGAGCCGCGACCGGCGGAGCGGGACCTGTGGTTCTGCGACCTCATCGAACCCAACGCCTGGGGGGCCGGCGGTGTGCGGGCCGCCTTCTGGGCCGCCGCGCACGACGGCGACCCGTGACGGGGGCAGGGGCGGGGAGGAGCGGAGCGGTGCGGACGCGGCGACGGTTCCTCCTCGCAGGCGCCCGGCTGGCCGCCGGGGCGCTGCTGGCGGGCTGCGCCGTCCCGGAGCGGGAGGGGCGCGCGCCCGACCGCCGACGAGGCGGTGCCGAGCTGGCGGTGCGCCCGCCAACCGGGGCACCGGAACCGGGTGCGGAGCCGGTGACCCCGGGCGACCGGCCGCTGGGCCTGGTCGCCGAGCGGGACCCGGTCCTGCACGTACCCCCCGGGCTCGTGCCCGGGCGGGCCGCACCACTGCTGGTCTCGTTGCACGGCGCGGGTGGTTCCGCCGCGGCCGGGCTGGCGCTGCTCCAGCCGCTGGCCGACGAGCACGGCCTGCTGGTCGTGGCGCCGGCGTCGCGCGGAGCGACGTGGGACGCCGTCCGCGACGGCTACGGCCCCGACGCGGACCTGATCGGCCGGGCGCTGGAGACGGTCTTCGCCATGGTTCCCGTGGACCCCGAGCGGATCGCCGTGGCGGGCTTCTCCGACGGCGCCTCGTACGCGCTGGGTCTCGGTCTGGCCAACGGCGAGCTGTTCGGCCGAATCGTCGCGTTCTCCCCGGGATTCGTGCCCCCGGGAGGCCGGACGGGCCGGCCGGAGGTGTTCGTGTCCCACGGCGACGCCGACGACGTCCTGCCCGTCGACCGGACCAGCCGGCGGATCGTGCCCTCCCTCGAGGACGACGGCTACGACGTCACCTATCGGGAGTTCGCCGGCGGGCACACCGTTCCACCCGAGATCGCCCGGGCGGCCGTCGACTGGCTCGGCTGGAAGACGGGCGGCTGATCCGGATGCTGCGGACGGCCGGATCGTGCCTAGCCCGCCGTCGAGCGGGTAGCGGCAGGGGCATGGATGCGATCACCCTCGGGAAGGCCGGCCTGCAGGGCTGGCGCGCACGAGTGGCAGATGTCGTGGCGGAGCCCGTCGCGCGGCGCGCGGGGCTCGCCGACGAGCAGGTACGCGCCGCGATCGGTGGGCTGTTCCTCGCGTTGTCGGTCTTCTACGTCGCGGCTGCCGTCAGGCGTCTGGCGAGCGGGGGCTGAGGCCCGCTCGAAGCCCTGATGCGCCGTGCCCGCCTGCGACTGCCCGCGCACGGCTGGGCGGTCCTGGAGGCCTGACCATGCCGAGCAAGCCGCTGCCCGACGTCGTCGCGCCGGACCTCGACGTCCTGTTCTGCGGGATCAACCCGTCACTGGCCTCCGCCGCCCGGGGGCACCACTTCGCCCGGCCCGGTAACCGGTTCTGGCCCGCGCTCCACCTCGCCGGTCTGACGCCGCGGCAGCTCGCGCCCGAGGAGGACCGGCAGCTGCTCGACCACGGCCTGGGCGTCACGAACGTGGTGGATCGGGCCACGCGCACGGCCGCCGAGCTCTCGCCGGCCGAGCTGCGGGAGGGAGCGGAGCGGCTCGCCGAGCTCGTCTCGGAGTACCGGCCCCGGGTGCTGGCGGTCCTGGGCATCACGGCCTGGCGCGTGGGGTTCGACCGGCCACGGGCGGCGGTCGGCCGCCAACCGGAGACGGTCGGCGGGTCCGCGACCTGGGTCGTCCCGAACCCGAGTGGGCTCAACGCCCACGTGCAGCTGCCGGACCTCGCACGGATCTACCGGCAGCTGCGGCCGCCTCGGGACGACGTCGGCCCCCCGGACTCCTGATCAAGAGGTGGTCGGCCACCGTCCGGGTAGGGAGCTGTCATGGACCAGGCTCGGCGACCTCGGGAGGGCAGCGTCCGCGTCGGCGACGGCCGGACGCTCGCGTACGCCGAATGGGGGGACCCCGACGGCTGGCCCGTCCTCGGTTGTCACGGGTCGCCGAGCTCCCGGCTGGAGCGACACGTCGAGGACGACGGTGCCTACCGGCGCTGGGGGGTGCGCTTCATCGTTCCCGACCGGCCGGGCTTCGGGCGGTCCGACCCCCACCCGGACCGTCGCGTCATGGACTGGCCGGCCGACGTGGCGCACCTGCTGGACCACCTCCGGATCGACCGGTTCGCCGTGCTCAGCCTGTCGGGTGGTGCCGCCTACGCGCTGGCCTGCGCGCACGTCTTCAAGGACCGGGTCCGCGCCGTCGGGGTGCTCGGCGGCGCGCCGCCCCCCGACGTCCCGTGGCCGTGGCCGGGTTGGGTGCCGACGAGCATGCGGGCGGCCGCGCACCGGCCCTCACCCGCGGCCGCGTTGCTGCGGCCGGTCTTCGCTCCCACGGCGGTGCGCCCGGCGATGATCCCCCGGTACCTGCAGGTGCGGCTCAACCCGGCCGACCGCCGGGTGATCGGCCGGCCCGCCGTCCGCCGCATCCTCTCCGAGACCTTCACGGAGGGCCTGCGGCACGGGTCGGCCGCGCTGGCGCACGACCGCGCCCTGCTCTTCCGGCCGTGGGGGTTCCCCCTGTCCTCGGTCCACCAGCACGTCGACATCTGGCACGGGACGCAGGACTGGCTGGTGCCGGTGGCCCTCGGGCGGGTGCTCGGCGCGATGCTGCCGGACTCCTCCGTCCATTGGTTCCCCGGGGAGGGGCACTTCCTCGTGTTCGACCACGCCGAGCAGGTCTACGCGGCGCTCCGTCCGTGAGGGCGAGGTCCCGGGCCGGCACGGGAGCGGCCCGGGTGTGACGGCGGCACGAGTCGGCGGAGACCGCCGTCGTGCAGCCGTCGCCGGCTTCCTACGACGAGGCCCCCTACGACGAGGCCTCCTACGACGCGGCCCGGGACCCTGCCGTGGCCGGAAGACCGCCCTCTGCGTCGTCGGGTCGTGACTCCGCGACGGTGTTGCCCGTGAAGGTGGCGGCCGCACCGTCGTCGTCGCGTCCCGAACGCTGGGCCGGCGGCCGGGGTGCCGCCAGCGGGAGGGCGGCCGGGTCGGCGCGGCCCCATTCGGTCTCGACGTCGGCGAGCAGGGCCTCGAGGTAGGAGCGCAGCTGCACGCGACATGCCTGGCCGAACGCCTTGAGGTAGGCCACCTGCTCCTGGAGCTCCTCCATGCTCCGGGCCCCGCTGTCGGCTCCGGCCGGGACGTCTCCACCGATCTTCGCCGCGGCCTCCTGAGCGGCCTGGATGATCGCTCCGGCGTTCTCCCTCGCCAGTCGGATCTGCTCCTCGTACTCGGCTCGCGCCTCGCTGGTCACCTGCCGGCTGAACTCTTCGGCCTCGGCGACGTAGTTGTCCGCGGTCTGCTGCGCGACGGCCAGGATGCGCACCGCCTGCTCGCTCGGGGGCACCTGCGCCGGTGCCCCGTCCACCTGGGCCTCCAGGGCCCGCACCCGGTCCCGCAGCTCGGCCTTCTCCGCGATGAGCCGGGCAAGCTCCTCGGCGGCCCGGTGCATCACGCGGTCCACCTCGGTGTCGACGTAGCCGGGACGCAGCATGGAGGCACGCGTGAACTGCAGGTTCTGGAGGTCGGCCGGCATGATGCCCCGGTCGCCGTTGCTGGACCCGTTCGGTGTGCTGCTCATTCGGTCACCTCTCCGTCAACACTGGGCCCCGGTCGGCTGGGGGCGAAGACCTCGCTGGCAATGCGCTGTGGTGGTACGCCGTGCTGCTGGAGCCGCGAGACGGTGTCCTCCACCATCGGCGCGGGTCCGGCGACGCACACCTCCCGGCTCAGCCACGGACCGTGTCGCACGACCACCTCACCGACCTCTCCCTGCTCCAGCGATGACATCTTGTCGTCGGAGACCGCGAAGGTGACGCTCAGCCACGGGTTGGCCTGCTCGAGCTGCCGGAGGGCGGCCCGATCGTAGATCTGGTTTTCGGTGCGGAAGCCGAGGAACAGGTCGACGCGGCGGGCCGGGCCCCTGCGGGCGACCTGGTCGACCAGGGCCTTGAGCGGGGCCAGCCCCATGCCGCCGCCGACCAGCAGGAGGTCGCGATCGGAGTCGGCGTCCAGGGTGAGGTGACCCAGGGGAGGGCCGAGGCGGAGCACGTCTCCCACCCCCACCCGGCGCACCAGCGCAGAGCTGACCGGGCCGCCGTCGCGCGCCTTCACGTGGATCTCCAGGAGGCCGTCCGGGCGGGGAGCGTTGGCGGGGGAGTAGTAGCGCCACAGCCGGGGCCGGAGGTCGGTCTCGAGCGAGACCGACTGACCGGGCAGATAGTCGTACTGCGTGCGCGGCCGCACCTGGAGGACGGCGACGTCGAGCGTGCGGCGCTCGTGCTCGACGACGTCGGCTTCCCACCACGCCGGCTGCCCGGAGGCCTCCTCGGCCGCCTGGACCATCACCGTGGCGACGAGGTCGTAGGCCTCCGTCCAGCTCTTGGCGAGCTCGGGGGTCCACGCGTCGTCGAAGTGCTCGAGGGTGGCGAGCAGGCTGGCCCCCACGGCCGGATAGTGCGCCGCGAGGGTCCCGAACTTGCGGTGGTCGCGCCCGAGCTGCTGGAGGATGGGCACGAGGGCGTCGAGGTCGTCCACCCTCGCGACCACGTCGCCGAGGGCGCTGAACAGCCGGTCACGTTGGTGGGCCATCGAGACCGGGAACATCTGGCGGGTCTCGGGATGGCTCAGGAACAGGTGGGAGTAGAAGTACAGCGGGGCCTCGTCCCCGGTGGCTGCGGCTTTGGCGAAGTTCGCCCGCATCGCGGCGATGTCCACGCTCGCCTCCTTCCTCGATCGCATGCGGTGGCCGGGCCTCGTCGTCGGGCGCTCGGCCGGGGAACCCGGAACGGACGGTCAGCCGGGCAGGGGAGCACCTCCGTCGGACGCGCCGGGCGTCGCCTCCGTGGCCAGGTCGGCCTGCCACAGGTCAGGGCCGAACACCTCGTACTGGATGTCGCGGGCGGCCACCCCCCGGTCGATCAAGGTGCTGCGGACGCTCTTCATGAAGGGCAACGGCCCGCAGAGGTAGTAGCCCGCACCCTCGGGGAGCTTGACGTCGTCGAGGTCGATCATGCCGGAGTGGACGCCGTCGACCGGGAGGCTGCTGTCGGCACCACGCTCGTACCAGACGTGCGCCGTCCCCTCCGGCAACCGGCGCAGGTCCGCGAGCACCTGCTCGCGCAGGGCGAAGGACGCCTCGTCGACGTCGGCGTGCAGCAGCGTGATCGGCAGGTGCGACCCGGCGGCGGTCAGGTGGGAGAGCATCCCGGCCATCGGGGTGATGCCGATGCCGGCGCTGATGAACACCACCGGACGGCCGGAGTCGTCGAGGACGACGTCCCCGAACGGCAGCGACATGGTCAGCCGGTCGCCGACGCCCACGGTGTCGCAGAGGAGATTGGACACCTCGCCGTCGGGCTTGCCCCCGCCGCGCACCCGTTTGACCGAGAACTGGCGGTGCTCCCCGTCGTCGGCCTTGGTGAGGCTGTACTGCCGCGGTTGGCGCACGCCGTCCGGCATGGGCACCTGCACGGTCACGTACTGCCCGGGCAGCGAGGTCTTCACCAGCCGGTCGCCGACCCGCCGCATCCGGAACGTCACGACCTCCTCGGTCTCGGGGATCTTCTCGGCGACCTCCCACTCGCGCCACACCGTCTCGGGGCGCACGCCCCCGGCGCTGTAGAGGCCCCGCTCCTGGTTGATCAGCGCGTACGCCATCAGCCAGTAGACCTCGTCCCAGGCCGCCGCCACCTCGGGCGTCACGGCGTCGCCCAGCACGTCGACGATCGCCCAGAACAGGTTGTCGTGGACGACGTCGTACTGGGCCGGGGTGACGCCGAGGGAGGCGTGCTTGTGCGCGATCCGCGAGAGAAGGTGCTCGGGCGTCTGCTCCGGCACCTTCAGCAGCGAACCGGCGAACACGGCCACCGAGCCGGCGAGGGCCATCTGCTGGGTCCGCTCGGCCTGGTTCCCGCGGTTGAAGACGCCGTCGATCAGTTCCGGATGCTCGCCGAAGAGGTGCGCGTAGAAGCGCGTCGCGATCTCGGCGATGTTGTCCGCGACGACGGGCAGCGTCGCCTCGATCACGGGACGGGATCGGTCCGAGAGCACGTGTCCTCCTTGCCAGTCGACTAGCCCCCCGCTGGCACGGTCATGATCCGTGCGAAGCCGCTACCCGTTCGGACGGAAATGAGGCCTCCGGATCCGTCCGGGCGTGTCGCCCCGTCCAGTCATCGGGCCACCGCCATCCGGCCAGGTCAGCCGGGAGCCGGCCGCGGACGGGCGCCCGTGGTCGGCCTCCTGCGATCGACGACGGTCACCGGCGACCCGCTGACGCGCCGGCTGCGGGAGACGTTCCGGGACGACGACGTCCCTCGGGAATCCGCCGAGCGGGACACCTCCGCCGGTCGGTCCGAGCCGGCAGGTCCATGTCCGGTACGGCAGGACCGACCGATCCCCGGCGGCCGGCCCCGCGGCAGCTGGTCCCGCTCGAGTCGCGGTGGCGTTCCCGGTCGCACAGAGTCGGTTCGATGGAGGACAGGGTCGGGGGCCCGTGGCGGATACGGCGCCGCGGTCTTCCCGAGCGCAGCCGGAGGAGAGCATTCGATGCGAGCGATGGTGTACCGGGGGCCGTACAAGATCCGGGTCGAGGAGAAGGACATCCCGGCGATCGAGCATCCCAACGATGCGATCGTGCGGGTGACGCTGGCGGCCATCTGCGGCTCCGACCTGCACCTCTTCCACGGCATGATGCCGGACACCCGCATCGGGCACACGTTCGGCCACGAGTTCATCGGAGTGGTGGAGCAGGTGGGGTCGTCGGTCCAGAACCTGGCGGTCGGTGACCGGGTGGTGGTGCCGTTCAACATCTTCTGCGGATCCTGCTGGTTCTGTGCCCGGGGCCTGTACTCCAACTGCCACAACGTCAATCCGAACGCGACGGCGGTCGGCGGCATCTACGGGTACTCGCACACCACGGGGGGCTACGACGGGGGGCAGGCCCAGTACGTGCGCGTGCCCTTCGCCGACGTCGGACCCGCCCTCATCCCGGACTGGATGAGCGACGAGGACGCCGTACTGCTGACCGACGCCGTTCCCACCGGGTACTTCGGTGCGCAGCTGGGCGAGATCGTGGAGGGCGACACCGTCGTCGTCTTCGGCGCGGGGCCGGTCGGCCTGGTGGCCGCGCAGTCGTCGTGGCTGATGGGCGCGGGCCGGGTGATCGTCATCGACCACCTGGACTACCGGCTGGAGAAGGCGCGCACCTTCGCGCACGCCGAGACCTACAACTTCGCCGAGTACGACGACATCGTGGTGGAGATGAAGAAGACCACCGATCACCTGGGGGCCGACGTCGCCATCGACGCGGTGGGCGCCGAGGCCGACGGGAATCTGCTCCAGCACGTGACGACGGCGAAGTTCAAGCTGCAGGGCGGCTCGCCGATCGCGCTGAACTGGGCCATCGACTCCGTCCGCAAGGGCGGGACGGTAGCGGTGGTCGGCGCCTACGGCCCGATCTTCAGCGCCGTGAAGTTCGGCGACGCCCTCAACAAGGGGCTCACCCTGCGGATGAACCAGACCCCGGTCAAGCGGCAGTGGCCGCGGCTGTTCGAGCACGTGCGCAACGGCTATCTCAAGCCCAGCGAACTGGTGACCCACCGGTTCCCGCTCGAGGACATCGCCGAGGGCTACCACGTGTTCTCCGCCAAGCTCGACGGCTGCATCAAGCCGTTGGTCGTCCCGAGCGCGGCCTGACCGAAAGGGAGACGATCATGGCCTACACGCCGCACAAGCCGCCGCTCGCCGAGCCGATCGAGAAGCTGCGCGAACGCATCCCCGGCTGGGGGGTCGACCTGAACCCGGAGGACCGGCCGTCGGTGCCCAAACTGCAGTTCCGCGACGACCTGTCCGGAGCGCACTGGGAGTTCCCCGAGCGCCAGCCGGAGAAGTGGCCACGGGAACGCTCCATCGAGCACAAGTTCCTCACCCCTGTCTTCGGTACGGCCCAGCCGCCGAGGGGCCTGTCCGGCGCGATCCGCAGGTTCTCCTACGCCACGTACAGCGAGGGCCGGGCGGCACATTGGCTGCTGCTGATCGCCGCAGATCGGGTGGACGCCTGGGAGAACCACCTGAAGTCCTTCCTGACACGGCGCCCGGACAACCCGATCACCCAGACCGGTGTCCGCAGCGAGTTCACCCACCACGGCCTGAAGTCCCGGCTCGGCACCACGCGGACCGATCGGGTGCACCAGGTTCTCGACCCGGTCATCGTCGCCGGGCCGTGGGTGGTCGCGGCCGCGCTGGCGTTCTCCGGCGTCGGGAAGCTGGTCAGGTCCCTGCGGTCCTGAGCCGCTGCGGACGCGCCCGTACCCCGGCCGGGCCGGACGGCAGTGGCGCGGGGACGTCCGCGCACCCGGGGTCGGCCCGCCGCCGCCGACCCCGGGGAAGAACCGGCGTGCGACGACGCCGGGCCAGGGGCGCTCGGGCGGCGTAACGTCCCGGGCAACGTCGTTTCCAGGGGACGCCGATGGCACTGCTCCGCCGGATCGAGGCCGCGCGAGCCGCGGCCGGGGCAGGTGTGCGCCTGGCCGTCTCCGGGGCTGCGCTGGCCGCGACGCCGGCTCTCGCGACCGCGGGGCTGCTGGCGGAGCCCACCCGGGCCGCGGGCCGGCTCGCCCGGGCCGGGATGGACGTCACGGCGGCGGTCGCCGGCGGCTCCCTCCAGCTCGCGAGGTCGGCGGCCGAGACCGGCACCCGGGCGGTCGGCACGCTGGTGACCGGCGCCAACCCGATCCCGGATGGGCACGTCCGGAGCATCGGGCGGATCGCGCGCGGGATGTTCGAACCCCCCGAGGCGCGGCAGACGCGCCGGGTGTACGCCGACCGGCGGCACGTCCAGATCGAGGTCGCCGCGCCCGCGGCGGGCGACCAGGCGGAGGTCCGTCACGCGCTGCGGCGTCACCTCGAGCGGCTCGAAGGTGTCCAGTGGGCCACGGTCAACGACGTGGTCGGCCGGGTGCTCGTGGGTATCGACGACCGGCGGGTCTCCGTCGACGAGGTCGTCGGCGTCGTCACGGCCATCGAGCAGGGCCGGGGCGCCAAGCAGGTGTTCCCGAGTCGCCAGGACCATCCGGCCGACCTCGAGCCGCTGCTGGCGGCGGTCCTGGACGCCGCGATCGACACTGCGGCCGTCGGGGTGGCGTTCTTCGCGAAGGTCCTCCCGATCCCTGCGCTGACCCGGCACGCCACGCTCACCATCGCCCTCCTCGACTCCCAGAAGTGGATCAAGGACGGGCTCGAGGCGCGGATCGGACCGATCGGTACCGACCTGGTGTTCACCGGGACCAGCGCACTGCTGCACGCCCTGACCCAGAGCCCGACCGTCCCGGCCATCAATGCGGCGGCCGCGCTGCAGCAGGCGCTGGAGGTCCGGGCCCGGCGACAGGTGTGGCGGCGCCGGGAGGCCGAACTGTGCCGGCCGGAGCCGGAGGAGGACGTCTCCGAGCCGCTCCCGCCCCCCGGCGGGCGTCCCGTGCCGCTGCCGCGCGGACCGATCGAGTCGTACCAGGCTCGGCTCGGCCCGACCGCTCTCGGCGGCGCGGTGGGTCTGCTGCCTCTCACCCGGAGTCCGGGCAGGTCGGCCGACCTGCTCAAGGCGCTGACCCCCAAGGCCGCCGCTCTCGGGCGCGAGTCCTTCGCCGCCGTCGTCGACCTGCTCATGTGCCGGCGGGGCGTCCTGCCGATGGACGGGTCCGCCTACCGCCGCCTCGATCGCGTCGACACCGTCGTCGTGGACGCCGACGCCCTGTGCACGGGCCCGCCGGTGGTGATCGACGCCAGTGCCGACGCGAAGGGCTGGGACTCGGCCGCGGTGTGGACCGCGGCGGCCCGGCTGCTGGGCGCCGTCGGGTCGAGCGCGGGGAACGACGGGGACGGGACACGACTGCGGCTGGGACCGGCCCGGGAGGCCCCGGACACCCCCGGCGGAGAGGTGCGCACGCTGCTGCAGGGCCGTCGCCGGGTGGGGCAGGTGACCGTCGCGCCCGAGCTCGACCCGCACGCCGAGGCCCTGCTGACGGCGGCCGGCGAGGCGGGCCACCGGCTGGTGCTCTCACCGCACGTCGGGACGCGGGAGATCGCCGGGGCCGCCGACGAGGTGACGCCGGCGGACGAGTCGCTCGTGGACACGGTGCGCCGGCTGCAGTCGGAGGGGCGTGGGGTGCTGGTCGTGTCGGTGACCGACGGCCCGGCCCTGCTGGCCGCCGACGTCGGCGTCGCGCCGGTGCGGAAGGGGCGCTCCCCGGCGTGGGGCGCCGACCTGGTGACGCCGCCCGGGCTCGTGGACGCGTGCCGACTCGTCGCGGCCACCACCGTCGCCCGGGCCGTCAGCCGGCGAGTGGCCGGCACGGCGCTGACCGGGAACGTGCTCGGGGCACTGCTGGCGGCGGTGGGGAGTGCGCGATACGGCCAGGCGAAGGCCACGGCACCCGGCAAGACCGCGACCCCCTACGCCATGGTCGACGGTGCGGTCTCGGCCGTCCGCCTGGCCCGGCGGCCCGCCCCGCCGCCGTCGGTGCACACACCGTGGCACGCGTTGGATCCCGACGACGTGCTGCGCCGGGTCTCCGATCTGCCTGCCCAGACCGAGCACGGGCGGCACCGGCTGCCCAAGCCGGTCCGGGCGGTCGCGGCACTACCGGTGGTCCGTGGCCCGGCCCGCTTCGCCCGGACGGTCGCCGCGGAGCTCGCCGATCCGCTGACGCCGATCCTCGGCACGGGCGCGGCCGCGACGGCGGTGCTGGGCGAGTCCACCGACGCGATTCTCGTGGGCAGCGTGACCGTCGGGAACGCGCTCATCAGCGGCCTGCAGCGGCTGCGGGCCGAGACGGCGCTGGAGTCGCTGCTGCTCGAGCAGGACGTCACCGTGCACCGGGAGACCGACGGCGGGCGCGAGGACGTGCCCGGCGGCGCGCTGCGCGTCGGTGACGTCGTGCTGGTCGAGGCGGGCGACGTCGTGGCCGCCGACGCCCGGCTGCTCGAGGTGGTCGACCTCGAGGTCGACGAGTCCAACTTGACCGGCGAGTCCCTCGCCGTCTGCAAGGCCGTGGAGGCCACGCCCGGCGCCGACGTCGGCGACCGCACCTGCATGCTCTTCGACGGGACCACCGTGGTGGCCGGCCGGGGCCGCGCCGTCGTCGTCGCCGTCGGCCAGGCCACCCAGGCCGGGCGGGCCGCGCGCGCCGCCGGCGGAGCCGCGCCCCCGGCCGGTGTCCAGGCCCGCCTGGGCGAGCTCACCCGCGCGGTGCTGCCGCTCACCCTGGCCGGCGGCGCCGCGGTCGCGCTGCTCGGCGTGCTGTGGGGGCGGCCGCTGCGCGAGGCCGTCGGCTCAGGGCTGGCCATCGCCGTGGCCGCCGTGCCGGAGGGACTGCCGCTGGTGGCCACGGTCGCCCAGCAGTCCGCGGCCCGGCGGCTGTCGCGGCGGGGGGCCGTCGTCCGCAGCGCCCGGGTGCTGGAGGCGCTCGGCCGGGTGGACACCGCCTGCTTCGACAAGACCGGGACGCTCACGGAGAACCGGCTGCGGGTGGTCCGGCTCGTGTCGGTCGACGGCGACGGCGACGGGGCGCAGAGCGACGTGCTGCGGCTGGCGGCCGGCGCCGCCGCCGAGGGCGACGACAAGGCGCACGAGACCGACCGGGCCGTGGCCGAGGCGGCCGGCGAGCGAGACGTGGCCGCGGCCGACGACCCGGACTGCGCTCTGCCCTTCGCCGCCGAGCGCGGGTTCTCCGCGGCGCTCCGGGACGGCCGCCTGGTGGTCAAGGGCGCGCCCGAGGTGGTGCTGGACCGCTGCTCCGCCGTCGAGGGGGTGCAGGAGCGCATCCAGGAGCTGACGGGGGAGGGGCTGCGGGTCCTCGCCGTCGCCGACCGTGCGGTGGACGGCCGACCCGACGACCTCGACGAGGCGGCGCGCGACCTGACCCTGCGTGGCTTCATCGGCCTGGCCGACGCGCTGCGGGAGTCCTCGGTCGCGGCTGTCGAGCAGTTGTGCGCCGCGGGCGTGCGGGTGGTGGTGGCCACCGGCGACCACCCCGAGACGGCCGGCGCCATCGCCGCGAAGGCCGGCATCCCGCACGCCGACCGTGTCGTGACCGGCGCGGAGCTGGCCCGGGCGTCGGACACCGAGCGCGCGGAGCTCGTCCGCACGGCCGGTGTGTTCGCCCGGCTGTCCCCGGAGCAGAAGGTCACCCTGGTGGCGGCCCTGCGGCGGGCCGGTGCGACGCTGGCCATGACCGGCGACGGTGTCAACGACGCCGCTGCCATCCGGCTGGCCGACGTCGGCGTCGGCGTCTCGGGGGCGGAGTCGCCCGCCGCCCGCACCGCCGCCGACCTGGTGCTCACCGACCTGGACCTCACCCGGCTGGTGGACGCGATCGCCGAGGGCCGGGCCATGTGGTCGCGGGTGCGCGACGCCGTGTCCGTGCTGGTCGGCGGCAACGCCGGCGAGGTCGCGTTCACCGTCCTCGGGACGATCTTCGGCGGGCGGGCGCCCGTCGGGACGAGGCAGCTGCTGCTGGTCAACCTGCTCACCGACATGTTCCCGGCGCTGGCCGTCGCCGTCTCGACGCCGCGGGCCGCCGCCGTCGAGGATGCCGACGGGCCGTTCGCCGGACACCCGCTCGCGGGGGTCCTGCTGGCCGGGCCGCAGCGGGGGTTCACCGACACGGTCCGGCGGATGGTGCTGGTCCGGGGTGCCGCGACCACCGTCGGCGCGACGGGCGCGTGGACGACCGGCCGGCTCACCGGGACCTTCGCCCGGGCCAGCACGATGGGCCTCGCGGCGCTCATCGCCACGCAGCTCGGCCAGACCGCCTGGGCCGGACGCCGGAGCCCGCTGGTCCTCGCCACGGCCGCCGGTTCCCTGGCGGTGCTGTTCGCCGTCGTCCAGACGCCCGGGGTCAGCCGGTTCTTCGGCTGCCGGCCGCTGGACCCGGTGTCCTGGCTGATCGTGCTGGGCTGGGCCGTCGTCGGGACGACGACGGGGGAGATCGCTCCACGGGTGATCGACCGGTTCCAGCGGGCATGACGGTCTCCCGGATGCCGGGGGCCTGGCACCGCTGACCGGCAGCTGGACCGTCGAGGCGGAGTTCGCCATGCTGGGCTGCCCTCAGTGCGGACGGGCAGTCGAACCCTCAGCCCGGCAGCTCCAGCGCCCGGACGAGGGGAACGCCGGGGCGGTAGGCCAGGTGCCGGTAGGACGGCGCATCGAGGACGGCGAGGTCCGCCCGCGCACCGGGGGCCAGATGGCCGACGTCGGTCCGGCGCAGCGCGGCCGCGCCCCCGGCGGTCGCCGCCCACACCGCCTCGGCCGGCGTCATCCGCATCTCGCGGACCGCCAGCGCGATGCAGAACGCCATCGACGAGGTGAAGCAGCTCCCCGGGTTGCAGTCGGTGGCCAGCGCCACCGGAACCCCGGCGTCCAGGAGTCGGCGCGCGTCCGGGTAGGGCGACCGGGTGGAGAACTCCACGCCCGGCAGCAGGGTGGCGACCGTCGTCCCGCCGGCCAGCGCGTCGACGTCGGCCGCGCCGAGGTGGGTGCAGTGGTCGGCGCTCGCGGCGCCGAGCTCCACCGCGAGCCGCACCCCGGGCCCGTTCCCGAGCTGGTTGGCGTGCACCCGCAGGCCCAGTCCCGCGGCCCGACCGGCCTCCAGCACGGCCCGCGCCTGGTCGCCGTCGAAGGCGTGCGCGGAGCCCGGCTCGCAGAAGACGTCCACCCACCGGGCGTGCGGTGTGCACGCGGCGAGCATCGGTCCGGTGACGAGATCCACGTACTCGTCGGACCGTCCGCGGTACTCGTCCGGCACGACGTGGGCGCCGAGGAACGTCGTCTCGGCGGTGACCTCGGCGGCCAGCCGGAGGGACCGGACCTCGTCCGCGACGGTGAGCCCGTAGCCGCTCTTCACCTCCACCGTCGTGGTGCCCTGGCGGCGCATCTCGGCCACCAGACCTCGCAGCCGGCCGCGCAGCTCCTCGTCGGAGGCCATCCGGGTCGCGGCGACGGTGGTGCCGATCCCGCCGCCGTCGTACCGGGCACCCGACATCCGGGCCTCGAACTCCTGGGCCCGGTCGCCGGCGAAGACCAGGTGGGCATGGCTGTCGACGAAGCCGGGGACTACCGCCCGGCCGCCGAGGTCGATCCGCGCGTCGGCGTCGGGCGCCGCCGTCGCAGGGCCGGTCCAGGCGACCACGCCGTCGGCCACCACCACGGCGGCGTCGGTCAGCAGCCCCAGGGGCCCGTGTCCCAGGGCGGGGTCGTTCGTGACCAGCTCGCCGATGCCGGTGACCAGCAGGCTCACCGGTCCTCCTCGAGCGCGCCGATCGCCGCGACGAGCAGGCGGCCGACGTCCCCGAGGACGTGCTGCCCCTCGGACACGACGACGCGGCCGTCGACGATCACGGTGTGCACGTCGGCGCTGCCGGCGGCCGTCACCACCTGGCCCGGTGCGCACCCGGCCGTGCGCGGAGAGTCCAGCCGGACGGCCACCAGGTCCGCCCGCATGCCCACGGCCAGCCGGCCGGCGTCCGGCCAGCCCAGTGCGCGGTGCCCGGCGACGGTCAGCGCGTCGACCAGTTCGGCCGGCCGGAACCGGCCGCGCTCCCCGGTGACCAGCCGCTCGGCCGCCTCCAGCAGGCGGGCCTCGGCGAACAGGTCGGTGACGACGTGCTGGTCGCTGCCCAGGCACAGCGGTGACCCGGCGTCCCGCAGCCTGCGGAAGGGGCCGACGCCGTCGGCGAGGTCGGCCTCGGTGCTGGGGCAGCCGCAGACGCCCGTCCGGGTCCTGCCCAGCGTCGTGATGTCCTCCTCGGTCAGGTGGGTGGCGTGCACGGCGGTGGCCCGCGGGCCGAGCACCCCGTGCTCCTCCAGCAGCCGGGTGGGGGTGCAGCCGTGGAACGCCCGGCAGGCCTCGTTCTCGGCGGGCTGCTCCGACAGGTGGACGTGCAGCGGTCGCCCGGCCGCGGCGTCGGCGACCGTGGTCAGCGCCGGCGTGGGCACGGCGCGCACCGAGTGCACCGCGGCACCCACCCGGACCCCGGGTGCCTCCGGCAGCAGCGCGACGCGGGCCGCCCACGCGTCGGCGTCCCCGTCGGAGAACCGGGTCTGCACGGCGTCGAGCGGCAGGTGCCCGTTCCCGTCGAGCCCGCCGGCCAGGTAGCAGGTGTCGAGCAGGGTCAGCCGGATCCCCGCGTCCGCCGCGGCCTGCACCAGGGCCGTGGCCATGGCGTTCGGGTCGCCGTACCGGCTCCCGCCGGGCGGGTGGTGCAGGTAGTGGAACTCGCCCACGCACGTGATGCCCGCCAGCGCCATCTCCGCGTAGGCCGCCCGGGCCAGGGCCAGGTAGCCGTCGGGGTCGAGACGCCCGGCGACGGCGTACATCCGCTCCCGCCAGGTCCAGAACGTGCCGCCGCCGTCGTGGGTCCGCCCCCGCAGCGCGCGGTGGAAGGCGTGCGAGTGCGCGTTGGCGAGGCCGGGGAGCACGAGTCCGGCCAGCCGGACGTCGCCGGTGGCCGGCACAGCGCCCGTCTCCACGGCGATGATGCGGCCGGCGTCCACGACGACGCGGACACCGGGCACGGGCCGCTCGTCCAGCCAGGCGTGCTCGCACCAGTAGGCGGTCACGTCAACGCGTCGATCGCGCGGGCGAGGGCCGCCACGCCCGCCGAGCAGTCATCGGGTTCGGCGTGCTCGGCGGGGGAGTGCGAGACCCCGGTCGGGTTCCGGACGAACAGCATGGCCGTCGGGATCCCGGCCGCGGCGAGGATCCCGGCGTCGTGGCCGGCCCCCGTCGGAAGGATCGGCGCCGGGACGCCGCCGGCGTCCCCGAGCAGGACGGCGAGCCGGTCCCGGAGGTCGGCGTCGAAGGTGGTCGGCGGCGTCCAGGACTCCTCGACCGGCGTCGTCCCCGCGACGCGGCCGACGTCGGCGACCACCCCCCGGACCCCGTCCTCGACCGGGCCGCGGGCGTCGAGCCAGGCGGTGACCGCCGAGGGGATGGCGTTGACGCCGTTGGGCTCGACCCGGACCTTGCCCACGGTGGCCAGCACACCGCGGCGGCCGGCCGACGCCCGCGCCTCCAGGATGGCGCCGGCCAGGGCCGGCATCGGGTCCTCCCGGTCGGCCAGGCGGGTGGTGCCCGCGTGGTCGGCCCGGCCCCGCAGGTCCAGCCGCCAGCGTCCGTGCGGCCAGATCGCCGAGGCGACGCCGACGGCCGCGTCACGTCCGTCGGCCGCGGCCAGCGCCCGCCCCTGCTCGACGTGCAGCTCGAGGAAGGTGCCGATCCGGCGCAGCGCCTCGTCGTCGCGCCCCAGCAGGCGGGGGGCGTGCCCGGAGGCGGCCATCGCCTCGGCCATGGTCGTGCCGTCGTCGTCGGACAGCGACCGGGCGCGGTCGGCGTCGAGCACGCCGGTCAGCAGCCGGGACCCCGCGCAGGCGACGCCGAAGCGCGCGCCCTCCTCGTCGGCGAAGCAGGCGATGCCCACCGGACGCCGCGGCGACCAGCCCCGCGCGGTCAGGTCGTCGAGCGCGGCGAAAGCGGAGACGATGCCGAGCGGTCCGTCGAAGGCACCGCCGTCGGGGACCGAGTCCAGGTGGCTGCCGACGACGAGCCCGGGCCGCCCGGCCGCGGCGGCCGCGTCGGGATCGCCGGTCCATGCCCAGAGGTTGCCGGCCCGGTCGGTGGTGACGTCGAGGCCGCGCCGGCCGGCCTCCCCGGTGAACCAGTCGCGGAGGGTGGCGTCGGTCGCCGTCCAGGCGTAGCGCCGGTACCCGCCGGTCGCGGGATGCCGGCCGACGGGGAGCAGGTCGGCCCACAGGGAATCGAACGAGCTCACGTGCCCCCTCCGACGGCCGAAGTGGCCACGGTGGCCGTCACGCGAGCTCCTGCATGGGGATGCGGATGCCGCGCTCCTCGGCGACCAGTGCCGCCCGGTCGTACCCGGCGTCCATGTGCCGGATCACGCCCGTGGCCGGATCGTTGCGGAGGACGCGCTCCAGCTTCTGCGCCGCGAGGTCCGTGCCGTCGGCGACGCTGACCTGCCCGGCGTGGATCGAGCGGCCGATGCCGACGCCGCCGCCGTGGTGGATCGACACCCAGGTGGCCCCGGAGGAGGCGTTGACCAGCGCGTTGAGCAGGGGCCAGTCGGCGATGGCGTCGGAGCCGTCGGCCATCGACTCGGTCTCGCGGTAAGGGGAGGCGACCGATCCGGAGTCGAGGTGGTCGCGGCCGATCACGATCGGCGCGGTGATCTCCCCGGAGGCCACCATCTCGTTGAACCGCAGCCCGGCGGCGTCGCGCTCGCCGTGGCCGAGCCAGCAGATCCGCGCCGGCAGTCCCTGGAACGCCACCTTGTCCTGGGCGGCGCGGATCCAGCGGTGCAGGTGGTCGTCGTCGGGGAACAGGTCGAGGACGGCGCGGTCGGTGGCGGCGATGTCCTTCGGGTCGCCCGAGAGGGCGGCCCAGCGGAACGGGCCCTTGCCCTCGCAGAAGAGGGGCCGGATGTAGGCGGGCACGAAGCCGGGGAAGGCGAACGCCCGCTCGTACCCGCCGAGCCGGGCCTCGTCGCGGATGGAGTTGCCGTAGTCGAACACCTCGGCGCCGGCGTCCAGGAACCCGACCATCGCCTCGACGTGCTTCGCCATCGAGGCGCGGGCGCGGTCGGTGAACTCCTCGGGCTTCTTCTCGGCGTAGTCGTGCCAGTCGCCGGGACCGACGCCCTCCGGCAGGTAGCTGAGCGGGTCGTGCGCCGAGGTCTGGTCGGTGACGACGTCGATCTCCACGCCGCGGCGCAGCAGCTCGGGGAACACGGTGGCGGCATTGCCCACCAGCCCGACGCTCAGCGCCCGCCGGTCCCGCTTGGCGGCCAGGCAGCGCCGGATCGCGTCGTCGATGTCGTCGGCCACCTCGTCGAGGTAGCGCTGCGCGACGCGGCGGCGCAGCCGGCCCTCGTCGGCGTCGACCACCAGGCAGACCCCGCCGTTGAGCGTCACGGCGAGGGGCTGTGCCCCGCCCATGCCCCCGCAGCCGCCGGTCAGCGTGAGGGTGCCGGCCAGGGTGCCGCCGAAGCGTTTCGCCGCGACGGCGGCGAAGGTCTCGTAGGTGCCCTGCAGGATGCCCTGGGTCCCGATGTAGATCCACGAACCGGCCGTCATCTGGCCGTACATGGTCAGGCCCAGGTGCTCCAGGCGGCGGAACTCCGGCCAGGTCGCCCAGTCGCCCACGAGGTTGGAGTTGGCGATCAGGACCCGGGGCGCCCACTCGTGGGTGCGCAGCACGCCGACCGGGCGGCCGGACTGCACGAGCATGGTCTCGTCGTCGGCCAGCGTGGTGAGCGTCCGCACCATCGCGTCGAAGCTGCGCCAGTCGCGCGCGGCCCGGCCCGTGCCGCCGTAGACGACGAGGTCGTCCGGGCGCTCGGCGACCTCGGGGTCGAGGTTGTTCTGCAGCATGCGCAGCGGTGCCTCGGTCTGCCAGCTGCGCGCGGTCAGCGTCGTGCCGCGCGGGGACCGTACGGGTCGTGCTCCGTCCATGGCGGGCTCCTTCGAGGGCGGGTCGGGTGGGTCAGGAGAGGCTGATGCCGGTGGCGGTGAGCAGCGCGCCGCTGCCCACCAGGTCGACGACGGTCTCGATCTCCGGCGCGAGGTGCCGGTCGGGTCCCGGTCCGGCCACACCCGCGGCGCGCACGGCGGCGCGCACGGCGGCGGTGGGACCGGCGGGTTCGAGCGGGGCGCGGAGGTCGAGTGCGCGGGCGGCGGTGACGATCTCGACGGCGAGCACCCGGGTGAGGCCGTCCAGCGCGCGGCGGAGCTTGCGGGCCGCGGCCCAGCCCATCGAGACGTGGTCCTCCTGCATCGCGGAGGAGGGGATCGAGTCGACGCTGGCCGGCACCGCCAGGCGCTTGAGCTCGCTGACGATCCCCGCGGCCGTGTAGTGGGCGATCATGTGCCCGGAGTCGACGCCGGGGTCGGCTGCCAGGAACGGCGGCAGGCCGTTGCTGCGCGCCACGTCCAGGAACCGGTCGGTGCGGCGCTCGCTCATGCCGGCGACGTCGGCGACGGCGATGGCGAGGAAGTCGAGCACGTACCCGACCGGGGCGCCGTGGAAGTTGCCGTTGGACTCCACCCGGCCGTCGAGGGTGATGACCGGGTTGTCGACGGCAGCGGCCAGCTCCCGGCCGGCGACGGCGGAGGCGTGCGCCGCCGTGTCCCGTGCGGCACCGTGCACCTGGGGCGCGCACCGCAGGGAGTAGGCGTCCTGCACGCGGGTGCACTCGGGCCCGCGGTGGCTGGCCATGATCCCGCTGCCGGCCAGCAGGGCCCGCAGGTTGGCCGCGGACGCCGCCTGCCCCGGGTGCGGCCGCAGGCGGTGCAGGTCGTCGGCGAACACCGCGTCCGTGCCCAGCAGCGCCTCGACGCTCATCGCCGCGGCGACGTCGGCCGTGGCCAGGAGGAGCCGCAGATCGGCGAGGGCGAGCAGGAGCATGCCGAGCATGCCGTCCGTGCCGTTGACGAGCGCCAGCCCCTCCTTCTCGGCGAGTTCCACCGGCTCGATACCGCAGGAGCGCAGCGCCTCGGCCGCCGCGCGGAGCGTCCCCGCTCCGTCGCGCACGGCGCCCTCGCCCATGAGGGCGAGCGCCACCGAGGAGAGCGGGGCCAGGTCACCGGAGCAGCCCAGCGAGCCGTACTCGTGCACCACCGGCGTCAGGCCGGCGTCGAGCATCGCGGCGTAGGCCTGCGCGGTCTCCACCCGGACGCCGGTGCGCCCGGTGGCCAGGGTCGAGAGCCGGAGGAGCATGAGCGCGCGCACGACCTCGCGCTCCACCTCGGGGCCCGATCCGGCCGCGTGCGAGCGGATCAGGCTGCGCTGGAGCTGGGTCCGCCGCTCCGCCGGGATGTGCGTGGTGGCCAGCGCGCCGAACCCGGTGGAGATCCCGTAGTGCGGCCGGTCGTCCTTGGCGAGGGAGTCCACGACGTCGCGGCTGCGCGCCATCTCGGCCAGCGCCTCGTCGGCCAGCCGCACTCCGGCCCCGTCGCGGGCGACGCGGACGACGGCCTCCGGGGCCACCGGGCCGATCCCCACGACTACCTGATCACTGCGCATGGCCCCATCGCACACCGAGGTCAGGGCCTCGCCCAGCTCTCGTCCCCCGGTCGTGTCCCGTATCCCAGACATTTGCCCGGCGTCACGGGCCGGGCGGCCGCCCGGCGATCCGGCGGGTCAGCTCGGCCGCGGCGCGGGTGACCCGCCGGGCGAGCTCCTCCCTCGTCGCAGCGTCGACCTCGTCGGCGGGAAACGTGACGGCGACGCTCGCGGCCGGCCGGCCCGCGTGGTCGTGGACGGCCGCCGCCACCGAGGCGAAGCCCGGCGTCACCTCGCCGTCCTCGGAGGCGTGACCATCCCGGCGGACCGACAGCAGCAGCCGGCGCAGGTCCGCGAGCCGACGCGGACCGGTGCCGTGCCGGTCGACGAACGCGCTCGCGTCGGGGAAGAGGGCCCGGACGTGCGGGCCGGGCAGGTCGGCCAGCATCGCCCTCCCGCTGGCGGTCAGCTGCGCCGGCAGCCGCACGCCGACGTCGGTCACCAGTGGTGGGCGGCCCGGCGCCCGTTGCTCGACGACGTACAGCACCTCGCGGCCGTGCAGCACGGCCAGGTGTGCGGTGTGGCCGACGGTGTCGACCAACCGCGACAGCACCGGGCGGGCCAGCCGGGCCAGGGGCTCCTGGCGGGAGTAGGCGCTGCCGATCTCGAAGGCGCTCACGCCCAGGCCGTAGCGGCGCTCCTCGGGCAGGTGGACGACGAAGCCGGCGGCGATGAGCTCGGCGAGGAGGTGGTACGTCGTGGAGCGGGGCAGCCCGAGGTCCCGGGCCAGCGCGGCGGCCGGGACCGGGCCTGGCTGCCGGGCGAGTGCCTGCAGCAGGGCGAGCGTGTGCCGGGCCGCGGGAACGCCGCCCGGTGAGCGGCCCTCGTGCGCCGTCGCCGTCATCCGGTCAGGGTAGGAGGCGGGGGTCGCCGGCAGCTGACCACGTGGGACTGGTCCGTCCACCCACCTGCGGGACGTGGCCGAGCGGGTCGGTGAGGCCGCCGGCGCAGGTGGTCGCGTCGTCCCGGGCGGGCATCGAGCGCGACGTGGGCTCTAGCCGTCCACGAGGACGACGAGCAACGTGCGCGGACCGTGCACGCCCTCCACCCGCTGCAGCTCGATGTCGCTGGTCGCCGACGGCCCGCTGATCATGGTCAGCGGCGCGAGCGGATCCAACCGCGCCAGGCCCTCCGGGACACCACCCACCACCTGCTCCGCGGGAACCACGCAGATCAGGCAGTCCGGCAGCAGCGACAGCGCGCGCCGACCGCAGACGGGGCTCCCGTCGAGGACGAGCGTGCCGGTCTCCGCGATGGCGACCGACACCCCGGCGACGGTGGCGGCGTAGTCGGCGAGCGCGACGGCGGGACGGCCGTCGTCCTGCGCGGCGCCGTCCGGCCGCCAGTCCGCGGGGACCCCGGGAGCGACGACGACGTCGCCCGGTGCGTGCTCTCCGAGCGCCGTCCGGAGGGCGCCGGCAACGGTCGCGGCGACGTCGGACGGGGCGCAGCGCACCACTGTGGCCTTGTAGTCCTCGAGCCGGTCGGTCAGGACGTCGAGCAGTTCGGCCGGGGTGCGGCCGTCGGTGAGCCGGTAGTCCCGCGGGATCGCGGCGGGCTCCGGACGGTCGGCACCCAGCGCCGTCCGGATCCGGCCGAGGATCTCCTCCCGGGCACTCATCGGCGGTGTTCCCGGGCCCAGGCCTGCGTGAAGGTCTCCTGCGGGGGCGTGGGCAGGTCGCGGGTGCGGGTCCAGTGCGACGCCGGCGGGGGAAGGGTGGCCGGCAGCGTGGCCCTGCCGCGGGCGAGCAGCCGGCCGAGGCCGGCCGCGCGCTGCGCGAGATGCCAGAGCCGGGGACTGGACATGGCTTTCGACAGGGCCCGGAAGGCCATCGATTCGGGCGTCGTTCGGGTCTGCGCCTCGACGTGCTCGCCGCGCAGGTGGACGAGGATCGACGGGATGTCGATCGCCACGGGGCAGACGTCGTAGCAGGCGCCGCACAGCGAGGAGGCGTACGGGAGGGAGGCGTTGTCTTCGACCCCGGTCAGCTGCGGCGAGAGGACGGCCCCGATGGGGCCGGGGTACACCGAGCCGTACGCGTGCCCGCCGGCGCGCTCGTAGACCGGGCACACGTTGAGGCAGGCCGAGCAGCGGATGCAGTGCAGCGCCTCGCGCCCGAGCTCGTCGGCGAGCACCGCCGTCCGCCCGTTGTCGAGCAGGACGAGGTGGAACTCCTGCGGCCCGTCGCCGGGGGTCACGCCGGCCCACAGCGAGGTGTAGGGGTTCATCCGCTCGCCGGTGGAGGAGCGGGGGAGCAGCTGCAGGAACACCTCCAGGTCGCGCCACGTGGGCACCACCTTCTCGATGCCCATGACCGTGATCAGCGTCCGGGGCAGCGTCAGGCACATCCGGCCGTTGCCCTCGGACTCGACGACCGCGAGCGTCCCCGTCTCGGCGACGGCGAAGTTGGCCCCACTGATGGCCACGCGCGCCCGGAGGAAGCGCTCGCGCAGGTGCGACCGCGCCGCCATCGCCAGCCTGCGGGGCTCGTCGGTCAGCGCCGGATCGACCGCGGGCATGGTGCGCAGGAAGATCTCGCGGATCTCGGCCCGGTTCTTGTGGATCGCCGGCACCAGGATGTGGCTGGGCTTGTCCTCGCCGAGCTGCACGATGAGCTCGGCGAGGTCGGTCTCGTGCGCGGTGATGCCCGCGGCCTCCAGGGCCTCGTTGAGGGCGATCTCCTGGGTTGCCATTGACTTGACCTTCACGACCTCGTCGGCGCCGGCGGCCTGGACGAGCCGGGTGACGATCGCGTTGGCCTCCGTGGCGTCCCGGGCCCAGTGCACCGTGCCGCCCCGGGCGGTGACCTGCTCCTCCAGCGCGATCAGGTGCTCGTCGAGGCGGGCCATGGTGGCGGCCTTGATCGCCCGGCCGGCCTCGCGCAGCTGCGCCCAATCGGGCACCTCGCCGACGACCTTGGCCCGCTTCGCGCGGATGGTCGCCGTCGCGTGGCCGAGGTTGGCCCGCAGCTGCCCGTCGCGCAGGGAGTCGCGTGCGGCGTCGGGGAAGGAGCGGTCGCCCCGCAGGTGCCCGACTCCACGCGGCGCCGTCGGCAGCCCCAGGAACGTCGGCTGGGACTTTCTGTACCGAGAGTCCCCGGGGGTGTCGGGACTTCCTGTACCGAGAGTCCCGGAGGTGGGGGTCATGCCCGTACCGCCGGGCGGGTGGACTGGCCGGGGGAGACCGCGTCCTCCGTGGAGGCGAGGATCTCGGCCAGGTGGACCGTCCGCGTGCCCGACCGGAGGCGGGAGAGCCCACCGCCGATGTGCATGAGGCACGACGCGTCCCCGGCGGTGCAGACCTCGGCGTGCGTGGACAGCACGTTGGCCATCTTGTCGGTGAGCATCGCGGTGGAGGTCTCCGCGTTCTTGACCGCGAAGGTCCCGCCGAACCCGCAGCACTGCTCGGCCGCGGGGAGTTCTACCAGGTCCAGGCCGCGGACGGTGCGCAGCAGCTGCAGCGGGCGGTCACCCACCTTCAGCATGCGCAGCGAGTGGCACGTCGGGTGGTAGGTGACGCGGTGCGGGTAGTAGGCCCCGACGTCGGTGACGCCGAGGACGTCGACCAGAAACTGCGACAGCTCCCAGGTCCGCTCGGCCAGCGCCGCGGCCTCGTGGGCCAGCGCGTGCTCGCCGGCCCGCCGGGCGACCGCGGCCTGCTGGTGGTGGATCGACGCCACGCACGAACCGGACGGCGCCACGACGGCCTCGGCGCCGGCGAAGGCGCGGACGTGGTTGGCCACGATGGGCACGGCCTCGCGGCGGTAGCCGGTGTTGACGTGCATCTGACCGCAGCAGCTCTGGCCCCGCGGGACGACGACCTCATGACCGAGCCGTTCCAGCAGCACGGCGGTCGCCCGCGCCACCTGGGGCACCATGGTGTCCACCAGGCAGGTGGCGAACAGCGCGACCTTCACGTCGGCCTCAACTCCCGTCGGCGGTGCGTCGGCTCCCGGACCACCCGCCGCGGCTGGACGAGAAGTTGCTGGTCACGGTGCTCCTCGCCGCGCGCCTCGTCCAGTAGGAACGCAACCGCACGCCGATCTGTCTGCCGGCTGCGGTGACGTGCGCGGTGTGGCGTGCGCACCCACGACCCGGCCCCTGGACGACGACGCCGGCGTCGTCGTCCAGGGGCTCAGCCGGCCGACACCGGGCGGCGGTCGTCCCCGGGCAGGCCGAGGGCAGCGGCCAGCGCCAGGGCGACGACCGCGGTGGTGACGGCGAACGCGGCCTGGAACGACGCCACGTCGGTGAGCCACCCGGCGATCAGTGGGCCGGCGATCGCCCCCAGGTCGGCCGACATCTGGAAGACCGCCACCACCCGTCCGCCGCGCGCGGGGCTGATGTCGCCGACCAGGGCGGCCGGCACGCTGCCCAGCAGGGAGGCGGCCAGACCGTAGACCGCCATCGACACGAGGAACGACCAGAGCGCCGGCGGCAGCACGAGGATGGCCATGGCGGCGGTGGCCAGTGCCGCGCCGAGGACGAGCGAGGGGCGGCGGCCCCAGCCGTCGGTCAGCCGGCCCGACCGCAGCAGCCCGACGGCCTGCGCGGCCGAGCCGGCCAGCAGGCCCGCGCCGGCCCACGCGACCGTGCGGCCGAGCTCCTCGGTGACGTAGAGGGGGACCAGCGAATTGCGGACCCCGAACAGCACCCAGCCCACTCCGAGGTTGGCGACGAGCGCGGTGAGGTAGATCCGCGACCCCAGCGCGCGGCGCAGGCCCACGGGGTCCGGCCCCGGATCGGGCGTTGCGGCGCTCGCTGCGCCCACCGCCGATCGGGACGGAGGGGGCCGCAGCAGCAGGAGCGCGACGCCGCTGGCGACGATCAGGAACCCGGCATACAGCAGGAACGGCAACCGCGGGGACAGCTCGGCCAGCAGGCCCCCGGCCGCCGGCCCGGCGACGCCGCCGAGCATGAAGCCGCCCTGCCACGTCGCCGCCGCACGGCCCCGGTGGGTCGGCGGGGCGACCCGAAGGAGCAGGGACAGCGCGGACACGGTGAACATCGCGCTGCCCACGCCACCAGCGGCGCGCAGGAGCAGGAAGGCCGGGAAGGAGCTCGCCAGGCCGGCCAGCCCCGTGGTGACCGCGACCAGGAGCAGCCCGGCGGTGAGCACCGCGCGCTCGCCGAACCGCTCGACCAGCGAGCCGCCGCCGAAGGCCGAGACGAACCGGAAGAAGGCGAAGGCGCTCACGGCCAGCCCGACGGCGGTCGTCCCCACGCCGAACGAGGAGGCGAAGATGGGGATGGCGGGGGCCACGATCCCGAAGCCCAGCGCGACCACGAACGCGATGACGGCGAGGATTGCGACCTCGCGAGGTAGTTCGCTCTGTCCCGGTCTCCGCACGAGGACGGATCGTCGCACGCCGGCGGAGGGCGACCGGCGGGGCGGATCAGTGCGGCGCGTCCCCCGAGCGGGACGGCAGCACGATGTCGTACTGCGCGATCTTGCGGTAGAGGGTCGCCCGGGCGATGCCCAGCTCCTCGGCCGCCCTGGTGACCGTGATCGCGGGGCCGGTGAGGCAGCGGATGATCTCGTCCCGCTCCAGTCGTTCCAGCCGGGTCAGCGGTCGCCGGCCACCGTCGAGGATCTCGGGCGCGAGGTGGTGGACGTCGATGACGTCGGGGAGGTCCTCGAGCTCACCGGGGGAACGGCGCGGAACAGGTCATCGACTTCGTGGGCGAGGGTGGCTCGACCGCGGAGGGCATCCGGATGACCCGCCGGGCCGGTGACTACCACGTCGTCGGCTACGGCGAGGACATCCGCGTGCCGACGATCGACATCATCTCGACCGAGATCAACATCATCGGCAACCTCGTCGGGTCCTACACCGACCTGGTCGAGCTGATGGCCCTCGCCGCCCAGCAGAGGGTCAGGCTGCACACGGCGAAGTACGCGCTGGAGAGCTTCCAGGACGCCCTCGACGACCTGGACGCCGGCCGGGTCCGCGGTCGGGCCATCCTCGTCCCGTGAAGAAGGACCCCGTCCCGCTCGCCGCTCGCGAGCTGGCAGCCGGCCTCCGGACGGGGCGAGAGGAAGGAACCCGATGATCTTCATCACCGCCAAGTTCCGTATCCGTCCCGAGGATGCCGACGCCTGGCCCGAGATCAGCCGCTCGTTCACCGAGGCCACCCGCGCCGAGCCCGGGTGCCTGTGGTTCGACTGGTCCCGGAGCCTCGACGACCCGGCCGAATACGTGCTGGTGGAGGCCTTCCGGGACGACGACGCGGCGTCGGCGCACGTCACGTCGGACCACTTCCACGCCGCCCAGAAGGAGCTGCCGCCGCACCTGGCGGAGACGCCGCGGATCGTCAACGCCACCGTTCCCCAGGACGACTGGTCCGAGCTCGGCGAGCTGGCGGTCCGGGCGCGCAGCTGATCGGCGGCCCGGCTCGGTGAGGTCACCCGCCGTACGGGCGGGTGGGGGCCGCCCCGAGCGCTCGGGGCGGCCGTCGCCCGGTCACCCGCCGTACGGGCGGGTGACCGGTCGTCCCCGTCCGGGTCCGGCCGGTAGCCGCCGCGTCCGCCGTCGTGGGTGTCGATATCACCGGGGTGGCCCTGGAAGAGGTCGGCCCAGGAGTCGAGTCCGTCGCCCGGTGGGTGAGCGAAGCACGACGGGGACGGCCCCGAACGGAACTCGGTCGTGCCACGATCGGGCGTCGCGACGGCGAGGGGCGATCCGATGGTCATGACGACGCGACGAGCGGCCTGGCGGGAGGGCTCCGCGGGCGGCTGGGATGACGATCTCGTCTGGTACGCCGCCGGGATGCACCGGATGAGGGCGCTCACCCCGGGCCTCGACGACTTCTTCGAGCACCTGCGGACCCTCCTGACGGGCGTGGGGACGAGCAGCGATCCGGTCGGGGACATGATCGCCATCGCCCGGCAGTGGGAGGACCCGATGAGCCTGGGCTACCAGTCCCAGGTGCACGGCACCTTCGCGCCGAAGGCGGCCTGGCCGAGCACGGCGCTGTGGCAGGAGTGCGCGCACAACCACTGGTTCTTCCTGCCGTGGCACCGGGCCTACCTGCTGGAGTTCGAAGCCGTGGTGCGGGAGCACATCCGGCAGCTGGACGGTCCCGCCGACGACTGGGCACTGCCGTACTGGAACTACTCCGACCATGCCGCGGATCCCCGCCGTCTCGGCCTGCCCGTGCCGCTGCGGGGTGACACGCTGCCCGACGGCGTCGAGGTGCCGGGTGTGGAACCACTCGCCGACGGCTCGTTCCCGAACCCCCTGTTCATCCCGGTCCGGCTCGGGCCCGACGAGCCGGCCCCCGGGGACAGCGTCGCGTGGGCTTCCGCGACGAGGGCGCTGCTCCGCCCGCACTACGCCAATCAGCAGGACACCGCTCGGGTGTCGTTCGGCGGCGGGGTGATCGAGGACCCCACCAACGCGGCGCAGTGGCACGGCGAATCGCCCGAGATCGGTCAGCTGGACATGCAGCCGCACGGGTCGGTGCACAACCAGGTGAGCGGCGCGATGGCGCTGTTCCAGACGGCGGGCCTCGATCCCGCCTTCTGGCTCCACCACTGCAACGTCGACCGCCTCTGGGAGACCTACGCCCACGATCTCGGGCACGGCTACCCGTTCCGGAACGGCGTGGGTACGGGCACGGCCGCCCATGCGTCGTGGATCGACCGGCAGTTCCGGTTCCGCCGTCCCGACGGCAGCACGGGTACGTGGACCGCGCCGAAGCTCCTGGACGTCGGTGCGTTGGGCTACACCTACGAGACGACGGCTCCGCCGCCACTCCCCGCAGTGCCGCCGCCACCGCCACCGGGATCGGGTGAGGACCCGTTCGGGCTCGGTGAGCCGGTCCCGGTCCCCGTCGCGGAGGCCGGCCCGCTGTCCCTGGTGGGGGAGCAGGACGTCGTCGTCTCCGGAGGGGAGCCCGCCGACCAGGGTATGGGCGTCGATGCGTTCCCGGCGGCCGCCCGCTGGCTGCTCCGGTTCGAGGGCATCCGGTCCACCCGCCCCGCTCCGACGTCGTACGAGGTGTTCCTCGGTCTGGAGCCCGGCGCGGACGCCGCTCCGGAGGACGACGGGCACTACGTGGGCCTGCTGTCGCTGTTCGGCGTGTACGAGGCCAGCAGGGACGACGGGACGTCGTCCGGCAGCGGTCAGCGCCGGCGGCTGGACGTGACCGCGCAGGTGTCGGCCCAAGCGGGGGACCTCAGGCCGCTGGCCACCTCGGTCCGGTTGCGGCCGGTGAACCCGGGCCGCGATCTGGCCGGCGCGCAGATGTCGATCGACCGCATCACCCTGGAGTTCGGGTGACCGGTCCGGCGCCACCGTGGGTGGAGCCACGCCGGACGCCGGTCGCCGGGCGCCTCGACCCGGAACGCCACCCGGAGTGGTGGCTGTGGGCCGTCGCCGGAGCCGGCGGGCTGGTCCTCGTAGCGCTCGTCCTCCGCGGCTGGCTCCCGAGCCCGGGGGCGGCGCCGGTGGCGGGACACTCCGGCCACCACGCGGCAGGTGGCTCGGGCCTGGCCCCACATGCCGTCGCGTGGGCAGCCATGATCGCGGTGATGGCTCCGCTGATCACGGCCAACGTGCGTCACGCGGCGCTGCGCAGCCCCCGTCGGGCCCGCGCGGCCGTCATGGGCGACGTCGTCGCCGGGTGGGCGGGCATGTGGGCCGGCGCGGCGGTCCTCCTCGGCCTGATCGCCTGGCTGCTGACGAGCACGGCCGGCGAGCTCGGAGCCATCGCCCTGCTGACCGCGACCGCGATCGGATGGCAGTGCTCCGCGCTCAAGCGGCGCAGCGTCGCCCGCTGCCACCGCCTCCTCGCCCCGCCCCTGGACCGGGCTCGGTCACGTCGGGCATGCCGTCGGTACGGCGTCGGCCTGGGGCGGGACTGCGTGGTCAGCTGCTGGCCCCTCATGGCGCTGATGGCCGTCGCGGCCCACGACCCGGTCGTGGTCCTCTCGTCGGTGGGGGTGGCCTGGTACGAGCGGCGCCGGCGTCCCCACCACGACCCGGCGACGAGGGGGGCCTGCCTGGTCCTCGCCGCCACCGGTGCGACGGCCGCGGCGGTCGCGTTCCTGACTTAGGTGTACTGACCAGAGACGTTGGTCGTCGTGCGAACGGCGGCCCTGCGGCTCGGGTGCAGCAACGCCAACCGCCGGTCCTCGCCGAGACCGTCGGAGGAGCCCCATGCGCCGTCCTGACCGCGCAGGCCCCGGTCGACCAGGTACTGCAGGCGGCGGGTCTGACGGTCGGGGTCCAGCAGCGGCTGGCGCTGGTGCAGCCGGAACCGGCCGAACTGGTCGAAGACGAGCACTCCTCCGCCCCAGAGCTCCACCCGGTCCTCCGGTGCCATCCCGTCGGGGGCGCGGATGCCGGGCGGCAGGTCCCGGACCGCCGTGCGCAGCCGCTGGGTGTAGTCGGCGAGGATCTCCGTGACGACGAGGCCGTCGGGCCCCACCCGGGTGCTGCTCAGCACCCGCTCCACCCTGGTCGGGAACCGCACGTCGACCTGCAGGACCGCGGCGTTGTTCCAGATGAACTCGTAGACCGCTTCGGGTGACGTCCGGAGGGCGACCAGGTTGAGGTGCTCGTACCGCAGCCCGAGGGCGGTGTCGGCATCGGGGTCGGGTGGACAGACGGCCGGGGCAGGTTCCTCGCGTGCACCGTCGGGCGTCCCGTCGCCGGCCGGCGCCGCCATGCCGTCCGCGTCGACCATGGGGTGCCGCGGGGACGTGATGCCGAAGCCGGCGAACGCGTGCTCGAGCGCTGTCCGGTAGTCGTGCTCGTCCTCGGGGGCCAGCCGACGATCGGCTGTGAGGACCGCGTCGATCACGTCGGCGAGCCCCAGGTCCACCGGGGGCAGGTAGTCCAGTCCGCGGAGGAGCATGGCCAGCAGGTGCCGTGCGGACTTGACGCCCTCTTCGGCGACCCGGTCGGCGTCCAGGCCGTCGTCCTCCACGCGGAGGGGCTCCAGCCTGCCGGCCCACATCGTCACGAGCGTCTGCATGAACGCCGCGACCAGGACCTCGGCGCGGCGATGGGGCTCGGCGAACTGCGGGTCGGACTTCCACCGGTCGCCGGCCTCCAGGACGACCGACCAGCGCAGGGCCGGGAACCGGCCCGAGGTGTCGTCCCCGACGCTCGGGCGCTGGGCCCGGCCGCCCACCTCCTCGGCCAGGCGTGCCAGCGGGAGATGCATCAGCAGGACCGCCCGGCCGGCCAGCAGCGCCGCGGCCCGCTCCTCGCGGTCGGGCATCCGGAGGGCGTCCGCGTCGGACGGGAACAGGATGTGGTCGGAGTTCCCCGGGACCAGCAGACGCCGGGCGACCCCCGGCACGGTGAACACCGACAGCAGGGCCACGAGGTCGGCGAGAGCCTCGTGGAAGGCCAGCTGGTCGGGGAGGCCCGGCTCGGTGAACCGCGGTCGCAGCCCGTCGAGGATCGCGTGGCTGACCTCGTGGGCGATGACGTCATGGGACAGCGCCGTGTACAGCGCCGGCCGGCCACCGAGCGCCGGCAGCCAGCCGAAGAGCACGCCGTTGTGCTCGCGCGAGTAGAAGGCGTTGGCCTCCACCAGGGCCTGGGGGATGAGGTACAGCTGCGGAGAGCCCGAGCGCCACGGTATGGGCCGGCCCAGATGCTGCTCGAACAGCGCCAGGGTGCGGGCCGCGACCGCGTACACGTTCTGGGCCCGGAACTCGCGGTCCCCGCTCAGGGTCGTGGCGTCCGGGTGCCGTTCGACCGACCAGCGGTCGCGGTAGGTCCAGGCGTCGTCGGCGTGCAGTAGGACCGGCGGGGTGGCCTGGCCGGTGCCGACGTTCAGGTGGACGACGTGGAACCGGTGCCCACGCGGCCCCCGCTGGAGCCGCTCGGCGGGGACCGGGATCTGAGCCCGTACCGGGCCGTGCTCGTCGACGACGGAGGGATCCTGGGCCAGCACCGTCATCGGCACCGCCTCCTGCCGGAGGAGGTTGTGGCGGGCGCCTCCCGGGTCGGGGTGCTGGGCGGCTGCGCGCGCCTGGGGGCCGGGATCGTGCTCGTCGTCCGACAGGGGACCGCTCACGTGCTCGATGAGGTCGAGCACCCGCGTCCGGGCCGTGGGTCCACTCATGCGCCACCCCAGGAACAGGCCGGGCCGACAGGGGCACGCTACCGGGGAACCGGGCCTTTCCGATCGGCTCGCCGCGCGCGACACCCGGGCGGAAGGGCACCTGGTTGACTGTCGTTGAGCGCTTGACCGCATGTGGTCGCCGGCGCCGACACGAACCCCCGCACCGGAGGACGGCCATGCAGCTCGGCGTCGACAGTTTCGTCTCGGCGGTGACCGATCCCTCGACCGGGCGCGTCATCGGGCCGGCGGAGCGGATGGAGCACCTGCTCGAGGAGATCGCACTCGCCGACCAGGTGGGGCTGCACTCGTTCGGCATCGGTGAGCACCACCGCAGGGAGTACTACGACTCGGCCCCCCCGGTGATCCTGGCGGCCGCGGCGGCGCGGACCTCCCGCATCCGGCTCGGCAGCGCCGTGGCGGTGCTCAGCGCCGCCGACCCGGTCCGGGTGTTCCAGCAGTTCGCCACCCTGGACCTGATCGCCAAGGGACGGATCGATCTGGTCGTCGGTCGCGGCTCGTTCACCGAGGCCTTCCCGCTGTTCGGGTTGAGCCTGGCCGACTACGACTCGCTGTTCGAGGAGAAGCTGGACCTGCTGCTGCGCATCCGCGAGTCGGAGCAGATCACCTGGTCCGGGCGGCACCGGCCGGCGCTGACCGGACAGGGCGTCTACCCGCGGCCACTGCAGGACCCGCTGCCCATCTGGGTCGGCGTCGGGGGGACGCCCGAGTCCTTCGTGCGGGCCGGGCTGCTCGGCCTGCCGCTCATGGTGGCCGTCATCGGCGGGGAACCGCGGCAGTTCGCCCCCCTCGTCGACCTGTACCGCCGGGCCGGGGCGCAGGCCGGGCACGCCCCCGAGCAGCTGAAGGTCGGTCTGCACGTGTTCGGCTTCGTCGCGGAGAGCACCCAGCTGGCAGCGGACACCATCTATCCCGGCTGGCACGAGATGTTCACCACGGTGTCCCGCGAGCGGGGCTTCGCGCCGCCGACCCGTGCCCGGTTCGACGCCACGAGCGGCCCGAACGGCGCCTTCTTCATGGGCGACCCCGACACCGTGGCCGACAAGCTCCTCCGGGTCTCCGAGCAGCTGGGCGGGGTGGACCGGATCTCGCTGCAGATGACCAACCCCCGACTCGCGCACACCGACCTGCTGCGGGGCATCGAACTGCTCGGCACGGAGGTCGTTCCGCGGGTGGCTTCCGCCTGACCTCCACGGCGCCTGCGGGCAGCGGCGGGGTGCCCGGGATCCGACGGGCCCATCGAGCAGATGACGTGGGACCCGATGTTCTCGCGAGGCTGAGCGGGGAACCATCAGGACACATCCCGGAGGAGGACACCATGACCGAGCAACCGGACACCCCGCTGCAGTCGGGCGACGAGGAGGACGGCTCCCACGCCAGCGTGGGGAAGGACGTCGGGCGGCCCGGCGGCGGCCGAACGGAAGGCGAGACCGCGGTCGACGACGCCATGGGGCAGGGCGCACCGCCCGAGGACTGATCGAACGGCCCCTGCATCCCGAGGAGCGTCGTCGGATCGTCGACGGCCGTCGTCGGTCCGGTTCTCGGACCGGCGAGCCAGGAAGCGCGCCGGCGAACGCTGTCGGGGGAAGTCGGGGCCGACCCCGACCTCCCCGGACCTACGGTCGGACGGCCCTTGTCCCGACGACGGTCGAGGACGATCCTCCTCGGTCGCCGAACGGAGCGCGGGTGCCGGCGACGAGACCAGCGCCGTGCCTGCCGAACTACTTCCCGTCCGGGTACGGCTACTTCCCGTCCGGGTACGGCGGCACGCTGTCCGCGACGACCGCTCCCCGCTCGCCCAACGGCCGCTCGGGCCCGACGGTCGAGTCCCGGAGGGTCTGACGCTCGGCCTCGGCGTTGATCGCCGCGCCCACGATGACGAGGAAGACGCTGATCCACAGCCAGACCATGCTGATGGCGACGCCGGCGAGCGAGCCGTAGGTGGACTCGTAGGAACCGAGGCTCTGGACATAGGCGAAGAGTCCGACCGATGTGGCCAGCCACAGGGCCGTGGCCACGGCCGCGCCCCCGGTGATCCATCGCCAGCGGGCCTGCTTGCGGTCGGGCGCGAAGCGGTAGAGCAGCGCCAGGACGATCGCCATGAGGGCCGCGAGGGTCAGCCAGCCCACCACGGGCGCGAGCTCACGGACGGGGCCGCGAACCCCGCCGAGCGCCCGCGACGCCGCACCCACCGCCGCGATCACCCCGCCCAGCAGCAGGGCGCCGCCGAGGACGAACATCAGCGCGAGACCGCTGCGCCGGAGGAAGCCGCGGGTCTCCGTCTCGTGGTAGGCCAGCGTCAGCGCGTCGATGAGGTAGGTGGCGGCGGTCGTCGCCGTCCAGAGGGCGACGACGAGGCCGCTGAGCCCCCGCACCGTGAGTACCTGCGTCGACGCCGCCGTGACCGTCGTCAGCTGGTCGGCCACGATCGGCTCGAGTTCCGGCGGCAGCACCCGGGCCACCGACGACAGCTGCTCGAGCGCCTGCTCGGGGGTGTTGACCGCGCCGTAGACCGAGACCGCCGTCACGAGGACCGGCGCGATCGACAGGACGGCGAAGAAGGAGATCCCCGCCGCCAGCACCATGAGCCGGTCGCTGAGGACGTGCCGCCCGACGCGCCGGAGGATCGGCCGCCACGCCCTGAGCGGGATCCGGTGCGGCGAGACGGCGTCGGTCGCCGTGGCGGACTTCTTCGATGCCGGCGTGCGGGGCGCGGCTTCCTCTGCGCGGGCCTCGTCCGTGCGGGCCGCGTCTGTGCGGGCCTTGGCCATGGGCCATGTCTGCCCACCCGACGGCCCGGGCAAGCCGCACTTCGCCGGCGATCTTCCCGGGGTCGCCGCTGGGTGCGAACGGGGCCGTGCGCTGCCACAGTGGCGCGATGACCGAGACGTCGATCAGCCGTTTCCCCGTCCGGCCGTCAGCGCAGCTGCCGGCCGACCTCGCCGAGCGCTACGCCGACGTGGCGGAGCGCTCCGGCTTCCTCCCGAACATCTTCGCCGCGCTGGCCTGGCGGCCCGAGGAGGCACGGGCGTTCTTCGCGATGCACGACACCCTCATGGACAAGGAGACGCCCGGGCTGTCCAAGGCCGACCGCGAACTCATCGTGGTCGCCACCAGCGCCGCGAACGACTGCCTGTACTGCGTGATCGCGCACGGGGCTGTCGCCCGGATCCGCACGCGCGACCCCTACCTGGCCGACCAGGTCGCCATCGACTGGCGCAAGGCCCCGCTCTCCCCACGCATGCATGCCGTGCTCACCGTGGCCACGCGGCTGGCCGCCGATCCCGCCGCCGTCACGCAGCACGACCTCGCCGTCCTCACCGACCACGGCCTCACCGAGGACGACGTCTGGGACGTCGGGATGATCACCTCGTTCTTCGCCCTGTCCAACCGGCTGGCGCACTTCGTGGCGCTCGCACCCAACCCCGAGTTCTTCCTCATGGGGCGCCTCCCACGAACCGACGCCGTCAGCGACGAGCCGGCCCCCGAGGAGCACGGGAGTCACGTGGCTTCGTAACGCCGTCCGACGACGTACGTGGACATGAACGAGGTCTCCGACGGCCACGACGCCTGCCGGCCCCTCGCGTCCGCTGGGTGGGGCGCCGGCCGCGGAGGTGACCGGCCGGGTGCCACCTGGGAACCCCGGTGGGGATCCGGGTTCCCACGGTCGTCCGAGCCGCACGGGGGCTCGGCGCCCGGCCCCACCGCGGCATTCTCGGCGGCAGCGGGTTCTCCCGTGTCCGTGTCGAGAGCGCGCGACTCCACTGGGTAACGTGCTCGTACGGACCGAGCCGTTGCGGATCGTGCTGACCGACCCGAGGGGACCGAGCTGCTGCCGATCCACAGTCACGGACCACACATGTGCCCCGGCGCTGCCGGCCGGCACCGTCGCCGAAATGAGGCTCATGATCGAGGCGCCGTGGATGCACCGCCCGCGGCCGCACTTGGGCTCTCCGGTGGATGCGGTGCTGCACGGCGCTCCGACCACGCTCGCCGAGCTGCGCGCGCTCCGGATGCAACTGCGCACGGTGCTCGCCGACGGCGGCCGGCCGCCAGGTGCCCGCGACGACGACCTGGACCGGCTGCTGCTGGTCTTCGAGGAACTCGTGAGCAATGCGCTGCGGCACGGTCGAGGACCGGTGCGGGTGGCGGTGAGCGACGCGGGTTCCGGTTGGCTGGTGGAGGTCAGCGACGCGGCCGGGAACTCACCGCCCGTCCTGGCCCTCGACCGGGACGCCGCCCTCGGGGGCCTGGGTCTGCACCTCATCGCGAAGCTGTCCGGGGCCCACGGCTGGACGGCTGAGGACGACGGGCGCAAGGTCGTGTGGGCCCGCGTGGACGTCACCGAGGAGGCTGCCCGGTCGCGGAACTCGATCGGTGCCGCGGCCGGGCCGACGAGCCCACCGGCGCAGCCGACGGCGGTGGGGGCCTCCGGAAGGACCGCAGCCGGCACGGCTGCACGTGCGCGGCCGACCGGGTCCCGCCGCGAGTCGGCCGGCCCTGACCGTGCCGTGGCGGCCGGCAAGGGACGCCTGCGCGGGTTGCGGACCGCCCCCGGCCGGGTCAGCGTCATCGTCACCGCCGTGGTCCTGGTCATCACCGTGGTGCTGGCCTGGCTCGCGTCCGCGGTCAACGCGAACAACAAGCAGCGGCTGCTGGCTCAGCAGGTCGACCAGGCCGCGACCCTGCTCGCCACCCAGGTCGCGGTGATCCAGACGCAGATGCTCGACGCCGGCCAGGTCGCCGACGCGACGAACGGCAGCCCGGAGCCGTTCACCCGCTTCGCGGCCGCGACGGCGATCTGGCCCGGCATGTCGTTCTCCCTGTGGCGGGTCAACGGGGACCAGGTCGAGCAGGTGGCCCTGCACGGTCCCGACCCGCAGGCGCCGGAGGAAGACCGGGACACGTTCCTCGCGGGGCTCGAGCCGACCGGGCAACTGGCCGTCGCCGGGATCGTGCAGCGCCCCGAGCCGCGACTGGCCTACGCGCTGATGCCCGCGGAGCAGACCGGGGACCTCGTCGTGTACGCGGAGGTACCGCTGGACCGCCAGGTCTCGGTGGAGGCGGGTGACGCCTTCGGCGGTCTGGACATGGCGGTGTTCCTCGGCCGAGGGACCGACGCCGACCAGCTGGTGCAGGCCACCGCTCCCCTCCCGATCCGAGGGGACACCGTCACCACGCGGGTGCCGTTCGGCGACACCACCTTCACCGTCGTCGCCGCGTCCCGCATCGGGTTGACCGGCCCGCTGTCGGCGACCCTGCCGTGGATCGTGCTCGGCGTCGGCGGCGTGCTGGCCGTTGCCGGCGGTATGACCGCGGGGAGCCTCGCCCGGCGTCGGACCACCGCCGAGCGGCTGGCTGCCGACAACGAGCAGCTCTACCGGCAGCAGCGCGGCATCGCAGGCACCCTGCAGCACGCCCTGCTGCCCGAGGTGGCCAGCGTGGACGGCATCGAGGTCGCGGCCCGCTATGTCGCCGGCGTCGACGAGCTGGAGGTCGGCGGCGACTGGTACGACGTCATCCCCGGCCCGTCGGGGCGCTCGGTGTTCGTCGTCGGCGACGTCTCCGGCCAGGGGCTGGCCGCGGCGACGACGATGGCCGCGCTCCGCTTCGCCGTGCGCGCCTACGTCGCCCAGGGCGACGACGTCGCGACCGTCCTGACGAAGCTGCGCGGCCTGCTCGACGTCAGCGTCGACCACCAGTTCGCCACCGTGCTGCTCGGCGAGCTGGACCCGGTAGCGGGCCTGGTCCGGGTCGTGTCGGCCGGGCACTTCGGCCCGCTGCTCATGACCGGCGGTAGGGCGGAGTTCCTGGACTGCGCCGTCGCGCCGCCGGTCGGGGTGGCGACCCCGGCCCCGCCAGCAGTGGCCGAGGCGCGGGTCTCCGGGCCGACGACGCTGCTGGCCTTCACCGACGGCGCGGTGGAACGCCGGGGCGAGGTGATCGACGCCGGGCTGGAACGACTGCGGTCCACGGCCGCCGCCGCGAACGCGCAGCCACTGCCGACGGTCCTGGACCACCTGATGCAGATGCCGGACGTCGACGGCGGACGGGACGACACGGTGATCCTCGGGCTGCGCTGGACGAGCTGACCGAGGCCGGGTGTCCGACCGGCTGGCGCGACACGGCCCGCGGGTGTCCGATGTGTGCCTGCGCATCGACGACCCTCGAGGAGTCTCCATGCCGCGTCGGCGTACCACGCTGCTGGCCCTGTCCGGGCTGACTGCAGGCGTTCTCGTGGCCGGCGCTCCTGCCACCGCCGCCGCAGGCGGCTCACCGCCGGGGAAGCAGCCCCTCGCGGTGGGTACCGGGGGCGCGGTCGCCACGGTCGATCCCGATGCCACCAGGGTCGGTCTGGACGTCCTGGCCGACGGCGGCAACGCGGCTGACGCGGCAGTCGCCGCGGCCGCCGCACTGGGCGTGACCGAGCCCTATTCCGCGGGAATCGGTGGCGGAGGCTTCTTCGTCTACTTCGAGGCCGCGACCGGCAAGGTCTTCACGCTGGACGGGCGGGAGACCGCTCCTCTGGCGATGGGCGCCGGCGCCTTCCTCGACGACGAGGGCAACGCCCTGCCGTTCCAGGAAGCTGTCCGGAGTGGCCTGTCCGTGGGCACGCCGGGCACGCCGCTCACCTGGTCGCGGGCGCTCGAGGAGTTCGGCACCCTCTCGCTCGCCGAGGCCCTGCAGGGTGGGATCCGGCTGGCCGACGAGGGCTTCGTCGTCGACGAGACGTTCCGGCAGCAGACCGCCGAGAACGAGGAGAAGTTCCGTCGCTTCCAGCCCACCGCCGAGCTCTTCCTCCCGAACGGTGCTCTCCCCGAGGTGGGTTCGGTGTTCCGGAATCCGGATCTGGCCCGCACCTACGAGCTGCTGGCCGGCAAGGGTGCGGAGACGGCCTACACGGGAGAGCTCGCCGAGGAGATCGTCCGGACGGCCCAGGACCCGCCGGAGGCCGCGGGCACCGGTGACGTGCGACCGGGACTGCTCGACACGGTGGACCTCGCCCGGTACGACGTCCCGTTCCGCGAGCCCACGAGGATCGACTACCGCGGGCTCGAGATCTACGGGATGGCCCCGCCGTCGAGCGGGGGCTCGACCGTCGGTGAAGCCCTGAACATCCTCGAGCTGTTCCCCCTGAGCTCGATGCCCGACGTGCCCGCTCTGCATCACTACCTCGAGGCGAGCGCCCTGGCCTTCGCGGACCGGAACGTCTACGTGGGTGACCCCGCGTACACCCAGGTGCCCCTGGCCCAGCTGCTCTCCGACGGGTTCGCGGCCGAGCGGGCCTGCGCCATCGATCCGGGCACGGCATCGGTGACGCCGGTAGCCGCGGGCAGCCCGGACGGGCAGTACGGTCCGTGCCCGGCGGAGGACCGGCCGACCGCGGGGGCGGGCGCCGAGGGACCCTCCACCACGCATCTCACCGTCGCCGACGCGGCGGGGAACGTCGCGAGCTACACGCTGACCATCGAGCAGACCGGCGGCAGCGGGATCACCGTCCCCGGCCGGGGATTCATCCTCAACAACGAGCTCACCGACTTCACGTTCAAGGCGGCGGACCCGACCCGGCCCGAGCCGAACCTGCCCGCCCCGGGCAAGCGTCCGCGCAGCAGCATGTCGCCGACCATCGTGCTGGACGACGGCAGGCCGGTGCTCGCCCTCGGCTCACCGGGTGGCAGCACGATCATCACGACCCTGCTCCAGACGCTGGTGAACCGCATCGACCGGAACATGAACCTCGCGGAGGCGATCGCGGCGCCCCGGGCCAGCCAGCGCAACACCGCGACGACCGATGCGGAGCCCGCCTTCATCGCGGCGTACGGCCCCGCGCTGGAGGCCCTCGGACACGAGTTCACGTCGGTCGCGGAGCTCGGCGCGGCAACGGGCATCGAGTACCTGCCGGGTGGACTCGTGCTGGCCGCCGCGGAAACGGAGCGGCGGGGCGGCGGGAGTGCCGGCGTTGTGCACGAGGTCCTGGACACCGCGGGGGGCCCCGGGACCGGCGACCCGCGGCTCGCGCCCGAGCTCGGGAACGGCTGACGACCGAGGTCAGGCCTCGTCGCCGACGACCCGGTCACGTCCTGACCGCTTGGCCAGGTACAGGTGCCCGTCGGCCCGGCCGAGCACCTCCGCGGGTGTCGCGACGGTCAGTGCCGCCACGCTGGCCGCCCCGATGCTCACCGTGACGGGCAGACCGCCGGTCACCTCCGCCCAGGGGTGCGTGCGGATCGTCCGGCGGACGTCCTCCAGGTGCCCCGTCGCGGCCGACGGAGTGGCGCCGACCAGGACCAGCAGGAACTCCTCACCGCCCATGCGGGCGACGAAGGAACCGGCGTTCGGTCCGCCGAACGACGCACCGGCCTTCATCAGCAGCTCGGCGACCGTGCACAGGACCTGGTCGCCGACCTCGTGCGAGCACGTGTCGTTGATGCGCTTGAAGTGGTCCAGGTCCAGCAGGGCCACCGTGACCGGCTCGGCGACTCCAGCACGACCGCGCAGGAGCCGCGGGAGTACACCGTCCACGTAGCGGCGGTTGTAGAGACCCGTCAGCGGGTCCCGCAGTGAGAGCTCGCGGTACCGGCGGGTCTGCCGCCGCGCCTCCGTGGTCTCGTACATCGCCTGCAGCGCCCGGGCCCGGGCGTCCCGCTCCGCCGACTGCAGCTCCATGAGTTCGGCGCAGTACAGCTTGTGCTCCTCGAACGCCGAGCGGAAGGAACCGCTCGCGGCGTGCAGCTCGGCCTGCTCGCACCGGGCGCGTACGCGGATCGAGGTCAGCCCGTACTCGTCGCAGCGGCGCACGCACTCGTCCAGAGTCTCCTGGGCCTCTCCCAGATGGCCGCGCCGGCGCCTGATCTCGGCCAGGGTCAGGAGGAAGTCCGCACCGGCGTCGCCGTCCAGCGACGCCTGCAGGGCCTCCGGGCGCAGTCCGGGCAGCAGCGCGGCCTCGGCCTCCTCGAGGCGCCCCTGTCCCATCAGCGCCCGACCGATGGTGTCGAGCCGGCCGACGCTCATGGGCAGGCTGTGCCGGTCGGCCAGCTCCTGCAGCTTGGTGCTCCAGGCCAGCACCTCCTCGAACGACCCCGACAGGGTCTCGTAGTACGCGCGGTTGTTGAGCACCATGAGCTGGCGGTCGACGTCACCGAGCTCCTCGGCGAGCCGCAGGACGTGGTCGTAGCGGTCCCGCGCCGTGAGATCCCCGCTGAGGCCCAGGCAGTCGGCCAGGCGCGCAAGGTGGTCGATCCGTGCTGTGGGCGCCACGTCATCTGCCAGGAGTTCCACGGCGCGAACGGCGTGCTCGAGGGCGAGGGACACGTCACCGAGCTCCTGGAACACCGCCGTCAGGACGAAGTGACTGCGAGCCTGGAGCTGCGGGGAGTCGTGCGCGGTGGCCCACCGGTGGATCTTCTGGGCCTGGCGGGCGGCGTCCGCGACGTTCCCGCGGCGCCGGAGCAGGTCGGCCAGGACCAGCCGGGCGCGCTGCTCGAGCTCACCGAGGCCGAGCTCACGGGCGGCCGCCACCGCCTTCTCCGCGTCCTGGTCCAGGTCGCCGTGGTCGAAGCGCGAGAGGTTCTCCAGTTCGGCGACCGACGCCGACAGCTCGGCGGCGCGCACGCCATCGAGGGACGGCGCGGCAGCGGGGCTGCGCCTCCGATTCACCTCGGCGGTCCGGGTCACACCGCCTCATCGGCGCGTCTGACCTGCACCTTTAGCACTTTTCTCGCGAACCTCCGGCTGCTCGGCGTTGGGCGACCGACGACGCCCTCCTGAGCAGCCGCTCCACAGCGGGAGAGCTGGACAGCGCCACCGGCCGTCCTGCTCGCGCGGCAGCGTCCAGGTGGTCGAGCACGAGCTCGAGCGCCGGCGCCGAGAACCCGGTCACCGAGCCCGCGTCGATGGCGTCGATCCGTACCGGTTCGCGGCCGTAGCGCCGCACGAAGGAGTCGACCGCCACCCCGTCGACGTCGCCGGCGAGGCACAGCACCCGTCCGGCGGCGGTGTTGAGCAGGCGGACGATGCCGCGCGCCGCGGAGCGTTCGGGAGGCAGCGAGGTCACCGTGCCAGTGTGGCGCTCCGCTGCGGACGGCACGGGGCTGGAGGTCTCTGTCGGACCGGTCGGCGACACTGCGGAGATGAACCGGGTCCTCCTCGCGCGCCGCGGCGAGGCCACCGTCGAGGCGTCGGAGTGCCTCGACGACGACACGCCCGCGCGGGTCACCCGGTTCCCCTCCGCCGACCTCCCGGACTTCGTCCGGGAACGCGAGGCCTCGCCCGTCCGCTGGGTGTGGAACGACACCACCCGCTGGTACCCGGCGCTCCTGGAGGCCGGCGTCCGGGTCGAGCGCTGCGCCGACCTGCGGCTCGGCCACGCCGTCCTCCGGCGGTCCCCGCTGGTCGATCAGGCCGTGCTCGTCGGCGAGGAGACCCCGGGGTGGGACGCCCTCCAACCGGTGACCGCAACCGATCCGGCCCTCTTCCCCCTCGACGACCCCGCCGACGGTCTCGACCCGGTAGCCGAGCACGCGCGTCACCAGGCCGCGCTGGCCGCCTCGCCGGGCCGGGGGCGCCTCGGTCTGCTGCTCGCCGCCGAGTCCTCCGGCGCGCTGGCGGCGGCGGAGATGACCCATACCGGGTTGCCGTGGCGGGCGGACGTGCACGAACGCCTGTTGACCGGGCTCCTGGGCCCCCGTCCGGCGCCGGGCCGGCGACCGCCGGCCCTCGAGCGACTGCTGGCCGAGATCCGCGCGGCCTTCGGGGCGCCCGGGCTGAACCCCGACTCGCCCGGCGGGTTGCTGCGCGCGCTCCAGACCTCGGGGTTGCCGGTGAGCGACACCCGTTCCTGGACGCTCGAGCAGCTCCGGCACCCCGGCATCCCGGCGCTCCTGGAGTACAAGAAGCTGTCGCGGCTGCTCCAGGCCAACGGGTGGAACTGGCTGGACGCCTGGGTGCGTGATGGGCGGTTCCGCTCGTACTTCCTGCCCGGCGGCGTGGTGACCGGGCGATGGGCCTCCAACGGCGGCGGCGCCCTCTCCGTCCCCGCACAGGTGCGCCCGGCGGCGGTCGCCGACGACGGCTGGCGTTTCGTCGTGGCCGACGTCGCTCAGTTGGAACCGCGCGTGCTCGCCGGCATGAGCATGGACGCGGCCATGGCGGAGGCGGCGCGGTCGTCGGACCTGTACCAGGGCATGGTCGACACCGGCACCGTGGCGACCCGGGCCGAGGCCAAGGTGGGGATGCTCGGGGCGATGTACGGCGGCACGCGGGGCGAGAGCGGGCGCATGATGCCCCGGCTGGCCCGCAGCTACCCCCGGGCGATCGGGCTGGTCGAGGCGGCCGCTCGGGCCGGGGAGCGCGGCGAGGTCGTGCACACCCTGCTCGGCCGGGGGTCCCCGGCCCCCACGGGGGCATGGGCCGAGCGTCCGCTCGAGCTCGGGGAGCCGCCCGACGAGGACCGGTCCACCGAGGACCGGGACCGCCACCGCCGGGCGTGGGGCCGGTTCACCCGCAATTTCGTCGTCCAGGGCACCGGCGCCGAGTGGGCTCTGTGCTGGCTGGCCGACCTGCGCAACCGGCTGTGGCGGCTGTGCGGCACCGGGACGCTGAGCCGGCGTCCGCATCTGGTCTTCTTCCTCCACGACGAGGTGGTGGTGCACACGCCCGAACACCTGGCCGACGCCGTCGCCGAGGAGGTGCGCCGTGCTGCGGCGGAAGCCGGCCGGCTGCTCTTCGGGAGCTTCCCCGTCGACTTCCCGCTCGACGTCGCCGTCGTCGGCTCCTGGGCCGACGCGGACTGAGCGCGCCGACCGCGGCAGGACCCGGGACCCGGCTCCGGGACGCCCGTCCGGCGCGATCAGTCCTCGATGAGCCAGACCGCGGTGTCGGGGGGGAGGGCGAGGCCGCCACCGGAGCGGTGGAGGCGCGCGGTCGAGGCGAGCAGGACGGAGCCGGAGCAGCCGACGAGGGCCGTCTCGGTGCCCATGTTCACCACGCAGCGCACCGTCTCGTCCCCCCCGACGCAGCGCACGGTGAGGACGTCGCCGTCCGTGTCGACCGTCGCCGTACCGGAACCGAGCGCCGGGTGTGCCCCGCGCAGGGCCAGGGCTCGCCGGTACAGGGTCAGCATCGAGCCGCCGTCCCGGTGCTGACGGGAGACCGCGTACCGGTCCCACCCGGGTGGAACCGGCAGCCACGGCTCGGCGGCACCGGCAGGGGAGAAGCCCAGGCTCTCCGCGGTGTTCCACGGCATCGGCACGCGGCAGCCGTCACGGCCGGTCCGGGCACCGCCGCTCCGGAAGAAGATCGGGTCGCGCTTGGCCTCGTCGGGCACGTGGGCCTGCGGCAGCCCCAGCTCCTCGCCGGCGTAGAGGTAGGCGGAGCCGGGAAGAGCCAGCATCAGCAGCGCCGCGGCGCGCGCCCGTGCGGTGCCGAGCGCCCCGCCGCCGAACCGGCTGACCTGACGGTCCTTGTCGTGGTTGCCGAGCACCCAGGAGACCGGGGCGCCCACCTGGGCGAACGCCTCCAGGGCGGTGCGCACGCCGTCGGCGAAGGCCTCGGTCGACCACGGCGACTTGAGCAGCCGGAACGACAGGGACTGGTGCATCTCGTCGGGCCGGGAGTAGAGCGCCACCTGATCCAGGTCGGCCAGGCAGACCTCACCGACGAGCATGGTGTCCGGGTACTCGTCGCAGATGGATCGCCAGCGGCGCCACACGTCGTGCACCTCGGGCTGATTCCACGTCATGGCTTGCTCGGGGCCGTGACCGAACAAGGTGGGGGAGTAGCCGCCGGGGTTGTCCCGGAGTGCGGGGTCCTTGAAGAGGCCGTAGGCCACATCCACGCGGAAGCCGCTGACGCCCCGGTCCAGCCAGAAGCGCAGGGTCTTCTCGAAGTCGGCGGCCACCGCGGGGTCGCGCCAGTTCAGGTCCGGCTGCTCGGGGGCGAAGAGGTGCAGGTACCAGCGACCGTCCGGCGTCCGCGACCACGCCGGGCCACCGAACAACGACTGCCAGTTGTTCGGGGGCGCCTCGGAGGGGGGAGCGAAGTGGTAGCGGGACGCCTCGGGGGAGTCGGCATCGGCGAGAGCGGCCTGGAACCACGGGTGACGGTCCGAGGTGTGGTTGGGGACGACGTCGAGGACGACGCGCAGCCCCAGTCGACGGGCGTCGGCGACCAGGGCCTCGAGGTCGGCGACATCGCCGTAGTCGGGGTCGACCGCCCGGTAGTCGACGACGTCGTAACCGCCGTCCGCGCCGCCGGACGGGTAGTGCGGATTGATCCACAACGCGTCGACGCCGAGCCAGGCGAGGTAGGGCAGGCGGGAGCGGACGCCTGCCAGGTCCCCGATGCCGTCGCCGTTGCTGTCGGCGAAGCTGCGCAGGTACACCTGGTAGACCACGGCCGTCCGCCACCAGGCCGACGACGGCTCGGAGGCGACCTGTCGGTCCGCCCAGGTGGTCCCCGCAATGGAAAGCCGGCGTGACATGTGCCCACCATCGGCCGTTCCGCGCCCCGACCCGGGGCACGTGAGTGACGAAACATCACGAGCAGAACGTCACTTCTTGACGAGACTTCTCGAAACCCCTGGTCAGCTCCGAAGCGGAGTCCGGCCCCGGTGACGAATCCGTCGAGGGCGTCCCGAGGACGAGGGCCGATCGCGGCTCGTACGCAGCGCCACGTGCCCGGGACCCGCGCGACGACGACCCGGGGTTTCTCCTGCGGGCAGGCCTAGTCTCTCGCGCAACCACCTCGTGCGGCCGCGGTTCCACCGTCGGTCCAGGCCGCCGGTGGTCTCCTGCTGCAGGGACCGGCGGGAACGGGAGGTCACGATGGCGAGCCTGATCGCCAGGGTCACGTCCACGACTGCCCGGGCACCGCTCGCCCGACTCGCCGGCGCTCCTCTCGGCCTGGACGTGTGGGAGGTCACACCCGACTTCGTCGTCCTGCAGGCCGACGAGTACCAGGCCGGCCGGCTGGAGGCGATGGGATACGGCGTCGAGCAGCTGCAGATGGTCGAGCCGTACCTGTCGACGTTCGCGACGGCGGCGGCGCTGTCGGGCTACCACACGGTGGCGACCCTGGAGGAGGACCTCCGGCGCCTCGCCGAGTCGCACCCGGAGATCGCGGAGCTGCACGAGATCGGGCGCAGTATCGAGGGGCGGCCGCTGTGGGCGCTGCGCATCGGAGAGCGCCGGGGCGGCGCGCGCAAGGTGGCGTTCTTCGGCTGCCACCACGCGCGGGAGTGGATCTCGGTGGAGGTCCCGTACCGGCTGGCCGAGCACCTGCTCGACAACTCCTCGTCCCAGCCCGTCGAGCGGTGGCTGCAGCAGGGGGAAGTGTGGGTCGCCCCGATGGTGAACCCGGACGGGCACGAGCACACGCGCACCGCGAACCGGCTCTGGCGCAAGAACCGGCGCCGGAACCTGGGCGGCAGCATCGGCGTCGACCCCAACCGCAACTACGGCTACATGTGGGGCACGCTGGACATCAGCACCTCCAGCCACGTTCCCTCGGACGAGACGTACGTCGGCCCGCGGGCGTTCTCCGAGCCGGAGGTGCGCGCGGTCCGTGACCTCTTCGCGCGGGAGCTCTTCGACGGCGTCCTGAGTTACCACAGCTACTCCCAGCTGATCCTGTTCCCCTGGGGCTACACGCTCGAGCCGGTCCAGGACGACGCAGATCGCAGCGAGATGCGGAGTCTGGCCGAGGAGATGGAGCGGCTGATCCGGGCAGCGCACGGGGAGATCTACACCGCGCAGCAGGCCTCGCAGCTCTACCCGACGGCGGGGGACACCGTCGACTGGGCCTACGGCGTCTACGACGTCCCGTCCTTCACGATCGAGCTGCGCCCGGTGTCCGCGCTGGACGGTGGGTTCATCCTGCCGGCGGACCAGATCGAGCCCTGCTGGGAGGAGAATCGTCCCGCCGCACTCGAGTTCATCCGGCACGTGTTCGGAGAGCCGGAGCGCTGAACGTCGAACCGGATCTGCCGCAGCCCGCGTTCACCGCGCACCAGCGGCGGGAGCGATTCGCTGCGCGGAAGGAGGTCGGCGTGGCCGACAGTGAGCAGACGTGGATCGCCCGCCTGACGCCGACCACCGGAGGAAGCGTCGCGGCCCTGCTGAACCTGCCGCTCGGTCTCGACGTCTGGGAGCGGCATGCCGGATTCCTTGTGGTGGCAGCGCCCGAAAGCCGCCTCGCTGAGCTCGAACGGCGGCGGCTGGCCGAGGTCGACCGCTGGGCCACGCAGCGGCAGTACGAAGCGCAGATGGCGAACCGGCCGGCGACCGGCGAGGAGACCTGACGACGACCTCGGCCGCCGATGACCAGCGACCCTGCATCCCACGGGCTCGCCGTTCGCCGGTGGCGGGACGGCGATATGGTCGGACGTCATGCCGAAGAGGTCGCCCGAGGACGTGCGCGCAGGATCGATCGGTGACCTGGGCCTGCCCGGGCGGGCCGTGACCGCGCTGACCCGCGCCGGGGTCGCCAGCATCGGCGACCTGGCGGCGCTCACCCGACGGGATCTGGCCGCCGTCAACGGCCTGGGCCCCGGCATGATCGCCGCGATCCGGCTCGTCGTGCCGGAACCGTCCACGAGCGCCGGCCGGGGCGAAGCCTCGCCCGGAGTCGGGCACCGGGAACTCGCCCGCCCGGCGAGCGATCCGGAGCCCGAACCGGCCGAGGAGGAGTCGCGGGCCGCGCCGGCGATCCCGTCGTTCGACTCGTTGCGGAACCCGCGACGCCACACGCCGGTCGACCTCTTGATGCAGGGGCCGCCGGCTGCGTCGTCAGTGGCCGGGCCCCGCTCCACCGGAGGAGCGAGGCCTCCGGAGTACGCCACCGGAAAGACGAGGCCTCCGGAGTACGCCGACCTGCTGCGCCTGGGGGTGCGCGTCGTCCGTGCCGCGGCCGGCGTGCCGGGGCGGGTGGGGCTGTGGTCGGTCCTGACGCCGGCGCGCTGCCTGCGATGGCTGCTGGGCGAGCAGGCCGCCTCCCGCGCCCGTGCGGGCGGCGCCGCCGGTTCCGCGCGGGGCTGACACCGGCCACCTGCACACGTCCGGTCCTGGACGGCTGTTGCACGCCCCTTCCGTCGGCCGCATGCTGGCGACGGGCGGGGCCCCGGGGCCTCCCCGGGTGCGCCCCGCTCGCCAGCTCTCGGCGGCGTGGGTGGGTCGTCCCCAGCCCGGCCACCGTGCCGCCGCGGCGTGACGGCGAGCCCGTGCCTATGGATTCCTGGCGCGTCCCTCACCGGTTCGTCGTCGACGACCCTCGACCGCGACGCCCCCGCGCTCGGGGCGCGCGGGTCCGTCCATAACGGTTGAGGACATTCGCAGCGGATCGCCTTGATGACCCGTCCTGTTGGCGGGATCGTCGTCTCACTGCTGCGGACGACCGAGAGCCGGAACATGCGCGGCCGTATCGGGGGTGTCGTCGTGTCATCGCTGACGTTGACCGCCGTCGGGTTCGTCGCGGTGACGGCCCTGGTGATCGCACTGGCTCGCACGTCCACCGCTCGCTGGGAACGCGAGAAGAGACTGGCGCGCGCGCCCAGGCGCCCGGCGACCCCTCCACGCACACCGCTCGCCGGCATGGCCGCCCGGCTCTCCGGCGTGATGGCGCGGAGGGTGGTCGCCGTGCTGCGCAACCCCGCTTCGCTCCGTGCCCCTCTGCGGGGCGCCGCCGGCGCCCTGGCCACGGCCCCGAAGCAGGTGGCGTCCCACGTGCCGTCGGCCCCCCGGTGGTGGGGGAACGCCCGCTCGCTCGTCGGCGAACGGGTCCGCAGGGCGACCCGGGCAACGGGTCGCACGGCGTCGTCACCCGTCGGCGACGACGGAGCCGAGACGCCCGATCCCCTCGCCCCGGAACGATCACCAGGTGCGCGAGCCGTTCGGAGGGCCGGGATGGCCACCGCTGCCGGCCCGAGGTTCTTCCGTCGGATTCCACGTCACCCGCGCCGACCGGCGCTCGGCTTCCTGCACCGGCACCACCGCACCGGGAATGAGCGCGTGCTGCACGGTGACAGTGAGGAGGGACCGACTCCCGGGTGACCGGCCCCGAGCACGACGACGCGTCGCGGGGCGCGTCGTCACCGGGAGGACGGCGGCGGGCGCCAGATGCAAGCCCTTCCCGAGCGCGCGGCGGAGGGGGCGGGCGGCGGCTACCTGGCCGCCGGAGACCGACCGGGTGGTCAGTCCAGCACCTCGTTGGCGCTGGCCTCCTCCCACCTGACCATGCGTTCGATCGCGGTCGGTCCGAGCCGGTCGAGGACCGCGTCGACCAGGAGTTCGGTCAGCAGAAAGGCGGCCGCGGCGGAGTCGAAGGCGCCGGACGACCGCACCGAGGTGGGGAGGACGACCGTGGCCACCTGGGCGGCGGGGGAGAGCCATTCGTCGGTGATGCAGATGATCTGCGCCCCGGCGTCGGCGAGCTGGGTGACCTGCTCCACGGTCCTCGCCTGGTAGCGCCTGAAGTCGTAGACGACGAAGACGTTCCTGCGGTCGGCGTCGATCACGTCCGCCGCGTCGATCGTCTGCCCGTCGCCGGGTGCCGAGACGTTGGGTCGGATCTGCCGCAGATGGCGGGCGAGGTAGCCCGCGAGGTAACCGGAGAACCGCCCGCCCACGGCCGTCACCCGCATCCGGGGATCGGCCAGCAGGGTCACCGCGGCATCGAGCTCGGCCTTGGGGATGGACGTCAGGGACCGCGCGATCGAGTCCGTCGCGAGCTGTACCCCACGCTCGAGCCAGTGCCCCTCGGCGCGGTTGGCCCGGCTGTCCTCGTAGAGCGACAGCGGCGACGCGACGCGCTCGGAGAGCTCGTCGAGCAACGCCTGCTGCAGGGCCGGGAAGCCGGTGTGACCCAGGCTGCGGGCGAAGCGGACGACCGTCGGTGGGCTGACGCCGGCTGCCGTCGCGAGCTCCGCGCTGGTCCCGAGCCCTGCTCGGGGATAGTCGGCGAGCAGCACGCGGGCGACCCGCCGCTCCTGGGGGCTGAACGTCGACAGGTCGGCCTTCAGGGCGTCGCGGATGGACACGGGGTCACTGTGCAGAGGGCAGCGCCAGGGGATCAAGGACCTCGGTCTCGCGGGTGCTCAGGTCGATGGCCAGGATGCTGTCGGCCGGCACCGGCGTCCATCCCTCGTCCGGAAGGCCGCTGGAGATGACGTGCACCGCAGTGGGGCTGACCTTGTACGCCATGTCGAAGTACGCGGTGGCGTGCCCGTGGGGCATGGCGTCGTCGGAGCCCACGAGCTCCCGGAGGTCGTCCAGAGGAGTGGCGGCCCCACTGTTGACGTGCACCGCGTACAGCCGGGTGGGGGTCAGGAAGAGGGCGTTGAGGCTGGCCTCGGGGAAGTGCTCGTGCAGCAGCCCGACCGCGCGGGCGAGGCCGGTCCGTTCAGCCCCGGTCTCCTCGATGCATTGCAGGACGAGGCGGAAGTACCGCTCGCTGTCGGTGGTGCCCTTCAGCGCCGCCCGGCTGCGCTCCGACAGCAGGGACTCCAGCACGGCGATCGGCGAGATGCTGCCGTTGTGCGCGAGCGCGTAGGCCCCGTCGATGAACGGGTGCGTGTTCATCGAGTGGACGACGAGTCCGTCCGTGGCCCAGCGGAGGTGGACCAGCCCGGCGGAGCCGAGGGCCTGCCCGGCCAGTTCGAAGTAGGACGGGTCGTCAGCCGCCGACACCGGTGAGGTCGCCCCCTCCACCCGCGTGCTCCCCGGTCGGGCCCAGGCCATTCCCCAGCCGTCGCCGTGCACGGCGGACAACGACGTGAAGGTCTGGAACTCCGTGGGGCCCAGGCCCTCGACGGCGGACAAGGGCCTCTCGGACACGTATCCCAGCAACCGACACAAGTCGACAACACCCTTCTCAAGGCGGATCCCTGACCGGTATAAAGACCCCGCCATGTAACAAACGTTACATCGGGTCCGAGAATCGCTTTCACGAAACGGACGCGTCAAGTGCCACCAGCCCCACCGAGCGACTCCTCTGCCCAGCTCCGTGTCGAGGGGCAGGTCGAGCGGCATGCCCGACGTCTCCGGGAAGCGGGCGTCCGGACGCTCACCGGCGTCATCAGCGACTCGGGCGGGGTCATCCGCGCCAAGACCGTCCCGGCGCGGCGGATCGAGTCCTTCGCCCGGTCCGGCATGGGCGCCTCACTGACGTGGCCGGTCTTCTGCGTCGACAACGGGATCGCCATGACCCCCGAGCTGGGCGTCGTCGGCGATCTCCGGCTCACCGCCGACCTCGAGCGGGCGGTCGTCCTCGACCACGGGTTCGGCTGGGCCCCTGCCGACGTCCGGGACCAGACCGGGGAGCTGTCGCCGTACTGCTGGCGCAGCGTGACCCGCCGCCAGGTCGAGCGGCTGGCGGCGCTCGGCATCGAGGCGCTGGTCGGCAACGAGCTCGAGTTCGGGCTGCTGGACGAGGCCGGGCGCCCGTTGGGCGAGCGCGACGGCTGGCCCTGCTACGGCGCGGGGGTGTACAGCGAGCTGAGCCAGTTCGCCGCTGACCTGTGCGAGCGGCTGGACACCGCCGGGACCCCGGTGGAGCAGATCCATGCCGAGTACGGGATGGGGCAGTTCGAGATCTCGTTGCCACCGCGAGAACCGGTCGCAGCCGCCGACGACGTGCTGCTCGCCCGGGCGGTCATCGGCCGGGCCGCCCGGGACCACGGACTGCGCGTCACCTTCTCCCCGGTGCCCTTCTCGGGCGGCTCCGGCAACGGCGCTCACATGCACGTCTCGTTCACCCGGGGTGGCGTTCCGCTCCTGACCGGCGGCTCGCTCCCCGAGGGCCTGACGGAGGACGGCGCCTCGGCGATCGCGGGCATCGTCCGCTGTCTGCCCGGCGGGATCGCGGTCCTGGCCGGCACCGTCGTCTCCGACGAGCGGATGCAGCCCGGCCACTGGTCCGGCGCGTCGTCCTGCTGGGGTGTGGAGAACCGCGAGGCCGCCGTCCGCCTCCTGCTGGCCACCAACGGGAACCCGCACGGGGCCAACGTCGAGGTCAAGTGCGTCGACGCGGGCGCCAACACCTACCTCGCGACCGGTCTGGTCCTCGGCTTCGCGGCCCTCGGCATCGAGGAGAACCTGGAGCTGCCGGCCGCCGTCGAGGCCGATCCCACCCAGCTGACCCCGGAGCAGGCCCGGGCCGCGGCCGTCGTCCCACTCCCGAACGACGCGGCCGGTCGCATCGCGCACTTCCGGGACAGCGGTGCGGCTCGCGCGGTCCTCGGCCCGGAACTGCACGACGCCGTGCTCGCCGTGCGCCAGTACGAGTCCTCCCTCTACGCGGACCAGGACGCCCACGCACTCACCAGGTTCGCCTGGTCCTCCTGAATCACGTCGTGCTCCACCCATCCGAGACCGAGGAGTGACATGGCAAAGCGGAAGCTTCGACTGTGGGAGGCGCTCGCGCTCTCACTCGGCCTCATGGGTCCGACGCTCGCCATGGCCGGCAACGGCCAGGGCATCATCGGAACGGTCGGCAAGGCCGTGCCGCTGGTCTTCCTCCTGGGCTTCATGGGCGTGGCCCTCGTGGCCTACGGGTTCATCCGGCTGACCCAGCGGTACAACCACGCAGGCAGCGCCTACGCCCTCGTCGGCGCGACGCTCGGCCCGCGCGCCGGCTTCGTCGCGGGCTTCGCCCTCTTCGGCACGTACCTGTTCTTCACCATCTGCACCGCCGCGGTGTTCGGGGCCTTCCTGAACGCGCTCCTCGGATCCCTCTTCGACGCCGGCACGAGTCTCGGCTACGGGATCGCGGCCGTCGCCTGCCTGCTGGTCACGGGTTACATGAACACCCGCGACACCACCACCGTGTCGCGGTCGCTGCTGGCGATCGAGGGCGTGGGCATCGCCGCGATGCTCGTCCTCGTCGTGGCGGTCTTCGGCCAGGGTGGTGCGGACTCCACCGGCGTGGACTTCTCCACCTTCACGCCCGACGGCGTGGGCCTGAGCGCGGTGCTCGCGGCAGTGGTCGCGGCGTTCCTGTCCTGGGCCGGCTTCGAAGCCTGCGCCGCGCTGGGCGAGGAGACCGACGACCCGCGGCGGAACATCCCGCGCGCGCTCTTCGGCTCCGTCCTGCTCACCGGCGTCCTGTTCGTCGTGGTCATGTTCGCCCAGACGATCGGCTTCGGCACCGACGAGTCCGGACTCGCCGCCTTCCAGGGCTCCGGGAACACCCTGGGCGACCTCGGCGAGGGCTATGTCGGCCACTGGTTCGGGCTGCTGCTGCTGATCACGGCCGTGCTGTCGGCGTTCGCCTCCAACCTCTCATCGGTCATGGCCTCGGCCCGGCTCGCGATGGCGCTCGCCCGTCACGGGTTCGGCCCACGGCAGTTCGCCGCCATCGACCCGGCGCACCGGACCCCCCGCAATGCCGTCCTCGCCATGGCCGCCGTCGGCATCGTCGTCAACCTGGTGACCTGGTTGACCGGTTGGCCGGTCATGGGCACCGGTGACGCGGCGATCGACGCCTACTTCTTCTTCGCCGTCGTCGGCGCCACGTGCCTGCTCTTCGCCTACCTGCTCGTCGAGGTGGCGGTCTTCGCTGCCTGGCGCAGGGGCCAGGTCACCGTCCGTACCGTCGAACTCGTGCTCCCGGCGCTCGGAGGCCTGTTCATCCTGGTCGTGATCTTCTACAGCGTGAAGGACGCCAGTGGCCTGTCGCCGGCCTTCGTCGCCATCGGCTGGGTCGTGTTCGGCCTGCTCGTCGCCCTCTTCGCCGGCGGTCTGGCCGACCGGATCGGCGCATCCCTCACGCAGGAGCTCGACGACGTCGACAAGGACCACACCTTCATCGACTCCGAGGTCCGCTGATGCACGAGGCCGCAGAGCGCCTGTACGACCGTGATCGGATCATCGCCGGCGTCGAGAAGCTCCGGTTCTTCCCGCTGGCGCTCGAGTCGGGCCAGGGATCCTGGCTCGTGGAGGCCGGCGGTCGCCGGTTGCTCGACATGTCCGCGACGTGGACGGCCTGCTGTCTCGGGCACGGCCACCCGGCCGTGCGTGAGGCCCTGCTCCGGGCGGCGGCCGCGCCGCCCGGAGCAGGGGCGCTCAGCGCCGTGCACGAGGACGCCGTCGCGCTGGCCGAGGAGCTCCTGAAGCTCACGCCCGGCTCCGGCGACCGCCGCGTCTATCTCGGCCATGCCGGAACGGACGCCAACGACGTCGCCGTCCGGTGCGCCGTCCACGCGACCGGCCGCCCGAAAGTGCTCGCCTTCGAGCACAGCTACCACGGTGGCATCGGGGTCGCGATGAAGGCGTCCGGTGTGCACGTCGAGGCCGGCAGCGTCGCCCCGGACGAACAGGTGCTGTTCACGCCGTACCCCGACCCCTACCGGAACCGGGAGGGGTACACCGAGGTCCTCACTGCCCTCGACGAGGCCCTGGCCGGCCAGGACGTCGCCTGCCTGCTCGTGGAGCCGATCCTCTCCGACGGCGGCCTGGTCGTGCCGCCCGACGGCTTCCTCGCCGACGTGGCCGCCCGGTGCGCGGCGACCGGCACGCTGCTGATCTGCGACGAGGTGAAGGTCGGCCTCGGCCGACCGGGGAGCTGGCACGCGTTCACCCACGACGGGATCACCCCGGACATCGTCACCTTCGGGAAGTCGCTGGGAGCGGGCGTGCCGATCTCGGCGGCGGTCGGCCCCGCCGGGGTCTTCGACGAGCCGGGCGCGTCGGCGTTGCTGACGCAGGCGGGTAACCCGTACAGCGCCGCCACTGCCAGGGCCGTCCTCGCGACGATGACGAAGGAGGGGCTGGTCGAGCGGGCGGCCGCAGCCGGCCGCCGGCTCCGGCACGGCCTGCGGCAGGCCACCGCGCACCTCGACGTCGTCGGTGAGGTGCGTGGTCGGGGCCTCGCGATCGGCGTGGATCTCGTGACGGACCGGGCCAGCCGCGGCAAGGATCCACGACTGGTCGCCAAGACCGTGTACCGCGTGTGGGAGCTCGGCGGCGTGGTCTTCTACGTGGGCGGCAACGTCCTCGAGGTGACCCCGCCCCTGGTGATCACCGACGAGGAGGTCGACCGGGCCGTGGAACTGCTCGCGCAGGGCATCGAGGAGGCGGCCGCCGGCAAGGTCAGCGACGCCCAGGTCGCGCCGTTCGCGGGGTGGTGACGGTGGATCTGCAGGCGTACCCCGGGCCACTGGGGGAGACGGTCGCGAGCCTCCCGCTCGTCGACCACCACGTGCACGGCGCGCTGCGGGCGTCGGTCGACCGGCCGACGTTCGAGTCGATGATCAGCGAGGGACCGAAGGCGCCCTCGGCGGGGACCCAGTTCGACTCGCAGATCGGCTTCGCCATCCGACGTTGGTGCGCACCCCTCCTCGATCTGGACCCGCACGCGTCCGCCGACGACTACTGGGAGCGCCGGTGCGCGCTGGGGGAGGACGAGGTGAACCGGCGCCTGCTGCGGGCGGCGGGCACCGCGAACTACCTCATCGAGACCGGCTACCTCGGGGACGCCGTCCTGACGCCCGCGGAGCACGCTGAGGTGGCGGCTGCCGACGCCCGCGAGGTCGTCCGGCTCGAGACGGTGGCCGAGGGGCTCCTCCAGCGGGTGGCGTCGGGGCGCGCGTTCGTTGCCGACTACCCGTCGGTGCTCGCGGAGGCGACACGGTCGGCGGTCGGGACCAAGAGCATCATCGCCTACCGCGCGGGTTTCGACGTCGACCCCGGACGCCCGTCCGACGACGACGTCGCGGCGGCCGCCGAACGCCTGCTGCGGTCGCTCGGTGACGAGATCCGGCTCGACGACCCGGTGCTGCTGCGGTACCTGCTCTGGTGCGGCGTCGACCGTGGTCTGCCGCTGCAGTTGCACAGCGGGTACGGGGATCCGGACCTCGATCTGCACCGGGCCAATCCACTGCTCCTCATGCCCTGGCTGCGCCAGGTGGAGTCGACCGCGGTCCCGGTCATGCTGCTGCACAACTACCCGTACCACCGTGAGGCCGGCTACCTGGCGCAGATGTTCGACAACGTCTACTTCGACATCGGCCTGGGGCTGAACTACGCCGGCAGCCAGAGCCCCCAGCTCATCGCCGAGTCCCTCGAGGTGGCTCCGTTCACCAAGCAGCTGTACTCGTCGGACGCCTGGGGACCGAGCGAACTGCACTTCCTGGGTTCCTTGCTGTGGCGGCGCGGGATGAGCCGGATCGTCGGGATGTGGGTGCGGGACGGGGACTGGTCCCGCGGCGACGCCGAGCGCGTCCTTCGTCTCGTCGGTCACCAGAACGCCGAGCGCGTCTACCGCCTCTGAGACCGCTCGCCTGACCGGCAGGCGGGTTCGATGCGGGCAGCTGCCGTGCTCAGGCGGCGATCGGGTGGCGGTGGCAGCGCCCACCGGTGGTCGCCCGGGCCGCGCACGGGACACCCGCCTTCGTCCGGCCTCCGCTGTCCCCGCAGCGGGCCGGCGCCGCCGGCTGCTCGGTGGCCGGTGCCGGCACGACCGGACGGAGGAAGGGGAGGACGACGGCCTCGCGGACGGCGACCGGCTCTCCCGGCTCCACGGGAGCGAGGGGAGAGGGAGCCGTCGTCGTCGCGACGAGGCGACGGCCGGCACGTCGGCGCAGAGCGACCGCGACGGTCACGCCGGCGGCGACGGCAGCGAAGGTGGCGACAGGGCTGGGACGCATGCCTGTGTCATCGGCACTCCCCGTCACGGACGGAACGCTCGACACCCGGGGAAAGGCCGACGGCCGCACCGGCCTCAGGTGCCGCAGAACGTCCGATAGGCGCCGAAGTCCTGCGGTGCGGGGGCGGCGTAGCGCTCGAGACCGGGGCGCTCGTCGTAGGGAGCGGCCACCGCCTCCAGAAGGCGGTCGAGCGGACTCAGGTCGCCCTCGCCGGCGGCCGTGAGGGCCTCCTCGACGAGGTGGTTGCGCGGGATGTAGACGGGGTTGACCCGGTCCATCCCGTCGGCCTCCGGACCGAGGTCGCGCCAGCGCGCCACCCAGCGGTCGAATCCGGCGAGATCGAGGAACAGGAGGCGCGCCGGCTCGACGTCGCCGCGTGCGGCCGCGCCCAGGAGGCGGAAGAACGACGTGTGGTCGACATGGTTGCCCTGGAGCAGGGCGAGCAGCTCGTCGACCAGCGGGGACACGACCGCGTCGTCGAGGCCTGCGGGAAGGCCCACCTTCGCGCGCATGCCGGTCGACCAGGCTGCGTCGTACTGCGGACGGAACGTGCCGAGGGACTCGACCGCGAGTGCGACCGCCTCCTCCCGGTCCGCGGAGAGGAGGGGGAGCAGGGCCTCGGCGAGCCGGGCGAGGTTCCACTCGGCCGCCAGCGGCTGGTTGCCGTAGGCGTAGCGCCCGCCGTGGTCGATGGAGCTGTAGACCGTGGTCGGGTCGAAGGCCTCCAGGAAGGCGCACGGCCCGTAGTCGATCGTCTCGCCCGAGATCGTCATGTTGTCGGTGTTCATGACCCCGTGGACGAAGCCGACGAGCATCCACTGCGCCACCAGCGACGCCTGCGCGGCGACGACCGCCTCGAACAGCGCCAGGTGCGGGTGCCCGGCCTGCGCGGCGGCGGGGTGGTGGCGGGTGATCGCCTGGTCGGCGAGGCGACGCAGCAGCTCGACGTCGCCGGTGGCCGCCGCGTACTGGAAGCTCCCGACGCGCAGATGGCTGCTGGCCACCCGGGCGAGCACGGCTCCGGGTAGCAGGGTTTCCCGCCGCACCTGCCGTCCCGTTGCCACCACGGCGAGGGAGCGGGTGGTGGGGATGCCGAGCGCGTGCATCCCCTCGCTGACGACGTACTCGCGGAGCATCGGGCCGACCGCGGCGAGGCCGTCGCCGCCCCGCGCGAACGGCGTGCGCCCGGAGCCCTTGAGGTGGAGATCGCGCAGCCGGCCCTCGCCGTCGGACAGCTCGCCGAGCAGCAGCGCGCGCCCGTCCCCGAGGCGCGGGACGAAGCCGCCGAACTGGTGCCCGGCGTAGGCCTGCGCCACCGGGGTGGCACCGTCGGGAACGAGATTGCCGACGAGCAGGCGCAGGCCTGCGCGGCTGCGCAGCCAGGCGGGGTCGAGTCCGAGGTCATCGGCCAGCGGCTCGTTGAGCACGAGCAGCCGGGGGTCGGGAGCCTCCTCGGCCTGCCAGCGAAGGGCCATCTCCGGAAGCTCGCGGGCGAAGCGGTCGTCGAGGCTGACGGTCGGTGGCGGGGCGACGCTCACCCGACCGAGACTACGTGGACAACCGGACCGGGGAGCCGCCCCGGCGTCCGGACCTCGGGACGTGCGCGGAAAGCCGTCGCCATGGGTCCGTCTGCGTCCGAACGGCGCATCACTCCCTTGCGACCGGTGCCGCGCCGCTCGACCATGCAACTCCACGGGCATGCATCTCCACGAGCGTCGGATGGAGATCTTCCATGAACCGCAACGACCCGGTCGTCCATGGAAGGCACCGACGGCGGCCGAGCGGGAGCCAGGCCGCCCTCACCGTCGTGGTCCTGGCGGTGCTCGCAGGTGTGCTCGTCGTCGTGGTGCTGGCGGGGGGCCGGGTCGACATGCCCTCGGAGGGCCGCGCGGAGGCCTCGGCTCCCCGCCCCGTAGGGGAGAGTTCGAGCCGGGCGCACCAGCACGCGCCGGCGACGTCGACGGGCACTCCTCCGCCGGCGGCGAGCGGGGCCAGCCCTGCGGTCGGGACGGCGATGACCGTCGGACGGGCGCCGCACCACGTCGCGGTCTCACCCGACGGCACGTTCGCCTATGTCGCTGATCCGGCCGCCGGCGCCGTCATCCGGCTCAGCACGAGGGCGGACGAGCCCATGGTCGTCATCCCGATCCCGCACGGTCCCCCGCAGATGGTCACCTTCGCACCCGACGGATCGCGGGCCTACGTCTCGATCTACGGCGACGACTTCACCGGGAACCACGTCGTCTTCCTCGACACGCGCACCGAGACCGTGGTCAAGGCCGTCCCGGTGGGGAGGGGCCCGTACGCGGCGGCGACCACTCCGGACGGGCGACTGCTCTACGTGCCCTACTACGACGAGGACTACCTGGACGTGATCGACACCGGCTCCGGCGACCTGGTGGCCCGCATCCCGACGGCGCCCAGCCCACACTGGATCGCCGTGACCGCGGACGGCCGGACGGGATACGTCACCAACCACTTCTCCGACGTGGTGACGGTCGTGGATCTCCGGAACAACGTCGTGGTGACGACGATCCCGGTGGGCGACGGTCCACACAGCATCGAGCTGTCCCCGGACGGGACCCGGGTCTCGGTCGTCAACTACATCAGCGACGACGTCTCGGTGATCGACACGGCCACCAACAGGGTCGTCAGCACCGTGCCGGAGGTGGGCGCCGGACCGCAGGACATCACCTACGCCCCGGACGGCCGGCACTTCTACACGGCGAACGTCGACGAGGGGACCGTGGCCGTGGTCGATGCCGAGAGCGGTGTCGTGACCGCTCGGCTCGCCACCGGTGACAGCCCGACCAGCGTGTCGGTGCTGCCCGACGGGCGGCAGGCGCTCGTCTCGAACTTCGAGGACGGCACCGTGCGCCTGATCGACACAGCCGCTGCCGGCTAGCGGACGAGGGACCGGCGAGGACCTCGGACGAGGCGGGGTCGGGCAGGACATCGCGCGGGGCAGCCCCCCACCGCCGCCGATGGGATCAGCGCGAGGGCGGAGGCGACCCTCGCCCAGTTCTCTTCCGGCCCGCCGGACAGTTCCCGCGACGCACGGCAGCGACCGACACCCGGCCCCGGAGCCGCCCTGGACGACGGAGCCCCGGGCCGGTCGGTCGCAGTTCTGCCGGTGTTCGGAGGGAGACGGGCTGTTCGCACACGCCGTCGAACGTCTCGTGGATCGGCTGCCGAGGCCGCAGGTGTGTGACTCCGCGTGGCCGGCCGGCTGTGCCGCGTGGGGACCCACCGTCGGGTGGTGATCCACCGCCGAAGGCGTCCACCGGGCCCCGTTTGCTAGGGCGTTGTCGCCGCAGGATGCTGCCCGTACCGGCGCCTGAGCGGAGGGCCTCGTCCGCCACCCGGCTCCGGACCTGGATCGAGGCGGCGATGCCCGCCTCCGAGGAGGACCCGGTGACAGCAACGCAGGCGAGCACGACGAGGACCGGCGACAAGCTGCTCGGCAGGGTGGCCTTCGTGACGGGCGGTACCCGGGGGATCGGCGCCGCCATCTGCCGGAGCATGGCCAGGCAGGGCGCCGACGTCGCGGCCGGCTACAGCGGCAACCAGGAGCGGGCCGAGATGTTCGCCCAGGACTTCGCCGGCGCCTACCCGGAGAGCCACATGAGCGTCCACCGCGGAGACATCGCGAACCCGGACGACTGCCGCCGCACCGTCGCGGAGGTCATCGAGCGGCACGGCCGGTTGGACATCCTCGTCAACAACGCCGGCATCACCGCGGATCGCACCGTGCTCAAGATGACCGACGACGACTGGCGTCGGGTGATCGACGTCAACCTGTCCGGCGCCTTCTACCTCTCCCAGGCCGCGCTCAGGCACATGCTCGAGCGCGGCAGCGGGCGGATCGTGATGATCTCCTCGGTCATCGGCGAGACCGGCGGCATCGGGCAGGTCAACTACGCGTCGGCCAAGGCGGGGCTGTTCGGGCTGACCAAGACCCTCGCTCGGGAGGCCGCGATGCAGGTGCAGCGCATGGGCGCCACCGACGGGCTCGGGATCACGGTCAACGCAGTCACCCCGGGCTACACCTCGACGGAGATGCTCGAGAGCGTTCCGGACAAGGTCCTGGACGCGCTCAGGTCGAAGATCCCGCTCGGCCGGCTGGGGGAGCCGGAGGAGGTCGCCCGCGTCGTGCACTTCCTGGCCGCGGACGCCTCCGCGTACATCACCGGACAGGTCTGGGGCGTCAACGGCGGCCTGGACATGTAGTTGGACAGGTAGCAAAGGCACGGCCCACCGGCGTCGACGTGGACTGACCACAAGGGAGAGGTGCACGGGTGTTCGGCCGAATCGCAGTGATCAATCGGGGCGAGCCTGCCGTTCGGCTCATCCGCGCCGTGCGCGAGCTCAACGCAGAGCACGGCGGCGGGACACGTGTCATCGCACTGCACACCGAGGCCGAGCGCCGGGCGACCTTCGTGCGCGCCGCGGACGAGGCCGTCGTCCTCCGCGAGACCGGTGCGGGCAACCCCTACCTCGACCACGACGAGCTGGCTCGTGCCCTGCGCACGAGCCGCGCCGATGCGGCGTGGGTCGGCTGGGGATTCGTCGCGGAGGACCCCGCCTTCGCCGAGCTGTGCGCCGATCTCGGCGTGGTGTTCATCGGGCCGCCACCGGAGGCCATGCGCCTCCTCGGCGCCAAGATCGAGGCGAAGGTGCTCGCCGAGCAGACCGGGGTGCCCGTCGCGCCGTGGAGCGGTGGGCCCGTGGACGGCCTCGAGGACGGCCGCCTGCACGCGGCCGCGATCGGCTATCCGCTCATCGTCAAGTCCAGGAGCGGCGGCGGCGGGCGCGGCATCCGCATCGTCCGTTCCGAGGGCGAGCTGGGGGAGGCGCTCACCCGGACCCAGGCCGAGGCGGAGCGCACCTTCGGCGATCCGGTCATCTTCATGGAGCGGCTGGTCGAGGGAGGCCGGCACGTCGAGGTCCAGGTCATCGCCGACCAGCACGGCACGGTGTGGGCCCTCGGCGTCCGCGACTGCTCGGTGCAGCGGCGCAACCAGAAGGTGCTGGAGGAGTCGAGCTCTCCCGCGCTGACCCCCGAGCAGGACAGGTCGCTGCGGGAATCCTCCGTCGCGCTGGTGAAGGCCGCCGGTTACGTCGGGGCCGGGACCGTCGAGTTCCTCTACCAGCCGGACGAGAAGCTCTTCACCTTCCTCGAGGTGAACACCCGGCTGCAGGTCGAGCACCCGGTCACCGAGGAGACGACCGGCCTCGACATCGTGAAGCTGCAGCTGCACGTGGCCGAAGGTGGCCGGCTCACCGGCGAGCCACCTGCGCAGTCCGGCCATGCCGTGGAGGCGCGGCTCAACGCCGAGGACGCCGAGCAGGGGTTCGCCCCCGCTCCGGGCCGGGTCGAGCTCATGCGGCTGCCTACCGGACCGGGAGTGCGGGTGGACACGGGGATGGGCGTCGCCGACGTCATCCCCCCGCAGTACGACTCGATGATCGCCAAGGTCATCGCCTGGGGGCGGGACCGTCCCGAGGCGCTGGCCCGCCTGCGCTGCGCACTGCGTGAGACCACCGTGGTGCTGCGTGGTGGGACCACGACGAAGTCGTTCCTGATCGATCTCCTCGACCGGCCGGAGGTGGTGGCCGGCACCGCGGACACCGGCTGGCTGGACCGCACCGGGATCGACGGCGGAGACCGTCCCGTGGGTCAGGCCTGGGTGGCGCTGGTCCAGGTCGCGATCGACGTGTCGGACCAGGAGGAGGCGCGGGAGCGTGCGGCGTTCCTCGCCTCGGCCCGCGGCGGTCGACCCCGCGCGCCGCACGAGGCGGGGCGTGTCCTGGAGCTCGGCTACCGAGGGCAGCCCTATCGCCTGGGCGTGGCCAAGGTGGGGCGCGACCGCTACCGGGTGGAGCTCGACGGCCGGTACGTCGACGTCGAGATGGACCGCCTCAGCCCCCTGGAGAGCCGGCTCACGGTGGGGGAGGACCGGTTCTCCGTCGTATCCGTCGAGGCGACCGGATCGCACCTGGTCGAGGTCGACGGCGTGACCCACCGCGTGTCACGCGACGTGGGCGGTCTGGTGCGGGCCCCGGCGCCCGCGGTCGTCGTCGCGGTGCGGGCGTCCGTCGGCCAGGAGGTCGAGGCGGGCCAGACGGTCGTCGTGCTGGAGAGCATGAAGATGGAGACAGCGGTCCGCGCGCCGGTCGCGGGCCGGGTCCGTGAGGTGCTCGCCGGACCCAACACCCAGGTCGACGCCGGTGCCGCACTGCTGAGGATCGAGCCCGCCGGAGACGACGTGGAGGAGGCGACCGGCGAGCGGGCCGCGCTCCCGGACGACGAGGACGTGCAGCCGCGCGCCGCCCGCGACGCCGCCGTGCCGCTCCTGGGCGCACTGCAGGCGCTCATCATGGGATACGACGTCAGCGCCGACTACGGGCGGCAACTCGTGGCCGAGTACGGCACCGCGCGTCGCGAGCTCCCGGAGGACGTTCCGGAGTTGCTGGACGCCGAGCTCGCCGTCCTCACCACGTTCGCCGACCTCTGCGACCTGTCGCGCAACCGCCCGGCCAGCGAGGAGGAGGAGGCCGACCAGCAGGTCCACAGCCCGCGGGAGTACTTCCACGCCTACCTGCACTCCCTGGACGTCGAGCGCGAGGCCCTTCCGGAGAGCTTCCGTGACCGGCTCGCCAGGGCGCTGACCCACTACGGCGTCGAGGACCTCGAGCCCGGGCTCGCCCTCCAGGAGGCGGTGCACCGGATGTTCCTGGCCCAGCAGCGCGTCGGTGACCAGCTGCCGGCCGTGCTCGCGTTGCTGGACCGCTGGCTCACCGCAGAACGGCCACCCACCGGCTCCGCGCGCGCCGACGTGGCGGAGGTGCTGGACCGGCTCGTCGTCGCCACCCAGCTCCGCTACCCGACCGTGGGCGACCTCGCCCGCGCGGTCCGGTACCGCTTCTTCGAGGAGCCCGTGCTCCGCCAGGCCCGGCAGGGGGTCCTCGACGAGGCGCAACGGCTGCTGGACGAGCTCGATGCCGCCGGCGCCCGTGGCGACACCGCCGAGAGCGTGGCGCGCATCGAGGCGCTGGTCGCGAGCCCTGAACCGCTGATCCGGCTGCTGGCGCAGCGGTTCCGGCGTCCGACGCCGGAGCCCGACCCCATCCTCGAGGTCCTCACCCGGCGCTACTACCGCAGCCGCGACCTGCAGAACGTGCGGTCCTTCCTGCTCGGCGGGCAGTCGTCGGTCTCGGCCGACTACGAGCTGGAGGGCAGGCGGCTGCACCTGATCTGCCTGATGGCCGAGGCCGCTGCACTCCCCGACGCCCTCACGTCCCTGTCGGCAGCGGTCGCGGACGTCGACGACCCGTCGCACCTGCTCGTGGACCTCTACCTGTCCTGGCCGGACCGTCCCGCCGACGCCGACACCATGGCGGCGCAGCTGCACGAACGGCTGGCCGCTTTCCCGGCGCTGCAGAGCGTCCGTCGGGTGACGGTGACGGTCTCCACCCTCGACGGCGACGTGGAGGTGGTGACCTTCCGGCCGTCGGAGGGCGACTCGGAGCCGGGTGGTCTGGCCGAGGACCGGCTCATCCGGGGCCTGCACCCGCTGACCGGGCAGCGACTCAACCTGTGGCGGCTGAAGCACTTCGACGGGGTGCGGCTGCCGTCGGCCGAGGACACCTACCTGTTCCACCTCACCGGCAAGGAGAACCCGAACGACGAGCGGCTCGTCGCCATGGCGGAGATCCGCGACCTGACGCCGCTGCGGGACGAGGCCGGCGAGATCGTCACCCTCCCGACGCTGGAGCGGCAACTGACGGCCTGTCTCGACAGCCTGCGGCGGGGACAGTCGCAACGGAGGTCCCGGCGGCCGCTGCAGCACAACCGCATCTACCTGTATGCCTGGCCGTCCATCGAGCTCCCGCTGTCCGAGGTGGCGACCTTCGCGCAGACCGCCGCACCCCTGACGGTCGGCGCTGGTCTCGACCAGATCGTGCTGCTGGCGCGGCTGCAACAGGAGAGCGGCGCGCCCCAGGACGTGGCGCTGCGCTTCTCCTACCGGCCGGGCACCGGTGTCGGCATGGAGGTGACCGAGCGGCCGACCGAACCGATGCGCCCGCTCGACGAGTACGCCGAGAAGGTGTTGAGCTCGCGGGCCCGCGGCGCCGTCTACCCCTACGAACTGACGCCGCTGCTCGCCGGTCCCGACGGGACGTTCGTCGAGTACGACCTGGACGAGCAGGGCCGGTTGGCACCGGTGCAGCGCGCCCCTGGTCACAACCAGGCGGGCATCGTCGTCGGGGTCGTGAGCACGCCGACGAAGCGCTATCCGGAGGGCATGACCCGGGTGGTCCTCTTCGGCGACCCCACCAAGGCACTCGGCACCGTGGCCGAGCCCGAGTGCGCGCGCATCAACGCCGCACTGGACCTCGCCGAGGAGCGGGGGATCCCCGTCGAGTGGTTCGCGTTGTCCTCCGGGGCCCGCATCTCGATGGACAGCGGCACCGAGAACATGGACTGGGTGGCGCGCACACTGCGCCGGATCATCGAGTTCACCCAGGCCGGCGGGGAGATCAACGTCGTCGTCGCCGGGATCAACGTCGGTGCGCAGCCGTACTGGAACGCCGAGGCGACGATGCTCATGCACACCAAGGGCATCCTCGTCATGACGCCGGACAGCGCGATGGTGCTCACCGGCAAGCACTCCCTCGACTACTCCGGCGGTGTGTCGGCCGAGGACAACTTCGGGATCGGGGGCTATGACCGCGTCATGGGTCCCAACGGCCAGGCGCAGTACTGGGCGCCGAACCTGACGGCAGCGACCGAACTGCTGGTGCGGCACTACGAGCACACCTACACCGCGCCCGGTGAGCGCTGGCCGCGGCCGGCCGACACGGACGATCCGCGCGACCGCGACGTCCGCACCTTCCCGCACAGCCACCCGTCGAGCGACTTCACCACGGTGGGCGACATCTTCTCCGCCGACGCCAACCCCGAGCGCAAGAAGCCGTTCGACATCCGCACGGTCATGCAGGCCGTCGCCGACCAGGATCACGAGGTCCTGGAGCGGTGGGCCGGGATGGCCGACGCCGACACGGCCGTCGTCTACGACGCCCACCTGGGCGGCCACCCGGTCGAGGTCATCGGCATCGAGTCCCGGCCGATCCCGCGCCGGGGCAGCTTCCCAGCCGACGGCCCGGACCAGTGGACGGCCGGCACGCTGTTCCCGCGCTCGTCGAAGAAGACCGCTCGGGCCATCAACGCGGCCAGCGGCAACCGGCCGCTGGTCGTGCTGGCCAACCTGTCCGGGTTCGACGGCTCACCGGAGTCGTTGCGGAACCTGCAACTGGAGCTGGGCGCCGAGATCGGCCGGGCGATCACCAACTTCGACGGCCCGATCGTGTTCTGCGTCATCTCCCGCTACCACGGGGGCGCCTTCGTCGTCTTCGCCGGCGTCCTCAACGACAACATGGAGGTCCTGGCCGTCGAGGGCTCCTACGCGTCGGTCCTCGGCGGCGCCCCTGCTGCCGCCGTCGTCTTCACGCGCGAGGTCGACAAGCGCACCGCGGCCGACAGCCGGGTGCGTGACCTCGAGGCCGCGATCGCGTCGGCCCAGGGGGCCGAGCAGGCGCACCTGAGGGCCGAGCTGGCGAGCCTTCGCGCCACCGTCCGCTCGGAGAAGCTCGGCGAGGTCGCCGACGAGTTCGAGTCGATCCACGACATCGAGCGCGCCCGTCGCGTGGGCTCGGTGCACGCCATCATCCCCGCCGCCGAGCTGCGGCCCCGCCTCATCGCCGCCGTCGAGCGGGGGATGGAACGCGCCGGCCGGAGTTGACCCGAGTCGTCCCTGTCGGACCGAAAGGACTTTCCGTGAACGCCTTCGTCCTGAACCGCCACGGTCATCTGGTGTTCCCCTCGAACATCATGCCCGAGCTGGACTTCTCCACCATGGAGACCCTGGAACAGCTCGACAGCGTCATCCGCCGGGACTTCGAGACGAAGGCCCCGAGCGGCACGGACATCCTCGAGCGGGTCCGGACGGGCGCCTACGAGACCCGCTACGACCTGATGCGTGACGTGGCGCTCAACCTGTTCTGGGCCAACCGTTTCTCGATCACCATGTACGACAAGCGGCCGACCCGCTGGGCCGACGTCCCGCGAACCCGCCCCGATGTGTTCCTGCCGGTCCTGGAGCCCTGGGAGGACGGCGAGGCCAAGGTCACCGGTGTCCAGCAGGCCTATCCGCAGCTCCCGGCGCGGTGGAACGAGAGCTGCGAGGACCGCATCTTCGACATCCTGTTCGACGTCTTCGCCAACCGGCGGCACCACGCGTCGACGCTGCCGGCGCTCAAGCCGACCGTCGCGGAGTTCCTGCAGCAGCCGGGGAACCTCACCTTCCGGTTGCCGGACTACGACGCGGACTACCCGGTCTACGACTACACCGACATCCTCGACGTCTCCGAGGACGTGCCGGAGCTCGAGGCGCTGCACCGCTGGGCGATGGTCCTGCACAACCAGTACCCCTGGGACCGGTCGAAGGTGGAGCTGGCGGAGGTCGGCGACCTCAAGGACGACGACTACGTGGTCGCCTTCCACCCACGGGACAAGGAGGTGCGGGCCTTCCTGCGCCGGCTGCGGGTCGGTGCCCAGCCCCGGCACGCCGCCGCGCCGCGGGAGTCCCGGCCGCCGGTGCGGCCGTACCCCGAGCTGGACGTGCGGCAACGCTTCTCGGTGCAGCCGCGGATCGAGGCACTGGCCGCGGTGCACGGCGACCAGGTGTGCAGCAACGACGACCTGATCCGCAACACGGCCTACAACTGGTCGCCCATGAGCGCCGACGAGATCGCGTCGAAGACCGGCATCGAGCAGCGCGAGTACAGCACGCTCCCGGTGGAGGAGCTCGCCCTGCAGGCCGCCGAGGCGGCGCTGGACAAGGCGGGCCGGCAGCCGGAGGAGATCGGGGGCGTCCTGGTCTGCACCTGCACCACGTCCCGGCTCATCCCGTCGCTGGCCACCTACCTCTGCGGGCAGCTCGGGATGCACCAGGTCTACGCCGCCTACGACATCATCGCCGCCTGCGCGGGCATGCCCTACGGCGTCGCCGACGCCGTGCGGATGCTGCAGGAGGTCGAGCGGCCGGTCCTCGTGGTCTGCGTCGAGAAGTTCTCCGACAAGATCGGCAACGTCCGCACCTCGCGGATGATCTTCGGCGACGGCGCGGCGGCGCTGGTCGTCGGCCCGGCACCCGAGGGCGCCGACGGCGACATCGACTACATGAAGACCTACGCCAGCGGCCCGGCCAGCGAGGTGAACTCGATCCTCTGGCCCAACCCCGAGTTCGACAACAACATCACGGTGTTCGGTCCCCAGGTGAAGGCGCTGGCCGGCCGTTACCTCGCCCAGATGATCGACGAGCTCGGGAAGCTGCCCGCCCCGGAAGGCCGGGACGGGTCGCTGATGGACGCCATCGACCTGATCGTGCCGCACCAGGCGAACAAGACGATGGTGATCCAGCTGGCCGAACGCGCCGGGCTGACCGCCGATCAGCTGTACTTCAACATCGAGCAGGTGGGCAACACCTCGTCGGCGAGCATCCCGCTGGCCATCCACGACGCCGTGCGCGACGGGGTGATCACCGAGCCGCTGCGGGTCTTCGCGCCGGGCTTCGGGGCGGGCGCCGTGGCCGGGTACACCGTGATGCGGGTCGACCCCGCGGTGGTCGCCGTCCAGGCGGCGCCCGCTCCGCACGAGGCCGGGACGACGGAGGCTCCCATGCCGGCGCCGACCGAGGAGCCGACGCCGGCCTCGGAGGAGATGCGGGAGGCCTTCGGCTGAGCCGCCGGCCGCCCTCCCCGCCCGCGATGGGCGGGGAGGGCTCGGGCTCAGCCGGCCCCGGGCCGGCGGTCGCGCACGTAGGAGCCGGGCGCCGGCTCCAGCGGTGGGTGCGCGGAGCTGCCCGATGCGGTGGGCGCCGGCACCTCGTCGCCCGAACGTTCGAGCATCCACTCGGCCCAGGGCTCCCACCAGCTGCCGGTGTGCTGCTCGGCCGAGGCGCGCCAGGCGTGCGGGTCCGGTCCGGGTTCGCCGCCCGTCCAGTAGCTGGCCTTGGGATTGCCCGGGGGATTGACCAGGCTCTGGATGTGACCGCTGTGGCTCAGCACGAACGTGGTGGGCCCGGAGAGCAGCTGCGTCGTCCGATAGCACCCGTCCCACGGGGTGATGTGGTCGGTGACACCACCGGTGACGAACGTGGGCAGCGTGATCCGGCTCAGGTGGACCGGGGTCCCCAGCACCCGCAGCGCCCCGGGGCGGACCAGGGCGTTCTTGCCGAAGATCTCGAGGAACTGCTCGTGCAGCCGGGCCGGCAGGTTCGTGCCGTCCGCGTTCCACGCGAGGATGTCGAACGCGGGCGGGTCCTCACCCATGAGCCATTCGCTGACCAGGTAGTTGAAGATGAGGTCGTCGGGTCGCATCCAGGTGAACATCGACCCCATCTGCCGGGCGGTGATCACCCCGCCCCGACGTGAGTTGCGTCGTGCCACGTCGAGCAGGCGGGGAGCGGAGAACGCGCCGAGCGGCGCCCGGCTCGAGAAGTCGAGCAGGGTCACCGCGTAGCCGGCGGCGGACACGCGGTCGTCGCCGGTGGCGGCGAGGTGGTTGAGGGCCGTCGTCATGATCTGACCGCCGGCGCAGAAGCCGATCGTGGTGGCGTCGGGGGAGCCGGTGACCTCCCGCGCGACGTCGACCGCGGTCAGGACGCCGCCGGCGTAGGTGTCCAGGTTCCAGTCCGCCTGCTCCTTGGTCGGGTTCCGCCAGCTGACCATGAAGACCTGGAGGCCCCGGCTGACCGCGTACTCGACGAAGCTCCGTCCCGGGGCCAGATCGAGGAAGTAGAAGCGCCCGATCGGGGGCGGCACGATGACCAGGGGCCGTTGGCGCACGCGCGCCGTGGACGGCGTGTACTGGATGACCTCGATGACTTCGTCACGGTGGACCACGGCCCCGGGGCTGACTCCGAGGTCCTTGCCCACGGTGAATGCGCTGCGGTCGACCTGGGTGGGCAGCCCGCCGTTGTGCCGGATGTCGTGGAGCATGTGGCGCAGCCCGCGGACGACGCTGCGCCCGCCGGTGTCGAAGGCTCGCTTCAGCGCCGCCGGGTTGCCGAGGAGGGTGTTGGTGGGGGCCATCGCGCTGATGTAGGCGTTGAGGACGAAGCGTGCCTGCTCCACCTCGCGCCAGTCGGGGCCACCGGTCTCGTAGTCGTCGACGAGACGAGTCAGTGAGTCCGACAGTGCCAGGTAGTACTGCGCCAGGCGCCGGTAGGCCGGGTTCTGCGACCAGGCGGGATCGGCGAACCGCTTGTCCTTCGGCGAGGGAGCGATCTCGTCGGTGCCGCGGAGGATGCGCACGGTGTCGCGCCCCAGGCGTGCCGCCTCGCGTGCCAGCGGTCTGGGCCGGGCGAAGGTGGCGAACAGTCCGCGGACGATCCCTCGGGATGTGGGCAGGGCGATCGGTTCGCCACTCTCCACGGAGGCGAGCGCTTCGGATTCGGTCTGCGGTGCCGGATCCTCCGCGGTACGCCTGCGGTGATCGGTCGAGGTCCGGCTCGGCACGGTCGTCGTGGTCGACACGGGTCCCCCTTGTGACGTGGGTCACTGGACTCGACGACGGTAACCGCCCGCGGCGGTCCTGTGCGTTCTTCGGGCGCGGCCGGGGTAGCGGGGGTGCGGCCCGTCGGGAGCGGCGCCCGGCCAGGCACGGGCCGGTGCCCTCACCCACGCCCTTGGTCGTGTAGCAGGGGTCGAAGGCGTGTTCCTGGGTCTCCGGCGACATCCCGTCGCCGGTGTCGGCGATCTCCAGGACCACCGTGCCCCGGTCGACGTGCGTCGAGACGCGGAGCGTCCCGCGGCCGTCCATCGCATCGAGGGGCGTTGTCGATGAGGTTGGTCCACACGTGCACGCCGGGACCGCGGTGAGGTGAGGTCCGCTGAGCCACTGCTGCGTGCTGAATGACGGACGTGGCCGACACGCCGTGCCGGCCGGCGTCACCGTCACCGTCACCGGCTCCGGGGACCGGCAGGCGTCGAGGGATGGTGGCGCCATCGAAGCACGATCCGGACGGCGGGACGGCTGTCTCGCGCGCGGGTGCGGCGTCCGGCCCCTGCTCGCGCCGGTCGCAACCACGGCCGGGACGACGGGGCAGGTTGTCGCAGTGGCACCCGCACCCGTCAGGCCGAGTGGCGCCAGCTCCGACCGTCCCGGGCGATCAGCGAGCCCGCCTCCGGAGGGCCCCACGTGGCCGCCTGGTACAGCGGGATGGGCCGCGCGTCGCCGGCCCAGTACCGCATCACCGGGTCGACGATTCGCCAGGAGCGGCCGACCTCGTCGGCGCGGATGAAGAGCGTCGGGTCGCCGATCAGTGCGTCCAGGATGACCCGCTCGTAGGCGTCCGGGGACTGCTCCTCGAAGCTCTCGTACGAGAAGTCCATGGACGCCTTCTGCACCCGGAAGGCGTGCCCGGGCACCTTCGCCCCGAACCGGAGGCTCAGCCCCTCGTCGGGCTGCACGCGCACGATCAGGGCGTCGGGCTCCAGCCGCTCCGCCGTACCGGGGAACAGCGGAAGCTGCGGGGGGCGGCGGAACTCCATGGCGACCTCGGTGAGCCGCGCGGGCAGCCGCTTGCCGGTACGCACGTAGACGGGTACGCCCGTCCAGCGCCAGTTCTGGACCTCGAGTCGCATCGCCACGAAGGTCTCGGTTGAGCTCAGCGGGTCGACACCCGGCTCGTCCCGGTACCCGGGCATGAGGTCTTCGCGGGTGCCCCCGCGCGTGTACTGCCCGCGGACCGCGTTCGCCGCGATCTCCGCCTCCTCGTCCAACGGCCGGATGGCGCGCAGCAGCTTCACCTTCTCGTCGCGGATCGCCTCCGGGTGGAAGGAGGTGGGCGGTTCCATGAGGAAGAGCGAGAGCACCTGCAGGACGTGGTTCTGGACGATGTCGCGCATCGCGCCGGTGGTCTCGTAGAAGCCTCCCCGCTCGCCGACGCCCAGGGTCTCGGCCACCGTGATCTGCACGTTGTCGACCCATGTCCGGTTCCAGATCGGCTCGAAGATCGAGTTCGCGAAGCGCAGCGCGAGCAGGTTCTGCACCGTCTCCTTCGCCAGGTAGTGGTCGATCCGGAAGATCTGCTCCTCGACGAACGCCGAGGAGAGGTCCGCGTAGAGCTCTCGGGCGCTGGCCTCGTCCCAGCCGAACGGCTTCTCGACGACGACGCGGACGAAGCTGTCACCGTCCGGCACGGACAATCCGGCCTTGCCCAGGCTCACCGCGATCGGACCGAACAGGCGGGGTGGTGTGGCGAAGTAGTAGACCCGGTTGCCCGCGGTCCCGTGCCGGGAATCGCTCTCGGCCAGGACGTCGGCCAGCCGCTGGTAGGTGGCCGGATCGTCGTAGCCACCGCTGACGTACCGGGCCGTCGCCGTCAGGTCCTTCCATCGCGGGTGACCCTCACCGGACACGCTGCGACGGCAGCGGTCCGCGAACTCGTCGTCGGTCATGGGCGTGCGGGCGACGCCGATCAGCGCCACCTCCGGCGGGAGGGCCCCGTAGCCCGCCAGCCGCGCGAGAGCGGGCAGGAGCTTGCGTTCGGTGAGGTCCCCGGAGGCGCCGAAGATGACCAGGGCACACGGCGGGGAGCGACGACCCGCGTCCACGTTCATGTCCGGAAAGCATGCCCGTGTCGACCGACCACGGACAGGTGCCCGGCCCCGTGCTCCTGCCCCGGTCATGACCCGCCGGCCCGCGGAAGGCCGGTGACCGGCTCGGGCCAGCGGGCGGTGCCCACCGCGGCATCATGGGCCGAGCCGAGGAACCGGAGCAGATGCTCGTCGGGGTCGGCCGCGGCCCGGACATCGGCGTAGGGGAGGACGAACTCGCCCAGCGCGTCGTCGAACACAGCCGTGGCCGGCTCGACGGCGCGCTGCCGGTAGCCGGAAGGCTCGGGCTAGAAGATGCCCTCCACGGCGCCACCCGGCCAGTACCCGCAGCTGACACCTCCTCGCTGTACGCATCGGTCATCACCCGGTCCGGGCAGTGGGGGACGCCACCGGGATGTCGGGGCGCCGCACGGCCGGAGAAGCGGGTGGTGGCGAGGTCGAACGCGCCCCAGAAGAAGTGCACGGGGCTGGCCTTGCCGCGGAACCCGCCGTGGAAGTCCGCCACGCTGCGAGGCTCGAGCGCCATCCGCCGGATGGCTCCCTTCGTGGTCACGATGAGCAACTCGTGGTCGGTGAAGTCGAAGACCACCTCCATACCCGGCCCGCCGCCATGGGGCATCAGCGAGGTGGTGAGCCCTCGCGCATCCACGTAGAGCGGTACGTGCCACCAGTGGTTGACAGCCGGGGCGAGCGCGAGCCGGACCTTGCCGACGATCTGCGTCCACAGGTGCAGGGTGTCGCGAGTTTCCTGCCACTGGGCGACCGGTAGGGCCGGCCAGCCGTCGCGCTGATCCTCAGCGGCGGGGGAGGGGGCGTCCATCCGAGGATGCTTCCCGCTGCGGCCGGGCCCGCGCATCGGTCAACCGACCCGCATCGGCCCGACGTCCCTGGCCCGTCCCACGCGACCGAGGCCCGACAGCCCATGACGTCGCAGACGAGAACCCCCATGGCCACCGACCGTGGGGGTTCTCGTGATCGAACAGATTGGTGCTGCCGGGTCAACTGCCGGCCGGCGTCACCCCGAACATGAGTACGCGCCGCTCGATGTCGTAGTGCACGGTGCCGGTGTTGGCCAGCAGGTCCTGCAGGTTGTCGGCGTCGTCCGGGTCGAGTGTCAGAACCTCTTCCCATGCACCCTGGTCGAGTACCAGCTGCAGGGTGTAGGTGCCGGGCTTGCCGGGTTCTCCGGCGATCCAGCTGAACTGGTAGTGGCTGAGCTGACGGACCTTGATGCTGTTGTCCGTGACGGGCTGCGGAACGTCGGACATGTCGTCTCCTCCGTGAGGGGCAGCTGAGCGACGCTCAGCCGGGGAGCCACTACCCGGTCGGCACCATGTCGTACGCCCGACCACGTCCGGTTCCGCTGCCCACCCGTCACCGAGGTGGTGGCCGATTACCCACGGCCACGGGTCGGCGCAGCATCCGCGACCATCCGCCGACGCGTGTGGTTCTGCCGCCGGCCGCGGAGGTTGGCTCGGGCGCTACGGGGGCAGTGGCGGGAGCACCACCGTCGATACCTGGAGCCCACCATGGCCTACGAGCGGCACACCGTCCTCCGTTCCCTGCACGACCTCGGGCTGGCCGCCTGGTTCGGGGGCACCCTCATGGGTGCCGTCGGCGTGAACAAGGCAGCCTCCGAAGCTCGCGACCCCTCCGAGCGGACGCGGCTGAGCTCCATCGGCTGGGGCGCCTGGCGTCCCGTTCAGGCCGCCGCTGTCGCCGCTCACCTCGTCGGGTCGGTCGGCTTGCTCCGAGCCGACCGCGGACGTGTGGCGGTGCAGAGCGACGCGCGCGCCAACACAGCGGTCAAGACCGTGCTCACCGCAGCGGCCCTCGGTGCGACCGCCGCCAGTGGTGTGCTCGGTGTCAAGGTGGAACAACGATCGCCGGCCCCGGCGGCCACCGCCACCGAACCCTCGGCCGAGACACCGCAGGACGCTGCGGCCGCGCAGCAGGCACTGAAGCCGCTGCAGTGGGTGTCCCCCGCCCTGACCGGTGCGTTGATCGTGCTCGCTGCTCACCAGAGCGAGCAGCAGCGGACCGCCTCCCCGGTCCGCGGTGCCGTGGGCGAGGGACTGCTCGCGGTCAAGGGAGCCATGCTGAGGTCGACGGCGCTGCGGAGGGCCGCCTGAGAGACCGGCGCACGGCCCGTCGCTCCGACGGTGCCGGGGCGCCGACCGGGCGGTCAGCCGGTGCCATCGGCCGGTCCACCGGAGAGGTGGGCCTGCTTGGGTGCCGACCCGCGCAGCGCCTCGGCCGCCACCTGGGCGCGCGAGGCGCCCGCGGCCGCGGTCACCACTGCTCCGACCAGGCCCTCGACGAATGGCGCGGGGGAGAGGACCACCCGCGCGCGGGCGTCGTCGTCGAGCAGGTCCAGGGCGGTCTCGGCGGACAGGACGGCGCTGCCCAGGTCCATGAGCACGACGACGCCGTCCCCGCTGTCCGCCGCGGTCATCGCCTCCGCGATCGCCGTGGCATCGGTGCCCAGGCCGCCGTCGATGTCGCCCGCCGCGACCTCGACGGCGAGATCACGACCCGGGAGCATGCCGCGCGCCAGTTCGACCGCGGCGTCGGCCAGCGCGCGACTGTGCGACACGACCACCAGCCCGACGGGCACGCCTCAGCCCCTGCCGGCCAGCGCGGTCGCGGCCGCTTCCACCAGCAGGGCCGCCGACGTGGCGCCCGGGTCCTGGTGGCCGGCACTGCGCTCACCGAGATAGCTGGCCCGGCCCTTGCGGGCGACCATCGGAACCGTCGCGTCCCGCCCGCGCGCAGCCGCCTCCGCCGCCGCCCGCAGCGCCTCGTCCAAGGGTCGGCCCTGAGCCAGCGCCTCGTCGAGCGCGTCGCAGGCCGGGCTCAGGGCGTCGAGCATCGTCTTGTCGCCGGGCGCCGCCTTTCCCCGCGAGGCGACGCCGTCCAGCCCCGCCCGCAGCGCCGCGGCCAGCGCGGCTCGGTCCCCGCCGTCGAGCGCGCCCGCGGCCCGCAGGAAGAAGGTGCCGTACAGCGGGCCGCTCGCGCCGCCGACCGTGCGGATCAGCGTCGTCGCCACCATGGCGAGGACCGCGGCGGGGCTCGCGGGCGACGCGGCGTCGAGCGCGGACACGGCCGCGGTGAGGCCGCGGTCGAGGTTGGAGCCATGGTCGGCGTCACCGATGGCCGCGTCGAGCTGGGTCAGCGCATCCCGCTGCTCGTGCACCAGGCGGGCGAACTCCCGGACCCAGGTGGTGCAGGCGGCGGCGTCGAGCGCGTCGGCCACCGTCAGGTGCCCCAGCGCAGCGCCGGCGTCCGTACCGGGGCGTCCCAGAGCCGCAGCAGTTCGTCGTCGGCCTTGAGCAGGGTCACCGAGCAGCCGGCCATCTCCAGACTGGTCATGTAATCGCCCACGAGATTGCGGGCGATGCCGATCCCGGCCTTCTCCAGGACGGCGACCACCTCGGCGTACATGAGGTAGAGCTCGAGCTGGGGGGTGCCGCCCATGCCGTTGACGAAGGCGATCACGCCGTCCCCACCCGTGAAGTCCAGATCGGCGAGCACGGGCTCGACCAGCATCTCGGCGATCTCCCGGGCCGGGGCCAGCGGAACCCGGCGGCGCCCCGGCTCGCCGTGGATGCCGATGCCCACCTCCATCTCGTCCTCGGGCAGGTCGAACGTCGGCCGGCCCGCTGCCGGCACGGTGCAGGAGGTCAGCGCCACACCCATGCTCCGACCGTTGCCGCTGACGCGGCGGGCGATCTCGGCGACCTCGCTCAGCGGGCGGCCCTCCTCGGCCGCCGCGCCGGCGAGCTTCTCGACCAGGACGGTGACCCCGACGCCGCGCCGGCCGGCGGTGTACAGGCTGTTCTGCACGGCGACGTCGTCGTCGGTGACCACCGCGACGACCTCGGTGTCGGACTCGGCGGCGACCAGTTCGGCGGCCATCTCGAAGTTCATGACGTCACCGGTGTAGTTCTTGACGATGTGCAGCACCCCGGCGCCGCCGTCGACGCCGCGGGTCGCGGCCACCACCTGGTCCGGGACCGGGGAGGTGAACACCTCTCCCGCGCATGCGGCGTCGAGCATGCCGAGGCCGACGAAGCCGGCATGCATCGGCTCGTGGCCGGACCCGCCACCGGAGACCAGGCCGACCTTCCCGTGCACCGGGGCGTCCCTCCGGAGGACGACCCGGTCCTCGTGCTGGACCCGGAGGTCGGGGTGGGCTGCGGCGAGGCCGCGCAGCGCGTCGGCCACGACGTCCGCTGGGTCGTTGATGAACTTCTTCATCAGGGCTCCTGGCGTCGGCATGCGGTGTGCCCGGTGAGAAGGGTGCGCGTTGGAGGCTAGGGGCGGGTGAGGCGGCGGACAAGGAGCGGCCGGACCGCCCGGTCATGCCCGCAGAGGGGACGAGGGCAGGAGGAGGAGTTCGCCGTTGCCCCACGTACCCCGTGACGTCGTGTCCGCCATGAGTGACTGCGCGGACGAGTCTCTCGCTCACGTACCGGACCCGATTGACGGGGCCGACCGGCAGTCCGAGTATCGCAACCTCCAGAGTTGGTGCCTGGGTACCTCGGGGGACCCGCAGGTGCCGAAGGGGGTGCCCCCGATGGATGCTGCGACCGCCCCACGGACCACGTCGCTGGACGGCGCCACCGGGGTCGTGGGCGCCCCGGGGTGCGACCGGGAGCCGAGGACGCGATGAACAGCGTGGACGGTGACGTGCACGAGGCACGCCCACTCATCCTCATCCGCGGCTTCGGCGGCCTGGGCACCGCCGACGAGCGGCGGGTCGCCTATCAGGGCTTCAACGACGGCACGGTGTATCCGCATAAGCGCGGCGAGAACTACATCTACGAGGGGCTCGTCCTCCGGCTGCTGAAGTCCGACTGGCAGTACCAGGACGCCACGAACATCGTCAGCTACCACTCGCGTCCGCAGACGGCCCCGGAGGTGCTGCCGTCCGAGCTGACCGGCCTGCGCAGCTTCTTCGAGGGCCGGCTGGTCGCCGACCCGGCGATGGCCCTCGACATCGTCCGGCAGACGCGGTCGGTGGCCAACACCATCTGGGTCTTCCGCTACTACGACTTCGAGGATCGCTCCTTCTCGACCTACGGAGCCGAACTGGTGCGGCTGATCGACTTCATCCGCGCGCTGGCCGGGGAGCTGCGTCAGCCGGTGCCGAAGGTCGACGTCATCGCGCACTCGATGGGTGGGCTGATCGTCCGGCACGCGGTGCAGGTCGACTATCCGCGCCTCAAAGGCGGTGCCCCGAGAGCCGCGGAGGAGCACATCAACAAGATCGTGACACTGGGGACGCCGCACCAGGGGATCAGCTTCCAGGTACTGGACCAACTGGGCGGTCTGGGTGCGTCGGAGGAGATCGAGGCGTTCTCACCCGACGGGCCGGCGGCCACCTCACCGGACGCCGGCGCTTGGTCGTTCCGGACCTTCCACGAGCACATGGATCCGCGTCGACTGCTCACCGTCGTGGGCACCAACTACCGGACCTACGGCAACGGGGCAGCGAGCCTGCTCAACCGGCTGGCGGCAGTCCCGGGTGAGTTCGGGCCCCGGTACAACCGCAGCGACGGGCTGGTCAAGCAGGCGAACGCGCAGGTGCCCGGGGCGCCACGCACGTTCGTCCACAAGTGCCACGGGGGCGAGGACTCACTGGTCACCAGCCGGGAGTCCTTCGAGGTCGCGATGCGGTTCCTCCACGGCGACGTCCGTGCACGGCTGCGGCTGGCCGACGGGCGTGTGACCCGCGGCAAGGACGCGTTCGGGCGCAGCGAGTTCTTCCTGGGCGTCTGCGTCAAGCCGCGCGGGGTCGACTTCGAGCTGTTCCACCAGAGTGCCGAGGCCGAGAACTGCTACGGCCCGTTCACCAGCGTGCAGCTCGACGACGACATCTCCGAGCGCGGCTTCGACTGGGCCGACCCGGCCGACCGGCTCGTGTGGGAGGGGTGGCTGGACACCCGCGCCCGCGGCGGCGCCGGTCCCGCCCGCAGCGACCTCGTCATCCGGTTCGACGTCTACGTGGGGGAGCGGGACAGCTGGGGGCTGGGCTTCTCCGACAACCTGGTCTTCCAGAAGCAGTACTACGTCCAGGCCTTCTCCGATCCGGAGCTGCGGCTGTACCTGCACACCGGCGAGCACTACCTGTCGGCTCAGCGCCCGGCGGACGCCGGCGAGCTGATCGGGGTCGTCGACGAGGCGGCACGAGACCAGGACGACCCGTCGGTCACCGCCTGCGAGCGCGGGGACGGGGAATGGCTCATACCGGTGAAGGGAACGGGCTTCGAGGCCACGTTCGGCTTGAGCCTCACCCGGGTGGAGGCCGACACCGGAGCGTCCGGCTCCATCCCCGGCCCGGCGCCGACGGTGGCGACGACCGACTCCTGACGCGCACGAGCAGTGCCGGACTCCGACGGTGACCGGTCGGTACGCCACCGATGGGTCGCGGGCCGCCACGTGGGCCCGACTGATGCCTGGGAGGTCAGTGTGTCCGAGGTGGGCTGTTGCATCGCCGGTGGTGGTCCGGCGGGGATGATGCTCGGGCTCCTGCTCGCCCGCCAGGGCGTGGAAGTGATGGTGCTGGAGAAGCACGGGGACTTCCTGCGTGACTTCCGCGGGGACACCGTCCACCCCTCGACGCTGCGCCTGCTCGACGAGTTGGGGCTGGCCGACGAGTTCCTCCAGTTGCCTCACCAGGAGGTGACCCGGCTGGGGGTCACCACTGACGACGGCACCTACGTGCTGGCCGACTTCGGCCGTCTTCCCGGCAAGTTCTCCTTCCTGGCCTTCGTGCCCCAGTGGGACTTCCTCGACTTCCTGGCCGACCGGGCACGGCGTCTGCCGAACTTCCACCTGTTGATGAACGCCGAGGCAGTCGGACTGCTGCGCGAGGACGGCCAGGTGATCGGCGCCCGGTACCGGATCCCGGACGGCGGCGAACAGGAGGTGCGTGCGCCGCTGACGGTCGCGGCCGACGGCCGCAACTCCGTGCTGCGCGTGGACGCCGGCTCCCGCCTTCGGGAGTTCGGGGCCCCGATGGACGTGCTGTGGTTCCGGCTGTCCAAGGGACCGGAAGAATCCAGCCCGTCGTTCGGGGGCGCCGGCCGCATCACGCGCGGGCGCATGCTCGTCCGGCTCGACCGCGGCGACTACTGGCAGTGCGCCTACCTCGTTCCCAAGGGTGGCTACGCGGCGCTGCAGGAGGCCGGCCTGGAATCGTTCCGCACCGACCTGGCGCGGCTGCTGCCCGACGGCGCCGCCCTGGAAGCACTCCGGAGCTGGGACGACGTCCGGGTTCTCAGCGTGCGGGTCGACCGGTTGCCCCGGTGGCACCAGCCCGGATTGCTGTTCATCGGGGACGCCGCACATGCCATGTCGCCCATCGGCGGCGTGGGCATCAACCTGGCCGTGCAGGACGCCGCTGCCGCGGCCCGCCTCCTCGCCGCTCCCTTGCGGAGCGGCGTCGTGCCTCCTCGGCGCCTCGGCCGGGTGCGGCTGCGGCGGTTGCTGCCCACCGTGGTCACCCAGCTGGTGCAGCGACAGATCCAGACGCGGATGGTCAGCCGCATCCTGGCGGGCGACCGACCGATCGGCACACCACGGCTCCTGCGACTCCTCGACCGGCACCCCGTCCTGCAGGGACTGCCGGCCCGAGCCATCGGGATGGGGGTGCTGCCCGAGCACGCCGCCCGCCCCCTCCCCGCGGGCGCGGGGCCGCGCCCGTGACGGTCCGGAGTGATCCTTCGGAGCGAGCACTTCGAAGAATGACGTATCCGGGCGGGTGTGGGCGCATCCGTCTGTGCGAGGGCTTGGCTCGGTGGAGGGGTGGGAGTGCGACGGGCAGTTCCTGGCGGTCCGTCGCGTGGGGGTGCACGATGCACCAGCAGGCCTGGACCCAGGTGAAGGGTGGTCATCGCCGGTGACATCGCAGGGCTGGGACGAGGACGACCTGCTGGAGGAGCTGCGCACGGCGCTGCGTCGGGCCGGGGCGCCGACGCCGAGGATGGTCGCCGCGGGGGAGGCGGCGTTCTCCTGGCGGACGGTGGACGCCGAGCTGGCCGCGCTGACCCATGATTCGCTGGCCGGGGAGTCGGTGCTGGTCCGGAGCGGGGAGGCGGCGCCGCGGTCGCTGGTCTTCGAGGGGCGGCGGCTGTCGGTGGAGCTGGACGAGGGCGAGGAGGGCCTGGTCGGTCAGCTGCTGCCGCCGGCCGCCGGGGAGGTGTCCCTGCTGGGGCCCGACGGGGCGGAGCTGGCGCATGCCGAGATCGACGAGCTGGGCTGCTTCTGCTTCGAGTCGTCGGCGGCCGGTCCGGTCCGGTTGCGCTGCCGGACCGGGTCGGGTGCGCTGCTGACCGACTGGTTCCGACTCTGACCCTCGACGCGTCCCGACCGCACCCCCTCAGCCCGGATCCACGGTCAGATGACCTGCGCGGGGTCGAGCGCAGGTCCCAGGCCGGGGAGCGCCCGTGCCGCTGCCGCTGCCAGCACGGCGTCCCGAGCTTGCAGTGCGGTCTCCCCGGTGCGGATCATCCGGGCGGCTACGAGCCCCACGACCAGCGGCGTGGCGAACGACGTCCCGCTCCAGCGGGCCATCCCGGTGAAGACCTCGCGGGCGCCGGTGCGGGGCGGTTCGGTGTAGGTGTACAAACCGGAGGCGAACGCGTTGACCAGGGCCTCTCCGGGCGCCCAGACGTCCGCCGAGGTTCCCCAGTTGCTGAACCACGCGCGATGAAGCTGGTCCGCCGCGAGAGCGCCCACGCCGGTCGCCCAGTCCGCCGCCGCGGGCCAGAAGGGGACGTCGTCGGCGTTGTTCCCCGCGGCGGCGACGATCACGACCTCGGGGAACTCCGACAGGTCCTCGTCGTGGAACACCTCGAAGGCCAGCATGGCCGCGCCGTCGATGGTGGGGCTCCCGGCGGACAGGTTGATCACGTCGACGCCGCGGTCGAGCAGCTCACGCAGGTTCGCGACGACCTCGTGGTCCAGCGCCGTCCCCGCGCTCCCCGTCGGGAGGTGGTCCGCGACGTGCACCTCCGCGCCCGGTGCGATGCACCGCACCACCCCGGCGATGAAGGTGCCGTGCCCCCCGTACGGCGGGATCGTGGGCTCTCCCGTGGCCAGGTCCACGCCACCGAGCGCGTCGGCCTCCCCCGTGACGCCCTGCAGCCAGCCATGCCTGGCGGCATCCGCCAGCAGCCCGGTGTCGGACACCCCGACCCGGACGGGGTGTTCCCCGTCGCCGTCCCGGGGTGGCGGAGACGGCTCGATGTCGTTGCCGGGGAAGGCGGGCGGCTCGGGCTCGGTCGCGGGGCAGGCGGCCACCGGCGTGATCGACAGCACGTAGCTGTACGAGGCGATGCCGGGGCCCAGCCTGCCCTCGATCACCGCCAGGACGTCGGGCACCCTGCCATCCGGAACGAGCAGCACGACCAGGCCGCGGATGGTCCGCACCTCGGCCGGCGGGAGGTCGTCCGGGCCGAAGAGGCGCCGTACGTCCTGCTCAGCGTCCCTGCGCACGACGATCCGGTCGGCGGCGTAGACGGCCACCGGCCGCCCGTCGCGTTCATGGACCGCGAGCGGGATGCCCTGGGCCCGGTACGAGGCCTCGATGAGCTCGTACTGCCTGCGGAACCGCTCGTCCGCGAACTGGGAGTTCTCGGTCACCGTCCACCTCCCGCACCGCCCACGGTCCCGCACCGGACGAGGCGGGAGATCCCCGGGAGACACATGCTTGATACCGCGCGACCGAGCCGCTACCCCTGAGCTCGTGGCTCCTGCCGTCAATCCCGTCCAGGACCCGGACGCCGAGGGGTTGTTACCCCTCGCGGTCGCTCGGCCACACGAGGCCCTGACGCGGGCGCGCGCGACGCTCGCCGCCCACCCGCCACCCCTGGCCGCCTCGATCGCCAGGCAGGCGATCGGCATCGTCCTGAGGGACCGCGGGGAGACCGCCGAGGCGATCGGGGAGCTGCGCGCGGCGCTGCGGCTCGCCCGCGCCGCCGGCTCCTCCGCGCGGGAGGCCGACGTGCTGGCCACTCTCGGTGTCGCGCTCGTGTTCGCCGGTCACACGGTTGCGGGGCGGCGGGTGCTCGATCGCGCCGTCGGGCTGGCGCGGACCCAGCAGCTCGGGCAGGTCCTGGTCCGGAGGGGGATCGCCGGCTGGGTCCTGGGCGACCACGCCGCGGCACTGGCCGACCTGACCCGCGCCGTCCGGGAGCTGCGCCGCAGCGGCGACGTCCTGTGGCAGCCGCGCGCGCTCACGACGCGCGCGTTCGTCCACCTCGCGCTGGGAGCGAGCGAGCGCGCGGTCGGCGACCTGGAGCGCGCCGAGCGGCTGCTGTCCGGATCGGCCCAGGAGCTGGAGGTCGCCTACGCGGTGCACAACCGGGCCATCGTGGCCATCCGCTCCGGGGACGTGCCCGAGGCGCTGACCCGCCTGGACCTGGCGGGCGAGCGCTATGCCGCGCTGAGCGTGACGGTGCCCGATCTGACGATCGACCGCTGCCGGGCGCTGCTGACCGCGGGGCTGGCTCGCGACGCGGCCGAGGAGGCCGACGCCGTCCTCGCCCGTCTCGACGCCGGTACCCCCCAGCAGGCATGCAAGCGCGCCGAGCTGCTGCTCACCGCGGCCGAGTGCGCCCTCGCGGCCGGGTGCCCCACGGCGGCAGGTGAGCGGGCGGCCGCCGCCCGGCGGCTGTTCACGGTGCAGCGGCGGTCGTGGTGGCGGGCGCACGCCCGACTGCTCGAGCTGCGGGCACTGGTCGACGCAGATCCCCCGACGCGCAGGCTGCTCGGCGCAGCGCTCCGGTGCGCCGCCGAGCTGGAGGCTCTGAGGTCGCCGGACTCGGGCCTGGCCCGACTGCTGGTCGGGCGGGTCGCGCTCGCACTGGGGGCGACGGACCAGGCGCAGGACGCGCTGGGAACCGCGGCGAGGGGCAGACGATCGGGACCCGCCCTGCGCCGGGCCGAGGGCTGGCTCGCCGAGGCGCTGCGCTGCGAGGCCACCGGGGACGGGCGCAGGCTCCTGCTCGCCTGCCACCGCGGCCTGGACGTCCTCGACCAGCACCGCGCCGTGCTCGGCTCGTCCGAGCTGCGCGCCCGCGCCACCGCACACGGCGCCGAACTCGCCGCCGTCGCGCAACGGCACGCCCTCCGGACGGCGCGGCCGCGCCTGGTGCTGCAGTGGAGCGAGCGGTGGCGGGCCGCGGCGCTCGCCGTTCCCCCTGCCCGGCCGGTCGACGACGCTGCGGCACGGGCGGAGCTGACCGCTGTGCGGGAGGTCGCGGTGCAGCTCGAGAGGGCCCTGGCCGAGGGGCTCCCCACGAGCCGGCTGGCCGCCGAGCAGGCGCGGCTGGAGCGAGCCGTCCGGGACCGCGCGCTGCGTGCGCCCGGGGACGGCCCGGGAACGCCTGGATCGCTGGACGTGGACGGGTTGCTCGACGCGGTCGGCGAGGACCGGCTCCTGCAGATCGTCGACGTCGACGGCACGCTCCACGTGCTGGTGTGCGGCGGTGGTCGGGTCCGGCTGTCCACCGCCGGTCGCACCGAGGACGTCGGTCGCGAGCTCGAGTTCCTCCTGTTCTCCCTGCGCCGCATCGCCAGAGGCCGGTCCAGGCACGGACCGCGGGACCTGGAGTTGCTCACGGCACGGGCGGCACGGCTGTCGGAGCTGGTGCTGGGCCCGGCCCGACGGCAGCTCGGCGAGAGCGACATCGTGATCGTCCCGCCGGGCGTCCTTCAGGCGATCCCGTGGGGGCTGCTGCCGGAGCTGCGTGAGCGCCCGGTCGTCGTGGCCCCGTCGGCGAGGACGTGGCTGCGCGCGCGGGCGGTCGCCGCGCCCCTGGGTGAGCGAGTGGTGCTGGTCGGTGGGCCCGGACTCCCCGGGGGCGACCACGAGATCGCCGAGCTCGCCCGTCGCCACCCCGGTGCCGTGCGGCTCGCCGGAGGTGCGGCGCGCTGCGCGGCGGTCTGCACGGCCCTCGACGGCGCGACGCTCGCGCACATCGCCGCACACGGCACCTTCCGTGCCGACAGCCCCCTGTTCTCCGCGCTCCACCTCGACGACGGCCCGCTCACCGTCTACGACCTCGAGCGGCTCGGCCGGGCGCCGGCCCGCCTGGTGCTGTCCGCGTGTCACGCGGGTCGGCTGGCACCGACCGGAGCGGATGAGCTGCTGGGCCTGGCGAGCTCACTCATCCCGCTCGGGACCGCCAGCGTGGTCGCCGCCGTCGTCGAGGTGGACGACGCGGCCACGGCCTCGTTGATGGTGGCGCTGCACGACCACCTGCGACGCGGCGCCTCGCTCGCGGAGGCGTTGTGCCGGACACGGTCCGCGGGCGAGGACCCCCTGGCGGTGGCGACGGCGTCGTCGTTCATCTGTCTCGGCGCCGCGTCGCCGGCCGCCTCGCCGATCCGGTGAGGAGCGGCCGGCCCCTGGCCCGATGACGTCGGCGGAGCAGGCACACCGCTCGAGGTCGGACAGGTGTGGCGGTTGCGCCGACCGACCGTGCCGCTCCAGCCCCACTGGGCGAGCAGCTCGTGCCACGCTCGTGCTGCCCGGCTGCGGGCCCCTGCTCCGAAGCAGTGGAGGATCTCGTGGGGCGGTTCCTGCTGAGGCGCCTGGTCCACCACCTCGTCCTGGTGTTCGTGGCGGTGACGCTCGCCTACGTCCTCGCCTCCCTCGCCCTGGATCCGCGGTCCCGGTACGAGGGGCGCAACCCGCCGGCGCCCCCGGCCGTGATCGATGCGCAGCTCTCCGAGTACGGGGTGAACGACGAGGACCCGCTCCCGGAGCGTTACGTGCACTGGATGGGCGGCGTCCTGAGAGGTGACTTCGGCACGACGGTCACGGGCGGCAGCATCAACGACGAGCTCTGGTCACGTGCCCTGGTCAGCCTCCGCCTGCTGGTGATCGGTTCGGTCCTCGGCGCCGCCGTCGGCGTGCTGGTCGGCGTGGTGAGTGCCGTCAAGCAGCACTCGTTCATCGATCGGCTGTTCACCGCTGTGTCGTTCTTCTTCATCGCCACCCCGGTCTTCTTCACCGCTGTGCTGCTGAAGTTCGGGGCGTTGCAGGTCAACGAGGCCGCGGGGGAGACGGTGCTCTTCTACACCGGCTACGAGACCCCGGGGCTGGAGGCCGGCTTCTGGGGCACCGTCACCGACCAGGTCGCGCACCTGATCCTGCCCACGCTCTCCATCGCCCTGGGGCTGACCGCGCTCGTCTCCAGATACCAGCGCAACGCGATGCTCGACGTGCTCAACAGCGACTTCCTGCGTACCGCCCAGGCGAAGGGACTGACCCGGAGGCAGGCGCTCTACCGGCACGGACTGCGGACGGCGCTGATCCCGATGGCGCCCCTGCTGGCGTACTCGTTCGGCACGCTGGTGGTGGGCGCGACCTTCACCGAGAAGATCTTCGGCTGGCACGGGATGGGGGAATGGGTCGTCGACTCGATCACCCGCGACGACATCAACGTCACCGCGACCGTGGCGCTGTTCACGGCCGTGTTCGTGCTGTTCGCGGCTCTCCTGTCCGACGTCCTCCACGCCGTCCTCGATCCGCGCGTGCGGGTCACCGCGTGAGCCCGGCGGAAATGAGGCGACCATGTCGCTGCCCACCGACCCCTTCCTCGCCGCCGACCACCGGCTCGTCCCCAGCGCTGGGGGAAGGACGGGTGCACCGGAGGACGTCGTCGTCCTCGGGCGGCGTCGCCTGGTGCTGGCCCGGCTCCGGCGCAACCGGGCCGCCATGGCCGCGCTGGTCGTGCTCGTCCTGCTGGTGGTCGCCGCTGTGCTCGGCCCGGTGACCTACCGCTGGATCACCGGGTGGGGCTACATCGGCCAGGACCGCACCGCACTCCTGCAGCCCCCGTCGGCCGAGCACTGGTTCGGCACCACGCTGATCGGCGTCGACGTCTTCGCCCAGACGCTGCGCGGTCTGCAGAAGTCTCTCCTCATCGGCTTCCTGGCGGCGGTGATCTCGACCGGCCTGGCGGCGGTCGTGGGCGCGTTCGCCGGCTACCTCGGTGGCTGGGTGGACCGCGGGCTCATGTGGCTGGTCGACCTGCTGCTCGTGATCCCGGCGTTCCTCGTCGTCGCCGTCCTCGGTCGTGGCCTCGGCGAGGCCGGCTGGCCCGTCCTGACGCTGCTGATCGCACTCTTCGCCTGGATGATCACCGCTCGGATCGTCCGCGGCACGACGCTGAGCCTCCGCGAGCGGGAGTTCGTCCTGGCCGCCCGCTTCTCGGGGGTGTCGGTGCCGGGCATCGTCTTCCGGCACCTGATCCCCAACATGTCCTCCCTGCTGATCATCGACGCCACGATCACGGTCGCGACGGCGATCATCGCCGAGTCCGGGCTGTCCTACTTCGGGTTCGGGGTCCGGCCTCCCGACGTCTCACTCGGCAGCATGATCGCCGTAGGCACCCCGTCGGCATTCACCTCTCCGTGGCTGTTCATGTTCGCCGGCGGCCTGCTGGTGCTCACCACGCTGGCGGTCAGCGTCCTCGGCGACGGGCTCCGCGACGCGCTCGACCCCGGCTCGACGCGGAGGGCGGGCCGGTGATCCGGCAGGAACCGACCACGTCGCGGGCCCCGGAGGGGACAGCACCGTTGTTCGAGGTGCGCGACCTGACGGTCGCGTTCGTGGGGGAGTCCGGGCCGGTTCCCGCCGTCCGCGGACTGAGCTATGCGCTCTCCCGGGGCGAGGTGCTCGGGATCGTCGGGGAGTCCGGGTCGGGGAAGTCGGCTTCCGCGCTGGCGGTCATGGGCCTCCTGCCGTCGTCGGCGACCGTGTCGGGGAGCGTCCGGTTGCGCGGCGAGGAGCTGCTCGGGCTGTCCGACCGACGGCTGGCGCGGATCCGCGGCAGCAGGATCGCCATGGTCTTCCAGGACCCGCTGTCGGCACTGACACCTGTCCACAGGATCGGTGATCAGGTCGCCGAGGCGGTCCGGATCCACCAGGGTGTCTCCGCGGCCGCGGCGCACGACCGGGCGGTGGAGCTGCTCGACGCCGTGGGCATCCCGAACGCCGCGCAGCGGGCCAGGGCCTATCCGCACGAGTTCTCCGGCGGCATGCGGCAGCGGGTCATGATCGCCATGGCGATCGCCAACGACCCCGACGTCCTGATCGCCGACGAGCCGACGACGGCGCTGGACGTCACCGTCCAGGCCCAGGTCCTCGCCCTGCTCGAGACCGCCCGGCGGATGACCGGTGCGGCCACCGTGGTGATCACCCACGACCTGGCCGTGGTCGCCGGCATCGCGGACCGCATCGTCGTCATGTACGCGGGCAAGGCCGTGGAGAGCGGTCCCGTCGTGCCGGTGTACGCCGATCCACGGATGCCCTACACGATCGGCCTGCTGGGCTCGGTGCCCCGACTGGACCGTCCCGGGCGGCCGCTGACGCCGATCGAGGGGGCACCGCCCGACCTCGCGCGGCTGCCGCAGGGCTGCCCGTTCGTCTCCCGGTGCCCGGTGAACGTCCCCGTCTGCCGGACGATCGAGCCCGCCCTCGAGCCGGTCGCCAGGAGCGACCGTCGCGCCGCCTGCCACCGCCGCGGAGAGATCGCGTTCGGCCGGATCGGTGGGGCACCGGTGTTTCCCCTTCCGGAGATCGCCTCCGCCCGGGAGGAGAGTCCCCGGGACGGCCGTCCCGCCGTCCTCGAGGTGCGCCAGCTGGTCAAGCGCCATCCGATCACCACAGGAGTGGTCCTGCGCCGCCGGATCGGCACGATCACCGCGGTGGACGGGATCAGCTTCGACATCCGCGAGGGTGAGGCGCTGGGCCTGGTGGGCGAGTCCGGCTGCGGCAAGACGACGACGGTCATGCAGCTGCTCGAACTGGCCGCGCCCGAGGAGGGCAGGGTGTCGATGCTGGGCAGGGACATCGCCTCCCTCAGCCGCGACGGTCGCAAGCACCTGCGTCGGGAGGTCCAGGTGGTCTTCCAGGACCCCTTCGCCTCACTCGACCCGCGGCTGCCCGTAGGCGACATCATCGCCGAGCCGCTAAGGGCCTTCGGTGTGTCCCTCGACCGGCGCCACGGACGCGTGCGGGACCTGCTCGACCTCGTGGGTCTGAGCGCTGAGCACGCCAACCGGTACCCGGCGGACCTGTCCGGAGGCCAGCGGCAGCGGATCGGCATCGCGCGCGCACTGGCCCTGGAGCCACGCCTCCTCGTGCTCGACGAACCGGTGTCGGCCCTGGACGTCTCCATCCAGGCCGGCGTGCTCAACCTGCTCGAGCACCTCAAGGTCCATCTGGGGCTGGCGTACCTGTTCGTCGGCCACGACCTGTCGGTGGTCCGCCACGTCGCCGACCGGGTCGCAGTGATGTACGCGGGCCGGCTCGTGGAGGTCGGCGACGCAGACGAGGTGTTCGGACACCCCACCCATCCGTACACGCAGGCGCTGCTGAGCGCCGTCCCCATCCCTGAGCCGGGCACGGAGCGGCAGCGCACCCGGATCCTGCTGGATGGGGACCTGCCCGATCCGGCGGACCTGCCGTCAGGCTGCCGGTTCCGGTCGCGCTGCCCGCTGTTCGCCCGACTTCCCCCCGAGCGACGGCGGCGCTGCAGCGACGTCGACCCACCGCTGGAGCCGCGCAGCACCGGTGACCATCAGTCGGCATGTCACTGGGCCCGCGACAACCCGATCCTGCCCGCGGGGGCCGGCAGGAGCAGGACCGGTCGATCCGACACTGATTAGGGCGGAAGTGACGGCACCGTGGGATTCCGGGCCTACTCTCAGGACGTCCGAGCCCACCGACCGTTCACCAGGCTCGTTCACCCGGCGCCGGTCCGCACCGTGGAGGACCTCGTGGGACGACCTCGATCCCAGGCTGCCGCGGCTGCCCTCGCCGCCGCCGTCCTCGTGCTGGCGGGCTGCACCGGCGGCTCGGACCCGGGCGATGCGGAAGGCGGCGGCTCGGCCGTCTCGGCGACCGGGAACGACGTCAACCCGGTCGACCGGACCGACCTGGCCGGAGGCGGAGACCTGCGGTGGCCGCTCGATCAGCTGCCGCCGAACTACAACTACAACCATCTCGACGGCGTGCTCCTCAGCAACGCCCAGGTCGTGTTCGCGCTGATGCCCAGGCCGTTCACCTTCACCGGGGACGGCACACCGAGCGTCAACGCGGACTACTTCGAGAGCATCGAGCTGACCTCGGAGGACCCCCAGGTCGTCACCTACGACGTCGACCCCGACGCGGTCTGGTCCGACGGCACCCCGATCACCGTCGCCGACCTCGCCGCCCAATGGCGGGCTCTGAACGGCAGTGATCCGGCGTACCGGATCTCCGTCGCGACCGGCTACGAGGACATCGCGTCGGTCGAGCAGGGCGAGGACGACAAGCAGGCTGTCGTGACCTTCGCCAACCGCTACACGGACTGGCGGGGGCTGTTCGACCCGCTCTATCCGGCGTCCACGAACGGCGACCCGGACGTGTTCAACACCGGATGGGTCCAGCGGCCACAGGTGACCGCGGGGCCGTTCCGGCTGCAGGGCGTCGACCCCACCGCCCAGACGATCACGCTGGAGCGCAACCCGGAGTGGTGGGGCGACCCGCCGATCCTCGACCGGATCATCTATCGGACGCTCGACCCCGACGCGCAGGTCGACGCCCTGATCAACGGCGAGCTCGACTTCATCAACGTCGGACCCGACGTGAACAAGCTGCAGCGGGCGCAGGGCTCGGACGGCATCGAGATCCGCCGCGCTCGTGGGCCCAGCTTCCGGGTGATCACGCTCAACGGCACGTCTCCGGTGCTGTCCGACGTCGCGGTCCGGCAGGCCCTGGCCGCGGCGATCGACCGCCAGGCCATCGCCGACGCGTTGATCGGCCCGCTGGGTGGGGACCCCGCGAAGCTGGACAACCACATCTTCGTGCCCAATCAGCCGGGCTACCAGGACAACGCCGGAGACCTCTCCGAGCCCGACATCGAGGCGGCCAACGCGCGGCTGGAACAGGCCGGCTGGACCCGCGAGGGCGGGGACACCCGCACCAAGGGCGGCCAGGAGCTGGTCATCCGCTTCGTCATCCCCTCCGCCGTCGCCATCGGTACTCAGGAGGCGCAGCTGGTACAGGGCATGCTCGAAGAGGTCGGAGCCCGGGTCGACATCCAGACCGTCCCGGTCGGGGACTTCTTCGACACCTACGTCTTCCCCGGTGACTTCGACATGACGGTGTTCTCCCTGTACGGCACGCCGTTCCCCATCAGTGCCGCCGCATCGTTCTACGAGCAGCCGGAGGGTGACGAGATCCAGCAGAACTACGCCCGGATCGGCACGCAGGAGATCGACGACCTCTTCGCCCAGGCGATCCAGGAGCTGGACCCGGACAAGGCCCGCGAGACGGCCAACCGGATCGACGCCCTCATCTGGGAGGAGGTCCACTCGCTGCCCCTCTACCAGCGGCCGGACGTCGTCGCGGCCGCGGACACCCTGGCCAACTACGGCGCGCTGGGATTCGCCTCTGTCCGGTACCAGGACATCGGCTTCACCGAGTGAGGTCCGCCCGCCTCCGGCCGCCGGGGGACGGTGGCGCGGAGGACGGACGGACCTCGGGAGAACTCACGTGCGACGGTCCGGGACGACCGGCTGAAGCCGTATCGGCGCTCTCCCCGTCAGCCGACGAAGCGGATCGCGTCGCAGCCTCTACCGGCACATCCGGGGGCCCCGGATGCGGGTTCGGGCGGAATGGTTCGGATATCCGGCCGGCAGTCGGGTGCAGGTGCGCCGGTTCTCGACGGGAATGGCGTACGGATCCGTTTCCCGGGTCATGTGGACGTAGAGAATCGCGTCGGCAGGATCGTAGGTGTTCACCGATTCCTCCTGTGCCTTGCGCGGTAGCCCGGGGGCCACACGGGTCGCCGCCGGATCGCGGTGGCCGGTCGGTCCGCGGGTCGCTCCTCCGGAGAGGACGTGGCTGGCGAACCTGCTTCTCAGAGCCGAGCCGATGTCTTCTGATACCGGCCCGGAATCCGGCTCGACCAGGCCTCCGGCCCGGTCCGGACGGGTGGGAACGGTCCTCGTGATCGGGTGACTTCCGGAGAGGGAAGGTCGACCCGTCCGAGTCCGCGGAAATGCCGCGGAAACGTACGCATCGACTCGCGGACGACTCGGAGCGAGAGAGACGGGCGAGCGTCGGGACGACGATGCATGGGGAGGACGATGCGTGGGAGGCGGACCCTGCGGCGCGCAGCCCATGGGGGAGTGGGTGGCTGACTCGGGAGGCCCCGGGCGCAGGAGTCCCGCGCCGGTCGCCGACCGGTGCGCGCCGTCGCGGACGGAGGCCATCGATCGTCGGCCGGCGGGGCGCACTTCCGGGACCGCGTATCCGGGCGGGTGTGTGCGGTATCCGTCTGTGCGAGGGCTTGGCTCGGTGGAGGGGTGGGAGTGCGACGGGCAGTTCCTGGCGGTCCGTCGCGTGGGGGTGCACGATGCACCAGCAGGCCTGGACCCAGGTGAAGGGTGGTCATCGCCGGTGACATCGCAGGGCTGGGACGAGGACGACCTGCTGGAGGAGCTGCGCACGGCGCTGCGTCGGGCCGGGGCGCCGACGCCGAGGATGGTCGCCGCGGGGGAGGCGGCGTTCTCCTGGCGGACGGTGGACGCCGAGCTGGCCGCGCTCACCCATGATTCGCTGGCCGGGGAGTCGGTGCTGGTCCGCAGCGGGGAGGCGGCGCCGCGGTCGCTGGTCTTCGAGGGGCGGCGGCTGTCGGTGGAGCTGGACGAGGGCGAGGAGGGCCTGGTCGGTCAGCTGCTGCCGCCGGCCGCCGGGGAGGTGTCCCTGCTGGGGCCCGACGGGGCGGAGCTGGCGCATGCCGAGATCGACGAGCTGGGCTGCTTCTGCTTCGAGTCGTCGGCGGCCGGTCCGGTCCGGTTGCGCTGCCGAACCGGGTCCGGTGCGCTGCTGACCGACTGGTTCCGACTCTGACCCTCGACCCACCGGGCCCTGCACCGCCTCGATCGTCCGGCGTCGCCGGCGCCCCTCTGGTCCTCCCTGGCGCGAGCAGCCTCAGGCAAGGAGGCGCAGGAACGGCGGTCGCCGAGGGGCCGGCTTCGGGCGCGCCTCCTCGGCAGCCGGCCCCTTGCGCGCGGTGACGACGGGCTGGGGTGCCCCGGCAGCCCGCGCCTTCGCGGATTCCTTCGCCGCCCGCTCCGAGAGCTCCTTCCATGCGGCTCGCGCGGACGTACGCCCCGGCACGGTCCCGGCGGCGATCGCTCCGCTCACCAGGGCGGCCGCGAAGGAGCTGCCGCTCCACGTGGCGTAGCCCTCGAACGTCCGCACCTCGGGCTCTTCCTTCGTCTGCGCCTCGGGCGCTTCCTTCGTCCGTGCGTCGTCGGTGCGAACGGGGATGTCTCCGTGCAGGAAGGCGGAGGTGACCTTCACGCCGTTGGACCACACGTCGATCCAGGGAGCGTCGTCCGGTGTGAACTTCGCCGGCTTCCCCTCGTTGCCCGCCGCGCCGACGGCGATGACGTCGTCGAGTGCCGCCGGCCAGGCAGGCTTGTTCTTCTCCCAGGAACGCTTCTCCTTCTCCGGGTAACCGTGGTTGCCGGCGGCGGCCACCACCACGATGTCCGGGTCGAGGCGGTCGATCGCGGTGGCCAGGACCAGGGGCGGCTGGCCGTCCTCGGTGTAGCACACGATCGAGAGGTTGAGAACGTCCACGCCGGTCCTGCCGACCGCGACGATCTGCTTGGCGAGGTCCCAGGATTCGGCCGCACCGTCCTCCTCGCCCAGCACCTTCCGCACCTCGACCGTGCAGCCGGGCGCCATACTCAGCACGAGGCCGGTGACGAAGGTGCCATGGCAGCCGATCGAGGACTCGGGCTCATCATCCAGGAAGTCCGCAGGGGAACCGATGCAGCGTCCCTCGAGGTCCGGATGCGCGAACACCGCCGTGTCCAGCACCGCGACGCGGGCGCCGAGTCCCGGCCGATGGGCCATCCGCGGCCGCGGCCGCGGCCCCCCGGTCGGCGGTTCGGGGTCGGATTCGCCGCCGTGCCCGATCTGTCCCGTCTCTCCGGCACCTTCGACGCGCCCGACCAGCCGGTTCTTCCCCAGGGTCGGGGTCCATCCCGCGTACCTGGCCGCGAAGTAGTCGCGCAGCGCCGTCAGGTCCCGGTCCAGGGCGGTCCGGGCATGCGGGGCCTGCTCCTGCTCGGTGCGCTCCTCGATCTTCGCCGCTATGCGGTTCGCTGTGTCCTCGTCGTTGAGTCGCAGGAGAGCCAGGCCGAGGTCGTCGCTGCGCTCGGCCTCGGTGAAGTCGACGCCGAGGTCCTCCAGCGTCGCGACGACGAGATCTGCGTGCTCGAGGGCCACGACGAGGTCCGCCGTCCTGTAGAAGGCGTTGCGTTCCCCCTGTGGCTCGCCCATGACTGCCCCCTACGCCGGTGTGCCCGTTGAGTCAGCGAGTCTCGCGGTCCATGGCACCTGGGCGGAATCACGGGGGCCGCGAAGCCGGTTGACTGACCCGTGCCGCGAGCGCACCGTCGTCACATGAGCTCCGTGGGTCACCTGCTCACGCAGGAAGCGCCCGACCCCGACGGAGAGCTGCGGGAATCGGCGGCCCGGGCGATGCAGCTGGCCGCCACCCGCCCGGAGGAGGCGCGTGCCATCGGCACGCCGGTGGTGGAGCCTGCTCGCCGGATGGGCGCCTGGCAGACGGTGAGCCTGGCCGAACGCGCCCTCGGGGTCGCGGCCATGAACCTCAACGAAATCGACGTGGCGGTGGCTCACCTGCGGGCGGCGGTGGCGGCGGGGGCGCGGGCCCGTTCCCGGGCCCGCACGGGAGAGGCACGGATGAGCCTGGCCTCGGCGCTCGTGCTGCGCGGGCAGGCCGGCCCGGCGATCCGCGAGATCGACGCGGCCGTCCGCGACCTCGAGGGAGTGCAGGCTGCCCGCGCGCGCGTCCAGCGGGCGGCGATCATGCAGGAACTGGGAAAGGACGACGCCGCGCTCGAGGAGCTCCGCCGGACCCTACCGGTGCTCCGGCAGGCCGGCGAGATCGAGTGGGCTGTCCGCGCTCTCTCCAACCGCAGCCTGATCCACGCCGGGCGGCGTGCATTCGGGGCGGCTGAGGCGGACCTGCGCGACGCCCGTCGGCTCTCCCTCGATCATGATCTCGACCTGTTGGTTGCGTTCGCCGAGCAGAACCTCGGTTGCGTCAAGGCCAAGCGGGGCGATGTGCCGGTCGCCTTGCGGCACTTCGACGCCGCCCAGGAGCGTTACCGGCGGTGCGGTGTGGTGCAGGCGTCGCTGCTGGTCGACAGGGCCGAGGTCCTGCTGTCCGTGCGACTGCTCGACGAGGCCCGGGAGACGGTCGAGGCCGCCGTGGTCGCCTACCAGCAACAGAAGCGCGACGTCCACCAGCCCGAGGCGCAGCTTCTGCTGTCGACCGTGGCTCTCGTCCAGGGGGACACGGTGACCGCCGCCGCGAGCGCCGACGCCGCGGTGGCCGGCTTCCGCCGGCTGGGACGAGCGAACTCGCTGGCCCTGGCCCGGTTCGCCCGGCTGCAGGCCCAGGTGGCGGCCGACCCCCGGGGCATCAGCCCGGAGCGCGCGGCACGGGTCGCAGCGGACCTGGAGGCGGCCAGCTGGAAGGTTCCGGCTCTCGAGGCGCGCGTCCTGGCCGGCCGCATGGCCCTGGACCAGGGCCGCCCGGCCGTGGCACGCCACCATCTGTCGACGGCCAGCCGCGCCAGGCACGCCGGCCCCGCCGACGCTCGTGCCCGCGCATGGCACGCGGAGGCGCTGCTCCGCCGCGCCGACGGGCGCCGGACAGCCGCGTTGTCGGCGCTGCGGGCCGGGCTGCGCATCGTCGAGGAGTACCAGGCCACCCTGGGTGCGACCGAGCTCCGGGCGCACGTCAGCCTCCAGCGTGGGTCGATCGCCCGGGTGGGCCTGCGGATGGCGCTCGAGGGCCAGGATCCGCGGGGCGTGCTCTGGTGGGCCGAACGCGGGCGCGCCAGTGCCCTGCGGCTTCGCCCTGCCCAGCCACCGGACCACCCGGAGCTCGCCCGCGACCTGGCGGACCTCCGGTCGACGATGGCGGAGATCGAAGCGGCCCGCGGGGAGGGCCGTTCCGACTACGCGCTGGTCGCCCGTCAGGTCGTGCTCGAGCGCCGCATCCGCGACCGCTGTCGGACCCTCACGGCTGGTGACGACGGCGAGCGCCGGATGCGCCGGCACTCCGTGAGCGAGCTGACCGAACCCCTCGGCGACGCCGCTCTCGTGGAGTACGTCGAACTGGAGGGTGACCTCCACGCCGTCACGATCGCCGGTGGCCGCATCCGGATGCACTTCCTCGGCCGCACGGAGACGGTGCGACAGGTGCTGACGCACGTGCCCTTCGCCCTGCACCGGCTGGTCAAGCCCCGGGCCGGCTCGGCGGGTCGGGAGGCCGGTCGGGAGGCCGCGGCCAAGGCGGTGCTCCAGCGGGCGGCGAGTGGCTTCGACGACCTGCTGCTGGGCCCTCTGCGGCGCGAGGTGGGAGATCGCCCGCTCGTCGTGGTCCCCACCGGTGCCCTGCAGTCGCTGCCCTGGTCGGTCCTGCCCTCCTGCCGGGGCCGGCCGGTGACCGTCAGTCCGTCGGCGACGATGTGGCACCAGGCGGTCAGCCGGCCCCGCCCGCCGGACGGCGCTCCGGTCGTCGTCGTGGCCGGTCCCGGCCTGCCGGGTGCGACGATCGAAGCCTCGGCCATCGCGGAGCTGTACCGCGGCTCCATCCTGCTGTCCGGCGCGGCGGCGACGGCCCCGAGGCTGACCGCGCACATGAACGGCGCCGCCGTGCTGCACCTGGCCGCCCACGGCAACATGCGCTCGGACAACCCGTTGTTCTCGTCGCTGACGCTCGCGGACGGTCCGTTGACCGTGTACGAGCTGGAACGCCTGACCCACCCGCCCCATCACGTGATCCTGGCCGCCTGCGACACCGGTCGGCCGCACATCGTCGCCGGCGAGGAGCTGTTGGGCTTCGGCGCCGCACTGCTCGGCGGTGGTACCGCGACGCTGGTCGCGCCCGTCATGCCGGTACCGGACGCCGCGACGGTGCCGTTGATGCGGTCCTACCACGAGGGGCTGCGGACCGGTCGGTCGCCGGCCGAGGCACTCGCGGCCGCCCAGTCGGGGCTCGACGCCGAGGACACCGCCTCCCGAGCTGCCGCCGCAGCGTTCGTGTGCCTGGGGGCCGGGTAGCGCCGTCGGCCGTCGGCCGTCGGCCGTCGGCGGCTCAGGCGTTGAGCAGCGCCTGAACGGCCTGGAAGGCGCGCACCCGGGAGAGGGCGCGGGCCCGAGTGGGTCCGATGCTCCCGATCGGGATGCCGAGGCGCCGGCTGATCTCGTCGTAGGACACGGGCGGGTCCTCGACGAGCAGCAGCAGCAGTGTCCGCTGCCGTTCCGGCAGCTCGGCCAGGGCCATGAGCAGCGCCTCGTGCCGCTCGGCCGCGAGCAGGTCGGAGTCCACGGCGGGCTCGCCGGCCCCGTCCGGCCACCCCTCCTCCCCGAGATCGGCCGGGGACACCAACCGCTGCTTCCTGATCACGTGCAGGCACTCGTTGCGCGTGGTCGTGACGATCCAGCCGGGCAGCGCCGCGGGTTCCCGGATGCCGCCGAGGTTCTCCACGAGCCGCAGCCACACGGTCTGGACCACGTCCTCGGCGTCACTGCCCTGCAGGCGGTGCCGGCGGACGACCGACAGCACCAGCGGCGTGTACCGGTCGACGAGGGCGTTCCAGGACGCGTGGTCACCGTCGAGAGCGGCGGCCACGAGCTGCGAGACCGGGTTCTCGTCTCCGTCGCGATCCAACGGTCCCCCCTCTCGCGGGGCTGTGACGGTGCAGGCCAGCGTAGCGGCGTCGCTGTCGGAGCGAGGCCGCGCGGACCCGCCGTCGGTGTTCAGTGGGGGGTGCCGCGGACGGCGGACACCCGGTGCAGATCGGACTCGAGGACGCTGCTGGTCAGCGCGGCCCGTTCGGCCTCCGCCCGGGCCAGCTCCGCGCGTATGTCGGAGACGACGTCGGAGAGAACTTGCAGGTACTCCAGCTTCTCCGCCAGGCTCAGGTGCCGGAAGGCCGTGGAGCCGGCAGCCGTCTGATCGTTCATCGTGGTCCTCGGTGGGTGGGGATGACCGGCACAGCGGACTGCCCCACGGACGGGCATGCCGGAAAGGAGACGGTCAGCACGGCAGATCCACCTCCGATGGGCGCGTTCTGCGTTGTGGTCCACGGTCCGATCACCGGCCGTGCCACGGTCGACGCGCTGTACCTCCTCGGAGCCCGGGAGGAATCGGCTGATACCGGATCGACCGGCGGCCCTGGACTTCGATGCGGCCGCGCCGACCCGGTCAGGCCGCCGGCCGACCTGTCCGGCGTCACCTCGCTCCCGGGGGCGTCGGGAATGCGGGCGTCCCCGAGCGCCTGGTGGTCAGCCTTCCGCGGCCCGTGTGTCCCCCGTGGAGCTGTCATCCGCCACGACGTCGAGGAGGCCGGGGCGCCCCTCGCGGACGAACCACTCGGTGCCGTACGTGCCAGCGAACCGCGTGCGGGCGAGAGCGGACATCGGGATCTGGCTGCGGTGGACCCGCATCGCCGCCCGCTTGGCCCGCAGGTCGGCGGCGTCGGCCCGGACCACCGTGCTGATGTTCACGGAGGTGCGACCGATCGCGCTGCGTAGGTGCCGCGGCCGGGTTCCCTCCACCAGGTGCCGGCCGACGGCGGGCAGTGCGGTGCGATCGACCGTGGCCTGGTAGCCGCTGGCTCCGGTGGCCCGCGCCGCGGCGCGCCCGAGCCGGTGCACCGCGACGTGGTCGGGATGGCCGTAGACGCCACCGCTGTCGTAGTGGACGAGCGTCTCCGCAGCCTCGTCGTGGAGCAGGTTCGCCAGGTCGGCCACCGTGCGGTCGGCGTGCCGCGCGAAGGCACGTGGGTGGTCGTTGGGTGGCGTGCCCGCCATCCCGGAGTCGCGGAAGGGGAGCAGCACGAGCCGCGCGACCCCCAGTTCCGTGCACGCCCGTTCCAGCTCCCTGGTCCTCAGCTCGGCGAGGCTGGTGCCGCGGGGCACCGGGATCAGTGGCTTGCCCTCCTCGCCGGCGGTCGCGGTGACGAGCACGACCCGGGCCCCCCGCCGGGCCAGCCGGTGCATGGTCGCCGCGGTGAAGATGGCCTCGTCATCCGGGTGCGCGTGCAGGAACACGGCCGTGCGCCCCGTGAGGTCACGCCGTTCGGGGTGTGGGGACATCAGAGCTCCGATGCGGTGTCCGTGGGTGGCGCGTCCGCCGTCAGGCCGGCAGGGCCAGGTCGGCCTCGCACCTGGCCCTCAGCGCGCGGATCGACTGGTGATCGGCGTCGGGATGTGCGACCGCCAGCTCGCAGTCGGCGATGGCCTCGCGCAGCCGGCCGGCCTCCCTGTAGGCCAGGGCCCGGTTCTCCCGGATGGCCGGGTCGTCGGTCAGCTCCAGGGCCGCGGTGAGGTCCTCGATCGACCCGGCGGTGTCGCCGTCCTCGAAGCGCAGGACCGCCCGATTGGCGAGGGCTTCGGCGAGGGCGGGGTCAAGGGCCAGGCACCGGTCCAGAGCTCCCAGCGCCGTCGCCCGGTCGCCCGACTCGAGGGCCACCAGGCCGCGCAGGCACTGCAACTGCGCGGAGTCGGGACGCAGCCGGAGGCCCGCGGACACGTCGGCGTCGGCCCCTGCGACGTCACCGGTCTGCAGTCGGAGCGCCGCACGGTTGGCGAAGGCATCGACGAAGGTCGGCTCGAGCTCCAGCGCGTAGGAGAACTCGGAGATGGCCGTCTCCAGATCTCCCTGCTGTGCGGCGAGGTCCCCCCGGTTGTAGTGCGGCTCGGGATAGGGGGGACTCTCCGCGATGGCGGTCTCGTAGTCCCTGGCGGCCTCGTCGAGCCGGCCCATCCGCCGCAGCACCGAGGCGCGCTCGAAGTAGTACTCCGAGTGGTGCGGGTCCTCCGCTATGACCGCCCCGTACTCCGCGAGCGCCGCGTCGAGCGAACCCATCGCTGCGAGAAGCTGGGCCCGGTTGTAGGCCAGCACCGAACGGTGCTGGGTGTGCTGATCGGGGTCGACCTGCGCGTCCAGGCGCGCCATCCCGGCCTCGACCAGCCGGAGAGCCTCCTCCAGGTTGCCCAGGTGCATCTCCACCAGGGCCAGGCCGTTCTCGTTGAACGTCAGGTTGAAGGCACGCCGTTGTTCGTCCGGTAGCAGGGCCGAGATGCAGATCGCGGTGTTGACCCACGACTTGGCCTTCGCGTGGTTGCGGCGCGCGTCGGTGTAGAACCGGGTCAACAGCATCGCCCGGCCGTACGCCGACTGCAGATGGACGCTCGGGTCGGTGGTGGCGGCGCAGGCCTGGTCGTAGTAGGCCTCCGCCTCATCCGGACGCTCTAGGGCGGTCAGCGCCGTGGTCACCTTGGCGACGACCAGCCAGCAGTCCGTGACGCGGGTCCGCCAGTCCAGGACAGCCAGGCAACGCGGAGCGAGATCTACGACGGCGTCGTAGAAGCCCTCCAGCACGCAGCGTTCGATCGCCTCGAGCAGCGCCTCCGCTCCGGCTCCGGCGGGGTCGCTGCCGCGCTCACGGTGGTAGGGGATGGCGCCCAGGGCCAGGCTGCTCGGGTCCACGCGCTCCAGCTCATCGGCCCGCGCGTCGTGCAGCGCGGCCCGGGTCGCCGGATCGGTCGCCTCGTACGCCGCGAGGAGCGCCGGGTCCCGCGACGTGCCGTCGCCGGAGACGTAGGCCGCGGCCAGGGTGGCTACATCCTGGGTCATCGGCCCCACGGACCGGTCGGCCGGCAGGTCGTGCCGATCGGTGAAGGCCCGCAGCGCGGCTCCGAGAGGTCCGGGGACGTCGGTACCACGGGTGTGCACCACCACGCGGAGGATCTGCGGATCCGTCCGGCGCAGCAGGATTCCCACCCACTCCAGGTCGGTCATGTCTGCGTCGTCGACGTCGGTGAGCACGAGGCTGCGCGGGCTGCCGTGCAGCCGCGCGCACTTCCCGAGGAACTCCACCAGTCCGTGGGCCAGGCGAGTGGTCCGCCCCCCGGGGTAGAAGCGTGTCCGGTTGGTGGGGCTGGTCAGCGTGGTCAGGGTCGCCCGACGGTGGGGCAGGGCCGCCGCGAGCTGTGGAGCGACGGCGACCAGTTCGATGTCGTGGTGGCTCACGACGGCGGGGTTGTTCCGGAGCACCCAGGGGGTGACCGTCCGGACCACCTCCCCGGCCGCGGAGTAGGGGCCGCGGAGCCGTCGGTGGGCGCTGACCTCCGCCAGCGCCGGTGGCAGGGCGTGGACGGCGGACAGCGACCGCGCCGACGGGGCATCGGGGCCGGTGACCCAGAGGTGGCGGGATGGCGACGTCATGAGCTCTCCAAGGGGCGTGCGGCGGCGGACCAGGCTGCGGTACTGGGGGCGCCGGCGTACGGCGCGGGGCGGAGGCGGCGCCCGGCACGGGGCCGGCGGACGCGGGGGGCGCGGTGGCGGGCTTGCCGCAGGATGCGTCGTCGGTCGCGCACCGCAACGGCACCCGCCGCGCCCAGTTGGGCCGCGTTGAGCAGGAGCAGGAGGGCGGAGTCCCAGAGCTGCGCGGTCGACGACGACTGCCCGAGGAAGGCCCGCCCGAAGGCCTGCGAGAGGAACGTCCAGGCGACCGGGAGCATGACGACGACGAGCAGGCCGATGGCCAGGGTGTAGCCGACCACCACCAGCGGTGCGTACCAGCGGACCGCCCGACGGTCGCGCGGGTGCCACCGGTCCTCCGCCACCAGTCGGTGCGAGCGGCCGAGCCGTCGGTTCACGGCGTTGCGGAGGTACTCCCGTGCGACCGTGTGCAGGTCCACGCAGCCCAGGACGGTGGTCACCAGGTAGTACAGGTCGGTGCGGAGGAAGAAGTAGAGCTGCCAGGCCGCCCGCAGCAGGGTCGTGAGCGCCAGCGCCAGACAGACCCCGGCCAGCCAGCCGATCTCGGCGATTGGGCCACGGACCAGCCAGGCCGTGACGGTGAACGCGGCGGCCAGGACGAGGTCGGCGAGCAACCCCGCGAGCATCGGCAGGTAGCGCTGGGCGCGGGGGACCGCCACCAGCCCGTTCATCACCGTCTCGAAGACCACGAAGTAGAGCCGACGGGACACGCGCAGCCGCGTGCGCAGACCCAGCCGGCGCCCCGCGAGCACATGGGCCAGCTCGTGCACGGCGACGAGCGGGAACGTGAGCACGAGCAGGCTCAGCTCGACGACGACGAGGGAGTCGCTGAAGAAGACGTGCTCGTGCCGGGGCGCGAGGCTCGGATCGGCGACGACGACGGCCACGCCGGCGATCAGCACGGCGATGTAGACCACCCACGCCGGCCCGGAGAACACCGCAGCGCCGAGGCGCCTGTACCGCACGGCGGTCGGTCCTCCGGAGGCATCCGCGGGCGCGTCCGACCCCGCTCGAGCAGCGTCGGGAGCGTCCGACACGAGGTCCATCTCGCGCAGCGTGTCCAGGAATCCGTCGATGTCGACGGACTCGCCGAACTCGCGCGCGTACCAGTCCGCGGCCTCGGCGGGGTCGACGCCGTCGCACAGCCGGCGCAGGAGGGCTGCGCCGTCGGCCGGCAGCACGACGTAGGAGTCGGTGTCGGCTCGGCCCACGACGACGTCCTCGCCCTCGTCGAGGAACGTCAGCGACGGGAAGCGCAGTGGCCCGGGCGGACCCTCGCCTCGCTGGGACGCCCTGTCGCTGGCTACGGGCATGCCGGGGTGTCTCCCTGCGCTGGATCGGTCAGGGGGGACCGGCGGGCGCGGCCACGACCGCGCCCGCCGGTTCGTGGGTTCACTGCATGGCCACAGCGCCGCAGCAGCAGCAGCAGTAGCAGTAGCAGCCGCGGGCAGTGAGCCGGATCTCGCCGGCCTTACGAACCGGGATCTTCTTCACGATGGGTCACCCCCTCTCCGGCGACCAGAGAGCCATCCGCGTGCAGCGGGCGGTACGTGCCGTCGAAGCGCACCAGTGGGGCCGCTGCGGGCCCGGTGCCGGCGTGCTCGACGGAGCCGACGACCAGCGCCTGAGGAGCGAGGTCGACGACGGAGTGCAGGCGGCAGTCCAGCCAGGCCGGCGCGCCGCACAGCAGAGGGGCGCCCGAGCCCGGGGCAGGCCACCAGAGTCCTGAGGGCAGGTGAGCCCAGCCGAGCCGGCGGCCCGGCACGGCGCAGCCCGACGCGACGGACTCCTGCTCGGCGGACAGCAGGCTGACACCGAAGCCGCCGCCGCGCTCGATGAGGGCACGGGTGCGGCCACGGGCGGCAACGGTGACCTGCACCAGCGGGGGATCGACCGAGACGACGCCGAACGTGGCGGCCGTGACCACGTGGACGGACTGACCGGCTGCGACCGAGAGGATGGTGACGGCCCGGGCGCACCGGCGGGCCGCTGCTGCCCAGGCGCCGCGTGCTGCCCCGTCGTCGGCGACGGCGTCGGCGACGACGGCGGTCACGGGAGACCCACGCCGGGTCGCGGGCGGTGCGCTCGGCGCACGGGACTGGTCACTCCACACCGGAGGCGCAGCCGGGAGCCGAGATACAGCGCGCGGGTGGGAATTCCGGCGACCAGCCGCGCCGCTCCGACGGCCGGCCGCGCCTGCCGAGGTCGTGGGTCTGTGCCTCCGATCCTCGGCGTGGCGCGCTCACGCTGCCCCCGGAGCGGCTCCGCAGGCGGGTCGCAGTGCAGCGGTCGCGACAGGCCCGGACGAACGTGGCGGCGCGGCAGGCGCGGCGGGCAGTTCCGCCGGCGCCGCGACCACGGTCAGGTAGAGATCCAGGACCATGTCGATCCCCGCTCGGCAATCGGCGACTGCCGCCCGGTGGCGCGGTGTGTCCTTCACCTGCTGGCGGCGCCGGGCTTCGACGAGCCGTTCGCGGGCTCGGCCGAAGTCGGCCTCCAACTCCGCGCGGAGGTCCGTGGTCGGAGAGGTCATGACGTGCTCCCGGGGATGAGTGACGGGAAGTCGGTCGCACCGGCGGGTGAGCAGTCGAGGCGCGGCCGGTCTGGCGCCTTCAGGGCACCCGGCTGACAGGTGGGCGGGGCGTGCGTGCGTCCGTCGCGGTGCGGCGGGCGATCTCGAGAGGCAGGTGCCACGCGGTGCAGTCGGGGCACCGTGCCATCCACACGTGCGAATGCCTGACGCACGGCCTGTTCGGCTTCATGGGTCGGTCCTCGCTTCCGGTTGGTCGCCACGGACCTGTCGTGGACGGTCGGCTCGGGTCGGCGGTCGCCCGGTGGGCCTCCGCTCCGGGAGGAGCCGTCGGCTCGCCGACCTGCCTGACAGAACCGGGCCGGAGGCCCCTGATACACCCCCGCCGGTCGGCGGACCGGGACGACCGGGGCCTCGGGCCGGCACGTCCCGGCGAGGTATCAGGTGCGCCCGACCTGGGCTCTGCCTCTCGCAGCCCCAGGAGGCCACCGGTCACGACCGGGGCCGCTCTTCCCAGCGGGCGATGCGGATCTGATCGAGGAGGTGGCCCCGTGGAGCGTCGACACGGTCGCGCTGCCGGGATCGACCGGATGCGGGGCGGAGCATGATCACGGGCCCGTTGACGATGCGGGAGCTGACCGAGGTGGTGGCCACCGTGTGCGACGGCGATCCGGTGCACCTGGGAACGGCTCGGGAGTGGTCCCGGGAGGCCAACTGCCTGGGGCTGCCGTCCGACCGCTTCGCCGAGGTCATCGCCGTCCTGGAGACGTGCTTCTTCGTCCCGCTGCTGCCCGAGGCCCTCCGGTGTACGACGCCCAGGGAACTCGTCGAGCTGATCAACACGCAGGTCACGTCGGGGGTGTGACGCGCCCTGCCACGGCACGGGGGGCAGGACCGCGGTCAGCGCGCCGGCGTCGTCGGGTCCTCCGTCGGGGGACCGCGCACTCCGAACCGGGCGACGAACGAGCCCCGGTCCGCGGCCGGCCCGGCGGTACGGCCTGCCGTGCCCCGTCTGCCCCAGGGGCAGTCCAGAAGGTCTCGCGTCGGACGACGCAGGAGGAGGTGTGAGCGATGTCCGGTCTCGGCCAGGTGTGGTCGGTGCGCACCGCGATGGTGCGGGAGCTGGCGGCGCTGGGCTCGGCGGCCGTGCTGTTCCCGCTCGGGATCATGCCGGCCCGGAACGCTCACGTGCTGAAGCTCTGGGCCGCCCCGGAAGCGCCGGCTCCGGAGGTCACGACCACTCCGGTGGTCCTCGTCCACGGCTACGGCGGTGACCGGTCGAACTGGCTGCCGGTGGAGGCGGCACTGGGGCGCGCCGGGTTCGCGAACGTCTACGCCATGCGGTACAGCCCGCTGCTCAGCGACGTGCCGGGAATCGCCGCCCGCCTCGTTCGCGACTGCCGGACCGCGATGGCCGAGACGAACTCCGGCCGCGTCCACGTCGTCGCGCACAGCCTGGGGGGCGTCGTGCTCCGCCATGCGGCGACGATGCTCGGCCTCGGCACCTGGCTGGACGTGGGGATGACCGTGGCGACCCCTCACGCGGGAGCGTTCGTGGCCCGGTTCGGCCGCGGAGCGGTCGCGGCGGCTCTGCGGCCCGGGTCGCCGTTGCTGAGGACGATCAACGAGGCCGAGTGTCATGGCGCCGTCCGATGGGTTTCGTACTGGTCGAACCTCGATCCCGTCGTCCGTCCCTGGTCGGCGGTCCTACCCGGCCCGGCACGCAGCGTCGTCAACGTGCACATCCCGGAGGAGGGGCATTTGTCGATCCTGCGGTCGCCGGTGTTCCTCGCCGATGTCGTGCAGCGCCTCCGCTCTGCCGAGGAGCATGCCGCCGGCTCCGGTGTTCGGGCGGCGTCCGGCCGGCCACTGGTGGACGTCCAGCAGATCCCGGCCACGGACGCCGCCTGACCGGCGGCACCAGGCTGCTCGACCGCTTCTTCGTCGAGGCGTCACGCCACACGCAGGCGTCGACCTATCGCCGAGTCGGTCTCCTGCTCGTAGAGGCGTTCGGCGTCGACATCGATCCCGCCCAGGTGCCCCGCCAACTCACGGCTCAGCACTCCGTGCAAGCGGGTCCAGAACGTCACGGATCGGCGCAGGGCCCGACTGGCACGCTGCGCTCGACCACAGTGGTCACAGTCGGGACGCCTGCCGATGAGGGCAGCCGTTCTCGCGGCCGCGGCAGCGTGCCGGGCCTCCAGCTCCAGGAAAGCGGAGAGCGCCGGCGTCAGGATCCGGTGCGTGAGGGTCGTGATCTCTGGCGGGACGGCGTAGCCAGGAAGGAACGTGCCGTGGGCGAGCAGGTAGCGATCGGGATGGGACGTGGCCCAGCGCCGGAACACCGCTGCGATGTGCCGCAGTCGGTCCTCGGGAAGATCGTCGGTCGAGACCGTGGCCTCGACGATCTCCGCCAGCTCCTGGTGCGTGGCGCGGATCAACGAGCTCAGCAGGTCGTCGCGGCTCGTGAAGTAGCGGTACAGCGCCGGCGCCGTCATCCCCATCTGCTTGGCGATGGCCCGGAGCGACACGGCCGAAGGCCCGGCCGCGGCGATCTGCTCCCACGCGTGAGCCTGGATCTCTGCCCGCACCTGCTCTCGGTGCCGTGCCCGCGCCCCGCCCGGCACATTCTCCACTGCGCGCTCCCTTGATCCCGGGTCGAGGGCACGGCGGTCGAGGCGCATCCGCCGAGATCGTCGTGGTCGACGGCGGAACAGCTCGGCACGTGCAGGCCCTGCTCAGCCACGGATGAGATGTCCGGTGGAGGGCTCCTGATACGCACGGGCCGGAAGGCATGCCCGACGTGGTCGTGGGTGGGTGATGCCGGTGCACACACCCGTGCGGCGACGGTGGCGCCGAGGAGCGCCTGCCGACGACCGCACGAGACGCTCGCCATGGCGGGACGCCGGGAGTCCGGTATCAGGCGCAACGAGGACGCCCTCTGCTCCCTGACACCGTCGGGAGGCGCGGATGGCCTCATGGCACCCGGAAAGAGGCGGTTCCTGTGCGAATCGGCAGCATCGGCGTCATCGGTCTGGGCGACACGGGCAGTGCCGTCGCTCGCCGGCTCCTGGCGCAGGGGTTCGAGGTCACCGTGCACGACCGGGACGCCTGCAAGATGGCAGCGTTGGTCGAGGCGGGGGCCACGGCTGCCCGGATCCCGGCCGATGCGGCGGAGCCGGCCGACCTCGTCTTCGTCCACCTGCCGGACGACAGCGCCGCCGAGGAGGTCCTCTTCGACTGCGGTGGCGTCGGAGAGACCTTGCCGGACGACGGCCTCGTCGTGGCCACCTTCGCCACGGAGCCCGTCTTCGTCCTGTCCGCGGCCGCCCGGCTGGCTTCCCTCGGTCTCAACATCATGGAGGCGTGGTTCCTCGGCGACGAGCCAAGCACTGCGACGACCGCGCTCGCCGCCGGTGCTCCCGAGCACCTCGCGACGGTCACCCCGGTCCTCGAGGCCATCGGTGTCGACCTCGCACGCGTCGGTCCGCTGGGCTCGGTCGCTGCACTGAGGACGACGCTGGCGGCCGTGCGCCCCCCGGCGGGGAAGGCGCTGAGCCCCGCCGCCGGCACCCCGGTCGATGTCGGCCGTGGTCGGGCCCCCCGTCAGAAAGATCCCCGCCGGGAGACCACCATGGACAGCACCCTCTTCGACCGCCTCTGCGACGAGCTCGGCTACGAGCCGTCCACCGTCCGGGTCATCCGGGTCACCGCGCGCGAGGTCGGCGTGACCTACACCGAGCCCTCGGGCATGCCGGCCGGCAGCACCCATCCCCTCCAGGGAGAGGTGGACGAGGCGGCGTGAACAGCCGTACGGCCCGGGTTCCTGGTGAGCCTCGTGCGCGGGTGATGCGCCCCGCGCGACCCTGCTGGCATCCCGCCGTGATGCAGGTGCCGGTCGGATCGCAGCCGACGTATCACCGAAGGCGCCGCCGCCTCCATACCGGTGTACGACCTCGCGACGTGTTCCTCGACGCGGTCGGCGGGCGCGCCTGCCGACCGGAGTGCCCACCCTCTGCAGCCGGTCGAAGCCCGGCCCGGCCGGCCGTGTCGCTCGTGGCGGGGCCGCGCTTCCTGACCTGAGCGACCCTGTGACCGAAGGAGAAGCGGCCGTGACCATCGCGCCCGACGAGATCGAGGCCCAGCAGTTCCGAGTGATGTTCCGCGGCTACGACGTGGAACAGGTGGACGCCTTTCTCGATCGCATGCAGCAGGAGTTCACCCGCCTGTTGGCCGAGAGGGGATCCGGCACGGGACCGGTCCCGGACGGGGCCCCCTCGGCCGCCCCCGACGCGCCCGCCGACGAGGCGGCGCCGGGCCCCTCGGCCCGAGCGCTGCGCACCCTGCTCCGGGCCGAGCAGATGGCCGACCAGATGATCGCGGACGCGGAGGCCGAGGCCGAGGAGATCCGGGCACAGGCGCAGGCGGAGCGTCAGCAGGCTCTCGCGGAGACACGAGCGGAGTGCGCCCGCCTGCACGCCGACCTGACCGTGCAGCGTGAGCAGGAGATCGGTGCGCTGCTCGTCCGGCTCGAGCAGCTCCAGGCCGAGGTCGCTCGGCTCGATGACCTCGAGAGCCGGGCTCGCGAGAGCCTGCGGAGGTGGATCGATCAGCACCAGCGGCTGCTGACCGAGGGAACCGGCAACGGGGGCGCCGTGGCCGGTGGCTCCGCTGTCGCCACCCCGGTGCACCCGCCTGCCGCCTGACCGGCACCCGTGACCGGGCCCCGAACACGTCACACCCGATCCGGCCGCCGGGGAGAGGGCGTGAGAACGGGACGCCTAACGGCCCGGCCCGCATCCGGCGGCACGCTGCCGCGGACACCCACCGCCAGCGTCGCGGCCAGACGCTCCCGAGGAGAAGAGCGCGGATGACGGCAGGTACAGCCGCCGCGAGCGGCTGTACCTGCCTCTCCGTGCCCGGCCGTGCGTGCCGCTGCCGCAGCGCCGTGTCCTCACGGTGACCGGGTGCTCGGCGGGATCGCGTGGCGGCACGAACTCGACGCGGTCCTGCTGCACGCCGGCGGCACATCGGTCATGGCATCCGGCAGTCGGCTCGCCGGCGCGGACTGGCGACCTGGGCGCTGGGCCGGATGCTCGACCAGGCGCGGGTCCTCGGCCTGAACCGGGTGCTGCTCGTCTGCGGGGGCGGCAACACCGCCTCAGCGAGACGATCGAGCGTTGCGGAGGCGTCCTGGAGGACGTGCGGCCCACGGAGTCGGGTCTGGCGCAGCGGTACTGGTCGAGCTCCGGTAAGGCGCCGGATGACCGCGACCGCGCCCTGGATCGGTCCGGCGCCGGCATGCGAGGCCAGCAGCACCGCATTGCACGGGACGAGACCGACGGTTGCGCGCCAGACCTCAGGAGGACCTGACCCCGAGGGAGCCGCCGTTCTCAGAGTGCATGGCCGAAGGAGAAGATGCCCGCCGGGTCGACTGCCGCCTTGAGCGCGCGCAGCCGCTCGACGGTGCTCAGTGGATAAGCCGCAGCCACCTCCTGCGGCCCGGAGACCCGACCCAGGAAGTTCAGCAGGGCCTCGGGCGCCTTCCAGGGCTGCATCGCGCCCAGCACGCCCTTCGCTGCGGCGGGGACGACCTGGGCCAGCTCGGGAGCGCCCGGGCCGATCACCAGCATCGCGAAGGCGGCGCCGCGACCAGGGACGGCGTTCGGCACCTCGGGCTGGCGGGCCAGTTGGCCGCCCATCAGCCGGAGCTCCACGATCACGAGAGGAAGGTGGACCTGAGGGCCGGCCGCGGCCAGCAGCGCCTCGACGGTCTCCTCGGTGACGTCCGACAGGAGCAGGCCCTTCTCCCAGGTGGCGAGAGGATCGACCGGGTCCATGTGGATGCTGTCCATGTCGGTGCTCCGGATGCGGCCGATGAGGTCGAGCAGGATCTCGCCGGCCGCTCGCATGGGGGCGACCAGCCGCTCGCCCTCTGCGAGGTCCGTCCCCGAGTACGTGTAGCGCAGGTGGAGCGCGGTCTGCCCGCGCAGCAGATCCGGCACGAATTCCAGGTCCGGGATGCGAATGATCGCGATCGAGGTGCTGACCTCCTCCGGGAGCGTGGGAGCCCACGAGCGGAAGGCGTGCAGCACCGGACCGGCGTCGGCGCCGCTGAAGAAGATGCCGCCGGCGTAGAGGTCGGCCACCGGCACCAGTTCCATCTCCAGCGCCGTCACGACGCCCAGGCTGCTCTTGGCGCCGCGGACGGCCCAGAACAGCTCGGGTTCGGATCCGGCGCAGACCCGGCGCAGCCGGCCGTCGGCGGTCACGATCTCCACGGCGGTCACCAGGTCGGCGGCGAAGCCGTGCTGCCGGCCGAGGGGGCCGAGGCCACCGCCCAGGGTGTAACCGACGACACCGACGCCGGACGACGAGCCGGACGGACCGGCCAGCCCGAACTCGGCTGCGGTCTGCAGCAACTGCTTCCACGTCACGCCCGCCTCGACGCGAGCGATCCGACGCTCGGGATCGATCCGCACGCCCTGCATGCGCCGGGTGGTGATCAGCATCGAATCGGCGCCGGCGGGGACCGGGCCGTGGCCGGTGGCCTGGACGGCGACCCGCAGGCCGTGCGCGGCGGCCCAGGAGACGGCTGCGGCGACGTCGGCACCGCACGTGGCACCGACCGCGATCGCCGGGGTGTGCTGCGTCGCAAGGTTCCACGAGACCACCTCGCCGGCGAGGCCGTCCTCACCGGCAGCGTAGACGGGCCCGTGGACGCTGCTGCGCAGCTCGTCGACGTCCGCGGTGGCGAAAGCCGGAGCCAGGGCGTCGTCGACGACGGTCAGGGGGTCGGGCTCACCGGCAAGGTCGCTGAGAGACATGCTCACTTCCTTCTCGTGCTCCGCGGCCTCGCCGCGGCCTTGGACAGGCGGCCACGGCCGCGCTCTCGACGACAGCAAGAGCCCCGGGCCGGGTGGCGAAATACGTCCAGCGGCCAGAACGGCGGCGGGGCTCCGGGATGCCGACCTGTCGGCGGGGCCGCGGCGTCTCCCGGTGGACATCGAGCCGTACCGGCACGTCGAGGCAGGGCCTCGAGGACCGCGTCAGCCCCAGCTTCCCGACAGCCGGGCAGCCTCGTTCGGGTCCGTGGCATACCGAGCGGCCCGTCGCCGCTGCCGGGCGGTCGCGGCGACGGGGTCGCCGACGGCCGGGGTCCCGGCCGTCGCCGGGCCTCCGTACCGGACATCGCGGATCAGGAGGAACGCGCCCAGGACCACGAACAGGATCAACGGCAGGAAGTACAACATCGGGGAACTCCTTCGCGGGTTGCGGCACGGCAGTGCGGGCGGGGGGCGACCGGTGGTCGGTCGGGCTCAGCGGTCAGTCGCGCGTCGGGCAGCGGGTGCTGCGCAGGGCCAGCGTCAGGAGCCCGCCGACGGCGATGGCTGCCATCGCGTAGGGGGTGGCGGACGAGACGGCGCCCAGCACGGTCTCCCAGCGGTCGGCCAGCCACATACCGAGGCCGAGCAGTGCGGAGTTCCAGGCCAGCGAACCGAGGGCCGTGAGAACGAGGAAGCGTCTCACCGGCATGCGCAGGGTTCCGGCCGGGATCGACACCAGGCAGCGGACACCGGGCACCAGCCGGCCCAGCAGCACGATCAGGTCTCCCCGCCGGGAGAACCACGACTCCGTGCGGGCCAGTCGCTTCTCGGTGATGCCCAGGAAGCGGGGCAGCCGCAGCGCCATCGGCCGGCCACCGAGTCGCCCCAGCGCGTACAGCATCCAGGCGCCGAGCACCGAGCCGACCGTGGCGGCCGGGGCGGCGGCCCAGAACAGCATCTGGCCCGCCGTGATCTGCAGGCCGACGAGTGGGAGAACGACCTCGGACGGGATCGGCAGCACGGTCTCAGCCAGCATCACCAGCGCGAGTCCGGCGTAGCCGGCGGCCTCGACGACACTCCCGGCGCCGGCGATGAGGCCGTCCACGACGCTCACGGGGTCGTCACCCGCTCGTCGGCATGCGCCGGGTCGGGGTCACGGGACGTGCAGGACGTCCAGCTCGGCGGTGACCACGGTCTCGCCCGTCTGCCGGAGGGTGATCTCCATGGGCAGGACGAGACCGGATTCCCGGCGGAGCTCGGGAACACCTGGGACCACCTCCACGGTCACCGGCTGGGACAGCTCGGCGTAGGTGTGGAAGGAGGTGGCGCAACGGACGGTCAGCAGCTCGTCGGGTTCCACCGCCAGCAGGTGGGATCCCAGGGCGATCGCCGACTGGCGGCAGGCCTCGATCATGAGCATCCCCGGCACGTGGTCCTGCGGGTGGTCGAAGAAGTGCGGGTGCCCTGTGTCGACGAGGACGGTGAAGGTGTCCGGGGAACCGTCGGCTCCCGGCCGGCGCGCCGTGATCACGACGTTGCGAGGATTCCGCCGGCCCACCAGCTCCGGCGGTGCAGGCACTCCCGATCCCGAGCCACCGCCGTCCTTCAGCGACACCGGTCGGACGGTGCGATAGGTACGGAGGGGCATCGCCAGCATCGACGCGGTGCTGCGGGCCGCCAGCTTCCCGTCGATGGTCATCTCGCCCTGTCCGGCGATGCGGACGGGGCCACTGTCGCGTCTGGCGTACTCCAGCAGCGTCATGTCGGCGACCAGCTGCGCGGGGACGGGGGAGACGCGGAGGGCTTCGGGATCGACGATCTGCACCTCGGCGTTCTGGAGGACGAACGCCATGTCGAGCGGGACGTCGAGGAAGCGGTGCGCGAGGAGGGTGCCGGCCTGCCGCGCGGCTTCGGTGACGACGAGGAGGTCGTGGAAGCGTCCGGGACCGTCGTTGAACAGCACATGGCTCCGCGGGATCTGTGCGGCCACGAGATACCGGTCGGCGCCCACGGGGGCGACGTCCGTGGGCAGCACCTCCGCGACGGAGGCGCGGTGGGCGAGCCCGCGTGGGACGGGCGCGTCGAACCGCAGGGCGGCGCGTGCGGCGGCGACCGCGACCGCGACCTCGTCCTCGGCCGGCGCACCGGGTGACCCCCCGGCGTGGGTCGCGGTCGGCGATGGTGCTGTCGTCATGCTCGTCCTTCCTGGGAGGGCTGTGGCCGGCCGCACGGACCCGGCGCGGTGCTCATGACCGTGCTGCCGTCGCAGGGCGGAGCGGCTGGTCGGCCAGCAGGGCCTCGATGCGCTCGACGGACGCCTCCGTGCTCTCGAAGAGGACGGAGCGCCAGCCAGCGGCCTCCGCGCCTGCGCAGTTCTCCGGCAGGTCGTCGACGAGGAGGCACTCGGCAGGGTCCGCGTGCACCCGCCGGGCGGCCAGCTCGAAGATCTCGGGGCTGGGCTTGCGGTGCCCCACCTCGCAGGAGTTCACGATGTCGTCGAAGAGGTCGTCGGCCGGGAGCATCGCGCGCCAGTAGGGCTCCCACTCCCGGACGTTGTTCGTGAGCATGCCCACGAGGTAGCCGCGGCCGCGCAGGCCGATCAGGTAGTCGACGAAGGCCTGGTTGACGGGCCGGTCCCGGAACCACAGCTCGCTGAAGCGCGTGAGGTCGTACTTCTGGCCGGACAGACCCTCGAGGGCGATGCCCATGCGCCGGCCCCATTCCGCCTCCGTCAGGTACCCCGTGTCCAAGGGAGCCATGACCGGCATCCCGAGCTCGTCGGCCACCTGCTGCATGGCGCTCAGGAAGTGAGAGCCCGAGATGCCGGTCCGCCCGGAGAACTCGCTGAAGGTGTCCGCGAGAGACGGGGTGAGCACCCCGCCGAAGTCGGACCAGACGACGCGTACAGGTGTGGGCATCTCAGGTGCTCCTCGTCGGATTCGGGGGCTGCTGGGCGGGTGCGGGGGAGGGCGTGCCGGGTCGGCTCGGCGAGGTGAACGGTCCGACCACTTGTGGAGGCGGTGGGGCGGCCGGTGATACCTGTCGGTCGGTCGTGAGGTCACGGCGGTCGCCAGGAGTGCCGACGAAGCAGTGCCGGCGCCGCGCCTCTCGTCGCGAGGGTCGCCACCCGCGCGCCCGGGACGGGCAGCTCGACCAGCGACCACGCGGCGGGAGGCCTGGCCGCCGGCGGCCAGAGCGACCAGGCGGTCGTCCCGTCGCGGGACACGGCGACGTGGTACGGCGAGGCTCCGAGGCCCACGCCGGTCGCCTTGAGGCAGGCCTCCTTCGCCGTCCACAGACGGAGGAAGGCCACGTGGCGCGGCCCCGGCGGCAGGACGGCCAGGGTCGCCTGCTCGCCCGGCCGGAGCACCTGGTGCCCGAGGACGTCCACGTCGACGGAGCGGTCGATGGACTCCAGGTCCACGCCGATCTCGACGTGGCGAGAGACGGCGACGAGCGCCAGGTCCCGGCTGTGGCTGATGCTGAAGTGCAGCGGTGCCGGGAGCCCCAGCAGGACCGGCTTCCCACCGGGCGGCCGTGCGATCTCCAGCCGGGCCGGGTCGGTGTCCAGCTGCGCGGCCAGAACATCCCGGAGGACCCCCCGCGCCACCAGCCGGTTCCGGCGGCGCCCGGGGTCGAGCAGGCGCCCCGCCCGCTCCCGCTCCGCCGGGGAGCAGGAGCGGGCCAGCGCCTCGGCCCGGGCGGGTGGCTGGTCGAGGCGGGCGAGCCAGACGTCGACCACTACCACGCCCGCCGCTGCGTCCCGACGGTCGTGCTGCACCGCTTCCGCCTCAGACCCGGTCGGGCGCCGGACGTCCCCCGACGGGCGACCGCTCCTGCCCCGGCGGCAGGTCCCGGTGGGCGCCCGTGGCCGGGTCGACCAGGCCGACGGTCGCCACCGTGGTGCCCTCGATCCGGGCCAGGACCCGGCCGTCAGGAGTGGCCGCCACCCACCGCCCGGTCCCGGCGCCGGACGCGCCCGGCGCCGGAGGCGTGTGGTGGAGCTCGATCGACCCGTAGCGGGTGCTCAAGGCGATGTCGTTGCCCGGTTCGTACAGGTCGATCCGGCCGATGCCCGTCGGGGCCGCGAGGGCCCGGAACCCGTCCCCGGCGTCGTAGAGCATGCCCACCCGGAGCAGCCCGTCCAGCAGGAGCGTGGGCACGAGGAAGGTCCGGAAGACCGGGTCGTCCTCGGGGACCCGCAGCGCGAAGGTGGCCCGGGCACCGTGCTCGTGGAGCCGAGCGCCCTCGTTGACGTCGAACACCCCGGACAGGCGCAGCCACGGGTTGGGCACCAGGTAGGGATCCCTCGTGGGCGGCCCGTCGCCCGCCGGGTCCCACCGCTCCCAGCGAGGAGCCGCCGGGAACCTGTCCCGGAGCCGGACGACGACGCTGAAGTGCGGGCGGTCGACCGCGATCACTCGTCCGCCCGGGGCGATGACGTCCGTCGTCACCGTCACCCGCACGAGGGTCTGCTCCTCGTCGGAGCCGATGACGAGTGCCCGGATCCGCTTCGTCGCGGGCCGTCCGGGGTGCAGCCGGAGGAAGGCCGAGAACGTGAGGTCGGAGAAGCCGACGACGACCCGGTCCGGGACGAGGACCCGGGCGGCCTCGGCCGCCGCCTCGGTGACGAACGTTCCCGGCAGGGTCGGCTGGCCCTTCGCCAGGTGCTGGGCGAGGTACGGATCCCGCTCGAGGTCGAACTCCCGGACGACGACCAGCTCCTGATCGCTCCGGAACTCCTCTCGCCCGAGGTAGAAGCGGCCGACGGGGGCAGCCGGCTCCACCCGCGGAGCCGGACCGGCGAGGGCGGCGGAGGGTGGCAGCTGCACCTGCTCCGGTGTCAGGCCGAGCATCACCAGCTCGCCGTCACCCATGAGGACGGGGAAGGCGGCGTGGTCCGGCTGGTCCAGCTCGCGGATGAAGTGCCCGATGCCCTCCTCGGTGCTCATCGACGACAGCGTGTTCAGCCGGAAGAGCAGCGAGCGCATGATCGGGCTCGCGCCGAAGCCCACGTCCCGCCAGAGGTTCCACCCGATGGCGAACTCCTCGTGGCCCAGGGCCGAGGAGTACGTCGACGCGGTGGCGAGGAAGTCGTTCGCCGCGGCGTAGTCCACCTCCCCTGGTTGTCCTCGGAAGCCGATCAGCGAGCTGAAGTTGCACCACAGGGCGGGGCGCCGGTCGCCGAAGGCCCGCCGGAGGTTCTGGTATGCCTCGACCTTGAGGTCGCGCACCGCCCGGAAGTCCTCCAACGACTTGGTGCGCAGCAGGCTGGCCCGGTTGATGCCGGCCGCGTTCACCACGAGGTCCACGCGGTCCTCGCTCTCGAGCACCTGTCGCACGGCGGCGTCGACCTGCGCGGAGTCGCGGACGTCGCACGTGAGGAAGTGGACGCGCCCGCCGGTGAGCCGGGCCATCTCGTCGAGGTTGCGCCGCGCCTCCAGGCCCCTGGTCAGGCGGGCGTAGGCCCGGTTCCCCTCGGCGACCGTCAGGTCTGGGTTCCGCTCGCGGGACTGACGCAGGTAGTCGACCCGGCTCGGCAGCGACTCCACCTGCGGACCCGGGGCCTGGCTGCCCAGGACGTAGATGGTCGGGCGGTAGCGGCGGGCGAGCTCCTTGAGGATCTCCGCCGTGATGCCCCGGGATCCGCCGGCGGCGAGCACCACGGAACGCTCGTCGAGCCGGGCGACGGCCGTCGGAGGATCGACGCGCTGGACATGGATGACCTTGCGGACCTCGTCGTCGTACACGGCCAGGGGAAGCAGCCGCCGGACTCGCGACTCGAGCTCGGCCTGCCGCACGGCGAACCGGGGGTCGCGGCTGCCGGTGGCCACGGTGAACACGGTGACCTCGGGCAGCTCGAGCGCCGTCGACTTCACGAGACCGGTGAACAATCCGGCGAACGGATGCAGCTGGCCTCGGGTCACCGCGCCCAGCAGCGACGCGACCACCGAGCCGCCGGGGACCTCGATGTCGTCGGCGAGGGCCTGCAGCGCGAGGAACACCAGGTCGTGCAGGGCCAGCAGCCCGTCGGCCGGAGCGTCGAGCGCCGCCTCCGCGTCGGCGTGCGCGGTCAGATCCGTGAGGACCCGCACGTGCCGGGGACGGGTGGGCAGGGCATCGAGCGCGGTCCGGACCGCCGCCGCGGACAGCTCCTCGACCTGCCGCCGCCCCGGCCCGGGCACCGCGACCGGGCGGGTCGACAGCACCATGGGTGGGCTCTCGGCGTCCACGGCGTCGACCAGACTCGCGTCGTCGGTCAGGACCAGGGTGTCCGGGGGGAGGAACGGGAGTTCCGTCCCGGAGCCGCGCGCCTCGGTGAGGGCTTGGGGCTGCAGGGTGATGACGTGCCTGCGGACCGCCGCCGCCGACGGCTCCGGCTCACTCCTGTCCGGGCCCGGTGCCGCGGTGTCGGCCGGAACCTCGGCCCGGTCCGCGGCCGGTGCGGCCTCGCGCGGGTCGAAGGCGGGCTTGGCCAGCCGGATGGAGACGGGCGGGGCCCCGCCGCGGTCCGTGCACCGGACCGTCGCCTCCGTGCTGTCCGAGACGAGAGCTCGCAGCAGGCCGACGGCCCCGTCGGCCCCGAGGTAGGACGGTGCTCCCGGCACTCCGGGACCCACCTCGACGACCTCCCCGTCGACACCCGACCGGGGCTGCGCACCGACGGCATAGCCGGTGACGAAGCCGAGTACCGGCAGGCCGTGCTCGCGCGCGGTCCCCTCGCGCATCAGGGCGAACATGACCGCGCCCTCGCGCAGCGGATCGGGCCGGTCGAGGTCCAGCATCTCGGCCATGTACGGGCCGGCGTTGCCGTTCACCCCGACGACGAGCGCGACGTCCAGGTCACCGGTGCGGAGGTACTTGCTCGCGGTGTCGACCGCCGTCAGGGTGGCGGCCGGGCCCGTGTCGACCGTCATGTTGAGCCCCTGCAGGCCGATGTAGTTCGTGACCCGCGCGGGAATGACGTTCGGCATGATCCCCGGGCACGAGTCCTCGTTCGCCGGCGGCACGAGTGCACGCGCCTGGGCGGCCGCCCTTTCGAACGCCCGGCGCGCACCGTCCCCCGCCGACGTGGCCAGCAGCTCCCGCAGCGGGTCCAGGTAGCAGCGCAGGGCGTAGAGCACGCCGTTGCGGGTCGGGCCCATGTGACCGGCGAAGACGCCGGTCAGCTCTCGGTGCGCGTCCAGGGCGCCCCCCAGTTGCTCCCGCACGTCGAACATGCACTCCAGCAACATCAGCTGGCAGCGGTCCACCGTCCGCAGGCTGCTCGGTGGGATCCGCACCCGCTGGAACGACGGCAGCGGGTAGTGGTCGCCGAAGCCCGCTCGCGGTTCCGCGCCGCTCCCACGCGCCCACTCCCGCACCTCGGACCGGCCGGCCAGTCCGGGCAGGTGCGCGGACCAGGCGACGACCGCCACCCGTTCCTGCGCGTGCGGGAGGACCACGGGCTCGCGTCGCTGCCCGACGTACTCCTCCAGCAGCGCGTGGGCGTTGGTGCCGCCGAAGCCGAAGCCCGAGACGGACACGGTCCGGGGCCGGTCCGATCGGCGGGGCCAGGGCACCGGCTCCCTCGGGATCACCAGCTGCGAGTCCTCGAGCGCGAACGCCTGCGGGGCCTGCTCGAACCGGTGCTGCCGGGGGATCGTGGAGTGCTGGAGGGCCAGCAGCGCCTCGATCACCGAGACCACGCCCGCCGCCCAGCCGGTGTGGCCGATGAGGGCCTTGTTGGACGTCAGCATGATCGGCCGGCCCGTGGGGAGGGATTCCCGCAGCGTGGTGATCTCGGCGAGGTCGCCGGCCGGGGTGCCGGTCGCGTGCGCGATGACCCAGTCGACGTGGTCCGCCCGTGCACCCGGTGCGGCCATGGCGCGCTCGACGGCCAGGCGCTGCCCGGCCGAGTTCGGCGCGTAGATGGCCTTGCCCTTGCCGTCCGCGGACGTCCCGACGGTGCGGACGACCCCCAGCACGCGGTCTCCGTCCGCCAGCGCCCGGCTCAGGCGCTTGAGAACCACGACGCCGGCGCCGTCGGAGAACAGGACGCCGTCGGCCGAGCGGTCCAGCGACCGGACGACCCCCGTCGCCGACAGCCCGTGCAGCTTGGAGAACAACACCCCGCCCCGAGGAGCGAGGGCGAACGCCCCACCGCAGACGGCGACGTCGCACTCGCCGAGCAGGAGGCTCTTGAGCCCGATGTCGATCGTGTAGAGGGAGGACGAGCAGGCCGTGTCGACCACGTACACCCGGCTCTGCTCCGGCAGCAGATCCATCATCGCGTTGCGCGCGACCCCGTACGGGAAGTAGTCGGCGGCGTTGCCGCGGCCTCGCCACAGGTGCTGACGGAGGACACGCTCGACCTCGGCCTCGGGGGTGTCCGCAGCGTCGTCCCCGGGGTCGGCACCCGCTGCGCCCGCGAGGCACTGACCGGCGGCGGCCAGCACGCTCGCCTCCTCGAGGTGCTGGCTGCCGTCCGCGGTGTAGCCCACGGCGAAGACCACGCGGTCGACCTCGCGGCGGGTGACGCCGCGCAGAGCCTGGTGCAGCGAGTGGCGCAGCCACTGGGTCGTGTACTCGTCCCCGACCCGCCCCTCCGCGATCTCCTCGGCCAGGTCGGGGTCCGGCACGAAGCCCTCGATGAAGCCGGCGCGCGCCTGGTAGGACTTGTCCTCCGCGCTCTTGTCCGGGGATCCGAAGCCGCTGGTCTTCCAGCGGTCCTGGGGAGGATCGACGAAGCGCTCGGCGCCGTCCACCATTTGCTGCCAGTACTCGGCCGGGCTGTTCGCCCCGGGCACGGCCAGCCCCATTCCCACCACGACCACCGGGTCGTCCTCGGGCACCGATGGGTCGGACACGGGAGTTACGCCGTCGGGGGGCTGAGCCGTCCGGCTCTCCGGCGTGGCGTCGAGGGTGCGAGCCGGCGGCGTCGACGGCCCGGGGGGCGACGACGGCACGGCGTGGGCCGAGCCGAGCCCGCCGTCCGCCAGGACGACCTGACCCGTCACCCAGCGGGACAGGTCGGACGTCAGGAAGGTCACCACGCCCACGAGATCCGCGGGTTCGGCGGTCCGGCCCGGGGGGGTGCCGGCCGCCAAGCCCTGCCGCGGCTCGTCAGCCGGGGGGACGCGGTCGGCGACGTCACCCCGGGCGAGGCCGCAGGAGGCGGTGTTCACGCGGATGCCGAGCGGTCCGTACTGGGCAGCCAGGTGCCGCGTGAGCGCCTCCACGCCCGCCTGGGCCGTGCCCGTCACGAGCTGGTCGTCGAGGCGCCCGGCCCCGATCGGGGAGACGTTGACGATCGTGCCGCCGCCCCGGGAGGCCATCAGGGGCGCGGCCCGCCGGGCGCACCGGAAGCTGCCGACCAGGGTCGTGTCGAGGGCGTTCGCGAAGTGCTCCGGGGTGCCGTCCGCCGGCGGGCCGGGCGAGTGCGAAGCGGCGTCGATCACCAGGATGTCGAGGCCGCCGAAGCGCGACTCCACCTCGTCGAAGAGGCGGTCCACCTGGTCCTGGCCGTCCAGCGAGGCGCGGATAACCTCGACCCGCACACCCGTCTCGCGCACCAGCTGGTCCCGGGTCTCCTCGGCCTGCTCGTAGGAGTGGAGGCAGCTCAGGGCGATGTCCGCACCGCGTCGGGCGAGGGAGCGGGCGATCTCCCGGCCGACGCCCTTCCCGGCGCCCGTGACGAGGGCGGTCTTGCCGACGAGGTCGTTCACGCGGCACTCCTCTGATCGATGAGGGTGGGGGAGGTCTCGACGAGCAGCGACCAGACGAGGTCGACGACCTTGCCGAGGGTGTCGAAGTCGGTGAGGCGGAGCCCCTCGCGGCGGGGTGGCAGGTCGTAGCGTTCGACGGTGCGGGCGAACAGCTCGGTCTGCTTGACGGAGTCCACGCCGAGGTCGGCTTCGAGTTCGACGTCGTCGGTGAAGACCTCGGCGGGGTACTCGAGGGCCTCGGCGTAGAAGGCCTGGAGCTCGGCGAACAGCTGCTGGCGGCTGGTGGGCCGGGTGGGCTGGTCCCCGGCCCGGGCGGCGGGTGCCTGCGGCGGGACGGTAGGCGGGGCGGGCTCGGCGACCCGCGGCGCGGGGACCTCGACGCGGGTGGGCAGCAGCGACCAGACGAGGTCGACGACCTTGCCGAGGGTGTCGAAGTCGGTGAGGCGGAGCCCCTCGCGGCGGGGTGGCAGGTCGTAGCGTTCGACGGTGCGGGCGAACAGCTCGGTCTGCTTGACGGAGTCCACGCCGAGGTCGGCTTCGAGTTCGACGTCGTCGGTGAAGACCTCGGCGGGGTACTCGAGGGCCTCGGCGTAGAAGGCCTGGAGCTCGGCGAACAGCTGCTGGCGGCTGATGGGCCGGGTGGGCTGGTCCCCGGGCCGGGCGGCGGGTGCGGGCGGCGGGACGGTGGGCGGCGCAGGCTCGGCGGCGCGCGGCGCGGGGATGCCGACCGGCTGCCGGAACGGCACCGGCTCCGTCGGCTCGGCGGTCACTGCGCCGTCGGCGTCCGCGGCCCCGCGGGGGGCGGACGTGGCTGCACCGGCGGCGAGGGCTTCGGCCGCTGCGGTCAGGCCGGCGCCCGGCCCGCCGCGTGCCATGAGAGCGCTGACGGCCTCGACCCGCTCGGCGCACTGGGGGACCAGGCCGGTCAGGATGGAGCCCGCACCGCTCTCGACGAAGAGGCTGTTCCCGGCCGCGCGCAGTTGCCGCACCGCCGCCGCGAAGGCGACGCGGCGGGTCAGGTGCGAGGCGAGGAGTTCGAGGACGTCGTCGCCGCCCTCGTAGAAGCGGCCGAGGATGGGTGAGTAGACGGGGACGGTGGGCTCGCCTGCCGGCAGTCCCCGCAGCCGCGTGGTGAAGGTCGAGCTCGCCTCCGCGAGCAACGGGCTGTGGAAGGGGTACGGAGCCCTGAGGGGCACGACGCTGACGCCGAGGCTTCGGCCGAGTGCCGCGACCACCTCCAGGGTCGCGGCCGATCCGGAGACGATCGTCTGCAGCGGCGCGTTCTCGCAGGCGACCGCGGCCTGGGGGTCGTCGATCAGCGCGAGGATCCGCTCGGCGCGCCGGGCGTCGCAGCCGAGCGCCACCATGCCGCCGTCGAAGCCGCCGGCCGCGAGGACGGCGCTGCGGTGCGCGACCACCCGGGCGCCGGTCTCGATGCTGAAGGCGCCGCCTGCGGCGAGCGCGGCGATCTCGCCGAGGCTGTGCCCCGCGAGCACGGAGGGGACGGCGCCGGATTCGACGAGCATGGTGTGGACGCCCACCGACAGGCCGTAGATGGCGAGCTGCAGGGTCTGCGGCGCCCGGTCGAGGAGGTCGTCCAACGACGGTGGCTGGTCGGCGAGGAGGACGTCGCTGACGCCGGCGGCACCCGCAGCAGCGGCACCGCGGTCGACCTCGGCGTACACCGGGGCGACGTGGGGGAACGCGCGGGCCAGATCGCGAGCGGCCTCCGGCCGGTAGGACCCCTGGCCGGGGAAGAGCACAACTCCGGGCAAGGCAAGCTCCAAGTCGTCGGAGAGATCGAGATGGCGAGCCCGGCAACGTGCCGCGGGCCGGGACCTGCAGGGGATGCCGCGCTCCCGGCACCGTCCGTGGAGGCGGGACCGGGAGGGGCGGCGACGTGCTGCGAGGTGCCTCCGGCGGTGGCTCACCGATAAGAGCCGCCGGCGCGGGTGGTGATACGCGGCCGGCGGGTCCGTGTCCTGGCGCGTCGTCAGATCGCGTCGGCGGCTGCGTCGCCGCGAACCCCCGACACGACGCCGTCCGGAGGGGCCGGCAGGGCCCCTCCGGACGGCTCGTCGCCGTGGCTCAGGCCGCGGCTCCCGCATCGAACTGCTCGGCCAGGCGCTGCAGGTTCGCGCGAACCGTCCTCGACTGGGCACGCTCGACGACGGAGTCCGCGAAGCGCCCGAACACCCCGCCGAGACCGGATTCCGATTCCAGCCGGTAGCGCAGGCGGGTGCCTCCGTTCTCAGGTCGCAGGTCGTACGACACCGTGAAGGTCATCGGTCCCTCCACCGAGCGGCTGGTCATCCGGGCCGGGCGCTCGAGCTGCGTGGTCTGCGCCGTCCACTCGAACCGTCGCCCCATGACCTTGGTCGTTCCGCGCCAGTGCGTGCCGACCTCGAGGGGGCCGGGCTCGACCTGCTCCACGCTGACCATCGAGGAGTCCCAGCGCGGAGCGTTCCCCGGGTCGCTGAGGTACTCGAAGACGGTCTCCGGTGGCGACGGGATGACGACATCGTGCTCGACCACAGGCATGTCCTGTTCCTTTCCGTCCGCTCCGCCGCCGGGCGACGACGGGGGAGGGCGGGCGCCCTCGTGATCGAGGGAGGGATCGGGCCCGACCCCTGATACCGGTATCAGCGACCGGTGGCGGGCTCTCTCTGGTGGTGCAGGCGGGCGGTGGATGCGGGTCCGCACGTGCTCCGGCCGACCCGTCCCTGCATGCACCGTCCCCGCCGTCACCGGTCATGTGGAGGTCGTAGTGCTGCTCAACCGTCTCGGATGGCTGACGGTCCACCACCGTCTGCGAGTCCTCGCGATGACCGTCCTGCTCGTCGTCGTCGGCGGAGTGGTCGGCGTCGGCGTGTTCTCCGAGCTGACGACGGGCGGCTTCGCCGACGAGGCGTCCGAGTCGGAACGGGCACGGGTCACGCTCCTCGAGGAGTTCGAGGAGGGGGCGCCGAACCTCGTCGTCCTGGTCACCCCGAGAGCAGGAACGGTCGACGCACCCGACGTGGTGAGGGAGGGGGAGGACCTCACCCGGCAGATGGCCGGGGAACCCGGTGTCGAGCAGGTGTGGTCCTACTTCTCGCCGGGGTCTCCACAGTCGCTCCGGAGCGGCGACGGCACGCGAGCCCTGGTGCTGGCCCGCATCGGCGGCGACGACGACCAGGTCGTGCACGCCGTGGAGGAGCTGTCGCCGGAGTACACGATCGACAACTCGGTCGTCTCCACGAGCGTCGGCGGCAGCGCAGAGATCGCGCGGCAGACGCAGGAGCAGATCCAGCACGACCTCGAGCGAGCCGAGATCATCTCCACCCCGGTCCTCATCGTGCTGCTCGTGCTCGTCTTCGGCAGTGTGGTCGCCGGCGCCCTCCCGTTCGCCATCGGCCTGGTCGCCGTGGTGGGCACCTTCTTCGTCCTGCAGGTGATCGCGTTCTTCACCGACGTGTCGATCTTCGCCGTCAACCTCACCACCGCCCTCGGGCTGGGCCTGGCGATCGACTACAGCCTGTTCATCGTGGCCCGGTTCCGGGAGGAGCGGCGCAGCGGTCTCAGCCACGAGGACGCGGTGGTGCGGGCCGTGGAGACGGCCGGCCGGACGATCATGTTCAGCGCCGCGATCGTCGCCGCCTCGCTGAGCGCGCTGCTGGTGTTCCCGACCGTCTTCCTCCGCTCGTTCGCCTACGCCGGCATCCCGGTCGTGCTGCTGGCGGCCGTCGGCGCCATCGTGGTCCTGCCCGCGCTGCTGGCCGTCGTCGGGGCCCGGCTGGACCGCTGGCAGGTCCGGTGGCGACGGGCACCGCGGGCCCGCCACCAACTCACCCCGCCCGGGTTCTGGCACAGGGTGGCGACGAGGGTGATGCGCCGCCCGGTCCTCATGGGGGGCGCGGTCCTCGCGCTGCTCGTCTTCCTGGGGTCCCCCTTCCTCGGCGTGCAGTTCGGGTTCGCCGACCACCGGGTGCTGCCGGAGGGGACGACGAGCCGAACCGTCCAGGAGACGGTGGACGAGGAGTTCGCCCGGGGGGAGACCGCCAACCTGTACGTCGTCGCCCGGGACGCGTGGACGTCGGCGACACCCGCCGACGTGGCGGGCTATGCCGAGCGGCTCTCCGACCTCGACGGGGTGTCGCGGGTCGACGCGGCCACCGGCTCCTACGTCGACGGCAGCCAGGTGGCGGGGCCCCGGGATGCGGGGGCCGCGTTCGTCAACGAGACCGGGACCTGGCTCGCCGTCGTGCCCTCGGTCGAGGCGATGTCCCCCGAGGGGGAGCGGCTGGTCGAGGAGGTGCGTGCGCTGCCCGCCCCCTTCTCCGGCCTCGTGGGCGGGCCATCGGCCCAGCTGGTCGACACGAAGGACGCGCTGTTCGACAGCCTCCCCCTCGCGCTCGGCGTGATCGCGTTCGTCACCTTCGGGGTGCTCTTCCTCTTCACGGGCGGCCTGCTCGTGCCGGTGAAGGGCCTGGTGCTGAACCTGCTCAGCCTGTCGGCGACCTTCGGGGCCATGGTCTGGGTGTTCCAGGAGGGCCACCTCTCCGAGCTCCTGGGTTTCACCCCCACGGGGACCCTCGACACGAACATGCCGATCCTCATGTTCTGCGTGGCGTTCGGGCTGTCGATGGACTACGAGGTCTTCCTCCTCTCACGGATCAAGGAGCGGTACGACGTCACGGGCGACAACCGGCACGCCGTCGCCTGGGGATTGGAGAGCACCGGCCGCCTCGTCTCCGCCGCGGCGTTGCTGCTCGCCGTCGTCTTCGTCGCCTTCGCGACCTCGGGCATCACCTTCATCAAGCTGATGGGGCTGGGCACAGCGCTGGCCATCGTCATGGACGCGACCCTCGTGCGGGGCGTGCTCGTACCGGCGTTCATGCGGCTGGCCGGCGACGCGAACTGGTGGGCACCGCGGCCGCTGCGGAGGCTGCACGCCCGGATCAGGCTGCGGGAGGGGCCCTTGGACGACCCGGGCGAGCGCAGGATGCTGGTCGGCTCCGGCCACTCCGGTGAGGCAGATGACGTGCGGGAGTCGCAGGGCGTGCCCGAGCGGAACTGAGCGGCTGGCGCACGACGAGGTACCGCGGGGCGCGGGGGTGTATCAGACCCCCCGCGCCCCGCTCCTTTGGTCAGGCGGCCGGCAACAGCCGCAGCGACACCCGAGCCGCAGCACCGGAGGTCACGGCAGATGGACGTCGGCAGCACCAGTTCCCAGTCAGCGCTCCCTCGGGCCCGCCGCCGGAGGCGCATCCCCCTCATCGCGGCGCTGACCGCGGCCGGTGTGCTCGGTGGCGGCGCGGTGGTCATGGCCGGCGACGACGGGGCAGCCCAGGCCTGCCCCCCGACCCACGTGCTCCGCGTGGCCGTCGCCCCCGAGCTCGCTCCCGTGGTCGCCGACGCCGCGGCCGGTGTCTTCCCCGTGGAGGAGGAGTCCGGTGACACGTGCGTCCACGTGGACGTCGTGGCTGCCGACCCGGCCGACGTCGCCCGCGCGATCACGGCGCAGCCCCCCGATCGTCCCGACGTGTGGATCCCGGACGCCTCGCTGTGGCTGGACCGGCTGCAGGAGGCCGGGGTCGCCCTGCCTGCGGAGCGTCCCTCCGTCGCCACGTCCCCGGCGGTGCTCGCGATCAGCCACGACCGGGCCGAGGCGTCCGGTTGGCCGGAGCACCGGTTGTCGTTCGCCGAACTGCTGGGGGACGCGTCCACCCGCCTCGCCCTGCGGGACCCCGTGGCCGATGCGGCCACAGCCCTGAACCTGGTCGGTCTCATGACGGCGGCGACCGAGATGCCCGAGGGACGCTCGGTCCTGGCTCAGGTGCTGCGCCACGCCGCGCAGACCCCGATGACCTCCCGCGCGGAGGTACTCGCCGCCACGACCGGGACGGGAGCGGCGGCGGTCAGCGAGCAGGCCGTGCTGGGCAACAACCGGCAGACCGGGTCGTCCCCGGTGGTGGCCGTCTACCCGTCCTCCGGCGGGAGCCTCGACTACCCCTTCACCGTGCTGACCCACAACGCCGCGGACGCGAGGTCCGCTGATCGGCTGCTCCACGCCCTGCAGGGCGACGACGTTCACGACGCCCTGCTGTCGCTGGGCTTCCGGGACGGCCGCGGGGTCGGGCGACCGGACACGGCACGCGAGCTGGGCGTCGACGTCACCGTGCCGCCGGCCCCCGTTCCCTCGGTGCAGCTGGCGGAGACGCTCCGCACCACGCGGGTCATCACGTCGGGCACCCGCATGCTCGCCGTGATCGACGTGTCCGGCTCCATGGCCCAGGAGGTTCCCGGCGCCGACGGTGCAACCCGCATGGAGGTCACCAAGGAGGCCGCTGCCCAGGGCATGTCGCTGTACTCCGACGACGCCCAGATCGGCTTGTGGGTGTTCTCGCGCCGGCTGACGCCCGACAGCGACCACCAGGAACTCGTGCCGATCGGCCCGCTCGGCGCCCGGGAGGGCGGTCGGCTCGGGCGGGAGCTCCTCAGCCGGTCGCTCGCCGGGGTGCAAGCGGTCCCCGGCGGTGCCACCGGGCTCTACGACACCGTTCTGGCCGCGGTCCGCACCGTGCGCCAGGACTGGGACCCGACCCGGGTCAACTCGGTGGTGCTCCTGACCGACGGTCGTGACGAGGACGAGGGCGGTATCGGGCTTCCCGGGCTGCTGTCCGCCCTCCGGCAGGAGTCCGATCCCGGCACCCCGGTGCCCGTGATCACCATCGGCCTCGGTTCGGGGAGCGACACGGAGGCGCTGGCAGCGATCAGCGAGGCGACCGGCGGCTCCACCTACGTGACCCAGACCGGCGACGACATCTACGCCGTCTTCGAGGACGCGATCGGCCGGCGTTCCTGCCGTCCCCACTGCTGAGCCGGCGGTGCGCCCCGTCCTGCGGCTCCCTCCGCCCCCGCGGGGGCGCCTCCACCCGGCCATCAGCCAGGAGGTCCGACCATGACCCACCTACCAGAGGACCGCGTCGCCCCACGTCGGGCGGCCGACGCCGGGTCCCGCGACGCACATGTGACCCCGCTGCGTCGTGACCCCCGGCGGCACGGCCGCGGCGCCTCCCTGCAGGAGCACGTCGAGGAGCTCGCCCGTCGGCGTTCCGAGGTCGTCGACGGCGACGCCCGCGGGACGCATCGCCAGCACGCCGGCGGCAAGCTCACGGCCCGGGAACGCATCGACCTGCTCCTCGACGACGGCACGTTCTGCGAGCTGGAGTCGATGCGCCGGCACCGGGCGACCGGTTTCGGCCTGGAGCACCGCCGGCCGCACACGGACGGCGTCGTGACGGGCTGGGGCACCATCCACGGCACGCGGGTGTTCGTGTACGCCCACGACTTCCGGATCTTCGGTGGCTCGCTGGGCGAGGCCCACGCGGCGAAGATCCACAAGGTGATGGACCTCGCCCGGTCCGTGGGGGCGCCGCTCATCGGCCTGAACGACGGCGCCGGCGCCCGCATCCAGGAGGGCGTCACGGCGCTCGCCGGGTACGGCGGCATCTTCCGGCGCAACGTCGCGGCCTCGGGGGTGATCCCGCAGATCAGCGTGATGGTGGGGCCGTGTGCCGGCGGCGCCTCCTACTCCCCGGCCCTGACCGACTTCGTGTTCATGGTGCGGGACACGGCCTGCATGTTCCTCACCGGGCCGGACGTGGTGCAGGAGGTCACCGGGGAGATCCTGAGCCAGGAGGAGCTCGGGGGCTCCCGGGTGCACTCCGAGCGCACCGGGCTGGCCACGTTCGTCCACGACGACGAGCAGAGCTGCCTCGAGGACGTCCGCTACCTCGTCTCGATGCTCCCGTCCAGCAACGTCGAGCGGCCGCCGTGGTTCCGGGCGGCGGACGACCCCCGCCGGGTGTGCGAGCGGCTCGTCGACGTGGTGCCGGCGGACGTCCGCCGGCCGTACGACGTGCGGGCGGTGATCACAGAGGTCGTGGACGACGGCGAGTTCCTGGAGCTGCACGAGTCGTGGGCGCCGAACGTCGTGTGCGTGCTGGCCCGGCTGGACGGGCACGTCATCGGGATCGTCGGCAACCAGCCGCTCGTGTCGGCGGGGGTGCTCGACATCGAGGCGGCGCAGAAGGCGGCTCGCTTCGTGCGTACCTGCGACGCCTTCAACATCCCCCTGGTCACGCTCGTCGACGTCCCCGGCTTCCTCCCCGGCCGCGACCAGGAGCACGGCGGGATCATCCGGCACGGCGCCAAGCTGCTCTACGCCTACTGCGAGGCGACGGTTCCCCGCATCCAGGTCATCCTGCGCAAGGCCTACGGCGGCGCGTACATCGTCATGGACTCCCGCTCGATCGGCGCCGACCTGTCCTACGCCTGGCCGACCAACGAGGTCGCCGTGATGGGCGCGGAGGGCGCCGTCAACGTGATCCACCGCCGTCGCCTGGCCGAGGCCGAGGACCCGGAGGCGCTGCGCCGGGACCTGGAGGACGAGTACCGGAGCGAACTCATGCACCCCTACCACGCTGCCGAGCGCGGGCTGGTCGACGAGGTCATCGACCCGCGGGACACCCGACGCGTACTGATCGACGGCATGGCCGTGCTGCGCGCGAAGGCGATGGACCTCACCGAGCGCAAGCACGGCAACCCACCGCTCTAGGCAGTGGCGCCGTTCGACCCCACGACGTCCTCAGGAGGCGACGATGACTGCTGACCTCGAGCCGCGGGTCCCGGCGTTCCGGGTGGTGAAGGGCTCACCCACCGACGACGAGGTGGCGGCGCTCGCGGTGCTGCTGGCGGCGCTGGCTGGTGCCTCCCCGACGGCGGCTGCCTCGGACACGGGTCCTTCCGTCGTCCGGCGTCCGTGGCGGCGGCGACGCACCTGGCACGCGCTGCGGGAGAACACCCCGGCCCGCCTCGTTCCCCGGCCGCAGCGGCGCCCGGTGGACGAGGCCGCGGGATAGCCGGACGTCGAAGGCGGCCGCGGGTCCTGGTGGCGGGATGTCGGCGGTGAATGGCCACGTCCTGCCGGCAGGCACACGACGTCCACCGCCTCCGCGACCGACCGGACCGCTGAGAGCCGGCCGCGGCCACGTCTCCCGCCCTCGGGTCACACCGGCGTGACGTAGGCGCCGCTGATCCCGCCGTCGACCAGGAACTCCGAGGCGGTGATGAAGGAGGAGTCGTCCGAGGCCAGGAACGCGACGGCCGCGGCGATCTCGTCGGCGCGCGCGAACCGGCCCATCGGGATGTGCACCAGTCGCCGGGCGGCACGCTCGGGATCCTTCGCGAACAGCTCGTGGAGCAGGGGCGTGCTCACCGGCCCCGGCGACAGCGCGTTGACCCGGATGCCCTCGCGGGCGAACTGCACGCCGAGCTCGCGCGACATCGCCAGCACGCCGCCCTTGGACGCCGTGTAGGAGATCTGCGACGTCGCCGCGCCCATGCGCGCCACGAACGACGCGGTGTTGATGATCGAACCCCGCCCGCGCGCCTGCATGTGGGGGATCGCAGCCTTGCAGCACAGGTACACCGACGTCAGGTTCACCTCCTGCACGCGGCGCCAGGCGTCGAGACCGGTGACCAGGATGGAGTCGTCGTCCGGAGGGGAGATCCCCGCGTTGTTGAACGCGATGTCCAGCCCGCCGTAGGTCGACACAGCCGCATCGAACAGCGCGGTGACCTGTTCGGGGGAGGTCACGTCGACCTGGACGAACAGTCCGCCGACCTCCTCCGCCGCGGCCTTGCCGCTGACCGGGTCGATGTCGCCGACGACGACGTGTGCGCCCTCCGACGCGAACCGGCGGGCGGTGGCCAGCCCGATGCCACTCGCCCCGCCGGTCACCACGGCCACGCGGCCGACCAGCCGGCGCACCACTGCCTGTCCGCTCACGGCATCACCGGTTCGCTCCCGCGGGGCGCTCCGCTCCTCGCTCGCTGGCGCTCGCTGCGATGCTCACGCCCCTGTCCGCTCACGGCATCACCGGTTCGCTCCCGCGGGGCGCTCCGCTCCTCGCTCGCTGGCGCTCGCTGCGATGCTCACGCCCCTGTCCGCTCACGGCATCACCGGTTCGCTCCCGCGGGGCGCTCCGCTCCTCGCTCGCTGGCGCTCGCTGCGATGCTCACGCCCCTGTCCGCTCACGGCATCACCGGTTCGCTTCCGCGGGGCGCTCCGCTCCTCGCTCGCTGGCGCTCGCTGCGATGCTCACGCCCCTCTCCGCTCACGCCATCACTCCGCCGCCAGGAACACGTTCTTCTCGTCGGTGAAGGAGTGCAACGCGTCGGGACCGAGCTCGCGGCCCAGCCCGGACTGCTTGAAGCCGCCGAACGGGGTCGAGTAGCGCACCGACGAGTTGCTGTTGACCGACAGGTTGCCCGCCTCGATGCCGCGGGAGACCCGCAGGGCCCGGCCGAGGTCGCGGGTCCAGATCGAACCGGACAGGCCGTACTCGCCCTGGTTGGCGATCCGCACGGCGTCGTCCTCGTCCTCGAACGGGACGACGGCGACGACGGGCCCGAAGATCTCCTCGGTCACCGCGCGGTCCTGCGGGTCGACGGGGGTGAGAACCGTCGGCGGGAACCAGAAACCGGGGCCGTCCGGCGTGGTCCCACGGAAGGCCACCGGTGCGTCGTCCGGGACGTAGGCGGCCACCCGGTCCCGCTGCGTCCGGCTGATCAGCGGTCCCATCTCCGACGACTCCGATGCCGGATCCTCGACCCGCACGCCCTTCACCGCCGGTTCGAGCAGCTCCAGGAACCGGTCGTAGGCCGACCGCTGCACCAGGATCCTGGACCGCGCGCAGCCGTCCTGGCCGGCGTTGTCGAAGACGGCGTAGGGCGCGCTCGCCGCGGCCCTCTCCAGGTGGGCGTCGGCGAAGACCACGTTGGCGCTCTTGCCGCCGAGCTCCAAGGTCACCCGCTTGACCCGGTCGGCGCAGCCGGCCATCACCTTCTTGCCCACCTCGGTCGACCCGGTGAAGACGATCTTGCGCACGTCCGGATGCTCCACGAGCCGCTGACCGACGACCGACCCCTTGCCCGGAAGGACGGTGAGGACGTCCTCGGGCAGCCCTGCGTCGAGCGCCAGTTCGGCCAGCCGGAGCGCGGTCAGCGGCGTGAGTTCCGCGGGCTTGAGGACGACGGTGTTCCCGGCGGCCAGGGCCGGCGCGAACGCCCAGCCCGCGATGGGCATCGGGAAGTTCCACGGCACGATGACCCCGACGACGCCGAGCGGCTCGTGGAAGGTGATGTCGACGCCGCCGGCCACCGGGATCTGCCGGCCGAACAGCCGTTCCGGCGCCGCGCTGTAGTAGGTCAGCACGTCCCGGACGTTGCCGGCCTCCCACCGCGCGTTGCCGATCGTGTGGCCGGCGTTGCGCACCTCCAGCCGGGCGAGCTCCTCGACGGAGGCGTCGACCGCCTCGGCGAACCGGTGCAGGAGCCGTCCGCGGTCGGCCGGTGCGACCTGCCGCCACGTCTCGAAGGCCCGCTGGGCCCGCGCCACGGCGGTATCGGTCCCGGCGACGTCGGTGCGGGGGACCGTCGTGACGACCTGCTCGGTGGCCGGGTCGACGACGTCGTAGGACAGGCCGCCCTGGGACAGGGTGCTGCTCACAAGCGCTCGAACCCCCGGAAGCGTTCCCAGTCGGTGACCGACCGGCTGAAGGCCGCCAGCTCCACCGCGGCCATGTTCGCGTAGTGCTCCACCACGTCGTCGCCGAACGTCGTGCGCGCGAAGTCGCTGTCCCGCCAGAGCTCGAGGGCCTCGGCGAGGCTGCCCGGGACGTGGACGGCGTCCGGGTCGTCGTAGGCGTTCCCCCGGAACTCCGGCTCGAGCGCCAGCTTCTCCTCGATCCCCGCCAGTCCCGCCGCCACGACGGCCGCCGTGGCGAGGTAGGGGTTCACGTCGCCGCCGGGGATGCGGTTCTCCAGCCGCAGGGAGGCCCCGTGCCCGACCAGCCGGAATGCGCAGGTGCGGTTGTCGCGGCCCCAGCGCATCGCCGTCGGAGCGAACGATCCTTCGACGTACCGCTTGTAGGAGTTGATGTTCGGGGCGAGGAACAGGGTCAGCTCGCGCATGTAGCGGAGCTGCCCGGCGACGAAGGACCTGCCGAGGTCGGACAGGTCGCCGGCCTCGGTCATCACGAGGGAGCCGTCGGTGCCGCGGACACTGCAGTGGATGTGGCAGGAGTTGCCCTCGCGCGCGTCGTACTTCGCCATGAAGGTCAGGGCCATGCCCTCCTGCGCGGCGATCTCCTTGGCCCCGTTCTTGTAGATCACGTGGCCGTCGCAGGCCCTCGAGGCCTCGTCGTAGCGGAAGGTGATCTCGTGCTGTCCGAGGTTGCACTCGCCCTTGGCGGACTCGACGAGCAGGCCCACGCCGGCCATGTCGTTGCGGATGCGGCGCAGCAGCGGCTCGATCCGCGCCGTGCCCAGCAGGGAGTAGTCGACGTTGTACTGGTTGGCCGGCGTGAGGTTGCGGTAGCCGGCGCTCCACGCCTGCTCGTAGGTGTCGCGGAACACGAGGAACTCCAGCTCGGTCCCGACGTAGGCGGCCATCCCGGCGTCGTGCAGCCGCGCCGTCTGCCGGGCCAGTATCTGCCGCGGCGAGGCGCTGACGGGGCTGCCGTCCTCCCACTGCAGGTCGGCCAGCACCATCACCGTGCCGGGCTGCCACGGCACCCGCCGCAGCGTCGACAGATCGGGCTGCAGCACGAAGTCCCCGTAGCCGCTCGACCACGACGACATCGCGTAGCCGTCGACCGTGTTCATGTCGACGTCGACGGCCAGCAGGTAGCTGCACCCCTCGGTGGCGTGCTCCAGGACGACGTCCAGGAAGTATCGGGCGTGCAGGCGCTTGCCCTGCAGCCGCCCCTGCATGTCGGTGATCGCGACGAGCACGGTGTCCACCTCGCCGTGGTCGACCAGGTGACGTACGTCCTCGACGGTGAGGGCGCCGTGCTCCCGCTCAGGCAAGGCTTTCCAGCTCCCGCTCCGCCGCGGCCAGCTCCTCCGGGGAGCCCTGCACCTTGGGTCCGGTGAACCAGCGGCGCGCGGACACCAGCCACCAGATGCCCGCGAACCCGAGGACGACGAGCACCGCGACCGGCGTGTAGTTGAACGTCTCGGCCGTGACCGGGCTGACCTGGGGCAGCATGAACAGCACCGTGATGAAGGCGACCCAGACCACCGCGACGATGCCGATCGGCCGGCTCCACCGGCCCAGGTTCCACGGGCCAGCCTCGAAGGAATCGCCCTGGCGCAGCCGGAGGAAGGTCGGCAGCACGTAGGCGATGTAGAGGCCGATCACCGCGATCGAGGTGACGGCGGCGTACGCGGTGACGTTCCACAGGTAGGGGAGTCCGAGCAGGAAGGCGCCCCCCGCGGCCAGCCAGATGGCGTTGGTCGGCGTGCGGGTGCGCCCGTTGATCCGGTGCCAGAAGGACGAGCCGGGCAGTGCGCCGTCGCGGGAGAACGCGAAGATCATCCGTGAGTTCGCCGTCACCGACGCCATCCCGCAGAACAGCTGCGCCCCGATGGCGATGAGCAGCAGGAGCTTGCCGCCGGTCACGCCGACCGCGTCGATGAAGATCTGTGCGGGGGGCACGCCGGTGTCCGGTGCGGCCAGCGCGTTGTCGTAGCTCTGGATCGCGAAGGTGAGGCCGATGAGCAGCACCCACCCGGCGATCACGGACACGACGACCGACATGACGATGCCGCGGGGGCCGGCGACCGACGCGGACCTGGTCTCCTCGGTCATGTGCGCCGAGGCGTCGTAGCCGGTGAGCGTGTACTGGGCGAGGAGCAGACCGATCAGCGCGACGTAGAGGCTCGACTGCCATCCGGTGTTGTTGACGAACTCGGTGAACACGAAGGACGCGGACTGGTGGTCATCGGGCACGAAGGCCAGCACGCCGACGATGACGGCCACGCCGACGACGTGCCACCAGACGCTGATGTCGTTGAGCAGCGCGACCACGCGCACGCCGAACTGGTTGAGCAGCCCGTGGACCAGCAGGATGATCCCGAAGAGCAGGATCGTGTGCCACGGCCGGGTGTCGAAGCCGAACTGCAGGTCGAGGAACGCGTTGAGGAAGAAGGCGGCGCCGAAGTCGATGCCGGCGGTCACCGCGACCTGGCCGAGGAAGTTGAACCAGCCGGTGAACCAGGACCACGCCGCGGAGTTCCGCTTGGCCAGCTTCGCCGCCCAGTAGTAGAGACCACCTGCCGTGGGGAAGCTGGAACAGACCTCGGCCATCGCCAGAGCCACGAACAGGGTCATCAGCCCGACGAGCGGCCAGCCCCAGACGATGACGGCCGGGCCACCGGTGTTCAGGCCGAAGCCGTACAGGGTCAGGCAGCCGGACAGGATCGAGATGATCGTGAACGAGACGGCGAAGTTGGAGAAGCCGGACATGTGCCGGGCGAGCTCCTGGGCGTAGCCCAGCTGGTGGAGCCGGTGGGTGTCGCTGTCGTGCCTCGCCGGCTCGTCGGCGCGGGTCGCGTGCTCGCTGGTGCTCATGCGCGTCCTACCTTCAGGCGGCTCGCTGACCCAGTCGGGGGCCGGGGCTGGGACCCTAGGGCGGCGTGTCGACGGTCCACAAGCAGTTGTGCTCGCAGTGAGCCCGGCCGTTACCTGGCCGCGTCCACGTGCGCGGCGAACAGCCGACGGTCGACGCCCACCTCGGGATGCCACTGCACTCCGAGGCAGAAGCCCCGGCCGGGGGCCTCCACCGCCTCCACCACGCCGTCCTCGGCCCACGCCGAGGGGGTGAGGTCCGGAGCGATCCGGGCCAGCGCCTGGTGGTGATGACAGGCCACGGGTCCCGTCGGGCCGAGCAGGCGGTGCAGCGCGCTGCCGGGCTCGGTGCGCACCTCCCGCCGGTGGTACAGCCCGGCACCCGGGTCGTGGACGCCGGTGTCCTCGACGTCGGGGAGGTGCTGCACGAGGTCGCCGCCGAGGGCGACGTTGAGCAGTTGCATGCCCCGGCAGATAGCCAGGACCGGCAGATCCCGGTCCAGCGCGGCCTGCAGCGCGGTGAGTTCGGACTCGTCCCGCTCGGGCCGCACGACGGTGGTGCGCGGCCCGGCCGCCTGGCCGTACCGAGCAGGGTCGACATCCGCCCCACCGGCCACGATCAGTCCGTCGAGTCGTGCGACCACCTCGGCGCTGATCGCGCCGGTCGGCAGGAGCACCGGCTCGCCGCCGGCGCCGGCGACGGCGTCCGCGTACGACGCGGGCAGCAGGATCGCCGCCACGTCCCAGGTTCCCCAGCGTGCCTGCTCGCGATAGGTGGTGATGCCGATCAACGGGCGCATACGTCTTCCTGCCGTTGTCGCTGCCGGGCCGGTCTCCCCGCTCGCCTAGACGAACTCCGCTCGGCGCAGCCAGGAGAAGGCCGCCCAGCCCGGAAGGATCGGGAGCCAGAACGTGGCCAGGCGGTAGAGGAAGACGGCCGGGACGGCGATGGTGTGGTCCATTCCGGCGGCGACGAGACCCGCGATGACGGCAGCCTCCAGAGCGCCGAGGCCGCCGGGGGTGGGGGCGGCGGCCGCGATGGCCGAGCCCAGGAGGTAGACGGCACCCACGCTCGCGAGGCTCAGGTCTCCGCCGAAGGCGCGGGTGGACAGGTAGACGCAGAGGATGTAGCTCAGCGTGACCACGGCCGATCCGCCGAGCAGCAGCGCGAGCTTGCCGGGGCTGCGCAGGGCGTGGGCGACACCACCGATGGACCGGCGCAGCAACGGGAGCAGCCTCCGGGCGACGAGCCGACGGACGGTCGGAACAGCGAACAGGACGGCGGTCAGGGCGAGCACCGCCAGAACGCCCCATCCGAAGACCTGCGGGCGGGGCAGTCGGATGGAGTCGAAGACCGACCGGCCGGCCCAGAAGGCGAAGACGAGGAGCAGGAAGGCGTGCACGACGAAGCCGCCGATGGTGTTCAGGCCGACCCCCGACGTGGCCACCGCCAGGTCCACGCCGCTCTTCTGCAGGTAGCGGACGTTCAGCGCCATGCCGCCGAGGCCGGCCGGTGCCAGCTTGCTCGCGAACGAGGAGGCCAGCTGGGTGACGAACGTGGGCACCGGGCGCAGCCGCACCGGAACGGCTCCCGAGATGCTCAGCGCGGCGCCCACGTAGGTGAGCGCGGACATCGCCACGATGGGCGGCAACCAGGCCCAGTCGGCCTCGCGGATGCGCTGGACCATGCCCGCCACGTCGCCGAGTTGCGGGACGAGCAGGTAGGTGATGGCAACCAGCATGACGCCGGTGACGATGGTTCTGGGGCCGATCCGGTCCAGGGCCACGAGCTCGGGCTCCGGCACCCCGCACCGGGTGGCCACCGTTGCGCGGAGCTGCCCGACCAGCTCCTTCCGCTGCTTCAGCGCCTCCCTCGTGGCGCCGCTGAACGTGTTGGGTTGCAGGCGGGGGAGCGAGGCGGCAACGGCCTCCGGTCCGAGTTCGGTGATCGCGGTGTCGACGACGGGGTCGACCCCCACCTGGAGTGCCAGCGCGACGAGGAGCTGGGCGGCATCGGCGTCGAGGAGTGCCTGGCCGGCGGCGACCTCGCTGAACCCGAAGTCGATGAGCCAGGGCGAGCCATCCCGGTCGAGGAGGATGTTGGCCCGGCGCAGGTCGCGGTGGGCGATGCGGTGCCGACGCAGGATGGCCACCTGCTGCCAGATCCCGCGCAGTACCTCTTCGGTGACGGCCGCGTCGGGGACCCGATCCAGGGACGTCCCCTCGACGAGGTCGTAGGACAGGAGGATGGAGTCACGTCCCACCGTGGCGACGGCCCGCAGCCGCGGAGTGCGTGCAGCGACGTCGCGGGCCATCAGTGACACCAGTCCTTCGTGCTCCACGGTGCGGCGCAGCGAGGAGAACGGCCGTTCGTCACCGACGTTCTTCAGCCGGATGAACCGGTAGGCCCGGAACAGCAGGTCCGCGGCTCGTTGGTCGGCACCGAGCACCTTGGCGAACACCCGGCTGCCGTCCTGCAGAGTGGCGAAGTAGGGAACCGAGCCGCGGGCGTCGACGGCGGCAGGCTCCAGTTCGACCACCGGAAGCCCGCTGCTGGTCAGCGCGGCGGCGATGGCGCAGCGGGTGGGCCGCCCACTGGGCCGGCCGAACATGAGCAGCGTCCCGGAGCCCGCGGCGACGCCGAGGACCAGCGCTACGGCGACCGTGGCCGGCAGAGTGATCGGCACCAGCAGTCGCAGCAGCGAGACCAGCGTCAGCATCACTGCGCCGGCACGCCGCCACCGGCGGGAGACGTGTGGCGCGAGGACCACGAACGAGGCCGCCGTGACGGCGATGCCGTCCACGGTCAGCGGGCTGTCGGCGCCGCCACGCTGGGCGACCTCCCGCATCAGGGCGTCCGGAGTCCCCCGGTCGAGCAGCCACTCGACCCCCCGCGAGAGCGACACCGCGAGCACGCCGCTGACGATCAGGTAGCCGACGAGCCGATAGCGCCGGATCACCAACGGGGTGAGCCAGGCCGCGGCGACCGACGCGAGCAGCAGCAGGGTCAGGAGCCCGGTCAGGATCCGTCCGACCTCCGGTGTCATGAAGGACAACCGCTGGAGGAGGTCGATCTCCAGCGACAGCACCGCGTCGCGCGACCAGCTGCCGAGGACGACCAGTAGCAGGGCGGCGAGAGTGAACACGACGGTGCGCAGCACGTCGCTGGGGGAGCGGACGTAACCGGTGATCAGTTCCTGGGATCGGATCCCCGGGTCGGCTACGGCGCCAGACTCCGCCGGGACGGCGGTCCTCAGGTCCATCGGTGCCGCGTCGGCCGCTTGCCGCAGGCCGCCGGTCCTCATGTCGGCACCATGCGATCGCCTTCCTCCTCGGCCATCCACCGGGCGGCGCGGGACCTGTCCGTTCTCAGGGGATCCGGTGCCCGGAGAGGGCAGATCCGGGGTGCGGACGGCGGCACGATTGAACGTCGGTCACCCGACCAGCGTCAACGCTCCGGGGCGCCGCCCGTCCGAGCAGGCGCCGGCCGGCACGCATCGGCCCGGGAGGCCGGTCAGTGGCTTCCGATGTCGACGGGCCTCGGGCGGGACGAGCAACCCTGGACCGGGCGGCGGCAGCTGGGCAAAATGCCGAGCCACGCCGACACGTCCGCGGAACCGACGCGGGAGGACGGGGGAGCCGCGTGGACGGTGCCGTCGGGGTCGACTCCCTCGTGGCTGTCGCCGCCGTGGCCCTGCTGGCACCGTTGGTCCTCGGGCTGGTGCCGCGGTTGCCGGTGCCGCAGGTCGTGCTGCTGCTCGTCGGCGGAACGCTGATCGGCCCCCACGTGCTCGGTCTCGGCACGCCCGGCGACGTGCAGATCCTCGCCGACGTCGGGCTCGGGTTCGTGTTCCTGCTGGCCGGCTACGAGGTGGAGCTGTGGCTGTTCGGCCAGGACGCGGGCCGCCGGGCGGTCGCCGCCTGGTTCGCCTCACTCGCCCTCGCCCTCGGCGTCGTGGCGCTGCTCGCCGCCGCCGGGTTGGTCCGCGCCTTCGTGCCGGTGGCGCTCGGGCTGACGACGACCGCACTTGGAACGCTGCTGCCCGTGCTGCGGGAGAGGGCCCTGGTGAGCGGCCGGCTCGGGCGCTACCTGTTGGCCGCTGGGGCGGTGGGGGAGCTCTTCCCGGTCTTGGGGATCGCGGTGTTCCTCGGCACGCAGAGCCGGTTCACCGCTCTGGCGTCACTCGGAGGCGTCGCCGTCCTGGCGGTCGTGCTCGCCCTGGCTCGGCGTGTGGTGCAGCCCGGTGGCAGGCTGGCCACGGTCATCGAGCTCGGGCAGCACGAGACCGCGCAGATCACCCTGCGCGGGACGGTGCTGTTGCTGGTCGCGTTGATCGCCGTCACCGACCGCTTCCACCTCGATGCGGTGCTCGGCGCCTTCGTCGCCGGCGTCGTCCTCCGGCGTTGGGTGGGCCGGGCCGCACCAGTTCTCGAGCCGAAACTGGACGCCATCGCATACGGGTTCTTCATCCCGGTGTTCTTCGTGTACTCGGGCATGAGTCTGGACCTGCCCTCGATCGCCGAGGCACCGCTGCGGCTCTTGCTGTTCTTCGCGCTGCTGCTCGCTTGTCGCGGGCTGCCCGCACTGCTGGTCTACCGAGGAGCACTGACCGCGCGGCAACGCGTCCAGACTGCCCTGGTGACCGCAACGGCACTGCCGACGCTCGTGGCGCTGACCGAGATCGGAACGCGCAACGGCACGATGCTGCGGGTGAACGCGGCGGCACTGGTCGGCGCGGGTGTGCTGACCGTGCTCGTCCTGCCGGCCCTGGCCGTGGCCCTCCACCGGCCTGACCGCACCGCAGCGTTCGGCTCGGCGACGGATGTGGGCGGCCCCCGACCCGCCCCGGCGGACTGACGCCCGGCGCTGGGGGAGAGGGCGATGGAGGTGGCCCGGCCGTCCCGCCCGGACGGGTGTGACCCCACCGCTGTCGTTCCCGCCTGCCGCGCCGCTGCGCGCCGTCACGGGAGATCGAACTGCCATCGCGATCAGGCGGAGGCACACAGGATCCGGCACGCCGGCGCATCGGCGTCAGCGCGGCCGCTGAAATGTCCGAGCCGAATCTGTGAAGCAGAATGAAAGCTCTATCGCGGCGCCGGCGTGGCTACTTAACATTTTGTCGTGCATGACTGGGATGCGGCCGCGGCCGATGCCCTTCACGACTGCAAGCAGGCCCTCGAGGAGCGGGACGTCGTGCGCTGGCTGCGCGAGGCGACCAGGGCGATGTGGCGGCCGAACGCCGAGCGCTACGAGCCCTCGCAACTGTTCGACACCCCGCGTGGTGTGGCTGCCCTGTCCCTGGAGAACCTGCGTGAGCGGATGCTGGCGGAGTACCGGGCGGCGTACTCACCGTGGCGGGCACGTGGTGTCCGGGTGACCGTTCCGCACGGGTCTCTGCTGATCGAGGTCGGTGACCTAGCCGTCCACGTCGTCAAGGCGCCCGGCGTGCAGATCCGCGAGCCGGAGTGGACGCACTTCTTCTGGGACAGCAGCGCGACCCGACGTGGCGCCGCTGAACGCAACGGCTGGGCGAACGCCCTGCCGCCGCCTCCGATGGAGGGTCAGCTCGCCTTCGACTTCGAGGTCATCCCGGCAGGAGGCCACCCCGCGTTCCGGGAGTTGTTCTTCGTCTGGGCCGGAGATGCCATTGGGCTCACGGCCGGCTGGCTGGGGTTGCCGCGACTGGGTCGGCCACGGTGGCTCGCCGTGACCCCACTGTGGCGGGATGACGTGGCCGACGGCGACGGGGCGGCGAGTGGCCTGCCCCGCCGCCCCACGGGCGCCGCCTTCTCCGAGCGGGAGGCAGCCCGGCCCACCGTGGCGCTCAAGCGGCGGCCGGAGGAGACCGCGCGATGACCGATGGGTCGTCGCCGGGCGGCAGCAGACGCCGCCGCACGCCGGGGGTCGCTCACGACTTCGACGGCCGCCGGCTGGCGGTGGCCCGTCGCCTGCGCTGCATGCCGCGCTCCGAACTGGCGCGGCGCATCGAGGTGACCCCTTCCGCCGTGACGCAGTACGAGCGCGGTCTCAGCCGGCCCAGCACGAGCGTGCTCGCCCGGGTCAGCCTCACCCTGGGCATGCCGCAGGAGTTCTTCTCGCGCGGGCTGGACATCCCCGAGGTGCCCCGGTCGAGCGCGCACTTCCGCTCCCTGCGCAGCACCCCGGCCAACAGGCGCGAGCAGGCGCTCGCCTTCGGCGAACTGGCCCTGGGCGTGCTGGACGTGCTGGAGCAGTACGTCGATCTTCCCCCCGTCCGTCTCCCGTCGATCGACCTGCCGCCGGAGCCGTCCGAACAGGACGTCGCGGCCGCCGCGGCTCAGGCCCGGCGCGACCTGGCGGTCGGCACCGGCCCCGTCCCGAACGTCGTCCGCCTGCTGGAAGCACACGGCGTGCTCGTCGTCCGGCTACCGACGGAGGGCTTCGATCCCCGGGTGGACGCCTTCTCGTCGTCCGAGACGGCCTCCGGACGCCCCATCGTGCTCATGTCCCCGCTGAAGGACGACAAGGCCAGGAGCCGCTTCGATGCCAGTCACGAACTCGGGCACCTGTTGATGCACGCCGGCGTCGAGCCGGGATCACGAGTCATCGAATCGCAGGCGATGTCCTTCGCGGCTGAGTTCCTGATGCCCCGCGCCGAGATCGAGGCGAGCCTGCCGTCGCGGGTGGACTGGGAGACCTTCCATGCGCTGAAGCGGCACTGGGGCGTCAGCCTCGCCGCCCTCGTCTACCGCGCGCACAAGCTCGGCCGACTGTCCGACCTGTCGTACCGTCGCGCCAACGAGCAGCTGAAGCAGTGGGGTCATCCCGAGCCGGGACCGCTGGGTCCCCCGGAGAGTCCCAGCGTCCTCGGCGCCGCTGCCGAACTGCTGGAGCAGAACGGAACCCACCTCGGCACGCTGGCTGCGGCGGCCCGCATCCCATTGGAATCGGCGCTCGCCGTCATCGCTGCGGGGCGGCCGGACAGACCACGGCTGACCATCGACTGCTAGGCCGTCAGGCCGGCTGCCTCGGCTCCCGGTGCGCACGGCGCGTGCGGCGCCCTCGACCGGACCCCGTCGGCAGGAGTCGGTTCCGCCCACCTCGTCGCGGCCCGGGGCGCTGCGCACACGACCGGCTCGAACGGCGTCCGCACGTGGTGCGATGGAGCAGCGTGGACGCGGGAGGACGACACCATGACCCACGACGAATCCGCCGACCGCAGTGCCGTCGTGCCGTGGCGCGAGCCGTCTGTTCCACCGGCGCGGCGGCCGGGCGCGCTCAGGGCCGCGGCTCGCACCCTCGAGCGTGCTCGTCCTGCGCGCGTCGCCGCGATGCTGCCGGCCGGACCACTGCTCGGCGCGTCCGCGATCGCCGTGTTTGCTGCGGTGGCGGGCAGGGCGATCCGGATCGCCACCGGCGCGGCCCGGCCCGCGAGGGAGCAGCCGCCGCGGAAGGCGGTGGCCCGCAGGCCATCACCGCCCGGCGCCGGCCCGGACGTCCTGGTGACCTGGACGTCGGTCGAGATCCGGTGGACGTCGGGCCGCTGACCGGCGGTCCGGAGACGGCGCCGCGATGTTCCCCGTCCGGGACCCTGGGGTCACGTGGTGTCCGGGAGGGTCGACCTGATCCGTGCGCCCAGGGCTCGACGCATCGGCGACGGGTGCGCTGTGGCAGGGCGCGGATCAGGCGAGGATGCGGCGGCCGTGGACGTGGTCGGCGGCTTCGGCGGCGAGCAGGATCCGGCGGGCCGGACGGTAGTGGCCTTCCCGGAGGCTGCGCGCCTTCGCCGGGTCGCTGGTGGCCAGTTCGTCGGTGGCGGCCAGGTTGTGCTTGTTGTCCACCAGCTTCACCAGGCGGCCGAGCGGGTGGGCGGCAGCGCGGTGGATCAGGCCGGACATGTAGGGCTCGCCGCGGCGACGGGTGACTGCATCGATCGCTTCGACGACGATCTCGGGGACGTCGAGGGCGCGTAGCCGGTCGAGGTCGTAGCGGCGGGCCGGGTCGGGGTGGTCGCGCGTGTCTTCGATGATGTCGTGGAGCGCGCCGGCCATCTCCGCGTGCGCGCCGTACGGACGGAGCGCCTCGGCGATCGGCAACAGGTGCGCGAGGTAGTAGTCGCGGCCTCGCTCGTCCACCTGGCCCTCGTGCGCCTGTAGTGCGAGCAGGTGCGCGTCGGGAACGGTGAACGGCACGACAGCAAGGCTAGGCAGTGTTGGCTGAGCAGTGTTCCGCCCGAGCGGCCCTTTCCAGCAGACCCCCGGCGCGCGGGTCCTGAGGGTTCACCGTCGCCGCGGGCAGGCGACGTGACATCGGTTCATAACGGGTGAGGCGCTGGATTGCTCAACTCCTCGTCTCCTCCCAGCCTCGGCGGGATGGTCAGCAGGCTGCTGGGGATAACCCGGAGCTAGAACAACTGCGGCCGCACCGGGGGTGAGCCGTGGTGACCTCGCTGATTCAGGTCGCCGTCGACTTCCTCCTGGCGACGGCCCTGGAGAAGCATGACTCGAACGTTCGGTGGGAGAGCAGAGGAGGTCCGGCGCGCCCCCGGCCCGAAATCACCCGCGTCACCCGGCCCTCTCGCAAATGACGGTGACAGAGCCTTTCTCCGAGTAGTCGGTCATACACTCTCGGAGTTCACAAGGCGTGTTCGTGCCTCTTGTCGGTCTCAGCACTTCCGTATACGGTCGCGCCGACCCATCAGGGTCGAAGCCGATCATGCGCGGGTGGAGATCGGGGGTTCGCTGTGTTGAGCGAGACTAAGCAGTTGTCTCCCCCGGAGCCACGAGGAAGACCGACCAACGTCGCAGAATCTAGTCGGTTCAATCTTCTGGCTGTGCTTTCCATCCTGGGCGCCGGTTTGGTGGCGGCCATCGTATGCTTCGGCTTTCTGAGGTCCGAGGCCCTTGGGGAGACCCCGACGGGTTGGTCGCTCAGCGGAGCCGTCGCCGGGTTCCTCGCGGCGTCGGCTTTCGCTGGAGGGCTGTTCCGCGAACTGGAGAATTCCAGTGCCGGCGTGGAGAAGCTTCGCCAGCAGTACGACATGGAGAATCAGGAGCTCAGAAGAGTCAACAAGGAGCTCGAGCAAAAATTGATCCGCGGCGCACCGAAGCCCGAAGAGTTCGAGACGGAAGTCGACGAGCGGCAACGCCTGGTTCTGTCGCGACCTAAGGAGTGGGAGCCGGTCGGGGCCAGTGTCTTCGCTTTTCAGCGCCCGGAGCGACTGCTGCGCAAAGGTGATACTTTTCCGCCGTACGTCCGGGTCTCCTATGAGCCGATAACCGCTGCAACCCCTGATCCTGATGTCTACTACCGCGAGCTGCAGCAGCGATTCGAACGAGGACTAGGTTCGCGTGGTGGACCGTATCGCTCGGAGATCGTGGGCATCGGTGGTGAGCCTGCACCCATTCCCAGCCTCAAGCTCGTGGCGCGGACCTACGTCAAGACGGTGTTGCACCTGAATCTGCTGACAGGACAAGAGGAGAGAGTCCGTTCGATCGTGCGACTCGAGGACTTTGAAGCCCATGTGGCGACTCGCGTGAACAAGGTCCTCGGTGGGCGCGTTCCGTTTGGGAAGCTTGGTTGGGATCAACTCAGTCAGTGGCAGGACTTCCAGGTTCGGCTCAGGCAGGAAGTGCAGGACGAACTGGAAAGTGGTCGGCTCGAGTATGGGGACCTGGCTGGCTTCATCGAGGAGCGCGCAGGCACCGTGGCATCTCGTACGTCCACCGGAGAGGAGTCTGCCCCGGTGGGGCAGGCCTCGGATGCGGCAATGGACCAGGGTGCAGAGGCGGCGGAGAACATCACCGCCGCTGAAGAGGACATGCTTTCGGAGTCCGAGGAGGTCCTTCCTGTTGCGGAAATGTGGGTGTGCTGCTACCACCGGGGCCTCAGGAAGGTCTTCTTCTTTGAGTTCGCTGACAATTCTACCGATTACAGGAACTCCAGTGCCGTCTTCAACTCCGTCCTGCAGTCTGTTCGCTTCTTGTCGTAGCGGGAGGCTCCCTCGATGTACCGATTTCGCCCGACCTTGGTAACCGATGTTCCCGACGGATGGCTCGTGAAGGAGTCGATTACGATTTTATCCCCGGACGGGCAGGCAAATGTAATCGCTTCGAGCGAGCCGCTGGACTCTGCGATCAACTCTGCAGAGTATGCACGGGAGCAAGGGGAACTGCTCGGTGAGAAGTTCCCAGGCTACACCCAGCTGCACTACGCGCCCGTGGACGTGTTTGGCGGCCACCCTGGCTACTACAGGTCGTTTCAGTGGACTCCCCCGGACAACGTCCCGGTTTCGCAATTCCAGTTGTATCTTGCCCGAAATAGCCGAGGGTACACCGCGACGGCGACGACGGGTCTGCGAAGCGCTCACATATACCAGGACATCCTCATCGCGATACTTCGACAACTCTTCATATCGGAGGAGGACCTTATGGCAAATGATCCCTCCTCGGCTGGGCCGTAGAGGCTTCCGCCGACTGGTGGGATGGTCTAGCGGGATGCCGGTACGCGCGATTCGAATGTCGAACACGCATCGGTAGCCGTGTGGCCATGGCCCCGTACGCGACTCGGGACTCGGGCTCAGCGACCTCGACGGCACACCGGCACCCGAAGCGGTTACCCCACCGCTTCGTCGGGCACGTCGTCCCAGTGCGTGAAGCGCCGGGGGAGGAGCACCTGCCCGTAATTCGCCTGCATACCTCGGCCACGCCCCACGTCACCCTGCTGCTCGCCGACTGCGTGCCGCGGTGGAGGTCGTCTCAGAGCGTCTGGGCTACCCGAGCGCCACCATCAATGCTCGCCGTCTACCAGCGCGTGTACCCCGATATGGGCCGCCGGACCGCCGACCGCTTCACCGCGCTCCTTCGAAGCCTGATCCGAGGCGCGAATTATCACGCGAGTATCTCGAGGGCCGTTCAGGCGCGGACAAGGAAGCGCCCCGACTCCCTGGCTTGCAGGAATGTCGGGGCGGTGGAGTGCCCGAGGGGCGACACGCTGCACACGCACGCGCGTCCGGTGGATCGGCCACTGCTGCGGCTCGGTTCCGTCTGTCGCTGGAGCGAGCGGACGCGGATAGTTGCCCGGTGCTCTCACGTCCGCTGTCGGTCGTCTTCGCGGTGCTCACCGGCCTCCTCGCCGGCGGCATGCTTCTGATCGAGGTGGTGCTCCTCCCGTTCTGGCGCAGCGCGCCCCCGGCCGACTTCCGTGACTGGTTCGCGGCTCACTCCGGCCGGATCCGGAACCTCATGGTGCCGCTGGGGGCGAGCGCCGGCGTCCTCGGCGTCACCTCGGCGGTCGCGCAGCAGGTCGAGGGCCGTCGGAGTGCCCCGGTGTCCGCGGCGGCGGCGCTGGCCACGGCAGGCGTCATCGGGATCACGGTCACGGTGAACGAGCCGGCCAACCATCGGTTCACGTCGGGAACGTTGACGGACACGGAGACCGCGGCCCTCCTCAGCACTTGGGCGCGCTGGCATCACGCTCGAGTGGTCCTCGGTCTCGCAGCAACGGTCGGCGCGTGCGCAGCCCTGATCGAGACGCGCGTCCCGGCACGACGCTCCTGGCCCCGCGGCTGACCCTCACCGGTCACAGCGGGCCGCTCGACAGATCACCGCGCCCGGCCGCGCCGCCCTGACGCCAGGCGTGGGCGAGCCCGCCGATCCGGCGGACCACCAGGGCGCCCGCAGGGACCGGGACCGCCACCCGGACCTCCCGAGGAGCGCGCGGAGGAGGCCGCCCAGCGGACCGCTCGTCGTACCGGTGACCTGTTCGGCCAGCAGCTCGACCTCCGCCCGGAGGGCGGATCGCCGGTGCTCGAGGGCGTCGAGCTGTGCCCGGAGGAAGTCGCACCGCGCCAGGAGGGACGCGGAGCGCGTTGCGGCGTCCCGGTCCAGGCGCTGCCGGGTCGCGGCCGCCTCGGCATCCGCCCGCCGCCGTTCCTCCCGTCCGGTGCTCAGCATCCGGACGACCTCGTCCCGGGCCTGCAGCCGGGCGGCGGACGCCTCCTGCACGCCCCGCCGCCGGATCTGCTCGGCATCCTTTGCGGCGCGCCGCTCGATCACCCGCACCGTCTCCAGCCGCGCCGCCGCCTCCGCGCGGGCCTCCCGGGCCGCTTGCTCGGCCTCGTCGAGGAGCCGGCCGGCCTCGGCGGTCATCTCCTCGACCACCCTGCCCGCCTCGCTCACCATCCGGTCCGCCTCGGCTCCGGCGTCGGCGATCACACGTTCCGCGTGGGCGACCATCGCCTGCGCCTCCGCGGAGGCAGCGGACCGGGTGGCCTCGGCCTCGGCTCTCATGCTGCCGGCTTCATCAGCCGCAGCGGCGAGCAGCGAGCCGATCCGCCGTGACATCCGGAGCATCTCCTCGCCTCCGGACGAGTGGGAGAGCAGCTCTCGGGCGTCCTCGAGATCGGCGCGCGTGCGCAGGTGACGCGCCACGAGGTGCTCGCGCTCGCGCTCGGCGGCGACGAGCTCGTCCTCCGCCCACTGGACGTAGGTGTCGACCTGGAAGCGGTCGTAGCCGGCGACGGCACGGCGGAACATCGGAGCGGCCTCGAAGACGGTCGGCAGGTCACCGGACGCGTTGGGGCGCCTGCGGTCCAGACGCTCCACCCCGAGTACCACCGCCTCGAATGCGCTCAATGGCGGGGCATCCCCGTCGTCGGTACGCACCTCGACCCTCATGCCAGCTGCCTCCCCACGCAGTTCGGATCCGAGGTCCCGGAACGCTACGGCGCCGGAACTCACCAGGAGCCGGATACGAGACGTGGGTCACTCGGAGGGGCGAGGGCGGCACGCCCGATCCGGCGGCCAGTGCCCGGGGCGCTGCCCTGCGGAACCTCGCTCAGGGGGGTGAGACGGCGGGCGCCGGGCGACCGGGGGTCGGCGACGACGCGCACCCTTGTCGCATGACGCAGGCCACCAGCCCGCCGCTTCCCGGCAGCATGACCGTGCCACCGCTGGCCGGCTGGGAGGTCATCCTGGCCGTGGTGGCACTTCTGGTCGCCGTCGCCGTCGTCTCTCTCGTCGTCCTGGCGGCCGGGGCGGCTGAGAACGGGCGGTCGGAGTGGCAGGCGTGGCTGGACGCGCGGTCGAGCAGGCACAGCGATCCGGACGCCTGCGACCGATCCGCCGAGCTGGTCCGGCCCGAGCCGGGCGGGTGACCGACGGCCCGGGAGACAGCGGCTCGAGGTCGGTGTCACGCGTCACGAGCCGGGTCGAGCAGCTGCAGCAGGACGGCCTCGCTCGACTGCAGGACGAGCCGTGCGAGCGTCTCGCCGCTGGAGCGCGGTCTCTGCGCGTGCGCCGCCCGTGGACAGGAGGATGGCGTACCGTCCATCCGGCGCGCTGTCCCCGAACAGTCGCCGCGGCTCCACGACGGAGTCGACCGCTGCGAGCAGGAGCTCGGATCCGCAGACGCGCAGCCAGGTCAAGACCTCCGGGCCGGCCGCGGGGTCCAGCGGGGGCAGCCTCATCGGCGTCCTCTCGTCGACGGGGGTGCCGCACCGGACGTCGGGGCGTGTGCCGGCGGGCGTCGATCGCGGACGCCAACGACGTAGGGCCCCGCTGGCCGAGGCCGTGACCGGCAAGGTGAGGTTGCCGGATGCGGGGCCTCGCCGGCGCTGCAATGGGCCGACCCGGACCTGGACGACCGGTGGGTCAGTCCGCGACGAGGGTGCACCAGGACTCGGTGAGCAGGTTCAGCGTCTCGTCGCGGTCGACGTCCCAGCCGTGGCGCATCCACCGTCGCGACGCGAACTCGAGCTGGCCGAAGGCCAGCGTCCCGCGGACCCGGCGGGACGACGGGGCGAAGCGGTCCGCGCGATCGAGCCCTTCGTGGATGTCGCCGATGGCGCTCTCGAACCAGTGGTCGATCGCTTCCTGGACCTCGGCGTCGGACGCCGCGCCCTCGTGCGCCGCCGTGATGTAGGGCTGGATCTCCGGCCACTGGTCGATCCTGCGCCCCAGCCAGGCGCGGATCTGGGCGCGCTCGCCCGAGGCCACCACCTCGGCGAGGGACGGGTCATCCGAGGTCAGCATGGCGTTGACGTCGCTGATGAGTTCCTTCAGCAGCTGGGCCTTCGACGGGAAGTGCAGGTAGAAGGTTTGCCGCGTGGTGCCTGCGGCGGCCGCGATGTCGTCGATGGTCGTGGCCGCGTAGCCCTTGCTCGCGAACAGGCCCAGGCTCTCCTTGAGCAGGAGCTCACGGGTCATGCGCTTCTGGGCTTCGCGGAGCGTCACCGGTCAACCATAGGCCAGCCGGCCCGTCCGGCCCTGCGCTCGCAGGCGGGCCGGCGCCTGGGCGCCGGATCGAAACCGGGCGGCGTGCAGAATCGAAGCCGCGTTCCGATTGACAGCCCGTAAAGTGAGCGGACATGATGTCGGTCACCCTGTTGGCGCGGTCGCATTGGCCGCGTCCGAGGGCTGATCTCCCGGAGCTCGGACGGAGGAAGCGCAGCCACCGCGCTGCACCGCAGCACAACGAGCACGTCCGTCGATCGCCGGTCGTCGGCCGGTACGGCATCCCGTTCGCAGAGGAATGAGCCAGTGACACAGGAGCACCGACCGATGCACCCCGAGCCGCCCGGCGAGCTGGCGGACCCCGCTGCCCCGCCACCGCCCGCGCGCTCGCGGCGGCTTCCTGCAGCAGGGCCAGGCCGATCTGCCCATGGCGCTGGAGGGGTCAGAACACCAGTGAATGCGGCCGGAGCGGCTCGACATCGGAGCTGACGACCGGCAGTCCTGACAACGACGTCCAACTACCGAGGTGACTCATGTCCGTCCCGTCCTCCGACATCGACCTCTTCGCCGATGAGGTACTGCTCGACCCCTACCCCTACTACGCCCAGCTCCGCGAGCTCGGCGGGGTCGTGCACCTGCCGGCGAACGACGTCTACGCCCTCACGCGGTACGACGTCATCCGCAACGCGCTCGGCGACCCGGACACCTTCTCGTCGCGATCGATCGGGTTCAACCCGATGGTCAACGAGGCGCTGCAGGGCACCTCGCTCGCCTCGGACCCGCCGATCCACGCCCAGCTCCGTGCGACGTTGACCGAGAACCTGTCCCCCCGGGCGCTGCGGGGTCTGAAGACGCAGATGGACGCCAAGGCCGCAGCCCTGGTCGACGCACTGGTCGCGCAGGGCTCCTTCGATGCCATCGACGCGCTCGCCCGCGCCTTCCCGCTCGAGGTCGTCGCCGACCTGATCGGCTTCACCGGGCACGTGCGCGACAACATGCTCCGCTGGGGGCAGGCCGCCATGCAGGTCATCGGCCCGATGAACCAGCGGACCGCCGAGAACTTCCCCATCGCCGGCGAGCTCTACGGCTGGTGCTCCAGCGTCACTGCCGAGGACCTCGCGCCCGGCTCGGTGGGCCGCGGCATCTTCGATGCCGAGGCACGCGGCGACATCCCGCCCAACACCGCCGGCCACATCATCCACCAGTACCTCGGCGCCGGGGTCGACACGACGATCGCCGCGATCGGCAACATCGTCGCCCTCTTCGGGGCGCACCCCGAGCAGTTCGACCTGGTGCGGAAGGACCCCTCGCTCGTGCCGGCCGCCTTCGCCGAGGTGCTCCGCTTCTGGGCACCGATCCACGCCTGGGGTCGCTACGTCACGAAGGACGTGGAGATCGACGGCGCCACGGTGCCGGCCGGTTCTCAGGTCGCGATCCTCCTGGGTGCCGGCAACCGCGACCCGCGCCACTACGAGAACCCGGACGCCTTCCTGGTCGAGCGCAACCCCGTCGACCACCTGTCGTTCGGTTACGGGCCCCACGGCTGCGCCGGCCAGGGGCTGGCGCGACTCGAGGCGCACGCCGTGATCGAGGCACTCGTCGGCAGGGTCCAGCGCCTGGTCGTGGGCGAGGAGGTCCGCGTGCCGAGCAACATCACCCGGAGCATCGAGAAGCTCCCCGTCCTCGAGGTGGTGCCCGCGTGAAGATCGTCGCGGACCGGGACCGGTGCGAGGGACACGGTCTGTGTGCCGACACGGCGCCGGAGGTCTACGAGCTCGATGACGACGCCATCGTGGTCCTCCGCCACGAGGTCGTTCCTCCGGAGCTGGAGCGCAAGGCCGAGGCCGGGGCGCGGGTGTGCCCCGTCGCCGCGCTCCGTGTCGAGCAGCTGAGCGTCGAGGCATGAGCCTGCGCCAGGTCGTCGTCGTCGGTGGCTCCATCGCGGCGTTGACCGCGGTGGAGATGCTGCGGATGGAGGAGTTCGACGGCCGGATCACCGTGCTCAGCGACGAAGAGGTGCCGCCGTACACCCGGGTGCCGCTGTCGAAGGGGGTGCTCGCCGGCACCGAGTCGATCGACGACATCGTCCTCGCGCCGCTCTCGGACGACGTCGACCTGCGCCTGCGGACGCCCGCGACGGCGCTGGACATCGAGGCGCAGGTCGTGCACACCCCCGCCGGGCCCGTGCGCTACGACGGTCTGGTCATCGCCACCGGCGCCCGCGCCCGCCGCCTGGGCGGCCCGGATCAGGTCGAGCGGGTGCTGCGCTCCCACGACGACTGCGTTCGCCTGCGCGACGACCTGGCCGCCGCCTCCTCCGTGATCATCGTGGGCGGCGGGTTCCTCGGCATGGAGGTCGCCTCCACCGCCCGCGCTCTGGGCAAGGACGTCACCGTCGTCGACCTCGCCCCGCCGCTGGACCGGCTGCTGGGCACCGTCGTGGGCGGCCGCGTGCGGTCGGTGGCCACGCAGGCCGGGGTCCGCATCGTCGTGACCGACGGCGGCGTCCGGCTGCTCGGCGCCCCCACTCCCACCGGGGTGGAACTGGTCGACGGCACGCATCTGGAGGCCGACCTGGTCGTCTCGGCGGTGGGGGACGTGCCCAACGTCGAGTGGCTCGCCGGCTCCGGGGTGCAGTTGCACGGCGGGGTCGTCGTCGACCATCACTGCCGGGTCGCTCCCAACGTCGTCGCAGCCGGCGACGTCACCGTGATGAGCCAGGGGAACGGGGACCTGACCCGCTCCCCGCACTGGACCAACGCCGTCGACCAGGCACGCGCAGCCATCCGGGCGCTGCTGCACGGGGACGAGGCCGCGCCGTACCGGCCGTCGCAGTACTGCTGGACCGAGCAGTTCGGGCTCGACGTCAAGCTGGTCGGCGACCTCGACCCGCAGGGTGAGCCCACCGTGCTCGACGGCTCGCTCGAGCAGGGGTCGGCCCTGCTGGCCTGGCCCGACGCCACCGCGCCGCGCACCGTCATCGCGCTCAACCACCACACCCCGCCCGCGAAGCTCAAGCGCCTCCTGCGGCCGACGGCCCAGGCACGCGCATGAACACGACCGATCCGTCCCCGCTCGGCCCCGCTGCAGGGTCCCGCCGCGAGCTTGGGAGCGGCGGGGGGCAGCGGGGCCCTTCCACACTCGAGAGGACCTCTGCACCGATGAAGGTCACGAGCCCGACCGTCAACACGGTCCTCGGCCCCGTGCCCGCCGACGACCTGGGGGTGGTCTCGGTCCACGAGGCCCTGCTCTCCGTGGTCCCGGGCGCCGAACACGCGTACGACATCACCCTCGACCGCGCGGAGATCTTCGAGATCCTGGCGAAGAAGCTGACCGACTTCCGCAACGCCGGTGGACAGACGATCGTCGACAGCACGGGCATGTTTCACGGCCGCGACCTGCGGCTGTACGAGGCGCTCTCCCGCTCGACCGGCGTGCACATCGTCGCCTCGACCGGCATGGGCCCGGAGGAGAACCTCGGCGGCTACTTCCTCACGCCGCAGACCAACCCGCCGACCCCATGGCCGGCGGAGCGGTTCGCCGACCTCTTCGGCAAGGAGGTCACCGAGGGCATGGTGGTCCCGCGCGTGGAGCGGCGTGGAGCCGCCGGCCTGGTCGCCACCACCGCGACGCGCGGGGGCATGACGCCCACCGACGAGAGCCTGTTCCGCGGGGCCGCCCGTGCGGCGCTGGCCACCGGTGTCCCGGTCTCGATCCGCTACGGGGTCGACGCCGTCACCGAGCTGCAGCTGGTCCTGGACGAGGGGCTGCCTGCGGACCGCGTCGTCGTCGGCGACCTCGACCGGACCGAGGCCGTCGCAGCCGGCTGGCCCACGGCCGTCGCCGAGCGCGGCGCCTTCGTAGCCGTCGACCACGTCGGCCGCAACGACGACGACGCCTTCATCCGGGACGCCGAGCGCGCCGCGCTCGTGGCCGAGCTCGTCGCGGCGGGTCAAGTCGACCGGGTCCTCCTGTCCAGCAACGCCGTCGGCGTGGCCAAGGGGCACCCCGCGTACGAGCTGCCCTACGCGCACGTGCAGACCGCATTCGCCCCGCTCCTCGCCTCGCACGGCGTCGCCGACGGGGACATCCAGCAGATCCTGGTCGCCAATCCGCGCGCCCTGCTCACTGTGCGCTGAGCCCTCAGGAGAGAGGCAGAACATGTCCCGCGTCAACACCGTCCTGGGCCCGGTCGCGGCCGCGGAGCTCGGCTTCGTCGCCGTCCACGAGCACATCGGTTACGGCATGCCCGGCTCGGAGCTCGACACACAGTGGTGGAAGACCCCCGAGCAGCGCTACGAGGAGACCGTCCCGAAGCTGCGCCGGTTCGCCGAGTACAGCAGGGGTTACGGCGGCTGCACGTTCGTCGACGCCACCGGCATCTGCAACGGCCGCGACGTCGACTACTACCAGTCGCTCTCGGCGAAGACCGGGGTGCACATCGTCGCGGCCACCGGTTTCGTCGGCGGCGACACCGCGCTGCGGTTCTTCGCCGAGGCCAGCGTCGACTACCTCATGCGCCAGTTCGTGCACGAGATCACCGTCGGCATCGGCAACACCGGTGGCAAGGCCGGGATCATCAAGGTCGGCGTGAGCCGCGGCTTCCGCATGAAGGAGCTCGACCTGCGCATCTACCGCGCAGCGGCGCGCGCCGCGCTGCTCACCGGGGTGCCGATCTTCACCCACCTCGCCGTCGACGTGGAGCCGGCGCTCGCCGTCTTCGCCGAGGAGGGCCTGCCGCTGGACCGCGTGCTGTTCGGGCACGCCGACGACGGCGTCAGCCAGGGCAAGGTGAACGAGAAGGCGATCCTCGGCGGGGGTGGCCGGATCGGCTTCGACACCTTCGGCTACGACCTCGAGCTGCCCGACCCGCCGTTCTGGGGCCGGCACCGCCGCGAGCGCCTCGAGCACTTCCTCCGCCTGATCCACGAGGGCCACCTCGACCAGGTGCTCGCCTCCGCCGACGCCAACTGCAGCCCGCTCGGGTGGCCCGGCGTCAAGGGCCACACCGTCAACTACATCTACGAGCAGCTGATCCCCGACCTGCGGCAGGAGGGGATCGACGAGGCCACGATCCACCGGATCTTCGTCGAGAACCCCGCCGACTTCCTGACCCTCACCACGAACTGAGAGAAGCACAGCCATGGACATCACGAACCTGAAGATCGCCGTCGTGGGTGCGGGGTACGGCGGCGCCGCGGTGGCCAAGGGCCTCAGCCTTCAGGGCGCCGACGTCACCGTGTACGAGCAGGCGAGCGAGATCCACGAGGTCGGCGCCGGCATCGGCCTGCGCCCGTCGACCATGGACCTCTTCCGCCGATGGGGCATCTTCGACGCGATCGCGAAGGTGAGCTCGCCGAGCGACTACTTCGAGATCCTCACCGCCACCGGCGACCCGATCGCGAAGGATTCGTGGCCGGGCATGGACGACTTCGAGGTGAAGACCCACACCCACCTCATCCACCGCGGCGACTTCATCGACGCCCTCACCGGCGTGCTGCCCGAGGGCATGGTCCGCCTGGGCCACAAGCTGGAGAGCATCGAGGACCGCGGGGCCGGCGCCGTCCTGCGCTTCACCAACGGCGCGACGGTCGAGGCCGACCTGGTGATCGGTGCCGACGGCATCAAGTCGACGGTGCGCAAGCAGCTGTTCAGCGCGCAGGAGCCGGTGTTCTCCGGCGAGCACGCCTACCGCGTGGTGATCTCCGCCGACGACGCGTGCGGGATGGTCACCGACGACAACCTGCGGATGTACATCGGCCGGGGCACCAAGGTCTACCTGCTCCCGCTGCGCCACCGCAACGGGTTGTCCTTCGACGTCACCGCTCTCGACCCGGACAGCACCTGGAACCCGACGGTCACCAAGGACGACCTCCTGGCGAAGGTGGAGGGCTTCGACGAGCGGATCGTGAACATCGCCCGCGACCTCGACATGGACAAGGTCAACGTCCGCGCGGTCTACGACATCGACCCGGTCGACACCTGGCACACCGACTCCGTGGTCCTCATGGGCGACTCGGCGCACGCGATGCTGCACCACCAGGGTCAGGGCGCGAACTCGGCGATCATGGACGCCGGCGCCCTCGCCGACGCGCTGGTGGAGGCCGACTCCGTACCGGCGGCGCTGGCCCTGTTCCAGGCGACCCGCAAGCCGGTCACCGACGAGCTGCAGCGCATCTCGCGGCACGGGTGGACCGAGGACGAGCTCGAGGACGTCTTCCCCGGTCAGAAGCCCGCCGCCCAGCAGCCTTCGGCGCACTGACCGAGGAGATCGAGGCATGACACTGCATCCCGAGATCGCCAAGGCGCTCGCCCATCTGCCCGCGCCGCCCCCGGGTTCACTCGATCCGGTCGCCATGCGCGCCGGCGAGGAGGCGCAGGTACCGCCCGTCGAGCAGCGGCTGCCGTTGCACGCGGTCGAGGACACCACCGCGCAGACGCCGGCGGGCGAGGTGCCGGTGCGCATCTACACGCCGGTCGAGGCCGACTCCTACGGGCTGCTCGTGTACTTCCACGGCGGCGCCTTCTTCCTCGGCAGCCTGGAGACGCACGACCACGTCGCGCGGTCCCTGGCGAAGGAGACCGGCAAGAAGGTCGTCTCCGTCGGATTCCGTCGGGCGCCCGAGGCGGCGTTCCCGGCCGGCCTGCAGGACTGCTACGGAGTCGTCCGGTGGGCTCAGGAGTTCGGCGACGACCTGCGGTGGGACGGCCGGACCCTCGCGGTCGCCGGGGACAGCTCGGGTGGCACCTTCGTCGCCGCGGTCGCCGCGATGGCCCATGACGACGGATTCGACCGCATCACGCACCAGGTGCTGTTCTACCCGTCCCTCGACCTGGACTTCGACGTCGACCGGTACGCCTCCCTGCGGGAGAACGCCGAGGGGTACGGCCTCGAAACGGCCGGGCTGAAGCCGTTCAACGCCTTCTACCTCGACAGCGGCGCCGACCCCGCAGATCCGCTCGTCTCGCCCATCAAGCGCGCGGACCTGACCGGCCTGCCCCCGGCGCTGATCATCACCGGCCAGTACGACCCGATGCGGGACGAGGGCGAGCTCTACGGCCGGCGGCTGCAGGAGGCCGGCGTGGACGCGACGGTCAGCCGGTACGCCGGCGCCGGCCACGGGTTCGTGCAGCACTTCTCCTGGATCCCGGAGTACTACCGGGCCTTCCAGGAGACGGCTGCCTTCCTGAACAGGCGCTGAGCGCGGTGGCGGTGCAGATCCACCCCCTGGTCTCGCCCTGGGGCCGGTTCGGGCTCTACAGCTTCTTCATCGACGCGCCGGAGCCCGCCGTCGTCGACACGGGGGTGGCCTCGTCGCCCGCCGAGGGGATGGCCCCGGCGCTGGCGGCGCTCGGTCGCCGCATCGAGGACGTCCGCTGGATCCTCCTGACCCACGGGCACATCGACCACGTCGGCGGCGCGCACGCATTGTGGGAGCTCACCGGCCGGCGCGCGCAGGTGGTGATCGGCGAGGCCGATGCACCTCTGCTGCGCTCGCGCCGCGCCCACGTGCAGAACTACCTGGACGTGCGCGCGCGCTACCTGCACGACCGCGAGGCCGAGGCGAAGCAGGCGGCGATGGCGGCCGGCGCCATCTCCGGTGAGATGGAGCCGTCCGTGCTCCTTCGCGGCGGCGAGACGCTGTCCCTCGGCGGGGACGTCACCGTCTCGGTGCACGGCATCCCGGGCCACACGCCCGGGTCGGTCGCCTACGTCGTCGACGGTCAGGACGACGTGTTCGTCGGCGATGCCGTGCAGGTGCACGGGGCCGCCAACGGGTTCCCCGGCTACGAGGACCCGCGCTCCTACCGTGCGAGCCTCGAGCACCTGCGCGACGTCGTCCGTCCGCAGCACCTGTACCTGGGGCACCCGTACCGGACGGCCGACGGCGTGCCCTACGGCGTCGAACTCGACCGCGAGCAGGCGCGCCACGCGCTCCAGCAGAGCCTCGACATCGAGGCCCGCGTCGCCGACGCCGCCACCCGGTACCTGCGGGACGGGCTGCAGGAGACCGACTCGGCGTACTCGCCGTTCGCCCGGGTCGCCGAGGAGCTCGGGTACACGGGCGATCCCACGCTCGAACCGTCCCCGTTCTTCACGACGCTGCACGGCTACCGCGCGCAGCTCGACCAGACGTCCTGATCCATCCACGCGAAGGAGCACCGCACTTCATGGCCGACATCCGCCAGGTCCAGGCCGGCACGCAGACGATCGCCGTCCGCAAGGACCTGCGGGTCCCGATGCGCGACGGCGTCACCCTGGCCGCCGACGCCTACTCCGGCGTCGAGGACAAGCCGCGCCCGGCCCTGGTCGCGCTCAGCCCGTACGGGAAGGAGCTGCAGGCCCTCGCCCTGACCATGCCGCCGCAGCGCCGTCCCAGCCCCATGTGGGACGGGTGCATCGAGGCCGGTGACATCGCCCGCGTGGTCGGCGAGGACTACGTCCACGTCATCGGTGACCTCCGCGGCTCCGGCGCCTCCGAGGGTGAGCACATCGGCAACTACAACGCCGGGGGCGTCCCACTCGGGCAGGACGCGTACGACGTCATCGAGTGGGTGGCCGAGCAGCCCTGGTGCGACGGCAACGTCGGCATGATCGGCATCTCCTACTACGGCTCGATGCAGGTCCTCGCCGCCGCCGAGCGCCCGCCGTCTCTGAAGGCGATCTTCGTCTCCGGCGGCCACTTCGACTTCTACGAGACCACGTACCACGGCGGCGTCATGTGGTTCATGCCGCGCGCCGCCCGCGAGGGCCGCGGTGGCGACTCCGGCTGGGCCTTCACCGACCGCATCACGTCGCGGATGCTCGAGACGTACTCCGCGGAGGAGGTCGAGAAGCGGGTCGCCGAACGCCTGCAGGACCCGGACGTCGCGGCCTGGCCGAACCTCGTCCACGTGCTCCACTACCCGAAGCACCACGAGGCCTGGTTCGACATCGTCCTCAACGACCTCGACGGCGAGTGGTACGAGGAGCGCAACCCGATCAACCTCGCCCGGAACATCGACATCCCGGTCTACCTCCAGATCGACCAGGGCCGCGGCTGGACGGTGGACGGTCACATCGAGTTGTTCGAGACCCTCACCGGCCCCAAGAAGCTGGTCATCGGCTCGTACCCCCCGATGCAGTCGCGCCCCTGGGTCGAGGAGCACGACGAGATGTTCCGCTGGTACGAGTACTGGCTCAAGGGCGTCGACAACGGGATCATGGACGAGCCCGCCGTGAGCGTCTTCGTGGAGGGCTCGCGCGAGGTGGTCACCGCCGAGCAGTGGCCGCCGAAGGACGTCGAGTACCGGTCGCTGTACCTGCGTCCGCGCGGCAAGCTCTCCGCGGAGCCGGAGCTGCTGGGCCCCGAGCACGCCGCGCCGGAGGGCTTCTACCAGGCGCCGCTGACGGTGACCGACAAGGTGGAGATCCTCAGCTGGAGCACCGCGCCGTTCGAGGAGGCCACCGAGCTCATCGGCACCGGTGCCGCGCACCTGTTCGCCGAGATCGACCAGCCGGACACCAACTTCATCCTCCGGCTGTGGGACGCCGCTCCGAACGGGAAGCGCCAGCTGATCACCACCGGCTACCTGAAGGCGTCGCACCGGGAGCTGGACGATCGGACGACGGAGGGCAACCCGTACCACCCGCACACCCGGGCCGTGCCGGTGGAGCCGGGGAAGATCGAGGAGTACGTGCTGCGCCTCTACCCGTTCGCGAGCACGTTCCGGCCGGGTCACCGCCTGGTGGTGGAGCTGTCCAACGACGAGCCGCTGGCCGACGCCCACAACGCGCTGCTGCCGCCGGACGCCTTCCACCTGCCGGTGGGCCGGCCCGTCACCCACAAGATCTACCGCGACGCCCTCCACCACTCCCGCCTCGTGCTGCCGTTCACGAGGCGTGCGGCCGAGGTGGGATAGCAGAAGCCCAGCGCGTCCGCCGCGCCGATCGCGGGCGCACGTCCGGCGAGTGATGGAGGCACGAGGACGTGCGTCCGCCGGACGGAGCCTGCCGTCGAGGACGCGGTCACGCGGCATGGGGGCTACCGTCGGCTGCGTGCGGCTCCCGGACGGACTCGTCGCGGTGGTCAAGCGCGACTGTCCTACCTGCGTGCTGGTCGAGCCGGTCCTGCGGGCGCTCGGTGCGGCCGTCTGGTGCCAGGACGACGCGGCCTGGTTCGACGGCGACGACACCAACCTCGAGCTGTCCTACCGGCTGGGGATCGAGACGGTGCCGACCCTGCTGCGCGTCCGGGCCGGGGTGGAGACCGCGAGGGTCGTCGGCTGGAGCCGCGAGCAGTGGGAGCAGCTCACCGGCGTGTCCGGGCTCGGCCCGGCGCTGCCCGACCACCGGCCCGGCTGCGGCTCGCTCTCGGTCGACCCGTTCCGGATCGACGGACTCGAGGCCCGCTACGGCGTCAGCGGGCTGAGCAGCCGGCGAGTGGAGCTCGCCGACGCCGAGGACGAGCACGAGGCGCTGTTCGACCGCGGCTGGACCGACGGGCTGCCCGTGGTGCCGCCGACGCCCGAGCGGGTGCTGCGCATGCTGCGCGGGACGACGCGGGACCCGCGGGAGGTGGTGGCCGTCGTGCCGCCCGACCTCGTGGAGTGCACCGTGGAGAAGGTCGCCGTCAACGCGGTGATGGCCGGCTGCCTGCCGGAGTACCTGCCTGTCGTACTGGCCGCGCTCGAGGCCGCGACGTCGGAGGAGTTCGCGCTGCACGGGCTCCTCGCGACCACGCACTTCGCAGGGCCGGTGGTCATCGTCAACGGGCCGGTCGCGGCGCGGATCGGCATGAACAGCGGGGTGAACGCCCTCGGCCAGGGCAACCGCGCGAACGCGACGATCGGACGCGCGCTCCAGCTCGTCGTGCGCAACGTCGGCGGCGGCCGGCCAGGGGAGGTCGACCGGGCGGCCATGGGCAATCCGGGCAAGTACACCTTCTGCTTCGCCGAGCGGGAGGAGGACAGCCCGTTCCCGCCGCTCGCGGCCGACCGCGGTGTCGCCGGAGACGCGGTCACGGTGGTCGCCGGGTCGGGGGTGCAGCCGGTGGTGGACCAGCTCAGCCGCGACCCGGAGTCGCTGGCTCGCACGTTGGCGGCCTGCCTCCGGGTGAACGCACACCCCAAGCTGCCGGTGGCTTGGGATGCGCTGCTCGTCGTCTCGCCCGAGCACGGGAGGGTGTTCCGCGAGGCCGGGTGGGACCGTGGACGTCTCCTGGCCGAGCTGGAGCGCCTGCTCCTGCTGCCCGCTGCCGAGCTGGTCCGCGGTGCCGGTGGCATGGCCGAGGGGGTGCCGGACTCCATGGCGGGCCGAGAGCTACCCAAGTTCCGGCCGGGTGGCCTGCTCGTGGCTCACGCCGGCGGTCCGGCGGGCTTGTTCAGCGCGATCGTCGGCGGTTGGGTCGGCGGGGAGACGGGCAGCGTTCCCGTGACACGAGAGGTGCGCACATGAGAACGGTGCTGGACCCCACCGGGGAGCGGCAGGCACCCGGCCGTGCGCTCCTGCCCCGTCCGGTCGCGCTGGAAGGGCGCACCGTCGGTCTGCTCGACATCAGCAAGGCCCGCGGCGACGTCGTCCTCGACCGGCTGGAGCAGCTGCTGACCGCGGACGGTGCTCACGTGCGCCGGTACCGCAAGCCGACGTTCGCCCGTCCCGCCCCGGTGGACCTGCGGCACGAGATCGCCGAGCAGTGCGAGGTGGTCATCGAGGCGCTCGCCGATTAGGGCTCCTGCACGTCGTGCAGTGTGCACGACATCGCCGACCTGGAGCGCCGCGGCGTGGTGGCCCTCTTCCTCGCCAGCGAGGCCTTCGCCGAGGCCGCGCGGCTGCAGGGCGAGGCGCTCGGCTTCCCCGCCCCGTTCGTACTCGTGCCCCACCCGGTCCAGGACCGGACCGACGACGAGCTCCGCACCATCGCGGAGCGTGTCTACCCCGACGTGGTCGCCGCGCTGACCGCGTGAGCGGGCCTCGCGCTCCTCGCCCCGGCCCTGGTGTCGCCGTCCCAGTGCTGCAGGGTGGGGGCGGCGGCGATGAGGCCGGGATGAGCGCTCGCCGTCTCGTGGCGCGCAGCGGATCGGGCGCGGGTGACCGCTACCGGGCGTCGGTCAGGACGCCGGACAGGAAGTCGGCCAGCTCCTCGTGCCCGTCCAGGGGGAGCACGTGGGCGACGTACTGGTCCGGTCGGACGACGACCATGCAGCCCGTCTCCCGGTCGATCCCGCGCAGGTCGAAGACGTCGTCGCCCGCCGGGTCGGGGCAGAAGACCTTCTCGTAGTCGATCAGCCCGAACGTGCCCTTCCTCGGGAGCAGGACCGGCGGCATCGCCTCGACGGCCAGGTCCCGGTGGTTCTGCTGGAAGACGGCGCGGACGTCGATGAGCGAGTCCGGGTCGGCCCCGGCCGGGGTGTGCCGGGTGATCGGAGACTTCTCCGACCCCAGGAAGTCGCACAGTGCGCGGGCTCCGGAGTCCAGGCTGGTCGGGTCGCTCCGGTCGGCGAAGACGTAGATGCGCCAGGCGCCGTCGGCCCGGGCGGCGTGGCCCAGCTGCACGGGCTTGGCGTCGGCCAGCCGCACGACCGGGGCCGAGTGGAAGCGCATCCCGACGGGGAAGCCCTCCGCGAGGTGCTGGAACTGGGTCCCAGCGGTGATGACCGACGGTGCGTACCTGGTGGCGACGCCGGCGGTGAAGCGACCCTGGGCGGCGAAGTACCGCTGGAACTCGGCCGGGTCGACGCCCTCGCCCTCCTCCTCACCGGACTCCTTCGGCGGGGCGCTGAACATGCGGGCGAACTCGCGGTCGAAGTCGATGAGCTCCTGGGCGATCACCTGGCGCTCCGCGGAGTAGGTGTCCAGCAGTTCCGGCCGGGCGGTGCCCCGCAGGACGGCGCCCAGCTTCCAGCCGAGGTTCCAGGCGTCGGCCATCGACACGTTCATGCCCTGGCCGGCCTTGGCGCTGTGCGTGTGGCAGGCATCGCCGGCGATGAACACGCGGGGGACGCGCGAGCCGGTCTCCTCGGCCGGCACGTCGTCGAACTTGTCGCACAGTCGCTGGCCGATCTCGTACACCGACCACCACCCGACGTCCTTCACCTCGAGGGTGTACGGGTGCAGGACGCGGTTGGCCACCGCCGCGAGCTTCTCCGGCGTGACGCTCCTGTTGTCGAGCATCTCCCGGTCGCTGACCTGGTCCAGCTCGATGTAGAGCCGGACCAGGTAGCCGCCCTCCCGCGGGATGATGAGGAGGTTGCCCTGGTTCGCCGACAGGATCGCCGACTTGAGCCGGATGTCCGGGAAGTCGGTCACCGCCAGGACGTCCATGACGCCCCACGACTGGTTCATCGGGTCCCCGACGAGCTCACGGCCGATCGCCGACCGCACGCCGCTGCGCGACCCGTCGCATCCGACGACGTACTTGGCGCGGACCGTGGAGGTCCGGCCGGTCTCCTGGAAGTTCTCCAGGTGCTGCAGCGTGACGGTGACCGGGTGCTCCGCCGAGCTGTCCGAGTCGATGGTGAGCCCGCTGGCGTGGAGGCCGTAGAAGGGTTCCAGCCGGCTGGCGGAGCGCTCCATGTGGTCGCGCAGGTAGGCGAGCATGCGCGCCTGGTTGACGATGACGTGGGGGAACTCCGACAGCCCGTCCTCGACGTCCTGGATCCGCCCGGTGCGGGTGATCCGGGTCCGGTCCTCCGGGTCCGGTCGCCAGAAGGAGACCTCGTTGACCCAGTAGCCCTCGGCGACGAGCTGGTCGGCCAGGCCGAACGCCTCGAACATCTCCACGGTGCGGCAGGCGACCCCGTCGGCCTGGCCCACCTCGAGCGGACCGTCCCGGCGGTCGATGACCATCGTCCTGATGTCGGGGAAGTTGGCCAGCTGGGCGGCCAGGACGAGGCCCGCCGGACCGCACCCGACGATCAGGACGTCGACCTCGTCGGGCAGGCCGTCCGGCCGGTCCGCGACGGAGGGGTGCGGCTCCTCGATGAAGGGGTCGCCCGGCCGGTATCCGTTGAGGTAGAACTGCACGCTCGTTTCCCTGCCATCCGCGGCCACAGTGTCTGTCGAGTCCTGACGGTGCCCGACTTACTGCAGGAAGGGATAGGCTTTTCTGTAGTGAAGAATCGACCGGCGTACGCGATCACCTCCGTCGACTCCGCCCTGCTGCTGGCGAGCCTGCTGCAGCAGGAAGGGGCGATGCGGGTGACCGACGTCGCCGCGCGCCTGGGGGTCTCGGTGTCGACGGCGCACCGGCTGCTGGGCATGCTCGTCTACCGGGACTTCGCGGAGCAGCTGCCGGACCGCCGGTACGCCCCCGGCCCCGTCCTGCGTCGTGGTGCGCAGCAGCAGGCGTCGGTCACCACCTTGCGCGAGGTCGCCCTGCCGCACCTGCGGCGGCTGGTCGATGCGGTGGGGGAGACGGCCAACGCGATGGTCCTGGCCGGCTCGGACGTCCGCTTCGTGGCGACGGTCGAGTGCGATCAGATCCTGCGGGTGGGCGACCGCACCGGCCGGACGCTTCCGGCGCATCTCAGCTCGGGCGGCAAGGCGGTGCTGGCCACGCTGGACGACGCGCAGCTCGCCGCTTCCTTCGAACCCCTGGACGCAGCCACTGCGGCAAGGCTGGACCGGGAGCTGCGCACCATCCGGCGTCGCGGGTTCGCGGTCAACGACCAGGAGACCGAGGCCGGTCTGACCGCCGTGGGGGTCGCCGTCCCGCCTGCGGGCGGGTTCACCGGTGCCGCGCTCTCCCTGGCCGCGCCCTCGGCGCGGTACTCCCGCGGTCGGTTGCCGGTCTGGGCGAGCGCGCTGGCCGAGGCTGCCGGCGCCATCGCCCGTGACCTCAGCGAGGGCCCCTCAGGGGAAGGGAAGACGTAGGTCGCTCAACACCATGGCAGCGGCCGCGTGGTGGTCGGCCACGGGGCGGCCGCGCCGTCGAGCGCGGTTCAGTACATCCGGCGCAGCCGCATGCTGAGTGGCCGGCCATCGGGGTCGAGGGCGGACCGGTAGAGGGGGTCGGCGAGCCAGCGACGCCAGATCGGCAGGTGTGGAGCGGGGGCGGGCGTCCAGTGCCGGCGCAGTCGGCCGGGGGGACGAGGTCCTCTGGGCGCGTGGTGCCAGTCGTCGAGGGCGGCCGCGCTGGCGCGGACGGTGGCGGCGGCTCGGTCGGGGTCGAGCAGGTCGTCGTCGGAGTCGGTGGCGAGGTGCTCGCGCAGCATCTGCAGGCGCAGTTGCCGGGCGAAGTGCCGGGCGCCGTCGCCCAGGCCGCCGGGATCGCGTGGTTCCCGGTCGTCGCGTCGTTCGTCGACGACCGCTGCGGCCAGTTCGCTGTCGTGCGTCCAGGATCGGACGTTGAAGTTGTCGCTGCCCACGGCGGCCCACACGTCGTCGATGATGCAGATCTTGGCGTGGACGTAGATCGGCCGTCCGGTCGCGTTCTCCACGTCGAGGACCTGCACCCGGTCGCCGCCGGCGTGATGGACCATCGCCAGCGCCTCGGCATGGCCGTGGCGCGCGGAGGTGCGGTAGGACGAGCCGTCCTGGTCGGGATGGCGGGGGACGACGGCGATCAGGTGCAACCGGGGAGCGCGCCGCAAGGCCGCGGCGAAGACCCGGGCGACGTCGACCGACCACAGGTACTGGTCCTCGATGTAGACCAGCCGCTGCGCCCGGACCAGCGCCTTGGCATAGGCACGGGCGATGCTGCGCTCGCCGCGTGGCGCGAACGGGTACGCCGGCCGGCGCCAGGGGTAGGTGCGCAGCAGCTGCACCGCACAGGTGCCCGCGGCCGGAGGGTCCTCGGCGGGCTCGGGCAGCGGACGGGCAGTGCGGTCCAGGCCGTGCAGCCGGTCGGGCAGGACGTGCCAGGGCAGCCGCACCAGAGCAGCCGGATCTCTCCAGCGCTCCCGGAACACCTCCTCGGCGTCGCGGACGACCGGTCCGCGCAGCTCCAGCTGCACGTCGTGCCACGGCACGGTGGGGCCGTAGACGGATGCGAACGAGGTGCTCTGCGGATCACCGTGATGGGCGGCGTCGTCGCCGCGGCTGTACGCCAGGTCGATCCCGCCCAGGAACGCGACGTCCCGGCCCGGATGGTCACGGTGGCGCACGACGACCAGCTTCTGGTGATGACTGCCGCGGCTGCGGATCCGCATGTCGAGCAGGATCTGGCCACCTGCTGCCCGCAGCGCGGCCGCGAGCTGACGGTTCTCCCGGGCCGAGTACGTCAGCTCGCTGGCGTGCGAGCGCCACAGGAGTCCCCGCACCAGCGCTCCACGGGAGGCCGCCGCGCTCAGCAGCTCGCCCACGGTGCGACCCGTCGTGGTCAGCCGTTCGTCGCTGTCGGCGCGCCAGCCCAGCAGGAGGACCAGATCTCCCGCCTCGGTGGCGTCGAGCTGCTCGGCCAGAACGGGGAAGTACGACCGGCCGTGCACGAGAGCGCGCACGGCATTGCCCGCGGTGAAGGGCCGCAGCCGGGTGGCGTCGTTGCCGCGCCCGGTCCCGCTGAGCAGCCAGTCCTCTGGTCCGCGACCGGCCGGCCGCCCCAACCCCAGCGCGTTCTGCAGCGGGGGCAGCAGTTCCTCGGCGTTGGGCGCCCGGACGACCGGCGCGCCGCCGGGCTCCGGCACCGGCGGCACCGCATCGATCGCGCCACCGAAATCGATCGCGGCGACCGAGCGCAGCGCGATCGCGGCGACACGACCCGGATGGTGGCGGGCGAGCTCGTCGAACAGGTCGGGGTCGTCCTGTCCGTCATCGCCGATGAGCACCCACCGGCGGTCAGGGTCGTCGGCCAGCAGATCGCGGAGCACGCGCAGTTTGCCGGCTCGGCTGCCGCGGAACAGGCGGCGGGGGAACCGGCCGGGTCCGGTCAGGTGCAGTGATCCCGGCGGGTGGGCCCCATCGCGGAGCAAGGTCGCCAGTGGACGCCGAGCCGTCTCGGGCAGGGCGCTGATGTAGTGCACCGGGCAACCTGGCGCGCTGGCGCGGAGTGCCTGCAGCAGTCCGGACATGCCCAGCACCGAGCGGCGGTCCCAGCTCCGGTGGACGAGCAGGCCATGCAGCCGGCGGGCCACGGCGCGCAACGACACGAACGGCAGCTCCCCGTCGAGGTCGTAGACCGCACCGAGGTGGTGGTCAGCCACGGATCGAGCCGGCGGTCGTCGTTCGGTCCCCGGGCCGGCGATCCGCCGACCGCACGCGGGCCGGGGACGTCATGCCCCACCCAACCCCAGAGTTGCCCCGCGAGCCACCTGTGCCGGACGGCGATGGGCCATCCCGGACAGCCGGTCGCCGGGCGCCGCTGACCCCGGGAGACGGGGAGCGCCCGGAACCCGGAGACTGCCCTCGTGGCCCTGTCAGGGGCTGTCGCCGTCCCCGTCCGGTCGGAGGGGGCGACTCGGGGACCGTGGGGACGGGGACTCAGAAGACGAGCTGGGCAGGCGCCGGTCGGGGCACACGTGGCTCAGGAGGGAGTGAGGTGCTCCTTCCCCTGACAGGGCGGTCTGCCGCAGCTCCTCCCGCGGGGCGGCCGTGGTGCGAATGCGTCGGCTGGGCCAGCTCGCCGTCCGCCCGAGCAGGGTCAGCACAGCGGGGGTGAGCACGGGGCGCACGAGAAAGGTGTCGAGGAGCAGGCCCACGGTCATCGTGAACGCCAGCTGCAGGAAGGGGCCGAGCGGGATGATGGCCAGCATCGCGAAGGTCGCCGCCAGGATGATCCCGGCAGCGCTGATCGCGCGACCGGTGGCCGGCATGGCCACGGCGATGGCCCGGCTCAGCGGATGGTGGGCGGCCGCTCGCCAGATCGAGCCCACCGCGAACACGTTGTAGTCGGACCCGAGGGCCAGCAGCAGCACCGCGGCGACGAACGGGACGTAGAAGGTCAACCCGGACGCGCCGAGCAGACCCTGGAAGACCAGGACCGACAGGCCGAGCGCTGCGGCGACGCCCAGGGCGCTGGCGGCCAGCAGTGCCACGGGCGCTACGAGGGCGCGGAGATACACCACGAGGATGACCAGCTCCACGGCCAGTACCGCGACCAGGGTGACCCAGAGGTCCTCGCGGGTCAGCTCGGTCAGCTCGGCGGCGATCGCGGTCTGCCCGGTCACCGCCACGCCGGCGTTCTCGACGCCCGCCTCGGCCAGCAGGGCCGGCAAGCGCTCCTGCAGCAGCGTCAGGTCGGCGATGGCCGGCGCGGTCAGCGGGTCGCTGTCGAAGACCACGACGAACCGGGCCGCATCCCCGTCGCGGGAGAAGACGATCCCGAACTCCTGGGGCAGCGGGTTCTGGGCCGGCCCCAGGACCTGGGCGACCCCGGGCTGGGCGCGGATCGCCTCCTGCAGCCGGTCGAGCGCCGCGCGCTGCTCGGCGACGTCGGGCCCCTCCACCAGCACCTCGGTCGGCGCGACGATCCCTCCGACACCGGAGGCGTCGAGCACCTGGGCGCCCTGGCGCACCGGATCGTCCGGGGGCAGCCCCGCAGTGAACGAGACGTCCAGCCGGATGAACAGCAACGGCACGGCGGCGAGGGCCAGCAGCGCCACGCCGAGCACGGTCGCCACGGTGGCACCCCTCCGGTCGGCGACCGTGCGGATCAGCCGCCCGGGCTGCGCGGGCGCCTCTGCCGGAGGGGGCACCTGGCGGATCCGGCGAGGGGCGAAGAGCGCGGATCCGAGGATGGCCAGCAGCGCCGGGACGAGGGTCAGCGAGACGAGGACCCCGAGCAGGACCGTCAGCGCCAGGGCCGGCCCGAACGCCCGGAACAGCACGAAGTCCGCCGCGAGCAGTGCTGCCGTCCCACCGGCGACGGTGAGGCCGGCCACCGCGATGAGGGGGCCTTCGGCAGCGGACATGCGCCACGCCGCCTCGTGCCGGTGCAGGCCCCGCTCGAGCTGCTGACGGAAGCCGTAGAACAACAGCACGCAGTAGTCGGTGACGACACCGATGAACAGGGCCGCCGTCAAGGGCCGCAGCTGGTCGGGCAGCACGAAACCGAGCGCCCCGGCCGCGACGGTCAACAACCGGTACGCCACCAGGAAACCGAGCGCGACCACGACGAGCACCACGAGGGGAGCCACCAGGGAACGGAAGACCAGCGCCACCACCCCGGTGATCAGCAAGAGGGTCGCGATCTCGAAGACGCCCAGCCGCGACCTGAGGTAGTCGGCCTGCTGCACCTGCGCGGGGAGCAGCCCGGTGACGTAGGTCTGCACGCCGGGCTGGTCGAAGTGCGCGGCGTACTCGTGCGCCAACTCCACCGTGTCGTCCAGCGAGGTGCCAGGGGAGACGTAGAGATAGCTGACCGCGGTGTCCGGACTGGCGGTCGGGATCGGCACCGCCGCGAGGATGTGACCGCCTCCCGAGGGGACCTGCCCGTCGAGCGTCGCCCGCGTGTGGGACAGCGCCCACAGAGCGGCGTCGAGGCGGGTGAGGAGGGCCAGGCCGTTCGGGTCGTGCACCACGACCGCCGTCTGCGACAACACCGGCACGGCGAACTGGGCCAGCGACCGCTGCTGCACCTCGACGGCCTCGCTGTCGGCCGGGAGGAGGCTGCCGACGTCCCCTCCACCACCTCCTCCTCCGGCGGGAGGAGGGACGAGGACGACCCAAAGCGCAGCGGTCACCCACGCGAGCACGACGAGCCAGCGCCCGGAGACCAGGACCCCGCGCACGACGCGGCCGGGGCCCCGGGGCGGGCGTCCTGGCGACGTGGATGCCGGCCCGACATCAGCCCGCGACGACACCACGGCCTCCCGGGGGGCGCCGGACCGGAGTGGCTCTCCGCACTGCAGGCTAGGCCGGGACGTCGGCTGCCGCAGCGCGGGATGCCCCGAGGGCCGACGCAGCGATCCCGCGGTCCGGCGTGGCTGCCCACCGGCTCGACCGGGACCAGGTCAGACGGGCCCGGTGGCCACCCTGGCGGCGAGCAGACCGAGGCTGTTGCTTCCCAGGTGCGCCCCGAGGGGGGCGAGCAGGCTGCCGCTGCGCTGCCGCAGCCACCCGAGCAGCAGTCCGCCGACTCCCGTCGCGACGACGACGCCGGCCACCGCCGCAGCGCCTGACCGCGGTGACATCCCCAGCGATCCGGGCAGCCGGGCCGCGGACGCGTGCCACAGCCCGAAGACCGCGGCGGTGACGGCGACCGCCGACCTGGGCCCGAGCACCCGGCCGGCCAGGGCGAGCAGGACGCCGCGGAAGGCCACCTCCTCGCTCACCACGGTGCCCAGGGGGATCAGCACCAGCGCCCGCAGGGCGAGGTCGCCGACCGCCATCGCCCCGACGCGCGGGTCGTCGAGCAGGAGCCGCCACGCGGGCACGGCGATCAGGACGCCGTAGCCGGTGGCGGCGACGGCCAGGGCGGCGCTGCCCCACCGGGCGCCGGAGCTCCAGCTCGGGCGGCCCAGGCCGAGCTCGGTCCAGCTCATCCCGCCCGCACGCGCGGCCAGCACCAGCGCCGAGACGGCGGCGACGTTGGCGGCGGTACGCACTCCCGGGGCCGACGGCAGGGTCGGGACGACGAGGTTGCTCCAGGCGAGCAACCCGGCCGACGTCCCGGCCAAGGGCAGCCAGCGCCGCAGGCGCGCCGCTCGCGTCACGGGCCGAGGACGGCGGCGACGCGGGCGGTGTCCGCGTCGGTCCAGCCGTCCGGGGCGGCGACCGCCGCCCACCCGTCGAGGATGAGGTCGTCGTAGTTGTGCCCGTGCCCGTCGGGCACCGACTGGGCGTGCGTCAGGTCGGCGGTCACCTGCCAGAAGGTGACGACGGGATACCAGCTCATGGCCGGTGAGACGTCGTCGCCGCGCGGTTCGACCAGCCAGTCGGGACGGCGGAGCAACAGGTCCGGGGACCACCACACGATGGGATCGGAGGGATGCTGCAGATAGAGCACCCGCGGCTGGACCCACGGCGTGGGCGGCTGGGGCAGCTCCGCCTCGTCCCCGGCGAACCGCACCACCAGCCCGTCGGAGTACACCGGCTGCACCGCCCGTGTTCCGGGGTCACGCCGCTCCACCAGCGCCGACCAGACCTCGTTGGAGTTCGGCGGCCCGACCCACAGCACGCCGTCGGCCTGGGCCCGGATGTCGGCCAGCGAGCTGAACGCGGCCTCCGAACCCTGCGAACCGAGGCTCTCGCCGTAGACCAGCAGCCGCGGGCGGTCTCCCTCGGGCAGCTGGTCGACCCGGGCGTGCACCGCGTCGAAGAGGAGCCGGCCGGCCTGCTCGGCACGGGAGCGGTCGACCAGGAAGGACAGCCAGCTGGGCAGGTAGGAGTACTGCATGGACACGACGGCGGTGTCCCCGCCGTACATCAGCTCCACGGCGCTGGGCGCCGTGTCGTTCACCCAGCCGCTGCCGGTCGAGGTCGCCACCAGCAGCACCGACCGATCGAAGGCGCCGGTGCGCTCCAGCTCGGCCACGGCCAGGTTCGCCCGCTCCTGCGGCGTCGGCGCGCTCTGCAACCCCACGTAGACCCGGACCGGTTCCCGCGCAGTGCCCGCCGCCGCCGCGTCGAGCTCCTCCGGCGTCCGGCCGCCGGCGACGAACCGTCGGCCCTCCCGGCCCAAGGTGTCCCACGGCACCAGTGACGCCGGCGAACCCGAGCGGGCCTCCGTGCGCGGCTGCTCGACCCCTTCGAACGTCTCGTCATTGGCGGCGCTGAACGCGGAGTCGGCCACCGTCAGGGCACGCTGCAGCAGGACGTCGTCGACGAGGGAGGCGACCAGGAAGGTCACCAGGACCGCGCCGAGCACCGACGCCATCCGTGGCGGCAGCCGGACCCACCGCCGCAGCAGCCGCGCCACCAGGCGGTAGAGGGCCCGCACGCCCCGGGCCAGCGCGAGCAGCAAGGCAGCCACGAGCAGCAGGACCGGTCCGGCGCGCAGCCAGCCGGTGGTGGTGGTCCGGTCGATGCCCACGAGCGTGGCGATCTCCCGCTGCCACTGGGCGGACACCAGCAGCATGGCCACCACGACCGCCGGGATCGCCAGCAGCAGCGCGGCCCAGGCCCAGGCGGTCGCCCGCGCCGGCAGCCGACGCCGGAGCCTGTCCTGGAGCCGCCTCCACCGGGCCGAGCGACGCAGTGCCCAGGCCAGGACGACCCCGGCCCCGTAACCCGCGGCCGCGGAGATGCCCGAGACCACCCCCTGGAACAGCCAGTCCCGGGGCAGCAGCGACGGCGTCATCGCCAGCACCGCGAACGCCGTCCCCAGCAGGAGACCGGCCGGGTGCAGCCGTAGCCAGCGGCGGCCGGGCCGGTCGAGCAGGCCCCGGGCGCGGCCGTGCCGAGCGACCGCGGTGGCACCGCCGGCCGCAGCCGGGCCGGACGGGGCAGGCCCGACCGACGGGTGCAGGCCGTTGCGCCGGCCGGGAGCGGGGGTCATCGCTCGGGCTGCGGACCGGCGGCCGCAGGTCCTGGCCGGCTGCGGAGGTACGCCGCTCGCGCGATCGCGTTGCTGGAGGCGGGTGAGGTGACGGCGACGAAGGCGACCGAGAACGGCGAACGTGATGATGGCGGCGTTCTCGGTGGCGACCGACGACGCCAGGACGGCGATCACGCCCGGACCGGTGGCCAGGCCCTGAGCGTGCAGCTGGTTGTGGGTGCCGGTCAGGCGCAGCAGGCCGAAGAGGCTGATGGTGATCAGGAGCAGACCGATGACCAGCAGCGCTCCGCCGACGACGTCCAGCAGCAGGGAGATCACTCGAACGGCCCTCCGGATGCGAGGTACCGCGCCGCGGCGACGGTGGCGACGAAGGAGAACAACGAGAGAGCGACGGCGGCGTCGAAGTAGTAGGGCACGTCTCGCGAGTAGGCGAGCAGCGCGAGCAGGCAGACGACGAGCACGGAGAGGGTGTCCAGGGCGACGATCCGCTGGAAGACGTCGCGGGCACGCAGCAGCACGAGTCCGCCGGCCACGAGCAGTCCGGTGACCCAGGCAAGGCCGATCGTCGTCAGGATGCCGATCACGGGAAGACCCGGGCCTGGCGGCGCTCGTAGGAGCGCAGTTGCGCGCGACGGACCGCTTCGGGGTCGCGAGCGTCGGGCACGTGCAGGATCAGCTCCCCGCGGGCGTCGTCGACCTCCACCACGACGCTGCCGGGTGCCAGCCCGACGCGAATTCCCCACGCGGCCGCGGAGGACGGCGCGTCTCGCCGGATCGGGACCGTGACGAGGCCGGGCGCCGGTAGACGGCCGCGCAGGCAGTAGCCGGCGACCTGCCAGCTCTCCCGGACCATGTCGACGACGGTGCCGCCGATCAGGGCGGCTACCCCGGTCACCCCGCGGCCCGAGGTGGCGTCCGGTGACCGGGACCGGACGGAGGCGGGGGGACCGATCCTCCGTCCTGCTGCCACCAGGAGCGCCGCGAGCAGCACCCCGATCATGATGTCGCCCGGTGCCAGGCTGGTCAGCGCCAGCAGGTAGACGACGGTCAGGGCCGTGACGCGAACGAGGACGGTGGTCATCCACTCTCCCTGGCGAACAGGTCGGCGGCTTGCTGGCTGAGCTGCCACAGCGGCTCGGCCCACAGGCCGAGGGCGAGGACGAGAAGAGCGAGGACGGCGACGAGCGCGCGACGGGGGAGCGGGCTCACCGTGGTACCGGCTGCCGGGTCGCTGCGCCAGAACTGCCGCTGGTAGTTCATGAACATGTAGAGCAAGGAGAGGGCGCTGCCGACGAGCAACAGGACGACGAGTGCGGGGCTGCCCGCGGCGACTCCGGTGCGGAACAGCGTCAGCTTGCCCACGAACCCCGCCGCCGGCGGGACGCCGGCCACGCTGAGCGCACCGACCACGAAGGCGCCGGCGACCAGCGGCCCGCGCAGGCCCGCGGTCAGGAAGAGGAGGGCCTTGTTCAGCGCGTTGACCACGCTGTAGAAGACCGCCGCGGCGAGTCCGACCGGCCCGCCGACGCCCACGGCGACGAGGACGTAGCCCACCTGTCCGATGGCGGAGTAGGCCAGGAGCTCGGCCGTGTCCCCGCGGGACACGGCCAGGACGCCGCCGTAGACGATCGATGCGGCCCCCAGGACGACGAGCGCGGTGGCCGCCATGCGCAGCTGGGCGGGGAAGATCCCGGCGCCGAAGCGGATCAGCCCGTACCCGCCGATGTTGGCCACCGCGCCGCTCAGGATGGCTGCGACCGCCGGCCGGCTGCCGGCGTACACCGTCGGCAGCCAGAAGTGGAACGGGAAGAGGCCCAGCTTGGTGCTGAAGGCGACGAAGAAGCCGACCGCCACGAGCAGGCCGGCGTTGGCTCCGGCCCGGAGCACCCCGTCCGCGACGTCGGCCATCGCCAGCGACCCGGTGATCCGGTAGGTGCCCGCCACGGAGAGCAGGAAGATGAACGACCCCAGCAGGTTGACCGCGGCGAAGACCAGCGCTGCGCGAAGCTGACGCGGCCGGCCGCCGTAGGCGGCGAGCGCGTAGGAGGCGGTCATCGCGACTTCGAAGAAGACGTAGAAGTTGAACACGTCCCCGGTGAGGAACAGCCCCGTCAGCCCGGCGGCGAGCAGCACCACCAGGCCCGGGAAGCTTCGGGCGCGGGGGCCGGGGATCGCCTCGTGGGCCGCGGCGACCAGCAGGACCAGTTGCGAGACGACGGCGAAGGTGGCACCCAGCGCGTCGGCCCGCAGCACGATGCCCACGCCGGCCGGCCAGCCCCCCGTGACCAGCTGTACCGGTCCCGCGGAGGCCACCCTGACGGTGAGCGCGACCAGGAGCACCAGGCCCACCGCCAGCACGGCCACGGCCGACCAGGCGAGTGGACGGCGACGCCCGTCCAGCCCGACGAGCAGCGCCCCGGCGACCCAGGGGACCAGCAGGACCGTGGCCAGCAAGGTCACGGGTCCGCCTCGCCGGCGCTCGGCGGCCCCGCGACCCCGGGTGCTGTCTGTCTGCGTGACCTCGCGAGCTCGGTCACGGGTCCGCCTCGCCGGCGCTCGGCGGCCCCGCGACCCCGGGTGCTGTCTCCCTGCGTGACCTCGCGAGCTCGGTCACGTGGCCTCGTCCCGGTCCCGTTGTCGGTCCGGCTCGAGCCGGCTCTCGTGCTGCGCCTCCTGCGCTGCCAGCTCGTCGTGTCGCGCCGTGCGCAGGACCACGGTGAGGCGGTGGACCAGTGCGAGCAGCAGCGCCAGCGTGGCCAGCCCGATGACCAGCGCGGTCAACGCCAGCGCCTGCGGGACCGGGTCGCTGACCGGCTCGTTCGGCTCCGGTGAGATGGGGGCCCGTCCCCGGGTCAGGCCGGAGGCGATCAAGGTCAGGGTGGCTGCCTGGGAGATCAGTGCGATGCCCCCGACGACCCGGAACAGATCGCGGTGGAGCAGCAGGTACGCCCCGCAGCCGAACAGAACTGCGGCGCCGGTGGCGAAGGCGAGGTTCACGGTCGCCGTCCTCCCGTCGGTGCGTCGTCCACCGGGGGCACGGCCAGGTCCTCGGCCACGCCCTTCAACCCGGCGAGCTGGTGCAGCAGGACGGTGAGGACGCCGACGACGAGCAGGAACAGCCCCAGGTCGAACAGCAGGGGAGTGAACAGCTCCAGCGAGCCGACCGTGGCGACATGCGCTCCGGGCTCCGGGAGATGGCTGAAGATCGGCTCGCCGGAGAGCAACGGGAAGAAGCCCGTGCCGAGGCACAGCAGAAGACCGGTGATCATCAGCCGCGGTGCGTACCGCAGGAAGGGCAGGGCCAGCTCCGCGGCGGACGCCCCGAGCGCGACGTAGAACAGGGCGAGGCCGAGGGCGACGACCACTCCGGCGGCGAAGCCGTCACCGACGTCGGTGTAGCCCTTGACGATGAGACTGATCGCGACCACCACGCTCGGTCCCCACAGGAGCCGGGCCACGACCTGCGCGACGACATACGGTCGGCTCACCAGAGCCTGCCTTTCCGCACCAGCGTCGCCACCCCGACCACGGCGATGAGCAGGACGGTGATCTCGGCGAGGGTGTCCAGTCCCCGGAAGTCGGTGATGGTCACGGTGACGACGTCCTGGCCGTGGGCCTCGGGGGTTCGCCGGATGAGCTCCTCGGCCAGGCCGGGGGTGACATCGGGCTCGGAGAGGAAACCCCAGATGCCGGCCAGGGCCGCCAGACCGGCGACCCCCGCGGCCAGCGGATTCCGCCATCGGGCACCCCTGAGGGGCGCCTCGGCGCCGACGTCGACGTGCAGGTGGCCTGGGCGCGCCGCGGATGCTGCACGGGGCAGCCGGGCGAGCGCGGCCAGGAAGACCAGGGTGATCATCGTCTCGACGACGACAGCGACCAGGGCGACGTCCGGGGCGCTGTTGAGCGCGTAGACGGCGGCCAGCGCGAAGCCCACGACGGACAGGGCGAGCACCATCCCCAGCCTGGTGCCGGCCCGGGCGGTCACGCACGCGGCGACGAGGACCAGGCCGAGCAGGGGCAGGATGAGCCAGTCGCTGCCGGCCGGCGAACCGACCGCATAGGCCCCCACGGTGGGCGTGGCGGCGAACGCCAGCGCCATGAGCAGGCCGGCCGGCACGAGGACCGCCGCCACGCTGCTGCGAAGGTCGAGGACCTCGCGGGCGTGGAGCGCTCCGGACAGCCGGAACGACGCGCGGAGCAGTCGGGTGTAGATCCGCTGGGGCCCGATCCGATCACCGGCTCGCGCGAGCGCCAGCGACCCTGCGCGCGCTGTGCCCGGGAAGACCAGCACCAGGACGCCCAGCGCCCATGCCGACAGCGCCATGAGGTTGGCCGGTCTGGCGTCGAGGTGGTACCCGGGGGAGACGTCGACGGGTGCCGCGTTCGTGACGCTGCCCGCGTCGGCGGCCAGTCCCGCGAAGAGCTGCGGGACCACGCCCACCAGCACGCTGGCCACGGCGAGCACGGTGATCGGCGCGGTGAGCAGCCGGGGGACCGGGGACGGGTCCGTCCGCGGCCGACCGAGGAACAACAGCATCCAGAATCGGCCGATGTAGGCCAGGGTGAGGCCGGCGGCCAGCACGGCGATCACCGTGGTCACCGATCCGGCACCGTGCGCGGCCTCGAAGAACAGCTCGTCCTTGAAGAAGCCGGCGGTCAGCGGCAGTCCGGCGAGGTTGGCGGCCGCCACTCCCGCGGCCGCTGCCAGCAGTGGGGACCGCCGCCCCAGGCCGCCCAGGCGGGACAACCGGTCCTGCCCGGTCGCCATCGTGACCGCGCCGGCGGTCATGAAGAGCGCGCTCTTGGCGATGCCGTGAGCGAGGACGTAGAAGGCAGCCGCGCCGCTGGCGGTCGCGCCGCCGATGCCGTACAGCACGACCACGTACCCGTACTGGGAGATCGTGGAGTAGGCGAGCACCTGCTTCAGCACGTCCTGGCTGAGCGCCAGCACACCACCGACGACGATCGACGCCGTCCCGACGACCAGCAGACCGGTCAGCACCGCGTCGCTGCGGGCCAGCAGCGGGTGCACTCGGCCGAGGAGGAGAACCCCAGCGGCGACCATCGCCGCCGAGTGCAGGTAGGCCGAGACCGGCGTCGGCGCGGCCATCGCCCGGGGCAGCCAGAAGTGCAGGGGCACCTGAGCGCTCTTGCCCAGCCCCGCGACGGCCAGCAGCGCGGCCGCGACGGTCGTCGTCGTGCCGCTGTCCACGCGATCGACCAGCTCCGGGATGGAGAAGGTCCCGTACTCGGCGTACAGCAGCACGGCGGCGATCAGCAGCGCGACGGCGCTGACCACGGTCACCAGCAGCGCCATGAGCGCGGCCCGGTGGGCCTGCTGCTCATCCCGGTCGAAGCCGATGAGGAAGTAGGAACAGACCGCCGTCACGTCGAAGAAGAGGAACAGCAGGACGAGGTCCTGCGCCGTCGCCAGTCCCACCATGGCCGCGGCGAACAACGCCATCCACGGCCAGAACCGCCACCGCTCCGCCGTCGCTCGCTCCTGGTGGGCCAGGTGGAGGGACAGGTAGGCGGTCCCGTAGGCGAACACGAGGACCCCGATGCCGGTGGCGAGCAGGGCGTACAGCGCGCCGAGCCCGTCCAGGGCGAAGCTCAGTCGCAGATCCAGCGAGGGCATCCAGGGCCAGTCCGACGACGCGCCGCCCTGCAGCCAGCCCACCAGACACACGACGAAGCCGGCGGCCGCCAGCGCGCAGGACGCCCATCCCTGCCGGTCGCCGGACCGGCTCGCACGTCGTGTCGGAGCCGGTGGAGCGCTGGACTCGGGGGCCGTCGCGAGGTTCTCGTGGCCGGCCGGAACGTCTCCCACGGCCACCTCCCGAGAGGAACGAGCCCTGGCGAACGATGCGGTGATCCCGGTTCGAGGCGGCCATCCGCCGGTGAACGCCGGAGTTCGCCTACAGACAGCACGACGCTAGCCCGTGTCGTGCTGTGCGGCATGGCCTGACCGATCCGCGCAGACGGTGATGCTCGGGGTCCCGACCGTCACCGTGCCGGCCTCCTCGACCACGCAGCAGGTGTCTCGTCGACGCAGTGGGTAAGCACGGTGATCGGACGCTTCACCGAGGGGGAACGGGATGAGCGACATCGTGGTTGCGCGTCGGCGCAGCGGATGGGACATCGTGCTCGGCGTGCTGCTGGTCATCGCCGGGCTGGTGATACTGGCCCACGTCGTCTGGGCGACGGCGGTGTCGGTGATCTTCCTCGGCTGGTTGGGGTTGGTCGGCGGCGTCGTCCTGATCATCGCGGCGTTCTTCCAGCTCGGCCGGGGCGGTTTCTGGGCCACCGCGCTCAGCGGCGGGCTGCTGCTGGTGCTCGGGCTGATGATGCTGCGCAACCCGGCAGTGGCGGCGTTGACGCTCACGCTCGTCGCCGGGGCGCTGTTCCTGGCCGGGGGGATCGTGCGGCTGATCGCCGCATTCGCGCCCGACGCGCCGCGCGCGGCGCTGCTGCTCAGCGGCGTGGTCGGGCTGGTCCTGGGCCTGATCGTCCTGTTCAACGTGTTCGAGGCGACGCTGACCCTGCTCGGTATCCTGCTCGGGGTACAGGCGTTGACCGACGGCATCATGCTTCTGCTGTTCGGCCGGCTCCAGGTGAGCCGGCGATCCGATCTCGACGGCGCGACCGGAGCAGCTCGGCAAGGGTGAGCCCGGCCACCGCACCGACGTCGGCAATTCAGGGAGCAGCGGATGCGGCAGGCAAGAAGCGTGCAGAGGTCTCGTCGTCGGGCCGTGCTGGGCAGCGTGCTGATCACTGCGGCGGTCGTCCTGACCGGATGCGGCGACGACGAGCAGCCCGTGCGGGTCGGGGGCCCCGGCGTCGAGGCCTCGGTGGGAGACATGGAGCTGCGCAACATCCGGCTGGACAACCCGCCCCCTGGGGGATACGAGGTCGGGTCGGCCGCGCTGCTGGGTGTGGCGATGGTCAACACCGGCGACGAGGAGGATCAGCTGGTCGGGGTGTCCGGGCCTGACTTCACCGCGGTGCTGGTGGACGAGAACCCGGCCACCAGCAACCCGGCGGTGACCATCCCGGCCGACCAGACGGTCTTCACCGACGGGCCCGAGGGGCCGGTGCTCGTGTTGGCGGGGATCGACGAGACGCTGCTCAGCTCCGAGGCCCTGCCGGTCACCTTCACCTTCGAGCGGGCCGGCGAGGTCACCGTGGACGCCCCGGTCAGCGCCCCCTTGCGGCTGACCCTCGACCGGTTCCTGCGCGAGCAGGCGGCGGACTGACAGCGAGGGTACGGCCGTCAGGGCTGCGCAGGCCCCGAGGAGCCGGCCGGGTACTCCAGCAGCGGCACCTCACCGGCGGCCCAGGCGGCGAGGACCGGCTCGACGATCCGCCAGCTCTCCTCGGCCTCGACGTCGCTGATCGACAGGGTGGTGCTGCCGGCCAGCAGCTCGCGGAGGAGGACCCCGTACGCGGGCAGCTCCTGGCGGGGAAGCGCCGCCTGCAGCACCTCGCGCTCGAGGTCGAAGGGATCGCCGGCGCCGTTGAGGTTGATCTCGAGGTCGATCCCGTCCGGATCGAAGCGCAGCCGCAGCACGTCGGGCTCGGGCTGGTCGTCGCCGAAGGGGAGGTGGGGAACCGGCTTGAAGTGGACCGCGATCTCCTGGCGGTCGCTGCCCAGCGCCTTGCCGGTGCGCAGCCGGAAGGGGACGCCGGCCCAACGCCAGTTGTCGACGGTGACGGTGAACTCGGCGTAGGTCTCGGTGCCCCGGGAGGGGTCGACGCCGTCCTCGGCGGTGTAGTCGGGTAGCTGCCGGCCCGCGACGGTGCCGGCGGTGTAGCGGCCGCGCACCGTGTCGCGGGCCAGGTCAGCTGGGGGGCGGACCGCGCGGAGGACGTCGGCCTTGCGCGCGGGGAGGGAGGTGTCGTCGATGGCGTGCGGCGGGTCCATCGCCACCAGCGCCAGCAGCTGCAGCAGGTGGTTCTGCAGCATGTCGCGCAACGCGCCGGCGGTGTCGTAGTAGCCGGCCCGCCCCTCCAGACCGAGCGTCTCGTCGAAGACGATCTCGACCCGCTCGACGTGGCCGGCGTTCCAGACCGGCTCGAAGATCCTGTTGGCGAAGCGCAGCCCGAGGAGGTTGAGCACCGTCTGCATGGCGAGGAAGTGGTCGATGCGGAAGACGGCCTCCTCGGGCACCAGCCGGCGCAGGACCTCGTTGAGTGCCCGGGCGTCGGCCCGGTCGCGGCCGAAGGGCTTCTCCACGACCACCTGCGCGCCCTCGGGCAGCCCCACCTCGACCAGCGCTTCGAGGGTGGGGTGGAAGACCGTGTTGGGCAGGGCCAGGTAGACGATCGGCACGCCGGGGAGCCCGTCCAGGGCGGCGCGCAGCTGACCGGCGTCGGTGACGTCGCCGCGGCGGTACCGCAGACAGCTGATCAGGCGCTCCCGGGCCCGCTCGTCGACCTCCGCGGCGTGCGCGGCGAGCCGGCCGCGGGCCCAGTCGCGGTAGCCGTCGTCGTCCCAGTCCTCCGTGCCGACCGCCCGCACCTCGACGTCGTGGGGGAACGCACCGGTGGCCACGAGAGAGGCCAGGGACGGCAGCAGCAGCCGGCCGGTCAGGTCGCCGGTACCGCCGAGCACCGCCAGCGAGCGCCTCACCGCCGCGCCTTCTCCGCGCGCGCCAGCGCCCAGCCGCTGGAGATGACCCCGACGTGGCTGAAGGCCTGCGGGAAGTTGCCGAGGAACGCGCCGGTGGACGGGTCGATCTCCTCGGCCAGCAGCCCCAGCTCGGTGGCCCGGCCGCACAGCGACGCGTACAGCTCGTGGGCCTCGTCGAGGCGGCCCTGGCCGGTCAGGTTGTCGACCAGCCAGAAGCTGCACAGCAGGAACGCGCCCTCATCCCCGGCCAGCCCGTCGGAGGACTCGGCGGGCAGATAGCGGTAGAGCAGGCCGTTCCCGGCGTCGAGGACGCGGCGCACGGCCTCGGTGGTGGACACCATTCGCGGGTCGTCGGCGGCGACCACCCGGCGCAGTGGCAGGGCCAGGAGCGATCCGTCGAGCCCCCCGCGGCCCTCGCCGTCCACCGAGAGGTGCTCGGTGAAGGTCCTCCGGTCCGGGTCCCACGCCTGCTCCAGGAGGGCGGCCCGCATCCGGTCGGCCGCCGCCTGCCAGCGGGCCCGCGGATGGGACAGGCCGCAGAGATCGCCGATGCGCAGCGCCCGGTCGACGGCGACGTGGCACATCGCCACCGAGTACGTGAACGGGCGACCGGTGTCGCGGATCTCCCAGATGCCGTGGTCCGGCGTGTTCCAGCGCTCGATGGCCTGCTCCGTGAGGATCCGCAGCACGCGCCACAGGTGCTCCTCGACCGTGCCGCCGGAGCGCACCCACTGGTAGGCGACGTCGAGCAGCTCGCCGTAGACGTCGTGCTGCTGCTGGTGCGCGGCGCCGTTGCCCCAGCGCACCGGGCCCGAACCCCGGTAGCCGGACAGCGCGACGTCCTGCCATTCGGTGACCGGTCGGCCGCCGTCGAGGGCGTACATGATGCTGACCCGCTGGTCGCGCTCGGCGTTGGTGAGCGTCCAGGCGAGGAACGCCTCCGACTCGGTGTGCATGCCGATGCGGCGCAGGGCGTAGGTGGAGAAGGCCGCGTCGCGGACCCAGGTGTAGCGGTAGTCCCAGTTGCGCTCCCCGCCGATCTGCTCGGGCAGCGAGGAGGTGGCGGCGGCCACGATGGCGCCGGTCGCGGCGTGGTCGAGCAGCTTGAGGGTCAGCGCCGAGCGCCGGACCAGGGCCTGCTGCGGCCCCTCGTAACTCAACCGCTGCGCCCAGCGGCGCCACGCCTGCGCCGTCCGGTCGACCAGCTCCACCGGGTCGGTGCGGTGCAGGATCCGGGTGTTGCCCGACCAGTGCAGCGACACGGTCAGCCGCTCACCGGCGGCCAGGGTCGTCCGGCCTCCGAGGGACCCGTCGCGACCGACCGTGAGCTCGGCGGAGCACCACAGCACCAGGTGCAGCTCCGGCCGGGTGGCCCAGTGGATCCGCCAGCCACCGCCCTCCCGGGTGACCTGCACCCGGTCGAAGGGCGTCAGGCGGACGTCCACCTCCACCGACCCGCTGAGGACCCGCGCCACCCGCAGCAGTTCGCCGCGCCCGGGCGACACGAGCTCAGCGAGGTCGGCTCCCGAGCGCAGCGTCATGCAGTCGGTCAGCTCCAGCACCCCCTCGGGCCCGCGCAGCTCGGTGACCAGGACACCGGTGTCCTCCACGTAGCGCTGCCCGGCCTCGCGCAGGTCGACCGGGCGGATGGTCAGGTGGCCACCGCGCACGGGGTCGAGCAGCCCGGCCAGGAAGGGCCGGCTGTCGAACTCGGGCAGGCACAGCCAGGGGATCGAGCCGTCGCGGGCGACCAGCGCGCAGGTGGCGCCGTCCCCGATGATCCCGTGGTCCTCGATGGGCAGGTACCCGTCGATGCGGGTCAGCGGTCGGGTCGGCACGGCGCTCCGGTCCTGGCATCGGGATCTGGGTCGCCCGTCTGTCTGCCCCCCGCCCGACTTCCTCAACCCCGCGGCCAGCACAGGTGTCGACCGCTGTGCATCATGCGTGGAGCGCTCCCGGGGCCGGTGGGCCAGCGCTGCATCACCTACGCGCCGCGCCCGGTGGCCGTGGTCCGTCCGTCCCGGGCCACCAACCGCTCCCGGTCCGACGGCGGCGGAATACCCCATGACCTGACGGGTACGTGGCCCTCCGGCACGGCACGGCCTCGCCGCTGGCCGACGGGTTCACGGCACCGACAGCGCGAGCCGGCAGGCCGCCTGCCCGACGACGGCCCGCCCAGTGCGTGGCCCCCATGTCGGTCGATCGCGAGGCCGTGTCCGGGCGCCCGGTCGAGGATGAGATCGACAGCGCACTGGCCGACCAGTCCATCAAGCAGTTCATCGATCCGAGTGACATCGCGGCACCCGCAGCACGATCCTCGGCGCCATCGAACGGATCGTCCGCGCGGAGTGCCAGGCGTCGGGCAGCCGCCGTGAGCCGGAGTTCGAGCTGTTCCCGCTGACCGACAACGACGAGGCTGCCACCAGCCGGGTGGAGTCGGGGTTCGCGACGTTCTTCGGGGAGCGGGCCGGACCGGTGGGACAGCAGTCGGCCAGCGAGGGCTTCAGCGACCTGCCCACCGCGCTGGGCGCGCCCTCCACGTACTGGTTCATCGGAGGCATCGACGCGGACCGCTACGCCGAGGCCGAGCGGTCCGGCCGAGTCACCCAGGACATCCCGGTGAACCACTCCGCCACCTTCGCCCCGGTCATCCAGCCGACGTTGGACACGGGCACCCAGGCGCTCGTCGTCGCGGCTCTGGCCTGGCTGGCCGCCTGGCCGCCTGGCCGCCTGGCCGCCGGGCCGTCGGAGAGCCACGTCCCGGGAGAGGTCAGCCGTCCTTGGCGGGGGGGCTGCCGGGCGGGACGGGCGCGTTCACGTCGAAGTGGACGCCGACCATGCGGATGACGAAGCACAGGGCAGCGGCGCCGCCCGTGGCGATCGGCCCCCGGATCCCGAGCAGTTCGGCGATGACGACGGCGGTGGCGCCGATGAGCGCCGGAACGGCGTAGAGCCCACTGCTGAGCACCGACGGGACCCGGCCGGTGAGCACGTCGCGGAGCGTGCCGCCGCCGACCGCCGTGATCGTGCCGACGATGATGGCCTGCGCGGGGCCGAAGCCGAGCCCGGCCGCCTTGAGGGCGCCGGTGACGGCGAACAGGCTCAGCCCGGCGGCGTCCAGGACGTTGATCGCCCGGTTGATCCGTTCCAGCCGATGCCCGGCGAAGAACACGATCAGCCCCCCGCTGGCTGCCACGGCCAGGTAGCGCCAGTCGAGGAAGGTGGCCGGGGGCAGGCTGTCGAGGAAGATGTCGCGGATGGCGCCGCCGCCGAGCGCGGTGATCATGCCGAGGGTGACGACGCCGACGATGTCGAGCCGGGTGGCGCGCAGGGCCGTCAGGGCACCGTTGAGCGCGAAGGCGAACGTGCCGACGAGGTCGAAGATCAACAGCGCCGTGGTCGCCATGGGTCGACTCGTTCCTCCCTGCGGGGTCACTCGGGACGTCACGTGGGTGGTGGGGCCGCAGCGGCCCTGTGCGGGGGTACCTCCGCCCACACCGACGGTCTCTGTCACGCCGGTGTCCAGACGAGAGCTTCTCAGAAGGAGTGAACCGCGCCTGCGGCAGCACGGCGGCCGCGCCTCTCGGGTCTCGGGCCGGAGGGGGGTCGGGGAGGTGCCGGCGACCTGACGTCGGGGACGCCGGCCCTGGACGGGCGTGCGAAGGCTCGTTCGCTCCCCTCAGCTGTGCTGCTCCGGTGAGCCGGCGTCACGTCGACGACCGGCCGGTTCCTTCGCGCCGAGATCGCGGGCGAGGCCTGTGACGGCTGCATCCAGACGGCGGAGAGTGTGTATGGCGATGAGTTCCCGGCTGCCCGGCTCCTCCGCCCCATCGTGATCGACCCGCCTTCCGCCCTCCTCCGGCGATCGGGCGCGCAGGGCCTGCTCGGCCCGGTCCAGGAGGTCATCAGCCGGTGACACGGTCGCGGTCCGGCCCGCGATGAGATCACCCAGCGCGGCGATGTTCTCCTGGACGTGCCGGGCCGCGGCGTCCAGGTCGTCCTGCACCGCGGCCCGGGTGTGGGACGGCGCGGGCCGGGCGCTGATGCCGGCGAGCGTGCGGGCGTAGTGGCTGCAGTTGGTCAGCACCTCCAGGGCCCGACGGGCACCGTGCCGCCCGCCCAGCCCTGTGACGCCGCTCGTCATCGGCGCGGCGACGGTCCGCAGCCGGTGGAGCCGCCGGGTGAGCTCGGCGGTCTGTTCCGTCAGTGGCGGGGAGCTCTCCTTGCCCAGGGGGCTGCCCGCCGCGCTCCCGACCAGGTCGGCAAGGGTGGCGGTGAAGTCGCGGGCGGCGCCGCGGGCGAGCTCTGCCGTGCTGCTGGGCAGCACCACGAGCGCCACCAGTACACCGATGGTGGCCCCCACGGCGGTCTCCTGGAACCGGTCGACCAGGACGTCGACGCTGAACTCCCCGAGGAGGCCGTAGACCAGCGCCAGGAGGACGGTGCTGAAGAAGACCGACACGGCGTAGCCGGCCTGCATGAAGAAGAGCGTCAGGTAGAACGCCGCCACGACCAGCACCAAGGACGCGACGGTGTCGCCGCGGACGGCGGTGGCGAGCACGACACCCGCAGCCAGGCCGAGCACCGTCCCGAGCAGGCGCTGCCAACCCCTGGCCAGGGTCTGCCCGCTCGACTCGGTCCCGAGGAAGATCACGAGCGCGGAGATGAATGCCCAGTACCACCGCGTGGCCGACAGCAGATTGCCGGCGACGATCGCCAGTGAGGTGGCGACGCCGACCTGGATGGCCCGTCGGGTGCTCGGCCCCAGCCGAGTCGGCACGGTGTCCGGCGACTCCTCACCCGCCGGTCGCTCCATGTTCTTCGGCCGCTCGTCGACCGTCTCTTTCTCCCCCGCGCTGACGGGGCCGTCACCGATCCCGGTCCGGTCGGCGGGAGAAGCGGCCAGGAGGTGCAGCTGGACCACTGCGCCGGCCGTCTCGTGGAGCGCGAGCGCGAGGCGTCGCACGTCCTCGGTCGCGTCCCCGTCCTCGGTGCTCGGCGAGCCCGGGTCGATGTCCAGCACCCCCGCCGCCCGTCGGCCGGCCGCCGTCAGATCGACGGGGTTGGTCGCGGTCTGCAGTTCGGTCCCCACCGCCTCGAGCGCGTCGTGCAGGCGGGCGCGGACGGCCGGCGAGATCTCCTCGACCGTGGCGGCCACCCGTTCGGCGGAGGAGCCGAGGCGCTCGGCGGCCAGCTCGGCGTCGAAGACGACGCGAAGGAGCTGCTCCACGTCGACGTCCAGCGGTCGACCGGTGTCGTCGCGATGCTGGGTGAGCTGGCCGTGGACCGTCAGCGCCGTCTCGTTCAGCCGAGCACTTCGGGTGCGTAGCCGGCCGAGCAGTCGCTCGTCCGCTCGTCCGGCGCGGACGGCGTCGTCCACCGCGTCCACGACCGCGCCGACGCGCACCTGGAAGGCGGCGAGCGTGCGCGGGAGCACTCGGTCGGGCCGGTCGAGGAGGACGGACCCCAGGACGAGGTGGCCGGTGCCCGCGCCGACCGCGACCGCAGTGACCAACCACGGCAGCTGACCCGGGGGTGGACCGACGACGAGTGCTGCGAAGTAGGCCAGGAGAGCGCCTGTGCCCAGTACCGTCCCGCGGGAGCCGAACCGTTGGACGTAGAAGGCCATGGTCGAGACCAGAACCAGCCCGAGCCCCCCGGCCAGCCGGTGCGGCGCCAGTAGCGCGCCGGCGGAGAGCGTCGTGGCGGCGACCGCCACCAGCAGGACGGTCGTGAACCGCCGGTGACGGGGATCGAGGTCGGGTGGTGAGAGAGCAGGGGCCATGGCGACCAGCGCGCCGACCATCACGCCGGACGACGGCTGCCCGGCGACCGCGGCCAGCAACGCCAGGACGGCCAGCACGACCGCCAGGGCGACCGTCGTCCGTCCGGCGGAGCGCAGGCGGATGAGCCCGGGGTCAGCGCCGAGCAGCCGTCCCCAGGCGCGTTCGGCGAGCATTCTCAGCCGGTGCACGACTCATCCTCCGGTGCACAGTGTCCGGCGTCCTCACCCCCGCGGACGTCCGCGAGTCCGCGGACATCGGTCCGAGCGCCACGACTCGCGGGAGGCTGCCGCTCAGGGGCCGGCTGATGCTGCCGCCACACCCGTCCGCGGCTGGGGACGCTGGTCGGGTTCGGCCCGTCACCAGCTGAGCACGGAATCGACGGTCCTGCCAGCGGACCCGTTGGGCCGTCAGCCGACAGTCCGTGCCTGGGGAGGAGCGCCCCGGGTAGACGCTCCGGCGAGCAGACGGCCGGGAGCGACGGGCGCGACTACCTGGCGCGTGCGCGGGCCGCGATCACGCGCGGACGGCCGCCTTGGCGCGGAGCTCGACCAGTGCGTCCAGGAACGCCTCCGAGGAGGTCCCGAACGGCTGGATCACGTCCTCCAACACCTGCAGGGGCACACGGGCACGGATCGCGACGGTGGCCTGCTGGAGCCACTCGCCGGCCTCGGGGCCCTCGCAGCGGCCACGAGCCCGCTCAACGTGTCGCATTCGCTCCGCCGTCCCAGCAGACCGGGCGAGGAGCTGCTGCTGGACATGGTCACCGCCTGGCGGGTCGAAGAGCGCGTACGGCGGGTTCGGCTCGATCAGCTCCGGGTGCTCGCCGCAGCGCAGGACGGTCGGCCGACGTCGATCATCCCGCCGCGATCAGCGACAGAGCGCTTCGCGTGCGCGTGCGGAGGTCCGGGTCCTTCATCGGACGTCCCCTCGGTGGGGCGGTCGTCGCGGGCCCCCGCGACGCGGCTCACCGGTCGCAGGACTGACGGAGACGAGAGTCTCTCTCGCCAGACGTCCACCAACAGCCCCGTGGCCGCCGGCGCGAGAAGTCCCCGGCGTCCGGGTCGCCGTCACGCTGTGTCGTCGTCCGATCGGTGTGGCGTCGGCCGGGTCATCCGCTCCGGCCGCGCAACCGTCGTCGAATGCCGGTCCGAGTGGGTGGGGCAGGTGGCGCATCCACCCGAGACGTCGTCACTGCCGCCCCTGCACCCCCTCGACCCGGTCCCACGGGGGTACCGGCGTCCGTCGGATTTCTCCGCCGGGACGGCGGAAGAGCCCCCAATTCGACAACGGGTACCTACGCTTTCCGGCGTGGGCAACATCGGTAAGGAAGTCCGCCGCATCGAGGTTCTGCCAGTGCCGGAGCCGACGCGGGAGCCGGCTCCGCCGGAGCGACCCGAGCCGCATCGGGAACCGGCCCCTACGAGGTAGCTGCGGTGGATCCCTACGGTGGCTTCGAGCCACAGGTAGGCGAGGTCAGGGCACTGCGCACCTTCCGGATCGGTCCGGACGGTGCCCTGTACCCCTTGTTCTCGAACGAGCACTGGGTCGACGGCACGAACACCGCGCGCTGCTTGCGCAAGGACAGCGAGCCGCATCGCAGCCCGGATCCGGACTGCACCTGCGGCTTCTACGCCTTCGGCGCGGAGGAGTCGGTCGGCGAGCACCCACGCAGCCGCCATGTCCTCGCGGTGGTCGCCTGCTGGGGCCGGATCATCGCGGGAACCCGTGGTCTGCGGGCCGAGCACTGCCGGATCGAGGCACTGTGGCTGTCGGCCGCTGTGCCGGCGGATCTCGCCGCGCTGGTCACCCGGAACCATCCCTCGGTGGTCGTCCATCGGGACAGGTCCCGGATGCTGGCCGACCACCCGCCGACCGGCCTGGACTGCTATGAGCGGCCCGCACGGTGGAGGGGCCGCCCCGCCGGACGTCTGTGGTGGTTGGCCGCCCTCACGGCGGCCGCCCTGAGCGTGCTCCCTTCCGAATGGCTGGGTGGAACGCGCAGCGCCGCGGTGCTGTGGGTCGTGCTCGGAGTCGCCTTCGGGTTGGGCGCGCTGCCCCTCGCCCGCCGGGGGACCGACGACGACAGCCCGGGTCGACGCCTGCTCTGCCTGGGAACCTCGATGTGGCTCTTCGCGTCCTTCCTGGGTCCCTTCGGTCTGGTGTTCGTGCGGTTGCCCTTGCTGCAGGCCGCTTCGATCGCCGGGCTCCAGCACCTGTGCCTGCTGCTCGAAGGGCGGCGCATACCGGCCAAGATCGGCTGACGGCACGCCGTCCGGTCGGTTGCGTTCGCCGATGCCCCGAGAGAACGCCGTCCCGCTTCAGATGGTGGCGCCGGTCGCCGTCTGTCCACGGGAGCGGGGGGAGCGGCTGAGGAAGTCGTCGGCGATCTGGTCGAAGGTCGCCCACCGGACGCCGTCATGACCGTTGATGTGCTCGACGAGCCGTTCCAGCATCAACAGCACCTGAGGGTGCCCGGAGACGTCGGGGTGGATGGTCATCGTGAAGACCCCGTAGTCCATCTCGCGATACACCCAGTCGAACTGGTCGCGCCACATCTGCTCGATGTCCCGTGGGTTGACGAAGCCGTGGCTGTTCGGGCTGGCCTTGACGAACATCATCGGCGGCAGGTCGTCGAGATACCAGTTGGCCGGGATCTCGACGAGGTCGGTCTCGTCCCCGCGGACCAGCGGCTTCATCCAGCTGTCCGCCGGCGCCGAGTAATCGATCTTCGTCCAGGAGTCGCCCACCCGGACGTAGTAGGGCTCGAAGTCACGGTGCATGAGCGAGTGGTCGTACTTGATCCCGCGGTCGAGCAGCAGTTCGTTCGTGACCGGGCTGAACTCCCACCACGGGGCGACGTAGCCGGTGGGGCGCCGCCCTGCCCGCTTCTCGATGAGCTCGATGCAGCGATCGAGCACGGCCTGCTCCTGCTCACGGCTCATCGCAATGGGGTTCTCGTGGCTGTAGCCGTGGACGCCGATCTCGTGCCCGGCCGCGACGCACGCGTCGAACTGCTCCGGAAAGGTCTCGATCGAGTGCCCCGGCCAGAAGAACGTCTGCGTCATGCCGTTGCGCCGGAAGAGCTCGACGATGCGGGGCACGCCGACCTCGCCCGCGAACACCCCCCGTGAGATGTCGTCCGGGGAGTTCTCCCCGCCGTACGAGCCCAGCCACCCGCCGACGGCGTCGATGTCGACGCCGAACGCCACGAAGATCTCCTTGCTCATCGCTGTCGTGCTCCTTCCTGGTGGGGTCGCCCCCGGCCGGGGCGGCGGGGTGTCAGACGGCGAGCCGGTCGACCACGACGCGGTGCGGGTCGTCGGGTGCCACGGCGAGGGCGGCGGCCAGCAGGAGCCGCCCCTGCCACGGGCTGAGGTCATGGGCGAACAGGGCACCGGCCCGTGCCAGGTCCGCTCCGCCACCGCCGGTGTAGAGGGGCACCACCGGACCGGACTGCACCCGGGAGCAGACGAGCACGGGGATGCCGTTGCCGACGAGTTCCTCGGTGGCCTCGGCGACCGCCGGGCTCACGTTCCCGGCGCCGAAGGCCTCGAGCACCAGTCCGGCCGCGCCCGCGGCCGCCGCGGCGTGCATCAGGGTTCCGTCCACGCCCAGGTAGCAGGCCACGACGTCCACGCGCGGCAGGTCGGCGGCCAGATCGAGCGGCAGTGCCGCCGGGCGGGCGCGGCGGCCCAGGGGGAGGACGGACCCAGCGGCCAGGCGCAGCACCGGGCCTCTGCCGGGAGCCGCGAAGGCCCCGCTGCGGAGCGTGTCGACCTTCCGCACGCCCTGGGCGGCGAAGACCAGCCCGTCGAAGCAGAGCAGGGCACCGAGGTCCCGGGCAGCGGGGGAGGCGGCGGCCCGGAGGGCATCGGCGAGGTTGGCGGGGCCGTCGGGAGCCGCGGCGTCGAACGGTCGTTGTGCCCCGGTGAAGACGATCGGGCGCGGGTCGTCGTGGACGAGATCGGCGAGGTACACCGACTCCTCCATCGTGTCGGTGCCGTGTGTGACGACGACGCCGTCCACGCCCGACGCCAGGCAGCGGCGCGCCTCCGTCACCAGAGCCCGGAGGTCGGCTGTCGTCAACGCGAAGCTGCCGACGGTGCCGAGGTCGCTCGTCGACACGGTCAATCCGGGAAGTGACCCGGCCGCGGCGAGCAGGTCCGTGGCCGGGGTGACGGCGGCGAGCCCGTCCGGACCCTGCCGGCTGGCGATCGTGCCCCCCGTGGCCAGCAGATGGACCCGTCGCACGCGACCTCCTTCTCGGAAGGACACAGCCATGAGGCGACGACGTGCCCGCAGTGCTGTCTTCCTCTTGTCTCGGCGACCGGACCCTGGCAGCCCACCCGCACCTCGAGCGGGAGGGCGGAACGCTCATCACAGCTCGTCGAGGGGGTTCCGGTGGCGGGTGACTCCGCGGATCGGGCCTACTTGAAGACGTCCTTGATCTTCTCGGCTGCCTGCTTGATGTTGCCTCTGCTCCGTTCGGCCCTGCCTTCGGCCTCGAGGTCGGGGTCATCGGTGGCGCGGCCGAGGGCCTCCTTGCTCCTGCCGCGCAGCTCCTCGGCCTTGTTCTTCATCTTGTCCTCAGCGCTCATGGACCTGCCTTACCCGTATCGGCGGCCGGACACCCCGGGTAGCTCACGGGTCCGGCGACGGCCGGCCTGACGACCCCGCAGCGGGTCACCTCTCGGTGGATCGGGCGGTGCGGTCAGCCTCGGCGGAGTGCACGGCCTCATCGCGGCTGAGGAACGGCCCTGCGGTGCGGCCGTCGGCGCGGCACGTCCACCTGTAGCCATCGGAGGTCTGCTCGATGAGGTAGCCGTCCGGGTCGGCTGGCCCGTGGCCGGGGAGTTCGAACGGGTCGGTCATGTGAACACCAGACTCTTGAAGCGCACCCCGGCGAAGGCGCTGCCGAGGTGCACGACGGGGACAGGTCGGTAGGTGGCGTCCGCGACGGTCACGGTCTCGGCGACGGAGCCCGCGCGAGTGAAGTGAAGGGCCGAGTCGGTGACGGTGACCCGGAGCGCCACGTAGGTGCCCATCGTCAAGGCGGCTCCTCCGGTCGAGGATGCCAGCGCGGTGGCAACGCCCTCGGCGACCCGATCGACGTGCAGGTTGCCGTCTCCGCGCAGGACGAAGAGGTAGCCGTTGGCGCCGGGCGACGATCCGGACGGCGGTCGGTACGGGTGGTCATCGGTGCTCAGGAAGATCCACCCGCAGCAGGTGCGGCTGTCGGCGCGGGTCTCGTCCAGGCGCAGGTCGAGGTGCAGCGTGAAGGCGTCCGGGTCCGGCGGTGCCAGGAAGCCCATGAGCGTGGACCCGGCGGTGTCGGAGCGGTCGAAGCCCCAGGATGAGTCGTCCTGGTAGAACCGGCCGCGGCTGGTGTCCGCCAGCATCCCGGGCAGCCAGACCTGGTGGGCGAAGAGGTCCGACGTGCGGCGCGCCGCGTCCCCCGCGATGTAGACCGGGTCGTCGGAGAAGATCGCGTCCACGCCGGCGGCGATGAGGGCATCCCGCTGGTGTCGCCGGTTGACCGTGTGGCAGGCCACCTTGATTCCTGCGGCGTGCGCCTGTCTGCACAGCGTGGAGGTGACGCGGCCTGCCTCCGGGCCGATCCAGCCGATGCCCTCGGCAGTGGCCACGGCGACGTCGGTGCTGCCCAGCCAGATGACCCCCCACCCCCGCGAGCGCGCCAGCCGGCAGTCGGCGAGCGCGAAGGACTGGAGCAGCACGGACGCCGGCCTGATCCCGCGTCGATCGAGCGCGTCGATCATGGGGCCCATCGCGTCGCTGCTCTTGGCCTCGACGCACAGGAGCACGCGGTTGCCGAACTCGGTGAGCACTTCGTCGAACAGCGGGGGGCGCAGCCCGTCGGGCCATCCTCCGCCGAGGGTGGCCGAGGCGTCGATGTCGAGCTGTTTCCAGGAGACCGACGTGTGATCGGCGACGTTGCCGCTCGAGGTGGTCATGCGGTCGACGGTGCCGTCGTGCATGACGCCGAGGCCGCCGTCGGCGAGTGTCGACACGTCCTGCTCGATGACCGGTAGACCCTGGCCCACCGCAACCCGGTAGCCCTCCATCGTGTGCTCGGGCACCTGCAGGGCCCCGCCGCGGTGGGCGATGACGAAGGGCCGGCTCAGGTCGGCGAAGTCCACGGGTGACACTAAGCCCGTGGCCCAGGGCGCGCGGCCACACCGTTCACCGGACGCCGACGCGCATCGCTCCTCCTCAGCTGCACACTGTGCCAGCGTGGGCCCCATGGCGTCGGCGACGCGCTCCCCACTGCACTCCTGGACCACCGTCCTCCCGGCCGTGGCGTTGGTGGCGCTGGCCGCCACGTGGGGCCGGACGCTGCCCCCGGTGCTCGTCGTCGTGGTGGCGCTGGTCCTGGCCGGGGTGGTGCTCGCCGCGGTGCACCATGCCGAAGTGGTGGCCCATCGGGTCGGTGAGCCCTTCGGCTCCCTGGTGCTCGCGGTCGCGGTCACGGTCATCGAAGTGGCGCTCATCGTCACCCTGATGGTGTCCGGCGGGCCGGAGACGGCGTCCCTGGCGCGGGACACCGTCTTCGCGGCGGTGATGATCACGTGCAACGGCATCGTCGGGCTGTCGTTGCTGCTGGGCGCCCTGCGCTACGGGTTGGCCGTCTTCAACGCCGAAGGCAGCGGGGCGGCGCTGGCCACCGTCACGACCGTCGCCACGCTGAGCCTGGTGCTCCCGACCTTCACCACCAGCCGCCCGGGCCCGCAGTTCTCCCCGGCGCAGCTGGCCTTCGCCGCGGTCGCCTCACTCGTGCTGTACGCGGCCTTCGTCCTCACCCAGACGGTTCGCCACCGCGACTTCTTCCTGCCCGTGCCCACGCCGGGGACGGTCGACTCGCCGGAGGAGCACGCCGATCCCCCCACGGGTCGAGCGACGGCCGCCAGCCTGCTTCTGCTGCTGATCGCGCTGGTCGGCGTCGTCGGGCTGGCGAAGGTGGAGTCGCCGGCCATCGAGGCCGGTGTCGCTGCGGTGGGCTTCCCCCCGTCGTTCGTCGGTGTCGTCATCGCCCTGCTGGTCCTGCTGCCCGAGACGCTCGCCGCAGGGCGGGCCGCGCTGCGCAACCGCCTGCAGATCAGCCTGAACCTGGCCTTCGGCTCGGCGGTGGCCAGCATCGGCCTGACCATCCCCGCCATCGCCATCGCGTCCATCTGGCTGGAAGGCCCCCTGCTGCTGGGACTCGGGTCCACGCAGATGGTCCTGCTGGCAGTCACGGTCGTCGTCGCTGCTCTGACCGTGGTGCCGGGCCGCGCGACCCGGCTGCAGGGCGTCGTGCACCTGGTACTGCTGGCCGGCTTCCTCTTCCTGGCCGTCAGCCCCTGACCCGGGTCAGGGGGCGCCGACGGAGGTGGGCGGGGCCCGCGCGACCCGCATCAGGGTGGCCGCCGCACACCGGCCGCCGGCTGGGCCCGGACGGGTCGCCTGCGGTGGTCAGCATCACCGCCGAGACCGGTGCCCGGCCGGTGGGATGTGAGACCGTAGGCGTGAGTCCACGATGAGACTCCCGGACGAGCAGCGCCGTACCCGGACAGCGACAAGACGGCGTCTCCAGGAGACACCCGTGTACTGGCTCGTGCTCATCATCTCCGGCGTCCTCGAAGCCGTGTGGGCGACCGCGCTCAGCAAGTCCGAGGGCCTCACCCGCTTGGCGCCGACCGTCGTCTTCCTGACCGCCCTGGCCGCCAGCATGGCCGGCCTCGCCTACGCGATGCGTGGCCTCCCGGTCGGCACTGCCTACGCCGTCTGGGTGGGCATCGGCGCCGCTCTGACCGCCGGCTACGCCATGTGGTCCGGACAGGAGCCGGTGTCGGTGTTGCGGGTGTTCCTGCTCCTGGGCATCGTCGGCTGCGTCATCGGCCTCAAGGTCACGCACTGACGCACCGGGCACGTCCGGCACGACCAGCTCCTGGCGCGAGCAGCGGTCGGCACGAGCACCCCCTGGCAGTCGAGGCCACCATGGCAGCCACGTCGGCGGGAGCCGCACGTGACCAGCCGTCCCGAGAACGCCTGCACGCCGGCGACCTCGGCGAGGCGAGGCGGTTCACTGCGCGGATTCGCGCCCATCGCCCGGGGGTGGGCACTCGCCGCCGGCAGGCGGCGCAGCGGACGGAGCCCGGCCGAACAGTGCGGCCAGCGCCGCGTCGGAAGCGGCCAGCGCGGTCCGGTCGAAGGTGCTGCTGGAGGCGACCAGCTCGGCGGCCCCGGTGCGGTCGAGCAGCTCGGCGAGCCGGTGCTCCACCTGGGCCGGGGTGCCGGCGATCGCCGCTGCCGCGGTCTGCTCGAGGTACTGCTGCTGGCGGGGGGTGCGGGCGGCGGCCCGGATGGCGGCCACCGGCTCCAGCGCCGGGAACACCCCGGTGGTGCGGGCCTGGGCCATCGCCCACGCCTCGGGCAGCAGCAGGTCAGCGGCCTCCGCGGCGGTGTCGGCGACCAGCACGTCGAGGCTGATCGCCACCCGCGGCTCCGGCTGCTGCGCGGAGGGCCGGAAGGCGCGTCGGTAGCCGGCCAGCGCCTCCAGTCCCGCCTCCGGGTCGCCGGCCACCCCCAGCAGCGGGCCGCCGAGGATGACCGGCAGCCCCAGCTCGGCCGCGACCTGCAGGCCGTGCCCCGTGGCCAGCACGTGCAGCGGCACCGCGCCGACCGGCTGCGGGTGCACGGTGGTCTCCGCCGTCCCGGTCAGGAACCCGCGCAGTTCGGCGAGGTCGGCGGCGAAGTCCCGGTCGGTCTCCCGCAGCGCCCGACGCACCGGCGGTGTGAAGCCGGGGGAGCGGCCCAGCCCCAGGTCGACCCGGCCGGGGGCGAAGGCGGACAGCGTGGCGAACTGCTCGGCGACCACCAGTGGCTGGTGGTGCGGCAGCATCACGCCGGCCGAGCCGAGCCGGATGGTCGTCGTCCGGCCGGCGATGGCGGCCAGCAGCACCGCCGGGGCAGCGCCCGCGACTCCGGGCACCCCGTGGTGCTCGGCGACCCAGAACCGGCCGAACCCGAGCTGTTCGGCGTGGGCCGCGCGCGCGACGGTGCCGCTGAGCGCCGCGGCGTCGGGTTCGCCCAGCCGGGTGCGGGACCGGTCCAGCAGGGAGAGCCGCAGCTCCACGTCGACCACGGCAGCTCCAGCGCCGTCCGGCCGGCGGCTGTTCCATCGGCGGAGGTGGCGTTGCCCCCCAGACCCCGGACGCGCGCTTCGTCCCGACTCCAGAGATCCGCTGTGCTGGCCGTACGCCGCCGTCGACACCGTGCACCGAGCAGCCACTCCCGGCGACGACAACAGTCGTAGCGAATCGCGGCCCGGATCCTCTAGTGCTGCCGAGCCCGGCCACGCAGGGCTCGCTGGGCGGCAGCGGCCAGGCCGATGCCCACCACGGCGGCGGCTGAGGGCTTCGGTGACCATCGCAGCGCGGCGACGGCCGGGCCGGGAGGTGCGTCCCGCGGCGGATCGGACTCACGACCCGGTGCTCTCGTCGCCGGCTCCGGCGAGGGCTTGGCGAAGGTATCGAGCATTCCGGGGACGAAGGCCGCCATGTCCTGCGGACCTCTGCTCGTGGTGAGGTTGCCGTCCCGGACGAGGTCCTGATCGAGCCAGGTGGCACCGGCGTTCACCAGGTCGTCGCGGATCCCGGGCCAGGAGGTCAGGGTCCGTCCGTCCAAGAGCCCCGCCGATGCGAGGACCCACGGTCCGTGGCACAGGGTGGCGATGGGCTTGTCAGTCGCGGCGAACGCGCGGACGAACGCCCGTGCCGGGGCGGACTGCCGGAGCAGGTCAGGATTGATGAAGCCGCCGGGGAGGAGCAGACCGTCGTAGTCCCGGGGGCTTGCTTCGCTGATCGTCTTGTCCACGCCGACCCGCCTGGCCGGCACGTGCAGGTTCACCCCACGGATGCGTCCGCGCCGTAGGGACACGACGTCGACCTTCGCGCCGGCCCGCTTCAGGGCTCGCAGGGGAAGGGTCAGCTCCACCTTCTCGAAGCCGTCGGCCGCCAGGGCGGCGATCCGGCGGCCCTCGAGCGGGCGTCTGGTGGACATGGTGTCCTCCTGTCGCTTCGATCGCGGCGCGGGGACGGCGGGACCGTCCCCGGCGGCGGAAGTCTCGGCCGGAGCGCCATCAGTACCTGGCGTGCTGCCCAGCCGTCAGCGGCTACCCACACTCCACCGCCGGACACGTTGCCGGGTGTATCCGTGCACGAGGAACCGCTCCGGCTCCTCAGTCGTCCTGGGACTCCAGGATCTGCTGGATGTGCGCCAGAGCTGTCGCCAGTTCGCGGAAGCTGGTGCTCAGCGGCGAGAGGCCGACTCGAAGACCGCGGGCCGGCCGGAAGTCCGGGATGATGCCCCGACGCCACAGCTCGTCGACGACCGACTTCATCGCGTCGTGCTCGAGGGTGACGTGCCCCGCCCGGTGCTCGGCGTCGCGAGGCGAGGCGACGACGACCCCGAGCGGGGCGAGGACCTTGTCGGCGACCGCGATCGCGTAGTCGGTGAGCAGGACCGACTTGTTCCGGATGGCCGGCATGCCGGCCCGCTCGATCAGCGCCAGCATGTCCTCGATCGGGATCATCGACAGGATCGGCGGGGTGCCGCTGAGGAAGCGCCGGATGCCCGACGCGGGGACGTAGTCCGGGCCCATGGCGAACGGCTCGGCGTGGCCCATCCAGCCCGTGATCGGCTGCGCCAGCTCCTCGTGGAGCCGCTGGGCGACGTAGCCGTAGGCGGGCGCGCCCGGTCCACCGTTGAGGAACTTGTAGCTGCAGCCCACGGCGAGATCGACAGCGGCGGCGTCCAGTTGCACGTCGACGACGCCGGCGGAGTGGCAGAGGTCCCACAGCACGAGGGCGCCGGCCCGGTGCGCCGCGGCTGTGATCCCCGGCAGGTCGGCGATGTAGGCGGACTTGTAGGCCACGTGACTGAGCACGAGGAGCGCCGTCCGGTCGCCCAGCAGCGCGTCGACCTCGGCTCGCTGCACGCCTGTCGCCGGGTCGGGCTCGATCCACCGGATCGTCCGTCCGGTCTCCGCGGCGATCGAGGCGAGGATGAAGCGGTCGGTCGGGAAGTTCTCGGTGTCGGCGACGATCTCGGAGCGCTCGGGCCGGGCGTCGACCGCTGCGCGGATGAGCTTGTAGAGCATGACGGTGGTGGAGTCGCCCACGACCGTCTGCCCCGGGGAAGCCCCGAGGACCGCGCGCCCGATGAGGTCGCCCACGGCCGTCGGACGGTCCATCCAGGACTCGTCCCAGGCGCGGATCAGACGCTCGCCCCACTCGCCGTCGACGAATCCGGCGAGACGCTCGCGGGTGACCTTCAGCGGCCGGCCGAGCGAGTTGCCGTCGAGGTAGGCGAGGACACCGTCGGGCAGGACGAACTCGGATCGCAGGGCGGCCAGCGGATCGCGAACGTCGCGCTCGACGGCCAGCTCGACGAATTCGTCGGGGAGCCGGACGTCCACGCGGTCCTCACGCACCGATCCACGTCCTCACCGTGTAGAGCTCCGGGAAGAAGGTCAGGTCCAGCGCCCGCTGGAGGAAGTCGACCCCCGAGCTACCGCCGGTGCCCGTCTTGAAGCCGATGGTCCGCTGGACCGTCCGGAGGTGGCGGAACCGCCACAGCTGCACGGCGTCCTCCAGGTCGACGAGGTCCTCGCAGGTGGCGTACTCCGCCCAGTGCGCCGCGGTGTCCTCGTAGATCGCCTTGTACACGGGGAGCAGTGACGCGTCCTCGACCCACGCCTTCCGCACGTCGCGGTCCAGGACCTGCTGCGGGATCTCGTGACCGCTGCGCGCCAGGAAGGACAGGAAGGAGTCGTAGACGGTGGGGGAGTCGAGCAGCTCCGCCAGCATGTCGTGGGCTTCCGGCCTGGATACGAACACCTTGAGCATGCGCTCGTTCTTGTTGCCGAGGATGAACTCGACGGCGCGGTACTGGTAGGACTGGAAGCCGGACGCGTTGCCCAGGACACCGCGGAACTCCATGTACTCGCTGGGCGTCAGCGTCGCGAGGACCGACCACTGGTCGGTGAGGGTCCGGAAGATGTGCTTGACCCGTGCCAGTCCCTTGCGCGCGCGCCGGACGTCGTCGGCGTCGAGACAGGCTCGGACGGCCCGCAGCTCGTGCAGCGCCAGCTTCAGCCACAGCTCGGTCGTCTGGTGCGCGATGATGAACAGCGGCTCGTCGTGGTGGTCGCTGATCGGGCGCTGCGCGGACAGCAGCGTGTCGAGCGCCAGGTAGCCGCCGTAGTCCATCGTGGCGGTGAAGTCCGTCGCCACACCGTCCTCGATGGCGCGAACGCCGTTCTCGATCGCCATGACCCTCCCTCTCCGTGCCGGCCGCTATCGCCGTCCAGGTCGCTGCCGAGGCGCCGTTCGACCGATCGAGTAGTACTACCGCATGATCTTTCGCCACCGGATGCACCGGACGGAGCTCTGATGACGTCGGACTCCGAGGATCGGTCGGTGCTGACCCGGACGGCGTCGGCGCCGGACGCCGTCTTCGCGTACGGCCCGGACGACGGGCAGGTGGCCGACGTCCGGTTCGCCGGGACGAACGCGCTCGACCGGCCGCTGCTGGTGCTGCTGCACGGCGGGTTCTGGCGTCCGAAGTTCGACCGGGTGCACGTCCGGCCGATGACCGAGGCCCTCGCCGCGGCCGGCTGGCCGACGGTGACGCCGGAGTACCGCCGCATCCCCGGCCGGCCCGATCTCGCCGTGGCGGACGTCCATGCGGCCGTGCGGGCGATCACCGGGCGGCCTGGACTCGCCGGCGGGCGGGACACCCGCGTCCTGCTCGTCGGGCACTCCGCCGGTGGACACCTGGCGCTGCAGGCGGCCGCGACCCTCGGACCCGCACATGCTCCGGCCGGCGTCCTGGCCCTGGCGCCGGTGGCCGACCTGCGTCGGGCGCAGGCGCTACGTCTGGGCAGCGATGCGGTGCCGGCCTTCCTCGGGGAGGACGCCGCCGCGCGTCCTGACCTGGACCCGGCGCTGCTGCCCTCCCCGGGGGGACCGGTCCGGATCGTGCACGGGACCGAAGACGGCATCGTCCCCGTCGAGGTGAGCGAGTCCTACGTGCGGCACCATCCCGGGGCGGTGCTGACTGCGGTCGTCTCCGGGCACTTCGCGCTGATCGACCCCCGAAGTGCAGCCTGGCCGACGGTGCTCGGCGCCCTCGACCACTTCCGTTGACCAGCGTCCAGGGAAAGCAGCCCGAGGTTGGGCGTGAGCGCGGGACCGGCACCGGGCGTGCGAGGCACGTCAGGGGGATGACGGCCGCTCACCCCGGGTCGAGCTCGTGTCCGGCCGGAACCGCCCGGGTGAGGCCCCGGTAGGCCTCCGAGGCCCGGATCCGACCTGTGACGACGTCGTGGATGGTCCGCGCGATCGGCATGTCGAGCCCGTGGTGGTCGGCCAGCTCCACCACCGTGGACGCCGTCTTCACACCCTCCGCGACCATGCGCATCTCACCCAGGATCTCGTCGAGCGACCGACCCAGGCCCAGCTGCTCGCCGACGTGGCGGTTACGGCTCTGCGGGCTCATGCACGTGGCGACCAGGTCGCCCATGCCGGCGAGCCCGGCGAGGGTGGTCGCCTCGCCCCCCATGGCCACGGCCAGGGTGGTCAGTTCGGCCAGGCCGCGGGACATCACCGCAGATCGGGTGTTGTCGCCCACGCCCAGGCCCTGGGCCATGCCGGTGGCGATCGCGATGACGTTCTTGAGCGCGCCCCCGATCTCGCAGCCGACGACGTCGTGGTGGGTGTAGACGCGGAAGACGCCGCGGGCCAACTCGCGCTGCAGCGCCGCGGCGACGGTCAGGTCCTCGGTCGCGATCACGCTGGCCGCGGCCTGGCCGGCCAGGATCTCCCTCGCCAGGTTGGGGCCGGTCAGGGCCGCGGCCGGCCGCCCGGGCAGCACCTCCTTGATCACCTCGGTCATGCGCAGGTGGGTGTTGCGCTCGAGCCCCTTGCTGAGACTCACCACCGGGATCCACGGCGCGAGGTGCGGCCGGGTCAGCTCGAGCGCCTCACGGAACGCCCCCGTCGGCACCCCCACCACCAGCAGTTCCGCGTGCCGGGATGCCCGCTCGAGGTCGGCGGTCGCGCGCAACCGCGCGGGCAGCCGGGCACCGGGCAGATAGGCCTCGTTGGAGCGCTGCTCATCGACCTCGGCAGCCACGTCGGGATTGCGCGCCCAGAGGAGCACCTCGTGGTCGCGTCGGCACATGAGGGCGGCGACCGTCGTCCCCCAGGAGCCTGCCCCGAGCACGGTCACCCTCATCGACGTCCTCCTGACGGTCGTGATCACCCGCCCGGACAGGATGCGGGCGGACGCCGCTGAGGACCAGTGGGGAGGCCTCACGGGCGTCGCGCCCGCGACCGACGGATCGCCGCCCGCACCACCCCCAGGAGCAGTACGAGACCGGTCACCCATCCCGCGATCTCGGCGCCACCGGCGAGTGACGTTCCGAGGACGGCGTCGAGACAGCCGCCGATCCAGGACCACAGCCCGTAGCCCACGACGTAGCCGAGCACGACGACGAGCAGGGCCGGGACGGCGAACACGAGCAGGAACATGGGTCTCCGGGCCGGGTACGGCGCCCGCTCAGGCGCCCGGAGGTCTTCCATCGGCGCGCTGGCCGTGGATGCGCAGCAACGCATCGCGATCCACCGGCCCTGGCCGATCCGTCCTCGCCCGGCGCGCCACCGCTTCCCAGCCCGACCACGTGAGGGGCGCGGAGGACCGGCCGATGCTGACGACGGAACGTCACCACTCCGCGAAGGAGCCGTCGGGGTGCCGCCAGATCGGCCCCCGCCACCGGTGCCCCGTCCGCGCGGCTCGGCGGACGGCGACCTCGTCGATCTCCACGCCGAGGCCCGCCCCCGTCGGACGGGCGCACCAGCCGTCCGCGAAGGCGAACACGGACGGGTCGACGAGGTAGTCCAGGAGGTCGGAGGTGGTGTTGTAGTGGATGCCCAGGCTCTGTTCCTGGATCAGGACATTGGGTGTCGCGAAGTCCACCTGCAGGTACGCCGCGAGAGCGATGGGACCGAGGGGACAGTGGGGGGCCAGGAGGACGTCGAACGTCTCGGCCAGAGCCGCGATCCGGCGGCACTCGGAGATGCCGCCCGCGTGTGAGACGTCCGGCTGGGCGACGGCGATGCCGGCCTGGAGCACGGGCAGGAAGTCCGCGCGGCTGTAGAGCCGTTCCCCCGTGGCGATCGGGAGGGTCGTGGCGTCGACGACGTCCCTCAGCCGGTGGCTCGAGTGCTCGGGCAGGACGGGCTCCTCGACGAACAGCGGTCGCAGCGGTTCGAGCTCGGACACGATGCGACGCGCCATGGGGGTCGTGAACCGGCCGTGGAAGTCCAGGGCGAAGTCGCCGTCGGGCCGCATCGCCTCCCGCGCGGCGGCGGCCAGACCCAGAGTGCGGTCGATCGCCACCGTCGTGTCCAGCGGGCTCATCCGGCCGGACGCGTTGAGCTTCACGGCGGTGAAGCCGGCGGCTCGCATCTCGGCGGCCCGGTCGGCGATCTCCGCCGGCTCGTCGCCACCGATCCAGCCGTAGACGCGGGCGCGGTCGCGCACGGGGCCGCCGAGCAACTGGTGGACGGGCACGCCGTAGGACTTGCCGGCGATGTCCCACAGCGCCTGGTCCAGTCCCGCCACGGCCGAGGAGAAGACGGCCCACCGCGGTAGAACCCGGACTTGGTCATGACCTGCCAGTGGTCCTCGATCCGGCGTGGATCCTGGCCCACCAGGATGTCTTCCAGGTCCCGGATCGCCGCTTCGACGGTGTGGCTGCGCCCTTCGAGGGTTGCCTCGCCCCAGCCGTCGAGCCCCTCGTCGGTCGACACCTTGACGAAGAGCCAACGTGGCGGGACCAGGAAGGTCTCGATCTCGGTGACCTTCACGGCGGCGACCCGCCGGGCGCGCGCCCCCCGGTCGCCGAGGGAGACCAGGCGTGCCCCGCGTGGTCGTGCGTGACGGCCGCACGGCTGGTCCGCATGATGGGAGTGTGCTGCGGTCGTGTGCCACGTGCATCGGCTGGCACGGCCGTTCCCGCGGCGAGCATGCTGATGCTTCTCTCGCCGACGACCCAGGGCTGCGCATTCCGTCCCGACGACGCGGTCCTGAGCCGACGGGGCCGACGTGGGGCACCGCCTGACGGGGCTACCCGCCCGGACGGAGGCGCACGTCGGACCTCGACCGAAAGCGGACATCCCCCATGAAGCTCCTGCTCCCTGACTCGCTCCCGCTGAGCCCGTCCCTGCTCGAGGGGGTCGAGGCAGTCACCTACGACGCCTCGGCCCCGGTGCCGGACGCGCACCTCGATGCCGAGGCGATGGTGGTCTGGGGCAGTTCCGGCGAGCACCTCGCCCACGTCGCCGCTCGGATGCCGCGGTTGCGCTGGGTGCAGACCCTGGCGGCCGGGCCGGACGCGGTCCTCGCCGCGGGCTTCCCGGACGAGGTCGTCGTCACCGCCGGCCTGGGACTCCACGACCGGCCCGTCGCCGAGCACGCGTTGGCACTGATCCTCGCGCTGGTCCGGCGCCTGCCCGCCGCAGCGAGGGCGCAGGCGGAGCATCGCTGGGCCGACGAGCTCGGCGGCCTCCAGCCGTTGCATCCTCCGGGCGCGGTGACCACGCTCCTCGACGCCCGGGTGCTCGTCTGGGGGTTCGGGCACATCGGGCAGACCCTCGCGCCCATGCTTCGCCAGCTCGGTGCCCAGGTCCGCGGAATCGGCCGCAGCCCGGGGGAGCGGTCGGGCTTCCCCGTCGTCACCGAGGAGGAACTGGAGTCCGAGCTCGGACGGACCGACGTCCTGGTCATGATCCTGCCGTCGACGCCCGCCACGACGAACGCGCTGGACGCCCGCCGGCTCTCTGCTCTGCCCCCGCACGCCCACGTCGTCAACGTCGGACGCGGCTCCACCGTCGACGAGGCCGCGCTGGTCACGGCACTGGCGGACGGCCGGATCGCCGGCGCCGCCCTGGACGTCACCGCTGCCGAACCGCTGCCCGCGGACTCGCCGCTCTGGGAGGCGCCCAATCTGCTGCTGACGCCGCATGCCGCCGGCGGTCGGCCGGTGGGCGCCGACGAGCTCATCTCGACCAACCTCGCGGCGCTGATGAAGGGGGAGCAGCTGAGGAACGTGGTCGACCGGTGACGGGTGCAGCGGCTGAGGACGAGCCGCCGCAGAACAGCGCTCCGCGTGCGGCATCCGTCGACGACGAGCGGTCGGCCGTCCTGACTGCGACCCTGGACCCGCGCCGCGTGCCGCGCCGGTCGTCGACGGATCCGCCTTATTCGTAGGGGGCGAGGAGCGTGACGGACAAGGTGCCATTGGGGCCGGTCCGGACCGCTCGGCGGGCACCGAAGTGGTCCGAGCTCCGTGACGTGGTCCAGTTCAGGAGGCCGCGGTTCGGCCGGACGGCGCGGCGCCTGACGGGGGCGCTCACCGTCCGCGATCTACGCGCGGCGGCGCAGCGGACCACTCCCCGCGCGGTCTTCCACTACGTGGACGGCGCGGCCGAGGAGGAGATCACGGCGGCCCGGAACCTGGCGGCCTACCGGCGGGTCACGTTCCACCCGGATGCGCTGCGCTCGGTCGCCGATCCCGACACGAGCGTGGAGCTGTCGGCACGCGGATCGCGATGCCCCTGGTGTTCGCTCCCACCGGCTACACCCGGATGATGCACCACCACGGCGAAGCGGCCGTCGCGGCCGTCGCCGAGCACGTCGGGGTGCCGTACGCCCTCTCGACGGTGGGCTCCACCTCGATCGAGGACGTCCGCGCCGCCGCACCCGAGGCCGACCTCTGGTTCCAGTTGTACTTCACCACCGACCCGGAGCTCAATGACGACCTCCTGTCCCGGGCCGAGGCGGCCGGGTACTCGACGGTCCTGCTCACCGTCGACACCACGGTGTCCGGCATGCGGCTCAGGGACGTGGCCAACGGCCTGACCATCCCGCCGACGCTGACCGCCAGGACCGTGCTCAACATGTCCCGGTTCCCGGTGTGGTGGTTCAACGAGCTGACCACCGGGGGGCTGACGTTCGCATCGCTCACCGGCGTCCAGGGGAACCCGACCCCGGGTGAGGTGGCCGGCATGATGTTCGACCCCGGGCTGGATGTCGCCGCGCTGGACTGGCTGCGGCGGCGGTGGCGGGGCAACCTCCTGGTCAAGGGTGTGACCACTCCCGACTCGGCCCGCGAGATCATGGAGCACGGGGCCGACGGCGTGGTGGTCTCCAACCACGGCGGGCGTCAGCTTGACCGCTCGGCTGCGACGCTGGACGTGCTGCCCGCGATCCGTGCGGCCGTCGGGCAGCACGCAACGGTGCTCATCGACGGTGGGGTCCTCCACGGCCAGGACATCCTGGCCGCCCGCGCGCTCGGAGCGGACGCCGTGATGATCGGCCGTGCGTATCTGTACGGACTCATGGCCGGCGGTCGGGACGGCGTTCTCCGCGTGTACGAGATCCTCGCCGAGGAGTACCAGCGTTCGATGCAGTTGCTCGGCGTGCGACGCAGCGCGGACCTCTCGAGGCGCCACGTCGCCTTCACGCCGCACGGCACCGGCGACTACCCGAACGTCTCGGTCTGATCGCGACCGCGCGACCCAGGTTGCCCCGAGCCGGGAGCGTGCAGCAATGTACGCCTCGACAGTGATGCAGCTCACGCGGGGGGGCGCGATGGTCACGACCCGTCCGGGAGGCCACCCTTCGTCGGTGGTAGACCTGTTCCCGACCAAGCACCTGGCCGCGCCGTCGGTTCGGGACATGCCGGAGCCGCCCCCAGCTTCCGGCACGTCATCGGCCCCGGGATCATCGCTGCCGGCGTCGGCATGGCCAGCGGCGAGTTCATCCTCTATCCCTACATCGCCTCGCAGGTGGGGCTGGAGGAGCTGTTCACCCGGAGCAACGCGGTGACGCTCCATCTGCCTCTGACGCGCGAGACGCACGGGCTCGTGGGGGCGGACCTGCTCGCGCGGATGCCGACCGCGTCCTACCTCGTCAACACCGCCCGCGGCGGACTGGTCGAGCTCGACGCCGTGCTCCGGGCCCTGGAGGAGGGAGTGCTGGCGGGCGTCGCCCTCGACGTGCTCCCCGAGGAGCCGCCACCGCCCGACCACCCGGTGCTGGCCCATCCCCGTGCCCTCGTGACGCCGCACGTCGCGTGGTACTCGCGGGAGTCCGAGGTGGAACTGCGGCGCAAGGCAGCAGGAAACGTCGTCACGTGGGCGCGGACGGGGCGTCCTGACTACCCGGTCGTCGAAGGCCGGTGACGCCGCGACCGTCGCCCCCTCGACGGTCGCGGCGACGGGCTCACGTGAGGTCGCCCCGGGCCGCATCCTCCCCGGCGCCCGTGGTCACGCGATGCGGCGCACGCGGTTGATCGTCAGCCCCTTGTCGTCCAGCAGCTCCGGGATGCGCGCGGCGAACTCCTGGAGGTGAGGCGGGCATCGCGTCCTCACCGGGCATGCCGGTACGCCGTGGCGCTACATTCCGGCCATGGCCGGTGGGGAGGTCGCCCAGGACGACGGTCCCGCGCGGGAGGTGGCTCGGCGGATGGCCGAGGCGGCGAACGCGTGGCTGGACAGCCTGGACGTGCAACAGCGGCGGGTCGCCGCCGGCGCGACGCCTGCGGACGACGCATCCGATGCCGAGCGCCGACGCTGGTTCTACACACCCACCGATCACGGTGGCCTGACCTTCCACGCACAGCGACCGGCCCAGCAGCGAGCGGCCATGCGGCTCGTGGCCTCGGGAGTGTCCACGGCCGGGTACGTCACGGTGGCGACGATCATCGGCCTCGAGAACGTCCTCGACGGGGCGGAGGGCTTCGTGACCCGCTTCGACCGGGAGCGCGGTCGTGACCCCGGCCTGTACTACCTCCGGGTCTTCGGCGAGCCCGGGGAGCGGGGGACATGGGGATGGCGTTTCGGTGGACACCACGTCTCCCTGAACAATCTCGTGGTGGACGGCGCGGTCGTCGCGACGACTCCGTGCTTCCTCGGCGCCGATCCCGCCACGTCGCCGCTGCTCGGTGGGGCGGTGAACCGGCCGCTGGCCCGCGTGGAGGACCTCGCCCGGGATCTCGTCCGGTCGTTGCGTCCCGGCCTCGCGGCTCGCGCCGTGCTGCTGCCCAGGGCTCCCTCGGACCTGGTCACCGCCAACCGCACGACGATCTCCCCGGGCGACCGGGTGATCCCGCTCGCCGGGATCTGGCGGGACGAGCGTTTTCCGGACCCGGTCGAGCAGGCGAAGCTGCAGGACCTGAGCGACGCCATTGACGTGGCCGCCGGGTACGACGACGCGGACCACGTGGCGGTGGAGTACACCGCCGAACCCAGAGGCGTGCCGGCAGCCGAACTCGACCCCGAACAACGCGTGATGGTGCGGGCGCTGCTCGGCACATATCTCGACCGCGTTCCCTCGGAGGTCTCCCCGCTGCGTCGCTACGACGACGACGCGGTCCTCGACGCCGTCCACTTCGCGTGGGCGGGGTCCACAGCGCCCGGCGAACCGCACTACTACCGCCTGCAAGGACCCCGGCTCCTGGTCGAGTGGGACAACACGCAGCGGAAGGCGAACCATGCTCACTCGGTGTGGCGTGACCCCGAGTCGGACTTCGGCCTCGACGTCCTCGCCCGGCACCGGGCCTCATCGCGCCACTGACCGGTAGGGGAGGCGCCCGCGCTTCCGCCACGCGCCGGAACTGCGGGCCCGGAGGACCCCGCGCAGCGCGCCGTGGGTTGTCGGCGTCGGCGTTGTCCCGGACGAGTCACCGGTCGCCGGGCCTTCGCCGTCAGGACCTATTGCCCTCCGTCGGGCCTCCGCGTAGCTTTCGCCGGATCCGCCGCCTCCTCGTCGGAAGCATGCACCCGTCGTCGTCGGCCGTCCAGGCCTGGTTCCGGACGCGGGCGCAGCACGCCCGTGGGTCATGGAGGGAAGCGGGCATGAGGACGAGCGAGACCGATGTACTCGTCGTGGGGCTGGTCCCACCGGGGTGACGCTGGGCTGTGAGCTGCGGCGGCGTGGCATCGACTGTCGGGTGATCGACAAGGCCGTCCAGTTCCATCACCGCTCCCGCGGCAAGGGCCTGCAGCCCCGCAGCCTCGAGGTCTTCGACGACCTGGGGATCGTCGAGTCGGTTCTGCAGCTCGGTCGGCGGGACAACCATCTACGCCTCTACGTCGGCGGGCGACTGACCGCTGACGTGCGCCTGCCGGCGCGGCCCGCGCGTCCGGGCCTTCCGTATCCGGATCTGTTGATCCTTCCGCAGTGGTGCACCGAACAGGTTCTGCGGAACCGGCTGGAGAGCCTCGGCGGCACGGTGGAACTCGGCCTCGATCTCTCGGACCTCGCCCAGGACCAGCGTGGGGTCACGGCCACGCTGAGCTCCGAGACCGGCCACGCCGCCCCTCAACGCGTTCGGGCACGGTACGTGGTCGCCTGCGACGGCGGGCGCAGCGCCGTCCGGAGCCTCGTGGGGCTGCGCATGGAGGGCACCTCGAGGACCCAGCATTTCGTCCTGGGCGACGTGCGCATCGACGGCCTCGAGCCGGGGATCTCCTACGCCTGGTTCGACGGCGCGGACTACCTGGCCGCGGATCCGCTGTCCGGAACCGGCACCTGGCAGGTGCAGGCCAGCGCCCCGGTCGCAGCGGACGGCAGCGTGGAGCCCGCGTCGCTGGAGCTCTTCCAGCGGCTGTTCGACGAACGCGGGCTGCCCGGCGTCCGTCTCCACGACGCCACGTGGCTGTCCGACTTCTCACCCCGAGTGGCCGTGGTCGACCGCTATCGCGTCGGGCGGATCTTCGTGGCCGGGGACGCCGCCCACGTGCACAGCCCCGCCGGAGGGCAGGGCATGAACACCGGCATCCAGGATGCCTACAACCTCGGCTGGAAGCTGGCGCTCGTGCTGCAGGACAAGGCGTCCGACCGGCTGCTCGACACCTACCAGGAGGAGCGCCTCCCGGTAGCCCGGTCGGTCCTCGAGGGCAGCGACACCGGACACAACGCCGTCTTCTCGCCCCATCCGGTGATACGGGTGGTGCGAGAAAGAGTGCTGACGCCGCTTCTGCAGCTGAGCGCCGTCCAGCGGGCGATCCTGAACCGCGCCGCGGAGCTGGGCGTGGGATACCGGAGCAGCTCGCTCGGGCTGGAGGGGCAGGCGTCCTTCCCGCGGAGGCCGTCGCGGGTCGACGGCGACCCGCCGGTGGGCCTGATCGAACGGCTCCGCTTCTCCCGGGGTCCGCATGCGGGCGACCGGGCCCCGGACGCCCGCGGACACGACGCCCTGGGTGGGTCCGCCCGGCTGTTCGACCACTTCCGCGGTCCGCACTGGTCCCTGCTGCTGTTCACCGGTACGGCCGCCGGTCGGGACGAGCGCGCGCGGCTCGCAGGAATCGCTCGTCGGGTCGACGCAGCGCCGGGTGCGGACGTCCGGTCCTGCGTCGTCCTGCCGGCGGGAACGTCGCTCGCGGACCGGCCTGAGGAACCTGCCTTCCTCGATGCGGACGGGGAGGCGCACCGTCTGTACGGCGCCGAGGGCGGTGGCGCCTACCTGTGCGTCCCGACGGCTACATCGGGCACCGCCGGCAGCCCGCCGAGGAGCGCGCCGTACTGGAGTACCTCGACAGAGTCCATGGCGGGCCGAGGTCGGCGTCGGTGAGTCACTGAGGGAGGCCAGGCGTTCCGCGTCCTGGCCGCGAAGCACATCCAGGAGGCTGCGATGACCCGCGGGCCGAGGGGCCCCGAGCCGGAACCGCCCTCGGCGCTGCGCACGCCCGCGCCCGACCCGGCGGCCTCCGGAGGGTCCGATGTCCACGTGGTGGTGGGCGCCGGCGGCGCGGTCGGCCGGCTGGTCGTGGCGCATCTGCACGCGGCCGGGGCCAGGGTGCGGGCCGTGACCCGGAACGGGCGCGACGTCGGCACGCCCGACGTGGAGTGCGTGGCGGCGGACGCCCGGGACGGCGCGGCCCTCACCGCCGCATGCCGCGGGGCGGCCAGCGTCTATCACTGCGTCATGCCGGTGCTCGGACGCTGGACCGAGCAGTTCCCGGTGATCACCGACGCCCTGGTCGAGGCAGCGAGCACCGTGGGGGCGCGGCTGGTCTACGCCGACGACACGTGGATGTACGACCGGGTTCGCGGCCCCATGGCCGAGGAAACCCCGTGGCGACCGGTGAGCACCAAGGGCGTCCTCCGGGCCTGGATCGCCGAACGCATGCTCCACGCGGCCGCCGGCGGCCGTCTGCAGGTGAGCATCGCTCGTGCGGGGGAGCTCTACGGGCCCGGTGTGCGGTCCCTCATCGCGGGCAACGTCTTCGCTTCGGCGCTGCGCGGTCGGCCGGTGCACTGGGTCGGCGACGCCGACCTCCCGCTGACCCCCACGTATGTCGATGACTTCGCGAGGACCGTGGCCGTCCTGGGCCTGCAGGACGGGGCGGACGCAGCGGTCTCGCACGTACCGCACCCCGAGCCGACCACTGGCCGCACCTTGGCTGCCGAGGCATGCCGGCAGGCCGGCACCCGTCTGGTGCTGCTGCGGCACGGGAGCAGGCAGGTACGGGCGCTCGGCTGGTTCCTACCCCTCGCACGTGAGGGCGCGGAACTGGTCTACCAGTTCGAGCAGCCGTTCGTGGTCGACGGCCGCCGCGCCGCGGACGCCTTCGGACTCGTCCCCACCTCGTACGAGTACGGCGTCCGCCGGACGCTGTCCGCCATCCGTGCCGCGGAACCGGGGCCCGGTGTCCCCACGGCCGCCGCTGGGGGACGTGACGCAAGGGGCCCGGACACCTGAGCGGCGGACGACTCCTGCGCGCCTGACTGCCGGGTCGAGGACGTGGGACCGGGGGTGGCGCGTGATGTTGCCGTCGAGGTAGACGCGGGTCGCGACGGCGACCTCGAGTGGCAGGGGCGCGCGTTCCGAGGTCACAGCCCGCGGTATCGCCGGGAACGGAACCCGACCCGGCGACGGCACGGCCAGTGCGCGGCACGGGCGATCCGGCCTGCGGCTCCATCCTCCTTGGCGCGTGCCTCCGAAGAGAGCACGCTGGGGCGTGGCCACGAGGGGGTCGCCATGCCCACCATCCCGTCCAGGGACCGGACCGAGATCATCGACGACATCCGGAGGTACGCCCAGGAGCGGCAGACCCCGGAGCAGCAGCGGCTGTTCCAGACGTTCGTCGGGCAGTACTACCGGCACGTCGCTCGCGACGACCTGGCGGCTCGGTCGGTGCACGACCTGTACGGCGCCGCGATGTCGCACCTGACCCTCGCCCTCGACCGAGCGCCAGGTGCACCCGCAGTGCGGGTGTACTCCCCGGATTTCGAGGAGCACGGCTTCGGTTCGGCGCACACCGTCGTCGACATCGTGACCGACGACATGCCGTTCGTCGTCGACTCGGCGACGACGGAGGTCATCCGGCACGGCCTCGGACTGCATCTCACCGTGCACCCTGTCGTCTCGGTACGTCGCGACACAGGGGGGCGGCTCGTCGGCATCCTCTCCCCGCACGATCCGACGTCGGGAACGGTGTCCGAGTCGTTCGTCCACCTGGAGGTCGACCGGCAGACCGACGCCGCGGTGGTGGACGGCCTGGGCCGGGACGTCCTCCGCGTCCTGGGCGACGTGCGTGCCGCGGTCGAGGACTGGTCAGGGATGCGCGAGCAAGCCCTCGCGGTTGCCGACCTCGTGGCGATCGAGGCAACGGCCCTCGACGAGGACGATCGGAAGGAGGCGGCCGCCCTGCTGCGGTGGCTCGCAGACGACCACTTCACGTTCCTCGGTTACCGCGAGTACGAGCTGGGCAGAGAGGGCGGCGAGGACGCGCTGTGCGCCGTCCCGGGGACGGGGCTGGGCCTGCTGCGCGACAGCCGGAGCCGCCCGATCTCGCACAGCTTCGCGAAACTGCCGCCCGAGGTTCGGCAGAAGGCGCGCGAGCCCGGGCTGCTCAACCTCACCAAGGCGAACTCGCGGTCGACCGTCCACAAGCCCAACTACCTGGACTACATCGGCGTCAAGTCGCTGAGCCCCGAGGGTGCCGCGCTCGGGGAACGGCGCTTCCTCGGCCTCATGACGAGCGCGGCCTACCGGCAATCGCCCAGGGACATCCCGGTCCTCCGCCGCAAGGTGCAGGCCGTGCTGGACCGGGCCGGCTACCCACCGGACAGCTTCGACGGGCGGATGCTGCTGAACATCCTCGAGGACTACCCCCGCGAAGAGCTGTTCCAGATCGACCCGGGGGAGCTGTACGAGGCGGCGACGGCCATCCTCGACATCCAGGACCGTCAGCGCCTCCGCCTCCTCGTGCGTCGTGACATGTTCGGCCGCTTCATGTCCTGCCTGGTGTACCTGCCGCGCGACCGGCTCACCACGGCTCTGCGCACCCGCATCGAAGGCATCCTGCAGGCGGCCTTCGAGGGCGTGAGCACGCAGTACGCCACGCAGGTGAGCGAATCGGTCCTGGCCCGGCTGCACATCACCGTCCACACCGAACCCGGCGCGGTCCCGGAGTACGACGTCGCCGGGATCGAGGCCCGGCTCGTCGCGGCGATGCGCTCGTGGAGCGACGACCTGTACGACGCGCTGGTCGACCAGCTCGGCGAGGAACGCGGGGTCGCCCTCCACGACCGCTACGCCGAGGCGTTCCCGGCGGCCTACCGGCACGACACCCCTGCTGCCGCGGCCGTCGTCGACATCGGGCGGATGGAGGGACTCGGCGGTGGCGACGACCTCGCGATGCACCTGTACCGACCGCTGGAGGCCGCGCCGGGCACGCTGCGGTTCAAGCTGTTCCGTCACGGTCAGTCCGTCACCCTCTCCGACGTCCTTCCCCTCCTGGAGAACATGGGCGTCCACGTCGTCGACGAGCGCCCGTACGAGGTGCGACCTGCCGGTGCCGATCCGGTCTGGATCTACGATTTCGGGCTACGCCATGAGCAGATGCCCGACCTCGACACCGACGGGATGCGGGAGCGCTTCCAAGAGGCCTTCGCCATGGTCTGGTGCGGCGACCTGGAGAACGACGGGCTCAACCGACTGGTTCTCCGCGCCGGGCTACGGGGACGAGAGGTGGCCGTCGTCCGGGCCTACGCGAAGTACCTCCGGCAGGTCGGCGCCACCTTCGCCCTGGACTACACCGTGACGACCCTGACCAACCATCCCGGGCTCGCCCGCCGGCTGTTCGAGCTCTTCCGGGTCCGGCTGGATCCGGATCACACCGGGGACCGGGATCTCACCGCCAAGCACATCGTCCACGACTTCGAGAGCGGGCTCGACGCCGTCACCAGCCTCAACGAGGACCGGGTCCTGCGCGCCCTGCTCCGGATCGTGGAGGCGACTCTGCGGACCAACTACTTCCAGGCCGGACCCCACGGTGAGCCCGAGCCGTGGATCTCGATCAAACTCGCCCCGGCGCAGATCCCCGACCTGCCCCTCCCACGGCCGATGTTCGAGATCTTCGTGTACTCGCCCCGCGTCGAGGGCGTCCACCTGCGCGGTGGGCCGGTCGCCCGCGGCGGCCTGCGCTGGTCCGACCGGCCGGAGGACTTCCGCACCGAGGTGCTCGGGCTGATGAAGGCGCAGACGGTGAAGAACGCCGTGATCGTGCCGGTCGGCGCCAAGGGCGGCTTCGTCGTCAAGAACCCGCCCAAGGACCGGGACCGGCTGCAGGCCGAGGTCGTCGCCTGCTACTCGGCATTCATCCGTGGACTGCTCTCCGTGACCGACAACCTCGTGGCGGGCGAGGTCGTCCCGCCCGAGCGCGTGGTGCGCCACGACGAGGACGACGCGTATCTCGTCGTGGCCGCCGACAAGGGCACCGCGACCTTCTCCGACATCGCCAACGCCATTTCTCGGGAGTACGGGTTCTGGCTGGGGGACGCGTTCGCGTCAGGGGGGTCGGCCGGCTACGACCACAAGGCGATGGGCATCACGGCGCGAGGAGCCTGGATCTCGGTCCAGCGCCACTTCCGCGGCCTCGGCGTCGACGTGCAGAACGACGACGTCACGGTGGCCGGGATCGGGGACATGTCGGGAGACGTCTTCGGCAACGGCATGCTGCTCTCCCGGCACATCCGCTTGGTGGCTGCCTTCGACCATCGGCATGTCTTCCTGGACCCCGATCCGGATCCGGCGGCGAGCTTCGCCGAGCGCACCCGGCTGTTCGACCTCCCCGGTTCCAGCTGGGCGGACTACGACGCATCGCGGATCTCGGCCGGAGGCGGTGTCTTCCCGCGGACGGCGAAGACCGTTGCGCTCACCCCGGAGGTCCGGGGCCGGCTGGACGTCACGGCGGAGTTCCTCACCCCGGACGAGCTGATCCGCGCCATCCTGAGAGCCCCCGTCGACCTGCTGTGGAACGGCGGCGTCGGCACCTACGTCAAGGCCTCGGCGGAGACCCACGCCGAGGTGGGGGACAAGCGCAACGACCAGGTGCGTGTCGACGCCGGCCAACTACGGTGCCGTGTCGTCGGTGAGGGCGGCAACCTCGGCGTCACGCAGCGGGGCCGGGTCGAGTTCGCGCTCGGGGGCGGGCGCATCAACACCGACGCGATCGACAACTCCGCCGGAGTGGACTGCTCCGATCACGAGGTCAACATCAAGATCCTTCTCGACCGCGTGGCCGCCGACGGAGACCTCACGGGCAAGCAACGAGATGCCCTGCTCGCAGAGATGACCGACGAGGTGGGGGAGCTGGTGCTCGGCGACAACGCCGCCCAGACCCGGGCGCTGTACAACGCCGAAGCGCAGGCGCGCGCCATGCTCGACGTGCACGTGCGATACCTGAGCGCCCTCGAGCGGTCCGGGCGCCTCAACCGGGCGCTCGAGTTCCTGCCGACGGACGACGAACTGGCCGAGCGCGCGGCGGCCGGGGGCGGTCTGGTCATGCCCGAGTTCGCCGTCCTGCTGGCCTACTCGAAGATCTGGATATCCGACGAGCTGCTCGCCTCCGACCTCCCCGACGACGCGTTCCTGTCCGCCGAACTGGCCGACTACTTCCCGACGGCCATCCGGGACCGGTACGCCGACCGCCTGGCGGATCACCCGCTCCGCCGCGAGATCATCGCGACCTGCGTGACGAACGCGATGGTCAACCGCGCCGGCACCACGTTCGCGTTCCGCCTGGCCGAGGAGATCGGCCTCCCCGTCCCGCACATCGCCCGCGCACACCTCGCGAGCTGGGAAATCTTCGGGCTGGCGCAGCTGCACGCCGAGATCGAGTCGCTGGCCGATGTCTCGACGGACACCCAGATCCGGCTCCGGCTCGAGGGGCGGACGTTGGCCGAACGCGCGAGCCGCTGGCTGCTCCGGAACCGACGTCAGCCACTGGACATCCGAGCGACCGTCCAGCACTTCGGGCCGTCCGTCCCGCTGCTGGCCGACGAGATACCGCGCCTGCTCGCCGGCTCGCAGGAAGCGGACGAGGCAATCGAGGCCGCGGTCGCCGGCTTCACCGCGGACGGCGTCCCCGAAGCGCTCGCCCGACGGGTGGCCGGGCTGCCGGCGCTCTTCTCCGCGTTGGACGTCATCGACGTGGCCTCCGCGACCGGCCGGGAGTGGGAGCAGGTGGCCGCTGTCTACGTCGCTCTCGGCCCACAGCTGCACCTCGACTGGCTGCGCGAGCGCATCCTGCGGCTTCCCCGTGACGACCGATGGCAGGCCCTGGCCCGTGCGGCGCTCCGCGACGACCTCTACGCCGTCCGGGCCTCGCTGACCGCCGACGTCTTGCAGGTGGGTGACCCCGCGCAGCACAGTGCCGAGCTGATCCAGCAGTGGTTCACGCGCAGTGAACCGGCCGTCGGCCGATGTCTCGCCGTCCTCCAGGACGTCGCCGCCGACGACCGGGCGGACCTGGCAACGCTCTCCGTGGCCCTGCGCGAGGTCCGTAGTCTGGTGTCGAGTCGGTCCGGGTGACAGAGAGCTGAGTCCCGATGACCCTGACGTCACAGGACGGGGTGGGCCGGCACCCCGCTGCTCTGCTCGATGTCCCGTGCGGCGATGTCGAGCAGGAGATGGCTCAGCTCCGACAGGGCCCGGGCGGCCGCCAGTTCGTCGCCGATCCGGGGCACGTCACGGTCCGCGGGGTTGAGCCTGGCGAGCCCTGTGCCGGCCAGGGCGTCGGCACCACCTGTGCGCAAGCGGGCGACCGCGCGCGTGCGCCCTTCGTGCTCGTCGATGTCGACGTGAACGGTCCATGTCTTCACGGCGTCCATGGCGATCCCATCGGTCCGGGCCAGGCCCCGGAACCTCGATCTCGACGACGGGCACGGCTGTTCGTTCGGCGCGGTCGGTCGCCGTCTCCTGGTCCGTCAGCCATGTGCTGCTCCGGCGCCGAGTGCTGCTGGTCCGAGGACACGGTGGCCGAGCTGACCACGTGCATCCGCACCGACCTCGACTGCGCCGGCGTGTGCGGCACCGGACGGATGCTGTCCCGGCACACCGGCTACGACGCCGACCTGACGCGAGCGGTACTGGGGGCCCGCGCGGCGGCGTGCACGGCCTGCGGGGACCAGTGCGAGTCCCACGCCGGCAGGCAGGCGGTCAGCGTTCCAGCACGACGGCGAACGTCTTCCCCGCGTCGGTGGACTGCAGCAGACCGTTGTCGGTGACGACGGCGATCCGCTGCGACCCGCCGTCGCCGGGGGCTGCGGCCACGGCGTGTGGGGCTGCACCCAGCCGCGCCGCCTGCTGCCAGGTCCCGGCCCCGTCGGTGCTGGTCCAGACCGTGCCCTCCGGGTCGACGCCGACCGCGGTGGTGCCGTCGCCGGACCAGGTGACCACCTGCAACAGCGGCGCGGTCTCGACGAGGGACCACGAGGAGCCGGCGTCTGCCGACCGCAGGAGTCCCTGCTGCGTGGTGGCCAGCAGGTTGCTGTCGTCCGGCGCGGCGGCGAGGGTGTGCGGTTCGTCGGGGATCTGCAGCTGCTCCCACGTCCGGCCGTCGGCGCTGCGGAGCAGCGTCCCGTCGTAGCCGAGGATGCCTGCGTCGCTGACGGTGAGGGCGTGGAAGTCCGACTGTCCCTGTCGGGACACCGGCTCCCATGTCGCGCCCCCGTCGGTGGTCTCGATGAGGCCCACGGGTTGCGGCAGGTCGACCCGCAGCCCCGGATGCCCGGAGGCCAGGTAGTGGTCGGCGCCGGCCACGGTGAAGCCCATGAGGTCGATGACCGGGCCGACCGCGGTCAGTTCACCGCCCTCGCCGACCTCGAAGAGCCCCTCATGGGTCGCCAGGCGCAGGGTCCCGTCCCCGGGGTCGATCGCGACCCCGTGGACGTGTGCGGACGGCAGCGTGCCGGGTTCGGCCGTCCGCGGGTCCTCGGCGGCGGTTCCGGACTGCGAGGAGGAGCACCCGGACAGGAGTGCCACCAGGACGGTCGCCGCCCAACCGGTGCGCGCGACCGCTCGGCGACCGACGGTGAGGGGCAGGTGAGCGTGGGGCTCGAGCAAGGAGATCTCCGAGTTTCGGTGCGGGGGGGGCGATGTGAGTGGGGATGCGGCGGGGCGGGCGAGCCGGCCCGCCCCGCCGTGTCCTCGCTCAGCCGCCGAGCTCGGCGAGCAGCCGCTCCATGTCGGCGATCTCCACCGCCTGGCTGTCCCGGATGGATTCGGCCATCGCGATCGCGTCGGCGTTCTGGCCCTGGGCCACCTCGGTCTCGGCCATCTGGATCGCGCCGCGGTGGTGCTCGGCCATCATCCGGAGGAACAACCGGTCGAACTCCGGGCCGGAGGCGGCCATGAGGGCCTGCATGTCCTGCTCGGCCATCTCGCCCATGTCGCCGTGGTCCGTGCTGCCGTGGCCGGTGTCGCCCTCGACTCCCCACTGGTCCAGCCAGCCGGTGAGGGTGTCGATCTCCGGTGCCTGGGCGGCCTCGATCCGCGTGGCCAGGTCGAGGACGCGCGGGTCGGCGGCCCGGCCGTCGGCCAGCTGCGCCATCTCGATCGCGGACTCATGGTGGGGCAGCATGCCCTGGGCGAACCTGACGTCGGCGTCGTTGAACGCGCCGTCGTCGCTGTCGGAAGGGTCGGACGAGGACCCACCGCTGCTGGTCATGGAGGCGTGACCGGCGGCGTCGGAGGTGTCGTCGGCGCAGCCGCCGAGGACGAGGGCGCCGGCCACGAGCGAGCCGGCGAGGCGTGCGGCGGTGAGGCGTGCGGTGGTGCGGATCATGGGACAGGTCTCTTCTCTGCGCAGTGGTGGGATCGAAGGCATGCCAGGACTGCCCCGTGTGCAGCAGATGCTGGGCGGGGTGGTCGTGGGTTCGGCCTAGATCCGCAGCAGGCAGAGGGCAGAGAGGTCGGGGGGCCGCAGCCGGTCGGCCACGGCGGCAGCGGAGGCGCGGACGTGCACCCGCAACACCGAGGTCAGCTGAACCAGCCGGGGGAGGCGCAGTGCCAGCAGGACCGCCAGGCCGGCGGCGAGCACCGCCAGACAGACCACCCAGAGGTGTGCGTCCTCCCCGTGCGGCGCGCTGCCATGTCCGGCCGCGCTGCCATGTCCGGCCAGGAGAAGCAGCGCGGCGGGGATGCCGGCGTCCTGCCCCATGGCAGGGCCGGCAGCCGGGGTCGCTTCGACGTGCTCCGCTGCCATCAGGGCCCCGGCAGTCGCGGCCGGGTGAGCGCCGACGGTGACGATCGCCGTCGGGACGGCGGCAGGGGCCGCGCCGGCGGTGGCATCGGTGCACTGCAGGCCGTGCACCGCGAGGACGGCGGCCAGCAACACCAGTGCCGTCCACAGTCGTGCCGCCATGGGCCACCCCCATTCGATCTGAAGGGTACGAGAGTCGGCCGACGGGCCCGTTGGGCCGGTCAGCAGGCACCTGACTCCGGTGGGCCGTCTACGCTCTTTCGTCGCCGACGCGGCGCCGCTGCTGGAACGTCAGCCCGCGGAGGGCGATGGCCGCGGCCGGGATCAGAAGAAGGAAGGTCAGCGTCATCGCGGGCGAGAGGCCGATGACTTCCTGCAGCGCACCGACCCCGATGTAGAGCAGGCCCGCAATGCCGCTGCCCAACCCCATGACGACACCGGCCGCGGCGGTGGGACTCCGTGGCGCGGCCGTCTGCGCCGCCACGATCAACAGGGGTTGGCTCACGTACAGCAGCGCACCCGCGAGTGCCGCCACAGCGGGGAGCGCGGGCCCCGCCGGCAGGCTGAGGACGACGACCAGGGCCCCGGCGGCGGCCAGTAGCGACAGGACGGTGACCCGGGAGGTGCCCACCCGCGGAGCCACGGCGCCGCCGAGGACGGCGCCGAGCGCGGCACCGAGGGAGAAGGCGCCGAGAGTCCAGCCGAGCAGTGGCGCGTCGGCGGCCAGGCCGTGGAACTGCACGAGCCACAGCGGTACGCCGCTGGTGAAGGCGATGAACGCCAGACCGATCAGGGTCGATGCCGCCGTGAGCCACCCGAGAGCCCCGGTGAACATGCTCCGCTCCAGGGAGCGGAGCGGTCGGCTGTCGGTATGCGGCTCGAACTCCGGCAGCAGCAGAGCGACGCCCGCGGCGAGGAGCAGGCCGGGCAGCATGAGCCAGGCCAGCGCCCCGGGCCCGAACGAGGAGACCAGGTACAGGATGAGAACGGGACCGGCGGCGAAGCCTGCCATGCCGCCGGCCGTGAACAGTCCCACCGCCAGGCCGGGGTTCCGCGCGGCAGGGCCTCCCACGATGCTGGTGGCCACCGGGTGGAGCGCTGCCGAGCCCAACCCACCCACGACGAGCAGGCCCAGCAGGATCGGAACGGAGTCGACGACACCGACCAGGCTCAGCGCGATCGCGCCCAGTCCCACTCCGATGGCGGCGACCCTGCGCAGACCGAACCGGTCGGCGACGGCGCCGAGGACGGGCTGCGTGACCGAGGAACTGACGGTGAGGGCCGCTACGAGCACCGCCAGTGTGGTCGTGCCGGCGGCGAGCCGCGCCTGCAGCGTGGGCAGGAGCGCGCCCAGTACTGCGCTGAGCGCATCGTTCATGGCGTGGACGAGGGCGAGGAAGGCGGCCATCCGCGTCCCGGTGAGGACGCCCGGCTCCCGGACGATGTGGGGCACGGCCGTTCCTCCCTTCTGTTCCTCCGACGGCACCGGGGTCCCGGTGCCGAAGCGGGGTTCCGGTCGACTCGCCGTCCGGAACCCGGCCCGGTTCAGTGGTGGTGATGCGTTTCGGGCGTCCGAGGCTGACGACGGTCGATGAGCAGCCAGCTCAGGACGGCGACGACCAGGCCGGAGGTGCTGATGAGGCCGCCGATCCAGTTCACCGAGGCGAGCCCCAGACCTCCGTCGATGGCGGCACCGCCGAGGTAGATGCCCAGCGCGCTGCCGAGGGTGAAGGCGGAGATGTTCGCCGCCGACGCCACGTCCGGCGCGTGCCCGGCCGCGTTCATCACCCGCAGCTGGAGCGGAGCCACGACGGAGAATGCGGCGACACCGAACACGAACGTGCCGACCACCGCCGTCACGGTGTGCTCGATCAGCCACGTCATCGCGAACAGGACCGCGCCCAGGGTCGCAATCGTGCCCAGGACCGACGGCATGAGCCGCTTGTCGGCCAGCCGCCCGCCGAGGTTGTTGCCGACGAACAGACCTGCTCCGAAGAGCAGCAGCAGCGGGGTGATCCAGCTGCTGGAGAGGCCGGTCACCTCGGTGTACTGCGGTGCGATGTACACGTAGCTGGTGAACACGCCGCCGTAGCCCAACAAGGTGGTCAGCAGGGCGGCCCAGACCGCGGGACGACGGAGCGCGACCAGCTGCTCCCGCATGCTCGGGCCCTGTCCGCCCCCGCCCAGGTGCGCCAGCGCGTGGGCGTCCAGTCCTTCGGTCCCGGCGGCCTCACCGTGGGCAGCAGCCGGTTCAGCGGCGGCGCCGTGGTCGTGACCGTGACCGTGGCCTCCGTGTCCGGCGGGAGGACGGATGTCCGCATCCGCGTGCTCGACGCCGTGGCCGTGCTCATCGGCGTGCCCGGCAGCGGGGTCCGAAGCGGGGTGCTGCTGGGAGCTGCTCCGGCGAGCAGGCAGGAAGGCCAGCAGGCCGATCAACGCCACGCCGCCGAAGACCACGAGCGTCCAGAAGGTGTACCGCCACCCTAGAGCCTGGCCGACGGCGGCGCCGATCGGAGCGCCCAGCACGGTCGATGCGGTGAGGCCGGTGAAGACGGTGGCCACGGCCCGACCCTTGCGAGCCGGGTCGACCAGTTCGGCGGCGTAGACGGCCGCGATGCCCAGGAAGGCCCCGTGGGCCATGGCAGAGACCACCCGGCCAGTCATGATCACGCCGTAGGACGGCCCGAGTGCCGACAGCAGGTTGCCGGCGAGGAAGACCCCGGTGGTGGTCAGCAGCATGCTGCGCCGGGGGAAGCGCGTTCCGAGCGCGGCGAACAGGGGTGCGCCGACGGCCACCCCCACGGCGTAGGCGCTCTCGAAGTGGCCGACCGCGCCGATGGACACGTCCAGCGACGCGGCGATCTCCCGGACGACGCCGGCGACGATGAACTCGTCGGCGCCCATCGCGAAGGCGCCGATCACCATCGCCCAGACGGCCAGCGGCATCCGCAGTCTGCGTCCAGGCGTAGCCACGGGTGTGTGCGCCTGTCCGCCGTTGACCACGGTCGCGGACCGATGGACCGCAGCCTCCGGCCCGTGCGTGTGGACCGGCTCGGGCTCGGAACTCTCAGCGGCGTTCCGGACCGCCGTCTCGTGAGCACTCATGACGCTTCTCCTTCCTGATTGGTACCCCGGTGGGGTACCGCGAACGGCGGTGTGGCGCCGTTCATTCCGTGGCCCGCCTGCCGTCGTCGTCGGAGTGCGGTGCCGACTGCGTAGACGACGCTGCGCACCGGAGCTGTCCGGGCGCTGTCGGGACGCTGACCGGACCGAACGCGCCGGCCGACATCACGAGGCGGCGCCGACAGCGCCGCGACAGCACCGTCGGCGACCGTGAGGCCGTCCGGACACCGAAGTCGGGCTGGTCGGAGGGGAAGCGCGATGAACGTTCTACGAGCAACGACGGGCACCGGGCAGGTCTCAGGACCGTGGCCGACGGCCGCCGAGGAACCGGCACCGGGTGACGCGCCTCGAGCCCGGGTGTGGGATCTGGTCGGCGGTCTGCGCGGCGCCGTGGACGGCGGCCTGCCGCCGCTGGTGTTCGTGGCCGCAAATGCGCTCGTCGGCGCCTACGCCGCCCGCTCGACGGCTCTGGCCGCGGCCATCGCGACCGCAGTCTCCACCGGCCTGGGCATCGTCGTCCTGCGGCTGGCCCGCAAGGAGACGCCCAAGCAGGCCCTGGCCGGTCTGGCCGGACTTGCGATCGCGATCCTCTTCGCCGTCGGATCCGGCGAGGCGCGTGGCTTCTTCCTGCCGGGCATCTACGTCGACGCCGCCTACGCCGTCGTCCTGGCCGCATCCGCGGCGCTGGGCCGGCCGCTGATCGGAACCCTCTACGGACTGCTCTTCGGCCGGCGCGAGTGGCGAACCGACGCGCGCCTGCGCCGTCTGTTCGTACTGGCCACCCTGGGGTGGTCGGTGGTCTACGCGGTCCGCGCGAGTGCGCAGGCGTTCCTCTACCGGGAGGACCTGCCGGGCCTTCTCGCGTTCGGCAAGCTCCTGCTCGGCTGGCCCCTGACGGCCCTTGCCGTCGCGCTCACCCTGGCCGGTGTCCGGAGGGCCACCCGGCACGCCGATCGGGACGGACGGGTGGCCTTCACCGGCTGATCGGGTTCAGCGGCCGGCTCGGGTGAGCCGCTTCGGCCGCGCCGCCACGAGCGGCGCGGCCAGGCCGATCGTTCCGCGCATCGCGCGAGGCAGCGGCTTGATGTGGTCGTAGTCGATGCCGCCGAACGGCGGTTGCGGGTCGTAGTCGATCGCCCGCTGCACCCGCCGGGCGGTGGTCTCGTCGGTCAGCCGGGCAGCCAGGTGCAGCGCCATGTCGATGCCCGCGGACACGCCGGCCGACATGATCACCCTGCCGTCATCCACCCAGCGCCGGCGCTGGTAGCTCGCCCCGAGGTTCTCCAGGATTCCCGAGTAGAACCAGTTGGTGGTGGCCTGACGGCCCTCGAGCAGGCCGACGGCACCCAGGAGGAGCGACCCCGTGCACACCGACGTGACCAGGTCGGCCGAGGCGGCGGCGCTGCGCACGTAGTCGCGGACCAGCGGGTCGCTCATCGCGCGGACCGTGGGGACGCTGCCGCCCGGCACGACGACGATCGCCGGGTGGGGGACCTCGTCGAAGGTCCGGTCGGGGGTCACCGATACGCCGACGTCGGTGGGCACCGGCTCGCGACGAGCCCACACGACCACGGTGCGGTAGCCCGGCGACAGCTTCTCCAGGGCGGTGAGCACCTGCAGGGGGCCGACGAGGTCGAGCACGGTCAGCCCCGGGTACAGCACGAAGGCGATCAGCCGTTCGTCGGTCGCATCGGCGCCCGTCGTGGCCCGATGCTGCGTCGTGCGCACGATGCCGGCCAGCTCGTCGTCGGCCGGCGTCAGGCGGCCGAACGGGGGCTCGGGGTCGTACTCGATGAACAGTTGCGCCATCCGGGCACTGGCGAGGCTGGTCAGCCGGGCCCGCAGGGCCAGCGTCATGTCGATGCCGGCCGTACCGCCGGCGGCGGTGAGGATGGTGCCGTCCTCGACCCACCGCTCCGGTGCCCAGGTGGCCCCCAGGTTCTCCAGGTGTTCCCGGTAGGCCCACTGGATCGCCGCGGGTCGTCCCTCGAGCAGCCCCGCGGCACCGAGGAGGAGCGCGCCGTTGCCCGTGGCGCCGACGAACTCGGCCGACGCCGCCGCGGAACGGACGTAGCCCAGCAGCGCCTGGTCCTGCATGGCCGTCAGGGTGGCCGGGCCGCCGCCGGGCACGAAGACGGCGAACGGATCCGGGACCTCGGCGAAGGTGGCGGCGGGAACCAGCCCCAGTGGCGTGTCGGTGGCCAGCTCCTCGGCCCGTTCGCCGACGACGACGGTCCGATACGGCGTGCGGATCATGTTGCGCAGGACGGTGAGCGGCCCCACCAGGTCCAACGCCGTCACTCCCGGGTACACCGGAAAGGCCAGGAGCTTGGCTTCCTTGCCGGACATCGCCGTCTCCCTCCAGGTTGCCGTGGTCAGTTCCGGGCGACGCGCGGGTCGAGTCCGCACGGTCGGGTTCCTGCGGGGTGAACAGGCGCAAGGATCCCCATCGCGTGCGCCAGGAGTGCCCGAGTTCCGCTGCCGCCTCCAGGACCACGTAGCGCACGCCCGTGCCGGCGCAGGTGCCAGGCGGCGGCCAGGCCGGCCTGGCCGCCGCCGACCACGACGACGTCGAACTGTTCGGCTGCCGCCGGGTCCTGTGCCGGGCCGGTCATGACGTCGCCCCGCCGGCCACGGTGAAGCTGAACATCATCCCGCTGTGCAGGTGCTCGGCGATGTGGCAGTGGGCCATCCACCGGCCGGGGTTGGTGACGTCGAACAGGATGTCGACGGTCTGGCCGCGGCGGATCAGGACGGTGTCCTTCCACACCAGGTTGGGCTCGGGCCGGCCGTCGCGGGCCAGGACGAGGAAGCGACCGGCCCCGTGGATGTGGAACGGGTGGTGCATCGGGTGGTCGGAGTCCATCTCGTTGACCAGCCGGATCTTCACCCGCTGACCGGTGGTGAACCGCCAGTCGACCGGCGGAGCGTTCCCGCCCTCGGTCCGGTCGAGCAATTTCCAGCGCATCGTGGCCGCGGTTGTCTGTCGGTTGAAGTCGACCATGTCGTCTTCCCACTCGATGCCGTCGTACGTGCCGCCGTGGGGAGCGGTGTGCTCGCCGTGGCCCGCGTGTTCCGGCTCCCCGTGCGCAGTGCCGTGCGGTGAGCGGTGCACGAGGCGCCCGAGGGTGCGTCCCATCGCGTGTCCCACCATGTCCGCCATGTCGGCGATGCCGTGGCCCCGCGCCCTGCTGGCGCCGGCGGACGTGGACATCAGCTTCATACCGCACTTGGGGCAGCGTCCTGGTCGGTCGCTGACCACCTCGGGGTGCATCGGACACGCGTAGCTGACGGCCTCCGATGCCTGCAGCTCGCCCGGGTCGTCCATCTCCGCGACCACGGCGAGGACCTTGTCCGGGGGTGCGGCGAGCCACGCGTCCAGTTGCTGCCGCTCCGTCTCCAGCTCCGGGGCGGTGCGCAGCTCGTCGAACGCGGCGTGCAGGGACGGCTCCGCGACGTCTTCGGTGACGGAGATCGAGGCCAGCCGGTAGGTCCGGTCGGGGGTGCGGTGCTCCAGAAAGAGGTCGCCGGAGTGGTCGAAGAGCACGTCGACCACGGCCCGTTCGGAGGGCGCGAGCACCACCCCAGGCACGAACTCCTCGCGCTCCATCCGTCCGCTGTCGCCGCCCACGAGCTTCATCCGCGCACCGGGCAGCCGGACATCGAAGACGCGACTGTTGGCGGTGTTGGTCAGCCACAGCCGCACCACCTCGCCGGTCCGGGCGGTCAGCGCCAGGTCGGTCTCGCCGCCGACCAGCAGCACGTTGCCGTACCGGCCCATGGCCGCATGAGTGGTCTCGGTCCGGCTGAACGGCGCGATCGCGCCGTCCTCGATCAGCACGTCGTCCAGGGTCAGGACGATCTCGCGGTGGGTCGGCGGCCAGTAGGCCGGATCGGCAGGGGTGACGAGGATGTTCCCGTACAGGCCCATCTCCTGCGTGTAGTCCTCCCGGATGTGCGGGTGGTACCAGTGAGGTTTTCTCACCAGGTTCAGCGGGCTGAATTGCATCGCCGCTGGTCGGAGCGCGGGTTCCAGATGTAGGCGCGGGCTCTCGGGGTCAAGATCGTCTCGCCAAAGCCGATCTCCTCTTCCCCGGGAGCCCGCTATGTCTCATCGTGCCAGCCTGGACGTGTCCGCACCGGTCCTGAAGGCGGTGAC